>NZ_JBDSFX010000082.1:0-40986 GCF_039919315.1 Dyadobacter sp. | reverse complement strand
CATTAAAGGAAAACTGGGAGTCTATGTGGCAGGTCGCGGAGCATTCAATGATTTTATCCTACCAAAACTCGATAAGCGCCTTAACAACATCAGGGCGAAATTCGGAGAGCTGTCGGCCAAGTCTTTCTGGCGGGTCAATGAGCGGAATACGGTAACGTTGATGGGCTATTATAGCAATGATTTTTTCAAAACAGATTTACTGACGAACCTACCGAATGTAGTAGGCAATGATACGCACTATAAGCACATTACGACCAATTCCATGTTGCGCTGGCTGCATGTAATCTCGCCGAAACTGAATTTACAAACCTCCGTCATTTATGCCAGATATGCCCCGGACATAGGTACCGCCGAAAAGGAAACAGGGAATGTAGTCAGGTTGCGATCGTCGGTTGAGCAAAAACAGGTGAAGTCCAACATTAACTACCAGCTGACCAACCACAAGTTTGAAACCGGTCTCATCGCGACGAGATATGAGATCAGGCCCGGCACATTACATCCGGGGCTCAGCCAAAGTGTTAATTACATTTCCACTCCTACCGAAAGAGCCAACGAAATCGCCTGGTATGCAGATGACGAGATCAATTTTTCCAAAAATCTGGCGCTATCCGTCGGTTTGCGCTATTCCCGTTTTATGGCAGTTGGTAAATCCATTGTCAGGAATTATTCGTCCGATCAACCCCGGGATGATTTTTCGGTGGTTGATTCCACGGTGTATGGTAGCGGAAAAATTTCCAAGTCTTACGGAGGGTTCGAGCCGCGAATTGGGTTGCGGTATGCTCTAAATGACCAAATTTCGCTCAAATTCGGCTATAACCTGATGCGGCAGTACATTCAGGTGGTTTCCAATACCGCAACGCCCATTCCAACTTCACGGTGGAAAACAAGTGATACGCACATCAAACCGCAGATCAGCAACCTTTTCACGGCAGGCTACTACCAATCTTTTGATAATGATATTTATGAAGTGTCCGTGGAAGGTTATTACAGGATGGCCAATAATATCATCGACTACAAACCCGGAGCAGATTTCCTTTTGCAGCAATATCCTGAAACCCAACTGGTACAAGGACGTAACAAGTCGTACGGACTGGAACTGATGCTGACCAAGAAAAAGGGAAATGTAAAAGGCTGGGCAAATTATACATTTGCAAGGTCACTCAACATTGTAAATGAAGGCGCAGCACTAATCGAGCTCGTAAACCGTGGCGGCTGGTACCCTGCTAATTACGACAAACCGCACAGTTTCAATGCCTCGCTGGACCTGACCGTCGATAGTCACAATTCATTCGGCTTCACATTTGCATACAGTACCGGCAGGCCTTACACCGAGCCGATTGGCTTTATCAATTACCAGAATAACGTCTATCCATTTTACGATAAGCGCAACAATAAGCGCATTCCAGATTACCACCGACTCGATTTCGCCTGGAATATTTATAATCCCAGCATGAAGAACCGGAAATGGCAGGGTCACTGGACGTTCTCAGTTTACAATTTATACGCGCGAAAAAATGCTTATTCTGTATTTTTCAAGACAGAAAATGCGGTCACGAAAAGCTACCAGCTCAATATCTTCGCTACGCCGATCGTGTCGGTTTCCTATAATTTTGTGCTGTAATTATTTCTTGCGGCTGATCACCACAAGTTTATCATTATTCCGCGCAGCGATGATCGCGTCGCCGTTTTTTAGCTTAATCTTTCGGAGCTTTTTAACCTGCCCTTTTACTGACAAACCATTCAATGGTCCCGCCGTGAAATTACAGTTACCATTGTTGATCAGTACTGTTCCATAATCGCTGTCATACCGGCCCATTTGAATGTTACAATTATAAAAATTGCCCATGATGAGCACGTCAGGCAGTTTGTCGCCATTGCCGTCGATGATCTGAGCGTCGTAAAATGGTGTCCATTGTGCCTGGTAACCCAGCGGCTTTAACGTAAAGTTGCCTTTCCCATCATTCACCAGCACAGCGTTTTGGAAGTAGTCGGCTGACCGCATTTGTGCAGACTTCAACTTATCCTCTCCCACCAAATCCGACAGACTCGCCTTGGCAAATTGAGTTGCATAAATGTATTTTTTTCGGATTACAGGCATCTGTTTCTCCATTTCCAACTTGGTAGGAAACAGCGCCTCCTTGCCATTCAGGTAGTAAGTCAGGATCGGTTCCTTCCTGCCATTGCCGTCGTAATCATTGATATACATCTTGATCGGCTCTTCCGAACTGGCCTTCAAGCGGCTGTTAAGCCCCAGATTCCCAGCCAGAATATCCACATCTCCGTCCCCGTCAAAATCAAAAGGCATGACAAAATTCCACCAGCCTTTCTTGTCTGTCAGCATTTTCTTAGAGAAGCTTTTGCCGTCATTCTGCATCATACAAATCCCGTCCCATTCCAATGCAATGACCAGGTCCTGATCTCCATCCTTGTCCATGTCGGCAAGTTTAGCGTTTTTCACATAACCAATGGTCGCCAGATCTTTCGCATACTGGTTCGTAACATCCGTAAACCGGCCGGTACCGTCGTTTTTTAACAAATATGACCTCGGTATTTCACCATAATTCAGGGGTACCGCGCGCCCTCCTATAAATAGATCGACCACTCCATCACCGGTAAAATCAAATGGAATGACGCAGGAAGCCGTGACGTAAACATTCGAAAAAGCATCTGTCTTGGGACTGAGCTTACCTTTTCCATCATTCAGATAGACACGTGGCATCTGGTACTCCGAGTTATTGGAATACTCATTTCCACCATTCGCCACCACCAGGTCCGGATGGCCGTCGCGGTTCACATCCGTCCATTCCGCATCAACTTCCTCGTAAGTGCTGTCCCTCGTCAATGCTGGCTGAATAGATTCCTTGAACTTGCCATCTGCACTTTGCAAGAACAAATGATTTCTGAGTTTTTTGGAAGAGCCTACAAAAATATCTTCCAGCCCGTCGTGGTTAATATCCGCCACAGCAAGCGCCGGACCGTCGCCGGTTACTTCGAATGGGATCAATGAGTTACGGTCGAATTCTACGAAATTATTCTCCTCGTGCTTCACATCCACGCCCAACTTGGCGGCAATGTCTTCGTAGGAATATGATTTGTCAGCTCTACTTTCTTTAAACTTATTATAATCAAAAATGGGGAGATTGGCTTGATAAGTCAATGACAATGAATCCTTTAAATCACTGCCTTTCAAAACCTGATAATGGTTATCAGGCCAGATAACCAACATGGAATCCACGTCAGCCTTTCTACCCAAACCAATGTTCAAAGGAACTTCCATACTCGACTGAAAACCGCGCACCGGAAACTTCTCCATACTGATCACCTTGTCCTTCTTGAAAACCAGACATTTGGCACCGATCGCATTCAGGTTTCCTTTGGCTCCTTTCAGATAAACTCTTGTAAAGTCGTTTTTAGCTGACTTCTTGTTGTTCAGGTTTTCGTAGATAAATGCCTTCTCATTAATGTTATTGGTCACAATGTCCAGATCACCGTCATTGTCAAGATCTGCGTAAACAGAACCATTGGAATACGAAACCTGATCATTCCGGATCGAACCGCCCCAGTCTTTGAAAGCCAGATCGCCCTGATTGGAAAAGAATTTATTGGGTAGCTTGATCTCGGGCAGCTTATCCGCCAAACCCGGGTCATTTTCATCGAAGTTTTTATTCCTGATCTTTTCCTGCACCACATCGTCCGACACAAACTTAATGTAATCGGTGTCATTCATTCTTTTCGGGATGCCATTTGAAATGAATAAATCTTTCAGTCCGTCATTGTCAAAATCAGTGAAAAGTGCTGCCCATGACCAGTCAGTGGCGTGAACACCAGAATACATTCCTATTTCGCTGAACGTGCCGTTTCCGTTGTTGTATTGCAAATTGTTCCTTGCAAACTGGTAGTTATAACCCTGCCGGATCTTGTACTGAAAAATACTGTACATATCCTCTCCTTCCGACTTTTTAAGAATCTCATAATCAGAGGGAAGCATATCCAGGGACACGATTTCAGGAAAAATATCATTGTTGAGGTCACCAATGTCCACGCCCATGGAAAACTGGCTGGTATGCATCAGCGACGAATCGGTCATGTCACGGAAAGAGCCGTTTTTCTGATTGATGTAGAGGTAATCATTCTCGTGAAAGTCGTTTCCGACGTACATATCCGGGTACCCGTCAAAATTGAGGTCGCCTACGCCCAACCCGAGCCCGTAGCCCAATGCTGAGCTGTGAATGCCTGTTGTCTTGGTCACTTCTACATATTTACCACTGTCATTCCTGAAAAGCTTGTCGCCAGCCAATGGATGATAGGTGTTTTCAAAAAGCGCCCTCCGACCGAATGTGCCATTTTGATGAACGGAATGGTTAAGCTGAAACATATCGAGGTCACCGTCCAGATCGTAGTCAAAAAACATGGCCTGCGTTCCAAAAACGACCAGATCCAAACCATACTCTTTCGATTTCTCAGCATAAACCGGAATACCTTCCTTCGTGATTTCCTGACAGACAAAAAGCAGGTTATGACCCTTCATCGAATCAAAATCCCCTACCTGGCTGATGTAAATATCCAGCATACCGTCCTGATTGATATCCACAATCGATACGCCGTTGGACCAACCTTTTCCTCCTTTGAAATTCGCTTTTTCGGTAATGTCCTCAAACTTCATCCCCGACTTGTTCAGATAAATGCGGTTCGGTTCCTGATTGGCCGAGAAGCAGAGATCTACCAGTCCGTCGTTATTCAGATCTCCCGCCCCAACACCGCCGCCATTGTAAAAATACATGTAGTAGAAAATGTTGAATTCCTTAGTCGGTTTCAATGTATTGGAAAAATCGATGCCGGTTTTTTCGGAGGTTAGCAGGTCAAAATTGTAATCCTGCGCATCTTTTTCCTTCGAGCAGGACAAGCCAATCCAGCATAAACTGACTAACAGAATATGATTAACAGTTTTAAGAAAACGTGTTGGAAATTTTAAGAACAAAACAATGTGGTTTTACAGTTTGTTGATTTTGAACAGGACTGGCGCTGCATTATTGACCAGATTGATCAGATACGGCGCTCCCTGAATGGTGATCGGGCTGATCTGTTTTACCTCGCCATCGATCGCAAAACCGCTTTGGTTACTCAGCAAAACATCGAATTTCATATTCCCTTTATTGATCAGCACATTGCCACGGCAGGCATCCAGACTTCCCAGTTGCGGAATAAAATGAGTAAAATTACCGCCGACGATCAGGTCCTGCTTTCCGTCATGGTTCACGTCCTGGCTCTGGATCGCATTCAGGCAGGAAATTTGAACCATATAAGGAAGCTCAGTCAGCTTGAAATGCCCTTTTCCGTCATTGACCGCGATGGCCGATTGTAGGTAATTGACCGATTTCTCCACGGCAGCTTTGAGTATATCTTCCGGAAACAGATCCTGAATCGCCTGTGTCGCGTACTCGGAATGTTTAAGGCTGGTCTTTTTCAATAGTGGAAATTGCGTGGTTAATTCTCGTTTTAAAAGGATCGGCACGTCTTTAGAATCGACAACTTTGGTAATCACTTTTTCGATTGTCCCGTTTTTGTTGAAATCATTGATCCAGATCTTCATAGGCGATTTTTCAGAAGCTTTCAGCGAAAAGTTTTCGCCAATATTCCCCAAAACAATGTCCTGATCCCCGTCCCCGTCCATGTCAGCAACCTTAATACAACCCCAGAAACCCGCATAGGCCTCCATACCGGACTCCATTTTAACGAATTTTCCTGCCTGAAATTTAAAGACGACAGGCGCCATCCAGTCTCCGGCAACAATCAATTCTTTGGCTTTATCCCCATCCACATCCGCCCAGGCTGCGTCCCGGATCATGCCCAATTTCAGAAACTGTGGCGCAATTTCCTTCCCAATATCCTTAAAAACACCTTTTCCGTCATTCTGATACAGGTAACTTCTCGGACTAGAACCGTACTCCCGGGGAACGCTTCTACTACCCACAAAAAGATCAATGTCACCGTCCCCATCGTAATCATGTGCTGCAATAACCGCAGTATTCATGGAATTAGGTGGCAATGCTCTGGTATTGATCGCAAAATTACCTTTGCCGTCATTTAAATATAGTCTCGTCGGCAAATCCGGACTGGTTACCAATGTTTCATTTCCTCCGCTTCCGACGATCAGGTCTTGGTCGCCATCACCGTCTGCGTCGAAAAAAGTAGCCGCAGTATCTTCAAATCCAGCCAGCTCCGTGAAAACCTTCTGTACAGATTTGATAAATAACCCGCCTTTTTGCAAATATAGTTGCCCGCCTTGCCCCTTGCCGCCGCAAATGTAAACATCGTCGGTACCATCGCCATTTACGTCCCCGATTGCGGCTTTGGGTCCTTCCTGTGATAACATGATCGGAATGTTCCGCTCATTATAAAAATCTTCGTACTTATCTTCCTCATGTGCGTCAAATCCGTTGCTAGCAACCACAGTGAGCGGTGTGGCGATTTTCTTAACAGGCGAAATAACCGCGTCAACCGCGTCCTTGATTGCAAAGTTTAATGTCGTATCTGTTTTGAACTTCGCTGTCCTCGTCACTTTTCGGTTAGGCCACATAATATGGACCGAATCGATCTGCGTTATTTTCCCCAATCCAATGGTCATCGGATATTCGGTACTCGACTGAAATCCGCGTGCGGGATTCAGTTGTTTGCTAAAAATCTGATTGCCTGCGTAAACCGCTATCTTAGCCCCGATCGCAAAGGTATTCTTGCCTTCACCGGTCAATTTTAGCTTCACATAATGGTTCTGCTTCTGCTCCGATTGATTTTTATATACAAAACAAGGCTGGTTCACATTGTTAACGACCAGATCCAGATCACCATCATTGTCCAGATCGGCATAGGCAGCACCATTGGAAAATGATTTGGCACCCAAACCAAATTCCTCGCCTCTCTCCTTGAACTGCAAATTTCCCTCATTATGAAAGAAGTTATTCGGGATCGGGTTCGATGGCATCTTGTCAATGATACTCTGCATATTTTGTTTTTCGCCTGACATGACCATTTTCTGGGTCACTTCATTGGCAAAAAAATCGATAAAGTCCTGGTCCAGAATGTCGTGATTAATGCCATTGCTCACATAAATATCCGTTCTCGCGTCATTGTCAGCGTCGAACAAAAGAGCGCCCCAACTCCAATCACTGGCAGCCACACCCGCATAATTCGAGATTTCACTGAACGTACCGTCCTGATTGTTGAATTGCAGACTGTTCTGCATGTATTGATTGTAAAAACCTTTTTCCTTTTTCAGATTGAACAGGTAATGGTTTTCGAATGAAGTGCTGGTTTTGTAACGGTACCCATCAAGAGGAAGCATATCCGTCACGAACAATTCAGGGTAGCCGTCGTTGTTAATATCCGCCATATCAGCGCCCATAGACGCTAAACTGGTATGTTTGACGCGCTTTTCAAGTTCTTCGGAGAAAGTACCGTCCTTTTGGTTGATATAGAAATAGTCTTTTTCGTAAAAGTCATTGGAAACGTAAATGTCCGGGTACTGGTCACCATTAATGTCGCCGACCGTCACACCCAACCCAAATCCAATGAGGCTTCCATAGATACCGGCCTCCTCGCTCACATCCACGAACTTGCCATTATCATTGCGAAGCAGCTTGTCGCCGCCTCCTTTCAAAAAGTCCTTGACCGGCCAATCCTTTGCCCGCAAATTACGGTCGTTGGCATAGTTGAGTGTGTTTACAGGAATAAAACTGTTGTTCAGGATATAGGCATCCAGGTCGCCGTCCAAGTCGTAATCCAGGAACGCGGCATGCGTCGTATAACCCGACTCATTGAGGCCATATTGTGCAGCCGACTCTGTAAAAGTGAGGTCGCCGTTGTTAATGTAAAGTGAGTTTCCCTGCTTCTTGACAAACTTCTGGTAGCCCGCATTACAGACATATATATCGAGCAGCTTGTCGCCGTTCACGTCCACCATCACTACGCCGGTACTCCATTTCATCGGCTCGGCGACTCCTGCTTTGGTGGTGATATCTTCAAATTTCCAGTTGCCTTTATTGAGATAGAGCTTGTTATCGCCCATGTTGGCGGTGAAATAAATGTCGGGTAGACCGTCGTTGTTAATGTCGCCTATCGCCACTCCGCCACCATTATAGAAATTGCGGTAGTTAAAAATATTAATGTCCTCGCGGTCCTCTACCTTGTTTATAAAGTCGATACCGGTTTCAGAAGCATCCAGTTCTTTAAACAACCCGGCTGGCTTATCCGTTTTTTGGCAGGATAAAAGGAAAATTAAAAGCCCGAATAGAGGGGTATTTTTTGCAAAAATGTTAACTATAATTGTCATTTATCTAACTTGGTGGAACTGAAAACTTCGTCTTCAGTAATATTTGACCAATTGATGGCGGGCATTTTATAAACGATGAACCCCTCGGCTGAAATATACTTGTCGGGTTGTTCAAAATCACTGTATTTGCCAACTCTGCCTGTTATTTTAAAAACCATTTGGTCTTTGGCAAAAGTAATAGCCTCTATTTGCCCATCCGTCATCATATAGCCTTCGCCAATCATATTTTTGGGGTCAATGAGCTTTCCTATTTTCAGGCTGGCATTGAATGCATCTTTCAGATCGACCTTTTTGACAATGGGATTTTGTGCATACCATTTCTCACCGCCGAGGCTGAGCATCGTTTTTCCCTCAAACTGATTGGTTAACGCAAGGCTAAGCATTTGATGCGACAAAGTTACCTGGCCCTTGAAAACACTTTCCGCAGGATAGAATTCCTTTCCGTTAAAGCTGATGATAACCTTCGCCTCGTTCTCTTTAAGTGCTTTAAAAATCTGCTCGACCCTTTCGTTGGAGGCGTTGTTTTGACTGCACCCAAAATTCAAAAAGCCTATTAAAATCAATAAACAATAACCAACTCCTGAACGCTTCATTTGATATCTCAATAAAAAACAAAGATGCCCGGAAACTTCGGGCATCTTTGGCAAAAACTAAGTTGAAATAATTAATATCCCGGGTTCTGAGTAAGATTTGGATTGGAAACCAAAGCCGCAGAAGGAATCGGATAAAGAACAGTATAAGCCTCTTTTACAGATGCACCTAATCCTGTTGTGAATTTACCAAAACGAATTTCAGTAGTTCTTTTGAAACCTTCCCAGTAAAGTTCACGTCCAATTTCGTCAAACAGATTCGCTTCTGTCAACGAAGCCAAAGCAGTTGCACCACGGAGACTTCTCAAAGCATTGACCTGGGTAAGTGCTGCCGCAGCATTTCCGCCTCTCAGCAGCGCCTCAGCTTTCATCAGGTAAGCCTCTGCATAACGCATCAGAAGATATTTTCCGGAATTTGCAGGGTGATATTTGATAACGCGAATTCCCTTATCCGTTGCAGCACCAGCCAATGGTACATCTTTGGTAAACTGCAAAGGCTTCTGAGTACGGGTATCGATCACAACAGCACCTTTATCATCATACTGCTGACCAATCAAGAAGCCATAGCTTATTCCTGCAAACTGGCTACCATCTTTTTTAGCAGGTTTTCCGATACGTGTATCCTTCGCTTCGAAAGTGTCGTAGAAGTCAGCCAATGTTGCAAACCCATTCCATCCTGATGGGTTTTGACCATAATGCAAAGTCATCATCCAGCGGTTTTGAGCTGTTCCTTCCTGCACATTGAAGATAGGCTCTGTTTTCGCGCTTGAAGAGAAAGCGTTAAAATAGTCTGACTCCAATGCATATCCGTCAGCTGTAATGGCATCCACATAAGCTACCACCTTATCCATATCCGCTTTATCGAATGTGTAGGGACCTGCCGGAGTAGCGCTTTTGTAAACTGCCTTATTTAAAAGCAATTTGGCAAGAAGGAAGTTCGCTGCTGCTTTTGAAGCTGTTCCGTTCGTTACGCTTGGTCCTTTTTTAGGAAGGTTTGGTAGCGCCTCTTCCAGATCTTTCATTATATAATCGTATGCTTCCGAGCGAGTTAGCACCTTGGGTAGCTCGTCAACGCCCTGCGTTACTTCGCGGAACGGAACTGCACCCCAGTAATCCATTACCCAATACATATTATAAGCTCTCAAAAACTGCGCTTCCGCTTTCTGCACCGCAGTAGGATTGGATGCAATGATCTCAGTAGCCTTATATGCTCTCTGGTTCAGGTTGTTCCATGCGCTGAGGATCGCGGAGTGAGTCGCGTCCCAGGTATGCTGGTCCAATGTACGCCAAACCCCGTTATCACCCCAGTCCACACCGCGTGTAGGCGGGATCATCTCAGCGGTAACGTGCTCTCCAAGAGCGTAAATTCCGCCCTGATCCGAATAGGTGGATAAATCTTTGTAAGCAGAAGCTAACGCCTCGGGAACGTTCACCGGAGCAAATTTCCCATCAGCGGATTTATTCACCACTGAATCTTTCTCTTCGTTAACAAGGTCAGTACAAGCTGACAAAACAGCCATGCTCATCCCCGCAACTAGTACTTTATATATTTGACTGGTTTTCATTTTTGTAACAAATTAAAATTAGAATGAGACGTTTACGCCAATAGTCCACGTTCTTGCTCTTGGATATGCTGTATAATCTATACCAAATGAAGGAATATCATTCAAAGATTTGTTGGTACTAACCTCTGGATCTTGTCCGTCATATTTGGTAAACGTTAGCAAGTTCTGTCCGGTAACGAAAAGTCTTGCGTTGCTCAGGATTTTGCTGCTCTTCATTGGAATACGATATCCCAAAGTCAGGTTTTGTAATCTTACGAAATCGCCTTTTTGAAGGAAGCGGGTTGATACGTCAGGAGCATTCAATCCACCTTCTCCGTTTCCGATCACATCTTTGGTCACGTTACGTCCGTTAGCAAATGATCCTTGTGTAAAGAATGCGTTGGCTGTATTAGAGTAAAGGTAGTTTCCGAATACACCGTTAAAGAAAATATTCAAATCGAAGTTACCGTATTTCAGGTTATTTGTCAAACCAGCATTCACTTTTGGAAGCGGGCTTTTTCCGCCAAGGAATTGCTGGAAGTCTCCGTTTGGATAAATCGAGTTTCCATTTTCATCATATCCGCCGAATTCACGAAGGAAGTATGCAAATAATGGCTGTCCTTCTGCCAGACGTTGTGCAAATGCACCTGTTAAACCTTGTCCATTGATCTCACCTGTATCATAAACACCGATCAGGTTCTTAATCAGGTTTTTGTTATAGGACGCATTGAACAGCACTTCCCATGAAAACTTCTTGCCGTCTACCACCACTGCATTCAATGCAAGCTCTATACCACGGTTCTGAATATCGGTATCCAGGTTACGGTATACAAACGGGTTTGGTGCAGGCTGAGCCGCCACAACTTTGAACAACAGGTCTTTGGTGCTTTTGTTATAAACATCAATGCTACCTGAAAGTCTTCCTTTCAAGATAGAGAAATCCAAACCTAAGTTTAATGCAGCCGTTGATTCCCATTTAAGATTAGGGTTGTTGAACGCGACTGCATTCAAGCCACCGCCCGTGATAGCGTCGCCACCCTGGTTGATCACATAGTCGCCGTAACGATCTCTTCTGTCATATACGTTGTGAGGAATTGCCTGGTTACCAGTAACACCGTATCCTACTCTCAGAGAAAGATCCGTAAACACTGTCTTAGGTATGAAATCCTCTTCAACCAGCTTCCATTTGAATGCGCCGGAAGGGAAGTAACCGTATTTGTTGTTACCTCCAAATTTAGACGAACCATCCACACGCAATGTACCGGTAAAAAGGTATTTGTTTGAAAACCCAAGGTTAACACGACCAAAGTAAGATTGCAGCTCATCTTTCACATAGCTAGAATTCTGAATAACAGAACCTACGCTTGAAAGTGAGGTTGCGTCTTTAAGTCCAACAGTTCCTGCAATACCCAGGTTATTGATCATCAAATCGAGATCATTGGTCCGGAAGTTGGCAGCCGCAACGTTTTTACTGCTGTTTTCAAAACTTTGATAAGAATAACCTAGCAATGCATTCAGTGTTACACTCCCGATTTCTTTATCATAGGTAAAATAGTTTTCCCACAACTGGTTGTTGCTTTCCACGTCACGAATATAAACGCGACCAATTTTCTCTATACCTGCAACGACCAGTTGTTTTGAATATGCCTGCTTTCTGCTAGACATTGATTTATCAAAACCAAGCACTGTTTTAAATTTCAAGCCTTTGAAAATTTCGAGCTCAGCGTTGATGTTACCCAGTGCGCGAAGCGTGTTACTGTAATCTTTAGACAGCTTGACAAACGCGAGCGGATTTGGTTCTGTGGTAGTCGACTGGTTCAGGGAATCACCTTTGTAGGCTGAACGTGTAGGGTTAGCTTTCAAAATACTACCCATCAAATCTCCTTCAAACCCAATGTTTTCGGAGATAGGAACGCCAGTATCTTGTGTATTTGCAAAATTCAGGTTGCTACCTATTGTGAGTTTGTCACCGATGAATTTCTTTGTTCCGCTAAAACCTACACTGTAACGTTTTACATTGGATGTCTCCACGATACCGTCCTGGTTCAGGTAACCCAATGAAAACCGGTAATTGCCAGAAGCATCTCCGCCGCCGTAAGAAAGGTTATGCTGATGCGTCAATGCAGTTCTGAACAACAGGTCCTGCCAGTCGGTATTCGAGCCTTGATCCTGTCCGCCGGCTGCCTTGTATTCAGCAGCATTCAGCAAATCGTATTTTTTGGTAATGTTACTGATACCGACAGAATATCCGTAGTCCAGTGAACCCTTACCTCTACCTCTTTTGGTAGTGATCAAAACAACACCATTAGCACCACGAGAACCGTAAATAGCTGTTGCAGAAGCATCTTTCAGGATGTCCATGCTGGCAATATCGTCCGGGTTCAGGAAGTTCAATGGGTTTTTGGCTGGCTGACGTCCTACACCCTGGTTATCGCCACCGCTGGAAGTGTTATCCCCGCTCAGAGGCACACCGTCGATCACGAAAAGCGGGTTATTTCCACCAAGTACGGACGACGTACCCCGGATACGAACGTTGATACCACCGCCCGGCTCACCGCTGGACTGGGTGATCTGCACACCGGCAACGCGGCCCTGCATCAATTGTTCAGGAGAGGTCACGATCCCTTTTTGGAAATCTTTCGATCCCAAAGCAGAAACGGCACCGGTTGCATCCTTTTTCTTCACCGTTCCGTACCCTACAACCACCACTTCTTCGAGGGCTTTAACATCCTCGGAAAGCACTACATTTAATACTGATTTATTTCCAACCGCCACATCCTGCGTCTCATATCCGATAGCACTGAAAGACAATGTTGCATTTCCGGGAACGCTGATCTGGTAGTTACCTCCCACATCCGTATTAGTTCCTTTGGTGCTTCCTTTGAGTGTTACCGTTACACCCGGAATACCACCCGTTTTGGCATCCGTAACTTTACCGGATACACTCACATCCTGAGCCATCACGCTCATTGTAGTACTGATCAGCATCAACAATACTGCCAGAAATCCTGATCTGTAAGCTGAAAATTTTACCGAAGCCAGACCATCATTTGCAATGCATGGATCATGTTGACGAAGTAAAAAAAAGGACAATTTCATCATAGGTTAGTTATTAATTTGGTAAAAGTCAAAACTCGCAATTGTATCATTTTAACATTGTCACATAACTTACTCAAAAAGCTCCCAGACGCATCGAAAAGCCTATTTTTCTGAATATTAATGGGATTTAGTTTAAATTTAACATTACGGGTAATACAAAATAATATAAATAATTCGGATAATACAATAACGGAAGTCTAAAAAATGTGCATTAAAATCATTTTATTTAACAAACCAGTTACATTTATAATTATAGTGCAATAGACTTATTTGAGAAGTACAAATAGGGTCACAACCGCTTATTTTTTTAATAAACATTTAATCCGGAAACGGTTTTTCAAAATATTATATCAGTTCAAAACACGCAAAAATCTATCTTAAAATTTTGCTGGAAATCCTTACCGGTTGTGCGTAACTTTGGTTCGATTTTCTAAGTTTAATTACATTTATGACATCGCCGTCTTCTGTTTCCGGTTCTGACCTGAATTCGCTTGCCCAACAACTTGAAGGTGACTTGTATTATGACAATACAATGCGCACCTTGTACGCTACGGATGCCTCCGCGTACCGTGAAATGCCCTTGGCAGTGGCTATTCCCAAAACGATCAGCGACATCAAAACCCTGATCGCGTATGCAACTAAAAATCATATATCACTGATCCCCAGGACAGCAGGAACTTCACTGGCAGGGCAGGTAGTGGGAAATGGAATTGTCGTAGATGTCTCTAAAAATTTCACCAAAATACTGGAAATCAATGCCGAAGAACGCTGGGTGAGCGTACAGCCGGGCG
The DNA here is from genome assembly GCF_039919315.1 of Dyadobacter sp. GTDB lineage: Bacteria > Bacteroidota > Bacteroidia > Cytophagales > Spirosomataceae > Dyadobacter. Next base: position 26,636 of record NZ_JBDSFX010000082.1, on the reverse strand, counting down.
TAGTGAGAGATGAGCTGAACATGGCTTTGAAACCGTACGGGCTATATTTCGGACCAGAAACTTCCACAGCCAACCGCGCGATGATCGGCGGAATGGTCGGGAATAACTCATGCGGCTCCAATTCCATTGTTTACGGCAGCGCCAGAGAACATACATTGGAAGTAAAGGCGATTCTGGCGGATGGTTCGGACGCTGAATTCAAATCCGTTTCGGGTTTGGATTTCAGGACGTTACTGGGCAATGCGCAACAGAAAAACGGAAGTGCGTCGCTTCTTGACAAGATATACCTCAAAACACATGAGATACTAAACTCGCCGGAAAACCAGGCTGAGATCAGAAAAAACTTTCCCAAGCCAAGCATTGAAAGACGCAACACCGGTTACGCGCTCGACATGCTGCTGCATACGGAACCTTACGCAAACAGCTCAGAATCAGCAGAAATCAAGCCTTTTAACATGTGCAGCCTGATCGCAGGATCGGAAGGTACATTGTGTTTTTTAACTGAAATAAAATTGAACCTGGTACCGCTGCCTCCCAAAACCCAGGGACTGGTTTGCGTGCATTGCGATACCATCGACGAAGCGCTCCGTGCTACGATACTGACATTGAAATATCAGCCGCAAGCGGTCGAGCTGATCGACGATTATGTGCTAGAATGTGCCACTACGAACGCGGAACAGAAGAAAAATGCATTTTTTGTCAAAAACAAACCAGACGGGACTTTCCCCGCGATATTGGTAGTGGATCTTTCGAGAGAAACCAAAGAAGAAGTGGAAAGTCTGGCAGCTGAAATGACCAAAGAGTTGCAGGAAGCAGGCATTGGCTTCCATTACCCGCTTCTTTTTGGAGATGATACCAAAAAAATATGGACGTTACGGAAAGCAGGGCTAGGACTGCTGGCCAATATTCCCGGTGATGAAAAAGCAGTTGCGGTGATAGAAGATACTGCTGTGGACGTTTACGACCAACCGAACTATATCCGCGATTTTAATGTGATCCTGAAAAAGCACGGCATGTCCGCCGTGCATTATGCCCACGCAGGAACCGGTGAAATCCATCTTCGTCCGATCATTAACCTGAAAACCAGCGAAGGTCACAGGCAATTCAGGATGATAGCGGAGGAAATCGCTGACCTGGTTAAAAAATACGACGGCTCACTTTCCGGCGAACACGGCGACGGCCGTCTGCGAGGCGAGTTTATCCCTAAAATGGTCGGAGAGCATAATTACCAGCTTTTTAAGGAGATCAAAAAGGCCTGGGACCCGAATAATATTTTCAATCCCGGCAAGATCGTCGACACCGCTCCGATGGATACGTTCCTTCGCTACGAAGCCGACCAGCAGACGCCAGAGTTCAAAACGTATTTTCGTTTTCAGGACCAGGATATATTGCAGCACGCGGAACAATGTAATGGGTCGGGCGACTGCCGCAAGACTGAAATGAGCGGCGGTACCATGTGTCCGAGTTTCATGGCAACCCGCAATGAAAAGGACACTACCCGCGCCCGCGCCAACATTCTGCGCGAAATGCTGACGCGTTCGCCGAAAGAAAACCGGTTTGATAATCAAGAAATTAAGGAAGTATACGACTTATGCCTGGCCTGCAAAGGCTGCAAAGGTGAATGTCCATCCAATGTGGATGTGGCCAAACTGAAAATGGAATTTCTGCAGCAATACCACGATGTTCATGGTGTTCCGCTGAGGTCATGGCTGGTAGGAAATTTTTCCAAGATGACGGGTATCGCGAGTTATGTTCCCTGGGCTTACAATTTGATTTTCAAGAATGCACCGCTGCGTAAAATCGCCAACCGCGTGGTAGGTTTTCACCCTGAACGTACCATGCCATTGTTGCACAGTACCACATTGATGAAATGGTACGAGCAACGCAAGAAGCCGAATGTGGCTGGTTCTCGCAAGGTTTATCTGTTTTGTGATGAGTTTACCAACTATAATGATGTTGAAATAGGCAAAAAATCTATCCAGGTTTTGGAAAAGCTGGGTTATGATGTGATCATTCCAAAACACGGACCTTCCGGGCGTCCGCAGCTGTCGAAAGGTCTTTTGAAAGATGCTAAAAAAATAGCCGAAGAAAACATCCGCCTTTTGAAAGACATCATTTCCTACGATACGCCGTTGGTGGGCATCGAGCCGTCGGCAATATTAACATTCCGTGACGAGTATCCTGATCTTGTCGATGAAAGTATGCTTGAAGATGCCAAAAAGTTAGCGTTGAATGCATTGCAGTTTGACGAGTTCGTAGCTCGGGAAATCGAGCTGAAACACATTTCCAGAAACCAGTTTACCAAGGAGAGGCGTTTGATCAAATTACATGGACATTGCCAGCAAAAGGCGATTTCCAGTATGGTACCGACAAAGAAAATGCTTTCGCTCCCTGAGAATTACACCGTCCAACTCATTCCTTCAGGATGCTGCGGAATGGCGGGATCGTTTGGCTACGAAAAGGAACATTATGATATCTCCATGCAAATTGGCGAATTGGTACTATTCCCTGCTGTGCGTCAACAACCAGAAGAAGTAATCATTGCTGCGCCGGGAACAAGCTGCCGCCATCAGATCCACGACGGTACCGGCCGTAAAGCCATGCACCCCGCTGAGATTCTCTGGGAAGCGCTGGTTTAAGCAGAGACTTACCAAGTCTGCGAGACTTGGCAAGTCTTGTTCTTTTTACAAACCAGCAATAAAAGGCGCCTGCCTTAAATAGTTATTATCCGCCAACTGCGCGATCATAAAACGCGCGATATCACCCGCACTTATTTTACTCCCGGGGCAATCTTCCAGATCAACTTTTACATTGCCTTTTTCATCATTGAATTCAATGTAAGGCACCCTCACTAGTGTCCAGTCTACACCACTAGCGTCCAGGATTGCATATGACTTTTGTCTGTCCTCGTGGATAATGGGGAATGTTTCCTTCATCCATGCCGTCGCCTTTTGCGTTTCAGCACTCTTTTTGTCAAAAGGTGTATCAATATTCAGCCCAGCCAGTAAGATGAATTTTACCCTTTCTGCCGAAATCTGCTGTTTTTGAATCGCACTTATCACGTTAGTCACGGCTTGGCTGGCCACAAGAGGCTCATCTTTGCGCTGCCCCACGGTACTGAGCACAGCCTGGCAGCCTTCGATAAGCATATCGACCGCTTTTGCGTCCAGAACATCTCCTTTTACTATTTCGATGAGCGGATCTTGAATGGTGAAAGTTTCGGGATTGCGGAGCAGTAGTCGCAGTGAGAATCCCTTCTGTAGTAATTGGTCGACTATATATTTGCCAGTACGACCTCCACCGCCGATGACGGCTATTTTTTGAATTGCTTCCATTTCTCTTTCATAAAATATAAGACATAAAATTAACCCAGCGCTGCCTGGCGCCGGTTGTCACAACAGATTACTCACGCTGCAACGGATGCTTCTATATTTTATCAGGAGATTTGAATGCGACAAAGATAGAGGTTTTGGGAAAATTTAAACCTAGTAGTGACCAAATCGAAATCATTCCGTCTCATTGATAAAGTCCTGACTTCAAGATCATGAATTTAAGCCACATCGAAAGAGACTTTATAACCGATATAAAGGAAAAAATAAGGAAAGCTCAATACGAAGCACTAACCGCAGTCAATACCAGATTGATTAGTTTGTACTGGGAAATTGGCAAATCCATTGCGGAAAGACAATTGGAAAGCTGGGGCAAATCCATTGTCCCGACCCTGTCCAAAGAGTTACAGGCGGAGTTCCCTGGAACCGGTGGTTTTTCGACTACAAATATCTGGTATATGGTGCAATTTTACACTGATTATCAGTCGAATATAAATCTCCAACCATTGGTTGGAGAAATTGGGTGGAGTAAGCATATTGTGATCCTTTCGAAATGCAAGAATAGCCAGGAACGACAATTTTACATTCTATCTACAAAGAAATTTGGATGGACTAAAAATGTTTTGATCCATCAGATTGAAAACAAAACTTTTGAGAAATATCTGCTTAATCAAACAAATTTTGATCAGGTATTGCCTGAGACATTAAGCCGACAGGCAATGCTTGCAATCAAAGACAGCTACACATTTGACTTTCTTAATCTAGCCAACGAGCATTCTGAAAACGAATTGGAATTGGAGTTAGTAAAAAATATCAGAAAATTTCTACTGGAAATGGGAAGTGATTACACTTTTGTAGGCAATCAATATAGAATACAGGTAAATGACCGGGATTACTGGGTTGACCTGCTACTATATCACCGTAAACTGCAATGCCTCATTGCCATTGATTTGAAAATTGGAGAATTCGAGCCCGAGCATAAAGGAAAGCTCGAATTTTATCTCGCAGTATTGAATGATAAGGTTAAACTACCTCATGAGAATGAATCAATTGGAATTATCATATGTAAAAACAAAGACAGGACCATCGTGGAATACTCGTTAAAAAATGGAACACTTCCGATTGGCGTCTCTACCTATAACACCACGAACTTGCTTCCACACAAATTTAAACAGTTATTGCCAAGCCCTGAGGAAATTGCTGAGCGGTTAACGGATTTTTACAAGTAACATTCTTAGCAATGCTTTTACGTACCTTTACCGCCATTCAACTTTACCCACAACACATTCAAAATGGAAGTAAAAGACAGTAATGGCACCTTGCTTTCGGAAGGTGATTCCGTGAAAATAATTAAGGACCTGAAAGTAAAAGGCAGCTCTGCGACATTGAAAAGAGGAACGCTAGTGAAGAACATTCGCCTGACTGATGATGCCGAAGAAATCGAAGGTAAAGTGGAAAGAAGCGTTTTGGTTCTGAAAACGATGTTCCTGCAAAAAGTATAGACCTGGCTGCTAAAATTACTAAAAACACTACTTTCTGGGAATGTATTCCTAAAAAGTAGTGTTTTTTTAGGAATCAATTCCCGAAAAGTAATGTTTTTGAATATATTTGTACGATGATAATAAGAAATCTGCAATCTATAATCGAATCAAAACTTCATGATGGCAAAGCCATCATCCTTCTGGGCGCACGTCAGGTGGGGAAAACCACATTATTAAACCAGCTATTTGCTAACAAGGAAGAAACGCTATGGCTCAACGGAGATGAGCCTGATGTTCAGGCTTTGTTCGAAAACGCGACATCTTCTCGTTTAAAAAATCTATTCGGTGACAAGAAAAATATTGTCATTGATGAGGCTCAACGCATTTCCGACATCGGGTTACGCTTAAAATTAATAACAGATAACATTAAAGGTGTTCAGCTCATCGCAACCGGAAGTTCGTCTTTCGAATTAGCCAATAAGGTGAATGAACCATTGACAGGTCGTAAATGGGAATACAAAATGTTCCCAATCTCCTTCGGTGAAATGGTTAACCACCACGGATTATTGGAGGAAAAAAGACTTTTACCACAAAGACTTGTTTATGGGTACTATCCGGATATAGTTAATCATAATGGCTCAGAGAAAGAAATACTAAAGCAATTGACTGACAGCTATTTATACAAAGACATCTTAATGTGGGAAAATATACAGAAACCAGAAAAACTTCTGCGCCTTCTGCAAGCCCTGGCCTTTCAAGTTGGCTCGCAGGTTTCCTTTAATGAGTTGGGGCAGATATGCAGTCTGGACAATAAAACGGTTGAAAAATATATCACCTTACTAGAACAAGTCTTCGTAATTTTTAGGCTGGGGACATTCAATCGTAACCTTAGAAATGAACTTAAAAATAGCCGCAAGATTTATTTTTATGACAATGGAATTCGAAATGCGCTGATAGCTAACTTTAATCAACCCGAACTGAGGACTGATATTGGTGCCTTGTGGGAGAATTTCATCATCTCAGAAAGGATGAAATTTATAAACTACCAGGGAATATGGGCAAACAGCTATTACTGGCGAACAAAAGAACAAACAGAAATCGATTATCTTGAAGAATCGGACGGTAAATTAAGCGCTTATGAATTCAAATGGAGCGCTAATGCCAAGGCCTCTTTCTCAAAAACTTTTTCCAACGCCTACCCGGATAGTGAATTCAAAATTATACACAAAGACAACTTCGACGAATTTATCTTGTGACAAACCAAGCTGTTAACCCCAATATCAATTCCGCCCCAGATTAAAATTCATCGTCGTGCCGATACGGAGGGCGGTGCTTTTATATTTGAAACCCTCAAAACTGTTCACAACCTCTACCCGTAATGGAAAACGAATACCTATGTCCAGACCGTAGCCAAGTTCGGTATAGTTGTCAGATGCAGGTGTTGCGAGGTAATGCAGGAAAAAGTTTTCTTTAATCCCCAAAACCCGGAACCAGGTGATTTGGGTGAGCAGGAACTTGCGGAATTCACTCAGCACATGCGCCTCAAAAAACTGGTTTGCAGTACTGTACCGGTAGTAATCCAGCATTCTGAATGTACTCACCGGGTCGCCTAGCTGAAAGAAAAACCGGTTACCGGCAAAATGTTGGTAATCGGGAAAGAAAACCGATTTGTGATTCAGGAACTTCCCCGCCGCCAACTTGTAACTCAACTTGCTTCTGACACCCGTTTCAAATCCATGCTGGACACCGATCTGCACAAAATCAAAATCCACGTCGCTTTCGAATGCATCTTTGATCCCTTTCCGGTAACTGATTGAAAACTTGGGAGTATCATCGTCGTAGAATGACGTCTTGCCACTTTTCGTTTTGTATTTCTGCCAGGGTTTGTAAGCAGCGGATACACCCACCGTCAGCGCCTGATGTTGTGGCATTTCGTAGGTCGGGTTTACATTCTCGTCAGTCACTTCCGCATTCATTGGGATATTGGAGGTGAACTCCCTGCGTTTCCAGTCGATCCAACGATAGGAATTGGTATTTATCAAATTTTGTAATGGAGTCCGGTAAGCATATTCAATGTTCGCTTTCAGTTCGAAATGCTCATTTTCGCGGTTGGTTTTGAAATCCATTCTAACGAAATTCTTCTGATACTCCTTGATGAAATTCCTTTCCAAAAACAATGTCGTCAATGTGTTCAAAAGCGGATGCATCGGATTTTCTCCGTTGAACTGAGAGACAGTTTGCCCGCCCGAGACATTCATCGTGCTCCGTTTCCAGCCATAGTCAATTCCAACGGTGGGCATTAATCTCTCCCGCGCAAACGAGTACCTGGTCAATGCATTGAACGACCATTCCTGACCCTGCCTCACGGAAAAACGTTTGATACCCGACGAGCTCAGCTGCACGCCCTCCTGATTATTCTTTGGATTACCTCCCCGATATTTCAGTTTCAGTCCGCCGCCATTTAAAACCAGCCCCTCCACCGTATTCACCTGCGCGCCCAAAAGCGGGCTGACATAATCCAGTCGCCACGGACTTTTTTTGCCCAGCCGAAAGCTATGGCCTGTTAGTACGCCTCCGAAGAAGCTATTCCCGCCACCCTTTTTACTCTTTTTTGTCGTATCAGATTTTGCAACTTTAAGACTATCGCGCTGTTCCTGAGTACCTTCATTCACCACAACAATGCTATCCAGCCGGGTGTAGCTTTTCACTTCGGCCGTGGTGAGCGGTACCGTCCGGATCGAATCCCAAAACGCCATACTACGCATATTGGCCATAGAATCAACCTGCGTAGAATCGTTTCTGGTGAAATCCAGGTCAATATCCTCCCCTTTTTCTTCCTTCGCTTTTAGGTCCTGCTTTTCATATTCCTTCATCATTTTGCGCAGGTTTTTGGCAGAAAACTCCTTCTGCTTGCTCACTACCTCTTCCAGCTTTTGAGATTTTATTTCCCGGCCCGTCAGCTTGATCTTTTTAGCTTCCTCTTTTTGTCTTTTGTCATCAACCACCACGATGTCAGGCTTGAAAGCGGGATTGATCTTAATGTTGGAAAATGATTGAGAAATCACAAAATCCCCTTTCCCTTTTAAACCGTAAATGCCTCCTTGCACGTGAAATTGCTGATTAACAGGCATCCAAACGTCCTGCACCGGGCTGTAAACCTGTTTGATATCAATGGTAAAACCAGTATTAACAGTTTGCAGGTCAAGACTGTAAATGCTCCATTCGTCTTCGATAATGTGGATCGTACCGCGGTAAACGCCTTCGCCATAAGATCGTGGCGTAACCTTTATTTTATTGACTTCGATACCATTTTCCCTGAAAGCACCCTGATATTCGAATTTGTAGTAAGCAAATGCCCTCGGAGAAAGCGGGGATACCGCTTTTACCACTTCGGGTTGATAAAAACTGGTCAGTAAGTAAGCATTGGGATTGGCAAAACCCTTGTCCTGGCTATTACGGGCTGCGATCACCTTTTGTTTGTAGGAATTGGGCTGCTTGAAAGTTACTTCCGAAACGCTCTCATTCAGGATAGGAACGCCTTTTTTAAAATTGGACTCCTTTTCCATTTCCTTCAGTTCTTTTTTATACAAAAACTCCATCGGAAGATCGGTGACTACGATCGAGGATTTGGTGTAAGCCTTTGCTACATAGCTATCGACCTGCAACAAATGATATCTGCTTTTGGCAATCGCCCGTCGCATGATCGTATACGCCGGATCTTCGTCCTTGTTCCCGATACGCACTTCGCCCAGGTTAAGCGCCTGCTCCTCCATCGTGAGGTCGAACGTTTCCATTTTATTTTCGACCGTAAATCCTTTCTGTCCTGTTTTGAAACCCAAATACTGAAAAATAACTTCGTAGTAACCTGGTTTCAAATCGAGCAGGTACTTGCCTTCTTCATTGGAAATGGTACTGATACTGGTCCCTTTGACCACAATAGCGGCAAAAGGAAGCGGCTCCCCCTTTTTTGTTTTGATCGTGCCCTTAATGCCGGAAGCAGGTGTGGCTGTCTGGGCAAAAATGGCAGGGGCTAAGAAAATAATCAGGAATACGGCTAATAGGAAACGTTTCGGCATACAGGGTCCGGATTGGAGATATATTACTTACTGGTAGATGCATTTAAATATAAAGCGGTTGCATGTAAAAGCAAACACATTTAAATGTTCTCTCAAAGATCCGCAAATTCCCACGCGCTCTGATACGCGTTCAGGCCCTCGGCGTATGCGATAAAATCCAGGTAGAATGGTAGCTGAGAAAGCGTAGCGCTGTCACCGATCACGACCAGTTTTTTTCGTGCACGCGTCATAGCAACATTCATGCGGCGTATGTCAGACAAAAACCCGATTTCGCCTTCCGGATTACTTCTGGTCATGCTAATGTAAACCACATCACGCTCTTGGCCCTGAAAACTATCAATGGTATTGACTGAAATTTTGTCCCCAAAAGCCAGCAATGCAGGACTGTGCAGCAACTGCTCTTTCAGTAAGTTAATCTGTTCTTTATAAGGAGATATAACCGCGATGGTAGGAAAATCTACAGGATTCAGTTCTGCCGCAAACTGGGTCAGATGTTTGAATAAAAATACGGCTTCTTCGGGATTAGTGGAGCTGGTACCTTCCAGTTTTTCGTCAAAACCACAGCCGGCAGTATCAATGAATGCCAGAGGAGCGTCGCCCGGGAATAGCAAATGATGCGCGACGGATTCGTGCGCCTTTAATCTATTCTGGTAAAATATTTTGGAAGAAAAACCCATGATCGCCTCATTCATCCGGTATTGCTCTTCCAGCAGGATCACCGATTCGGGATGCATTGCGGCACATTTTTCGAGTAAGGTAGTACTCAATCCATTTTTGGCGGCTTCACTCGATTTGATAGTAGGCGACAGCTGGAAATGATCACCAGCCAGCACGACTTTTTCACCTTTCAGTATCGGGATCCAGCACGCAGGTTCCAATGCCTGCCCCGCTTCGTCGACGACTACCGTTTTGTATTTCAGATTTCTGACCGTGTGATGGTTAGCCCCCACGAGCGTCGCCGTGATCACATGCGCCTTATTCAGCACATCATCGATCACATATTGCTCCATGTTACCCACCTCTTTCATAATCCTGTGGGCCTCATCGAACAACGCTTTTCGTTGGTCACGTTCGGCCTTTCCAAATTGACGCTTGTACTTGTGCGCCATGTTTTTGTACTCATTGGCCTGCTTTTTAAGCGCCTTCACATCCTTGATAGCGCTATGGCCAGCCATTTTGCTATCCAATGTAAGAGACGTAAGCCGCTCCGAAACCCGCACCGGGTTCCCTACCCTGACCACATTCAACCCTTCCTCGCTCAATTTCTCACTTAGCAAATCCACAGCCGTGTTGGAAGGTGCTACTACCAGGATTTTCTGGTGGTCAAGCTGATGCAGCGCCTTGATCGCCTGTACGAGCGTGGTCGTTTTACCGGTACCCGGGGGGCCGTGCACAATAGCCAGTTCATTGGCTGCAATGATCTTATTCACGGCTTCAAGCTGGGAGCTGTTCAGCCTCGGGATTTCAACTTTGGGTAGGTCGGGATGAAAAGTAGGTGATTTTTCGCCAGTTAACACGTTGACCAAACCTCCCTCTTTTTCATCATTTGCCAATGCAGACGCGGTTTTCAGCGCATTCTGCATTTCATCATAACTATTATCATCAAAAAGCACATCAATCCCCAACTTGCCGTCGCGCGACCATTCGGGTAATTCATCCGTCCGTAATGTAATTTTCAATCTGTTGCCGCCCTGATAAGTGACGATCCCTTCTACCCTGTCCGTTTTGGCATCATGATTACTGAAAAGTACGGCAGGCATGCCAAACCGCAGCTGATGCGGGATATCCTGGTGGGTAGTACGCTCTACTTCGACAGACAAGTAATCGCCGCGGCTCATTTCCGTGCCACGTATCGCAATGGGATACCACGAAAGTCCTTTCGCGCGGCGTTCCGACACCGACGACATTTCGGTAATTCTCAGGTAAGACCGGCGGTCTTCTTCTCTTTCTGTTTTAAGTAAATCGAGGAGCTTTTTGAAATAATCCATGCACAAAATAAGGTCAACTAATCGGATTTAATGCATCACACCAGCATCCGCGCCTTGCTGCACCTCCACTTTTTCAATGATAAAACGGCGGCCGAGCATTAAAACAATGAGCGCAAGTAAAGCTGAACCCGCCATCGCCCCCACCATGGGAACTACGGACGGCTCTTCAAATAAACTGATAGCGATCGATATCAATGTCCCCATTCCCATTTGAAAAGCACCCATTAATGCAGATGCGCTACCTGCATTTTTGGTAAATGGCGCGAGTGATAAAGCAGCGGCGTTCGGGTAAGTATAACCGACGCAACATAAAAACAGGAACAGAAATCCTACCGTGCTCAAAAGCGTCAGCAGGCCACTTAAAGCGGTAGCAAGAAATGTAAAACCGATGACTACCTGGCAAATCAAAGCCATATTGACGATCTGCTCGCTGGTATATTTCCGTAAAAACAATGTATTCAGCTGGCTTGAACCGATAAAACCAATGGAGAGGAATGCGAATATCCATCCGTACACTTTTTCGTCGGTATGGAACACTTCCATGAATACGAGCGGCGAGCCGGAAACGTAGGCGAATAATCCTGCGAATGCGATGGCGCCGGTTAACGAATAAGTATAAAACTGAGGCTCTTTTACCACTGCCAGAAAGTTGAGAATGATCGGTCGCGGTTTCAGTGACATGGTTTTATCGGGTTTGTAGCTATCAGGAAGCCATAGTGCCGTAGCAGCAAGTATAGCAACGCCCATTCCGGTGAGAATCAGGAACACGGCATGCCAGCCAAATGCAGCCGTCACGTAGCCTCCCACCGTGGGGGCGATCATTGGCGAAACGCCTACTACCAGTAAAAGCAGTGAGAAAACCTTCGCATTGTCACTAACCGGAAACAGGTCACGCACCATGGCCACGGAAGCCACCGTTGCGGCACAGCTTCCTATCGCCTGGATCACCCGCCATACGATCAGTTCGTTGATACTACCGGACATGGCACAACCAGCCGAGGCCAGAATATACACACTGAGACCAATATATAATGGCTTTTTTCTGCCAAACCGGTCAAGTAATGGGCCGTAAAGCAACTGGCCTACCGAAATTCCAATGAAAAACCCGGACAAGGAAAGCGATACTTTGGCAGCCGTAGTATGGAGATCTTTTGCAATGGCCGGAAAACCGGGGAGGTACATGTCAATTGAAAAGGGGCCTAATGCGGTTAAACTTCCCAGGATCAGGATTAAATAGAAATACGTCTTTTTTGACATCAGTGAATGCGGTGTGGATAAGGTCTGATAACGCCTAACATCGGCGGCAGGTTCGGGGAAACGGAAAATATTAACATTAAAAAAAGGCCCCGGTTTTCACCAGAGCCTCTGTATTTTCACGGCAACAGACTGATTGCTTATGCAGCAAGCCAGTTTAGTTTTTTATAAACCTCTCTCTCACTTTCACTTACCGCGTAAGGAACCTTATTTTTCAGGTAAATAATGCAACCTCTCCCTCTTTTGATCGGCGCTATTTTTACTACGTCTTGTCTGTGAATAATGATATTAATGAGCTTTTGCCCCAGCAATTTAAAAGTACCTGATTGTACCATGTCTCTGTGAATGGAAAAATGTTAAAGCTTTATGCAATTCCACTTAACGAACTTCCCGATTTCAGATACAACAAAAAGTAATCTTTTGAAATGAGGAAATAGCCGAGGTCGCTCCGATTAATTACTTGTAGAAAATCCGCCACTTCCATTTGCGCTTCCGATTCACTTTGGGCACCTGTAACTGTAAGTACGGCGCCCGGTTTTAAAGTACTGATTGCGTTGTTACCAATTGTAGCTACCATTGTTATATGGGATTAAGAGTTAGTCGTATGTGAAATTGATTTCGGGAGCATCCAATAAATAAATGTGCCAGAGTGATCAACTTCTAAACGTGTAGACTTATCCTCATCCAATGAATTAATAACTTTCGAATGAATATATAAATTCAAATGTCTGATTACAAGCATTTTGAAAAATTTATAAAAAATTTATACGGGTTATCAAAAAAATCAAATCGGGGTAGTCTCAACATGCGCTTCACTCCACAACTCTTACGTTTCATCCGCCTCGTTCTGCACTTCGGTCAAGGTTAGTTTCCCAGGGTTTTCTTTCTGCTCAATTTTGGATCAAACCAAGAGCGTTATGAAAACATATTTGCTAATACTAACCCTTTTAACCGCCAGCCTGGCCTCGGCGCAAACGCTGATCTCAGGAAAAGTGGCAGATCAGAAAGGTGGGGCGGTACCCGGAGTTAATGTTTACATCAAAGGCACTTACGACGGTACTTCTTCCGATGCCGCCGGAAATTTCTCTTTCGGTACCGGTGAGTCCGGAAAACAGCTACTTAGCGTGCAGGCATTGGGGTTCAAATCCCAGGAAATAAGTGTGGAATGCAACGGACAACCTGTCGCTCTACAAATCTCACTGGCGGAAAGCATTAACCTGCTTACCGCCGTGACCATTACTGCAGGAGCCATGGAAGCCAGCGACGAGAAGAAATCAGTCGTGCTGAAACCCATTGATATCGTGACCACCTCAGGCGCGATGGGCGATATTACGGCTGCGTTGCTCACATTACCCGGCACGTCCACAGTGGGTAACGACGGACGATTATTCGTAAGGGGCGGCGATGCTTCGGAAACCGCCATTTACATTGATGGCCTGCAAGTAGGAAATGCATTCGGCAGTACGGCATCCAATGTCCCTACCCGGACACGTTTCAGCCCCAATCTTTTCAAAGGATCGTTTTTCAGCACCGGTGGTTATTCCGCGGAATATGGTCAGGCGCTCTCCTCTGCATTGGCATTGAATACACTAGACTTGCCGCTCAGAAACCAGGGAGATGTCAGCGTGATGTCATTGGGCGGGGGTTACACACAAACTTTGGTAGGCAAGCAAAACGCAGTGACCGCCTCCGGTAACTATTACAATCTGGCGCCCTATCAAGCAGTCATAAAGCAAAACTTTGATTTTGAAAAAAGTCCTTCGAGCTGGGACACCGAAATTTCATTGAGACAAAAATGGGGAAATGCTGCCGAGGGAAAAGCAGGATTTCTGAAAGCCTATTTCCACACCGAAGGGAGCAATATGACCATCTGGCAAAAAATACCAGGCGACAATGGCCGCGGTGACCGGGTTCAGCTTAATAATCGGTACGCTTATGGAAACCTTTCATTCAAACATGCAGGCAACAAAGGCTGGTTTTACTACGGCGGACTGGCATTCTCGCATAACCGTGACGCATTGAAATTGAACCTCGACCCGATCCGCCAGATCACCCAGCTGGTTCACTCCAAAGTGGTAGCCGTCAAAGATTTCTCCCCTCAGTTTTCGCTTAAAAATGGTTTGGAATGGTATGTCAAAAGCTATTCAGAAGCATTGGTCGACGAAAACCTTAAAAGAAATTACACAGATCAGCAGGTTAACCATTTCATAGAAGCTACCTATTATTTCAGCAACCGGTTGATTATGGTCGCGGGGTTGAGAAGCGGGCATAGTTCACTGGCGAAACAAACCTGGGTAACACCGAGATTTTCAGTAGCCTACAAAATGAACAATCAGGGACAGTTTTCATTTGCAGCCGGAAAATTCAAACAACTTCCGGAAGAGAAAATCAGGATATATCAAACAGACCTAAAAAACGCAGCTGCTACACACTACATCCTTAACTACTTCATTGTCAAAAACAACCGAACATTCCGCGCTGAGTCTTTTTACAAAATATATGATAACCTTATCACGTACAAAGGTCTGGCAACCGACCCCCAAAACCTTTCCCAAAACGGGTCGGGTTATGCAAGAGGCATTGACTTCTTCTACCGCGACAGAACAAGTATCAAAAACACTGATTTCTGGGTAACTTACAGTTTTGTCGATAGCAAACGCAGCTACGCCAATTTCGATACGCAGGTTCAGCCATCATTCGCACCCAAACACAATGGTTCGGTCGTGATCAAGCATTTTGTAAGTGCATTGAAATCGCAGCTCGGAACTTCTTGGTCGTGGAACAGTGGCTATACCTACCATAACCCCAATCTTTCGGGCGAAATGCAGCAAAAAACCAGGGCATATAGTGACCTGAGCATTAGCTGGAGTTATTTGCCTCGGCCCAACATTATAATCCACGCCGCATGTTCCAATGTGCTTGGCCGGGCGAATGTATTCGGTTACCGGTATGCTTCGCAGCCTGACGAGGCCGGGTCGTTGGCAAGCCTTCCGGTGGGGCAGGGAGCTAAACGTTTTGCCTTTATCGGCTTGTTTATTACGCTTTCCAAAGACAAAGGTGCTAATCAGTTAAACAATTTATAAAAAGACTTACCAAGTCTACAAGACTTGGCAAGTCTCGTTAATTTTTTAAACCAATCAAAAACATGAAAAAGCTAACACTAATCTTCGCCGCATTATTTCTCACCATCCTGACCGTGACCGCACAAGAGTCGCCCTACCAAAAAGCGATGAAAAAAGAGATCGCGAAACTGATTGAAACTGACTCGTTGCCAGTAATGCAGCAATCTGCGAATGCATTTGCCCGCATTGCCGAACTGAATCCAAAGGAATGGCAGCCTTACTATTACCATGCATTATCCTACACTTTTCAAGGCTTGAATAACTCGCTCACCGCGGACAAAAAAGACGAAGCGCTGGCCAAAGCAGAAGATCTGGCCAAAAAAGCAGACGGCGTATCACCGAACAATTCCGAAATCGTAGCATTGCAGGGATTCATCACGATGGCGAAAGTGAGTGTCGATCCGTCCAGCCGGGGCCAAAGTTTGTCGGGCCAGGTAATGCAGGCATTTGGAAAGGCACTGGCATTGAATGACAAAAATCCGCGTGCGCTCATCTTATTGGCACAAATGGAGTATGGTATGGCCAAATTCTTCGGTTCTGGTACTGAAAAAGCCTGCGGATCGGCGAAGCAAAGTCTGGCTATATTTGCCGGGCAGGATGAGGAGGCACTAAAAGCGGCTATTCAGCCAACATGGGGTAAATTTCTCGCAGAAAAAATGGTGAAAAGCTGTCAGTAGTTCCAATTTGACCGATATTGTAGCCCTATGCTAGTCGCAACCCGAGGATCGAAAAAATTCTGGAATTTTTCCCCAGCTTTTCTGGGCATCAATCTATTGATCGCGCTGATGATCGCCCTGACTTCGTGCCCGGAATGTTTCGTCACCGGCGCTGGTTGGCGGGTTTTGATGGAAGAACTGCCGGTATCGTTTCTATTGTCGTGCACATTGAGTTACGGCGGCTTCCTGGTCGAATATTATTTTGACAAAACCATTTCCTGGATTCAGTATCCTGTTAAAAGGCTGGTTCTGGAATGCCTGTCGTACTTTTTTTATGTGTTCTGTACGAGTTTTGTGATCATATTTCTCCACGTCTACATGATCCGACAGGCATTTACATTGGACAACATACCCTGGACAGACCTCGTAAACTGGACCAAATTCCCGATGAAAATTGCTTTTGTTCTGTCATTCATCTTGATTAGCCGGTCATTTTTAATAGAATGGCGTAAGGCGGCCATTGAAACGGAGCAATTGAAAACGGAAAGGTTTGCCCAGCAATACCAGTCTTTGAAAGACCAGCTGAACCCGCATTTTCTTTTTAATTCCCTGAATGTGCTGAGCAATCTGGTTTATGAAAACCAGGATACTGCTGCCAAATTCATTCGTCAGTTGTCGGGCATCTATCGCTATGTGCTGGAAGTACAGCAAGAGGAGCTGGTTACCTTGCAGCAGGAGCTGAACTTTGCGAATAACTATCTTTCCTTACAAAAAATCCGGTTTGAAGATGGTTTGCAGTATCACATTCAAGTGGATCAGGCGCAGCCTGGTTTTCTGCCTCCACTCTCATTGCAATTGCTGCTTGAAAACGCGATCAAACACAACATTGCCTCTACGGAACACCCATTAAAAATTGATATTACTTTGAATGGCAATGCATTGATAGTTACAAATAATCTGCAATTAAAGAGCAGTATGCCGGACGAATCCACGGGAGTGGGGCTTTCGAATATTAGCAAAAGATACGAATTGTTGAGCGCCGAAAACATTTCCGTAGATCATTCCGGCGACTCATTTATCGTGAAATTGCCTCTGTTAAAAATATGAAAATCCTCGTCATTGAAGATGAAAAACCCGCTGCCCGGCGCCTCATCCAGCTCATTCAAGAGCGGATGCCAGACGCCGAAATTTATGATAGCATTGATACGGTAACCGCCGCCGTGACGTGGCTGAAAAATAATCCCGAGCCGGAACTGATATTTCTGGACATTCAACTGGCGGATGGCATTAGCTTCGAGATATTTGAAAAAGTAAAGGTTACAGCGCCCATTATTTTCTGCACAGCCTACGACCAGTACGCGATCAAGGCTTTTAAGCTGAATAGCATTGACTACCTCCTCAAACCCGTCGATCCGGAAGAGCTTACCAATGCACTCGAAAAATTCAAGACGGCACGGAAAGAGCCTGCCATATCATTAGAACAGATTCGTAGCCTCATTAAACCCGCCTCAAAACCTTTCAAAACCAGATTCCTCGTCAAGATCGGTGAACGCATCCAGACCGTTGACGTACAGGATATTGGGTTCTTTTACAGCGAGGACAAAGTCACGTTCCTGCAAACACGCGCGGGGAAAAAGTACATCATCGACTACACATTAGACGAGCTCGAAGAAATGCTATCGCCTGATACTTTCTTTCGCTTAAACCGAAAATACATCAGTGCCATTTCAGCGATCAAAGATGTGTTCACTTACTCCAACAGCCGCCTGAAAATCCACCTCGAAAATTGTATGGATAATGACATTCTGATCAGTAGGGAGAAAATGGGGGTTTTTAAGAGTTGGCTTGGGCAATAATTTTTGCCACGAATGCACGAATAAGCACGAATGTTCATATCGCTTATTTGTGAACATTAGTGTATTCGTGGCAACTAAGGCACAGATTTTTAAGCTAATATCTTTCTAAATCTATTATTGATTTTTTCAAAAGAAAGATATGAGAGCAATCTGGTCCGGGGCCATAGGATTTGGCCTGGTAAATATCCCCGTCAAACTTTTTAGTGCAACACAGGGCAGCGAGCTGGACCTGGACATGCTGGACAAAAAAGACCACGCTAACATTCATTTTCAGCGGGTTAATGCAAATACCGGCAAAGAAGTGAAGTGGGAAAACATTGTCCGTGGCTACAAGCTCGAGGATAATTATGTGGTTTTGGATGAAGGTGATTTTGAAAAAGCCAGCCCTGAAAAAAGCAAGATCATCGAGATCGCCGAGTTCGTCAATGAAAAAGACATTGACAGCATTTACTACGAAACCCCTTATTACTTGCAACCCGATAAGTCAGGAGGTAAACCTTATGCATTACTACGCGATGCGCTAAAAAAAACCGGAAAAGCCGGATTAGGAACATACGTTCTGCGTAACCGCGAGAGTCTGGTACTTATCAAACCGCAGGGCGATCTGTTGATATTGAACAAGATCAGGTTTCAGGAGGAAATACGCGATACAGAAGAACTCGTGGTACCCAATGTTACAATCAAACCGGCCGAAATGACGATGGCCGTGCAGTTGATCGAGCAGCTTACCACCGATTTCGACATTTCCCGATACAAGGATACTTACAATGAAAAGTTACTGGAACTGATCATGGCCAAAGCCAAAGGCAAAAAACCAGCCGCTGCGAAAATGACGGTCGTACATTCGAAAAGCAAGGATCTGATGGCGCAGCTGAAAGAGAGTCTTAGCGCTCCAAAACGCAAAGCATCATGAAAAAGCACGCAGAACTGACGCATTTAGACAAAATATACTGGCCGGGCGAAAAAATCACCAAAGGCGACCTGCTGGAATATTATAGCAAAATCGCCCCGTACATTCTTCCCTACCTGAAAAACCGTGCATTGTCGTTGCGCAGGCAACCCAACGGCATTACTGAGCCAGGCTTTTTTCAGAAAGATGCCGGTGACCATGTCCCCGATTGGATCAAAACCGTTGAGATACATGCGGAGTCCACAGACAAAATGGTGAATTACTTTGTCTGCAACGACCTGGAAAGCCTGCTATACATTGCCAACCTCGGCTGCATTGAAATGAACCCGTGGAACTCGACTATCGACAAGCTGGACAATCCCGATTACATTGTGATGGACATTGATCCGTCGGATAAAAATACATTCGATGAGGTGATTGAAGTTGCGCTGGTGATCAAAGACATAATCGACAAAACCGGTATGGTAGGTTATTGCAAAACTTCCGGTTCCAGCGGTTTGCACATTTACATTCCTTTCAAGAAAAAATACACCTACGACGAAAGCCGCGATTTTGCCGAGATAATGGCAACTATGGTAACTGATAAATTACCAGGGCTCACTACACTGGAAAGATCGCTCTCAAAACGTAAGAAAAATCAGATCTACGTCGATTACCTGCAAAACATGATCGGGCAGACGCTAGCATCCGCATATAGCGTACGCCCGAAGCCAGGCGCGACTGTCTCCGCACCGCTCGAATGGCACGAGGTAAAACCCGGGCTGACTCCCCAAGATTTCAACATTGAAAATATCTTTAAAAGGCTGGAAGAGAAGGGAGATCTTTTTAAAGGAGTGCTGGGAAAAGGTGTGGACATGCACAAAGCGCTACAAAAGATGGAGTCTTTGCATGATAAATGATCCTGCGGCTTTAAAAATACATTAGGAGTTGTTTCGAAGTAATAGTTACTTTATTACTTCAACCATACTCTATTCTTATGCATTTGTTTAAAACCATAAAACCCCTAAATCTGGCCTTCAACGCACTTTTGATCCTGGCACCGACCATCTTTGCGATCAGCTGCAAGTCAGAAGAGAAAAAAGAAGAGGTCCATGAAACCGTCGCGAAATCTGTTGTGATTGGCTATGTAGGTGGATTTCATGGCTTGCTCAATACCGAGCGGATCGAAGCCAAAAAACTGACGCACATCAATTATGCTTTCGTGAATGTGCAGGGCGGCAAAGCTTTTTTGACCAATGAAAAAACGGATTCAACCAATTTCCGGAAGTTAAATCTGCTGAAAACCCAAAATCCTGATCTGAAAATCCTGATCTCGATCGGCGGCTGGGCATGGAGCGAAAACTTCTCCGACGCCGTGCTCACCGACGAATCCAGAAAGATATTCGCGAAAAGCTCGGTAGATATCATTAAAAAATACGGTCTCGACGGTGTGGATATCGATTGGGAATATCCGGGCATGATGGGTGAGGAAGGCAATGTGTTCCGTCCGGAAGACAAGCAAAACTTTACATTAATGTTCAAAGCGATCCGCGAAGAGCTGGATTTGCTGGAAAAGGAGGCTGGTAAGGAGAAATTGCTGACTACTGCCGTTCCAGGATTTGTCGAGTTCCTGAGTGTCGTCGAAATGGGCAAGGCGCAGGAATTTCTGGATTATGTTAACCTAATGACCTATGACTTGTTCCAAGGCGATACCGTTGTTCACCATGCAAGTTTATATCCTTCTGATATTTATAAAACCACGAAATCAGGCGATAGTGCATTCAAGGCATTTACTGCCGCCGGCGTTCCAGCTGGTAAATTGGTCATGGGACTACCTTTCTACGGACGCATGTTTACGGTAGCGAAATTGGAAAAAGGCTTGGGACAGAAACAAACTGCCCAGGAATATCTTGATGGATACACTTACATTAAAGACAGTTTGGTCAACAAAAAAGGCTTCAAAGTGTACCGCGATGAGGTAGCCAAAGCGCCGTATTTGCTCAATGCTACTACCGGCCAGGTGCTGAGCTATGATGACGAAGAATCGGTGCGAGAGAAATGTAAATATGTCCTGGATAAGAAAATGGGCGGCGTGATGTTCTGGGAATATGATTCTGATCCCAAACATTACCTGCTGGACGAAATAGACAAGTCATTAAAATAGCCGCCATTCATCTACCTCATGATAGCCTTCGGTTAATTCCCCTGTCCGGAAAAGATTAACATATTCATGCGCTTTTCGGGTAGGCTCGGGTAACCGGTGCTTACCCACGCAACGGAGCGCAATGTCCAGGCTATCCTGCAAGCTCATATGATTTCCGGGAGAAATGAAAACCGGCTTTACACGATCTTTGCTTCTCAATGCGAAACCAATGGTATCGCCCTGGTCGGTAACTGCTGAATACTGGCCTTTAGTTTCTCCCGGATCTGTGAAATTCCCTGCCAGTTTCTTTTTCGCGCATCCCATCGTGACGGAATCTGTCAATACCCCGAAATGGGAAGCGATCCCCATTCTTCTTTTGTGTAAGATCCCGTTTCCGTCGAACATAATCACGTCGGGTTTTACCGGAATCTGTTCAAATGCTTTGAGTATGGACGGTATTTCCCGGAACGCCAGGTAACCGGGTATGTATGGAAATGTTGTATTTCCTTTTACCAGTGAGTAAGCAATGACCCGTAGTTCGGGATATGAGAGGATTATAATTCCTGCATAAACCGTTTCATCATAAAGTGTTAGTGAAATATCAGCCCCGGCGATCGTTCTGATTGGTTTTTGCAGCGGATTTAAATTCAACTGCTTTTTTAAACTTTCCTGAATGAGCTTAGCTTCCGAAATGGTCAACTGACCGTAATTGGACTCTGATGTTGCGGGCATTTCGTTTGTGATGATTGGCATGATATTTCGTATTGACATAGTTGATATGTACTAACTAAAAAACCAAGCCATCCTCATGGAACAAGTCACCGTTAAACGCAAATGGGCCAACTGGAAATTCATTGCATTCGTATTGATCCTCATCGCGATATTTATCAAATTTTTCGTTTTAAATGAAAGAGATGAAAACGCAACGGTAGTGGTGGAGCTGGATCTGGCACAAGTGGCATTCCGAAATCAGAAAGAAGTAGAGGCCGTGCTAGGCAAAGGAAAACTGGACAGCTACTATAAAGATGCAAAAGCGGGATGCGATAAATGTCCGAAGATGATTTATCGAGACGGCAAAATTGAGATTATTTTTATCAACGAAATCGCCGACCGTATTACCCTCAAAAATCTCAAAGACTTCGAATTCGACAATAGGGTGATTCTTGGCCTGCTGAATTTGAAAGAAAACATCAATCCCAACATCGACGAAGACGGTCTGAAAAGGTGGGATAATTATGAAAAATACTCCCAGATCGCAGCGTTCTCGTCTGGTAACAACATGGATTACATTTTGATAAAAAGTAAAACCGAATAACCAGTCGCGCTGACTTACTTTTTTCTACCGAGTTGGCTCAGGATGAAATAACCAAGTATCCCCGACAGAACTGATCCCGTCAGGATCGAGAACTTCGCTTCTGACAGGATCAGTTCTGAGCCCGGAAATGATAGCAAAGCGACAAAAACGGACATGGTAAACCCGATCCCGCCCAGCATCCCTATTCCAACAATATGCGCCCAGCCAGCGCCCGCAGGCCGCACACTGATCCCCATCTTCACCGTTACCCACGACAGGATACTGATCCCGAGCGGCTTTCCGATCACGAGACCCAGAATGATCCCCAGCCCCAGACTGGTGGTCAGCCCGTCGAGCATTTCAGGCACAAAATGAATGTTGGTGTTGGCCAATGCAAAGAGCGGCATGATCACGAAGTTCACAGGATTGACCAGGAAGTGTTCCAGCTTTTCCAATGGAGATTCATCAGCGGTTTCATTAGTAGGAATCGCAAATGCGGTCAGCACCCCGGCTATCGTCGCATGTACACCTGAATGGTGGATAAAATACCAGATAAAGGCTCCCGGAATCAAATAAGCGAAAAGGCTTTTGACACCAAATTTGTTCAGCAACAGCAGTAATGCAAAAATTCCTCCTGCATACAGCAGGTACATATAATGCAGATCCGAGGAGTAAAACACGGCTATCACCAAAATCGCCATCAGGTCGTCTACTATCGCTAGTGCGGCAAGGAATATTTTTAGGGACGCTGGTACCCATTTCCCCAGCATGGTGATGACAGCCAGCGCAAATGCGATATCAGTAGCCATCGGAATCCCCCAGCCAGCTGCGGTTTCAGTGTTTTGGTTCAAAACAAAATAGATCGTCGCCGGCGCTATGACACCTCCTAATGCAGCAAAAATGGGCAGTGCAGCCTTTTTAAAAGACGACAACTCTCCTTCCACCAACTCTCTCTTGATTTCCAACCCTACAAGCAGAAAAAATATCGCCATTAACCCATCATTGATCCATAATAAGATTGGATACCTCAGGTGAATGCTATCCGTGTCGAAGCCGAGGTTTACGCTCAGCAGTTTTTCAAATCCAGGGCCGAGCGAGGTGTTGGCGATGATGAGAGAAATTACTACACAAACGATCAGAATGACTCCCCCCAGGGATTCCGATTGTAAAAATTCACGAAAGGGTTGTAGGTTGATCGATTTAGCCATGCAGGCAATTTAACAAAAAGAAATAAATGTGTTTTAGTAAATTATTGCACTTTTCAAATAACATTCATACATTTTACTGATTTGCACAAAATCAATATTACCCAATAAAACAAAATTCAAAAATACGCTTAAATTGCTCATCATCAATATTAACCACTCATAATACCGTTAGCTCACTTATTAAAAAAACGTGATGTATTCTCGAACAGCACACTTACATTTGTACAGTCAAATAAGACAAAGACAAGAAAAACACATTCAGCTATGAAAAATTCAATCACATCATTCGTTTGCGCAATGGCGCTCAGCACCTCGTTAGTATTCGGTAATCATATAGACGATAAAGCAAAAATGTCCGCTAAAATTTCCCTGCCAGCAACAACGCCAGCATTGGAAACACCGGCACCACAGATTGCCAAAACAGAAAACAATTTCAACAAATACACTCCTGCACAAAAAGCTGCTATTGTTGAGCTTAAAGTTGCAAAATAATAAAGTAGAAGAATTATTAAGGTGAAAAATTGAGATTAAAGAGGAGGCCGTTTGGTCTCCTTTTTTTGTGAACTCAAATTGCGGCCAGCGCCGAATCGGTTGGTTTTTCGTTCTGGTTTGCCCGGTACCTTTCGAGATAAATGTTAGAGAACACCAGCAACAGGAATCCCAAAAACAATTGAATGTATGTAAACTGCATCAGTACTTTGGACCAACTGAAATCCTTCATGAAGAATTCTTTGTAAAGCAGCAGCCCTACGCTACCCAGATACCCGATACTTTCGCAGATATATACGAAATACCCGGCATTCGCCTTGATCCGGTAAAGCGCGATCATCCGTTCGAAAACGACGGTTTGCAGTACTGTGTAAGCCAGAAATGTCCCCAGCCCCACCATCAGCATCCAGTAAAAACCATTGATCACATTCCCCTGAAACAGGAATGTCCCAAGGCCCATGAGCAGAATCGACGAAAAGAGAATGAGGTTCGTGAGCCGGAAACCGATCACATTGTCACGAACAAAAGCCAGGCTTCCGATGATGACGAGAACGACAATTC
Organism: Dyadobacter sp.; assembly: GCF_039919315.1. Taxonomy (GTDB): domain Bacteria; phylum Bacteroidota; class Bacteroidia; order Cytophagales; family Spirosomataceae; genus Dyadobacter. The sequence goes on along the minus strand of NZ_JBDSFX010000082.1, from coordinate 2,290 downwards.
CGGTGATCATTTCGGTGGTAGTGAGCACGCTGCTACCCCAGTTCATATCAATCTCATTCCAGATCTCGATGGTGAAATTATCCCGGAAGTCGCGGACCACGACGAGCATGGCATAGAAAATAACAAGGCAGACGATCGGAAAGCCAAACTGTTTCATAGCGAGCCGCTTATCCTCTTTGGTCATAGGCACGCGCTCCGTCCTGAGAGCAATGTCTTCGGCGGTAGGCGCAGGGATGACCGAGAGCATCCACACGAACAATAAAAAGAATGGCAGGAACAATGCGCCCATAAAAAAAGGCATCCAGAATTCTGAGATGCCCGGCAATACGCGGTGAATTTCAATGTAAAATGTCTTCAAAATACCGGAAGCGACTACCACACTGATATTGAGCCCCATAGCCAGCATTTCGGTAAAGCGCCGCCCTTCCAGAAAACTAAACACGACCCCGTACACCATTCCCAGCGGAAGCCCATTGATAAACAGGAAAACGAAATTATAAGGGTAAGGAACAAGCCCGAAAAATAGCAATGCAACCTCAGCCACCAGAATAAGGCCCACGATCAGCTTAATCCTGGAACTGTGTTTGAGTTCAGAAATAACTTTGATACCTGCAAATTTGGAAAGCGTGTAACCTGCGACCTGCGAAATGATCAGGATCGCTTTGTAGCTTACGTCCCACAGTTCCAGCCCCTGATAGAGGCCGGCATTGAAAGGCTTTCTGAATGCGTACATACAAAAGTAGGTACCAAAGGACGCAATGACTGCCCAGGCAATAAACAGCGAATTAGAACGCAACAGCGCTTCTTTCAAACGCATAACCAAGATTTTTAGGAGTGTTAAACAAAGACCGAGGCCGTCTCAATGGCATGCTCCACGATCTGCAAGGCTTCCGTCAATTGTTCCCGGCTGATGATCAGCGGCGGCGACAATTGCAATACATTACCTTGCGAAACTTTGAAGCTCAGACCGTTTTTCAGGCACTCGTACATCACTATTTCTGCTTCTTTAACGGCTTTTTCCTTGGTGTCCCTGTTTGTTACTAACTCAATCCCCCACAATAATCCTACGCCTCTGATATCTCCGATCAACGGAAATTTATCTTTCATTTTATTCAATTCTTCCGCCATGAACAACGCATCCTCCTGCACTTTTTGCAGAATATGGTTTTGCTCGATATATTCCAGCATAGCCAATGCAGCCACACTTCCGAGCGGACTTTTCTCATGCGTAAAATGACCCAGCGAAACGCTCTGGGCAATGTTATAGGCGTCCCTGGCAACGATAGCCGCCATAGGCATTACGCCGCCGCCCAGGCCTTTTCCCAGACAAATAATGTCTGGCTCGATCGGATAATGCTCAAAGGCGAACATTTTGCCCGTCCGGCCGAAAGCAATCGGAATTTCGTCCAGAATAAGCAATACCTGATGCTTTTTACAAATCTCCTGTACGCGTATCCAGTACGCTTGTGAAGGAATTTGCACGTCGGTATTCCTGATGGTTTCAATGATAAAAGCACCGATATCGCCTTCCTTTTCAATGACATATTCCAGGTAGTCCGCATAAGCCAGGTCACTATTTCCCGCTGCAGCAAAAGGCCCGCGGTAGGTCATAGGAGGCGGAATGCGTTCAACGCCGGGCATTAATGCGCCCATATCTTTCCTGAAATCCAGCTCACCACCAGCCGAAATAGCATCCAGCGATGCGCCGTGAAATGAATCCCATAGTGAAATCACTTTATGACGCCCAGTCACGATCCGGGCCAGTTTCAGCGCCATACTGATCGCCGAAGTACCTCCCGGCGCAAATAACACACGGTTCAGGTCCCCGGGTAGGAGGCTCCCCAATTTTTTGGCCAGCCCGATCGCCGGAATATTGGTATATCGCCTCGGTGAAAAAGGAAGGATATCCAGCTGTTCTTTTATTTTTTCAATGATATAGGGATTCCGGTAACCGAGCTGATGCACATTGTTACCATGAAAATCCATGTACCGCTTTCCCTGTAAATCTGTGAGGTAAATGCCTTCACATTCAACCAGCACGTCGAGGCACGGTGTGGAAAGCGACTGGTGCAAAAAGTACTCGGAATCTTCATGCAGGTAACCCGTTGTTTCCGGGTCGCTGATGACCGTGTACCAATCGCGCCTGGCAGATGATAGATTAATGTCGCCTTCGGTTCTGTTATGTACTTCTGCCATTGTATCTATTTTACAAACAGTTTGTCTGCCGGAATCAGTTGTTTGGTCACGCCCGGGCCTTTGTAAAAAGCATCGAGCCAGAACCCGCCGCCAT
>NZ_JBDSFX010000081.1:0-134464 GCF_039919315.1 Dyadobacter sp. | reverse complement strand
CAAAACCCGTTTTCTGTGTCACCGTTATGTTTTGTCTGAAAAAGTAAATGGCAGCAGCGGTCAGGACCAGAACGACTGCTACCGAAGCCGCGATTCCTCTGATGCTGCTCCACCACAACTTTCGGAATTTGGCCTGGTAAACGGGCGGGGCTAATTTGCTTTCCAATGCATTGTAGCATTGTTGTACGTACTGCTCCGTAACATGATCGCTTTTTTCAGTTCCGATTTCCTGCATTTCGTCCATCATCTCGCCAAACCAGCTGATAGCATCCTGATGTTGCAGTATTTCGATTACCTCCAATGTTTCCCCTGGCCCACATTCATCAAGCGCAAACCGCCGAAATAGTTGTTTTACAGATTCTTCTTTCACTTTGATCGAGGATGTGTTTTTATACTCTTAATCTTGACCCGAATTACTTTGTAAGAGTAAAAGAAACGGTTTCTCGAATCTCAGCGCCGCTTTCAAGTTTGGCACGTATTTCTAAAATAAGATCAGTTGTTTTCTTTGGATCATAAACGAAGGATCTCTGAATGTTGACAACATTGATTCCGCCACAATCACAGCTCCTATGACTTTCGTAGATTGAGGCGTTTTTTGCGCCTTTAACAGAAACTGTATACTCCAAAACAGAGGTGTTTCTCGGCTCAATAATGGCGCTTATCCTCACACTGTCTTTGCTTTCTATTGTCTGATTGATAGTAGGAGTGCTGATTGTTATAAAAGGAGAATCAAGCGGATCTTCTTTGCAGGACGCAAACAAAGCGATCAGAGCACATGATGTGAGCATTAATTTGTCGATTTTCATTGTAGGAAGTATTAGTTAAAGGTGTTTTAATACGAAGACTGACATCCAAGGGGCATCATATGCTCTGTTTCTGATTTTATTTGAAAAAACAAAACAGGAATAAGTGCATTAGTAAGATATTGTAACGTTTGAGATATTCGCGGATGGCCCTGGTAGCTTTTACAATGTGGTCATTGACGGTTCCTGCACTGATCCCAAGTTGCGCAGCCACTTCATCGTAGCATTTCCCTTCTATCTTACAGAGCTTAAAGATCAATTTGCGTTGTGGTGGAAGACGCTCGATCGCCTGGTTCAGAAGCCGTTCGTATTCTTCATTCTGAATTTTAAATTCTGTATCTGAGTGAAATTGCGCGGTGCCGGCTACGATAAGGTCTCTGATCTTTACCTCATGCGCCGCTCTGGAAAGCATGGTGAGAACCCTATTTTTGCAGGTCGTAAACAAGTAGCCTCTGAAGAATTTTACATCTTTCAAGCTTTCCCGATTCTCCCAGATTTTAAGAAACACATCCTGAGCAATGTCCTCGGCCAGAAAAGTAGATTTGGTGAATTTTAATGCGTAAGCATATATTTTACGGTAGTATGCTAGGTAGAGCTGCTTGAAAGCAGGCCGGCTGCTTGTAACAAGCAACGCCAGAAGCTCTTTCTCGTCGAAATCCGGGTTATTTTGCAAGACGTGATCCGATATAGTGTGTGTTTGCAAATGTACCCCGAATTCAAAAGTCCCGCCCATTTTAGTACACTGATACATGATGTGATTTATCGAACTTGATGTTTCAGAGGATTAAATTACAGGATGATCAATTTTCTGGTAAAAACTTCCTCGTTCCTTTTATTGTGAATTTTGAGGATGTAGACCCCCGGTGTCAGCCCGGCCCCATCCATGTCGGTGATTGAATTTGGATGAACTGGAAATTCCTTACTTTTCATTCCCTTGATGTTGAACAAGCGCGCTGTCAATGATGTGTTTGAGCCGCTTTTTACAGATTCCGTATTCAGTTGAAAGAAATTACGTTGAGGCTGGGTGATTATAATCTTTACCGCGGCACATGGACTGGCAGCAAAAACAATTCGGGTCAGCTCAGATTTTCCGTCAAAATCAACCTCTTTCAGTCGGTAGTAACCTTTTGGATCAGGTAAAGAGTCTGTGAAAGAGTACGTTTGACTGGTGCGCGAGTTGCCTGATGCATGCTCGCGGCCTATTTCGTGGAATGTCTTACCATCCTGACTTCGTTCAATTGAAAAATAGTCAGCATCGATCTCCTCGCTGGTGGTCCAGCGCAGTTCTACATTGCAATGATTCGTTTTTGCTTCAAAACTGACCAAACGAACAGGTAGGGCCTGGTTCACTACGGAACTGAAAAATGCAAATGCGGCAGCTGTCACTGCTATTTCCTGAACTGTAAATTCCGACATTTCCACAGCTTCACGGGCGTCGGTATATTTTCGTAAAACAGGGTAGGGATCTTCTTTTTTAAAACCATAAGGATACAGGTTGGCCGAGTCCTGGATGGCGAAGGATGAGGGACGGTTCATCACCAGGGAAGCGGCAGGTCCGAAGATGGGTACTCCGGGAACAGGCTGGTCGAACTTACCCGGAACGGTGGACCAATGCAATGGGAAATGAGGGGATTTGCTGCCAATACCGGTAATGAAGCTTTGGGATAATGGATTGTTGCCGAGCGGAATGTCTAACTGGATTTTGGCGTAGTTTAATAATTCCGGTTTGTTGAGCAGATAGCTGAACATAATGTAGTCGAATGCGTAACTCTGCGCCATTCCAAATGTTCCATATCCGACAAATCCTTTAAATGGATGGTAGGCGCCGTGGTAGGCATGCGTGACCATCGTGCGGTTGAAATAATTGACCAGGATCTCGGTGTTCAGTTTGCTTTTGAACTCATCGACCGGTGTAGGATCGGTTGGAAACTGCGTGGTAGCATACGCCCAGGCTGCTTTTACGGTGTGCTGCTGCCAGCTCATGGTAGCATGGAACTGATGCGGGATCTGCCCGTACCAGTTCAAAAAGTCGGTGTTATAGATCGCTTCTCCGGTTGATTTATATAATTCCGCAGCCGCCCAGGCGCGGTTATCCCTATCCTCGGGGTCGGGATATGGGCCTGCTGAAATGCCTGGCACATTCACATTGGCGGAGGGTTGTGGATGGCCCTGTAAAAAGAGCCAGGCATTTTTCGCACGGTCCAGGCACGAATCCGCGTACGCTGGAAAAACGCTTTTAAAACTCCGGTAAGCCATTGCCATCGCCGCGGCGAACATAGCGGTAGACTGGGTCGTTTTTTCGGAAACAAACAGCGTTTTGTTCTCTTCTCCCGGCAGACCGCTGGACCATGTCGCCGGAGTAACCCGAAAATAAACGCCGCCGTCCGGTGCCTGCATTTGTTTCAGCCAATCGGTTTCATATTTCAGCTCGTCGAGCAGGTCCGGGATATTATTGCCGCTTTCCGGAATGATGAGATGGTTGTCGGGGAATTTCTGAGGATATAATTCAAATGCGGTGAAGAGAATAAACATTGCGCTGGCTGCGGTAGGCACGTAGCGTCCATAATCACCGGCGTCGAGCCAGCCTTTGGCCATCGGGATTTTGGTGCCGGGAGGATAGTCGGTCGCGCTGTATAATGGTGAGGTGGTGTGTGATGAATGTATCTCAGCAGTAGGATCGGGCAGGCCGCTCCTGGCCCAGGTACCCGCGTGGGACGCTTCTAATGTTCCGGTTCTTTGATAAAACAATGCACGCCCCGTGTGAAAATAGGTCTGGTTGTATACATCGCTGGCAATGTTGAATTCTTTGGAGCGACCGTAGCCGGGTACATATAGATGATACTTTCCAGGCGTGGCGAAAGATGAGAAATCCAGTTCAAAAACCCTTTCACCACTGAATGAAGCGTCACTTTTCAGGAATATGCTGCTCCCGCTGTGAACCACCTGATCCGCTTCATTGAGAACCTGAAAAGTAGGAGGGGTTACAGTATCCACCGGCATGAACCACGCGTCACCGAGGAAGTTGCCCAGCTTACCAAGCTTAGGGCTGTCAGGCAGGTAGCCTACCTGATTAATTTTGACATTTTCATCAATTAGAAGGTCAGAAAAAACGAAACTGGTATCCAACGTCGCGCTATTATTGGACAGATCGTTGAGGGCATTGACCTTTAATGAATAACTAACGCCATTTTTTAATGGTTTGTCAAAAATCAGAAAGAGCTCGAATTGGATCACCGGCGTACCTGACCCAGGCGTCAATGCAGTCACATGCGAATGCCTGCCAATTTTGGTGGGATGGGTAAGATTCTGGTAATCTGCATCTGTCTGACTTTGAACGCTGTAATTGAGCACGTTGTAACAACCTGTTGTGTCAAATCTTTCGCTGACGTGCAACTTAGCTACCTGGCTTGAAACGGGTTCAAAAGCAATGACGGGTGATTTTCCATCTGCTACCTTAATATTATCGACAAAAAACTGGACCTGAGCGACCGCAGAAGTGCCGAATTCGAGGTATTCGACGGAACTCAGATTGTAGCCTGGTGTTTTGAATAGGTTGAGCGGCACCCTCACTTCTTTATATAGATCAGTGATCAGTCCGCCTGTCTGGATGTATGGCGTCAAATCCACCCAATTACTTTTTGCGAAATAAGTAGTGAAACGAACTGAGGTCATTTGGTCGGCCAGGTTGGACTTGATGTAAAACCGCAATTCATCAAATGCGGAAATATCCGAGCGCCAGGCACCACTGCAATTGAAGCCCAACCGCGGATTGTGAGCATTGTCCGGTTCGGCCCGGAAGTAGTAACCGCCAGCTTGCGCATCGGGACCTGAAAGTATGGAGCCATAAGCGTGGTTACACGTAGCTGGATTTGGAAGTTCACCGTCCCAGAGTATTTTGTCCTGGGCATGAACTGTGAGCCAGCCATACAAAAATGCAATCGTCAATCGGAATGTCTTTCTCATGATGTTCCTTGGATAGTGTGATTTTGAGAGAAGACATTTTCAGTCAGCCTGATATATGCTTTGATCCGAAAAAAATGTCAAAAGAGAAAAATAGAAGTCGTCGGAGCTCTTTAAATGTTATCTGGCAAGCCTTGTAGAATAGTGAGTATAAACAGGAATAAGCATTCTTTTTTAAGAGAAAGCTTAACCAAAAATTAACATACGGATTCATTGTGGTCCCGGTAATTCAGGTATGGCAGTAATATTAACGCGCTAAAAAAATGAAACCGTTTTCAGAGTTATCGGCTGAGGAGTTGGCGATGGAAAACCTGTTCATAAGGTGGGTGCGATTTCCGGATGATCCACCCATTCGTTCTTTTTGGGAGAACTGGATAATCAAATATCCGTCCAGGAAAGATACTGTGGATAGGGCGAGGGAACTCGTTTTGACAGCCTCCGAATGGAAACCTGAAATGCTGTCCAGCCAGGAAGTTAATTCTATATGGGGCAGGATCAGGAGTACGCTTGAAATTAGGGGGGATAGGGAATCCAATGATCTTGCGTCAAGCTCTTCTCCTGACAGTGGCATGATTAAAAGCATCATTTTAATCCTTATGTCGGTCACTTTTCTTTTTTTTTTATTTTATTTTCTGTTTGGTAGTCATTAAGCTTCCATAGCTAAGAACATGGCTTAACTTCCCTTAGTTTGCGCTCTGCGATACTACTCTTTTGCGCTCCTTTTTCCTTGTTTGGATATTAGCCAATATTGATATAATCCAAATTTTTGTAAAATTGGACTCGTTCCTGAAATCATTTTTATACCGCATTGTGTGGAGATTTTACAATATTTTATTTGATGAAGCATATCTTGGCAACGTTCCCGATATCGATTGCATAAATAAATTCAGCCAATAATTTCCGTTTATCTCGCCGAATCTCTATTCTCAAACCGATTTTTAAATGGTACTATCTCTACAAATAATTTACTTATTGGAATTATTCAAATAAATAGTACAATGGCGGAATCACACGTAAAATCATCCTCTTTCCTCTATCAGTTATCATTTTTTCAATGGCATGGAACGGACTGCTTTGGCGGCTTATCGCCAAAACACTGTTAATTATTCATAGAAAATATATCAATATTTTGTAGGGGTTGCGGGTGAAAAAGTCGTCTGGAATTTAATATTTAAGAACATTTAATGGTAACCTTTTAACGCGTATGAAAAAAAACTTTACGAGTGTCGGTCAATGCATCATGCGTTGGACCATGATGGGCGTGATTGTCACAGGGCTTGCAATCGAAGCTTCGGCTGAAAGTAAGCACGTGACAAACGTGGTGGCAACAGTAGACAGGACTATCTCAGGAAAGATCACCGCCGCAGAAGACAACACCCCAATCCCTGGTGTGTCTGTAGTAGTGAAAGGGAGCAGAAGTGGTACAAACACGGATGTGGAGGGGACTTTTAAGGTAGATGTTCCTGATAATAACGCAGTACTGGTATTTTCAGCGGTAGGTTTTGTCTCACAGGAGATTACAGTAGGTGCCAAGAGCACGATTGATGTCGTCCTGGTTGGCGATCTCAAAACATTGAGCGAAGTGGTTGTGGTAGGTTACGGTACACAAAAGAAAAGTCAGCTGACCGGCGCTATCTCGTCCGTCTCATCCAAGATGATCAGTGAAATGCCTGTTACGAATGTGGGGCAAGCGATGCAGGGCCGTGTGGCGGGTGTGGATGTGGCTCAGTCAGGTAGCAAGCCTGGTACCGTTCCAAAAATTACCATTCGGGGACGCCGGTCATTCAATGCAGGCAATAACCCGCTTTACGTAGTCGATGGAATTCCGTTATCCGGCGACCGCAACGAACTCGCTGCAACACGTCCTTTCGACTTCGTTTCAGGTGGCTATGAAGATCTTAACCCGAATGACGTCGCTTCCATGGAGATCCTGAAGGATGCCACATCAACTGCTATTTATGGAGCGAGGGGTGCGAATGGAGTAGTCTTGATCACTACCAAGAGAGGCGCAGCAAAAGGTAAAACCACTGTTTCTTACGACACCTATGTGGGTGTAACCGACGCGCTTGACAAAGTTAAGCTGCTGGACGGAGCGGGTTATGCGGAATTGAAAAGGGAATCGAGAAGAACATTGGGAACATATAAGGATGCCAATGGAAACCCTGTGGCAACAGGCGCAATCGACACCTACGCGGATTCAAAATTGTTCGAACCCATTGAACTCGATGGTATCGCTAATAATCGTACGACCGACTATCAGGAAATGATGATCCGCCGTGGATTCCAGCAGAATCATACTATCGGCGTGCAGGGAGGAAATGAGAAAACACAGTTTTACATCTCAGGAGGTTTTTTCAAAGATAAAGGGGTTATTCCAGGTCTTGATTTTACCCGCACTTCGGTACGTGTCAATATAGACCATAATATAAATAAGAGGATCAAGGTAGGTATTTCTTCATATACCATGTACAGCGTGCGTAATGGTGCCAACCGTAACCCTTATGGGTATACATTGGGTCAGAATCCGCTTGCAAAAGCATACGACGACGATGGTAAGCTAATTTTTGCCCAGACCAGTGACGCCCTTCTGACAAACCCTATGGCTGAGCTTGTGAAGGGTGCGCAGATCGATCAAACTAAAAAGTATCGTATACTGAACAGTGTATATGGTGAGGTCAACATCCTGGAAGGTTTAAAGTATCGCTTCAACTTCGGACCTGACTTTTCAATCTCTCGTGCGGGCCGTTTTACCGGTGCACAAACAAACGACATCAAAGGTGGTAATCCAACTGCGGCAACCAACAGCCAGTTTGGTTTCAACTACACGCTCGAGAACATCCTTACCTATGGCAAGACATTCAATAATGTTCATAATTTGAATGTGACAGCCGTTCAGTCCATCCAGCATGACAATTTTGAATTTAATAACGTATCAGTTCAGGGAGTGCCCGTGGAAGGTCAGGAGTACCTGAATCTTGGTAATGCAGCGACTGTGCTGGGTGTAGGAAGTAATTTGATCCAATGGACATTGAACTCTTACATGGTGCGCTTGAACTATGATTATAATGACAAATACTTGGTAACCATAACAGCCCGCCGCGACGGTTCAAGCCGGTTCGGGGAGAATACCAAATATGGTACCTTCCCTGGGGTTGCAGTAGCGTGGAATATCAATAATGAAGGCTTTTTGAAAAATGTCTCTTGGCTGGACCAATTAAAGATCCGCGCGAGCTATGGTAAAACAGGTAACCAGGGTGTATCGCCTTACCAGACACAAGCATTGGTAAGCCGTACTTCCTATGCATACGGTACAGCAGCAGCCTATGGGTATCGTCCCAATACAATTGGTAACCCAGATTTGAAATGGGAATCGTCGGCATCCAAAAACCTGGGGGTTGATTTCAGCTTCTTTTCAGGACGCGTTTCAGGATCTCTGGAAGTATATCAAACAAACACAACTGATTTGTTGCTTTCAGACCAGCTTCCTACATCAACCGGTTTTAATGCAGTTACCCGTAACGTAGGTGAAACGAGGAATAGAGGTATTGAGCTCGGTGTATCCACAGTGAACGTTAGTACAAAAGGCGGTTTCAAATGGACTACCGACTTTACTTTTTATAAAAATACAGAGGCGATTGTCTCGCTGTACAATGGTAAAGTGGATGATACTGGGAACAAATGGTTCATTGGTAAGCCACTTAACTCGTTCTATGATTACAAAAAAGTGGGTATCTGGCAGACAAGTGAAGCGGATGCTGCAAAATCATTCGGATTCAGTGTAGGTCAGGTGAAATTGCAGGATACCAATAGCGACGGAAAAATCACAGCCGCTGACCGGGTTATCTTGGGATCTGATATTCCAAAATGGCAGGGTGGTATTACCAACCGTTTCAGCTATAAGGGTATTGATCTGTCGTTCTTCATCTTTGCACGCGTTGGACAGAAGATCATCAGCAAGTTCCACCAGAATAGCTTAACCTTGCAGGGACGTTACAATCAGATCAAGGTGGATTACTGGACTCCGAACAATCCGACCAATGAATTCCCAAGACCTAACTTTAACCAGGAGTTTCCGGTATACAATACCTCATTTATTTACTTTGATGGCTCATTTGTTAAAGTGCGTAATATCAACTTCGGTTACACTTTCACCCAGAAGTTTACTCAGAAACTGGGTATCGAGTCACTTCGACTTTTCGCAAGTATCCAACAACCGTTTATTTTCTCTAAATACCGTTCTAAATACAATGGTATTGACCCGGAATCAGCTGATGGAAACGTGAACAACGACGTAACACCTGCAACGAGAGTTTCGACTTTTGGTCTGAATGTGAAGTTTTGATAATCAGCCGAAAAAAGTTAGTTCAAAATATTAAATAGCTTTACAATGAGACATTTAGAATTAAAAAAATCGTTCACAGTGCTCTGCGTGTCGGTCATGTTATTGGCAGGGCAATCGTGCAAGGACATTCTGGACGAGAAAGTAATTTCCAGCATTGGTGACGACTATCTCAATACCACTGCGGGCTTCAACTCGACTGTTAATGCAGCCTATTCTTCCCTGAGAAACTTTTACGGAACAGAACGCGGCTTGTCCATGACAGAATATGGAACTGACCTGTATTCTGCTGGCGCCGACGGTAGCTATAAAGGTTTCCATTTTTACGATTCCCAGTTGATCGGTACCGTTGTTATTATCCAGGAACTTTGGGATGAGCTTTACAAAGGCATCAATACCTGCAACGCATTGATTGATAGAGCTCCAAACATTACCGGTGTTACCGATGCTATTAAAACTCAGCGCATCGCGGAAATAAAATTCCTTCGTGCCCATTATTACTTTATTCTTTTCCAACAATTTGGAGGGATAGATCTAAGACTTAGTGAAACGCTTTTGCCAACTAAAAAGACAGCAAGAGCATCCAGCGACGACATGTATAAGGCGATCATCGCCGATTTGGAAGCTGCATTGCCTGCCTTGGAGAACAAAGCGAAAGCAGGGGACTATGGCCGCGCTACGAAGGCTGCTGCTGAGCATTTGCTGGCGAAGGTTTACCTTACTAAAGCCACTTCTTCTTCGAAAGCTGCTGATGACTATGCCAAAGCGGAGACTTATGCTGCGAATGTTGTCAACAATTACGGTTTCAAGCTGCTGCCAGACTTCGCAAGCGTGTTTTCACAAGGCGCTGGTGAAATCAATGATGAGGTTGTATTTTCAGTGCAATACACTTCGGATGCATTAACTAACGGATCGGGCAATAACCTGCATCTTTTGTTTGGAATGCAATATGATGTGCAGGCAGGAATGCAGCGTGATATCGCGTATGGCCGTCCTTTCAAACGTCTGAAACCAACTCCATACACGTTGGATGTTGTTTTCAAAGATCGCGTGAATGACTCTCGTTACAAGAAAACTTTCAGGGATACCTGGCTTTGTAATACTGCTGGCGGATCATTCACTAACGTGTTCGACAACTCCAAGAAATCGGTAACATTTAAGGCAGGTGACACCACAATCTATATGCCTGGTGTAGAATGGTCACTGGAAAAACGTGCTTCAAAACCTTATCAGGTATTAGTACCTAGCCTATACAGCTTGTCGTTGTTCCCTACCAACATTAAATTTATGGACCCACTTCGTCCGGATAAGACTTACGAGGCTGGTAGCCGTGACTATCTGGCATTCCGTCTGGCAGATACCTATCTGATGCTCGCAGAAGCACAATTAATGCAGAAAAAAACTGCTGATGCTACCAAGAACGTCAACATGGTTCGCCGTCGCGCAGCATTTGCCGGCAAGGAAGCCGCAATGGAAATTAAGGAAGCAGATATGACCTTTGAGTTCCTGATGGAGGAACGCGGTCGCGAGTTGCTGGGTGAGCAAACCAGGTGGCTGGATTTGAAGCGCTGGGGTAATCTTGTTGACCGTGTTAAAAAGTACAATACTGATGCTGCTGCAAATGTGAAGGAAACAAGTTTACTTCGTCCGATTCCTCAGACTCAGATTGACAGAAGTGAAAAAACTGGTGACGGAAGTTCAAGCTTCCCGCAAAATCCGGGGTATTAACAGGTAAATAACATGAGAGTCCGTTTCACGGATAAGGTACTGGATCATCCGATTCAGCGCCTTATCCGTGATTTTTTTTGGTTGCGTTTGATGAGTTTATAAATTCCATTGCTGCTTTTGTAACCGCCTGATTCTGAAATACTAATTTATGTAATGCGCTGCGTGTAGTATAATTTTGTGTTAACGTATGGTGACATAGGTTAGTATTTGTAGAAAAAATTAGAATTTATTCGTGTAAGGGAAGGAAAGATACTACTGCGTCTGGGTAAATTGATATAATGTTACTCACCTAAATCAATCTTAATCCTAACCTTATCATGAAAAAAGGATCTACCAGGTACCTTTTAAGAATGGCGATGATCGGAGTGCTGACATCAGCGTGCTTCGCTAGTCCGAGCTCAGGCACCACCTTTCCCAAAGTCATTGAAATGTCCCGGCCCGCCGAAAAAATGGTAACAGGCCGAATTTTGTCTACCGAAGACAATTCGCCCATCCCGGGCGTTACCGTGGTGCTAAAAGGCACAAGCAATGGAACCACCACCGATGTAGACGGAAAATACCAGCTCAATGTCCCCAACAACAATGCGGTTCTGGTTTTTTCAGCAGTCGGATATTTGACGCAGGAAAAGCCGATCGGAAATGCAAGTGTGCTAGACATTTCGCTGTCGTCTGACCAAAAAACACTCGATGAAGTGGTCGTAGTCGGCTATGGTACCCAAAAGAAAAGAGACCTTACAGGTGCTGTTTCCCAGATTAACACCACCAAACTTGAAAATGAGAACCCGAATTCAGTGCAGGACATTCTCCGCGGGAATGTGGCCGGATTGAATGTGGGTATGTCGCCGTCTGCAAAAGGCGGTGGAAGCTTGCTGGTTCGCGGAAGAAACTCGATCAATGCGGCTACCAGTCCGCTGCTCGTTCTGGATGGTGCGATTTATTATGGAGAACTTTCGGATATAAACCCGAATGACATTGAGACGATCGACGTGCTGAAAGATGCGAGTTCGGCGGCGGTATTCGGTTCAAAAGCGGCGAGTGGCGTTATCCTGATCACCACCAAAAAAGGAAAAGAAGGCAAAACGATTATCAATATCAATTCAAATGTGGGTATTGGCAATGTTTCCAAAAACCAACCGGTACTGGGTCCCGACCAGTTCGTTACCTGGCGCGGGGATGTGATGAAGAACATCAACTCAACATATCAACCCTTTCAATTCGACAATCCTGCAAACCTGCCCTCGAATATTTCGACAGAGCAGTGGCTTGCCTATGATGGTTCGTCGGGCGATCCTACCACGGTTTGGCTGCAAAGGCTGGGGATGCAACCCATTGAAATTGAAAATTATAAAGCGGGAAAGAGTGTGGATTGGTATAAAAAGGTATTTCAAACCGGTGTGAGACAGGATCATACGGTCAGTCTTTCGGGCAAAAAGGAAGCGATTTCCTACTTCATGTCACTTGGTTACCTGAGCAACAACGGTATCATTACCGGTGATAAGTTCAGTACCGTCCGTGGAAGGGTCAATCTCGAAGGAAAAGTGAGCAAGTTTTTATCCGTTGGTACCAATATCCAGTTTGCCGATAAAGATGAAAGTCAGGTGCCCGTTGACTATGGACTTGCACGGATTTTATCTCCATGGGGTTCTGAGTTCAATGAGGATGGTACCTACAAATGGAGGCCTAATAATGAAGCCAGCGGCGGAAATCACCCGTACTACGCACGCCAGTTCATTGACCGAAAATATAAAACAACGACTTTAAATACAACGCTTTATGGGTTAGTTAATCTGCCATTTGGCATTACGTACCGGATCAATTATACGCCGCGGTACGAATATTACGATCGCTACAACCACGAGTCTGCCAAGCATGCCGAGTGGGCCGCTACAGGAGGAAGTTCGAGTCGGCAAAACCGCAAGACGTTTCACTGGCAGGTCGATAACATTGTAAAATGGACCAAAACATTCGGCCAGCACAACTTCGACGTGACCTTGTTGGCTAATGCGGAAAAATACCAGCGCTGGGATAACACCATGACCAACAAAGGTTTCCTACCAACAGACGCACTAGGCTACCACGGAATAGGAACGGGTATCAATCCGACGGTATCCAGTTATGATGAATACAGCACCGGCGACGCATTAATGGCGAGGGTATTCTACTCATTCAAAGACCGCTACATGCTTACTTTATCGACGCGCCGTGATGGCTACTCCGCATTTGGGCAGTCCAATCCCCGCGCCACATTTGCTTCTGCGGCATTGGGTTGGGTGTTTACGGATGAGAAATTCTGGGAGAGCAGCTGGATGAATTATGGTAAGCTTCGTTTTACCTGGGGTAGTAATGGTAACCGGGACATCGGTTTATACAATGCCATCTCCGATTTGAGCACCGGTAAATACCTGCACGTAAGACCAGATGGCACGGTTTATCTCGCTAATCAGCTTTATGTGAACCGGATGCAGAATGCAAACCTGAAATGGGAACGTACGGCCTCATTCAACATTGGTCTTGATTTCGGGTTGTTCAATAATGTCCTGGACGGTTCGATCGAGGTTTACCGATCGTCGACCACGGATCTTTTGGTACAGCGTGCATTACCCGACATTCTGGGTTTCAGCTCTGTTTGGGATAACCTTGGAGAGGTACAGAACCGAGGCGTAGAATTCAGCCTGAATTCAGTGAATATGAACCGGGAGAATTTTTCATGGAGAACAACCTTAAACTTCCAGTTGAACCGAAATAAGATCGCGCGCCTTTACGGTGATTTGGATGAAAACGGAAAAGAAAAGGATGACGTTGCCAACAGACGCTTCATCGGGCACGCGCTCGATGAGATCTGGAATTTCAAAGTGGACGGCGTTTGGCAGACGGAAGAAAAGGATGCCGCCGCCAAGTACGGCGTGAAGCCAGGCGATTTCAAGATCAAGGATGTGGACGGCGATGGAAAGTATACCAATGCGGATAAAGAATTCCAGGGATATACCAACCCACGTTTCAGATGGACATTCAGAAATGATTTCAAGCTGTTCAAAACACTGGATGTCGGTATCGCGCTTTATTCTTACTGGGGACACAAAGCGGCATTTAACCAAATGAAAAACAGGGACGGTTTCCTGGACCGTACCAGCTCGTACAATTTCCCTTACTGGACCGAAGAAAATCGTTCGAACGACTGGGCGCGCCTCTATTCAAGCGAGGGCGGTGCCACAGGTTTCAGCGTGTACAGAGACAGATCTTTTATCAGGCTGGACAACATTTCGCTCGGTTACTCACTTCCAAAAAAGCTGGTTCAGAAGGTGAATGTGCAGAATTTGAAATTCTTTTTCTCGGCCAAAAATCTGGGTTATTATGCTCCGAACTGGGACTACTGGGATGCTGAGCCTGACGATGACGGTAACAACGTTCCTACTCCGCGCATTCTCACACTCGGTGTCGACATTACTTTGTAATCCATTAAAATGAAGCGACTAAAATTATGAAATTCACATATAGAAACTTAAAAAACCAGGGAATGTGGAGTGTTTCGGCACTTTTTCTGATCTTGGCGGGCTGCGATAAATCCAGACTGGAACCGAAACCATTATCGTTTTTTGCGCCTGAAAATACATTCAATGACCCCAATGGTTTGCGGGCGACACTCATTGCCTGCGAGCGGAACATGCGTTACGAATGGTATGGTGACAATCCGCCGATTATCACCGAAAGTATATTCTCGGACATAGCTGTGGAAGGAACTACCGACAAGTCGGGGCCTGCGCAGAATATGAATTTGCAGATCACGCCGGATGCGCAATTGAACAGTACCGACTACAACAAAATCGGTTGGTACTGGCTCGAAGGGTATAAAGGCATCAAGTACGCAAACGTGGCGATTTCACGGATCGATCAGCCTAAATATACCAGTGAGCAGGAAAGAAATGAGATCCTCGGAGCGGCCTATTTTCACCGCGCATTCCGCTACTACCGTCTTGTGCACCAGTTCGGTGACATTCCGCTGATCCTGGACGAGGTAGTGGAACCCAAGCTTGATTTTGTTTCAACCAAAAGAGAGGTAATTCTTCAAAAAATGAAGGAAGACCTGGAATATGCTGAAAAATGGGTGCCTGTAAGTACAGATAAGGGTACCGTCAACAGAGGCGCAGTGAGCCATTTGTTAACCAAGATCAATCTTTCACTCGGCCTTTTCGACGACGCAATTAAATCGGCAAACAATGTGATTGACGGAGGTACACATAAGCTGATGACGACGCGTTTTGGCGTAAGCCAGAGCGATGCGACCCGCAATGTAATCTGGGATCTGCACCGTCCTGAAAACAAGGCACTTGCTACCAACACTGAGGCATTAATGCTCGTGATCGACCGCCTCCTGATCGATGGAAACTTTGAAGGCGGTACGCAGAGTATGCGTAATGCGGTCCCGTTCTGGCACAATAACATCAATACGCCGGCCGGAAATCGCGGGACGATCGATACCTATAACATTGAAATTGATCAGGTGAACAAATTTGGCCGGGGTATCGGAAGGCTGCGACCTACCTGGTATTCGACTCACAGTGTTTGGGATGATAAAAACGACCTTCGCCATGCACCAGGAAACTGGATGCGGATGCAGGATTTGATCTATAACAATCCGTCCCTTAAAGGAAAAGATACATTCTATGGAAAAAACCTGCGTTTACGGACAGATGCGGGCGCATTGCTGACGATCGACACGATCCGGTGCTGGTTTGACTGGCCACATTATAAACTGTTTGTCCCGGATCCGGAGCGTGTACAGGCGGCAGGCGGCCACACGGATTGGTACGTATTTAGGTTAGCGGAAACACATTTGTTACGTGCTGAGGCCTATTTTTGGAAAGGTGACTTGGCCAATGCTGCCAAAGATCTGAATGTAGTACGCGAACGTGCCGGCGCGGCACCGATTGCCGCCGGGAAGATTAATATCGGCACCATACTCGATGAACGTGCGAGAGAGCTCTACTATGAAGAACCACGCAAAACCGAGCTGACACGCATTTCGTACATTTTGGCGATGACGGGCAAGCCTGCTTATAATGGTAAAACATATAGCCTGACCAATTTCTCGGACGAAAACTTCTTTTATGACCGGATTATGGAAAAAAGTAATTTCTACAATAAAGGTGTAAAAACCCGTCACGGAGACGAGTACCTGATCAGCCCTTATCATGTGTTGTGGCCGATCCCTTCACCTACAATCCAGGGAAATAGCAAAGGGATTATCAACCAGAATAAAGGATATTCGGGCTACGAAAGGAATATTCCTCCGCTGACTTCGATTCCGGAATAAAATTATTTTTAATAAAAGCAGAAAAGCCCTGAGATTCAGTGGCTTTTCTGCTTTTATTAAAAAGCCGCGTCAGGTCAAGACATTAACGTTATTCATAGTATCGCATGACTTAGGATCTTTAATTGACCAAGGCGACTGTAACAATACCGATAAATCCTACTAGTACAAAAGGCATTTGTAAGGGTATCCATATCAATAAATCGTTATAACAATGATAGTCAAACAGGAGACCATTATTCCCACATTCGAATCGTTCATTTTCTAATTTTCAGTTTTAATACAATGAAAAAATACAGATTACCGCTGGCCATTTTGTTATTAGGCATAACGCTCTGCCAGGCTAATGCGCAGAAAACAAAAGACGGCTGGCAGGACCTATTCAACGGAAAAGATCTCACCGGTTGGAAACAACTGAACGGAAAAGCAACTTACGAAGTGAAAGACGGTGCTATAGTTGGAACATCGGTGATGGGAACTCCCAATTCATTTCTGACAACTGAAAAGGATTATGGCGACTTTATTTTTGAATGTGATGTAAAAGTCGATAATAAGCTCAATTCCGGCATTCAGATCAGAAGTCTTTCCAAGCCAGACTATCAGAATGGTCGTGTGCATGGTTATCAGGTAGAAATTGATCCGAGTGACCGTGCCTATTCCGCGGGTATTTATGACGAAGCACGTAGAGGATGGTTATACCCGCTGGACCTGAACCCGGAAGGTAAAAAAGCATTTAAAAAAGATCAATGGAACAAATACCGCATTGAAGCCATCGGAAGTTCAATCCGTACTTTCCTGAATGGCGTGCCGGTAGCACATGTGATCGATGATATGACGCTGAGCGGATTCATTTGTTTGCAGGTGCATGCGATTGGCAACAAAGACCTGGAAGGAACGCAGGTAAGCTGGAAAAATGTGCGCATTAAAACAACTAATCTTAAACCAAGCCCGGCCGCCAATATCCGTATCGTGAACCTGATCCCGAATTCGATTACAACTGCTGAAAAATCGCAAGGCTGGTCGCTTTTATATGATGGTAAATCAGCAGATCAGTGGCGCTCTTACGGCGGTACTGATTTTCCGTCGAAACGCTGGAATTATAATGATGGTACCATTACTATTTCCAAATCAGACGGTTCGGAAACTGGGAATGACATCGTTACCCGCAAGCTTTACGGTCCTGCATTTGAATTCGAATTTGATTTCAAACTTACTGAAGGCGCTAACAGCGGTGTTAAGTATTTTGTAGATCAGAAGTTCGCTTCCGGCGGAAAGTCAGGAATCGGCTGCGAGTATCAGGTGTTGGATGATGAAAAGCACCCTGACGCGAAATTGGGTAAGAATGGTAACCGTACCATTGCTTCCTTTTATGACGTCATCCCCGCAGACCGCCCGAAAAATGCTGTTAAGAAAATCGGTGAATGGAACCAGGGCAGGATCGTTGTACAAAAAGATGGAACGGTACAGCATTTCCTGAATGGTTATAAAGTGGTGGAATATGTGCGTGGCTCACCCGAATTCAAAGAACTGGTAGCGGGATCTAAATTTCAAAAATTTGAAGGTTTTGGTCTTTCGAAACAAGGAAATCTGCTTTTGCAGGATCATGGCGACAATGTCTCTTTCAGAAGTTTGAAGGTGAAGGAGATTAGGTAAACATAAGGCCGAAAAAAGGTCTTTTTTTACAGTAGATCGATGCGCATTGGTTATTTACAACTGATTGCCCGCCATAACCGGGTATTGAAATTCAAAAAATTAACTTTTATACTAATTATATCATGACCAGTAGGAGGGATTTTTTAAAAAATACGGCCTTGGCTTCTGCCGGGATAGCCGTTGGTTCCAATGCTTTCTCAGCTGCAAGTTACCGTCGTATCCTGGGCGCGAATGACCGTGTACGGGTAGGTATCATCGGTTTTTCCGACCGTTTCCGCAGTTCATTGGCTCCCAGTTTTTCTGAGCATGCCAAGGAGATGAATTTTGAATTTATGGGCGTATCCGATATCTGGAACCGTCGTCGCGATGAAGCAGAGGCATTCATGAAAGGGAAACCTTATGCTTCGGGCGAATTTATAAAAGCAAGAAATAATGAAGAGCTGCTGGCCCGCAAAGATGTAGATGCGGTAATCATCAGTACAGCCGATTTTCAGCATGCATTACATTGTGCAGAAGCTGTGAAGTCTGGTCGTGATGTATATGTGGAAAAGCCATTTGCAGAAACAATAGAAGACGCAAAAATAGCTTTGAAAGCCGTTGAGAGCTCTAAACAAATTGTTCAAGTAGGCTCGCAGCGCCGTAGCGCACCTAATTATCATGCTGCTTATGAATATATTAAGTCTGGTAAATTCGGCGACATTACTACCGTTGAAATGACGTGGAATGTAAACCAGCCCGGACGGTGGAGACGTAAAGAACTCGTGTCGCAGATCAGAAAAGAAGATACTGACTGGGACCGCTTCCTGATGAACCGTCCGAAAGTAGCCTGGAACCCACGTTTCTACCTCGAATTCCGTCTGTTCTATCCATACTCATCGGGTATACCGGGACAATGGATGGCTCACCAGATCGACACAGTTCACTGGTTCTCAGGCCTGGATGCACCGCGTAATGTGGTTGCCAATGGGGGGATCTATACCTGGAAAGACGGTCGAACCAATGTAGATACTTTCAGCGCGGCTTTTGAATATGGTCCTGTGGATGATAAGAGCAAAGGCTTTCAGGTGATTTATTCTTCCCGTTTCAATAATGAAGCAGGTGGTGTGAAAGAGTACTACTATTCCAATGGTGGTATGATCAACCTGGATACCAACAAGATCACTTCGGAAGGCGGTTTGCAGGCAAAAGATGCGAAATCAATGGGTCTGCAGGCTAATCTGCTTCCTGAAATGTCATTGAAAGCAGGTGACAAAATCGCAACGGATGCTAATACAGGATCCGATCCGATGACTTCCCTGCACATGCGCAACTGGATGGATTGTATCCGTAGCCGTAAGGAATCCAATGCACCTGCGAGAGTTGGGTTTAACCACTCCGTGGCTAACATTATGGCGACTCAGGCTCTGCATACTGGTAAAAGAGTAAACTGGGATCCTAAGAAAAAGGAAATCGTTTTGAGCTGACGAAGATGCAGGCCTCTGGCCTGCAATCTCAATTAAAAAACATTAAACCATTAGATCACAGTGAATTTTAAAAATACCGGCATAGCGCTCGCTACTTTTTCGCTGGCAGCCTTGACAAGCCTGGTCAATGCGCAGAAAGTTGATTTGGTCAATAATGAAAAAGAGAAAAAGGTAGAAGTTAAGATCGACGGAAAACCTTTTACATCTTATTTTTACCCGGGAGAAAAAACACTTAAAAAGGCAGTTTTATACCCCGTACAGACGGCCAGAGGCACAGTTATCACGCGTGGCTGGCCTTTGGATCCTCGTCCGGGCGAGCGTGTGGACCACCCGCACCACGTGGGTATCTGGCTGAATTATGAAGATGTGAACGGTAATGACTACTGGAACAATTCAGATGCAGTGGATCATGCCAAGCGTGCCTATGGAACGATCATTCATACCGGCATTACCTCTGCCAAAGGTGGCAAAGACAAAGGCGAACTCAAAGTAACAGCTGACTGGGTGGACAAGGACGGCAAGCTGACTTTGAAGGAAACCACTACTTACGTTTTCAGTGGAAAAGGCGATACCCGCATCATTGACCGCTCCACGACTTTGACCGCTGTGATGGACGAAGTGGCAATGCCTGATGTAAAGGACGGAATGTTTGCGATCCGCGTGGCGAGGGAATTGGAATTACCATCCAACAAGCCTGAGATTTTCACTGATGCTGCTGGTATTGCGACCAAGGTTCCTGCATTGAACAATGAAGGAATTACCGGAAACTACCGTAATAGCAATGGTGTAGAAGGTGAAGCTGTGTGGGGTAAGCGCGCTATCTGGTGTAATCTTACCGGAAAGATCAAAGATGAAAACATCAGCGTGGCGATGATTGACCACCCTAAAAATGTTGGTTACCCAGCCTACTGGCATGCAAGAGGTTATGGTCTGTTTGCAGTGAATCCGCTGGGAATGAAAGCGCTGAGCGATGGAAAAGAGACGCTTAATTTCAAACTGAAAAAAGGGGAATCAACCACTTTCCGTTACCGATTAGTAATCGCTTCGGAACATTTAAAAGACGCAGCATTGAATGATCTGGCAGCATCCTACGGCAAGACTACCTATTGAAAAGTAGCAGAAGCCATTTGATCAATAGCCTCGGAATCTCCGGGGCTATTTTTTTATATTGGGGGAATTCTCACACACGTTGATTTGAATGAATATAGAAAAGTATGAAGTTAAGAGATTGGATGCCGTGAGCTACCAATTTTTCAGTGAGGGCCCGCGCGGAAAAATCGTGCTTAGAATCATTTTTACGTTCGATAAAAATCAATTTTGCAATCTTTGCTTTGGAGTTTGGAACCAGGAACTCGGAGAGATCGATGACCTTGTGGAAATTCGAAATGGAGATATGGATCGACTTTTAACAACAGTAGGTCAGCTGACAATAGACTTTCTTATGAGTAATCCAAGGTTATATGTCTTTGCCACCGGAAGTTCAGCAGCCAGAACACGTAAGTATCAAATGGGTATAAACCAGAATTTGGAATACATTAGAGAGCGGCACCAGGTGTTGGGTTTCGTTGCAAATAAGGTGATTCGGACAGGTGACGATGTCGAAACGACTGGAAGTGAAGGGGAATGGTATGTTTTCCAAAAAGGGATTAACTACGACGGATTTTTGATTTATCTCAAATGATTACTAACTTCGAATATATTCAAAACTGTAATGTTATGTCAACTTCAACAATTGAAATTAAACACAAAAAAGCAGCTACGACCGAAACCGGGTCTAACAGCCGTATTTCTTTTCAGGAGCAAAAGTTGAACAAGATGAGATCCATTTTAAAGGCAAGTCCTGTTCCCGTTGAGTTGCTAAGGAAAGACACGCAAGAGTAATCGCCTATCATTTCATCGTCCCAGGTGAATGCCAGCTGAATACGTGATAAGTCGTCGGCGTTGTTCCTACATTGCGGATCGAATGCATTTGATTGGATGCCTGAAATATAACTGAACCAGGCCCCACGCGTTTCATTTGACCATTCACCAAAGCCTCCACAGTTCCTTCTTTGATAACCAGTATTTCTTCCTCAGGATGTTTGTGAGGAGGATGCGAAGTCTCCCCCGGATTTAATGTCGTTACGTGACATTCCAGTTCATCCAATGTTGCTGTTTTTGACCTGAAAAATGTCCTCACAGAGCCTGTTTTTGTATTTTTGACAGTCACATCATTCCAGTCGAAAATGGAAGAGTCGAGGACGTCCGTCTTGGAATTGGCAAAAATACAGGTTAACGTAAAACAAGCCGTCATACCTGCCACGATAAGATCTCTTTTGGTGATCATAAGGATTGTGAATGAGTTATTTACAATAAAGACGGCATTGCTATCGGTTTACCTTTACAACCAACACCAGTACCGAATACTTATTCACAACATTGAAATAGAATGAAAAAGAAAACGTACATCGCCATGTTGCGTGGAATCAATGTCAGCGCCAGTAACATGATCAAAATGCCGGTTTTACAGAAAATATTCGAAACCGCGGGCTATGAAAATGTCAGAACATATATCCAGAGTGGAAATGTGCTTTTTAATCACAAAGAGTCAGGTAGGGAAGAGCTTGCCCAACATATCCGGGAAGAAGTCAAAAAGAGTACTGGCTCGGATGTGCCGGTGATCGTGCTGGAATTGGAGGATCTGAGGAAAGTCCAGCAAAGCAATCCTTTCCTGAAAAGCCGCCAGGAGGACGTTACCAAACTGCATGTAACATTCCTCGCGCAAAAGCCTGACAAAGAGAAGCTTGGAAGAATAGAAACGGATAAATACCTGCCGGATGAATTTATTCCGGATGAAAAATCACTTTATCTATTTTGCCCGAATGGCTACGGCAAAACGAAACTGAACAACAATTTTTTCGAAAGCAAGCTTAAACTTGACGCAACTACCAGAAACTGGAAGACAGTTAACGAGCTGGTAAGACTGGGGGAAGAGCTGGCAGGAATGATATGACGCTTTGAAAATGAACAAAGAAATTGTATTCTTGGCGGCAATGCTTTTAATCTGCGGGTTTTAAGCCATCAATAATTGTATTCGCCTGATCGTATGGAAGATAAATCAAGACGCAAATTTCTGCAAAACACCGGGCTGGCGGCTATTGCCTCCACCGTAGTTTCCCCCCTCTCAGCCGAACCGGAAAGAGTAAAGGAGCTTTTTATTCACCATGTCTATTTTTACCTGAAAGAGCCCAATAATGCCCAGCATGAAGCTAAGTTGCTGGAAGGCCTCCATAAGCTCGCTAAGGTTCCCTCAATCCAGTATGTGCATATCGGCAGGCCTGCTGAAACCAGCAGACCAGTGATCGTAAGAGATTATACATTTTCATGGATGTGCTTTTTCGCAAACATCATTGAAGAGGAAATCTACCAGACACATCCAATCCACCTGGATTTTATTAAAGAATATTCAAGTCTTTGGGAGAAAGTGGTTGTTTACGACTCCGTCGGACCCAAAAAAGTAAGCTAGTCACCAAACACCCAAATTCGAAGTAGCTAGCCACCTCAGCTAGTTATTTCTCGCAAGTTACCGGCGTTACTTAGGTGATGGCGCCCCACCTACATGTAATGAGTTTACGGTTTGCTATGGAAGTATTTAAATGCCTATCTTTCAGTATTTTGAATTAGTAGCATGCTGCTATTTCGGGCCAGTTCCCGATCCGTACCTTTTGTTAATCTTTACATACCATTCCCTCACTTTTCGAGAAACGTAAAGGGTATAGCTCTAATTTAGATGCCCTGAAAAGGACATCTGACATGTTATCATCTTTGAATCTCTATGAAGTATCAGGTAAATAAGGCCTTGGGCTTTGATCGTGTAAAGTTAATTCGTAGTGGTTGGGCAAGCTCAGCCCGCGGTATCGAAACCATTTCACCTAATGTACAGCGTCATGCATAAATTCGCTTTTTTAGTGCATTTACGCGACTACCGTGCCGATTTGGGTGTTATGGCAAAACCATTGGGCTGGCTCCCGGAAACATTTTACAGGTTTATTTTAAATAGACGCCCTCTTCCTCCGATCATTTGGAGTGCGGTAACCCTGACGCCCGGTGCTACTGAACCTGAGGGTTTCATCATCATGCTGCCGTATTCGGGCAGGCAGGTTATTGAGCAGCCTAAACAAATGAATGTCATGATCAAAAAAGCTGCGAAGCTGGCCGCTGACAAAGGTGCCAGGATCATGGGGCTGGGCGCACTCACTTCCACTATTACGCTGGGAGGAAAGCTGGTTTCAGGGAACCCGCATATCGCTATTACCAACGGCAATGCTTACACTGCCGTGATACTCCATGCAAAAATCGTACAGCTGATCCAGCGTTTTCCCTCGTGCAGGCCTGTGATCGCAGTGGTGGGCGCTACCGGAAGCGTGGGATCGCTGGTGTGCAAGATGCTGGCGAAGTACAACCCAACCGCACAGTATCTGCTGATAGCACGCAATGACCGGCGCATGAACAAACTGGCCGACGACATGGCCCTCGAAAGCAAAAATGTAGTGGTTGTGGTATCGACCGATTTGGAAGATGTAGCGCAGGCAGACATCGTGGTGCTGGTAACAAGTTCACCTGATAGCGTCATCCAAGCCTGTCATTTGAAACCCAACGCCATTATTCTCGATGCAACCCAGCCACGTAATACTGGCGCAGCATTACGCGAAGAGCGACCCGATGTGACGATCATCGATGGAGGCCTGACTGCGATCACACATCTGAAAACCAACACGATCGGACGTTTTGGTTTACCGGAAGGTATTTCTTTCGCCTGCCTCGCCGAGACTTTGCTGTTGGCTCTGGACGATTATCCGACCGATTTCTCGATTGGAAACCCATCCATGCGGCAAGCAGAGGAGATCTGCAAACTAGCCCACAAGTATGCGCACCTCGGTTTTGGGCTGGCTCCCGATCATAGTTTTGGAAAGCCACTCCTTCGCAGTACCGACAGCAAACACCATACGTCCGATACATTCTTATAATTGAACCTACTCCATGTAACCCCACTCCCTGCATGAACGATATTCTATTTGAACCTTTGCAGTTTCGGAATTTGACGGTTAAGAACAGGTTATTCCGTTCCAGTATTTCGGGAAGGATCGATCATTATGATGGATCGGGTACGCAGGCGAGGATCAATTGGGAAAAGAAGTTCGCCAGGGGCGGGGTAGGAGCTATCATCAGCTCACACATTCCGGTGGATCCTGCCCAACGCATACTGCCCAATTACGCGATGATAGACCGCGACGACCTCATTCCGTTTTGGAAGGAAGTTGTGAAAGGTGTTCACGAGTACGATTGCAAATTTATTGGTCAGTTGTCAATGTCGGGGCATCAACAGGATATTAAGGGCGTTGAAAACAGGTACCGGCTGCCATTGAGCTCGGTGGATGGTTCGGAACATTTTCATGGCATCACGGGCAAGGCGATGTCAAAAAAACAGATCTCGGAAGCCGTTCGCAAGTTTGCCGAAGCTGCTGGCCGCGCGCGGGAGGCAGGAATGGATGGCATTGAATTGCATGCTTCTAATGGTTATTTGTTTACCCAATTTCTGAGTTCAGCCATTAACAACAGAAAAGATGAATACGGCGGGTCGCTGGAAAACAGGGCCAGGTTTTTAATGGAGGTGGTGGAAGCCGTTCGTTCACAGACAGGCCACGATTACCATTTTCAGGTCAAGCTGAATGCGGCAGATCATCACGATGATTATTTCCTGAATTTTGGAAAAGGAAATACATTGGATGAGGGCGTTACTGTATCACGTTGGTTGGAAAAAGCAGGTGTTGATGCATTGCATGTGTCTGTGGGTAGCCAGTTCCCTCATCCCCGTAACCCGATAGGCCCGCTACCCGTTGAAAGTGCGGCGATTACTTATCCTGCAATGATTCCCAGTGGCCATTTGTCGTTCTGGAATTACCTCACATTCAGGTACAAAATATTCTGGCCGCTGATTCAATGGTTATGGCGAAGAAAGCAGCCGGAAATTATGGAAGGTATTAATCTGGCTGAATGCAAGGCTATTAAGGATGCGGTATCTATTCCTGTATTGTGTACCGGCGGTTTTCAGACTGCTTCGCTGATCGGGAATGCGCTGGAAAATAATTTTTGTGACGGCGTGACCATTGCTCGTCCATTGATGGCTAATCCGTCGTTGCCCCTGATGTTTGCCGCCGGACTTAATGAGGCGGCGAAGCCTTGCAGCTATTGTAATAAATGTCTCGCTCATGTGTTGGTGGATCCGCTGGGATGCTACGATGAAAGCCGGTACGATAGCTACGACGAGATGATGGAAGAGGTGATGAGTATTTTCAAAAACGAGTATTTTTAATCCCAACCCTATTTTAGACTTTATAAACATCATTGTACAATCGGTCTGTTCATGAATATAAAGTCATTTACCAAATTCTACCATACATTTTTGCTTGTCGCAGGGGTCATTTACGCCACAGATTCGCAGGCTCAAGTTTCTGGCGATATCCGGTTGAACCAGGTTGGTTTTTATCCAAAAGGGCAAAAGTTGGCGGTGGTAGTAGGAGAGAAAAACCAATTGTTCGAAATTAAAGAAGTATCCAGTGGGAAAACGGTTTTGAAGGGCAAGCTAAGCGAACCCCGATCTAACCAACATTCCGGCAAGATCAGTCGTTTTGCGGATTTTACAGTCATTCAGAAACGTGGTAAATACATTGTTGAAATCCCTGGACTGGGAAAATCGGCATCATTTGAAATAAAAGAAAAGGTACATCGGGATGTAGCAGAAGCCGCATTGAAAGGTTTTTACTATCAGCGCGCCTCGATAGACCTACCCGAAAAATTTGCCGGCAAATGGGCTCGTCCGGCGGGGCATCCCGACAATAAAGTGCTGATCCACGCTTCCGCAGTTTCGGAAGGTCGGCCCGAAAATACATCCATCAGCTCGGCAAAAGGGTGGTATGATGCCGGTGATTATAATAAATATGTGGTCAATTCGGGGATAACCATGGGGACCCTATTGTCACTATATGAAGATTTTCCTTCCTATTTCGAAAATTTCAATGTCAACATTCCTGAAAGTAACAACTCGGTTCCTGACTTGCTGGATGAAGTGATATGGAACCTGCGCTGGATGCTGACCATGCAAGACCCGGCTGACGGTGGGGTTTATCACAAGCTCACCAATCCCCGGTTCGACGGTATGATTTTGCCCGGCGCTGCTAAAAATCCCAGATATATAGTTCAGAAAAATACGGTTGCAACATTGGATTTTGTAGCGGTCATGGCTCAGTCTTCCCGTATTTTTCGAGGTTTTGAAAATAAATTTCCGGGACTGGCCGACTCCTGTATGACGGCTTCGGTGAAAGCGTGGGAATGGGCAAAAAAGAACCCTGCTATCCTGTATAACCAGGATGAACTGAACAAAAAATTTGATCCGGACATTGTCACGGGTGCCTATGGCGACAGGGATGCGAGCGACGAATGGGTATGGGCGTCTGCGGAGTTGTACGCCTCGACGGGTAAAGCTGAGTATATGAAAGACATTCCGTTCAAAATTATCGAACCAATGGCTTTGCCGACATGGAGCCAGGTGAGAACGGTAGGTTACTATACATTGATCAGGTTTTCGGAAGCATTGAAACTGGAAGCACCATTTTCCAAACAGCTGAAAACCAATGTTGTCAGTTACGCGGACGAGCTGTTAAAAGATTTGGAACAACAGCCTTATCACACGGTAATGGGCAAAAATGCGAAGGATTATTCGTGGGGGAGCAGCTCAGTTGCGGCGAATCAGGGTATCGCCCTGCTATATGCTTATAAAATCACTGCTGATCAGAAATACGTCCAGGCAGCATTAGGTAACCTGGATTACATTCTGGGCCGTAATGCTACCGGATTTTGTTTGCTGACTGGTTTTGGTTCAAAAAGGGTTATGCACCCGCACCATCGGCCATCCATTGCCGACGGAATTGTTGACCCGGTTCCCGGGCTTTTGTCTGGCGGGCCGAATCCTGGTCAGCAGGATAAATGCACGACTTACACCAGCAAATTCGCCGATGAGTCATTTACAGACGACGACTGTTCTTACGCGTCTAACGAAATAGCGATCAACTGGAATGCGCCTTTGGTGTACCTGGCCACCGCATTGGAAGCGATTATGGAAAAAAAGCAATAGATTTTCAGACCGCTATGGTCTGAAAATCTATTGCTTAGTCGACTTGACAGGCACTGTCTGCGGCGTTTCGTTATAACCTTTATTGCCGGTCATGTTCGTTTTTTCCGACTTCGCGACAGATTCCTTATCCAGCGTTTTCGACGATTTCAGACTATCGTCTTTTTGTTTTGTTTCGCCTTTCGGACCGCCATGCGTAGGCGTACCGCCTTCCTCATGTTTTGCTTTTGATTGTGTTTTCATCATCATAATAAGTTGTCTGATGATGCACTGCAATTTCCGTTCCCGAATGACGGTTGGGGTGACTACAAGGTGCCGGCTTTAATTTTAGTAAGTGTATTTTCAAAAGAAGCATACGCATTTCCAGTTGTCTTTTGAGCTTCCACTGCCCTGGTTTGCCATTCGACGGCTTCTTCTTTTCTGCCCATTTTATATAAAATATGAGCGTAAGTATCGAGGTAACTAGGGTTGCCCAATGTCATACTGCTATTCTTTCCCTTGTTCAGCTCATCAAATACCTCTATCGACCTTTTGGACCATGCGAGAGCAGATTCAAGGTCTTCTTTTTTGGTTGCCATTTCATAAAAATGCCACGCATGTTCATTGATTTCAATGTGAATAAATTGGGATGGCGGCGTGATTTTTATCGCCATTGACTGGTTTTTCGGACCTTTTAGAGCCTGATCCTGCATTCTTTTAAATGCTTCTGCATCCATCTTTTTGAGTGAATCGGTGGAGACCATCAAATGGTTACGTTCCAGCATTCTTCTCGCTTGTCCCAGGTAATTGGCAGTGTCCTTGATTGCAAAATAATACCGGGTCAATGTGCTCTGATAAGCCAAAATTCCCCGGGCCCGGTCATTGCTGTATGTACCCTGTGAAAAGAATGCAACCTGATGTGCGAGCGCGTCGCTTCGGTCGCGAACCGCATTTCTAAACGAATTACCAATAATACTATTATTGATAGCTATCGCATCATCTAATGGAATTGATCGGTATATGCTATCAATCAGTCGCCTGGGTGTAACTGCTTGTACGCGGCGATTGGTTTTGCCATTCAATGCAGGCCCTTGCTTGTAAATAAATTTTATGGTTTCAAAGTTTAGTAACGAGTCGGCAGGCAAGTTACCGACATACTCGTCGAGCAGATCGTCCACCGGCATCGTGGACTCCCTTCTCGCGAGTATGTAAGATCGCATAAAGACGGGAGATCTTTCTCCCGCTTGATATTCCCGAATGTATTCGCTCAACTGTTTTTTGCCCTTGCGGCTAAGAGCCAGGTCAGCCTGTTCGGCATACACCATTCCTGAACTCGTGGAGCCGTTATGTTTTTGTAAAATATTGCCGGAAGTATCAACGAAAACGGAAAGCAACTCTCCCTTTATATCAAGCCTTTCTAAGAGTTTATGACCATTTTGTGAAGCCACATTCACTCGTATCGAAACGAAATTCTGAGCAAACTTCTCTTTCAGGATCGTGCTTTTAAATCCATCCGACGCCACTTCATTACATTGCTCACACTTACTGTTTTCGAAATGAATGAAAATCAGTTTCTTTTCCTTCACCGCTTTTTTAGAAAGCTGTTCCCAGGTTACACTGCTATCGACAAAAACTATTTGCCCAAATGATGCGAAGGCCACAAAAAAGAGTAAAAGTGTAATCGTCAGTTTCATGAATACCAGGTTGATGATAGATATCCAAATGTATATTATTTTTTGTAACCGTATGTTTAACTTTTGTTAAATAATGATGTGTGATAGTGTTTATTATCAAAGAAGCATTCTCTGAATTTTCAAACTAAACCTTTCAAAAACGTGATGCTTGGGGCAAAGAAATATTCACCGCCCTTCATGGTTACGAATTGTTCAAAATCCGCAGTAATGGCCGGTAATGCGCTGCCATATACTTTCGGAAATGCGTAGATCCGATCCGAGGGATTGCCGGTAGCCGATTGACCAATGATGGGATCAATACCCGTGTCGGCAGTAGGAAAGTTGACACTATTGGCCCAAAACTGCTGGATAAATTCAAACTGATTTTGAATGCTGGCCTGATAGCTCATAAAAAGCAAACCAACCCCGCCCTCCGGCGTTTGCTGAGCGATGGGATCCAGCTCAGTATCAACATTACGATGACCAAACGGGATACCACGCCGGGCCATTCTCTTGGACTGGTCGAAGGCGCCTGTTCTCGGATTTGTTTTGCGAACGTGGGCGAAATGCGGGCATCTTCCGCCAGATGGGTCGTCGCTGTAATTGAAATTGTTAAACGTGTCACTATTGGGAACACCGTCTTCATCATCCATCACAACGGGACTACCATCTTCGAACCTACCCACTAGATACGCTCCGGCCAGCTCGCGTTTGGACTCCTCTCCCAAATTAGGAAACAATGTTTCGCCGACCTCTTCTTCCGCAAGCTTGAAAGCCCTCACATTCTGTTCCAGTTTTCGGAAAACGAAATAGCTGCCGAAAGCTGGTTTTTCAGGATTTACAGTCACATAAGGGTCGGGGATAAGTATCAGTTCCTTTTCGGCTGACGGGTCGAATTTTAGATTTGCAGAAGCCGGTGAAAACGTGACTTCATGATCTATCTGGTATTGATCGATCTCATCCTTCAAAAACAGCGGTTGGCTGGTTCCATCAACATATCCGAAATGCTCAATCCCGGCGCCGGCAGAATTACGAATCGCGTTACCGTATTCAACGACATTGATATGGCTGAATGCATCAAGGATATCCAGTAATCCTTTGGTAAACTCACCCATACGCCGAAGGTCATGGTCGCCTAGTAGTATCATTGCGTGAATCTCGTCGCGGAATCCTCCTTCCCAACGACTGGGGTCAGGATCATTCGTAATGTCAAGTCTGGCTTTCAGGCCATTTTTGAATGCGTCGTCGGCGAATTTGGTATCGACATCTGCGAACCCAAGCTTCTCATAACCTTTCGCGCTCAGGAAAAGAGCTGCAAACATTCCACCGGGAGTTTTGTCTTTTTTAAACTGTTCCCGTTCCTCCAACTGAGTTTTCGCGCTGGTGAGCGTATCCTCGGCAAAAGTGCGTATCCATGCTTTGGCAGCAGTGATTTTATTTGCGTCAAAATGGATAAATATATGCGTAGTATGTTCTCTTCCGTGCCCCTTGATCGTATTGCCCTGAAGGTTTTTCAGAAGACGGTCAGTCTTAAAATCGTGCGGATCAACACTTGCCATAATTTTTGATTTTGAATGTGAAATGATGTGAAATGCATTAGAACGAAAGTGTGTATACGTCAGTGTTAATCAGGCCAAAACCTGGCCTGGTAATTTCACTGCAATAAAATCAAGTGGGTTGTACCTTAGAAGGAAGGGGTTTCTATGATGGTGGGTTGGGTTAATGAAGTTATGTCTTTTATTTGGTTAATAGTTGGTTGATGAGTTTTTGTTATTAAGCGGTAATTTATTGGTTTTTAGGTTGTTGTGAGTTGTATTTGCTAGTTGCGTCGTTTCTATAACCTTTGAACGTTCCAACTTTCCTAAGGCCAGCGTGTCACTGATTTAAATCAACTTTCCTGAATTCCGGCCATGAAATCATCAATACTCATTTTGCTGTTGTTTTGTCTGCTGTGCTGTCAAGACAAAAATCCCGCTACCGAGCAAACCATCTGCGGCGTAAAAGATCCCGTACATAATCTTCCATGGTTGGGGGATTTGGTCGATGAATCCAAAAAGAACAAGAACGCGGAGCACCTGACTGTGGCTGCGGTCACGATAGGAGAGGAGACATTGATTAATTTCACATATATCTACATGTCGTGTATCGGGTGCGTGAGCTACCATTGCGATGGCTCGCGGATGGAATGGAGCAAATATACCCAGGAGCAACTGGAAAAATATCAGAACGATTTATTTAGAGAGGACGGGAAAAAAGTCATTCTTTGGCCGGAGAAATAATTATTTTTAGCCAAAAAAGCTGATATGTCAGACGAAGCCCAACTATCCATTCGGGAGGTCACGGTGAATGACCGGGAGATTATCTACAACATGATATGTGGACTGGAAAACATGGTGATGGACCGCGACGGATTTGATCTCGTTTTCAAAAAAAACCTGGGAACTACCCATATCCGTTATTTTCTGGGGGAATATTTGGGGCAGCCGGTGGGTATGGTAAGCTGTCACATTCAGCCTTTGTTGCACCATGCCGCGCTGGTGGCGGAAATTCAGGAGATGTATGTGGAGCCCGAGTTCCGGTCGAAGCAATTCGGAAAGGCATTGATTGCTCATGTAGTCGGCTATGCGAAGGCTAATGGCGCGATTCAGATGGAGGTAACCTCCCGCAATATCCGCGAACAGGCACACCGCTTTTATCAGCGGGAGGGTTTTGAAAAATCACATGTCAAATTGGTGAGGTACTTTCATAAAAACTAAAAAAAAAGCATCAGGTCAGCGACCCGATGCTTTCTGCATTACCCTAAACCTTCAACTGCCATTAATATCTGTTTCTGCGATCACGCGCCCAGTGGTCGCCACGGCGATCGCTCATTCTGCGGGTGTTAGCCATTAATCTTTCCAGGTCTTCACGAAGAACGCGGGCCTCACGTGGCGACACTCTGCCGCGATGGCTGTACCGTCTCTCCCGTGCTTCTATTCTATCGTACTCGTTCATCAGCGCACTTGCTTCGCGCGAGCTAAGTGTACCTCTCTGCACACCAGTTGCGATTTGCTGACGAGCTTCTCTTTGCAGAAAATTAATGTCTGACATATGTCCTCCTCGGCGACCATCACGGTCACGGTCGTGGTATTCGCTATTATTGCGATCACGGTCATTGTAGCGGGAATCATATTGTGCGGATGCTGAGGTAAATCCAAAAGCAAGAATCGCAGCGGCAAAAAGTATCTTTTTCATAACTCATAAATTTTAAAGTTCATGGGTTAGAGGGCCACCAGTGATATAGGTTTAAACTGCGGTTGTTAATGATTGTTAAGTGAAAAAATAGCACTTTTAGAAGATGAATGAGGTTTCTGATTTTCAACAGATTAACCTTTACCCAGCATACTTTTATCCATCCGGGGATTTTTTATGAAATCGCTTTTCGGATTGCTTCCTGCGCTTCCGCAAGAATTTCCTCTGCTTTTCTTCCGGCTGGTTCAATGCCGGGCAGGGCTGTCCATGATAAGTTGGAAAATGATCTCAGCGGGAATATACCTTTTGGGTTGAAAGCACCGGTACCATTGATGGCTACCGGCACAATGAGCGCATCCGGGGCGCGTTTGAGGAGTGTAGCCACCCCGCCCGGAACAAATGGTTTCATGATCCCGCTGGCAGTCCGGGTACCTTCAGGAAAAATGATGACAGATGATTTTTCTTCATGAATGAGCTTACCAAGCCGCGCAATTTCCGCGATCGCCTGCTTGCCGTCCTTCCGGTCGATCAATGCGGCACCACTTTTCCGCAGGTTGTAGGAAATGCTTGGAACGCCTTTTGCAAGCTCTATTTTAGAAACAAACCTGGGATGGTATTTTCTCAGAAACCAATATATGGCCGGGACATCAAAAGTACTCTGGTGGTTGGCAACAAAAATAATGGTCCGGTTGTCCGGAATATCGGATAGGTTACGAAGCGTAATGCGGGCGCCTGTCAGGTAAAGTCCGAAGGTTAGCGTAAAGTTGAGATAATCTACCACAACCTTGTGCGCTTTTTTACCAAAAACGTGAAAAGCAATGACCTGGAAAATATGAAAAACCAATAATGTTAATCCAAAATGAATCAGGTAAATACTGCTCAGGACGTAATCGAGAATCTTTTTCATTCTTGTTTTTTTTGCAAAAGTAGTTTAAATGAGGGTTGGTTATGCTAATTTTTGAAGTTGGAAATGACAATTATCATTCAAAACTTACATTAAATTCACGTAATTTGTGCAACAATAACTAGCGTTAAAATATTATTAAAATGGATATCGCACTTTCAGCAGAAAGACTAGAAGTCATGCAGCATATAGGAAAAGACCTGGATGGACTCATGTCTGAATACTTAAAGCCAATCGAGGAGAATTGGCAACCTTCTGATTTTCTGCCCGATTCCAGTGACGAAAACTTTTTCAGTGAGGTTAAATTATTGCAGGAAAGCTGCCGCGATCTGCCTTACGATTATATGGCTGTTTTGATTGGAGATACGATCACAGAAGAGGCGCTTCCTACTTATGAATCCTGGTTAATGGATGTCATAGGCGTAGATCAGGTGGATAATCCTTCCGGCTGGTCGCAATGGGTACGCAGCTGGACAGC
The DNA here is from genome assembly GCF_039919315.1 of Dyadobacter sp. Classification (GTDB taxonomy): domain Bacteria; phylum Bacteroidota; class Bacteroidia; order Cytophagales; family Spirosomataceae; genus Dyadobacter. The sequence goes on along the minus strand of NZ_JBDSFX010000081.1, from coordinate 100,778 downwards.
CGAGGAAAACCGCCATGGCGACCTCCTGAACAAATATTTATATCTGTCGGGACGTGTTAACATGCGTGCCATGGAAGTCTCGACTCAATTTTTGATCGCGGATGGCTTCGATATTGGTACCGACCGGGATCCGTACAGGAATTTTATCTACACTTCTTTTCAGGAGCTTGCAACCAATGTATCGCACCGCCGGACTGCTACGCTTGCCAAAAAGTTTGGTAACCCGCATTTGTCTAAAATATGCGGCGTGATCGCTTCCGATGAGATGCGCCACGCAAAAGCCTATAAAGCATTCGTGAGCCGCATTCTGGCTGTGGACCCTTCCGAGCTGGTCATTGCTTTGGAAGATATGATGAAAAAGAAAATCGTCATGCCGGCCCACTTTATGAGAGAAACGGGAGTGAAGATGGGTGATACTTTTGCCCATTTTTCGGATGCTGCTCAGAGATTGGGTGTATACACCACAATGGATTACATTGAAATTCTCGATAGTCTTCTTTTAGAATGGGAGATTGGATCGGTTCGTGACATTAACGAAAAAGCGGAAAAAGCACGTGACTACCTGATGGCATTGCCCGCAAGACTAAGAAGGATCGCTGACCGGACCAGAATTCCGGAACTGCAATACGAATTCAGCTGGATCAAATGATATAATTTCGTGTTTTTGATATTGAATCGTCCCTGCCATAAACAGGGGCGTTTTTTTTATTGTATCAAAATCACCGATCCTTTCTTCCGGATCATATTTCCCTTCAATGATTTTCCTTCGATTTCCCAAACATAGATTCCGGTAACAGGATTTTTGTTCTTAAACCAACCGTCCCAGCCGCTATTGAGTTGATCCGTAAAAAATACAACCTCTCCCCAGCGATTGAAAATCTTGAAATAACTGATCGAAACGATCTCATTGATCACAGGAATAAGCACATCGTTTTTCCCGTCACCATTGGGCGTGAATGCAGTGGGTACATTGATGCTTTCGTGCCTTTTGACGGAAAGATTAACATTCCCCGTTCCCTTACAACCCAGTGCGGAAGTGATTTCGACGGTATAGGATTGATCGTCCTGTAATGTGGCAATCGGGCTTGGGCTCACGGGGTTGTTAAGTCCGGTGGCTGGGGACCAGAAGAATGAAGCATCTCTCATGTCCTTAATCTGAGGTGACGACGCCGCGAGCTGGTAAGGGACATTCACTTCAATGATCGCGTCCGGTGTAACTCTCACCTCGATTTTTGGTTCCACATTGATGTTGACAGTATCCGACTGAGAGCAAAATCCGCGTACAGCGGTGACCACATAGCTGGTGGTGGCCGTCGGAGTTGCGGCAGGGCCTTGAATGGTAGCGTCATTGAGGCCAGCCTGAGGAGACCACAAGAAGTTTTGCGCGTTACCCGTCGTGTTCAGTTCAACGGTCTGCCCTTCACAAATGGTGGTATCAGCTATGGTTCCCACCACGATGTCGCTCTTAAACACCACATCAACCGGCTTACCAACTGTACAATTGTTTCCGTCTTTAACATACACCTTATAAGATGCGGCAGGCACTTTGAATATGTTGTCAGCCTGGTAGTTAACCGAGTCTATGGAGTATTGATAGGGTGGGAGCCCGTCGGTTGCGGTTAATGTAAGCGTGCCGTCGGTACCGGTTTCACAACTCCCCGATTCCACCGCGGTGGTGAGGTTCAGGTTACTGATGAGTGTCTGTTTTCGGTTGACTAAGGGGTTCGGGCAACCAATACTGGTGACGGTTAATGTTACATTTTTAGTGCCTCTGCTATTCCAATTGATTACATAAGGCCCAATTCCACTTCCCGAAACGACCGTACCACCATCCCAGTCCCAATCGAACTTATAGCCCGTTCCGGGTACCGGTATGATTCCGGTGTATTTTATATCGATGTTTTGGGGGAAACTACAACTTGGATTTGGCGATATTGAAAAGTCTGCATAAGCATTGATATTGGCTACAAAGCACACTTCCGAAAATACCTTCTCTACCTCCTTTTGACCGTAATACTGATTGGTAAAAGACAAATAAGCAAAGTTCGCCTCCCCGGATTCGCATGCCACCGAACTATCATCCCGAAAAATGTAAATCGGAGTGCCTGGCTTGCCCACATACCTTCCTTCTGAGTCGTTGTACGTCGCAAACAACACATTATCCACATACACGTCCATAATGCCCGTCTGCCCGTTGCGGGTAAAAGTCAGAAGGTAGTAAGTGGAAGTATTGAAAAATGGACAGGCGCCTGCGCGTCCGTAGGGATAGAAATCCAGGCAACGGTCCGTTGAGCCATTATTATCCTTGAAATAAATCCCCTGATCGGATGTGCCATTCGAAAAATCAATGATCCTCGCCCAGGTCTTGCCCCAGTCGGTCACTTTGATGTACATCTGAATCGTATAAGTGTCGGTAATAGCACCCTCCGTGTTAGGGTACATCAGCCCCCAATCGAGTTTATTGTGATAAATGGCCCTTTGCACGCCACATGGTAAAACGTCTTGTTCGAAAGTGCCGGGGCTCGCTCCCGCCGCACAGGAACCAAGTGACTTTGACTGAACCAGATTCGGCCCACATTCCGGCTTGGCAACTTCGAAATCCTTATAAAAACGATAGGTATGCCTGACTGTTTGTCCAAAAGCATTCGTCAGGTAAAAAAGAAAAGTAAAGAGAAGAAGTAAAGATTTTATTTTCATATATCAGCCACAGCCCGAAACATTCTTAACGTGAGTATCATGTAGATTATTAATAAAATTACGGCAAATCCAGTGAATAAGGTGAAGGTCGGGCACTTTTTTGATGTTTCAGAGAAAGCCAAAAAAAGAGGCCCTGATCCAGGACCTCTTAGAACATGCATTGATATGAGGGAATTTACGGATGAATTAACTGGATTGTCCCTTTTTTGATCATCAGATTTTTGCGGACTTTCAGATCATCACGCAGCGATTTCTTGAAAGGATCAACTGTTTTTGATGCCGCTATCCTTAATCCTTCCGGTGCCGGGATACCCATTATGTCCAATGCTTTGCGAAATAAGGTTTCATTTTCATCCGCGAAAGGTTTGTAAGGCACTTTCGAATCTTCGATCAGATAGTCAGGCGTCATGCCATTCACAGTTCCGTAATCCGACTCTCCGTTCGCATTCGCTGTTTGTCCGAGCATCACATAAGCACCCCATTTCCATCTGTTTTGATCATCATTGATCAATGAACCGAAAAGATTTTTTCCAGCGGTATGTTCACCAATCGTGATCACATTCATATAAGGTTTTAACCCATTGATCACCAGCTCGCTGGCTGAGGCGGTTCCGTTGGAAGTAAGTACAAACACCCGGCTCAGATTGTTTCCTATGTTATTGGCTTCATTCAAGAATGTGTAGTTCAATGCGTCGGCACCTTGCGTTTTTTGCCAGTAGGCAACGTATTTATCGTTCCATTGTTCTTTGTAAAAAATCTTGGAAGCGGACACATTCTTGCCGATAAGCGAGGCCAGCGTTTCCGCCGAACTGATATAGCCACCCGGATTAAACCGAAGGTCCAAAACCAATTCATTAACACCCTTACTCTTGAAATCGGCAAAGATCTGACGGAGTTCATTGTCATATTTAGCCTCGTCGGCAGTGGTACCGGGCACAAACTGCGTGTACACCAGATAACCGATCGTTTTGCCATAAGTTGGCTTGGAAATTACACTGGAAAAGGCCACCGGATCTTCACTCACCTCCGCTTTGGTTATGCTGATCGTTGTACTTGTGGCAGCAATGGTAGTACCATTCAATGCTCCTAATGTGAATGTTGCGGTTTCGCCGCTCCCTAATAAAGTCGTATAATTACTCGCTGTTAACTGCGTCCCATTTACTTTCAGAAGAATGTCCCCTCGTTTCAGGCCTGCAATTTCCGCCGGGCTGCCTTTTACCACATAATTTAGGAATATGCCAATATTGGATTTTCCGTCATCAATATAAGAAAGCGCATAACTGATCCCGAAAATTTTGCTGATCCCGTCGAACTCATTCTGTAAGGCATCAATGTCGTCGGTTACTGACGAAAATCTGTCCACCGTTTCTCTCTGATATACAAGCTTTTCAAAGTAGTCATGAGGGTCAATAGTGGCGTCGAGGCTGGCTTGTGCCGGCATGTCTTTGTACCAGAAGTAGGCATCATCCATGATTTCGTAAAGCCAGCTATTGATCGCTTTGTAATCGGAAGCAGTAGTAGAATCAAGTGCGGTTTCAATGGTCGGCTCAACGTTTTTGTCCTTGCACCCCGCCACCAACAACCCGAAAATCAGAACATAAAGAAGATTTAGCTTTTTCAAATGTAACATATTAGTCAGTTTATAAAATTTAAGTAAACTGCTTTGGCATAAGCGTGTGATTAAATGGACGTTCATTAACGAATTCTACATTCATTACGTATCTCGCCCCGGAAATGTGGCGAATTTTGGAACAAAAAAAGGCCCCATCGGGGCCTCCTGTTGCTAGAAAATAAAAAACGATCAAATCCCGGTGAGTCCCCGGAAGAAATTCCTTGCAATGATGGCGTATTCAAGTGGATTGGCTTTTGCAGGATCTTGTTCTGCTTCCAGCACGATCCAGCCTTGGTAGTCGCTGTCTTTAATGATTGAAAAAAGTGACGGGAAGTCAATACAGCCCTCCATATCTCCCGGAACAGTGAAAACGCCTCTCTTCACAGCCGTCAGAAAACTTAGCTTATCATCGTGAACACTTTGCAGGATATCTGGACGCACATCTTTTAAATGGATATGCGCGGTCCGGCCAATGTATTTTTTCAGGGCAACGGAAGGGTCTTCGCCGGCAAAATGGAAATGGCCACAATCGTAATTCAGGTATACATTTTCAGGATCGGTTTCATTGAGCAATCGATCTGTTTCAGCGATAGTCTGAATACAAGTGCCCATATGATGGTGAAAAGCCAGTTTCATACCACGATCCCGGGCGATTTTCCCCAGTTCGTTCAACCCGAATGTAAAACTGTCCCATTCTCCTTTGGTATTGAGCATTCCCTTGCCCTCGAAAACGGGAACGTCCATTTGTCCCTGGCAACTGTTGCCGGTCTCGCCGCCTCCAATGACCTTTGCCCCCATTGTTTCCAGAAAATCCAGCAGTTCGGTGAAGTTTTTTCTGTTTTCCGCAAAGCTTTTGGTCGTCAGCTCGTAACTGTTCCATTGATTGCAGATCTGCAATCCGCGCAATTCCAGCGCTTTTCTAAGCACATTGGTATCTCGCGGGAATTTGTTTCCTACTTCGCACCCCGTAAAACCGGCGAGCGCCATTTCACTGATGCATTGCTCAAAGGTATTTTCACCTCCAAGTTCAGGCATATCATCATTGGTCCAATTGATTGGAGCAACGCCCAATTGAATGTTTTCGAAGTTCATATTTAATGTATCGATTGAACGTAAAGAATTCGGTGTAGTCAGATATTGTCATTGATAGTCATAAATTGAGGTTTTGCTTAATCTGTTGACTAAACAACAGATGACAAAAAGTGACAATTAATAACAACTCCTGACAATTTCCTTTTACAAAAATATCCGTTGTGTTTTCTTATTTTCTTTATAGGTTTCAAAAGCCTTTTGCACGATCGGTGACGTGGAAACTTCGGCAATCGGGACTTCCCACCACGCGTGGTATCCTTTCACGGTGCGGTACAGGCTTGTTTCAATGTAAATAACAGTCGTGCGTTCGCTGGTTTTCGATTGGGCCAACGCCTCTTCCAGTGATTTCCGGTCTGTCGCTTTGATCACGATAGCGCCAAGGCTTTCCGCGTTTTTGGCCAGATCAACAGGTAAAAAGCCACCGGACAACTGCCCGGAATTTTCGTCCCGGTATTTGTACATAGTTCCAAATCGCTCACTACCAATACTTTCAGAAAGTCCCCCAATACTAGCGTAACCATTATTATTCAAAAGCAGGATCGTAAATTTCACACCTTCCTGAATGGACGTCACAATCTCGTGATTGTTCATCAGATAGCCGCCGTCGCCGCATATCACATATATTTCGCGGGTCGGATCGGCCATTTTAGCACCCAATCCTGCCGCGATTTCATAGCCCATACAGGAGAAACCGTATTCCAAATGAAAGTTTTTGGGATCAGTCGCACGCCATAATTTATGCAAATCACCCGGTGCGCTTCCCGATGCATTGATCATGATGTCCCTATCGTCCATAAATGAATTCAGGGTCCCGATCACCACCGCCTGATCGATCGGAGGGACGGTACTGTTTCCTTCGGCATAGATCTGAGTCACCTCATCGTCCCAGGCTTTGTTCATCCCGGCGATTTTTTCCCGGTAATCCTGAGCTACCTGATAATCTCCAAGCAAGTCGCCAAGTTCTTCAAGAATTACTTTCGCATCGCCGATAACGGGCAGTGCAGCATGTTTGAATGCATCAAATTCGCTGATGTTAATATTGACAAATTTCACAGCAGGATTTTTGAAAATAGATTTGGAAGCCGTCGTAAAATCACTGTATCGCGTCCCAATCCCGATCACGACGTCGGCTTCATTGGCTATCTCAATAGCGTATTTCGTACCGGTAGCGCCAAGTCCACCGACGCTATAAGGTGCGTCATACCGAACTGCTCCTTTTCCTGCAAATGTTTCACCAACCGGAATGCCAGTTTTAGTCGCAAAATCGTGCAGTACTTCGCTGGCGTCACTGTAAATGGCCCCGCCACCAGCGACTATTACCGGGTTTTTAGCGGCTTTGATCCATTCAGCTGCCTTTTGAAGCGTTGTCAAATCAGGTCTCGGCCTTCCGATATGCCATACTTTTTTTTGAAATAATGACTCTGGGAAATCATAAGCATGCGTTTGTACATCCTGCGGCATAGACAATGTGACCGCGCCCATTTCTGCCTGTGAGGTCAGTACGCGCATGACTTCCGGCAAGGAGTAAATGAGCTGCTCCGGGCGGTTAATACGGTCCCAGTACTTGGAAACCGGTTTAAAACAATCATTCACAGAAATGTCCTGCGTAGAAGCGCTTTCAAGTTGCTGCAAAACCGGGTTAGGTTCACGCGTTGCGAAAATATCGCCGGGTAGCAGCAAAACGGGCAGCCTGTTGATCGTAGCCAATGCAGCACCGGTAATCATATTGGTAGCGCCCGGGCCAATGGACGTCGTGCAGACAAATGCGCCCAGCCGGTTTTTAACTTTGGCATAAGCCACCGCGGTATGCACCATCGACTGCTCATTGCGACATTGATAATAGCGAAAATCCGGGTTTTCCTGCAATGCCTGGCCCAGACCAGCGACATTACCATGCCCGAATATACCAAAACAACCACTAAAATAGGGCTGCTCAACGCCATCGCGTTCAATGAACTGATTTTTTAAAAATGTTATGGTAGCCTGTGCTACGGTGAGTCGTCTTGTCATTGTGTTCTGATTTTGCATGAAACGATCAGGCATCGACCAGGCTGAAATCGCCTGCTTTATTGGTACATCCGAATAGATCGAATTTTTTTAGCATAAATTTTTTGTATTCTTCCATAAAGATCTTCCCCGGCGTGGTAGGAGCGAATTCGTCAGGCTTGTCCCTGAAAAACTCGCGGTTCACCATTGTCCAAAGTAATCGGGTATCGGTAGCAATGTTGATTTTGCAAACACCCAGTGGAATGGCTTTTCGTATTTCATCCTCCTGAACACCTTTCGCGTCTGTCTTTAAATTTCCTCCCGCCGCATTAATTCTTTCCACTACTTCCGGAATCACATTGGAGCCCCCGTGCAGTACCAGAGGAAATCCAGGCAGGCGTTTCTGAATTTCTTCGAGAATGTGAAACTGTAATCCCTGTCCTCCCGAGAACTTGTAAGCCCCGTGACTGGTCCCGACGGCAATCGCCAGACTGTCGCAATTGGTGGCTTTTACGAAATCTTCAACTTGTTGTGGATTGGTGTAAAATGAATGGGCTGCATCCACAGTCAGATCATCTTCTACTCCGGCTAATACTCCCAATTCTGCTTCCACACTCATGTTTTTCGCATGCGCCCTGGTTACTACTTCCCGGGTTCTAGCCACATTTTTTTCAAAATCATCGTGCGAGGCGTCAATCATGACCGAGGTGTATCCGCCTGTTTCAATGGCTTCGAAGATGTGGGCTTCGTATCCGTGATCCATGTGGATGGCAAAAGTCACTTGGGGATAAATCCGCGCCGCGGCGGCGATCATGGAGAGTAGCATGTCAGGATTAGCATAATCCCGCGCAAAAGGGGTTGTCTGCACGATAAAAGGCGCATTCGCCTCCTGAGCAGCAGCAAATAACCCATGTATTTCTTCCATAAAAAACACATTCACCGCCGGAATAGCATATCGGCCGTAGCATTTCTGAAAGAGTTGTTTGGTTGTAAGAAGCATTTGTTGAGTGTTAGCTACCAAAATACCGTATAAAGAGCAGCAATGACGCCGCAGATCATGATGGAACCCACCACAAAACTTCTTCCCGGCTGGAACATCGAGCGATCGATTTCGAGGCCTTTGGGGTTTTGCTTGCTTTTTGGGTCAGCCAAGGTCATCACCACGATGACTGCGCAAAGGACCACGAAAATGATACCCATCCGGTCCAGGAAAGGAACTTCGGGAGCCATGAACTTACCGGCCATGGATAATGGAATGGTAAGCAATGCAGCTGTAAGTGCCGCAGCGGAGGTAGTCCTTTTCCAGAACATACCCAGAATGAAAATTGCAAATACACCTGGCGTGATAAAACTGCTGTATTCCTGAATGAACTGGTACGCCTGATCGAGCACACGCAGCTGCGGCGCAATGATCACACCTATGCCCATTGCTACATATATCGTGTACCTGCCCACGCGGACGAGCTGCTTTTCACTGGCGTGAGGTGCAATGTATTGCTTGTAAATATCGAGCGTGAAAATCGTCGAAATACTGTTTGCTTTTCCGGCGAGCGAGGCTACAATGGCTGCTGTGAGTGCCGCAAATGCCATTCCTTTTAAGCCAGCGGGCAAAAGATTGAGCAATACCGGATAGGCGTGATCGGGTTTGACTACCCCGGCTGCGTCCAGCATTTCCTGTTGGAACATTCCGTTTTGGTACAAGACAAAGGCGGCAATGCCCGGTATAACTACAATGATCGGTATCAGCAATTTCAACAAAGCCGCGAACAAAATTCCTTTACGGGCAGTCGGCAAATCAGCGCCCAGGCTTCGCTGGATAATGTATTGATTACAACCAAAATAGGCCAGATTGTTAATCCACATCGCACCAATGATCACCGACAAACCTGGCAGGTCCTTATAAAATGGACTCTCCTTTGGCAGGATCATGTGAAAATGCGTATCCGCCTGATCGCGCAGCAAGCCCAACGCATTGAAAATACCAGGCTTATTGAAATGCGTAGAAACCAGGTCCAATGCAAGATAAGTAGTCACCAAACCGCCCGCAACCAGTACGATCACCTGCACGACATCCGTATATCCGATCACCTTCATCCCGCCAATCGTAATAACCACAGCAAAAAGGCCAAGCCCGATGATAGCGTAATTGAAATTAATGCCTGCCGTCACTTCCAGAGCCAATGCACCCAAGTACAAAATCGAGGTTAAGTTGACAAAAACATACAATAGCAGCCAGAAAACGGCCATAATTGTTGCTACCGTGGGGCTATACCGCTGCCTGAGAAATTGCGGCATGGTGTAAATCTTGTTTTTGAGATAAACCGGCAGAATAAACAATGCGACAACAATCAGCGAAGCAGCTGCCATCCATTCGTAAGAAGAAATGGCGAGCCCTATTGCAAATCCAGAACCCGACATCCCGATAAAGTGCTCGGCCGAGATATTGGAAGCAATAATGGAAGCTCCTATCGCCCAAAATGTCAACGAACCTTCTGCCAAAAAGTAATCTGTAGAGCTTACTTCCTTGGCGCTTTTTTTCTTGTAAATCCAATAACCATAAGCAGAAACGCCTATTAAATAAATAAAGAATACAATATAATCCAGCGATTGCAAACCGGTATTGGACATTCGAATGAAGGGTTAGTTGATTAGTAATGAAAAGTTTTTTGGCAAGGTTCTATTTGTCATGAATGGTCATTTTTTGTCATGAATGGTCATTTGTAGTCAGGTGCGTTGAGTCTTTCAATTGAATGAGAAATCGAATTAGTCTCAAACATATAAACTTTCGTAACATTTTTAACTACCACAACCTTATGACTAGTAATGACTACAAATGACCACTTCCTGACCATTAATCTACAATTCTTAAAAACTCCTAAGTCGCCTTAAACCACCGCATACTGCAAAACTTCGTCCATTTTCACGCTTCTGCCTTCCGTCAGTGATTTCATTGCCGCAATACCGATAGCGGTAGCCATTAGCCCATCATGTGCGTCAACCGGCGAAGGTGTATCATTCAACACGCAATCAATGAATGATTTGAGACAAACGCGATAGGCAGTTTCATATCTTTCCAAAAAGAAATGCAGGGGCAGGGAAATGTGACCACCATTGCTATCGAAATGTACCAGTGTATCAGAAGTGTTGTTCTCTGCTTTGGCCATTCCTTTTGAACCGAAAATTTCAAGACGCTGGTCATAACCATACACTGCCTTGCGACTATTATCGATCACGCCGATTGCACCGTTTTCAAATGTCAGCACGATCACGGCAGTGTCTATATCACCAAATTCCTTGATCTCGGGATGAATGAGGGCATCACCTTTTACAAAAACCTCTTTCACCTCACTACCAACAATGTAACGCGCCATATCGAAATCGTGAATGGACATGTCCAGGAAAATACCGCCCGATATTTTCAGGTACTCGACAGGCGGGGGTGCCGGGTCGCGGCTGGTAATGCGCAGGATATGGGGATCGCCGATTTTGTTGGCTTCTACTAAGCTGCGAACATTGCTGAAATTGGCATCAAAGCGGCGGTTAAAGCCCAGCATTAATTTAACATGATTATCATTCACTGCCCTTTCAGCGGCTTGAATGGCTTCCAACGTTACGTCAAGAGGCTTTTCGCAGAAGATATGCTTTTTCTGCTCAGCTGCCGCGACCGTGTATGGAACGTGGAATGGGGTAGGGGAACAGATAATTACAGCTTCCACATCCGGGTGGTTGATCACGTCGTAAGCGTCAGTCGTCACATGAGGAACACCCAATTTATGCGCAAAAGCATGGGACGCTTCGGAAAGATCGGAAGCAATGATGACCTCTGCATCCGGCATGTGATGTACCAGATTGCTAAGGTGGATCTGGCCAATGCGGCCCAGTCCAATCACACCGGTTTTAAGTTTCTTTGTCATTTGATTGGGGATGGTTTTGTTTAGCTATTAGCTATTAACGGTTAGCTTTTAGCTATTAGCTTTTTGTGTTTTTTAAATCTCTTTAATAATATTGATGATGAGAAAAGGAGTTTGCGGATCAGCTAAAAGCTAACCGCTAATAGCCAAAAGCCATTAAAACTTCCTATTCCACTCCTTCAACCAGCGCTCAATCACCACCTTGGTTTGCGTGAAGAATTCAATGGCGTGTTTGCCCTGACCGTGAAGATCGCCGTAGAAACTATCTTTCCAGCCTGAGAATGGGAACTGAGCAACAGGGGCAGCGACCCCAATGTTGATACCAATGTTTCCAGCCTCTGCTTCATGGCGGAATTTCCGCGCATTCAGACCGCTGCTTGTAAAAATGCACGCCATGTTACCATACCTTCCGGAGTTGATAAACTGGATCGCTTCGTCGATGGTATTAATATGTACAAGGCTTAGCACCGGTCCAAAAATTTCGGTAGTAGCAAGCTCGCCATCCAGTGGAATGTCTTCAATGATCGTCGGGCCAATGAAGTTACCTTGCTCATAACCACCCACGTCAGGGTTCCGTCCGTCAACCAGCAAACGTCCTCCTTCACTCACACCTTGATTGATCAGGCTTTGAACGCGGTTTTTACTTTCTGGTGTAATCACAGGCCCCATTTGTACGTCGCCATCCAGGCCAAAACCGGTTTTTCTGCCTTTCACAGATTCCACCAGACTTTCGGTGATTTCCTTGTGCTCGCCAACGGTAATGATCGTAGAAGCGGCCAGGCAACGCTGCCCCGCACAACCATATACGCTGTCGATGACGATTTGAGAAGTCATATCAATATCCGCGTCGGGCAATACAATGACGGGGTTTTTGGCCCCGCCCTGAGCTTGAATGCGTTTTCCATATGCCGAGCCTTTGGAATATACATAACGGGCAACATTGGATGAGCCTACGAAACTGACGCCTTTAATGTCCTGATGTTCCAGGATAGCGTCAACCACCTCACGGGCGCCTTGTACCAGATTCAGCACGCCTTTTGGAAGGTCCAGCTGATGCATCAGTCCCACGATTTTAGTCATGGTAAGTGGTACTTTTTCGGAGGGTTTGATAATGTAACTGTTGCCGCAGGCCAATGCATAAGGCAAAAACCAGAATGTGATCATACCCGGAAAATTGAACGGTGCAATGCAGGCACAAACACCCAACGGCTGACGGATCATGTACTCGTCGATGCCTTTGGCGATATCTTCCGAAAACTCTCCCTGGATCAATGATGGTGTCCCGCAGGCATTTTCCACATTCTCAATGGCACGTATCATCTCAGCCTTGGCTTCGAGAAACGTCTTTCCTGATTCGAGCACGATGGTTTTCGCGATATCGTCCAGGTTATCCTCCAACAAAGTTTTTAGCTTAAATAAATATTGAACCCTTTTGGAAACAGGAGTGCTTCTCCATTCGAGAAAGCCCTTGGATGCTGCGTCTGCGGCATCTTCCACGTCCTTTTCATTTCCATAAGGCACCAATGCTAATACTTCCTGCGTGGCAGGGTTCAGCACATTTACGAAATGATCGGCATGGCTGTCAACCCATTGACCATTGATGTAATTCTGTAATTTTTCCATTTTATTTGAAATTGAGACTGGTAAAAGAGACTTGGCAAGTCTAGGCGTCCCCGTCTTCAAGACTTAACAAGTCTTAAAGACCGCCGTAACTTGCGACGAACTCTGTAACTTCTTCATTCGTTGGCATAAAATTCGCGCAACCTTCCCGCGTGACGATAATGGCCCCGCAAGCATTGCCCATGCGTACACTCTTGTAAAGGTCCCAGCCGCTAAGCAGCCCGTACGAAAATCCTGCGCAAAAGGCATCTCCGGCGCCTAAAACATTCAGTACTTCAACCGGGAAGCCTGGTACTTTCACTTCTTCTTTGCCGGGCTGGAAAATAGAAGCGCCATCTTTTCCTCTTTTAACGACCAGTGTTTCAACACCGGAAGTAAGGATTTCCTGAATAGCATTGTCAATGTTACCCCTGATCTCGGGAGCTGATATCTGCTGATGTTTGATGAGCAACTGCTCTTTGTCGGTCAGGAATGTTGCCAGGATTTCTTCTTCGGTGCCAACCACGATATTGAAGCTGCTCAAAGCAGCGCGAATCGTTACACCGAAAGCACGTGGATCAAACCATTGATCGGCGCGGAAATCAATGTCCAGCAATCGGATCACATTATTCTTTTTCGCCAGTTCCAACGCATAGAACATCGCAGTACGGCTGGGATCTTTGCTGAATGCAGTTCCAGAAAACGCTGCTGCCCGGAAATCCTGAAACGGTATGGCTGAGACGTGGTCAATATTGAGGTTAATGTCCGCACAATTTTCACGGTAATAAACCAATGGAAAACGGTCAGGCGGCTCAATACCCAGTACAACCGCCGAGCTGCGCGTTCCATCAATGGTAGGCACCCATTGGGTGATGATCCCTTCCTGATCGAGGAAATGTTTGATGAAATTCCCAACCTGATCGTTACCAATACCGGTTAGTATGGCAGTTTCCAATCCCAGGCGACGGCTGCCGGTCGCAATGTTCAACGGACATCCGCCAACAAATGCATTAAAAGCTTCAATTTTTTCAAAAGGGCTACCAACGTTGGCCGAGTAAAGGTCAATAGACGAGCGGCCAAGGGTCAGTAGGTCGTATTTTTTCATGCTTTGGGAGCTGGTTTGGTGGTTTCTAGCTGTTAGTGCTGAGCTTTTAGCTGTTAGCTTTTTTTAATTCAATATTTTACCTGACATTTTGGAACCATAGCCGTAGGTTAACCATTATCGGCTAAAAGCTAAAAGCTAAAAGCTAAAAGCTAAAAGCTAAAAGCTAAAAGCTAAAAGCCATTCATCTCCGCCGTCACAATCGGTAACCTCGGATCTGAACCTTTCCAGGAACCATATATCCAGTCGTGGTCAGGGTCGGAGGTATTGGCCAGCGATTGGTCGCTGCCTGCCAGGAAATTGAGATAGTAAACATTGTAACCATGTCCTGCCACTACGGGGTGGTATCCTTTTGGAACCAGTACGGCTTCGTTGTTTTTAACTCTTACGATTTCGTCGAGCGATCTGTCTTCGGTGTAAACCTGCTGAATGGCGTAGCCTTGTGGTTTGTCAATTTTGTAGAAGTAAATTTCTTCCAGATTAGCCTCAATGAGTGTGCCGTCAGCAGCTACCTTACGATCATCGTGCTTATGGGCGGGAAAGGAACTCCAATTGCCTGACGGCGTGTACACTTCCACGCAAACGATTTTGTGACAGTCAAAACCCGGTTCGAGCAAACTGTTAATCTGGCGGTTGGCATTATCCCCTCCACGGTACTCGATAGCAGCTTCCTCGGGACGTTTCATGCGTGGCGGATGGTCTTCATCGGAAGCTACCCAGCAAATGGCGATATCTGTTCCGGGAGACTGTGCTATAAGCGTGAAAGCTGTGTTTCTGGATAAGTACATGGCGTGGCCAATGCCGCTGAATACGTTTTTACGGCCATTTTTGGTTTCCCAGGTTTGTCCCGCAGCTTCAACTTTAAAATTTCCGCTCAATAAAACAATGCAGTACTCATATTCTCCCGTGTTGCCCAAAATTTGTTCATCAACTTCCAGTATTTTAGCTTCGAAGTTCAAATATGTCCAGCCCGCTTGTTCACTGGTGAGTGAATGGTAGGTTTTATTGTCAGGTTTGGGTTTGATTAGCAGGTCGCTCATTGTGGTAATTCAATTACATTTGCACAATGATAGTGTTGTATAAATTAAACACAAAATGTAAATATGTTTATATTGAATGCAAACGTTTGAAAAAATTTCAAAAAAATAATTGCTATAATTCAACAAATGAATTCCTCCCGACCTGTTACCATTAAAGACATTGCCCGTCGTTTTCGCTGCTCTCCTTCCACCGTATCCAGGGCGCTCAACGATCATCCTGCCATCAATGAAGATACCCGGAAAAACATCCAGGAATACGCAAAAGAGGTGGGTTATCAGCGAAATGAGGTGTCTTTGAGTTTATTAAATAAGAAAACGGCATCGCTGGGAGTAGTAGTACCGACTATTAGCAATTACTACGAAACTGCGGTGATTGAAGGTCTTCACACAGTATTGCAGCCGATGGGTTACACGCTCAATATCTGCGTGACGAATGAGAATTACCTGTTAGAGAAAGAGTATCTGTCCAAGCTCTTGTCGAATAGGACGGAAGGTATATTCTTATCTGTTTCGCAGGAGACTTATGACTCGGGATATTACGAACATTTGGAAAGTGTGATCCAGCGGAAGACACCATTAATTTTTATAGACCGTGAATATGAGGACTTTGAGACGAGTCGCGCCACCGTGGATGACTATCATGGGGCATTCGCAGCGGTGGAGCATCTGATCACGATCGGGTACAAGCAAATTGCACATTTAAAAGGCCCCAATGGTCTCACAGTTTCTGAGCAGCGGTTGAAAGGTTACATTGATTGTCTGAAAAAATATAATATGTCAGTTCGGGAAGAGCTGATTATTAACACCAATTTTAAAGTGGAAAGCGCCATTGTACCGACGAAACGGTTGCTCGAACTAGCTTCTCCTCCTGATGCCATCTTCGGGGTCAATGACCAGGTAGCGATCGGTGCAATGCGCGTTGTGAAAGATAAAGGGCTGAGAATTCCACAAGATGTAGGTTTGGTAGGCTTCGATAACTCACCGATCTCAGCATACACTTTTCCCTCACTAACCACGGTCAGCAGGCCCGGACGAAAAATCGGTATGGAGGCTTCGCGGCTATTCTTGAACCAGGTGAATGCTTCCGGAGATTTTCTGCACGAGAGTATCGTGCTGCCTTCGGAGCTGATTATCAGGGAGTCTTCGTTGCGGACACCCCAGGCTTGAAATCCAGGGTTAGTAGGAGGGGTATGATTTGCCTTTCAAAAAAAATGATTTTTTTTCCTGAATAGGTTGTGACCATTAGTTGAGGACAACGTCTGATAAATGATGCGCTATTGCGTCATAGTAACTTTTAAGTTACCTTTATCGTGACGGAAATTAGAAAGGTTATCGCTTACAAGCATTATTTTAACGAATTCGTAGATCAACAACCAGTTAAAATCCAGAATAAGATTTTCAAGATTATTCTGGCCATTGAAACGTTACAACGAATTCCAGCTAGTTATTTAAAGTTCATTGAAGGGACTAAAGGACTGTACGAAGCCCGAATTACGCTAGGTTCGAACATTTGGAGGGTGTTTTGCTTTTTTGACGACAATAAGCTTGTGATTCTTTTGAATGGTTTTCAGAAGAAAACTGAAAAAACACCAGGCAAGGAAATTGAAAAGGCTTTGAGGTTAATGAAAGAGTATTTCAGCACTAAACACATGAACGATGGACATCACGACGTGGGATGAAATAAAAGACAATGTCTACGGTAAAATTGGTACCGAAAGAAGAGACAATTTGGAAAGAGAAACAGAAAGCTTCAAAATTGGATTGCTTCTAAGACAAGCCCGTGAAGATAAGGCGCTCACGCAGGCACAGTTGGGTGAGATCGTCAATAAAAAAAGGGAATATATTTCGAGAGTTGAAAATGATGGAAGCAATTTGACTCTGAAAACACTTTATGAAATTGTGGAGAAGGGACTTGGAGGGAAAGTGACAATACAACTAGAATTTTAGATTAACCCAGGGCTGAGGCCCTGGGTTAAGGACACAAATAGATCAATACCCATCATTCTGCACCAAATACCCCGGCACATTCGAGGCACCGTCGATAGCAGTTTGTGGAATCGGGAAGATCCTTTTCTTGACGTCGGAATTGGTCTTTTCGGTCCATTTACCTTCATATTTGCCGAACCGGATCATATCGGTCCTGCGTACCATTTCCCAGTAAAACTCAAATCCTCTTTCACGGAAAAGCAGATCCAGATCCATGGCCGTTAATGCAGGTGGAGGTATGGTGGCTGTTCTGGACGCTCTTACCAGATTGACGTCCGCTAATGCGCTTGCCGCATCATTGCTTTTGCGCAATTTGGCTTCGGCACGCATCATATAAATGTCCGCAAGGCGTAGGATCACGATATCCGCGTCTCCCTTGTTCCGTCCTGTGTTGGATTCACTGCCAAACTCGTACTTTTCTACACGGTAGCCTGTGTTATAATTGCTGCCAGCTGTTGTGAAATCGATCAGCTCGGAGAAATTTACCGCCAGACTCGCTTTGTTACGCGTTACATAACCCAGCTTTCCCACTTTGAGCTTACCATCAGGACATCTTACAAATGCCCCGTTTACACGCAAAGCGCCATATTGCTGACCTCTCAGTATTCCACGGTTGATTTTATAATCGGCGTCATTAATACAAGTATCGGCCTGATTGGAATAAACAGACATATTTTCCTTATAAAAACGTGGATCACGTTTTGGATCAACCGCGCCATAAGCCTGCACCCAAGTCTGGTAAAAATCAGAAGTGATGGCTGGTCCGTCGGTTCCGTTTGCTGCCGGGAATGCGGCTAGCGGGAACTGGTCGCCGGAAATAGAAAAGTAAGCCAAACGGTTATGCCCGTTCAGATCCGCCCGCTGGTCAACCGCAAAGATCAGTTCTGAATTCGTGTGATTTTGGTTTCCAAAGATTGCGAAGTAATCCGCTGATAATTTGGCCTGGCCGGAAGCAATGATCTTATCCGTGTACAGGATCACCTTGTCCATATCTGCAGCAGGAAAGGTGAATGTAGGCGAATAAATGTTGCGGTACACAGGTGCATTCAAATACAAGCGCGCCAGAAGTCCCCATACTGCAACTTGGTTCAATCTTCCAGGTCCAACGACAGATTTTGGTTGTACTAAAGGCTCAATCGCAAGTAGTTCGCTTTCAATGTATTTCACAGCTTCGTCGCCACGGATAATGACAGACGCGACATTCGGATCGTCTTTTACAAATGCAATTCCGAACATGTCGAGCATGACCAGGTTGTAATATGCTCTCATTCCCCTTGCTTCCGCGCCATAAAGCGCTGCTGTTGTTGCAGTGGAAGTTTTCAATCCGCTAATCGCTGTGATCGACCTTGAAATGGCTTGCGTCAATGTGCCCCACGTGCTGTTCACATTAGGATCTGTACTGGTCGTATTGTGCTGATGCAAAGCGAGATAGATTCCGTTGTCGCCCCAGTCTGTTCCGCCACGATACGGCAGGATTGCTTCGTCGGTCGAAATTTCGTTAAGAGCAAAATAGGTAGTATGCTGGAACAAGTTCGGAAGCAGCGCGTAAACGGGTGCTATAAGGCCGTTTGCAGCCTCTTCCGGGGCCAGGTTGGCTTTAAGCGTTTCGTCTAAAACCTGCTCTTCAAGATCGGTACAGCCTGGCGCTAAAAATAGTAAGCTGGCGACCGTAAATATGAGTGATAATTTCTTTTTCATGTTTTAAATATTAAAAGCCAACATTTACACCAAAGAGGATTGTTTTAGCCTTAGGATAACTTAAATAGTCGATTCCATAAGATGTGATGCCGTTAATCTGACGATCATTGTTCACTTCCGGATCATAACCGTTGTATTTCGTCCACAAAGCCAGGTTTTGGCCCGTTACTGACAACCGAACTGTCTGTACCCACTTGTTAATGCCAAGCTTGGTCGTGTTCAGATTGTAACCCAATACCAGGTTGTTCAACCTCAGATAAGCACCATTTTTCAAATACCTGGTAGAAACAGGGGCCGAGTTGTTTACCGATTCTGCTGCATCTGCATAAGATTCAGGAGTTACGTTCACTCCTTTTGAAAGTTTCAGCTTGTAGAAATTGGAGTTGGCCGTGTTGTCATAAACCTTGTTCCCGGCAACGCCATTGAAGTTCGCTGTCAGGTCAAATCCTTTGAAAGAAACATTACCATTGAAATTGTACATACGAGTTGGAAGCGCTGTTCCTGCGGCAACGCGGTCTTTGTCGGTAATAATGCCGTCGCCATCCACGTCCCTGAATTTGCTGATTCCTTTTTCATCAAAACCAATAAATTCTTTCAGGAAGAATGTCCCGATCGGCTGGTTGTTAATGTAACCATTGATGGTCGCCGATGTCAGGCCTGAACCTTGCGCTGCGCCCGATGGGATCACCGAATAAGGTGAGCCTGTTACGTCATTTTTAATGAAAGTAATGTTTCCGCCCAATGAGTAACGCAGTCCATTGTCCAGTGACTTTCTGTAATTAAGGTCGATTTCAAGGCCTTGATTCTTGATTTTCATATTCGGTACGTTCGTCCAGAATGTTCCGGCTGGCTGAATAGGATCGGAAGGGATCACTTCAAGCAGGATCTTTTCAGAGGTTTTGGTGAAGTAATCAATCTCACCGCTTAATGCGCCTTTGAACAAAGAAAAGTCAAGCCCTACGTCCGTTTGTTTGGAAACTTCCCATTGAATGTTGGGGTTTGCAAGCCTTGTATTGGTGGTTCCGGCAGGATAAGCGCCGCTACCGATCGGATAACTTGCTGTTCCGGAGACGACCGATGTAAACCGTGCCTGAGTGATTTTTGAAGGGATTTCCTGGTTTCCTGTTGATCCCCAGCCTGCACGAAGTTTCAGGTCTGAGAAGGGAGACGATTTCATAAAAGGCTCTTCGGAAATTCTCCAGCCCAGGGAGAAGGATGGGAAAGAACCATATTTGTTATTCGCTCCAAATTTCGAAGATCCGTCTACCCGCAAAGTCGCGGTAGCCAGGTATTTGTCTTTGAAACTATAATTAACCCGTCCAAAAAAGGATTGAAGTTCGTTAATCGTTGCGTAGCCCCCCGGCGCATTCAAAATCAATGTCAGGTCTTGTCCAAGTCCTGGATTGTAAATTGGCTCAATGTCTGAAATCGGGAATTTGTTGATGCTGAAATTTTTGCCTGAAAGCGAAATGTGCTGGTACGAGTGACCCACCAGTGCGCTGAAACTGTGCAGCTTGTTATTAACAGTATACGTAAGGTAATTTTCTATCAGGCGGTTGGAGTTTTTGAACTGATAATTTTCCAGACGACCAATTTCGAAAGGAACCGTGTTTGGCAATGTCTGCTTGTCCTGAGTAGAAGTTGAGTTGTCGAGTCCGAAGTTGAGTTTGTAAACCAAACCCTTTATGATCGTTACCGAAGGAGAAATGCTTGCCAGAACCCTGTTAGTGCTCAGAAGTTCTTTGTAAAGCATCAGCGAAATCAGTGGGTTGGTTCCATCCTGATATCTCGAAGGGTTTCCGTCTGCGTCATAAGGAGCATAAGTTGGGTTTGCCGTGATAGCACCGCCGATCATACCTTGAATGTTCGGCCTTTTGTTCTTCGTGTTAGTTGCATTTAAATTCACATCCAGGGTAACGCGGTCATTCAGTAGCTTTTGAGATAGGTTAACACGTCCTGTGTAACGGTCCTGCTGGCTGCCTTTGAGAATTCCCTGCTGTTTCTGTGTTCCGAATGAGCCATAATAGGTCATTTTATCAGTCCCGCCACCAATGGAAATATTGTGGTTATGGGTTGTCGCAGAGCGTGAAATTTCCTTTTGCCAGTCTGTATTCGCTTTGCCGTCGATCACCGTGCCGCCTAGTTTGGCAGCTTCGGAAACGAAATCCGGCCCTGAAAGCACATCAAGAGGGCGTGCCATGGTGGAAATACCCAGCGTTCCGGAATAAGTCACACTGGCCTGGCCAGACTTGCCTTTTTTAGTGGTGATCAAAATAACACCATTAGCACCTCTCGCTCCATAAATCGCAGTTGCCGATGCATCTTTCAGAACGTCCATGGATTCAATGTCCTGTGGGTTCAGGAAGTTCAGCGGGTTGGTGTCGCCACCTGTTCCGCTGTTGTCCAGCGCCATACCATCCACCACAAAAAGCGGTGTGCTTCCTGTACGCACGCCGCCAGGTCCGCGAACGGTAATACTCGTTTTACCACCGGGCTCGCCAGTGGCTGAGGTTACATTCACACCTGATACTTTTCCTTGCAGTAGCTGCTCAGGGGAATTAATGATACCCGTGTTGAAATCAGAGCTTTTCAATGATTTCACAGAACCTGTAATATCCTTTTTTACGGTGGTACCATAACCTACCACCACTACTTCACCCAGATTGGAAGCTGCTTCTTTCAGCTTGATCTCAATGGAATTATTATTGGATTCGGTCAGGAGGAAGTCAGATAACGTTTGTTTTTCAAATCCGATGTAACTGAATTCCAGGTTGTACCTGCTTCCCGTTTGCAAATTATTGAATGTAAATGCACCGGATTCATTGGTAGTTGCGCCCTGCTTGTTGCTGCCGTTCACTTCCGAGATGACTACCGTAACACCTGGAAGCCCATCGGTGGTGCCGTCGGTGAGGACTTTACCTGTCAGCGTGATTTCCTTCAATATATTCATGTGTTTTTCAACATGTCTGGGTCGGCTTTCCGGAACCGGTATTTCAGCCGCGGCTACTGCATGTAAGCCAAAAATGGCTGTGGCCTGCAGCAGGCAGCTTCGAATGATCCCGGTTCTGACTGATAGAGTCAAAATTTTTCTCATAATCGTGGACTATTGGATTGAACTGTTTAAAAAAAGGAAAAAACTGAATTTATCGCACCATCGAATGGCGGCCATCGAATGGCGGCCATCGGGACAGATGGCAAAGGGTCTTCACATACAAGATTACAGATTGTATTTTTAATATAAATAATAGAAAATAGCCAATACCTAATGCAAACGTTTGAAATTTTATGCAAACGTTTGAAAAAATATGAAGAATAATTTGGATGAAATTAATATTGATTTGATGCGTATTGGAATAGTAACTTGTGTTCACCTAAAAATTAAAATTTACCTCCTAAAAGAGGCATTGGCCACTTTTGTTGGGGCAAAAATGGAGGTTAGACAATCAATAAGGCTATTATTGGACTTTAAGGAATTGTTAAATCTCAGTAGAAGGGTGTAGAGGATGACTTTGGTCAAACATCTTGTCGCAAAACCTCCAATGGTGGGCGGGAGAGGATTCCTCGGCTGTTGATGAGTCCGATGAAAACGGTCATGAGGGATACAAACATAAACACGGCCAGGACTGGCAACACCTCGGGTTTGAATTCTGCTTCGAAACTGAATTTGGCCAGTGACCAGCTTCCCGCCAATGCGATCAGAATCCCGGTGAAAGCAGCAAAAGAGCCCAGGAAGAAGTATTCGAGTGCCGTAATTGCGAATATTTGTTTCCGGCTCGCGCCGAGGGTTCGTAGTAAAACACTCTCCTGCAATCGCTGGTATTTACTGATCAGTACCGAGGCAATGAGCACGATTAGGCCTGTAAGAATACTGAAACCGGCCATGAAACGGATCACAAAGCCGATTTTATTGAAAATATCATCCAGCACCCGCAAAACCAACGCGAGATCAATGATCGAAATGTTTGGAAACTGGCGTACTATGTCCTGCTGGAACAGTGCCGAAACGTGTGGGTTGGGTACGTGGGTAAGCATAGCATGAAACTGCGGTGCTTCCTCCAACACGCCCGTGGGGAACACGACCAGAAAGTTAGTCTGCACTTCGCCCCAGTTAACGTCCCTGAAACTCGACACAGTTGTGGTCATTAATGTACCCTGCACATTGAAAACCATGGTGTCGCCCAGCTCGATCCGGCTCCTGTCTGCGAAACCTTTCTCTATTGAAACGGGTATCAGGGCATCTGTTTTTTTGTAAACACCCTGCCATTTTCCTTTTACAATTTTTTCGGATGAAGTGATCGAGTCGCGGAAGGTAACCCGGTACTCCCGTCCAAATATGCGGCGGGATTGTTCGGCGGTGGTGTCACCTTCAAAATCCGCAGCCGTGCGTCCGTTCACTTCTTCGAGGCGCATATTAACGATGGGTACGCTTTGGTTAACGGGTACATTGCGGTTTTTTGCAATCGCTAGTACGCCTTCCTTCTGGTTTCCCTGAATGTCGAAAAGTATAATGTTCGGTTGGTTGCCGCTGGTGGATAACTTAACTCTGGTGAGCAGGATCGTTTGCACAAAAAACAATGTGCATATCAAAGAGGTACCGAGGCCAATGGAGACGATCAGAATGGAGGTCTGGTTGTTGGGGCGGTACAAATTGGCAAGCCCTTGCCGCCAGAGGTAGCTCCATGAAGTGGGGAAGAACTTGCGAACCAGCCACATCAGCAGACTGGCGATCGCATATAACACGACAAATGCGGCAAGGATGCTCACGGTGAATACCAATGCTTCGATCCACGTGCGCATTTGCAGAAACGCGAACCCAAAAATGAATAGGACGATCAAACCGTACAATCCCCAGGTCAGGGGATCGCGTTCGAGTTTGGTCGAATCCAAAGAAACGCGCAGTACATTCAGCGGGGAAACTTTCCGGATCGACAGCAATGGAGGCAATGCAAATAACACGGATATCAATACGCCGATCGCCAGCCCTTGTGCGATCGCCATCCATGAAACGGTCGTAATCAATTCAAATGGCAATAAGTCTTTGATCACAATAGGTAAATATTGCTGTATAGCCGTGCCCAGCAGCGCGCCCAACACGGACCCGATAATGCCGATTCCCGTAATCTGAATAAGGTAAATTAGAAATGCCTGTCTGGCTTTCACGCCAAGGCACCTCAGTATGGCAATGGAATTCAGTTTTTCTCTGATGTAAATATGAATGGCACTGGCCACACCGATGCAGCCGAGTAGCAATGCAACGAAGCCAACCAATGCAAGAAAACGTGTCAGGTCCTGAAACGACCTGCCTGTATCTTCTTTTTGGCCTTGGACGGTGTTGTAGTCCAGGTCATATTTTTCAAACTGTGGTTCCAGTTGCTTGACGAGCTTTTCGACGTCGGTTTTAGGTGGAATTTTGAAATAATAACGATACCCAACCCGGCTGCCTTTTTGCATTAGGCCGGTTTGCGTCAGGTAATCCATCGGAATGTATACCGTAGGTGCCACGGAACTGGTGAGGCCGGTCGATCCCGGTGCTTTTTCCAGAATACCTGCGATGGCGAAAGTTACATTCCCAATTTTGATAGAATCGCCGACTTTCGCCTGGTATTGCAGCATGAGTGTCTGGTCCACCAATGCTTCTCTTCCGGCCCGAAATGTCTTCTCGGCTGCGACGGGAATGGTTTCCAGCTTTCCGTAATAGGGAAAATCGCCGGACAGTGCTTTGACCTGCGCCAAACGGTTTCCACCATTTTTTGTAAAATAAACCATCGAAGCAAAGCTCCGTTCTTCTGACCGGGTTTTGCTCAGGGAATCCACTAATGCTTTCGCTTTCCCCTCCACGGGTTTGTTTCCGTACAATGCCAAATCAGCGCCGATTAATGTGGCTGCCTGTTCGTCGATATTCTCCCTAAGGTTATCCCCGAGTGAATAAATGCCCACCAATGCCGCTATTCCCAAGATAATGGAGGAAATAAAAAGCACCAGACGGGAGCGGTTTTTTCTGCTATCGCGCCACGCCATTTGCAGCAGCCACGGGAAATTCAGTTTATCTTGTTGCATGTTAGTGGGAATGTAGACTTACCAAGTCTTGAAGACTTGGCAAGTCTTTTTGTCTTGCTATTCAACCAATTTGCCTCCTTTGATCCGAATGATACGCTGCGTTTTTGCAGCCAGTTCCAAGTCATGGGTTACGACTACCAATGTAGTTCCGGCCTCTTTATTCAGGTCAAAAAGGAGCTTGACTACTTTTTCGCTGGTTTCGGCATCGAGGTTTCCGGTAGGTTCGTCGGCAAAAAGGATCTGAGGTTGGTTAGAAAATGCCCTGGCGAGTGAAACACGCTGCTGTTCACCCCCGCTGAGTTGGGTAGGGTAATGATGGCTACGTTCAGACAGGCCGACTTTATCAAGCAAATCCAAAGCTCTGGGTTTGACGTTTTTTTCTCCCCGTAGTTCCAATGGTACCATCACATTTTCCAATGCGGTCAATGTGGGGAGCAACTGGAAATTCTGAAAAATGAACCCTACATACAGGTTTCGGACTGCTGCGAGCTGGTCTTCGCTGAGACCATTGAGTTTGGTCCCGTGCAGCTCGACTACGCCGGAAGTAGATCGATCCAAACCTGCACACAAGCCTAGTAAGGTCGTTTTACCGCTGCCGGAAGGTCCTACAATGGACATTGTAGAACCGGCTTCAACCGAAAAATTAATATTATCTAAAACAGTTAACGAACGGTCTCCACTTTTATAAATTTTGCTTACATGCTGCAGATCGAGTATGGTATCCATCAATTGTTTCTATTTTTATGTTTGCGTGGTGCTAAGTCTGGGCAACTGCTTTTGTTCTAATTTGGTTCTTTTCGATTTGTGTTGCACATAAATATAGTGTAAGCGGCGTTTAAAACTAAATGAACGGGGAAGGGCGCTATTACACCTGCTATCCTGTTTTTGATTTTTGTCTGTTTGATAATTCCTATGAACCGCTCCCCATTATTATTCCTGTACCTGCTAGTTGTCACATTTCTGGCGTCTTGTTCCAGTGAAAAAAAAGAAGATTCCACCGATAAGCCTGATTCTGTCGCCGTTACAGCCGAGGCTTCCACTGCAAAGAAGAAAACCATCGTGTTTTTTGGAAATAGCCTTACCGCCGGATTCGGCCTCGACGATCCATCCCGGGCTTTCGCGGGCCTGATCCAGAAACGTATTGATTCTTTAAAATTAAATTATAAAGTGATTAATGCAGGTGTGAGCGGGGAAACGACTTCGGGTGGTAACAGCCGCATTGACTGGCTTCTTAAACAACCACTGGACATTTTCGTGCTCGAACTAGGCGGGAATGATGGGTTGCGCGGTATACCTGTTTCAGAAACCAAAAAGAATCTGCAAGCCATTCTCGACAAAGTGCATTCTAAATATCCCGACGCGAAACTGGTACTGGCCGGCATGCAAATCCCGCCGAATATGGGCCAGCAATATGCCTCGAAATTCCGGGCGGTATATGCTGACATTGCCGCGAAAAACGATCTGACGCTCATTCCTTTCCTACTGGAAGGTGTCGGTGGCGAGCCAAAACTGAATTTGCCGGACGGAATTCACCCAACAGAAGAGGGACATAAAATTGTCGCCGAAAATGTCTGGGACAAAATCAAAGGGCTTTTGTAAACGAATGACCGCAGTTTGGAACAATAAGCATTGGTAATCAACAGCTGTTAGTTCTTAACGATCCTGTAATTTTTAACGGACCCATCCTGCCCGACAACTTTGATCATATAAAATCCTTTTTTCCAGTTGGCAACCGGAATGCCTTTTGACGGATTTCCTTTCAGCGTCAAAACGGATCGTCCCTGAGAATCAA
Source organism: Dyadobacter sp. (assembly GCF_039919315.1). GTDB lineage: Bacteria > Bacteroidota > Bacteroidia > Cytophagales > Spirosomataceae > Dyadobacter. The sequence goes on along the minus strand of NZ_JBDSFX010000081.1, from coordinate 74,206 downwards.
ACGCTTCCATTAACTTGAATGAGCCTGCTCCCCGGATAGAAAGCCGGTCAGCGACGGGATTAGGGAAAAATGAAATGTCGGGCTCGCTGAAACGGATGAAACGAACGCGGCTATACGCAAAAGAGCCATCCATATCCATCATTTTGAGCCGGTAATAGCGATTTCCTTCTCCTGGCGACGAATCAACAAACATATATTGGAACAGGGTAGTACTTTCTCCAAGCGCTTTCACCGTGCCGCTATAATGCCACTCATGACCGTTTTTGCTGCTTTCAATATCAAAACTACGGACATTGGATTCTTGTGAAGTCGCCCAGCGAAGCAGCGCGGTCGGACCCTCACCAATCACCTGAAAATGGTCCAACACCACTGGAAGTGAGCCGTTGCAGGCGGTATTGAGTAAGCTTTCATTATAGCAGCTTCCTGAATTATTGGAAACATTGAGGTAACTAAACACCGAATGATTATTCAGAAAATTACATACAGCAGTGGCGCTGCATTGCGAAAGTTTAGGATTGTTTTTGATCGTCAAATCGCCGGTAATGCTCAGGGAATTGTTTAATGCATTTAAACTGGACAGATTTTGGTTACCATTTACATTAACCGACCCGTTTACGAGAGTCAGCTTATTGAGACTGTTGATGTTGGTCAATGTGGAATTGAATGATAATTCGATGCCGCCAACCGTGGTCAATTTATCCAGACCATTGAGTGTAGTTAGGTTGTGATTTTCACTGATAATGATGGAGCCCCCCACGGATTCCAGGTTCTGCAGCGGCGACAGGTTGGTGATTACATTGTCGACCAGGCTGGTAATGTAAATATTGCCCGAAACCGATTTCCAGCTTGAACTCCACGAGTTCAGGGCGTTTTGGCTGGTAAATTCCACATTGCCCAAATACGTTTGACTTAATGCCATGTGAGTGCCGAGTGAAAACGCGGAAATTAACAATAGGTTGCGCGGAAGTTGAAAACTAGTTTTAGATAGAGGTAGGTGCATCTGTGAAGGAGGTTTGTCGGCTACTAAATTACAAAAAATTAAGGCCCGGAACCTGTTATAAAAACAAGTTCCGGGCCTTTCTTATTGAATGGATATTCTCTACACAACCCTGTCCCCACGTATAACCCGAAGAATTATTGCAACTACTGCAATCACTAATAGAACGTGAATGATGTTACCCATTCCAAAGCTTGCGAAGCCAAAATAGCCAATCAACCAAATTATGACCAGGATGACGGCTATTGTATAAAGAAGATTTCCCATTGTTTTAATATTTTAAGTTAGCATTATGATATATATGTTAATGCTATATCAATTTAAATGCCAGCGTCTCCATGGTGGTAATAAGGCCTTTTTATTCCCCGCATTCTACAATATTTGCGGTGTAGCTATCATTTAAAACTGTAAGTTGTAGAAAATTTTCTCAAAGCATATTTTTGACCACTAATGAAAAAAAGCATTTTCCTTGCCATTTTCCTTCTCGCAATTATTCATTCATGGGCACAGGCATCGATTGTAGACACCGTGGAAGTGTATAGCAACAGCATGAAAAAGAAGCTGAAAGCAGTTATCATCCGGCCTGATCATTACAATTCATCCACTACATTGCCCGTCGTTTATTTGTTGCACGGGTACAGCGATAACCACGCAGGCTGGCTTACCAAGGCAGCAGGCTTTCAGAAAGCTGCGGACCTGCATAATATGATCATCGTATGTCCCGACGGCGGGTATAGCAGCTGGTACTGGGATAGTCCGGTAGATGCGCAATCACAATATGAGACCTACATTTCCAAAGAACTCGTGGCTTTTGTGGACGCGCAGTATAAAACGATCAGAGACCGGAGAGGTCGGGCGATTACGGGGCTGAGTATGGGAGGACATGGGGCATTGTATCTGGCATTGAAGCACCAGGATGTTTTTGGTGCAGCCGGTAGCATGAGCGGTGGCGTGGATATCCGGCCTTTTCCTAACAATTGGGATATGGCCAAGCGCCTCGGTAAACTGGCTGACGAACCCGAGCGCTGGGAGAAAAATACGGTGATCAATATGCTGCATTTGCTCACTCCCAATCATTTGTCTCTGATCATTGACTGCGGAACAGACGACTTCTTTTACGAGGTAAATGAAAATCTGCACAAACAGCTTTTATACCGCAACATTCCGCACGACTACATTACCCGTCCCGGTGGGCACACTTGGCCCTACTGGGCCAATGCGGTGCAGTACCAGCTCCTTTTTATGAGTAATTACTTCAATAAAAAATAAGGTTTTCAACGTAAAGCGCTCTGATGAACGACCGACGAAAGTTTCTGCTCAATGCGCTTGCCGGCGCGACGATCTCGGCAGTTTTACCGGAAAAATTGTTTTCAAATCCATTAAACCAAATTAAAAAAGAGGAAGGAAGTTTAATCGTATTGTTCCAGGGAGATTCGATCACGGACGGTAACAGAACCAGGAACATGGACTGGAATCACGTAATGGGGCATGGCTTTGCCTACATGATTGCGAGTAGGCTGTGGTATGATTTCCCAGCCAAAGGGTTGCATTTCTTTAATCGTGGCATCAGCGGTAACCGTGTTACCCATTTGGCGGAACGCTGGCAGACCGATACGCTCGATCTGAAACCCGATGTTCTTAATATTTTGGTCGGAATCAATGACACGGAAGCTGCTATCAAAGGCAATGTATCCTGTACTCCTGAGCAGTTTGAAAATGACTATCGGGCATTACTAACATTGACCAAAGAAAAACTGCCCAATGTAAAACTAGTGCTCTGCGAACCGTTTTTACTGCCGATGGGAAGAGTCAAAGAAAACCTGGACACTTATCAAACCGAAATCACAAAGCGGCAAAAAAGCGTAAAGCTACTTTCCGAGGAGTTTGGAGCCATTCACATTCCTTTTCAGTCCGCATTCAACGATGCATTGTCAAAGGCACCGGCGGAGTACTGGATTTGGGACGGGATCCATCCTATGCCCGCGGGTCACGAACTAATGGCCAGATTCTGGCTTGAAAAAGCAGGACCGGCGTTGGGATTGGTTGGATAATAGTATTTTACGATTAGATACAAAAGTTTTCCCAATTCCATTATGAAGCTATTCCAATTGTGTTTGATGTTTTGCCTGGCTGGTCTGCACCATGTATTTGCTCAGCATAATTCTCTACCGGATCCATTACTATTTAACAAAGGCCAAAAGGTAAAATCGGTCAAGCAATGGCCCACGCGGAGAAAAGAAATCCTCGAAATCATGACTACGCAAATGTATGGTACCTCGCCTGGCAAGCCTAAAAACATACGTTTTGAAGTTTTTGATAACGATCCGAAAGCATTGGGAGGAAAAGCTACCCGCAAGCAAGTAACTGTTTTTATTAAGGAAAAGGATAAAGAGGCGCAGTTTGATCTTTTGATTTATATTCCAAACAAAGCGAAACATCCGGTACCTGCGATCATGGGGATCAATTTTGTTGGTAACCAGGCTATTATTGCTGATCCTGGGGTGAAATTAACAACTGCCTGGGTGGAAAACAGTCAAATGTTTCCCTGCGGTGAAAACGGAGAGGCTACCGATGCGTGCCGAGGCGTGAATGCGAGCCAGTGGGCGGTGGACAGCATTCTGGACAGAGGTTACGCGCTAGTGACGATGTACAGGGAGGAGATCGCCTCGGACCGGAAGGAAACCATGTTCCAGACCGGTATTCACACGCTTTATCCCGAATTACAGATCCGGGATGATAATTTCAGCACAATGGCAGCATGGGCCTGGGCATTGAGCCGGGGGATGGATTACATTGAAACCGACAAGGACATCGATTCAAAAAAAGTTGCTGTATTCGGCTTTTCGAGACTTGGAAAAGCCGCATTATGGGCCGGTGCAACCGATCAGCGCTTTGCAATGGCGCTAAGTAACGAGTCCGGGGCAGGTGGAGGAAAGCTGTTCCGGCGTGGAATCGGTGAGAACATTACAAGGCTGTGCACGGTTTTTCCGCATTGGTATGCCAAAAGTTTGAGAAAATATATGGATAAAGATTCAGAACTTCCGTTCGATCAGCATTTTGTGATGGCGCTGATCGCGCCGAGGCCGGTTTATCTCGCTACTGCTGAGGAAGATAGGAATGCGGATCCTGCGGGAGAGTTCGAAACGGCGAAGGCTTCGGATGGGATTTACAAGTTTTTAGGTACCAATGGATTTGCAGGAACCACATTTCCTGCATTAAATGAGCCCATTTCCGGCCAAATAGGCTTTCACATCCGCCCGGGTGGGCATGACGTTAAAATGTTCGACTGGATACAGTTTTTAAATTTCTCTGATTTACATTTGCAGAAATAGACCTGACCTAATATTTAATTTTACTATTCAACTAAATGAGCAACATCCCGTCTTCCGGCACAGTAAACACAACACCCCCCCGATTTACAGAGAATAAGTACCTCATCACACTGGTCTTCGTGACCTCGCTGTTCATGTTCTGGGGAATTGCCATTACGATGGGAGATGTTCTAAATAAGCACTTTCAACACGTTTTAAGTCTGACCAAAACGCAGTCTGCATTCGTGCAATTCGCCATTTTCGGAGCTTATGGAGTCATGGGTATCCCGGCCGGTCTTTTTATGAAGCGTTTCGGGTATAAAAATGGTGTACTTTTCGGACTGACGCTTTTTGCGATCGGTTCGTTTTTGTTTGTACCGGCTGCTGCTGCTGCTTCGTTTCCATTTTTTGGTGGAGCGTTATTCATTCTCGGTTGCGGTATTTCGACGCTGGAAACGGTTGCTCACCCATTTGTTGCGTCGCTGGGTGATCAGCGTACCAGTGATATGCGTATTAACTTTGCTCAGGCATTCAATGCATTAGGTACCATTATCGGACCGGCGGTCGGTTCTTATTTTTTATTGAGAAATAATGTAGAAGGCAGTACGGACCTTACTTCGGTCAAAACATTATATATCGTGATCGGAAGTGTGATCGCCACGATCGCGGTGTTATTTTCATTCGTAAAAGTGCCAACTTTGATTGATCCGCATGGCGCCGTAGATCCTGCCGCTGCCAATGTGGATACACATCCTGAAAAAGGTCTTTTCGAGCACAGGCATTTCAAATGGTCTGTTTTAGCGCAGTTTTTCAACGTAGCCGCACAAGCCGGAACCTGGGCGTTCTTTATCAATTACGGTCACGAGAAAATGGGCTTCACCGACGCAGTGGCTGGTAACTACATGATCCTTTTCTTCGTGTTGATGTTGACCGGTCGTTTTGTAGGAACATTCCTGATGCGTTTTATTGCGCCAAATTCTTTACTTGCGATTTTTGCAGCCTGCAATATTGTCATGTGCCTTATTATCGCGCAAAGCTGGGGCTGGCCGTCATTTATCGCATTACTAATGCTGAATTTCTTCTTCAGTATCATGTTCCCAACCATTTTTAGTCTTGGTTTAAAAAATTTGGGTGCTCATACGCAGCAAGCCTCATCTTTTATCTCAATGGGTGTAGTAGGAGGGGCGTTTTTCCCTTTTGCAATGGGCGCAGTGGCCGAAACAAACGTAGCCCACGCCTATTATCTGCCGATCATCTGCTATGCAGTGATCTTCTTGTTCGGTTACAAATATTATAAAGTGCAGTAAAGCGATTAGCTTTTAGCTTTGGGCATTTTAGCTAATCGCTAAAAGCTAAAAAAGCACCAACATTGTCACAAATCATAAGGGATTAAAAAAGCATATGAAACTCTGGGGAATTGACTTAGGAGGTACAAAAATAGAATGCGCGGTTCTAGATTCAGATCGCAACCTGGAAGTAGTGGTCCGCATGCGGCTTCCAACTGAGTCTGCAAATGGTTACCAGCATATTTTATCTCAGATCAAAAGGCTGATCGATATGGTGGCTGAGCAGGTAGGCGAGAGGCCTTCCAAGGTTGGCTTTGCGACTCCGGGCGTGCTGGAACCCGAAACGCACCTGATGAAAAACTCCAATACGATCTGCCTGAATGGACAACCATTGAAAGCAGATCTTGAAAAAATACTGGGCGTGCCATGCCAGCTGGCCAATGATGCCAACTGCTTTGCACTGGCAGAGGCATTGATCGGTGCCGGTAAAGAGCATCCGACGGCGGAGGTTGTTTTCGGTGTGATCATGGGAACAGGTGTTGGTGGAGGATTGGTAGTGAACAATAAAATCATTGCCGGACATCACGGTATCGGTGGTGAATGGGGTCATAATATTCTGGAAGAGGGAGGCGAACCATGCTATTGTGGAAAAGCCGGCTGCGTAGAACAAGTGATTTCTGGCCCGGCGCTGGAACGTTATTACGAGCGTGTCAGTGGTGAAAAATTGACTATGAAAGTGATTCTGGAACGTTACCACGCGGGCGGCGATGAGCACGCAAATGCTACGATCGAGCGACTGTTGGAATATTATGGAAGAGCCATATCGACGCTTATTAATGTGCTGGATCCGGGACTGATCGTGATCGGAGGGGGCGTAGGGAATGTTGAGCTGCTTTACACGGCGGGTTACGAACGTATCAAAAAGTATATTTTCAACAAAGGTGTGGTGACCACGCCTATACTTAAACCTAAGCTGGGCGACAGCGCGGGGGTATTCGGCGCAGCGCTGTTATAGATAGTTTGCGAAGAAAAATACGATTGAATGGGGGAAGGGATGCTGGTCATCCCTTTTTTATGCAATTTGTCACTGTTAGTGAGTCATCAGACAGTAAATCAGTATTTTAGAGCACTTCTTAGGGGTAACTAACATTGAAACCCAAGCCAAGCGGTATGACAACAGCCGGTACGCTCCAGCGCATTAAATCCATTGATACAGTTCGCGGTGCTATTATGGTCATTATGGCCCTCGATCACGTCCGCGATTACTTTCACATTACTGCGTTTACCGCCGATCCACTGGATCCACAGAGTGCTACCGCTGCACTTTACTTCACCCGATGGATCACCCATTTCTGCGCTCCCTCATTTATGATGTTATCAGGCATCTCCGCCTATCTTTCAGGGCAAAACAAAACAGTTGCTGACACTTCTACATTCCTGATCAAACGCGGTTTCTGGCTTATTTTGGTGGAAATCGTTTTCATGACGTTTGGTTTTTCTTTTGATATTACATTCAAAACCATTTTCCTCGCAGTACTGTGGGCGCTGGGATGCAGTATGATTTTGCTAGGCCTACTGGTGCGTTTCGTTTCCCCCAAAACCATTTTGGTCATAGGCTGCATTCTCATTTTTGGACACAATTTTTTAGATTATGTGAAGGTGGCAGAAAACTCCACCCTGGATGTCGTACTGCGTATATTTTTTACGGGTAGGGGAACATTCCTTCCCAGAGGCGACGGAGGTACAATTGGATTTCTGTATGTAATTCTGCCCTGGTCGGGGATAATGATGGCGGGTTACGGGCTGGGTACGTTGTATAAAAAAGGTTTTCCGCAGGAGAACAGAAGGAAGAGGCTATTGATCTCAGGCTTTGTGATAATCCTCCTTTTTGTTGTTTTAAGATTGATAAACGGATACGGCGACCCTTCACATTGGACCGAACAAAAAACGGGTTTCCAGACATTCCTGTCATTTATGAATGTCAGCAAATATCCTCCCTCCCTGCTTTTTACATTTATGACGCTGGGGCCGGTTTTGATCATTCTCGCTTTGACGGAAAAAGTCGATAACGCATTGACAAGAATATGTACTGTATATGGAAAAGTGCCATTCTTCTATTTCATGCTGCATTTTTATATCATACATATTCTTACCATGATTGCAGTGCTTTCTTCCGGGTACACCTGGGAGCAGGCTACGGATGATAAGCTCTTTTTTAAGTTCCGGCCAATTGATTTTGGTTATGAGTTAGGTACCGTTTACATCATCTGGATACTGATCGTTGCCTCGCTTTACGTACCCTGTAAATGGTTTGGCACGTACAGGGCAAGACATAAAGCATGGTGGCTGAGTTATTTGTAGAATCCTTTCCAATTGATTTATGAAAAATATTTTACTGATCGCATTTTGCCTTTTTGTTCACGTGGTTGCCGCTCAGGCCCCTACCGAAACTTACCCGGTCGATCCTGCTTCTGCGGAACAGGCCGGCGTACCGAAAGGTGAGGTTTTGAAATTTACATTTGATCAGTCCAAAATATTCCCGGGTACCTGGCGCGAATACTGGGTATATGTGCCTGCGCAATACAAAGCTGACAAGCCAGCGTGCGTATATGTTAACCAGGACGGGATCCAATGGAATGCTCCGGTAGTATTTGATAACCTCATTCATAAAAATGAAATGCCGGTAACGATCGGTGTTTTCGTGATGCACGGCCGCGTAAAAGCCGCCAATCCAGCGGAGGCAAATGACCGTTTCAACCGCAGTTTTGAATTTGACGGACTGGGGGATGCCTACGCGAAGTTTATACTCGATGAAATATTACCAGAGGTTGAAAAGCAGAAAACCAGCGACGGGCGGGCCATTCGTTTATCCAAAAGTGGCAATGACCGCGCCATCGGAGGATCAAGCAGTGGGGCCGTGTGCGCATTCACAGCCGCATGGGAGCGCCCGGACGCATTTACCCGTGTGTATAGTGCGATAGGCACGTATGTAGGCCTGCGCGGCGCCGATCGCTACCCCATATTGGTAAGGAAATATGAGCCCAAACCGATCCGAATTTATATGCAGGATGGAGCCAACGATCTCAATATTTATGCCGGCGACTGGTGGATGGCCAACCAGACGATGTTACGGGCATTGACATTTGCAGGATATGAAGTGACGCATCAATGGGGAGAAGGCGGGCACAATGGTAAGCAGGGAACCGCATTGTTTCCCGAAGCGATGCGGTTTTTATGGAAAGGATGGCCCGAGGCTGTTAAATCCGGGGCTTCACAAAACCAGGTACTTTCAACGATATTGCTTCCGGGGGAAGAATGGAAACTGGTAGGAGAGGGCTACAAATTCACGGAAGGCCCCACCGCTAATCAGGCGGGAGAAGTTTTTTACCAGGATATTCCCAACTCCAAAACCTATAAAGTGGGTGCCGATGGCAAGCCAGTTATTGTCAACGAAGATTCGCAGAATGCCAGTGGGACGGAATTTGATAAAAACGGAAACCGGTTGGAAGTTGCTAAAAAATCACTTTCGATCGCCCGATATGATGCCCAAAACAAAAAGCAAGACATTGTCAAAGAAATCTCAGGAAATGATCTGACTATTTCGGCCAGTGGCAACATTTACGTGACGTCTCCTGACGGCAAGGAAAAGCCGAGTATTATTTATTTGATCAAACCTAGTGGTGAAAAAGTCATTGCAGACCAGGGAATCCTTTACGCCAACGGCGCAGCACTGTCTCCCGACCAAACACTTTTGTATGTGACTGAATCGACTTCACATTGGGTATGGTCATATCAGATCAAACCCGACGGAACATTGACCAACAAACAAAAATTCGGGTGGCTGCATGTTCGTGATACTGAGGAAAATGCCTGGGCCGACGGCATTACCTGCGACCGCGATGGCCGTATATATGTAGCTACACGCGCTGGCATACAGGTACTTGATCAGACAGGGCGTGTCAACTCAATCCTGCCCACACCAAACGGGGCCGCTTCCAATGTGGCCTTCGGTGGGAAAGACTTTGACATTCTTTATGTGACCGCGAACGATAAGGTTTATTGCCGAAAATTGAAGGCAAAAGGGGCTAATAACTGGGATGTACCCAATAAACCCGATGCGCCAAAATTGTAAATCAACGGCGCGTTTGCAAAATGACGTTTGGGAATAGGGTAGCCCCTCCGGGGCATTTAACAATTTTGACCAACCATTTTTCTAGCAATAGGTAGCCGCTCTGCGGCAAAGCAATGCCGCAGAGCGGCTACCTGTTACTAGAAAAATGGAAATCATTAATGTTAATGCCCCGTAGGGGTTACCTGTTGTTAAAAATGGGTATCGTTATTGTTTATGCCCCGTGGGGGCTACCTGTTGCTACCAAAATGGATGTTGTTATTGTTGATGCCACCATCGTTGCATATATTGTCGCCGCATGTGACCATTTTGTTTTGCCTACGTCTAAATGATATTAACCATTTAAATGTAACTTCTAATGGACGGTATCTATTCGCAATGCTACATTCATTTTGTATTCGCTGTAAAATTTAAAAATGCTGCTATTTCGGCGGACTGGCAGGAATCCCTTCATAAATACATTACCGGAATTACTCATAATAACGGGCACAAATTGATGGCAATCAATTCAATGCCGGATCATGTGCATATGTTGGTCGGTTATAATGTTACACAGGCTGTTGCTGAATTCATGAGGTTGGTGAAAGGGGACAGTTCGGAATTTATTAACAAAAATAAATTTACACCTGTCAAATTTCATTGGCAAAGCGGCTATGGTGCTTTTTCAATCAGCCTGTCGGGCATTGATCGTCAGGTCAAATACTTCATTAACCAGGATCAGTACCATCAAAACATTCAATTCAGGGCCGAATACATGGACATGCTGAAAGAGTGGGAAGTTGATTTTGACGAAAAAAATATATTTGAGGAGCTAGTTTGATTGAGCAATGATAATTTACCCCAAATAAGGCCCACCCGGTACGCCCCAGCCCCATTTTGGCATGGGCTCATCGGGGTTCATGGACAAATCGTCCACATTGGAATTGATCACAGCGATGCGGGTGCCCCATTCAATGTAGGCTACAAAGGCGGACCGGAATTCGGGGTCGGCGGGTAAATCTATTTCATCAACCGTTTGCAGTAGCAGCGAAACCCAGCGCTGGCGATGTTGCTCTGTCAGGTGCTTGGACAAATGCTTTTGAATCATTTTAAAATGACTTCCTTCGCTGGTACTGTACATTTCAGGGCCTCCGAAAACTTCTGCAATAAAATGCGCAACGTGCAGCTGATGTTCGCGGGACATATGCTTGAAAACAGGTTCCAGAAGTTCGTCCGACAATACTTTTTTGTAAAACAGGTCGGTCAGCTTTTCGAATACCGGCATACCTCCCGCCCATTCATATAGGCTAGGAATTTTGATCTGATCATTTTTCATGACAATGTCTTTGTTTTTAATAGCTTTAATTCCAATCCATTACGATACCTTCAAATCCTTCGAGCTTTGGTATTTCTAAGTCAATATATCCGCCTTTGTAAGTGAATTTCACTGGTTGTCCGTTAGTTAAGCCAAATATCTTTTTCGGCTGCTTTTCGGAACGTACCCTGAATTTGAGTTTGTAAAGTGGTAAAGGCTCAAAATAAGTGTTGCCGCTAAAACCCGTCAGATTCACCAGGTGCAGGATCATTCCATCGCTCGCAGTCTTCTCTTTATTAATGACGGTATTACGGGTAAATTCCTTTAAAATCGTTTCAACTCTTGCCGGGGCATTGGTTTGAATCGTTTGTGAAGCATCTGGTAAAATGTAGTTGATCGCGTCCAGCAGTAGATTTTTATGCTCTTGGTAGCCATGCATATAGTAAATGCGCCCAAGGCTCATCGGAAAAATGAATGCTTTGCTTTTTGCATGATTTTTAATGCCCATTCCGTAAAAGCCGGTCGGTTCGTGACCACCGATGATCTCTGGAGGCCCGGGGCGACCTTTGGCCAATATGGGAAGGTACTTTGCGTCGGTATCACTGAGATCATATAACCCCAGGTTGAATTTCCAGAAAAGCATAGATTGTCCTGGAAAGCTTTTAAAAATCTGACGGTTATCAGGTACCAGATAGTTTCCAGCCCCATCATTATCTTTCTTTTCAATCTTCGCGCCAAACAATTGATACAATGTTTCCGGATTGTCGAAGAGGCTTCTGCTGGTGGCTATGAGATGGGTACCTAGTTTGCTGGCTTCTTTCAGGACGTCAATGGCCTCGGGTTTCAAATATGTAATTTCAGGAAGTATCAGCAGCTTGTAGGCTTTCACTTTGTCAGTCAGGTTGTCGATCTGGCCGTCTTCAATGATGTCAAAAGGAATGTGCGCCTCTCTTAGCATGAGTTGAATACCGCGGTACTCCTGCATGGGCTCTCCGTTTGGCCAGGCTCCCGGTGCTATAATGGCAATTTTCGCCACAGATTTATACTTGCCAAAATAGGGTTCATGCTTCTTGTGAAATGCATAAACTTTTCTGAAAACCTCGTAATTGCGCTCGTCTTCATAGCCCCGCATGTCGCCCATCATGCTCATATCCAGCCCGGAACCATTCGCAATGTTCTCATAAAGCCGGATCTGAACTTCCTGAGGTTCGACGGCATTGTAACGCGATTGGAATGAGATCTGCTGAATGCTCGCATTGCTGTTAATGTGGTTTGGAAACGAATTGACCGCATTACCTACATTATCAGAAGCAGTATAAGGCCAGTAGGGTAATGTGGTCATGCTTTGCGACTCGTGCCTGATAATGTCAACGAATTTATCCGAATAGGTACAGATCGCAATTTGGTCGTTTTTAGATTTAACCAGCTTATGCAAACGTTCCGACCAGTCCTCAATGGTATTTTTTTTGAATTCCAAATATTTTTGAAATAAAGGATCTGCTTTATTTTCCTCAGTCGGAAGTATTTGTCCTCCTGAAAATTCCGCGAACCGTTTTTTATCATAATCATTCTGATCAATACCGTGGTACTTGCCTTCGTATGGATTATTGACCTGGTACCCGGGCATATTGAGAAAAATTCCGTCTATCGGAAATTGTTCAATCACCTCTTCGATGATCCTGAATGCTTTTTCCTGCACGTAGGGCGCATTAATCGATACTACATACATATCGGTATTAATGATGCGCTCACCTTTTGGAGAGATATAGCACCAGTCGGGATGAGCGTTATAGATACTTTCATGCACCCGGCTGAAATCAAAACGAACAATTACTTTGATATCATTTTCGTGGCATTTTTTAACAATGTCAGCCAGCACGCCCGGCCTCATATACGGATTGATATAATGAAAATCGAGCTTGGAAGGATAGAAAGCCATGATGCCGCCTGCATTAATCAGCAACGTATTCGCTGAAAAATGAATAAGGTCAGTCACAATGGAGTCTGCATTAATCGTCGCGCCTTCATAGGAAGGCAGGTTCATTTGAATAACCCGGAGATTATTCCTTTTCCACCACAAATCTTTTCCGACAGGTTTTTGAGCCATCACGTTTTGGGTAAAAATCAGAAGGCAAATCAGTGCAGATAATTTTTTCATGATGGAGTAAATGTCGTTTAAGGGGAAAGTGAGTAAGCATTCGGGTTCTACTGAATGAATTAAAGGCTTTCAGGACTCCAATTATTACTGGCTCAATTTTTTAATAAACGTTACGTCATCAACACTTCGCCATCAAAATATACAGCAATTTGAAGAACAAACTGATACTGTTTCTTTTCACAATGGGTAGTTTGGGCATGAGCGACATCGCGAGCGCGCAGGAAAGCTGGTTCAGGCGTTTTGTTAACAAGACCATTTCTGACACTACCGCACCGGGTGAGCCTAGCTTCCGCATTTACCCCACGTTGGGTTACTCTCCTGAAACCAGTTTTGAGTTCGGGCTATCATCGCTATTGATTTTTCAAGCCAAAAAAGACACATTGAACCGGTTGAGCGAAGTCGCTGCTTTCACATTCATTACACTCGAAGGGCAATATGGGCTATGGTTTGACAATGCGATTTATGGGGATAAGGACAAATGGTTTTTTCTCGGAAGGACCAGGTTTCAGAGATTTCCGCTGCTCTATTATGGTATCGGCCCGGAAACACCGGAAAAAGATCCCGCATTGATCGACGCCAATTACTTACTGCTACGCCAGCGGGTTTTAAGAAAAATAAGGCCTAATCTCTTCATTGGCCCCGAAGTTGATTATCAGCAATTATATAATACCGCATTCAAGCAGCCTGATAATCACACTTACGACAAGCCGTTGGGTAGCGACGGGACCCGCAACATCGGGCTGGGAGCAGCATTGGTCTATGATGATCGTCACAATGTGTTGAATGTCAGGAAAGGGTTTTTTGGTGAAATTTCTTTTCTGAAATACAGCCCTCAGCTGGGTAGTGACTTTAATTTTCAGGGAATTAATCTGGATGTAAGATCCTCACATCCCGTGAGCGTGCGGAATGTGCTCGCATGGCAGGTATATGGTAACTTCTATTCAGGCAATGTCCCGTTTAACCAACTCGCGCTGATGGGCGGGGAAATGATTATGCGGGGTTACTATTACGGCAGGTACCGGGACAAAAACATGATCGCTACCCAGGTAGAGCATCGCTGGTTGCCTTTTGGATTTAGCAAACGCTTTGGCGCAGTAGTGTTTGCAGGCACCGCTGTAGTCGCACCGAAAATCAATGCATTTACATTTAAACACGTTCGGCCATCGGGTGGTGTCGGGTTGAGATACCTGTTATTTCCGAAAAAGGATATCTTTTTAAGATTGGATGTCGGTTTTACGAAGGATGGGCCGGGGTTCTATTTATTTACGGGAGAGGCATTCTGATTTAAATTTATTCCCTGTGCCTGTACGTGAATGCGACGACAAATAGCAGCGCGCCAACCAGACCCAGCGCGAGAGAAAGAGAAGTGAATTCCGCTATGATTCCAATCAATGCGGGACCTGCGAGCTGTCCTGAATATCCCAAAATGGTGACGGCTGATAGCGCGATACTGGGCGGCACATTCGGTATGCTGCCTGCTGCCGAGAAGAATACAGGAACAACATTGGCTGCACCAAGGCCTACCAGCACGAACCCGATGATAGCAGCTGCTGCCCAGGGAGTTAGTACAGCTATCAGGAATCCTGAACCAGCCAGTAATGTGCCGTAAAATACCACTTTTGCCGACCCCAAACGATGAATGAGGCCATCTCCGGTAAGTCGCATAACCGCCATGGCTACCGAAAATGCAGCATAGCCTACGCCGGAAAGTGACGGATCAAAATCTCTTGAAAACTGTAAAAACACTGCGCTCCAGTCCAGTAATGAGCCTTCTGCCAGAAACAATATAAAGCACATTAAACCCAAAACCAGTACAGCACCCTTTGGTAGCACAAAGTTGGTATTATCCATTTTGGCCTCCTCGGCATGTGGAAGCAGGTATTTGAACTGTGTTACGGTGATTAAAACCAATAAACCTGAAATACTGACCGCCGCGACCGTAGGAGATAATCCGGCTTTGATCAGAAAACCCAAACCGATGGAACCAAGCAAGCCGCCTACGCTGAACAGTCCGTGAAATGACGACATGATATGACTTCCATGGCGCTCCTGCACGAGTACCGCTTGTGCATTCATGGCTACGTCCACAGAACCAATGCCCGCGCCGAATATAAATAGTGCAACGGCTAGCAGGTAGGAAGTAGGCGCCATCAGCAGTAGCGGTAATGTAGATGCAATGATCAGTGCTGAAATGAGTGCCATGCGACGGCTTCCATATTTGTTGATCAGCAAACCTGTCACGGGCATCGTAAATATGGCGCCCGCGCCTAATGAAAGCAATACGACACCAAGATCAGCATCATTGAGACCAAGTTTTATCTTGGCAAAAGGAACCATAGGCGCCCAGCTGGATAGTCCGATCCCGCAGACCAGAAAAATGAGTAGTGTGGCCCTGCGTGCGGCGCTTATTTTTAATTTCTCGTCCATGCTTTCAAATACATTACTACTAACTGATTTGCAAATAAATGCAAATTTGCATAAAATTGCAAAATAATAAATTAGAATGGTTAAGGAAAAGCGATTTGCGTACATCCTGGAAAGACTGCGCGATGCAAATGAAGTCGGTTTCGCGCAGCTAAGCAGCGAGCTGGATGTATCGGAAGATACAGTCAGGCGGGATATTGATGCATTGAGTAATAGTGGCTTACTTCTTAAAATCAGAGGAGGGGCTATTCCTCGATCTCATAATCCGCTCAGTTTCAAAGAAAGGATCGGGTATTTGAAGGATGACAAGGAAGTCATTGCATTAAAGGCGCAATCCCTGGTAAAAAGCGGGCAGACTATTTTTCTGGATGGAGGGACTTCGGTATTTACGCTGGTTTCCCTGTTACCAACTGATATTACATTGACGGTCATTACCAATAATACGGCCATTATTCCCGCACTTTCGGCTTATAGTGGTATCAAACTGATCATTCTGGGCGGGACTTACTTCAAGGAATCTGAGACAATCGTGGGATTGCAGGCGGTCAAAATGGTAGAGAACTTTCAGGCTGACCTGTATATGATGGGGATCTGTGCGCTTGACACGGATAAGGGTGTTACGGCCAGTTTCCATGAAGAGGCTGAGTTGAAACAGACGATGCTGGCACATTCCGGAATGGCAGTCGCATTGAGCACTTTCGAAAAAGTGGGAACATTTGAATCGTACCGTGTATGTCCGATCGAAAGCCTGGACTATATCGTCACGGAAGTCGACGCAAATGACAAAAAGTTCGAGGGTTTTAAAAGGCTGGGCGTGAAAATTCTGTGAAAATTGTAAATTTGAATAAAACGAAAAGGAATTATGCAAAGCTGGCAGCAAAGGATTAATATCAATCATGAAATTCGTTTCGGTAAACCTTGTATTACCGGTACCAGAATAGCTGTTTGGGATATTTTGGGCTGGCTTGCTAGTGGAATGACCTATGAGGAAGTGATTGAAGATTTTCCTGCCCTGACCAAAGAAGATATATTAGCGGCGCTTGCATTTGCTGCCAATCGTGAAGAAAACACTAAAATCCTCGTAACGGCCTAATGAAATTTCTTTTCGATGAAAACATCTCTTACAGAATATTAAAGAAAATCAGCACGCTTGCCCCTCAAAGTTTACACGTTAGCCGCATCGGGCTAACGCAACCTGCCTCAGATTTGGATATCTGGAATTTTGCGAAGAAGAAAGGTTTTGTACTAGTTTCTTTTGATGAGGATTTTCAGGATTTGTCTCACTTGAACGGCTTTCCTCCCAAAGTGGTCCTGCTCCGGGTCGGAAATTCATCAACACAGAATATTGCAGAGATATTATTTAGCAAATGGTCTGACGTAGAGCAGTTCTACCAATCTGAAACATTTGGTTTATTGGAGATTTTTTGAAAAAGACTTTCCAGGTTTTCAAAACCCAGAAAGTCTCCTTTACTATTAGATATTCTTCTTCTTCGATTCTTTCACTGCGAAATCAACGGCACGGGCGGTGAGCGCCATGTAGGTTAGCGATGGATTCACGCAGGAAGCGGAAGTCATTGCAGCGCCGTCCGTAACGAATACGTTTTTCACTGAGTGCAGCTGGTTGTTGCCGTTCAATACCGATGTTTTTGGATCGCGCCCCATCCGGGCAGTTCCCATTTCGTGAATGGCCATTCCAAGGTATGAGCCATTGTCGTGGGTTTTTACATTTTTTAAACCCGATTTTTCAAGCATTTCGGCAGCGTCATTCATCATATCTTTCCGCATTTTTTTCTCATTCTCACGCAGATCGGCGTCGAAAACAACGGTAGGAATTCCGAATTTATCTTTTTTCTCTTTGCTCAGATACATGTAGTTTTCATGGTAAGGCAATGTTTCACCAAAACCGCCAAAACCCATCGTCCAGGCACCTGGTGTAGTCAGTTCTTCTTTGAAATCTGCTCCAAAGGCGAGTTCAGCCACATTACGCTGCCATCCCTGACGACCGCCACCACCCTGATATCCGAATCCACGCAGGTAATCGCGTTTGTCGGAACCGATATTGCGGTAGCGAGGAATGTAGATACCATTGGCACGACGTCCGAAATAATACTTGTCCAGATCACCTTCCCATACACCACTTGCTCCTGTTCGGAAATGGTGATCCATCAGGTTATGGCCCAGTTCGCCTGAATCATTACCCATTCCGTTTGGAAAACGTTCTGATGTAGAATTTAGCAGAAGTGCAGTAGAGGCCAACGAACTGGCACAAACAAATATCAGATTTGCGAAATATTCTTTTTCCTGCAAAGTCACCGAATCCACTACGCGAACACCGGTAGCGCGGCCATTTCCTCCTCCATTACCACCAGATTTTTTCGCATCGTAAATAATTTCTCTTACAACTGTATCCGGGCGCAGCGTAAGCAAACCTGTTTTAAACGCCGGTGGAAGCGTGCTGGACTGGCTACTGAAATAGGCGCCATAAGGGCATCCCAGCGAGCAGCGGTTACGGTACTGGCATGGAGAACGCCCTCCATCCAGCTGTATTTTAGTTGGTTGCGACAAGTTGGCAACGCGGCCAATAGTCATATTGCGGCCTGGAAATTCTTTTTCCAGTCTCTTACGTACCTCTTTTTCTACAAAGTACATATCCATTGGCGCAATAAAATCACTGTCAGGTAATTGAGCCAGGCCTAGTTTTTCCCCGGATATCCCTACATGTTTCTCAACATAGGAATACCATGGCGCAACATCCTTATACCGGATGGGCCAATCCACAGCAACACCGTCTTTCAGGTTGGCTTCAAAATCTATGTCGCTCAAACGATACGACTGGCGGCCCCACATAATGGATTTGCCACCCACGATATTGGGACGGAACCAGTCAAAGCGTTTCTTCTCTTCATATGGGGAATCCATATCGTTCATCCAGTATTTTTCCGTCATTTCATTATACGGGTAGTCTCTGGACAGGAATGGATGTGTTTCTTTTTGTTTTACGGTCAGTCGGCCATTGTATTGCGATTCCCAGGGCGCTTTCAGTGCGTTTTCATAGCCTGTAACGTGTTCCAGGTTTCTGCCTTTTTCAAGCATTAATACTTTCAGACCTTTTTCGGTCAGTTCTTTGGCTGCCCAGCCGCCCGATACCCCTGATCCGATCACGATCGCATCATAGGTAATTTCTTTTACTGCATCTATATTTAAGTTCGCCATTTTCAAAACTGTTATTATTTCATTGAGGTTAAGTCATTTAGGATCATAGCGCCCAGCTTTTCTGGCCTTTGGGCATCGGCCAGCTGCCGTCAAATCTGCCGGGGATCGGCAGGTAATCCAGTGCTTGCGTTGCACCGATCTCAGACGTGAAATAGCCAGTCACAGTAAGGCCTTTTAATTGCAGGAAGAATGGCTTATCGGAAACGGTTGTGCGTTTGACGATGTCGTTTTTCTGGGTAACGTCCAGTGCGGAGAAACCCTTTCCATAGACTTCTTTGCCCAGGGCATCGATTTTGTCAAGGCCGGAGTAGAATTTTTTCTGGTCTTCCAGTACGTAACAATCACGCATGAGCCTGGTAATGAATTTTTCTGCACCGGCAGCTTTGGCGCCAGGGGTGCTGGTTGTGGGAATAATGACGTCTGCAACGTCTGCCAACAATGCTTCTTGCTGATCAGAAATCGCCAGGGACGGGCCGAAATTTAGCTTTTCGCCCATTATGCCAGCCATCAGCGGGGCGGAAATCGTTCCTCCCAGCAGAAAGGTTATTTTTTGAACTGCTTCTCTACGGTTCATTGATTAAGGATTTAAGTCAGGAAATAAAATATGTAACAATTTAACTTATAAATATAATAATGATCGGCCGTCTTACCGCACGGTTAAACAAGAAAGAAAACGGCCGAAACTCCTTTTCCCACATTGTGGTGATCAGATTTAAGTTTGCAGCCATCGAAAAGGGCTCCAAAAGCAGCAAAAATGGGGGTGTTTTTCCATAAATTAACTGAATCGTACCGTTTGCTCATCGCATTCTTTGTGATCGAAATGGAATTTGCACATTTGATTAATATTCTGAACCGAGGCTAAGGCGAAGTATCAGATCTCGGTCTGATCTTCAAGTTAAAGGTTAAGTAATAGAGGAACGTTGAGTAAATAATGCAAATATCTTTCCTGAAATTTCAGGAAAGATATTTTTTTGAACACACTATTTTTTTATCCTAATCTTTTACAAGAAGGCATTTTTATCAATCTGATCACGACATAATAAACCTAACTAAATAATGCTTGTGACGAAACGCACCCATATGCGTCTAAACTATGTGACAAGAAAAATGTTACACGGTGTGTGTTAATTAAAGGGCTCGGGAAATTTTCCCGGCCTTTTTTATTGCGCCTGAAAATGGCCTGATGCCTTTGACAGGCAGGACGTTTTTGGGACTTTTCGGATCGTACTTGATCCTTATTTTTGTGCCGACCTCCAAATGGTGATATACGATCCTGTTTGTCGCCTGATCAAATTCCGTCACGTAGCTTCTTTTATCATGAGGTCGAACGTGCACCCGAAATTTTATTTTCTCTAAAGACCCGACCTCTTTGGGCTTTATAAGTTCTATATTTAATATTATCGCATCGGACTCCACGCCGTTTTGACTAATGAAGCAGACTTTTTTGCCGGAAAAGCATTCTCGCGCCGAGGAAGCTACGATAAACACTGTAACGACAAGCAGTGGGGCATAGGTACTGTAATAGAATAGGGTATCCATTATATTTAGATGTTGATGTATAACCGACTAAATGAACGATTCAAACGCTGCTTCTCCAAAAGCAGTTATCAAATGGCAAGAACTATATAACAAACGGTGACAAAATTTACTTACAGATAGTAGAATTAATTATACATTTTATGCGACTCACGGCATTCGCTGGCAAACAATCATTCAAATGGAATACAGACAATTAGGAGGATCAGGATTAAAAGTGCCCGTTTTAAGCTTTGGGACTGGTACTTTCGGGGGAGGAGGGGATTTTTTTAAGGCCTGGGGCAATACGCAGGTTGATGAGGCGGCAAGGATGGTAAATCTTTGCATGGATGCCGGGCTTAATTTTTTCGATACTGCTAATGTCTATTCGCAGGGCCTTTCGGAGGAAATTCTGGGCAAAGCAATTATCGGCCTGAGGGATAAAATCCTGTTATCCACCAAAGCAACTTTTAGCATGGGGAACAAACCGAACGACTTCGGTTCCTCGCGTTTCCATCTGATCAGATCTTGCGAAGATAGCCTCAGAAGACTTCAAACCGATTATATTGACATTTATCACATGCATGGTTTCGATGGGAACACACCTGTGGAAGAGACTCTGAGCGCGCTCGATGATCTGGTAAAAAGTGGGAAGGTGCGTTACATTGCCTGTTCTAATTTTTCAGGTTGGCATCTCATGAAGTCGCTTTCTGTTTCTGAACGATACGGTTGGGCGAAATATATTGCGCACCAGGCACATTACTCATTGCTAAGCAGGGAGTTCGAGTGGGAGCTGATGCCGCTGGGCATCGACCAAAAAATCGGGACGCTGGTTTGGAGCCCATTGTCTGCCGGCAGGCTGGGAGGCAAGTACCGACGCAATCAACCTATTCCACCCGATGGGCGCATCGCGCAGGGAGGTGGGGAAGGTCCCACTGTTCCTGACGATTTTTTCTACCATTTGATTGATGTGTTGGACGAAATAGCAGCTGAAACTCAAAAAACAGTAGCGCAGGTGGCGTTAAACTGGCTTTTACAGCGACCCACCATCAGCAATATTGTCATTGGTGCCAGAAACGAAGAGCAGTTGCAACAAAACCTGGGTGCGATAGGGTGGAACCTCACTTTGGAACAAGTTCAAAAATTGGATGCTGCAAGCGACAAGGCACCGATTTATCCATACTGGCATCAGCATAATAATTTGGCATTGAATCCATTGCCTGATTTTTACGGAAAACTCAGATAGTTGTGGATTAGGCCATTACCTCATCTCGGGAATGTACAACCCATGCTGCATGGCGTAGACGATCAGGTCAGTGGTGCGTTTTACTTTAAGTTTGTCCATCACGCTCCGATGGTAGTATTGGACGGTATGGGCACTGAGTTTCAGGTCGTATGCGATCTCCTTGATGGTACGGCCGCTGCACACCTTTTGGAGCACCTCTTTTTCTCTGGGAGAGAGGTGCAACACAATTTGCTCATCGGTAAAAACGCTATTGATGAGATTATCTCTGATCGCTTTTCCGATATATTGCTTGCCGGCAATCACCTGCAATATGCATTCTTTGAATTCCTGAAAGGTCATGGACTTGGACAGGAAACTATTGGCGCCACGTCTCATGGTATGTTTGATCGTCTGAACATCTACTACCGAGGAGAGAATGATCACCTTCATCTCTTTGGGAAACCGGGCCTTGCACACATCCAGCAGTTCAAGTCCGTTCACGCCGTTCATGATCAGATCCATGATCAATACATCCGGCGGGGAGAAGCTTCTAAGAGCCAGAAATTCCTTGCCTTCTGTATACGTCTCCACATCATCTACCTCCGGCATAAGAAGTAGTAAATTCCGTAGCGTATCTGTTAAAAGCTGGTGTTCATCGACTAAAACTATATTCATAAAACTAATTTGTGCTATTATCCACCTAGTTTGGTTCGTTTCAAACTAATGCGCTTAATGTGTTTTTGGGGAAAGTGTCCATCACTCTAAAAAAATCGCAACAGTAATATAGCATTTTCTTTGATCAATACTATTATTTACAAAATAAAGAATAGTATTGGCTATAAAATGGATCTAATTGCTATTTAACGGTAAATCTCGTCATCGTAAACGAAAAGCAGTGTAGCCAAAATTAGTTCTACACCCGCTAATTCTTAGGGGGTAATTAATAGTAATATTTTGTGGGTTTGTTTTGATATATTTATAGATACATTTGTAACAAGTAGTATTCTATGGAGTGAAAATGGCACTTTTAATAAAGTTACTACTACATTTTTTTCGAGATCATCTTACAATCAAAACCCGACAAAAACGAAACAACTTTACTTGGATTTATAGCTGATGATAATCGCTGTCACAACCCACTTCTTCGGTTGCATGACAGACTTATAAATACCTCTACAATAAAATTAGAGAATAATTCTGAATGCTGACGTATATAAAGGTCGGTTAGGAAAGAATGTTGCCCATTCACTCGAAATAAGAATTTGGTAAGTCCTTTTAACTATTTGAAATACAAATGGTTGAGGTGTTTTTTATAAGCATTTGCGAAGCATTTTTCAAACGGTCCCATATCACTTAAACGATTATTTATTTATCTCAAATCTCTACTATTATGAAAAGTTCTATCAGCCATCTGATCCGAGGTCTAACATTCCAAGCAAATAGAAGTCACTTTTTAGCAATGATCATGGCGTTCTTGCTCAGTACTGTATCATATGGGCAGGAGTATGCGTCCAGCCAGACCAACGCGCATGTTAATGATTCATTCACAATACCACCTTTGGGTCCTACAATCAACGTTGTAGGGACGGTCACCAACGCCGCCAATGTAACGGGCGCTCCGGATGCAAATTTTGCAACTATTTCTGCGGAGGGAGTTAACGTGTTGGGTGCTATAAAGATTTCAGCGAAGGCTTCTATCACAATGACACTCCCCACTTCGGTGGCTGCCGGGAAAAATTCTTTTGTAAGAATTGACGCTCCCACTCAAACTGGTTTGAACGTCGATCTCAGTTCCTTGGTAAATTTGCTTGGACTTCTGGAAAGTAACTCTATCATTGTAACTACAAGCGCAGGAACAGCTCAGAAGAATTTGGTAAGGGATAAAGATGGTAACTTGTATTTTCAGGTTACATCGTCAGCTGCTTACAACACCATTAAAGTCGAGGTTGACTTTGCGGGAAGTGAGGGTTTGCTAGGAGCCCTTCTAGAAGTAGGAACTCTAAATTTGAAAGTTTACCATGTTTTAACTTATGAAAATAGCGTGCTAGCAGATTGTGCGGCCCAAGAGTTTTCGTACGTCGGTATAGATCCCGATCTTACTATCACGTCAGGCACAGTTACTAATCCGGTTTTGCAGTTGACATTAACCAATGCCATTCAAAATCCAACTAACGCGATTGACGGTAATCTAAGTACTTTCTCAATTCTCCAAAACGGTAACATTGGTGCGGCTTCCAGTATATCGCAGTCGTTCTTTATGGCGAAAACTGCACCTGCGAGCAATGAGGTTGTAGCCACACTCTCAGCATCTCCGGGCCTTGTAGATCTTACCGTGTTATCAGGGATCACCATTCAGGCTTACAATGGATCTACCGCTGTTGGCACGCCGCAGGCGCTTTCAAGTTACCTAATAGGATTGACGCTTCTTGACTTTCAAACTACGGCTAGGACTATCACCTTTACTCCGGGAGCAGCGCACAACAGAATCGTTATAACATCGGCTGCGGTTGCAGATGTATTGACTAGTATTCGTATTCACGAGATTGGCTCACGCCCTCCGATCGCATTTACAGGCGGGCGCGTCGCGGGTGGCTTGGCCGGCATACCAATAAGTAGCAGCATTTTGGTGGCAACAGTTAACACTTTACCTGACTTAGCCGGATTTAGTATTGGCTGCAGCACTCCTGCACAGCATACTTACAGCCTATATAATGTTGATCAGTCTGCGAGGACCTTGGCTGGAAGCCTACCTCCTTCTTTCGCTTTGAGTACGGGTGGGCAGTTGACCGGAAATCCGGCAGTAAATCAAGCTGGTACTTACAATTTCGACGTTCTTGCAGTCAACCAATTTGGGCAAAGTACATTTACACCTTTTATTATCACCATTGAAGTAAACTTGCCGGTAACGCTTGTAAAATTTGATGCCGCTGCTGAGGGTAAAACAACCTCATTAACCTGGTCAACTTCGGCTGAAACCAACAGCGACCGGTTCGAGATAGAGCGCAGTTTGACTGGTAAAAATTGGTCTAAAATTGGCGCCGTTAGTTCGAACCACGAAAGTACTTCCCTGCAATATTACAGCTTTGTTGACGGCAAGCCTTCGAATGGCCAGAACCTTTACCGGCTAAAAATGATTGACCTGGACGAAACATTCAGTTACAGCCAAATCAAAAATGTAAATTTCGCGAACTCCGACTACCTATATCCAAATCCAGTGAGCGCTAACGAAAACCTGAGCATCAACCTAACCGACTGGAGTAATATCAAAATGGTGAAAGTGGTCAATGCGACAGGTAAAACTGTTTTCGAATCATCGAACGCATTATCTAGCGGAATCAGCACCAGAAACCTATCTGCTGGCACTTATGTCCTGAAGATGATCCACCAAAACGGTTCGGTAAGCACTCATAAGTTTGTAAGGCAATAGTCCTGTTCTGCACGATACACATGCAAACCGCTGGGATTCATCAGCGGTTTGTTTTTTTATATCTTATAGTATGTCAAATAAATCCAGTTAGCGTTAATTTGTACCCGCGAGTAGTATATTTGCGTCAAGATCAGAATCTCGCACCTTTCGAGTAACATTAACAAAATATCTATGGCAGGAAGAAGAGGCAAAAAGGCCAAATTCAAGAAGATACTTATCCCCTTATTGAAATGGATCAGCGCCATTGTCCCGGTTTGTGCATTTATCTACATTCTTTATTACTACAAGCAGTTTGATTTCCTAAAACCCAAAGCTGTTGTCCAGTCACAGACGAAGATCATCGGAGAGGCCGACTCGTCAACTTCCTTTGTCAGCAGCGAGAAGGAAGCATTACTGAAGAAAGTGAAGGTACTCGAAAACGAATGGCATTCCGTGGGTGGGATCGCGATTCACAGTCTGGTGATCGAGAACTCGTCCGATAAGCTCATCAAAAATTTAGAGGTTGAATTTAAATACCTCTCTGATACGCAATCAATCCTTACTTCCAAGATCATTACATTAAAAACGCCGCTTCCAGCCAAGAAATCTACCAAGATTTCGGGTGTGAGTGTGGGATATGTAAACAACGCGGTAGTTGGCTGTGATATCAAGGTGGTGAACGCTACATTGTAGAAGGTAATCGTCCGGGTCATTTAGAGGTCTATTTTCTACATTTAACTATCTCAATTCCACAAATTTAACCGTTCACGTATTAGTTCTACCACTAAATAACACAGTGGCTGCTGGTACGGTTATTTTATCTAATGTTGTCAGATAATTGTAGACCTGGCTAAACATTGGAAATCATGACACAGCTCCTTCAGAACATCTATTTGCTCGCTCCTTATATATTCTCACTTGTGCTGATCGGCGCGACCGGTAGTGGTATCTGGTTGATCCTGCAATTGAGGAAGCCGGGCAACTCGCAACATTTTTCAGTAGGTGATACGCTGTTTATAAAGCGGAATGCTGAGAGATTGAGGAAAATGCAACTTCACTAATTCTTGAAATATTTATAATTGCGATATAAAAAAACATCCCGTATACAAAGTACATGGGATGTTCGATTTTACTCAACGTTATTGATAACCATTTGACTGGCTTTCAGTAACAAATTTAATCATTTCTTTATATATCTCTCGCTTTTGACCGACAAATAATATTTTTTATAGCTAAAATCACTCGTTTTTTTATTTAGCGGTTTTGAATAGCTATTCAGTTTTGGAAAGCTCATTGATGGCTACCACCGAGTCAATAAACTTTTGTAAGTCAGAAGAGGAGTATTCCAGTTTTTCTGATGATTCATAATCAGAAAACACGGACAGCATTTTTCCATATTTTATCATACAGGAACTGCTGTGAGCTTTGAGCTGTCTGCCTTTATATTCTCCATGCTCGTCCATCCGATCCACGAGGTACGACATCATGTAGTAATACATCCCGCTGTCCGCATCAAAACCCTCAAATTCCAGAGAAGCAAGATCAAGCAACTCCTTATCCGAATCAGAAAGGAGCCTGATGGATTCATTGATCCGGGAGTACATTCTCATAATATCCGAAATTTCGTTGTATACACTAATAGGTACCTCGTCGTATAGTGTATTGAAAACTTTCGGATACAGTCCCGTGTAGCCTTTCTCCAAAATTTCAATGCGTCTTTCCAGAATCTCGCGCTCCTTTTCATCGCTGTTGAGATAAAGGATCTTGCATTGGTTAATTAATATTTGTCTTTCTAGCAGAGGTATACTTTCAGGAATCATGAGGTTAATAGGTCAATTTTTAAGCAATTTAACTTCATAAATTTCAATTTCCCTGCATAATTGTGTGTAATCTTTCTGAATTTTTCAATTGATAAACGCATCTTTACAGAAGTTTTAACTCAATGCTCTTTCATACTTATTTTCCTTTCAACCAGATCGCATGAAGACTCGACCTTCTTCAACGGAACACCAGAACAAATCCATCAAGTCAGAAAACGAAGTGCCTGATCCAGAGCTACTTTCTACACTGGCAGAGGAGATGGAAAAAGATGAAAATGTTGAAAAGCTCTCGAAAAAATTGGCAAAAGAATGGGAAAAGCCCGTCAGGGATAACGAAACCCCCAGCCTGCCATTTTCCGGATTCTTAGACAAACTTAAAAAAGCTAAAGATCAGTAACCGTACCAGTCTCCCCACCAGTGTTGGAGTTTTTTGCGGATTTCTTCTTCGCGTGCATTGAAGCCAGGTTCAAACAATTTGCTGCCCTTGATTTCATCCGGAAGGAAGTTCTGCTTTGCAAAATTCCCTTCGAAATCATGTGAATATTTGTATTCCTTGCCGTAGCCAATCTGCTTCATAAGCTTCGTAGGAGCGTTGCGCAGGTGTAGGGGCACAGGCAGGTGCGCGGTATTTTTGGCCGCCTCTATGGCGTCAGCGATCGCCAGGTAACTTGCATTGCTTTTCGGCGAAGTTGCCAGGTAAATGGCTACCTGCGAGAGGATAATGCGGCACTCCGGGTAACCTATCACATTCACCGCCTGCATACAAGCATTGGCCATGATCATGGCAGTAGGGTTAGCATTCCCGATGTCTTCTGATGCCATGATCAGCATGCGACGGGCGATAAACGAAGGATCTTCACCAGCAACAATCATTCTCGCCATCCAGTATACCGCTCCATTCGGGTCGCTACCTCTCAATGACTTGATAAACGCAGAAATAATGTCGTAATGCTGCTCGCCGGACTTGTCGTACCGTGCGATATTTTGCTGAGCTACTTCGGTAACCCATTCGTCGTTGATTTCAATATCAGTCACTTCGCCTTTTCCTAAAACGACCAGTTCCAACAGATTCAGCAGCTTTCGGCCGTCACCGCCAGACAGCCGCAAGAGCGCATCGTAAGAAGTGAATGTAATGTGCTTTTCTTTCAGCCAGGAATCTTTGGACAATGCGCGGGCGATCAAATCCTTTAATTCACTTTCTCCGAATGCTTCCAGAATGTAAACCTGACAGCGGGACAAAAGTGCTGAATTGATCTCAAATGAAGGATTTTCAGTAGTTGCGCCGATGAGGGTAACTTGCCCTTTTTCAACCGCACCCAATAAAGAGTCCTGCTGGCTCTTGTTATAGCGATGAATTTCATCAATAAATAAAATAGCCGGAAAGAGGCCGGATGGACGTGCCAGTACTTCCCGGAGATCCTTCACTCCGGAGCTGATCGCGCTGAGGTTGTAAAATTGTCTCTTCGTAGTTTCAGCGATCAGTAAAGCCAATGTAGTTTTTCCAACACCGGGAGGTCCCCAAAAAATCATGGAAGGAATGGTGTTTTGCAAGATCGCGCGTCGCAATGGGCCATTCTTTCCCAATAACTTTTCCTGACCTACAAAATCATCCAATACTCTCGGGCGAAGACGTTCGGCAAGGGGAGTGGACATGAGCGTCATTCAGATAGGTTTATTTGTTTGTTAATGATATGGTGATCTAACACAAAAAAAGCGTGGCATAGTTCGCCACGCTTGTAATCGTATGTCGTAAGGTAAAGGTTTTAGAATGTTAGCCTTTCCAGCGTCATTTGTTTTTTTAGATTTCCCAATGCACCAAAAACAAGGTTATAAACCGACTGAATGTTGATTTTCATCAAATCAGCGATTTCGTGATTGTTCAGGTTCATATAAAATTTCAGGAAAATGGCTTCTCTCTGGCGGCGTGGCAATCCGTTGATCGCTACATTCAAATGTTGGTTGGTTGCTTCGAATTCTTCTTCCGAAATAAGATGGTTTTCGTGAGAAGGAGTGTTGATATGCCAGTATTCAACCGGTATATCTTCGTTGCTCGTGTGCTTCTGCTGCGCATTTAAATGGCGAACCAGCTTCCTTTTGATGGACGCCATCAAATAAAACCGAACGGAAGTGGTGTCACCCAGCGTCATTCGGTTTCTCCATAATTCAACAAATAAATCGTGAATACAGTCTTTAATCAGTGGTTTGTCAATCGTGAACTGTGAACAATACTGGTAAAGAATGTGAACGTAAGAGCGGTACAGGCATGCATAAGCATTTTCATCGCCTTTTCTGAACTGATCCCAAAAACAGAGTTCTTCTTCTTGCTTGTAGCGTAGGTGAGCCATTGTTTGGAAAGGATTTTGATTGGGGTTAGGAATGTATGTTAATAAGGGTCATTATTACACTTGTAAATATATTTATAAAAAAACGTATTTAAAAAATATATTCATCATAAAATTATATTTCAAAGTTTAATGATGCAATTTCTAAAAAAATGTAACTAATCAAATACATAATGAGATAAATTTGAAATCTTTACCATCAAAAAGCCCTTTATCACTCAATTTCAATGAAGGTATCACCAGCAATGCCATGAACGAGAGGGTCATATACGGTGATTGCAATGTGGACATTAGCTGATCTTTTACAAATCTGTCGAGCCTGGTGTAAGATGTTGCGACCTCGTAGCCGTCGGCATCACTCATGAGCCCTGCGATGGGTAACGGTAGCAAATGCCTTTCCCCATTTCCAACTGCCGAAACCCCGCCTTTAACGCTAATTACCAGATTAACCGCTTCGGCAATGCTGTCATCATCATAGCCAACCGCAATAATATTATGCGAATCATGGGCGATGGAAGATGCAATTGCTCCCTTTTTGAGACCAAAATTCTTAATAAAAGCGACAGCTGGTTTTGCATCTTGATAGCGGTTCACGACCACAATTTTCAGAATGTCATTGTCCGGGTCAGCGACTAGCTCGTCATTTTGATATTTGGCAGAGCTAATCAGCTCATTCGTTATCAGTTGACCTTCCAATGCTTCGACTACCCTTACTTGGGAAGCATCGTTTTTTGTTAAATATTTAAAATCCTCGGAGGTTTTATGCTGGCAGTTAAACTGATTCGGACGAACGCTTCTGAGATCCGGGATCAATGACTTTTGATCTTTTGCAACCCGCTCTCCATTTAACCAGGTTTCCAGGACGTTAAGATCAATCAGATTGTCAACGACGATAAAATCCGCGGGATCATTGGGCTTCAGCAAACCTACCGGCAATGAATAATGTAACACCGGATTAATGCAGGCGGCAAGCAGGATATTCCAAATGTCATAACCTGCCAGCAATGCACGTTTTACCAGTATATTAATGTGCCCTTCCACCAGATTGTCGGGGTGCTTGTCGTCGGAGCAAAACATAATTCGTTCCGGGAACTCCGCAATCAATGGGATCAATGCAGCGAAATTTCGCGCAGCACTTCCTTCCCTTATCAGGATTTTGACGCCATAACCGATCTTTTCTCTGGCCTCATCATACGTAAAGCATTCATGATCGGTGGTAATGCCATGAGATGCATACTTTCTCGCATCCTCGCCTCTCAGTCCGGGTGCATGTCCGTCTATTACCTTGTTATAATGTTTAGCCCAGGCGATTTTAGCCATCATATCAGGATCCTGGTGCAACACGCCGGGGAAATTCATTACTTCGGCCAAGTACCCTATTTCAGGTTTGGCCAGCAATTCTCCGACCTGGGCAGCATCAATGGTAGCACCGGCAGTTTCAAAAACAGTGGCAGGAACGCAGGATGGTACACCGAAGCAAAATTTGAAAGGCACCCGTTTTCCATCCTCAATCATAAATTCCACACCTTCCACACCCAATACATTCGCTATCTCATGCGGGTCTGAAACCGTAGCGACCGTTCCGTGGACGACTGCCAGCCGGGCAAACTGCGCGGGAGTGAGCATGGAGCTCTCTATATGTACGTGCGCGTCCACGAACCCGGGCATGATATAAGTTAGCGCAGGATTCTCCGGACCAAGCTGCCTCACCTCCTTGATCAGCGAATTTTCGATGCTTAACTCGGCTTCGTAGGTAACTTTTTTTATAATATCGACAATATTGGCTCTCATGCGACGGGGGAAAGATTGGGTAAATGACTGATCGGGATTTTCCGGAATTCTTTTTGATAAAGCAATGGACTTTTGCCGGTATGTACTTTGAAATATTTATTGAAATTGGCAAAATTGTTGAAACCACTTTCAAAACATATTTGCGCGACGGGCAACTTGGTCTCAGACAAGAGCTTGCACGCATGACCGATACGTAATTCCAGCAAAAATTGAGAATAGGTTTTCCTGCTGCGGCTTTTGAAATACCGGCAAAATGAATGCGGACTGATATTAGCGACCTCCGATATCTCTTCAATGGATATTTTTTTCTGAAAATGGCTGATCGAATATTGGTAGATCTGGTTAATGCGGTCTGTGTCGTATTGGTCGTATTCGTGCTGGTATTGGGTATTGGACAGCAGTTTCACTTCGGAACATTGCGCCAGCGTTTCCAGTATCTGAAGCAGGGAAATGACCGGGTTACCGCTGGTTTGGTTCAACAGGTTTCGCAAAAGCTCCTTCACTTTCTCAGTACCTTCCCCGGAGAGTTTCATCCCCAACTTTGCCTTAAAAAGTAGCTCGGAAATCGCTTTATTCTCCGGCAATTCGAGAAATGCTTTTCCAAAAATATCTTCTGAAAAGTGAACGACCGTGGCTTGTGCGTAGAGTTTACTTTCGCGCTGAAAGTATTTTTCATCGCATCGCCAGTAATGTGGCAGGTTAGGGCCAATCAGGAGCAGGTCGCCGCTCTGGAAATTCTGAATGTTATCACCAACAAACTGGGTTCCCGAGCCTTGTTCAATGTGAATCAGCTCTAATTCAGGATGATAGTGCCACCTGTTATAAAAGTAAAGCACCACGTCTTGCCTTATACTGAACGATTTTTGTAATCCTTTTGGGACTTTAAGAAGCTGCGGTTTCACAAATATTTACACGTTTATTGCTCAAATGAGAAATATATGCCAATATAGTTGAAAAATTTGCTATTATTCCAGTTCGATGTATTGAAATAATTCTGTTCATTTGTTGATATATTCTATTTAGGATATCCTTTTAAAATAAAATCATTGAAGTTAACTATGGCGTCCCAGCTTTTAAAAATCCATCCTTCCGATAATGTAATTGTTGCTTTACGCGATCTGCCGGCAGGCGCGGACGTGGCATGGGATGGCAACCATTATGCGTTGCAGTATGGTGTTTCGGCAAAACATAAATTCGTTACCGAAGACATTGATACAGGTGGCGCCATCATTATGTACGGCGTACTCGTAGGCCGGGCTACCCAGCCGATCAAAAAAGGCGAGCCGATCACGACCTTTAATCTGAAACACGATTCTCACGATTATAGCACTGCAAACCGTCAACCTTATTCCTATACGCAGCCTGATGTTAGCAAATGGCAAAACAGGACCTTCAAGGGATATCATCGGGAAGATGGCAGGGTAGGAACTTACAATTACTGGCTGGTAGTACCGCTTGTATTTTGTGAAAACCGCAATGTGCTGATCATGAAGGATGCTTTCGAGCGGGAGCTGGGTTATGCGCAAACGGATATGTACCGCGAGCAGGTTAAAGAATTTTTGCATTTATATCAGGCCGGGGATATGCGTAAAATCAAAAGCCTCGAAACATATATTGAAAGCCCGGTGGCGAGGAAAAAGCCAGAACGACCATTTGCCAATGTCGACGGCATCAAATTCCTTACACATGAAGGCGGCTGTGGCGGTACGAGAGCGGACGCGAATACATTGTGCGCTCTTTTCGCAGCATATGCGGTTCACCCGAATGTAGCGGGAATTACGGTTTTGAGCCTTGGTTGCCAGAATTCAGAATTGAAAACACTGGAAGACGAGATCAAAAAAAGAGACCCGCATTTCAACAAACCATTCTTTGCTTTTGAGCATCAGAAAGGAACTGAATACTCGTTAATGTCGGGTGCGATTAAGGAAACTTTCATGGGTCTTACAAAGGTCAATGAGTTTGAACGCAGCGACGCACCATTGTCTAAACTTTCCGTAGGACTAAAATGTGGCGGTTCTGACGGGTTCTCTGGCATTTCAGCTAACCCGGTACTGGGACATTTGTCGGACCTTGTAGTAGGATTGGGCGGACAAACATTGCTGGCAGAATTCCCCGAATTGAACGGAGTAGAGCAGGAGTTGCTGAACCGTTGCGTGACCGAAGAAAAAGCCGCCAAATTTGAGAAACTCATGCGGGACTATGCCGGCAAAGCGGAAGCAGTAGGTTCTGCATTTGCTTTCAATCCTTCTCCGGGAAATATCAAAGACGGCCTGATCACGGACGCTATTAAATCGGCCGGAGCGGCGAAAAAGGGTGGAAATGCATTTATTTCTGATGTTTTGAATTACACGGAAAGAGCAACTGATCCCGGTCTGCAACTAGTGTGTACTCCTGGTAATGATGTAGAAGCGACTACGGGGCAAACTGCCGCAGGAGCGAACATCATTCTGTTTACAACTGGTTTGGGTACACCGACCGGTAACCCGATTTGTCCGGTTGCTAAAGTTGCTACCAATACAGCATTAGCGAACAGAATGCCGGATGTGATCGATTTCGATTGCGGCGCAGTCGTTGACGGAACTCAAAGTATCGAGCAGAATGCAGAAGCCTTGCTGGAATACGTGATCAAAGTGGCCAGCGGCGACCTCACGAAAGCCCAGCAACTAGGCCAAGACGACTTCATCCCCTGGAAACGAGGCGTATCCCTATAACCCAGGGTTTCAACCCTGGGCCCGAGCCGCGTCTGGCCGGGTGTAGGTGTCTGGGAGCTCACTGCACCGGAGGCAGGTACATATCAAGGCAGTAAACCCCGGCAGGAAAGAACTTTTCTTACAATCATATAATACAAAGTACATGTTTGATTTGAGTGGAAAAACAGCATTGGTAACCGGAGGAGCTAGCGGAATTGGGCTGGCGATTTCCAAAACCTTTGCGAAACAAGGTGCCTTTGTTCATATTCTTGAACTGAATATAGACCTGGCCAATCAGGTTGTGAGTGACATTGTTGCGGAAGGTGGACAGGCTGCTGCGCATGCGCTGGATATCTCAAAGCAGGCTGATGTAGTGAATGTGGTCAATGCAATAGCAGCTGAAACGCCAATCAATATTTTGGTCAACAATGCAGGCATTGCGCATATTGGAAAAGCAGATACCACTGCGGAAATTGATTTCGACCGGGTCATTAATATCAATGTAAAAGGAGTTTACAACTGCCTGATGGCCACTATTCCACATTTGAAATCCAACGGTGGTGGTGTGGTACTGAATATGGCATCCATTGCAGCAACTGTTGGTATACCCGACCGGTTTGCCTATTCTACGGCAAAAGGAGCGGTTTATTCGATGACGCTTTCTGTGGCCCGGGATTATCTGGGAGACGGTATTCGTTGCAACAGCATTTCACCTGCCCGCGTCCATACGCCTTTTGTGGATGGTTTTATATCCAAAAATTATCCTGGAAAAGAAGCAGAAATGTTTGAAAAACTTTCCAAAACACAGCCGATCGGAAGAATGGCCAAGCCGGAGGAAATTGGCGCATTGGCATTGTACCTCTGCTCTGACGAAGCGGGCTTCATTACAGGGTGCGATTATTTGATTGACGGAGGTTTTGAGAAGTTGAATAATTAGGGGAGTAAAAGCTGTTAGCCATTAGCTATTAGCTTTTTTAGCTCTTTCTTTCAGTATTGAAAACGATTTTTTATATACCTAAATAGACTAACCGCTAATGGCTAACAGCTAATAGCTAACCACTAAAAGCTAAAAGCCAACGGCTAAAAGCCAACACCCATGAAACTCTTTCGATTTGGTGCTTTTGAACAGGAAAAACCTGGCGTAGAACTTGCAGACGGTACAAAACTGGACGTATCCGCATTTGGTGAAGATTATAATGAGAAATTTTTTGCTACCGAAGGCCTGGCCAGATTGAGCGAGTGGCTGGTCAGTAATGCTGACAGTTCTCCCAAAGTTGTCGAAGGTTTCAGATATGGCTCCTGCGTGGCCCGCCCTTCTAAAATTGTTTGCATTGGCATGAATTACGCCAAGCATGCGTATGAATCGGGTGCGACGGAATTGCCCAAGGAGCCAATTATCTTCTTTAAATCAACATCCGCACTGTGCGGGCCATTTGATCAGGTCATTATCCCAAGAAATTCTGAGAAGACCGACTGGGAAGTGGAGCTGGCGGTGGTGATTGGCAAGAGAACCAGCTATGTGGACGAGGCCAATGCGCTGGACTATGTGGCAGGTTATGCAGTGCACAACGACTATTCAGAACGAGCGTTCCAAATGGAGCGGGGCGGACAATGGGTGAAAGGAAAAAGCAATGATACCTTCGCGCCACTAGGGCCTTACCTTGTTACTTCTGACGAAGTGGGTGACGCTAATGCATTGGATTTGTGGCTGATTTTGAATGGAAAGAAAATACAGGACAGCAATACCTCTGATATGATATTCCACATTCCTTTTTTAGTAAGCTATCTGAGCCAGTTCATGACTTTGCTTCCGGGAGACGTCATTACAACAGGAACGCCCGCTGGCGTAGGATTGGGTATGAAGCCGCAAGTTTACCTGAAAGCCGGTGATGTGGTGGAGTTGGGAATTGAAAAATTGGGGACGCAAAAGCAGGAAGCGATTGCCTGGAAGCCGTTATAAATATGGTTATTGATTCGCATCAGCATTTCTGGATATACGACGAGGCGCGGGATTCATGGATCACGCAGGATATGAAGGTGATTCGCAAAGACTTCCTTGCGGATGACTTGCGGCCGATTTTGAAAGCTAATGATGTGGACGGGTGCGTGGCGGTACAAGCCTCACAATCGGAATCCGAGACTGATTTTTTATTACAACAGGCTGAGGCGAATGGTTTTGTAAAAGGACTAGTAGGCTGGGTTGATTTGCGTGCGGAGGATTTGTACGATCAACTTGAAAAGTACTCACAATTTGAAAAACTGAAAGGTTTCCGGCATGTAGTGCAGGGCGAACCAGAGGGATTTTTATTGCAGCCAAATTTTATTAAAGGCGTAGGTCAGCTGGTAGCTTTTGGATTTACATATGATATTTTGATCCATCAGCGTCAGGTTCAGGAGGCGTTTAATTTTGCGGTGAAACTGCCTAATGTACATTTTGTACTGGACCACATTGCCAAGCCGTTGATCAAAAACGGAGAAATTCAGCCCTGGGCGGACGATATCAGAAAGCTCGCGGAACTGCCCAATGTTCATTGCAAAGTTTCTGGAATGGTTACCGAGGGTGATTGGCAAAACTGGGAAAAGGCAGATTTCAGACCTTACCTGGATGTGGTTTTCGAGGCATTCGGTACAGAGCGGCTTATGTTTGGTTCCGACTGGCCTGTGTGCCTGGTAGCTGCTGAATACGAGGGAGTAAAAGGGATATTGACCGACTACCTCAGTATGTTTTCAGATTCTGAAATAAAGCAGGTTATGGGTACGAATGCTGCCCGTTTTTACAATCTCGATTTATGAGGCACTAATGAAACAGTATTGTCTTGCGGTGGATCTGGTGGATGATCCGATGATGATTGCAGAATACGAGGACTATCATACAAGGGTACACCCGGATATTCAGAAGAGCATTACCGATGCAGGTATCACCAGGATGGACATTTTCCGGAGCGGTAACCGCCTGTTTATGATCATGGAGACGGAGGACGATTTCAGTTTTGAAAATAAAGCACAAATGGATGCTTCCAACCCAAAAGTTCAGGAATGGGAGCAGCTGATGTGGAAGTATCAAGAAGCCTTGCCCACGGCCAAGCCGGGAGAGAAGTGGGTATTGCTAGATCAAATATTTGCCCTCAAAGAATAATTGGAAGATTCGTGAACTAGCATTCGAACAGATTGAGGAGATTAGCTTATTTAATACTCATTGTTGGTTTTTCATTCGCATTACTTGCATCACAGCCCCGGCGGGCCGTTGAAATTAAGGTAATGAGTTTCAACATCCGGCACGGCCTGAATGTAGCGGACGAACCGAATCTGATTGACATATTAAGGATCATTAAAGAACATAAGCCAGATCTGATCGCATTGCAGGCGGTTGATAGTCTGGTTGACAAAAGCAAGGTCCAGTTCCAGTTGAGGCAGATCGCCGTGCAAACCGGTATGCATTACTTGTACGGTGTTGCGGACAAATCTGACAACGGATCACAGGGAGTGGGGATACTTTCGGCCTGGCCGTTTGAAAACTCACAGACCATTGATCTCCCCAAAACAGCCGGTGCGGATCCAAAAATACTCTTGTGTGGCCTGATCAAACCGGCCCGCGGACTGACTTTCAGATTCTGTAATGCCAGGCTTGAATATGCTTCCGTGATGGACAGGGCATTGCAGGCGGCTTATATCAATCAAATGCTTGTGAATAGTGTGCAGCCCGTGGTACTGGGGATGGATATGGGGGCCAAGCCTAATGAGCAGCCCTACTTTTCGTTCCGGACCAAATGGCAGGACGCGGCCCAGGGATCGCAGATGCAGACATGGAATGAAGGCTTACCGGGCGACAGGCTCGATTACATTTTCATATTGCTCAATAATAAGGTACGCGTCAAAAATTATAAGGTGGTAAGGAATTACCCGAAGGTTTCTGACCACTATCCCATACTTGCCACCATTGAATTTTGGTAGACCAATGAATTACTCAAATTTGAAGATCGGATTATTTATTCCCTGCTATGTCGATCAGTTTTATCCGCAGGTTGGGATTGCGACATTGGAATTGCTTGAAAAACTGGGATGTACCGTCACATTTCCGCTCAACCAGACCTGCTGCGGCCAGCCGATGGCCAACTCGGGATTTGAGCACCTGACTAAGGATTGTGACAGACTGTTTTACGACCAATTTGCCGATTGTGATTACGTCGTTTCTCCTTCCGGTAGCTGCGTGCTGCACATCAAGGAACATTTGAAAGTCGAAAATAAGGCCGACGAGTCCAAGGTGCTGAGAAAGAAAGTTTATGAGCTGGTGGAATTTATCACCGATATATTAAAGATTGACTCCATTCAGGCCGAGTTTCCATTCCGGGTAGGCCTGCATCAGGGATGCCACGGGCAGCGGGGGCTTTACCTTTCGCAAATGTCGGAACTGAATGCAGAACCATTTTCCAAACCGGTCACGCTTTTGCAAAAAGTCAAGGGTCTGGAATTGATTGATCTGGACCGTACGGACGAATGCTGCGGATTTGGCGGGACTTTTTGTGTGAGTGAAGAAGCGGTTTCTGTCAAAATGGGCAAGGATAGGGTAGCAGACCACATTCGGCACAATGCGGAGTACATTACCGGCTCAGATATGAGCTGCCTGATGCATTTGGGAGGGATTCTGCGACGTGGCAATTCCAATGTACAGATCAAACACATTGCGGAAATATTGAACTCTGCCATTAAAAAACAAATACCGGAGCCCATTATATGAGCACCGGTATTTTACAAAGTTTACGGAAGTCAGAATCTGAGAAGAACCAGTCGTTAGTTAATTGAAGAAACAGCGCGGCTGGTTGTAGTCAAAATATCAAACGATTGTGTAGCCTTCTCTTTACCGTCCGTGATTTCAAAGGTATAAGTACCATCCATCAGGGTAGATAAATCGAAATATTTCAAATAGTTTGATTCAGTACGTTTGTTTTCCGAGAACAAAACATTTTTGTCAGTATCCAAAATACGAACAGCTACATTTTTTGAAATCGGATTTTTATATGAAACGCGGAATTGCATAGGTTTAACTTGCAGAATGTTCAGCTTGGTAGAAGCTGTTTCGGTTTTGTCTGAAGTAGCGATGTTGTCCTGAGCATTTGAATTAAATGCTGAACCTGATAGTAACAAGCCAGTCAAGGCTGCGATGATAAGAGTGTTTTTGGTTTTCATAGGAGTTAAAATTTAATTGTGTCTAAAAAAAGTTAAAATAAACTTGTTTCAGACTCCGATGCCCCGATCGAAAAACTTTGTGATTCAAAATTATAAGATATTGCATTACAATAAAATAGCTTTTTAAGGAATTTTAAAAAGTTGTTTATTAAACAAATTGCAAACTTAGAATAGTACAACGAATGTGAAAAGTACAATTCTTATTCTTTATAAAATACTATTATCAAATTGTTAAGATAACTATGTCTAAGGCAATTATTGAGCATTCAGTTGCTTCGGAAACATTCAATAAAGACGAACCCTATGTGGATTGGCATGATGAAACGCTGTGGTTTGTGCGCCAGAAACGGGATAAGTCTTCCAAATTGTTACCGGAATGGGAGCAATTAAGAGAGGTAGCATCGGGAATTAAGAACTACGTATTGTCTCATATGGACGAGTTGCTCGTGTCTTTTGAAGAAAAGGCGAAAGCGAATGGTGTCCATGTACATTGGGCTGCAGATGCCGCAGAGCATAACGAGATCGTACTAGGGCTTTTGAGGCAGCACAACATTGACAAAATGGTCAAGAGCAAGTCCATGCTGACCGAGGAATGTCATATGAATGACTTTCTGAGCCGAAATGGTATCGAAGTGATCGATACCGACCTAGGTGAAAGGATCGTACAGCTGAGGAATGAGCCGCCAAGTCACATTGTGCTTCCGGCCATCCATTTAAAAAAGAAAGACATCGGCGATCTTTTTCATGAACATTTGGGTACAGAGGCAGGTGCTACTGATCCGCAATACCTGACGGAGGCCGCAAGACAGCATTTAAGAGATAAGTTTCTGACCAGAAGAGCAGCATTGACGGGCGTTAATTTCGCAGTTGCCGAAACGGGCGGGTTTGTGGTTTCCACGAATGAAGGTAATGCGGATATGGGTGCACATTTGGCTGATATACACATTGCCTGTATGGGTTTTGAGAAAATAATCCCAAAGCAGGAACATCTGGGTGTTTTTCTTAGGTTATTGGCAAGAAGTGCTACCGGCCAGCCGATTACCACGTACAGCAGTCATTTTAAAAAGCCGCGGGAAGGCCAGGAAATGCACATTATCATTGTAGATAATGGCAGAAGTACACAGCTAGGGCGTGAGGATTTTCGAAATTCATTGAAATGTATCCGCTGCGGAGCCTGCATGAATACTTGCCCGGTGTACCGTAGAAGTGGCGGACATAGCTATCATAATGCCGTCGCTGGTCCTATCGGTTCTATCCTGGCGCCAAACCTGGATATGACGAAGAATGCTGACCTGCCTTTCGCAAGCACATTATGCGGCAGCTGTTCCAATGTTTGCCCCGTAAAAATTGACATTCATGATCAGCTCTACAAATGGAGGCAGGTACTCGTCAAAGGCGGGCATGTACCGCAGGCGAAAGAGATAGGGATCAAAGCCATGTCGATCGTACTTTCGCAGCCGAGATTTTATCAATGGTCGGGCAGGCTTGGACGCTCTGTGATGCGTACGATGCCATTTATGGTCAATAATGGTATGAACCCTTGGTATAAACAAAGGGAAATGCCGGAGCCTCCAAAGGAAAGTTTCAGGGATTGGTATGTTCGTAACAGAAAAGAATAAGTAATGACTTCCAGGGAAAAAATACTGCAGCAGATCAGGGTGAATAAGCCTTCTGAAACCATTATGCCGCTGAGCATTCGTTTCGACAGTAACTTCGAAAGCACGGAAAACAAGTTTATCGAAACACTGACCGCCATTTACACGGAAGTGATCGTGGTTAAAAATAAAGAGGCATTGGTAGCGAAGGTGGGGGAGCTGTATGCTTCGGTTGTGAACCGCGCTACTACCATTCCTGAACTGGGTGCCTGGGCAGATTTTAGTTTAAATGTTTCCGACCCACATGAGCTTGAAATGATCGAAATCGCTATTTTGCAGGCTGAGTTCGGTGTAGCGGAGAATGGCGCAGTCTGGATTTCAGATCGATACCTGTCACACCGGGCTTTGCCATTTATTACTCAAAACCTTGCATTTGTGATACAGAGAAAAGCATTGGTCAACAACATGCATGATGCTTACGAGCGTTTGCAGGACACGACTGGCTGGGGCTGTTTCATAGCAGGGCCCTCCAAAACTGCCGATATAGAGCAGTCGCTGGTGATCGGTGCGCATGGTGCACGTAGCATGGTAATCTTTTTGTTGGAAGACGAAGAATAAAAAATCAGAAAGGATCAAATGGTAACACTCAAGCCATTTCAGCGGGAAGTAGCGGAACGTTTGGCGGTTCTTGCCAATAATGAAAATGTGGTTGCCCAGGTCCGCGATAATTTTCCCTTTCCCTACACCCTTTCCGACGCGCATTACTGGATTGATTTCTGCAACAGCAGGCGAAATGACGACAGCTTTCACCGGGCTGTCTTTTACGGTAATGAGTTCGTGGGTGGCATTGGTGTGTTGCGGCAGGAGGACATTCACAGATATAACGCGGAGATCGGTTATTGGCTCGGAGAACCGTACTGGGGCCTCAATATCATGACTGCTGCTGTGCAGCAAATGACTTCCTGGGTCTTTGCAAACACCAGTATCCATCGTATTTATGCCGGGGTCTTCGAAACAAACCATGCGTCGATGCGGGTTTTGGAAAAAGCAGGGTATCATTTAGAAGCCATTCACCGAAAAGCGATTACTAAAAACGGCCAAATGCTTGACGAACATTTGTTTGTAATTCTCCGCGATAATAATTCCTCTAAACAGCTTTAAAAACCCTATCGGAATAGCCTTCCCCGTTGATTCTTTCTTATTTTTGCAAAGTTCACTTTTACTATTTTCACAGGAGTGCAGGATGTACTTTCACGGCCTGTTGAAAAACCTCGTCTTACTGATATGCCCAAAATAATCGTTGCAATTGATGGCTATTCCAGCTGTGGCAAAAGCACTACTGCGAAACTCGTTGCCAGGCAACTTAATTACCCCTATATCGATACCGGAGCCATGTACAGGGCTGTTACATTGTACTTTATACAAAACCACGTTGGCCTGACTAACCCGAAAGAAACCGAATCGGCCCTGAGAAATATTCAGATATCTTTTCGAAGGCATGCAGAACTTGGCCGGAATGATACCTATCTCAACGGGCTGAA
Source organism: Dyadobacter sp. (assembly GCF_039919315.1). Lineage (GTDB taxonomy): Bacteria > Bacteroidota > Bacteroidia > Cytophagales > Spirosomataceae > Dyadobacter. The sequence continues at coordinate 32,285 of NZ_JBDSFX010000081.1, read as the reverse complement.
TGTAGAAGACGAAATCCGTAAAATGTATGTTTCTGAAAAAGTAAGCGATGTGAGCGCGATTGCCGAAGTAAGGCACGCGATGGTAGCACAGCAGCAGCGAATGGGAAAGACAAAGGGTATCGTTATGGACGGCCGTGATATTGGTACTGTTGTGTTTCCCCACGCTGAACTGAAAATTTTCATGACGGCCGATCCATTAATCAGAGCGCAAAGGCGGCAATTGGAATTGATGGAAAAAGGAGAATTGATTGGATTACAGGAAATTTCCGAAAATCTGAAAATGCGCGATCACATTGATACCCACCGCGCCGAAAGCCCGCTGCGGCAGGCAGAAGATGCCATCTACATTGATAATTCACTGATGACACTCGACGAGCAGGTGGAGCTGGTGGTAAGGCTCGCCGACGAACAGATCGGATTGTCGCTTCGCCGCAAACACCAATAATACTTACATGGCTACCACAGATTACGACTACCTCGTTGTAGGTCAGGGGCTTGCAGGTACTTCACTAGCCTGGCATTTAAAGGAGTCGGGTAAAAAAATACTGATTGTAGGCGATTCATCTTTACCTTCTTCTTCCAAAGTTGCCGCAGGGATTTTCAATCCATTAACCGGGAAAAAGCTGGTCAAAACCTGGCTGGCGGATGATCTGTTTCCTTATGCCAATGCGTTTTACACGAGCATGGGGCAGGAGCTGAACTGCCAATTGCTTCATTCAGCCTCCATTTACCGGCCATTCAGATCCATTGAAGAGCAGAATACGTATTTGGCTCAGACGGCTGACCCTGGAATTTCACGATACATTTCGCAGGATACTGTTGCTGCTGACCTCACAGACTACGTGCATGCGGAGTTTGGAGGATTGGAAGTAGTTCGTTCGGGTTGGGTGGATTTACCATTATTACTGAACAAGACCAGGGACTATTTTAGCATGAATGGTCAGTATATGCACTCGAAGTTCGATGTCGCTGATTTGCAGTTTGAAAATGATTCGCTAACGTGGAAAAATATAAGCTTTGGGAAAGTCGTTTTTTGTCAGGGTTTTATGGCATTACAAAATGATTTTTTCAACTGGCTTCCCTTCGCTCCGGTAAAAGGACAGATTCTTGACATTGCCACAGAAAAGGCCGTCAAGCCGTATATTGTCAATCAGGGGATCTTTATGCTGCCAGTTTCGGAGCATGTGTGCAGGGTAGGGGCCACGTATTCGTGGGATCCGCTGGACTGGGAACCGACCGAACAGGCAACCGAAGAACTGGAAAGCAAATTGAAATCGTTGATCAAAATACCATACAGTATCACGTCGGCAAGTGCCGGTATCCGTCCTTCCGTGAAGGACCGCAGGCCGCTGATCGGGGTTCATCCGAGCCATGATAATATTGTTCTTTTCAATGGGTTAGGAACAAAAGGTGTGACACTTGCACCATTTTTTGCAAATCAGCTCGTTGAACATCTGGAAAACGGCAAAGAATTGAATCCGTTAGTTAATATTCAGAGGTATTTTTCGTTATATTTCCGTTGAAGTCAGCCCTAGTACTATGAGCATAAGATATATATACAAATTTACCTTTTCGGTCGGCCTTATCGCATTTTTAGGATTATTTGCCGAATCACTAGCACAACGCTATCCTTCTCAGGAAACTTTTGGGAAAAACAGGGTGCAGTACAAAACCTTCAACTGGAAGATTTTCAGGACAACCAACTTCGAAATATACCATTACCAGGGCGGTACAGCATTAGCTAAACTGACAGCTCAATATGCTGAAAGTGAGTTTGATAAAATCACAGATGTGCTGGGATGGACACCCTACAGCCGCGTTAAAATATTTTTATATAACTCCCCAGCCGAGCTGGAACAAAGTAACATGGGGTTGTCTACATTGGACAATCTGAATGAGCAAAAACTGGATCTTTCCCAGTCGCGTGTAGAGGTGGCTTATACGGGAGACCAGATCGGATTTCGTAAAAAATTGGTGAAAGATATCAGTCTTTTGTTTGTGTACGACATGCTTTACGGCGGCAATATGAAGGAAGCCTTGCAGAGTTCATTGCTTTTGACGCTCCCTGAATGGTTTATGTCAGGTACAGCAGCTTACATTGCGGAAGGGTGGTCGCCAGAGTTGAATGATTACATGCGGGACTTTTTCAAAAACCGTAATGTAAGAAAGCCAACCTTAATGACCGGGAACGATGCAACTTTGATCGGTCACTCCATCTGGAATTACATTGCAGAGCGTTATGGAAAAGATAAAATATCCGACATTCTGAACCTAACCCGAATTATCCGCACCGAACAAACCAGTATCACGAGCACATTGGGCATTCAGTCCTACAACAAGTTTCTTCGTGACTGGCGGGCATATTACCTTAATCAAAACAAAAACGCGGAACAATTTTATACAAATCCTAGTCCTACCTGGAAGTATAAGCTGAACGAATTCAGCGTTTCGGATGCCAGTGCGGTCATTAAGGTGTCGCCGGATAAGAAATTTACAGCAGTTAGTGAAATCAAAAACGGCAGGTACAAAGTGTATCTGTTCGATAGCGAAACCGGCTCCAAGAAAGTGGTTCGCCAGGGAAAACTGGACTTCATTGGAGGACGTGCAAAAACGCAACCGCCGCTGTTAGGATGGTCCAGAAACAATACCTTATCGATCCTTGCTTCCGAAAACGATCGCAAGAATTTTTATATGTATGAAAATCTCGGAACTAAAAAGGTCAAGATCAAGCTGAAACGAAACATTCGTGGACTGGATCAGATCGTGGACATGGACGTGTCACATGATGGTACTATGCTCGCAGTGAGTGCCGATAAAGGTGGACAGAACGATTTGTTCCTGATCAGCGTGGCAAGAGCTTCTGCATTGCCTTTAACCAATGACCTTTACGATGACCTTTCACCCCGCTTTATACAGGGTTCTTCCAGAAAGGTTGTATTTGCCTCGAACCGGCCACTTGATTCACTCGGAACCGGGGACAAGGGGAATTATAAATCCATATCATCTTCATTTACGATATTCGAGCACGACGGTACGCCGAAATCGGACAACCTGATCAAACTCGTACAGGCTGAGGGGAAAAGTAAGGTTACGCCCGTTTATTCAGATGAAAATGACCTGATTTATCTTTCCAATGAAAAAGGCGTTAATAATTTGTTCAAATATAACCGCGCGTCGGCGAGCAGTTCGCAGCTTACCAACTATATTCAGAATATCAGAAATGCGGATGTTACGATCAAATCAGGCGGTGCGCTTGCCTATACTTATCTGAATGATGGCTACTACACAGCCGCTTACAAAAACGCGTTTGATATTAATGCAACTGTCAATACGCCATCGCTGAATGCATCAAGTGGCAATGGTACCGGCGACGTGAAAGCGCAAGCTGCAAAAACGGATTCTGCTACGAAGGCCGCCCAGGCTGTTGAAACCACCAAACTTGCATTGAAAGACGGCGAAGTGGATACTGATAACTACGAGTTTGACGAGGATGTTCTGAAAGCTTTTGAATCACGTCGTACGAGAGGCGCCTTCCCCACAACACCAAGCGCGCTTTCGAGATCTAAAACAACACGTGAAAACATTGCTGTAAAAGGGCCGTATCCATATAAAGGGTTGTTTATCACCAATGATGCCAATTCAGACTGGCGCATTGATCCAATCCGGGGATTTGGGTTTGCGCAGTCCATTTCAATGAATGATCTTTTGGAGAACCACGTCATTAAAGCAGGTCTTTTCATCTCTTCCAATTTCCGGAACAGTGATCTTTTCGCTGAATATTCTAACAACACTTACCGGATTGACTTTGGAATCCGTGTCGACAGAAAGAGCCTTTATATTGATACTGAGGGAGCACCGCAAAAATACAGGTTCAACCAGCTGATGTTTACAGCGTCGTATCCATTCTCGACAACCAGCCGGTTTTCGGTTTCTCCGATGTTCACCTCCACGCGTATGATCGATGTATATATCCTGCCAAATCCTGACCTGGCTTCAAGCTATGGGGGTTTGCGTAGTGAATACGTGTTCGACAATACACGGGTCAATGGTATGAACATGATGGAAGGTACCCGGTTCAAGCTGCGTTATGATATGCATCAGGGCTTGTCGAGCGGGAAAGAGAGTTTCAACAGAATTAGTCTTGATTTCCGTCATTATCAAAAAATACACCGCGATCTGATCCTGGCCATCCGTGCTTCGGCAAGTCACTCGGGCGGCAATGCTCCAAAGCAGAATATACTGGGTGGTATGGAGAACTGGCTGGGCAACCGGAAAGAAACCAGGACTGGTGATAATCCATTGAATTTCCAGAAAGACAACCGGGATATTTTCTTTGCAGACTTTGCTACCAACCTGCGTGGCTTCAATCTGAACCGCCTGTCGGGAACAAGTTACATGTTGCTGAATGCCGAGCTGCGCATTCCGCTTGTGAAGTACCTGTACCGCGGAGCCATTACTTCGAGCTTCCTACGTAATTTCCAGATCGTTGGTTTTGGCGATATTGGTACAGCATGGACTGGAAAAGGACCATTTAGCGAAAATAATAGTTTGAACACCCAGATTATCGGTAGCGAGGATGATCCGTTCCGTGCGACGGTTACCAACTTCAAAAATCCATATCTGATGGGCTATGGAGCAGGGGTAAGGACCACATTGTTCGGCTTCTACGCCAAATTTGATTATGCATGGGGAGTTGACAATGGTTATACCAACAAGCCAATTCCTTACGTAACACTGGGTTACGATTTTTGATAAAAAGAGATCAGTATAAAAGCAGAAAAAGCGTTTATAAAGATGGCAAGAGAGCGACTCTCCTGCCATTTTTAGTTTCTACAAATAGTAGTAAAAAGTACAAAAACCAATTTCAATGAACACACATCATTCGTTAGTCAAAATTTACCTTTCGGGCATTCTTTTACTGTCAGGCTTGTCAGGGGCCTTTGCCCAACGTGAAGTATTATATGAACAATATGTTCAAAATCCGATGGCGATCAACCCGGGCTTCACGGGAGTAAGGGGTGATTTTAATATGACAGCCATGTTCAGAAGAAAATGGTTTACTATCCAAAACTCACCTTCCAGTCAGACTTTTGCTGCGGACGGAACGTTTGCCAATGGTAAGTTTGGTGTGGGCTTTCAGGCATTGAATGATCAGACGAGCTATTTTACAACAACTGGTTTTTCAGCCTCGTTTGCCTATCATCTCGGAATATCAGAGGAATGGAAATTGGGGCTGGGCGCGCAGGGCGGTATCAATGTACTGCCCGTTTCGGATCTTTCTTTCAATGGCACCAATCGCGCGTTGGGAAGTTTCGGACTAGGTGCCTGGCTGCGTTCGGATAAGCTCTATCTAGGGATTTCGAAGCCTGAGCTTTTGTCCCAAAAATTCGGAAATCAGGCGATCAACAACTTTTACAGACGACCGTTGTACATCATGGCGGGCGGAAGTTACAACCTGAATGCTGACGTGATGATACTGCCACATATCCTGCTGATCCAGGAGAAGGAGCACAAAATCCGGGTCGATTTCGGAACACGTTTTTGGTTCAATGAAAAGGTCGGGATAGGCGCTTCTTACAGGGTCGGCGGCGGATATAACTCGTTCTCTGCAAATGTGGATTATTTGCAGATTTCGGCCGAAGTTCAAGTGGGCAAGAATGTACGGCTGGGCTATTTTTACAGTACCCGCCAGGTGGAACAAATTTATACATCCTATTCAGGCCCAAAAGGCATACATGAGCTGATGCTCAAATTTGTTCCAAACCCGAAAGGGTTTCATAAATTTTGATCCGATTGACGGGTTGTAAATTGTTTTTAAACCAAGTTAAAAGGAGATTTTATTCGTAATGTTTACATAAGTCTCGTACCTTTGTGCCGTAAATGAAATACTCACTTTTGTGATGGATAAATACACATATATAGCAAATTCCGACGCCGCTTACATAGAGGAATTGTACAATTCCTATAAGCAAGATGCAGCTTCCGTAGACGAAGGCTGGCAAAAGTTTTTTGAAGGATTCGACTTCTCTCAAAAGTACCCTGTGAATGGTAATGGGCATGCCAATGGTGCTGCCAGTGGTAAAGAAGTAGTAGCGACCGGTAAGGTCGACGCATCCCGTATCCGCAAGGAAATGGAGGTTGTACACCTGATCCGGGGATTCAGATCGAGAGGTCACCTGCTTGCTACAACTAACCCGATCCAGAAACGCAAAGATCGTCAGCCACAGCTTGACATTGCAGATTTCAATCTCGGACCAGAGGACTTAGACTCGGTTTTTGAGGCTGGTGTTGAGGTTTTTGGACGTCCTGCATCGCTACGGGAAATTGTAGATTCCCTCAAAACGATTTATACCAGAAATATCGGGTTCGAATACCTATATATACGCGACAGAGAGCAGAAGAGCTGGTTGCGTAAGAAAATTGAAAAGGAAGCATTGAATATGAGTTTCTCCATTGACGAGAAAAAGCATATTCTTTCCAAATTGAATGAGGCGGTCGTTTTTGAAAATTTCCTTCATACCAAATATTTAGGTCAGAAACGTTTCTCGCTGGAAGGCGGAGAAACGACCATTCCTGCACTGGATGCCATGATCAACAAGGCGGCAGAAATGGGTGTGGTGGAAGTAATGATTGGTATGGCCCACAGGGGGCGCTTGAATGTACTGGCCAATGTGATGCAAAAAACTTACGGACAGATATTTAACGAGTTCGAAGGTAATTTGCCAGATCAGGTTTGGGGTGATGGTGACGTGAAATACCACATGGGTTTTGCCAGCCAGATCACTACTAAAAACGGAGAAAAAGTACATTTGAAACTGGCTCCAAATCCATCTCACCTGGAAGCGGTTAACCCGGTTGTGGAAGGCTACATCCGTGCTCGTGCTGATGGTATGTACGATAGTGATTACGATCGCGTTCTGCCGGTTTTAATTCACGGTGATGCAGCGGTTGCAGGCCAGGGGATCGTGTACGAAGTTACTCAGATGTCGGCATTGAATGGTTACTACACAGGTGGTACCATCCATTTTGTCATTAATAACCAGGTAGGTTTCACCACGGATTTTATTGACGCAAGATCAAGTATCTATTGTACTGACATTGCGAAGATCGTGGATGCACCGGTACTTCACGTGAATGGAGATGATCCTGAGGCGGTGGTATTCTGTATGCGACTGGCAGTGGAGTATCGTCAGAAATTCAATAAGGACATTTTTATTGACATGGTATGCTACCGTCGTCATGGTCACAATGAAGCTGACGAACCGAAATTTACACAGCCTGTACTTTATAAATCCATTGAAAACCACCAGAATCCTCGCGAAATCTACCAGAAAACGCTGGCAGATCGCGGTGATGTAGATGCTCAGCTGGCTGCTGGTATGGACAAGGAGTTCAAGCAGCTTTTGCAGGAACGTCTGGATATGGTGAAGCAAAAAGCGCTTCCTTATACATTGCCTAAGCTTGAACAGGAATGGCATAGCCTACGCAAATCCAAACCCGAAGATTTCGAGAAGTCTCCCGAAACCGGTGTGCCATTGGAAGTACTTGAAAAAATAGGAAAGGCACTGATCAGTACTCCTGAGAATTTCAGCCGATTGAAACAAATCGATAAATTGCTGAAAGATCGTGAGCAAATGATCTTTGATAAAAAAGAAGTGAACTGGGCAACAGCCGAATTGCTGGCCTATGGATCCATTCTGACCGACGGTAACATTGTAAGATTAAGTGGCCAGGATGTGCAACGTGGTACTTTCTCTCACCGCCATGCGGTATTGAGAGACGTTGAAACCAATGAGGCTTACAGCAATTTGGAACATATTCAGGAAGGTCAGGGGCCGTTTATGATTTACAACTCACTGCTTTCAGAATATGGGGTGCTGGGTTTTGAATTCGGTTATTCGATGGCCAACCCGAATGCCCTGGTGATCTGGGAAGCACAGTTTGGTGATTTTGCCAATGGTACGCAGGTGATCATTGACCAGTTTGTTACATCAAGCGAAACCAAATGGGACCGCTGGACAGGCTTGGTCATGTTGCTGCCGCACGGATACGAAGGCCAGGGACCTGAGCACTCGAATGCTCGCCCGGAACGTTATTTGCAGCTTTCTGCCAATTACAATCTGATCGTTGCCAATGTGACTACTCCTGCGAACTTCTTCCATTTGCTACGCAGACAGTTGAAATTCCCATTCCGGAAGCCATTGGTAGTTATGTCTCCAAAATCAATGCTGAGACACCCGCTCTGCGTTTCGCCATTGGAAAGTCTGGTAAACGGATCATTCCAGGAAACAATAGGTGACACTTATGCAGATCCTAAAAAGGTGAAAAAAGTGTTGCTATGTACTGGAAAGCTGTATTATGAGCTTTACGAAAAACAGCAGGCCGACAAACGTGACGATGTTGCGATCATTCGTTTGGAACAAATGCATCCTTTCCCGCAAACACAGATTGACGCACATTTGAGCCAATATGAAAATGCAAAAGTATATTGGGTGCAGGAAGAACCTTTCAATATGGGTGGCTGGACGTTTATGTTAAGAATGTACAAAGGTGCGAAGCCATTACAGGTAATCGCCAGAGAGTCAAGCGCTTCACCGTCTACTGGTTTCTCGAAGATCCATGCGAAAGAGCAGGCTGAAATCTTGAACAGAGCTTTTGAATGATTATTCCTATAATTTTAAGACACTTAATTCGATAACAAGATTGCAGATAAAATGGCTGAAATTGAAATAAAAGTACCGCCCGTTGGCGAGTCGATTACCGAAGTTACCATAGGAAACTGGTTCAAAAATGATGGCGATTTTGTGAAAATGGATGAGGTCATTTGCGGACTTGATTCAGATAAAGCAACGTTTGAATTGACCGCAGAGGCGGAAGGTGTTTTGCATATTAAAGCACAGGAAGGCGATACCTTAAACATAGGTGACCTGATCGCTACCATTGACTCCGCGTCAAATGGTGCACCGAAAGAAACTGCTCCAAAACAGGAAGCTGCTGTCCCAGTGGAAGCTGCCCCAGTGGAAGCTGCCCCAGTGGAAGCTGCCGCTGAAAAAATACAGGATAAAGCAGCCGAACCGGCGGCCGTCGCTGCTACCCCAGCTGCTGCTGCCAGCACGCCTGGTAAGGCTTATGAAATGAAAGTTCCCGCAGTAGGAGAGTCTATCACAGAGGTTACCATTGCTTCATGGAGCAAAAAAGATGGTGATCATGTGGAAGTAGACGAAATCCTTTGCGAGCTGGAATCAGACAAAGCGACTTTTGAACTTCCTGCCGAAGCAGGCGGAACACTCAGAATCGTTGGAAAAGAAGGCGACACATTGGCGATCGGCGCATTAATATGCACGATTGAAGCTGGCGCCGGATCTGCTGCCGCTGCTCCTGCTGCACCGCAAGCAGCGGCTACGGCCGATAAAGGTTACAGTGAAAAACATGCATCCCCCGTCGCTGCCAAGATATTGGCAGAAAAAGGAATTGATCCGAAGGACGTTAATGGCTCAGGATCAGGAGGAAAGATCATGAAGGACGACGCGCTGAAAGCGGGTAGCAAACCTGCGCCGGCCGTTCAGTCCGCCAGTGCCCCGGCTGCTAAGCCAGCTGCTGCTCCCGCTGTCGCAGGCGCGAGAGGTCAACGCAGAGAAAAGATGTCATCACTTCGTAAAACCATTGCACGCCGTTTGGTAGCAGTGAAAAACGAAACGGCCATGCTTACCACTTTCAACGAAGTGGATATGAAACCAGTGATGGAGCTTCGTTCGAAATTCAAGGACAAGTTTAAAGAGAAACACGAAGTAGGACTTGGCTTTATGTCATTCTTTGTAAAAGCAGTTACTGTGGCGTTGAAAGACTTCCCGGTAGTGAATGCTTACATTGATGGGGAAGAGCTGGTTTATAATGATTTCAGTGATATTTCGGTAGCGGTTTCTACGCCTCGCGGACTGGTTGTACCTGTGATCCGTAATGCCGAAACGTTGTCGTTCGCGGCGATTGAAAAAGAGATCGTTCGTTTGGCTGTTCGTGCTCGCGACGGAAAACTTGGGTTGGATGAAATGTCAGGCGGAACTTTCACCATTACCAATGGTGGAACTTTCGGTTCGATGCTTTCTACCCCGATCATCAATGCACCGCAATCTGCAATCTTAGGCATGCATAACATTGTAGAACGTGCAGTAGTGGTGGACGGTCAGATCGTAATTCGGCCTATCATGTACGTAGCATTGTCTTATGACCACCGTACCATCGATGGTAAAGACTCGGTAAGCTTCCTGGTTCGCTTAAAGCAGCTTTTGGAAGATCCAATGCGTTTATTGCTTGATATGTAAGATCATTTTGGAAATAAATAAAAAACGAGAGCTTGGCACCAGGCTCTCGTTTTTGTTGTAGGGCACACTAGCTTAGTTTTGGATTTTCCTTGTGCCGGTCCTTGTCCCGGTCTGTTTTCTTAGCCATATTTTTTTCAAAAGCTTCGGTCAGGTTAATGCCGGTCTGGTTCGCGAGGCATATCAGGACCCATAGTACATCAGCCATTTCGTCTCCCAAATCTTTTCCCAGGTCAGATTTTTTGAAAGACTGATCACCATAAGTACGGGCCATAATCCTGGCCAATTCGCCCACTTCCTCGGTCAGGATCGTCATATTGGTCAGTTCCGAAAAGTAGCGGACGCCGTAGCTTTTGATCCAATCGTCTACCTGTTGTTGTGCTTCTTGTATGGACATTGGTTTAACAAGTTAATGTTTGAATGAGTTAATGATCGGGTCGCCGGTGCGATGAATGTTAGATTCTGTTTTTGGAATCAATTACAATGGTGACTGGACCGTCGTTTAGTAATGCTACTTTCATGTCAGCTCCGAATTGTCCTGTTTGAATGGGTTTGCCCAGCTCGTTTCCCAAAAAACGGATCATATTTTCGTAGAGTGGCACGGCGACGTCATGTCGGGCTGCTTCGATAAATGACGGACGGTTGCCTTTTTTTGTACTGGCGTGCAAAGTGAATTGGCTGATCAGCAGGATGTTGCCGTCCACTGATTTGAGATCCAAGTTCATTTTGCCTTCCTCATCTCCAAAAACACGTAGACCAGTAATCTTCCTTCCCAGCCATTCTACGTCCTCCTGCGTATCCAAATGTGTAATGCCCAATAGTACCAGAAAACCCGCCTCTATTTGTCCATGGATTTTAGCTTCAATGGTTACCGATGCGCTGCTGACGCGCTGGATTACTGCAATCATAATGCTTATTGAATGAATTATTTTGACCGGGATCAAAAGTAAAATGTAATGTCGTAATACAGTCCATTCTACCAAAAGCTTTTCGTCATTTTTTGGGTTAGATATCCTTCCAGAACCAATTCAGATTTGTAACCGATAAATAAATTATAGAATAAGTTATTTATTTTAATAGAATATATTCTACAAAATATTATTATTTTTAAATTACTGAATGAGTTTAAATGTTTGCTAACCAGCGATATAGATGAAATATTTACCTCTGCTCAAATTACTGTTGCTCGTGCAATTCAGCATGAGTATCCAGACAGCCACCGCAATAGACCAGAATGGAACAATCACTTCTTCCGGCAAATCCAGAAGCTTCGTTTTTCATGCTCCCGGCACTTCCGTTGCTCAGAATTTGCCATTGCTGTTTGTATTTCACGGAGATGGCGGTTCTGGCGCAGGTATCAAAGGTTATTCGGGTTTTGACGCAGTCGCTGATGCCAATCAGTTTATAGTGGTCTATCCCAATGCAGACAATGACGGAAATGGTTGGCACCGGGCTATTGACCAGCCAAAGGATGTGCAGTTTACCTCTGACATGATCGACTACTTCTGCTCAACTTATCACATTGACGCCAAAAAGGTTTATACCACAGGGCATTCCGCAGGGGGATATATGACTTACAATCTGGCTGTAAACCTGCCGGACAAGATCGCTGCTTTTGCGCCGGTGGCTGGAAACATGTACGCAAACAATGGCAACTACACTTATTTCAGCGGACCCAATTTCAAACCCGTGGCCATTTATCACATTCATGGTGATCCGGATCCGGTGGTAACCTATCCGGATCCCGATCACGTCCCGACGGCATGGAGCGAGTGGCCATTGACTCAGTTCGCCTATTATACTTGCAATAAAACCACCTACACACTTCCTAATGCGACCATTGCGGCCAATGTAACCAAGCTGTCTTTTTGTGTTGGCTCACCGCCAGCTACCAAGGAGATTTCGATGATTCGGGTGGCGGGTGCGGGCCACGGCTGGCCCGTGGTTACAGGTTTCAATCCCGCTCAGGCTATCTGGGATTTTGCCAAAAACTACTCGATCGCCGGTGCGCAGTCCTGCGCAGTGGTGCCTGAGGTGCCTACGCATGCGGCCGGGACTATCCATACACAAGGCAGAAATATACTAAGTCCCTGCGAGGATGTATTTATTCCAAAGGGTGTGAATTATTCATTGGCCGACGACTGGGAGTTTCCTGCCAATATCAATGGTGATCCAACCCATGTTAACGATGAACTGTCTGCGGAAATCATCAAAGCAAAGCCAAATATTGTCCGCATTCAATGGTATGCAAATCGCGCTAGCGGGTGGAAATCCTACTCTGTCGCAGATCTGGATGTAGTCGTTACACGGTTTCGCAATGCAGGAATTGTTTTCGTGCTGGAACTGCATGATGTTACCTGTTCTAATGACTATACCAAATTCAACAATGTGGTACTGCCATGGTGGAAGCAGCAAAGTGTACTGGATCTGATCCAAAAGCACCGGGGATTTGTGATCGTGAACATTGCTAATGAATTCGGAAATGTGAAATGGGCTGCCAATCAATTGACGGCATACACTACCTGGTTGGCACATTATAAAAATGTGATTGTTGACCTGCGCAATGCAGGAATAGAAGTTCCGCTCATGATTGACGCGCCGGATTGCGGACAAAGCCTGGATATCGCATTGCAGGCCGGGACTGAGCTGAAAGCGCAGGACCCTTTGCACAATGTGATCATGAGCGCACACGCTTACTGGTATGCGGACAATGCGGCTGCGATGGAAGCGCGGGTTCAGCAAATTGCCGGTGCAACTTTTCCGGTTATTCTGGGTGAAATTGCTAACATTCAGGATGCGACCGGACCTTGCTCTGATCCGATTCCTTACTATACCAATCTGCTGGAAAGCTGTAAAACAAACAATGTCGGCTGGCTGGCCTGGACCTGGACGGACGACTGGTGCGAAGGTGTTAATGGTCGGAGGATCAGTCTGAATGGTGATTTTACCAATTTGTCAGTTTATGGCAATACGATCATTAATAACCCCAGTTTTGGACTGGCCGCTACGGCTCAGAAAATGCAGGTCGCTTGCCTGGGTAATCCGTTGCCGGTCGTGCTGGAATCTTTTGATGCTCGCGAAACAGAGGCTGGTAACATTGCACTGAACTGGAAAACGAGCAGTGAAGTGGATTTTAGTCAATTTGAATTGGAGCGAAGCACGGATGCCAGAAATTTTCAGAAAATCGCCATAATCAAGCCCGATGCATTCTCCGGCGGAACGTATGGATACCTCGATAGCAACTTGAATGGTGACCAGTATTTTTATCGCCTCAAAATGATGGATACGGACGGAAGCTATGCTTATTCCCAAATGCAGACTGTTTACAGAAAATCAGGGTTGTCGGTAGCAGTGTATCCGTCCCCTGCGCACGACTATATTATAGTGAAAACGAAGGAGCAATCTTTACCTGCCAACATTCAAATTCTGGATCAAACTGGCAGGACAATCATTACCCAAACGATCAGAAAACCAGACCAGAAAATAAATATAGCGCGGCTCCCCGAAGGTTTGTACATTGTAACCGTGAATGATCGGGTTGTGGGGAAGGTTTTGGTTCAAGGGAAATGAACCGGTTACACGCACACATTGCAATAAAGTTTCAATGAATCAAACACACTATTCTTTCCAATACGGTAAGGAAGAGAAACTTTACGAGTTCTTTAGTCAGGGTAAGCGAGGTAAAATCAAAATTTAGAGGACCTGCAAGAGGAGTTCGAAATACATGGATTTCGAAATGAGCGTTGGGAGAGATTTAGAAAAAATATAAGTTATGAGTCATTCCTGGTTTCAAAATTGTTATAACTTTATCTCACTTCAAAAGTATCTATTATGAAAGCCAGTTCAGCTTCCAAGACAAGTGCAAAAGGTGGTACATACAATCAGAATTTAGACAAACTAGAAAATGTAGATCTATTTCCTGCCAAAACTGCGATTGCAAAAGCAACACTTTTGAAAGCCGTGCTTCCGTCCAAAGAACGCGCCATATTATCATCTTCTCTTAAAAAATAATATCAATCTCGGAATTCGTCAGAATTTCAGTATCAATGAAAGAAGAACAAATTTCTGTTTTTGATATATTTAAAATCGGGATTGGACCTTCCAGTTCCCATACTTTGGGTCCTTGGCGCGCCGCCCAGCAATTCCTGAAATCTTTGCAATCCAGAATCGGATTGGAAGAGGTTATCTCCGTTAAAGCACATTTATATGGTTCTCTTGCCAAAACCGGAAAAGGGCATGGGACTGATATTGCAGTGATATTGGGCCTGAGCGGATATGATCCGGTAACGATTGAAACCACTGATATCGACAGGATTTTAAGTGAAATTTCTTCCAGCGAAACCATTCTGCTGCATGGCGAAATGAAGATCACTTTTTCTCCAAAGAAAGACGTGTTCTTCCATTTTACTGAATCACTACCATTTCACCCAAACGGACTCACATTCATTGCGGATTGCGGGCCGAGCGGTACTATTGAAGAAACGTACTATTCGATAGGCGGAGGATTTGTGGTACAGGAAGATAGTAAAGGAGAATCTTTAACGAACCCTATCGCGCTGCCGTTTCCAATTGATCGTGCAGGCGATCTGCTGAAATGGCATAAGGCGTCGGGATTGTCGATCTGGGAAATGGTACTTGAAAATGAGAAGTCCTGGAAAGAAGAAAAGTGGATTCGTCATGACCTGATGAACATATGGCACATTATGCAGCAGAGCATTTTTCACGGATGCCAGACCAAAGGTATTTTACCCGGCGGATTGAATGTTCAGCGTCGTGCAGCTTCTTTGAATGAGAAACTGTTGAAAAGCAAAATATGCACAGGCTGCGATGAATGGATCGACGCGATTAGGAAGGGTGGTGCCGGTTTCAACTACACATTGGACTGGGTCAGCTGTTTTGCGCTGGCAGTGAATGAGGAAAACGCGTCGTACAGCAGGGTAGTGACCGCTCCGACCAATGGCGCTGCGGGCGTAATTCCGGCAGTCCTACAATTCCACATTACATTTTGCGGCGGAACCGAGGAGGACATTTTCAGATTTATGCTGACGGCTGGCGAAATAGGAAGTATTTTCAAAAAAGGGGCCACTATATCGGCCGCAATGGGTGGGTGTCAGGCCGAGATAGGTGTGTCGTCCGCAATGGCTGCGGCAGGACTTACCCAGGTTTCGGGAGGAACTGTTGAACAATGCCTGATGGCCGCCGAAATTGCCATGGAGCATCATCTGGGGCTTACTTGTGACCCGGTAGGCGGACTGGTGCAGATTCCGTGCATTGAACGAAATACGATGGGTGCTATCAAAGCGATTACCGCTTCACAACTCGCGCTTCAAAGTAATCCTGAAAATGCAAAAGTTTCGCTTGATAATGTGGTCAAAACCATGTGGGAAACCGCCCTGGATATGAACAACCGATATAAAGAAACCTCAGAAGGCGGGCTTGCCATTAACATTCCGATCAGTCTGAGCGAATGTTAGCAGCTGATTTTCAATAATGTCAGAGGTTCAATAACAAATGCGCCAGGCCGAAATATACGCCATAGCCAATCAAATCATTAGCAGTTGTGATGAATGGTCCGGAAGCCACAGCCGGATTAATACCGATTCTTTCCAGCAGAATAGGGGTGATCGTTCCCATGAAGGAAGCCAGAAACACTACTGACATCAGCGCAGTGGAGACGACCAGGGCAAGTTGTATATCGTTACCGATCAGCAAATTAAAGCCGAAAACAATGCAGCTGATAATCAATCCATTGATGAATGCGACAGCGAACATCCTGATCAACCTTTGCCCGACTGTCGTATCGAGCCCGGTTTTGTCAGCCAGACTTTGTAAAATAATGGAAGAGGTCTGAATCCCGACATTCCCGCCGGTTGAACCAATAATCGGGATGAATGCAGCCATAGCGGGGATAATTTTGAGATCTCCCTCGAAAAAACTGATAAACTTGGCGGCCAGAATTCCGCCCATCATCCCTACCAGCAGCCACGGAAGCCTTGCCTTGGTTTGTTGCCAGATCGTGTCATCTTCTTCTACGTCCCCGGTAATACCCGCCATCGCCAGCGTGTCGGAACTTGCTTGTTCCGTGATCACGTCAATTACGTCATCGATGGTGATCCGTCCGAGCAACTTGCCCTGTACATTGACAACCGGCAATGCGTCAAGGTCATAGCGCTGCATCAGCTCTGCTACTTCTTCGGCTGGCCTGTATGTTTCTACGAAAATGACATCTTTCTCGTACAGACTTTCGATTTTGGTGTTTTTGTGGGCGAGTACTATTTTTTTCAGAGAGAGTATACCAAGCAGTTTTCCGAAATTATCCACCACATACACGGCGTATACTTTACCTACGTCTTCGGCCTGTTTTCTGAGCTCCTCAATGCATTGGTTTACAGTCCAGTTAACATTTGCTTTTACCAACTCTTTCTGCATCAAACCACCCGCTACATCTTCATCATAATGTAGTAGGTCGAGGATAAACCGCGCCTGTTCACGGTCTTCGAGCAACGCAATTACTTCCTCACGGACACGGATTGGTTGCTCATTGAGCAAATCCACGGCATCATCGGAATCAAAAAGATTGACAAACCTGGATATTTCTTCGGAAGTAAAAACTTTCAGGAATTCCCGACGGTCGCCAGGCTCCATATCGGCCAGGATCGCAGCGCCAGTTTCTACATTGAGCTGAGTAACCAGGAATTTGGCACTTTCGATTTCAAGCTCAGATAAAAGACTGGTAATGTCGGCCGAAAAAAGGCTCTCCATCTCCGACCTGATCGAATCAGAATCTTTCTTTTCAATTAATTCCTGAATGTGGTCTACGTATAGCTTGGTTAATTCAAACGTCATTGTTCGGTAGCTTTTGGCGATTGATAAAATAGCTTTTAGCTTGACTTATATACTCTCAAATTGAAAGTTTAGATCTGCGGTGCCATCGTGGCTGCTATCTGGGTCAATGTAACAAACTCATTGACACTCAGCTGTTCCGCTCGTTTGGTCAGCAATGGGTGGTCTGGAAATTCACCTACCGGTTTCAATGCATTTCGCAGCGTTTTTCTTCTTTGGTTAAATGCCGTTTTGACTACCCTGAAAAACAGTTTTTCATCGCAGTCAAGTGCTGTGATCGCATTGCGCCGGAGCCTGATCACACCGGACTGTACTTTGGGAGGCGGGTCGAATGCACCCGGAGGAACTGATACCAGGTAATCAATGTCATAAAATGCTTGCAACAGCACACTCAGTATGCCGTAATCCTTATTTCCGGGAGGCGATGCAATGCGTTGCGCGACCTCCTTTTGAAGCATACAGACGATCTCGGGAATGCGGTCACGGATCTGTAATGCCCTGAAAAATATCTGTGATGAAATATTGTAAGGAAAATTACCAATGATCGCAAATGGCTTTGGGAAGAATTCTTCGGGATTGAATTTCAGGAAATCTCCTTCAATGATCCTGGGGGAAAGTTCTTCGTAATGTTTTTGCAGATAGGCAACCGATTCAGTATCAATTTCTATTACGTAAGTGCTGAATGAGGTTTTAGTGAGCAGGTACTGAGTGAGTACACCCATGCCCGGACCTATTTCCAAAACCCGGTCATAATCGCGGTGACCGGACAGTCCGTCCACAATGCGCTGCGCAATATTTAAGTCTTTCAGAAAGTGTTGGCCCAAATGCTTTTTGGCCCTGACCCTCGAATCATCCCGTTTTTTATAATTTATTTTCACGAACCAAAATTACGGCTTAATTCGTAGATTTATCGAATAAAGAATTGGAAGGAACCTCAAAAATGCGATTATCCTGATACCATGGAAATGATTTTGTCCCATACCGACTGGCAGACTATTCACGCAACACTTCAGCATCTCAATCTGATCGGAATTACATTTTCTCCGGATTTTACGATCAGGAATATCAGTGCGCATGCGCTCATGAAAACAGGCTGGTTGGAGTCCGATCTGGTGGGTCACAGCATATTCGACAAGCTTATTCCCAAAGAGGAGGAAGAGGAAGTGAGGCAGATGCTGGAAGAGGGGATACAGGGAAAACGCAAGCTGGAACAAAGGGAAATTCCATTTTTAGCTCAAAAAGGCACATTACGTACATTTTCGATCAACTCGGTGCTCATGCATAGCGATCAGGACGAGGTGGAGTGTGTTACGCTGGTGGGTGATGACATCACGCGCCGCCGGAGGATGGAGTCGGCGATAGCCAAGTCCAATTCGCAGTTGCAGGATCTGGTGGACAATACCAGTGACCTTATACAGCTCGTTGCCATTGATGGAAAATTCATATTTGTCAATAAAGCATGGCGTGAGGTACTGGGCTACGGCCTGGACGAAATAGCTTCCATGCGCATGGAAGACATCCTGCACCCGCAATACAAGGAGCAGGCGCTGGCGCAGCTGAAACTGATTGAGCAAGGTAATTCAAACCCTAATTTCGAAGCCGTCTTTCTGAATCGGGAGGGTAAGAAGGTTTTCGTGGCCGGAAGCGTTAATTGCCGTTTCGAATATGGCAAACCGACTGCATTTCGCTGCATATTAAATGATTTTACAGAAAAAATAAGGGCAGAAAAGGCGCAGAACCTTTATTACAGCATTGCCAACTGGACTGTTAACACGCAGAACCTGGACGATTTTTACCAGAGTATCCACGAAGAACTCGGTAAGATCATTGATGTAAAGAACTTCTTCATTGCACTTTACGATCCCAGCAAAAGCTACATTTATTTTCCTTATTATGTTGACCAATATTTCCAGGGTAATGTGAGGTTCACCAAGCGACGCCTCGGAAACGGGTTGACGGAATATGCGATTGCTTCCAACAAACCGTTGTTTCTTTCGGGGACTGATATTGAGCAGCTTGCCAAAACCAACAGCCTGTACCTGTATGGGGTAACGCCCAAACTGTTGCTATGTGTGCCGCTGCGGATAGGGGATAGGGTTACGGGGATTATCGGTGTGAAGTCGTATGATGATGCCAATATGTTTGATACCAGGGACCTGGAATTGCTGGAATTTATTTCCGGGCAGGTGGCAATGGCGATCGCAAGGAAACAAAGTGAGGAGGAGCTCAGTAAGTACCTGGCCCGCCTGAATGCTATTTTCGATAGCAGCTCCCATTTGATCTGGTCTGTCAATAAATCGTTGCAGCTGACCTCTTTTAACAGAAATTACGCGGATCTGATCCACAATCAGCTGGGAGTAAGGCCTTCATTGCAATCCAGTGCGGAGAAATTCGGCTGGCGAATGGTGGGCAACAGTAACAGACGTACCCTTGAAACCAAGTACCGGCAAGCATTACGCGGCGAACCTCAGTATTTCGAATTCAAAATTGACAAGAAAGATGAGGGTGAAATGTGGCTGGAATTTTACTTGAACCCAATTCACTATGCGGACGGCGTCATTGAGGAAGTGTCGGGTATCGCCCGGGACATTACCCGAAGAAAAGAGGCCGAGCTATCATTAAGGCACAGCGAGGAGCTTTTCAGAGGGATATTTGAAAATCTGCAGGACATTTATTGCCGTATCAACAGGCTCGGCGCGATCACGATGATCAGCCAGTCGGTGCTGAAACGACTGGGATATTTACCGGGAGAGGTGATTGGACACAAAGTAGCAGAGTTCTTTTCAGATAAAAAACGGATTCATTCGGCATTAATACGTCTGCGTAAAACCAAAAGTCTTCGGAATTTCGAAATTACATTAAACCGCAAGGATGGTACCGAACGTCAGTTTATGATCAACATGCTGATGTTTACAAACGATAAAGGCAAACCGACCGAGGTGGCGGTGCTGGCCAGGGATATTACTGAGCTCAAACGCAATGAGCAGGAACTCCTGAAAGCGAAAGAACACGCGGAGCGCTCTTTGAAAGTAAAAGAAGGCTTCCTGGCCAACATGAGCCACGAGATCCGAACACCCATGAACGGGGTGATCGGGATGATCGATCTGCTTGGTGAAACGCCTCTGAACATTGAACAAAAAGATTATGTGCTGACCATCAAACGCTCTTCCGAGACGCTGCTCAACATCCTCAACGACATTCTGGACCTTTCCAAGATCGAGGCAGGGAAAATGGAGTTGCATGAAGCGCCGATCGCGACGGAGGAATTGTTGCTCAAGCTGGTGTCATTATTCGGGCAAACAGCCAAAAGTAAAGGCAATACCCTTACTTATCACCTGGCGCCGGACATTCCAAAATTCATTATCGCAGACCAGACTAGGCTACTGCAAATTTTGTCCAATCTGACTTCCAATGCATTGAAATTTACCGAAAACGGGTCGGTGAAAGTGCTGCTTTCATTGATTAAAAAGGACGGTTTATTTCATAAAATAAAGGTCGACGTGCAGGATTCTGGTATCGGTATCAGTGCGATGGACAAGCAGATATTGTTTACATCTTTCACCCAGCTGGATAATTCTTCCCGTAAGTCATTCGGAGGGACCGGTCTGGGACTTTCGATTTCAAAACAGTTGTGCGCCCTCATGAATGGCGAGATTGGAGTGGAATCCACAGTAGGAGAGGGTAGTACGTTCTGGTTTACATTTGAAACCAAGGAAACTTCTATTGCGCAGGCGAGCACTATCACGCTCATGGAGGAAACGCCGATAGAGAATGTGTTCGCTGATTCCCATCCGGTGATATTGCTGGTGGATGATAATGCGGTAAACAGAAAAGTTGCGAATGAAATTTTGAAAAAATCGGGTTGCTATGTAGACCTGGCGGAAAGCGGTTTCAAGGCCATTGAAATGGTGGAGGCTCGCGAAGCATCCGCCGAGAAGGGCTATGATATCATTTTTATGGATATTCAAATGCCCGATATGGACGGTGTGGAGACCTCACAGGAGCTCAAAAAACGCTTTCCCGGTGCGCTGGGCCCTATTGTCGCGATGACAGCCTATTCGATGAAGGAAGATCGTGACCGCTTCCTAAGCCAGGGAATGGACGACTACATTGCCAAGCCGATCAGGGCACAGACATTGGTATTGAAGGTGAAGGACCTGATGAGTAATGTAGAAGGCCGGAAGCTGGAAAATAAGCAAAAGGAAATTGCCCAGGAGATCATTCTCCCTATTCTGGACCGTGAAATTATTGATCAGCTCAATGGTATCGGCGGCGCCGATCTGGTATGGTCTGTTTTTGAAGATTTTGTAACGGAATCCAATGAGCTGGTGGAGGGCGCGGTGACTGCCTTTGCCAATGGGGATATCAAGACGGTCAAAAGTAATCTGCATACATTAAAAGGCAGCGGCGGAACCGTAGGGGTATCGCAGGTTGCCGAAATTGCCCGGGACGCGGAGTGGCGCCTGAAATCTGATGATACCAGTACGCTCGCCGAAGCGCTTCCCAAATTGGAAAAAGCTTACGCCAAATTTTTGGCAAACTATGAAGGCCTGCTGAAGGAATGGCTGAAATGATAGGAAAGTGCACTGGTTAGCACCCATTTTTTTCGTCGGCTGGAAGCAGGACTTGATCTATGAAAGCATAGGTTTCTGTCGATTGTAAACGGTTATTGTTTTGAGTGATTAAACTTTTGAAGGAAAGGTTGCTCTAAACTGCAATAAACCTTGAGAGATCATGAACAGAATTACCACCATCGTCCTTTTACTTGCCAGTCTGGTGTTTCCGGCTTTGGCACAAGCACAAAATGCGCAGATCACCGGAACTGTATTGGATAGCGCGAACCGCTCCCCGGTAGTAGGTGCATATGTGGCCGTAAGCCGCGATACGCCCGAAGCTAAGCCTGAGTATGTCACGACGGATGTGAATGGTAAATTCTCGTTTACCGGTCTGACCAGGCAGGTTGCATACCTGGTCAAAGTTTCCTACCTGAGCTACAAAGACGTCTCTAAGGTTGTCGATGTCAATAACGATATCGAAGACCTGGGCAATATTACGCTGACCGAAGCCGTCGCCAATTTGAAAGAAGTAAAAGTGGTAGGCCAGGTCACAGCCATGGAACAGAAGGGCGACACCACCCAGTTTAATGCAGCCGCATTCAAAACCAATCCTGACGCTACCACGGAAGATCTCATTCAGAAGATGCCCGGCATTACCGTCACCAATGGTACGGTAACTGCGCATGGTGAAACCGTGAATCGCGTGCTGGTAGATGGTAAGCCGTTTTTCGGAGACGATGCCGCACTTACATTGAAATCCCTACCCGCAGAAATTGTCGATAAAATCGAGGTTTTTGATAAGCTCAGCGATCAGGCCCAATTTACGGGTTTTGATGATGGCAATGGACAAAAAACCATTAATATCGTCACTAAGGCCGACCGTAAAATGGGCCAGTTTGGAAAGGTTTTCGCAGGCTATGGTCTGGATAATCGCTACCAGGCGGGAGGAAATATTAGTTTCTTCAAAGGCAATCAACGGATTTCGGTGATTGGGCTGAGCAACAATATCAACATGCAGAACTTTTCCAGTCAGGATCTGCTGGGCGTGACCGGTAGTAGCGGTGGCGGTGGTGGAAGAGGCGGAGGCGGGGGAGGCGCATCCAATAACTTTCTGGTGGGAAACCAGAGCGGCATAACGGGTACCAATTCTTTTGGTTTGAATTACGCCAACAAGTTCGGCAAGAAGGTGGACGTTTCAGGAAGCTACTTTTATAACCGTACCGGTAATACCAATGCGCAGACTACTGAGAAGGAATATTTCCTTTCGGGAGGAACTGGAAACCAGTTTTACAATGAAAACAGCCGTACGTCTAGCACCAACTCCAATCACAGACTCAATTTCCGGGTTGAATACAACATCAATGCTAACAACTCGCTGATCATTACCCCGCGGTTAAGTTTTCAGGATAACCATTCCACCAGCGTCAAAGCAGGTTTGACTACGCTCGCAAATGGCAGCAATGTGAACAGCACCGATAACAGTCAGCGCAGCCAGAACAATGGCTACAACTTTTCCAATGATCTGTTGTTCCGTCACAGTTTTGCCAAAAAAGGCCGCACATTGTCGCTGAATGTCAACACGCAAATGAATGACCGCGACGGTATCCGTGATCTGTATTCCAAAAACATGTATTACGGCATTACGCTGCCCGACACGGCGATGCGCGGAGATACCATTGACCAGCGCAGCTTTACCAAATCCGATGGGATCACACTTGGCGGCAACCTGATCTACACCGAGCCGATCAGCACAACCGGCCAATTGCAGTTCAATTATGGATTGACGGTCAGTAACAGCAATTCGAGCAGAGAAACCTACAATATGAGCTTTGATTCGAATACATACTCGGATCTGGATACATTGCTTTCCAACAATTTTGACAACCGCTACATTACCAACCGGGCTGGAATAGGATATCGCTACCGTAAAAACAGCTGGTCTGCCAACCTGGGCGTTGATTTTCAAAACACCGGCCTTTATAGCCAGCAGCTTGCTCCCAACAACAACAAAGTGGATCAGTCTTTTACCAATGTGCTGCCTAACTTTATGTTGAATTACCGATCCAAATCAGGTACTCAGTTCCGGACATTTTTCCGTAGCTCTACCAATCAGCCATCGATTTCGCAACTGCAAAATGTGATTGACAACAGTGATCCATTATCTCTGACTGCGGGTAACCCGGATTTGAAACAGGAATACCGCAATATGTTCAATGTGCGCTACTCGCTGGCTGGGGCCAACAGACCATATAGTTTCAATGCCATGGTGTTTGTTACCCAGACCAACAATGCGATCGTGAACTCTACATTCATCGCACAGCAGCCAACAACTTTGCCAAGCGGTATTGTGATGGAACGCGGCTCGAAGCTCACTACGCCGATCAATGTGGATGGTAGCTGGAATGCCAGAACGTTTTTGGCCTATGGAAAACCGGTAGCACCGTTGAAGCTGAACATTAATCTGACGACCGGCTTCAATTATGTGAGATCGCCGGGTATGATCAATGATATTTCCAACTATTCCAACACCTATGCGGTTTCCCAAGGCCTGGTGGTGAGTAGCAACATTAGCGAGAAACTGGACTTTACTGTTTCCTACTCAGGGAATTACAATGTAGTGCGCAACACCATTCAGCCCAACCTGAACAACAACTATTACACGCAGGGCATTACCGGCCGGGTTAACTGGATCTTTGGAAAAGGATTTGTATTGCAAAGTGATATCAACAACCAGTCGTACCGCGGTTTGGGACAGGGATATAACCAAAACTTTACCTTATGGAATGCGAGCATTGGCAAGAAATTCCTTAAAAACAATGCAGGAGAACTCAAACTGACGGTATTTGATATATTGAAACAAAACAACAGTATCAGCCGCAATGTCACTGAGACCTACGTGCAGGATGTAACCAGCCGAGTTTTGACACAATATGCCATGCTGACATTCACCTACACACTGAAAAACTTCGGCAAGATGCCAGCCAATGATAACAACCGCAGACGTGACTTCGAACGGGGAGAAGGAGGGATGCCGTCAGGTGGAGGAGACCGGGGCGGAAGAAGTTTCAACTAAGGAATAACGATATTAAATCCTTCGACTCAGTACAAAATAAAAACCCGGAATGAGCGATCAGGCCGGGTTTTTTATGTTAATGTGCTATGTCGTCCTATTTTTTGGAAGAGAAAGGAATGATCAGTTTTTCGCCTCTTTCGGAGAAATCCCTAGACTTTCCATTCGCTTTCATGATCGCTTCTTTGGTCACTCCGTACTTGCTTGCCACTACCCGAAGCACGTCACCAGGGCCGACGGTATGCACCGTTTGAACCTGTATTTTCAGTTTGGTAACACCGGATTTAACAACTGAAACGGAAGAATTCAATCCCTGCACCGTCTCAGTTTTGAGATTGTAGCGGGATGCGATGCTCGAAAAAGTCTCGCCGCTTTGAACGGTGTGCGTGATTTGCTCTCCGCCAATCGAAGCAGCAGATATCGCAGGTTTTTCGGCTTTTTCAGGTTCTTTGGCCTTCTCAACCTCTTTTGCTTTCTCCTTTTCAGGCTGCGGCTTCTTTTCTTCTGAGGCTTCCTCGGTAGGCGCTGGCTCATCAGAAACAGGCTCGCCTACCGCAGATTCTTCCAATGTAGAGTCCACAACCACCGAAGTCAGCTCCTCGGAATTGGAGGAACTATCGGAAATATATTCGTAGCCGACATAGAGCATAGCCAATACCAAAAGAACTAATACCAGCAGCGTAACAATGGGCAAATTGGACTTTTCAGTAGGACGGATATTTCTTTTTTTAGGGAATTCGTCTTCCATAGCGTGGCCGGGAGTCAATTTTTAGTGGAGTTAATTTTACACGAAAATAATAAAGTGCGTCTACTTTACAAGTTGATTTCTCAATTCCTCATTCATGGTGGCGACTTTGTCTTTCAAGCCTTCTTTAAATGCATCGAGGCGTTTTCCAACTTCCTGATCGCTTGCGCCGATGATCTGCGCAGCCAAAATTCCTGCATTCCTGGCGCCGTCCAGCGCTACGGTCGCCACAGGCACGCCCGAAGGCATTTGCAGGATCGAAAGTACTGAATCCCAGCCATCAATAGAGTTGCTCGATAGTACCGGAACCCCAATGACGGGTAGCGAAGTAAGCGAGGCCACCATGCCGGGTAAATGCGCCGCACCACCTGCTCCGGCAATGATCACCCGCAAGCCGCGACCGCGCGCAGTGGATGCATATTCGAGCATACGTTCAGGCGTACGATGTGCGGATACGATCTCCATTTCAAATTCGATACCCAGCTCCGAAAGTGCGTCAGCTGCCTGCTGCATTACCTTTCTGTCCGAAAGGCTTCCCATAATAATTCCAACCATGCTATTATTGCTTAACCTCTGTACTGATCACTCTTATATTTTTCTTCACAAAATCAACCTTTTCTTTTAAAGCCTCAATACTGGCATCCATAATGGTGATATGTCCCATTTTTCTGAATGGCTTAGTAATGGCCTTCCAGTACAGGAAAGGAAAAACCTCATCGGTGGCCAAAAGCGTCTCCATTCCTTCATAAACGGCCGGCCCTTCAAATCCTGCTTCACCCAGTAAATTCACCATCGCGGATGGCCCGTAAGCCAATGTGCTGCCCAAGGGCAGGTTCAGGATCGCTCTCCAGTGTTGCTCGTATTGCGAGGTAGCATTGGCCCTGATCGTGTGATGCCCGCTGTTGTGCGGGCGCGGAGCAACTTCATTGATGAGTATGTCGCCGTCATGCGTCAAAAACAGCTCTACGGCCAGCAGACCGACAATACCGAAAGCCTCAGCGGTATTGTTTGCAATTTCCTGGGCTTTGTGCTCAATGTCTTCTGCGATTTCGGCAGGGGCAAAAAGATATTCAACCAGGTTTAATTCCGGATGAAAAACCATTTCCACTGTGGGGAATGTCGTGATTTCACCGCTGACATTTCGCGCTACGATCACAGCCAGTTCTTTTTCAAACGAAACTGCTTTTTCCAGCAAACCGGGCTGATCAAAGGCTTTGTCTAGATCAGCTTCACTGGCCAGCCGCTGAACGCCACGACCGTCGTAGCCGTCTTTTCCAAGCTTGTGAAATGCGGGTAAAAATGAAGTATGTTGAAAGACGTCTTCCCGGTTATCGGTCAGTATGAAATCAGCTGTAGGAAGGTTATGATCGCGGTAAAACTGCTTCTGGACGCGTTTATCCTGTATCAGGCGGATCACCGCAGGTTGTGGGTAAACCCGTTTTCCTTCTTTTTCCAGCGCTTCGAGCGCCTCCACATTAACCTTTTCTATTTCAATGGTAATCACATCGAGTGTTTTACCAAATTCGTAAACTGTATCGTAATCTTGTAATGAACCCTGGGTGAAGTGGGGGGCAATATTTCTGCACGGTGCGTCAGCATCGGGGTCCAGCACGTGAATGTCAAGGTTCCAGTCCACAGCAGCTTGCAAAAGCATTAATCCAAGCTGGCCACCGCCAAGAATACCTATTCGGGATGAAAGCATTTATTAAAGAGAATGTATGATGCAAAATTGGTGTAAAAACCGCTAACATAAAACCCTACTAAATTCTTTCGACAAAATTGTTCAGAAATCCTGACAGATTTTCCGACCTATTTCATCAACCTGATCAGCGCAATTTCAGTCAGTAAAAAGAAAAGTGCAGCGTATAAAAAGTATTTCCACAGGCTGGTACCCATGTTCTGCTGCTGGAATGCCGTTGAAAATGCATCATCATCGATCCGGTCAAAAACCTGTACATTTTTTTGTCCCGAAAAAGCGGCCCGCAACTCGCCGGGGGAATAGTATTGCAGCCTGGATTCTGAATTATTATGGTTTAATGCAATGATCTGCTCGACTTTGTTGTCGCGTAGCAGATCAAAATAGCCTGCGTCAAGGCCTTCCCCGAGCTGATCGCCTTCCGGGATTTCCAGTAAAAGCTGGTTTCCTGCTATGCGCTGCAAGGGAATAATTTCCACTTTGCCACGGCGTAGTTTGTAAACCGAATTGCTTTCTGAGTTGCCGATCGGCAGTGTAATGGGATTTTCGTCAAATTTATAAGAAGTCCGCTGCGCCCGGACGCTGGAAGCGGCGATCTTATACATCACGGGCACAAAAATCGCGTGCTGAGGTACATTGCCATATTCCGGATTGAATGGGGCGGCAAACAAATAGATCTTGCCGGTACCGGAAGTCGCCTGGTTAAGATAGGTTTGCCCGTTTCGCAGCGTAAGGAGTAGCTGGCCCGCATTGGCCCAGTTCCACACCGCGGAAGCCGAGGGCAAGTTCAGGTTTATTTCCTGCCTGACTGATTCTTCAAAAACATCACTGAAAAAAGGGTTGTTACGATCAGGAGCAGCGATAGCCACAGGTGAAGGGCTCGTATTGGCGAAGGCTTCCAGACCATTGATGCCCAGACCGGAAAGAAAACGGTTGTAACTCTCACCATTGGGCGAGGTGGAGGGAACTACGGCCAAACTTCCGCCTTTCCTGACAAAGTCCTGCAAATCCTGAGGTAATGAGCCCGAAAGCTGTCCGACACCTTCCAATACCACCAGGTCAGCATCTTTGATCAGGCCGGGATCCACATTCTGAGCGCTGTAACTCTGCATGGAAAACAGACTATCATTGGCATACACATTCTCAATATAGTTCCCCGCAAATTTTTGGCCGTAAATATGCAGGATACGGATCAATGGCGAGGCATTGAGCACAAAGTAATAATTGTTGTCGAATGTGACCGGGAAGTCGTCGAAGGTGATCTGGCCTTTTTTAAAGCCTTTACCTTTTAGATTGAAATTGAACTTGGCAGTCGCGCTGCCATTGGACGGCACATTGACCGACGCTGTGGAGGCCTGCGTGTTGTCCAGGCTTAGTTTCAGCACCACGTTTCTGGCTTCCTGCTTGCCGGAATTACTGACTTTAACAAACAGGATATTGTTTTGCAGCTCGCGAATGAAGGGGGTGTTTAACCAGGCGGAATCTACAAAAACATTCTTCTCAGCCTCCGCCTGCACGGGCACCAGAAAAAGTTGGTTAGTACTGTCAGTTTTAATATCGGCCAAATTTCCGGCAGTACTTTTCTGAAAATCGGAGAACCAGAAGAACTGGTTTCTCCCGGTATGAGCGTGACGCTCCATCAAATTTTCCTGACGCTTGTAGATCTGTTCGAATGTCCTGGGTGTGTTGGATAATGCAATGGTAGTGAGCCGGTCGCGAACTTTTTCGGCCGGGTACAAACCTTGTTCTTGCGCAGAAAAATCGTTGGTAACCAGTTGGAGCGAAGTAGCATTCTTGAAGATTCCCAACAGATCGCTGAGTTTGCTGGTCGCAATGTCCAGATATCTTTTGTTGTTGAGCTCGCTTTCCATACTTAGCGAATTATCAAGATAAAGGCTGGTAATGCCTCTTTTGTCCACCGAGAGCCTGTTTTCGGCTGGAAGAAATGGCTGTGCGAAGGCAAGCGCCAGACAAGCGATGGCCAGGATACGAGTTGCCAGGATCAGCCAGTGCTTGATCTGGCGAATGGAGCGGGTTTTGGTTTCGACCGCCTTTAAAAATGCAACATTGGTAAAATAAACCTTCTTGGTGCGCCGGAAATTAAATATATGAATGGCGATAGGAACAGATATAGCCAGTAAACCCCATAAAAAAGATGGAAACAGAAAACTCATTTAGTTTTGGATATGATCGTTCAAAGGTCGCAACTGATATGGGCCTGTAATGAGCCGTTTCAATGATCAACGTAGTTAAGAAAGACAAATTACACTAAATTCTCATAACTACTTTTTATTTCAGCACCTTTCTGATATGTCAATTGGTTTTTTCTAACTTTGCACTTCATTTTTGTGCGTCAATTCCAACATTTACATTGCGCCCGGGAAAACAGAATTGTTAATTTAAATTGAATTATGGCCAAAGTTTCGGTGAACAAACACCAGCCCGTCTACCAGATGCCTACGAACCCAGCAGCGGTCCGTACCAAAAAATACGCTTTACCTACCAAGAAATACATCACACTGGCCATGCGTTACTTTTTCAAGACGCAGCTTAAATGGGGATTGGTCCCACTGGCCCTGATCCTCGTGAATGCGATACTGAACCTGACCGGCGTGTACCCTAATCTTTGGATTTATATCACCGTATTGGTCGGCGCAGCCTTATACGTTTTGTTCTGGCTGATCCAGTTCACAGGTATCACGCAGCTTGCCCAGTACAAACCGATGTTTGAGAGATTTCAATATGAAATCGACAACCGTCAAATCCTGATGAAATTGAACCAAAAGGAAGGTAGTGTGATGAAATGGGAGCAGATCCTGGACGGTTACAAGGATAAAGATGCTTACGTGCTTGTAATTTCAAAAGGACAGTTTGTTTATCTTCCCTTCAATATCTTTACTTCTGAGCATGACATTAAAGTTTTTGAAAGAATCCTCAAACAAAAGGATCTGTTGAAAGCTTAAAACAATTGATAAATAAGAAAATGCCCGGCCTGTGAATCACAAGCCGGGCATTTTTTGTGTATTGGCAAAGAAGCAAATAGTTTATCTTAAACGCGCTTCCTGATGGGTTTTATCGAAGTTTTTCTCACCAGCATGAATTTCAACGGCCAGATGGTTGGCCGAGGGAGGTATGGGGCAGTTATAGCCGTCACTGTAAGCGCAATAGGGGTTGTAAGCCTTATTGAAATCCAGCACATAGGTATTATCCTTTAAATCTGTGGTTTTCAAATCCAGGTAGCGCCCACCACCGTAGGATACATTGCCATTGGTTTTGTCCTTAAAAGGAATAAAAAGATAATCCTTGTACTTGGCAACTGCCAGCAGGCTCAGGCTTCGGTATACGTTCAGCGAATGTTTCCTGCCATTGAGCCTAAACTTTAACGTGCCGTATTTCACGTAAGTTTTTTTGACGCCGCTGTAAGTGGGCATTTCAAACGATTCGCTTTTGCTTTTCTCAAATCGTGCCGTGACGCGGTAGGTTGAATCCGGATCGTAAAATTGTAGAAAAGGAAGATCCGCCTCTTTCAATGGAGAGTTGGAGGCGTGTAAAAATTCTTTCCGGTACTTCTCCCTATATTGATCGGTTTCATCCCGAAAACTTTGGGCAAAGGCGAAAGAACCAACGATAAGCAGTAGAAACAATGTGTTAACAGTGTCTTTCATAGTAAGCAAAAGGGAAATCCGGTAAAAAATTACCGGATTTTATTAAAAATTTTTCAGAAACCCTACTGTTTAAAAATTCGTGCCAATTAATGAGCGGAAACAGTGCGGATTTTAGATTCGTCAATATTGAACTCTTTCACGACTGCATTGTAATCGTTGTAATCCACAGAACCGCTTTTACGCGCAGGATCGGCAGGGACGATCACAATTCTGAAATCTTGATTTTTGGTCCAGTCGTCAGCAAGTGCGGCCAGGTTCAGGTTGCCATCGAGGAAAATAGAGAAATCTCTTTTTGTTTGATCGAAGTTGTAGGTGAGAATACCATTATTGGTAAAAAAATGAGTTTGAGGCAACAAACGGAATACTTTGAGATTTTCGCCGCCTGCGGTAACAGTTTCCCAATGTATGTAGACTAGTACGGCATCCGATTCTAGCACGGTAACTTTGGCATCAGTGTAAGTCATTGTAGACCGGAAGTCGTTGGCGGCGGTAAAATTTACACCAACCAGGTCAAAGGTAGCTCCTGTGACATCTATGCTTCCTCCTTCTGGTCCCGGAGGTCCTTCTGGTCCGGTACAGCCTTGAAAGAGCGCAACTAGTACCAGCAATAGGGGAATGAGTTTCTTGTTCATGATTGTGCTAATTAAATTGAGATTTGAATGAATTTTGAATTTAGATGATAATGCAATAATAAAGTTTAAATCGGTACAGGCTATTAACTTTCGTTAACTAAATTGGCATCGGCACCGGCATACTCTGGAACTGAGGTAAATGCCTGTTTATTGCTCATTTTAATAATATAATAATTTGCGTAAAAGAGCGATAGATGTTACTTTTCCCACCAGACAATCAAATATTGAACCAAATCTAAATTAAAAAAAGCCAGAATATGATCAATCGTAAAGCAACCGCAGTCTGGAAAGGAACCGGAAAAGAAGGAGCCGGAACTGTCAGCACCCAAAGTACTGTCCTTGAAAATACCCAGTATTCTTTCAATACCCGTTTTGCGGAAGGTAAGGGGACCAACCCCGAGGAATTGATCGCAGCAGCGCACGCCAGCTGTTTTGCAATGAAACTAAGCTTCGAACTGAACGCGGCCGGTTTCACTGCCGATGAGCTGAATGCAACGGCAACCGTTACATTGGATCCGGCCAAAGGCCAGGTTACTAAAAGCGCGATTGACCTGAAAGCCAAGGTTCCAGGCGTAGCCGCAGAACAATTCGCCGAGATCGCCGACAAAGCCAAAAAAGAATGCCCGATTTCTCAGTTGTTGAATGCAGAGATTACTTTGAACGCTGAGTTGGTTGAGTAGGACTGTCAAGCTGAGCGGAGCCGAAGCATTGTGCACAATGCTTCGGCTCCGCTCAGCTTGACAGTCCTACTCAACCAACTCA
>NZ_JBDSFX010000080.1:0-29551 GCF_039919315.1 Dyadobacter sp. | reverse complement strand
ATAACCGGCAACGCCTCTCTGGTTTTTGTTGGAGGCACCTAAGCCAGCAGGAAAGTAATCGCCCAGCAGATTTTGAGAATTATTATTGTAGTAAAGTCGTCCGTAATTGTCCTGGCAAATGCCCCATTGACCTCTGAAATGCGTATGCTCAATGAGCCATTTGCTACCTACTTTGCGATAACGTTTGTCGGATTTGGCATTGTAGATCCAGTTATCCATTGCACGCAGCAGGCCATTGGGCTGGTGCTCGACATTACCTCCCTCGGTATATTTATCATCCACCAGCATTCTTTTTCCGGCTTTGTCATTCTTGATCTCGTAAAACCAGAGGTTGGTAGGCTCGGCAACCAGTATGCCATTTTCGATCAGGCAAATGGCTCTCGGCAATACCAGTGAATCGATAATTACCGTTCGGTTATCGTACACGCCATCTTTGTCCTTATCGTCCAGGATTACAATGTTGCCATTGGGGATGTCCTCGCCGGTCCCGATGGTGTCAGGCATATAACCGGTCATTTCCACGACCCACATTCTCGCTTTATCGTCGAACTGCATAGCCACCGGCGAGCTTACCAACGGCTCGGAAGCCACCAGTTTTACCTCAAAACCATCTTCAATCTGCATTTTAGCGATGGTCTTTTCGGGGGAAATAAAAGGCGATCTGCCTGGCGTTTCCGCCGCAGTTTCCTGTTTGGCGACTTCCTGGGCAGCAGGTACCTTCGACGCGGTTTGTTTATTTGACTTACAATAGATCAGCGTAAAGGAAACGGCCAGAAAAAGGAAGTGATAGCGGTACTTTTTCATTTCAATATATTAATTCTGCAAAATTAGTAGCGTTGTGGTAACTGTGTAACAGTCAGTTTTAAAACTTAATCTCTTAACGATTCTTCAACCGGTTTCATATTTTTGGTCAAAAAATGAATGATCACCCAGGCGACAAAATAAGCCAATCCGCAGATCATGAACAAAATATTGTACCCGGCGCCGATATTTCCTGTTCCTTTATAGTAATCCAAGAGCGCGCCAACCAGCAACGGGAAGAATGTAGAACCCAGTGAACCGGCCATTCCGCCGATGCCTACCACCGAACTTACCGCTCGTTTTGGGAAAATATCAGATACGACAGTGAAAATATTAGCACTCCAAGCCTGGTGGGCTGCGGTGGCAATGCTAATGATCCCTACAACTACCCAAATGTTAGTCGCAAACTGCGCAAGAATGATCGGGAGCACTGCAAAGGCCACGATCAGCAATGTGGTTTTCCTTGCCCGCAATGGTGCCCAGCCGATTTTGATTAAATAAGAAGACAAATATCCGCCGCCAATGCTACCGAATGTGGTAGCCGTGTAAACGATTGCTAAATGCAGACTAGGCTTTTTAAGATCTAATGCGAATGTGGTTGCAAAGTAGGAGGGTAGCCAGAATAGAAAAAACCACCACACCGGATCAGTCAGGAATTTACCTACAATGAAAACCCACGTCTGGCGAAGTTGTATAAGTTTGGTCCAATGGATCGGTTTCTGGACTTCTCCGGCCACCACTTCATTATCGCTGTGGATGTATTCGTATTCCTCAGGCGTTACTTTTTTATGACGGGAAGGGATTTCGTAGAATAACCACCAGAATATCAACCAGATAAAGCCCAGCGCGCCGGTGATCAGAAACGCCTCCCGCCAGCCGTAAGCACCTAAAAGCCAGGGTACTAAAATGGGGGCTGCGACTGCCCCGATACTGGTACCGGAGTTGAAAATACCGGTTGCCAATGCACGCTCACGTTTTGGAAACCATTCAGCGGTAGCTTTCACTGCCGCAGGAAAGTTACCTGCCTCACCCAGACCTAAAAGTGCGCGAACTGCTCCGAATCCATAGGTGCTTTTGACCAATGCGTGCAAAATGGCGGCAATGCTCCAAATAATAATGGATATAGAATAGCCCAGTTTGGAGCCGATTTTGTCAATAATGTTTCCGAAAACAATGTAACCCAGCGCGTAGAAGCCCGCAAAAACCATTACAATGTTGGCATAGTCACTTTCAGTCCAGTTGAATTCCGTTTCAAGAGTGGGTTTCAGTAATCCGAGAATCTGTCTGTCGATGTAATTGATTGTGGTGGCAAAAAATAATAAAGCACAAATAACCCAGCGGTAATTGCCTATTTTGGTTTGTTTCATAGTGAAGAAAAAGAATTTCTCGGATTCAGGAATGGATTAAAATTGTCTGTCAGAAAAGAAGACGTTTTTTTGGCCATTCTACCCCTTAATTCAGCTACAAAGACTTTATAAAAAAGAATCCTGCCCCTAAAAATAGTAATTGAAGGGCAGGATTCCGTGATAATGAACGTGATTATCAGACGATAGGATAGGCTAGTTGTGCTTTGATCAGCTCGGCCTCATTCGTCAGATCAAGGCGCAATGGTGTGATCGAAACAAAGTGATTTTCAATCGCCCAGCGGTCGGTACCTTCCTCGGCCGGTTCTAATGGTATGACGGTAAACCAGTAATGTTTTCTGCCCATTGGATCAAGCGCCGGGACTATATTATTGTCGTAAAGTCGCACCGACTGCCTGGTCCACCGCACCCCCTGCGGATTGTGCGGGAAATTGACATTGACAAGATTAAGATGTGGATTTTTGAAAAGCAGGTCTAACGCTCTTTCTACAAATGGGTCCAATGCATCAAAATCGGGTTCAATGTCGGTGGGAGTGCTCAATGCAATGCCCTTGATACCGAAAAGTACCGCTTGCTTGGCAGCTGCTAATGTTCCGGAGTGCCACATGGCATTTCCCAAGTTGGGCCCCAGGTTAATTCCGGAAAGTACTACATCAGGTTTATCCCACAAATGCTGACCGAGCGCAACGCAGTCGGCAGGTGTCCCATTGACGCGATAGGCATCTATACCATTAAAATCGATAGGCGATTTTTTATAAGAAAGCGGTCTGGAAGCTGTGATGGCATGGCCCATGGAAGACTGTTCCACATCAGGTGCCACAATTTTTACCTCTCCGAACCTTGAAGCAATTTTAGCCAAGGCAGCAATTCCGGGACTATAAATTCCATCGTCGTTTGTTACCAGGATTTTCATACGTATATCGTTTTTACGGTTATTCTAATAAAATTATGCCTGGTATGTTTTTTATAAATTCACATATATCCTAACCATCGCTGTATGAAAAAAACGAACCTTTTGCACAACCCGACTGCCGGGGACAATGATTTTTCTAAAATAGAACTTGTTAAATTAATCGAGGAAGAAGGGTTTGAATGTGCCTATTCGTCCGTGAAAGAGGATGGCTGGGATGCATTTGATGAGCAAACAGATTTTCTGATCATTGCCGGAGGCGATGGCACAGTCCGAAGAGTGGCGAAGGCGTTGATGAAAAGAAAACTGCTAGAAAAGCAGTACCCGCTCGCATTGCTTCCTCATGGTACGGCTAACAACATTGCCGGCGCGCTGCAAATCTCAGGCGAAGCGCGGGACATTGTCGTGAAATGGCACCACAACCATTTACAAACTTTTGATATAGGTAAGGTTCACGGAATCAGGGACGGTTTGTTTTTTCTGGAAGCATTTGGCTACGGGATTTTCCCAAGACTGATGAAGGTAATGAGCAAAATTGAGGATGAGATCGGGGAGAGTGTGGAGGAAAAATTAAAAGCGGCAAGGGCAGTGCTATACGATATCGTATTAAATTATGAAGCCCGGCCCTGTAAGATCATTGCCGATGGAGTGGACCATTCCGGCGAATATATTATGGTGGAAGTCATGAACATTCGCTCTCTCGGACCCAACCTGGTATTGGCGCCCGATGCGGATCCCGGTGATGGCTACCTGGACCTCGTGCTAATTTCGGAAGCACATCGGAAGAAGTTCGAATCCTTTCTGCTGAGCCAGATCAATGGGGAAAAAGGCCATGAAATTAATTTTACTACTATTCGTGCCAAAAACCTGAAAATCGTTTGGGAAGGAAAAGATGTCCACGCCGACGACGAGCGTCTTAAAATGGAAGGAACGGTGGAAGTAAACATTGAAATTTTAAGGGATATGATGCAGTTCATGATCACTGACGACAAATGATGATAACTTATAGTTATTACGGATAACCAATTGTGATTGGCGTAGGGTATGAATGGGAAGTACTTTTGGAGTATCAAAATTTCCAAAATTCTCATTCATACTTTAATATGATTACCACAGATATTTGCATCATCGGCGCCGGACCAGTCGGCCTTTTCGCAGTGTTCGAAGCCGGATTACTAAAAATGCGTTGCCACCTCATCGACGCATTGCCCATAGTGGGCGGACAACTTGCCGAAATTTATCCTCAAAAACCCATCTACGATATTCCAGGGGCTCCCGGTATCATTGCCGAGGACCTTGTTAAAAATCTTTTGATCCAGATCGAGGAATTTAAACCCGGATTTACGTTAGGCGAACGCGTTCAATCTCTTGAAAAACAGGAGGATGAAAGCTACATTGTTACTACCAATGAAGGCACCGCAGTGCATTGTAAAGTAGTCGTGATCGCTGCCGGGCTGGGTAGTTTTGAGCCACGGAAGCCAGCCGTAGAACGACTTGAGTATTTTGAAGGCAAGGGTGTACATTATATGGTGAAAAAGCCCCAACAGTTCCGAAATCAGCATGTGGTACTTGCCGGCGGCGGCGACTCTGCCCTTGACTGGACGATATTTCTTGCGGACATTGCCTCACGGGTGACGCTTGTACACAGGGGAGACACATTCAGGGGGGCGCCCGACTCTGCGGAAAAAGTATTTGAACTCGCTGAAAAAGGAAAAATCAACCTCATACTGCAATCACAGGTCAGCAGCCTGGGCGGAAACGGTGTCTTGAAAGAGGTTTCGATTTTGGGAAATGATAAATCCATCACTACCATTCCTACCGACCACTTTATCCCACTTTTTGGCCTCAGCCCAAAACTCGGCCCGATCGCTGACTGGAAGCTAGGCGTTGAAAAATCCGCAGTGACCGTCAATACAGTCGACTACTCTACCAATGTGGAGCGGATCTATGCCATTGGCGATATTAATACCTATCCCGGAAAGCTGAAACTGATCCTTTGCGGATTTCACGAGGCGGCGATTATGATGCAGAGCGCATTTAAATACGTATATCCAGATCAGAAATTGAGTTTCAAATACACAACCGTTAACGGTGTTAACGCATTTTAGCCATGATCAATATCACGATAGAAAATAACGAAGGCGAGCGCCAGGACCTGGAAGTGCCAGTTGATATGGGTTTCAATTTAATGGAAATCCTCAAAGCCTGCGAATACGATATTATGGCGACCTGTGGCGGTATGGGGTTATGCGCCACCTGCCATATAGAAGTACTAGCAGGAGCGGACAAACTTCCTGAATGCAATGACACTGAGCTGACGACGTTGGACACACTGCCTGATGCCGATATGAATAGTCGCTTATCGTGCCAAATCCGTCCCAGTCTGGAAATGAATGGTCTGGTAATCAGGCTGAAAGCTTTGCAGGAAGCGTAATAAAGGTTATAGAATTTTGGAATAATAGTACATAAACCTTCCCGAAACACTCGGGAAGGTTTTTAGTGTTATCTCAAAGTAGTGACTTTACTTTCGGCAGCGCCTCATTGACCCATAACTGATGCATTTTTCCGGAGTAGTGAAGCTTATCATCGGCGAGCATCGCCGGATCATTTAATGCTTTTCTGGAAATGTCGGTGATGTTGATGAAAACTACTTTTTCCCTGTCACATTCTTCTTTTGCGACTTTGTTAAAATTGTCAATCTCGGCGCCAATTTTTTCACGGTTACCAGCACCATAAGGTGTTACGCCCCAGTCGGGAATGGATAGTACAAACACTTTGGATGCTGCGCCGCTGGCATATCCGATACTTTTTAAAAGCAGTTCGCGAAATTCCTTCCGGTACTCTTCTATATCTCTCCCCCGATACTGGTTATTCACGCCGATCAGCAGCGAAACCACGTCATACTGATTGGACGGTTTGTGGTTTTCCAGGGCGTTGAGCAGGTCGCGGGTTGTCCAGCCAGTGAGTGCGATAATCTCAGGATTCTTTACTGATTTTCCTGCATTTGTCAAGTCCTTGGCCAGTATGACCGGCCATCTTTCGGCTATGGTGACGCTCTCTCCAATGGTGTAGGAATCTCCCAGTGCGAGGTATTTCAGTCCGGGCGTGTCGTCGTTATTGCTTTGGCCCGCAGGCGCCGGATTGCTCTTGCAGCACATAAGCATCAGGCATAGTGTGAGTAGTATGGAATAGCGTTTCATGTTAACATATACCTCAGTGATGCCTGTTTGGATCGATTGGGGTTTATTTTTAACAGTGTTAAATTTTTAAACTGCGTCACTTCAACCATCAATCACGGTTAGGCCATGACAGCAATGAGGTTTAAAGCAACGGCAGCAAGGGCCTCATTCCCGGTTAAAATAACCGTTTGTGACGCCTGAGCGGGCGTCAATGCTTTGGTGAAGAGCTTCCACGCGGTATCTGCATCCAGTTGAATGCCTGCAACCGGCTGGGTTGTAAATTCTTTCGCGATTTCCCAGCGATCCTGATGTCGGACCAGGTACCAGTCCATGGATCCTTCCAATGTAATTTGAATGTGAATTCCGGTTCCCAAAGATGCGTTGGTGTTACGATAGGTATGCGGCAACCCGCGGAGTAATGTCTCAATAAATGGTGAAAACAGTTCCCGCGTCATAATCCCTGGCTGACCAACGGCGTCGCGGATCTGTTGCTGGTGATGCCATTTTTCGGTGTACTCACGTGCAATGTGAAACCAGTTTTTGGAAATTTGCTCGCCTGCCCAAGCCACTGAGAAAATTGCGTCGGTGTCCATTTCTTGCGTTTGCATCAGTTCAGAATACTGTGCTCCGGTAGTTTCCAGCAGATCTGTCAACACTTGCGGGCTTAGTCTCCTGGATGCATGTACCCAATCCGCATTCAATTGATTAAGAAAACCCACCAGATCAGCGTACGAGTTGATTTCACGATCCGGCGGTGTGCTGTGCGCGTCCCGTACCATCGACAATGCACGCAGGTTTCCATCCAGCAGGTGAGCGGCCACATCTTTCACAGTCCACAATTTCGCAACGGTAGGCCTGTTCCAATCGTCGGGTGAAAGTGATCGTAAAAGTTTGATCAGTTTAGCGTCCAGTAGTGGGAAAAGGTGTACGGTTTCAATCATATTGACAGGCAATGTTATTTTGCAATTTGAAAAAAATAATGATTAAAACGGACTTTTTTGACCGATCCGTTATTCAATTTGGTACTTTTGAGGCTGTTTAAGTACTTGTCCCGTCAAATCGAACATTGAAAAACACGGTTGCGGGACAAAATATAAATTAAGAAAAATGACTTATTGCTTAGGAATAAAAGTAAAAGAAGGGCTTGTGGCATTGGCCGACACCCGCATTACAGCTGGCACGAATACAACTGTAAAAAAGAAAATGTATGTGACCCAAAAAGATAATTATTCTCTTTTTATCATGACTAGCGGGCTGCGGTCCGTGCGGGATAAGGCGGTACACTATTTTGAAGACCTGATCAGCGAAGGCGTCGTTTACAACAAGCTTTACAAGGCCGTCAATGCCTTTGGTGAGCAGATCAAGCGGGTTGCAGAGGAAGACAGGGCTTCGCTTGAACGCGCTGGTTTGAAATTTAACCTGAACACAATCGTAGGCGGGCAGTTGAAGGACGATGCGGAACACAAGCTGTTTTTGCTCTATTCGGAAGGCAACTGGGTGGAGCTCGACGAGGGTTCTCCTTACGTAATCATTGGGAATTCAGGCCAGGGAAAGGCTATTTTGAACAGGGTACTGAATGAAAAATCGACCATGAAGCAGGCTTTGAAAGCTGGTTTCCTGTCTTTCGATTCAACAAGAGTGAGTAATAATGACGTGGATTTTCCGATCGATGTGGTTCTTTACAAAAAAGACAGCTTTAAGATCGTTGAGCACCGATACGAAAAGAAGGATCTGGAACAGATTTCAGATATCTGGGCCGATAAATTAAAACAGGCACTCGACGACATTCCGGAAGAGTGGATGGATCAGAGTTTTGAGAAAATAGAATGATAAAATAAGCCAAAAAATGCCGGTTGATAGTCAGCCGGCATTTTTTTTTGTATTTCAAATCAAGTGCTACTCCGCACCCTGTTTATCGATCAGATTAGCATTGTCTGGTGTGCACTCAAGTCGGTTTCACATCCTTACCCTGGCGTTTGGCGATTGACAAAAGCAAAGCAGGCAGAAGGATCAGGTTGGTACACATTGCCACCAGCAAGGTAATGGAGACCATCACACCCATTGCAGCCGTACCCCCAAAACTTGACGCAGAAAATATGATAAACCCGCAAAAAAGGATCACAGCGGTGTAAATCATGCTCAGCCCGGTTCCGAATATGGATTGAGTGACTGCATTCGAAGGTGTTAAACCATTCTTATAGAGTTCTTCGCGGTAACGGGTCAGAAAATACACCGTACCATCGGATGCAATGCCGAATGTGATACTGAAAATCAGAATGGTGGTCGGTTTGAAATAGATTCCAAAATAACCCATGATACCGGCCGTCAATGCAAGCGGGATAAGGCAGGGGAGTTTGGAAAGTAAAATAATTGGAACAGAACGGAAAAGTACCATGCCGACAATGGCAATGAGACCGATGGCAATTAACAGACTTTCGTACAAATTGCTTAGCAGGTAATCATTGCTTTTCAGGAACACCAGACTGTGGCCGGTAAGGCTCACTTTGTATTTTGCAGGACTGAAAATCGAATCCACTTTCGGCCTGATCTGCTGCATTAACTGCTTAATGCGCACTGAACCGACATCTGCCATTTGAAAACTGACACGCGTTACGCTTTTGTCAGCATTCAGGAAGGAATTCATCTGCTTTGCGGCGCCTTGTTGTCCCTGAACGTAATTGGTCAGTTTATTTAACTCCAACACGCCTGGCAATGCATAATATTTGGCATCTCCGCCGCGATAAGCCTGGTAGAGGAACCTCGAAGCTTCTACCACTGATACCGGTTTGGAGAATTCAGGAAACTTAGCCATTTCGTTCTGAAAGGCCTTTATTTTATACAATGCCTCGGCTTGGTCAGCAAATATGCCATTGGGTTGCTTGGTATTGATCATCACCTCAAAAGGTAACACGCCGTGGAAGTTCTTTTCAAAAAACCGCAAGTCGGTGTAAACCACATCCTTTTTCGGAAGGTCGTCAACTACATAACCGATGGTTTTGATTTTGGTCATTCCATAAGCGGAGACAATGATCATGACGACCATGGCCATGTATATTTCTTTGCGCTTGTAATGCACTAGATAATTGACTTTTCTCAGAAAGCCGGTCGCCCATTTTCCTTCCAGGTGTTTCAAATGCCGCGCCTTGGGCACTGCCATATAATGTAATGTGATCGGAAGCAGGATGAGGCAAATCACATAGGTTGCCATGACACTGATCGCGGCAACAACCCCAAATTCTACTAGCAAAATGCTATTGGTGAAATAGAAAACCCCAAAACCAATGGCCGTGGTCATATTGGCCAGGAACGTAGACAAGCCTATCTGGCGGATCATTTCCAGCAATGCTTCATCTTTATCATTATGCGATCGCAGCTCGGTCTGATATTTGTTGATCAGAAAAACGCAGTTTGGAACGCCGATGACAATCAACAGCGGAGGTAGCAGACCGGTAAGGGCGGTGATTTTATAATTAAACAAATGAAGTATCCCGACCGAAAATATGACCCCGATCAAAACAACGACAATAGATAGCAATGTGAGTCTAAGTGACCTGAAAAATGCCCACAGGATCAGTAACGTCACGAATACGGCCAGTCCCATGAAAAGCTCCATTTCGCTGGATATTTTCTTCATATTGATTGTCCTGATATACGGCATTCCCGAATAGTGGAGGTCGGTGCTGTATTTGATGGCGAATTGTTCAGCCATTGCTTCAATGTCGCCTACGATCGAAAGGCGACGTTTTGAGTTCAGGTCCTTGTCATTGAAGGTGACGACGATCAGCGTTGCGTTGGTTTTGCTGTTGAGGATAAGCCCTTCATATATGGGTAAATTAAGAATTTCCTTTTTAATGCTGTCCGCTTCCACCTGGGTAGAAGGCACTTGCCGGATTACAGGCGCGAAGTCAAACTGCGTGAGGCTGTCGTTGCGGACGATTTTGTAAACATTAGCCAGCGAGAGCACATTCTTGATTCCTTCTGTCTCCCTGATTTGCTGCGAGAGTTTGCACCAATCGCGAAATTTATTGATTTCAAAAAGTTGCGGGTCCTGCCAGCCGATCACCATCACGCTGCCATCTTCGCCAAATAGCTTCCTGAAATCCTGATATTCTTTTTCAACAGGGTCATTGGATGGCAATATCCTTGCAAAATTGTAGGAGAGTTCAATCTTACTTGCTTCGTAGGCCATAAAGACCGTTGATACTAACACTAATGCAACCCACAAAAGCCGGTAGCGGATAATGCAAGTCGCTATCTTATTCCACATATTAAGTTAATCAGGTTTCCTCAAAAAGTTGCAAATATACGCACGGACACGGGAAAGTGGGGTGTCGATGTGATATATATGCGAATGTAGCGGTGTATGCAAAAGGCGATCCAGGGAATAAAAGTCAGTTGATCTATAATCCCGCCATTCTTTCCAGGTGATGATATTCAATGCCAAAGTAGGCTTTTGCATCCTTGATTTTTTTCAGAATGGCAGCTTGGTCGGGTTGGTTACGGCGGTCTTTAATACCAACTACCATGACGTTTTTTG
This sequence comes from Dyadobacter sp., assembly GCF_039919315.1. GTDB lineage: Bacteria > Bacteroidota > Bacteroidia > Cytophagales > Spirosomataceae > Dyadobacter. The sequence goes on along the minus strand of NZ_JBDSFX010000080.1, from coordinate 18,760 downwards.
GAGTATGTGCATCTGAAATGAATTCAAAAACCTTGGTTTTATAGCCATAGTATTCCAGTATCATCGCTCTGATCCCATCGGTCACCATTTCAGCTTGTCGTTCCAAAAAGATGCCGTATTTGGTTAAAAAACGGACATCATTTTCAGCTTTGTGTTGCTCGATCTGCCGACGGATCTGTTTATGGCAACAGGGCGCGACCACGATCAGGTCGGAACCTGCGGTTATGCCTTTGTAAATAGCATCGTCGGTGGCCGTATCACAAGCATGCAGCGCGATCAGCACATTGGTGCCGACACTGTCGAAGGCTTCAATAGTTCCTTCCGTGAATGTCAAATTCTGGAAACCGGTTTCGCTCGCGATCCGGTTGCAAAGTTGCACGAGGTCAGGACGGAATTCCACGCCGGTCACACTGGCCTTTAACCCCAGCACGTTATGGAGGTAATCGTACAAGGCAAATGTGAGATAACCCTTACCCGAGCCCATATCCGCTACTTTAATCTGGCCATCCGTTGGGATTTCTTTGATCAGACTACTCAGAAGCTCAATGTAATGATTGATCTGTTTGTACTTGTCCTGCGCATTTTTGAAGACATTACCTTGTTGATCGGTAATGTTAAGTTGTTGCAGATAAGGTTTGTCCTGGGCGGAAATCAGGCGGCTTTTGGCTCTGTCATGTTCTAATGAAGGAGCTTCTGCCATTTCGGAAAGCTTCTTTTTCAATGTCTGCTTCCCGTTTTTCAAAATTTCAAATTGCAGCTCAAATGCACTGGTCAGAAGTGTCGCCACATGAAAATCGCTGCCAATCCATTTTTGTAGCAAGTCTTTTGTTTCATCCGGAGAATAGTTCTTAACAATGTCCCTGGTCTTGTAGCGATAAGTAAAGCTGAACTTTTCTTCGTGACGGATCAGCGTTTTTTTGATATAGATATTTTTGAGATTTTCCTCGCTTCCCTTGTAGTTGCCTAGTGAAAGCTTGTTAAAAGTATTTTCCTGCTGGCTCGTCTCAAATGCTGTTATAAACTCCTGTATTTTCATCGTATGATGACCTTTGGTATTTCAATTTCCACTTTCGTTCCACTCAGCTCCTCGGTATGAATCTGAATTTTGCCTTTCAGGCTTTCGACCCTGTTTTTGACATTTTTAAGACCCACGCCCTGGCGGGATGGTTCAATCATTCCCGTGCCGTTATCACTAACAACCATTGTAATGTTTTTTAGGTTTTCCGTCAGGTCAATAATTGCCTTATTAGCGCCGGAATGCTTAATAATGTTGTTGGTCAATTCGAGTACAATGCTGTAAAGTTCAAACTCGATTTTGTTATTGAGCCGCTTGCTGAGGCCGGAAATGTTAAAAGTGAACTCAATGTTCTTGTTTTCGTTCAGCTTCCCGATCAGCCTGTCAAGTGCAGTGGTTAGTCCGTGCTCTTCCAGTTCGGCGGGCATCAGGTTATGTGACAGACTGCGTACCTCCCGATAGGCCGAGCCGACCATCTGGTGAACGCTGTCGTAAATTTTCTTCTCTTCCTCGGAAAGTATTTTTTTATCAATTCCATAAAGGTACCAGTTCAACGAAGCCAATGTTCCGCCTAAATGATCGTGTAATTCGGCTGCAACACGCTTCCTTTCAATGGTTTGTCCTTGAATAAGCGCTTCCTGTATCTCCGCATTTTTCCGTCTTAATTTTTTATTATTAAACCACAGGAATATGGTGAAAGCAATGATCAGACAGGAAAATCCGATCAGGAATTGCTGCGCCGCCCGCTGCTCGGAAATGATCTTTTGCTGGATTTCGGAATCCATCACCTCGTTATCATACATGAGTTGGTACATGGTATATTGCCGTTTCACCGACTCGTCATGGATCATCCTGCGCGTGTGATTTACCTTCTGGCTATAATCCAGCGCTACGGCAAGCATGTTTTTGGCTTTGTAAGACCGCGACAGCGTCACCAGGGCCCAGTTGGTTTGCTGGGTGGAATGATAAATTTTAGAATATTCAAGGGCCTTCAGGCCAAATTCTATCGACTTATCATATTGTTTTTGGTAATAGTATGTATTGCTCAGGTCGTTCAGGCAGTTGACCTGGCCATAACGGTTGTTAATTTTTTCAAACAATGCTAAACTCTTTTTAAAGTATTTTTCAGCTTCTACATGATTGTCCTGACGAACGTTCATATATCCCTTACTTTGGAGTACAGTGGCCCTTCCCCAATCTGAATTCATTTTATCAAACATCTTGTAAGACTGATCATAATATCTCATGGCATCTTTGTACATGGCTTTCTCACGGTAAGAGTTACCGAGGTTTTCGATACCCAGCGCCCGGGAGCTATCGGCTCCGAGTTGGGTAAAAATCACAATAGCCTGCTCATAGTTGATGCGAGCTGAGTCCCACTGGCGGTATTCGGAATAACTTTCTCCAAGAAATCTTTTGGCGTGTGCCGTATACATTGGTAGACCGAGCTCGTGTGCGAGTGTCATTGTTTCATTGGACAACTCCCGCAAAACGTCATAGCTGCCGTCCAGAAGATAGTATGTGCTTAACAGGTTGTAAGCAAGCACCTTACCTTTGTTCCATTGATGTTTTTGAGATAGTCGCAACACATGTTTGGAATAGAACATGGATTTCTCTGCGTCCTGAAACAGGTAAGTAGATGCCAGTTTATGGTATTTTAAAATCAGGACAGTGTCTTCCGCAAAATCATCCTGAGGAATAAAATTCAGGACTTTTGCGGCTTTTTCAGCAGCAGTTTCATTCTTGCCCGGTGATGAGCATTGGCTGCCGGTCAGAAAAATAACTAGTAACGAGAGGAAAATCAGTTGAGGAGAGTAGGTCATATTTTACTCAATGCCATGTCGGTTAGGTTTCCAAGCGAACCGGAAAGAGTGGAAGGATTTCATATTGTACGTCAAGATTAGGGGTTTTGCAACTCAAAGATAAAGAATGAATTGTAAATCATATAGGATATTACTGGATTGAATTGAATTTTTTGAAGTCGATTGTCACCAGGGTTTACTCACGAAAGGATTGTTTTTAATGTAGTATCGGTAGGGGAGGTCAACACCGACGTTGATCCCGACCCGGGGGGAGATAACCGTCTCAAAATCTGAGAGAACGGGTTCGTTCATATATAAAGTGTCGCCGGTCAGCAAAATATTATTGTGAATGGCGCGGTCTATTCCCATTGCCTTGGCCAGCTTTCCCGGACCCCGACAAAGTTCTTTCAGACCAACTGGTTTTGAAAACGTAGTTACTTCGTGTTTTCGGTAGATCAAACCACGGCGGAGCGCCATGAGATCGGTTCCTGAGGTGGGCTGTAAAGCACGGACGAGGACCGCTTCGCCAATCCCTTCTCTGTTGCTAACTACATTGAAGCATTGGTACATGCCGTAGATTAGGTACACATAACTAGTGCCGGCGGGACCATACATCGGCTCGGTCCTGGTGGTTCTTCTGTTAAAAGCGTGACAGGCGGGGTCGTCTTGCAGGTATGCCTCCGTTTCAACAATAATCCCGCTGGTGATGCCATCGGGACTATCGTGAACGAGTTCGCACCCCAGCAGTTTGCGCGCCAGGGTGCGAGTATCATCAGATTGAAAGAAAGAAAGCGAGAGCTTGTTTCCGGACATCCGGTTAGATAATGTTCATGGTTTGTTCCTTGATCTTTTCCAATTCATCCTTCATCTGAACCACCAGATGTTGAATGGTTACGTCATTCGCTTTGGAGCCAATGGTATTGATCTCTCTGCCGATTTCCTGTGCGATAAAATTCAGCTTCTTACCATTACTTTCGGGCGCCTTCATGGTTTCCAGGAAGTAGGTGAGGTGATTGGCCAGACGGATTTTTTCCTCTGAAATATCAAATTTTTCGACATAGTAAATTAATTCCTGTTCGAAGCGGTTGGGGTCAAAGTTATCATCGGACAACAGTTCGCGAACCTGCTTTTCGAGTCTTTCGCGTACCGATGGTATCCGAAGCTTATCCTGCTCAGAAACACTATCCAGCAGATTCTGAATAATGTTAATGTAATCGGAGAATTTGTCAGAAGTCATTTTACCCTCCTGCTCCCTGAAAACAGTACACTTCCGGATTGCTTCCAGCACTGCCACCTTAATCTGAGTCCAGTCATTTTCTTTGCCAGAATCATCAACAGTTTCATTGTTGTATGCATTCGGCATTTGCAGGGCAATTCGGAACAATTCCGTTGCGTCCGGCGCGAACCCCAGATCATTTGCTGTGCCGGAAAGATCGGTATAGTAAGCATTCACCAATGCCCTGTTGACAGAAGTGGAAGCGACAGTCTTGCCGATAGGCTGAACCGTGAGGGTGAATTCCACTTTTCCACGTTCCAGAGACTGCGTAATCAAATTACGTATCTCTATTTCTCTTTCGGAAAAATTACGCGGTATGCGGCAATAAATGTCTAGAAACTTAGAATTCAGGGTTTTGATTTCAACGGTGACGTTGATTGAATCGGATTCGATGTTGGATACACCGTATCCGGTCATTGATTTTAACATGAGGATGTCTTTTAATTCCTTGTTCGGTACTGATTTATCTACTTTTTGAACATTAACATGGGTCGGCGGTCGATCGTCGAACTAATTAAAACGCTGCTTTCCGCCTGATTTGGCCGGATGTTGGCTTTCAGAAGCCTGAGGCTTGGAAACCAAAGCATTTTTCTCCGCATCGCTATTGAAAATACGGAATCTGGAAACGTCGCATGCAAGGTAAATGGCTTGCAGTAAGGAGCCGGGCTCCGCCAGATTTTTACCGGCAATATTATAGGCAGTTCCATGGTCCGGCGAAGTACGCACAGCTGATAAGCCTGCTGTGAAATTCACGCCTTCGTTAAATGCCAGTGTTTTGAAAGGAATAAGACCCTGATCGTGATACATTGCCAACACGGCATCATATTGACGATAAGTACCAGCCGCGAAAAAGCCGTCGGCTGGAAATGGCCCTACTACTAAGTGTCCTTTTTCTTTAAAAGACATGATGACAGGCTGAATGATCTCAATTTCTTCATTACCTAGCAAACCATTTTCACCGGCATGAGGGTTCAGTCCCAATATGGCAAGTCTTGGTTTTTTGATGCCAAAATCGCCTTTCAATGATTGCAGGATTTGATCAATCTTGGACGTCAGTTTTTCCGCAGTGATCTGTGATCTGACATTTTCAAGGGGAATGTGCCCGGTCAGGACGCCCACCCGAAGGTCGCCCGCTACCATGAACATGAGGGCTTCTTCTTTGTCAAATGCCTGGGCCAGAAATTCGGTGTGTCCGGGAAATTGGAATTCCTCACTCTGAATGTTGTCTTTGTTGATCGGTCCCGTCACCAATGCCTGTATTCGGCCCTCTTTCAGGTCTTCTACGGCTCTTTTTAAAGATGCCAAAGAACCCTGGCCAGCCTCCGCGGTGATCTTGCCCGGTTGCGCCTCCGTCTGGTGGTCATGCCAGCAAGTAATGACATTGGTTAGTTTGGGATTGGCCTGCTCCGCTTTCTGAATGCTGTGCAGTGCCCAGTCTTTCATTTCGAAAATATTACGGTATTGATTCAGTACCCTTAAAGATCCATAAATGATCGGTGTGCATAATTTTGCTAACTGATTTCCTTCTAATGCTTTAAGGATTACTTCTGGGCCGATGCCGTTATAATCTCCAATTGTGATGCCTATGATGGGTTTATCGCTGTGTTGGTCGCTCATGTAGTAAAATGCTATTGAATCTGTTCTTCTGAGTAATTCTATATTACTTTTGCCAAACGGTTAGACCGGCAAGTTACAAAAAATCCTGTGCTCCTATGAAAATCCTGATAGCAGACTCTATGCATTCCTCTCTTTTCAATATGTTGGAGGAAAAAGGCTGGGAATATGCGTATCATCCTCAGTATCGTCGCGAAGATATTAAAACCGCTTTGCCTGACTATGATGGGCTCATTATCCGCAGCAAAACCTTTGTTGACAGGGAAATGCTGACAGACGCTAAAAAACTGAAATTTATTGCCCGTGCAGGTGCGGGTCTGGACCTGATTGACCTGGATGTGGCCAGAGGGCTCAACATTGAAGTTTTCCATGCCGGTACCGGTAACAGGGATTCCGTCGCTGAGCATGCATTAGGAATGTTACTGGGGCTTTTTAATAACATTCTGAAAGCTGATCGGGAAGTTCGTCATGGTGTGTGGGATCGGGAAGGAAACCGCGGTGTAGAGCTGATGAATAAAACGGTCGGTATTATTGGCTATGGAAATAATGGAACTGCGACCGCAAAACGGTTGAGTGGTTTTGGCTGTAGGGTCCTTGCGTATGACAAGTACCGTGATCGTTATGGCAACGAATTTGCACAGGAGTCATCAGTGGAGCAGATTATGGCGGAGGCGGACATTCTGAGCTTGCACATTCCGCTAACGGAGACTAGCCGGTACTGGATCGATGAAAAGTTTATTGAGCAGTTTTCCAAACCGTTCTATTTGGTCAATTTATCCCGGGGTGAAATTGTGAAGCTGGAAGCCGTAGTGGCGGGATTACAGTCGGGCAAAATACTGGGTGCTTGCCTGGATGTTTTGGAAAACGAAAAAATAACCAAGTTGACGCCCTCGCAACAGGCCTCCTTCGATTATCTGCGCACCTCTGATCAAGTCGTGCTCACGCCGCATATTGGTGGCTGGACGCATGAAAGCTACGTTCGGATCAATCAGGTACTGGTAGAACAAATTTCAAACTGGCTGTAAACAAATATGCCGACCAAAGGTCGGCACGTTTGCATCTATTAGCCATGAAAAATAAAATACTTATTTACCAAGTGTACCTCTCAGTGCACGTGGGATCTCAACTGAAGCGATCGGGTTGCTTGCGGCTGTCAATATAACAAAATTTTCAGCTTTTACTGCACCAACCTTCACAGATTTTCCTAAATCTAGTTCAGTAATGTCAACATCTACATAGTCTGGAATATTATCGGCCAAACCTTGTACGCGCAATTTACGCAATTTTTGATTCATTTTACCACCTTTCATTACTCCGCTTGAAGTACCAGTCAATTTTACGGGTACGTCAACCTTAATTTCTTTGCCTTCAATGATTTGAAGAAAATCCGCGTGGATCAAAGAATCGTTTACCGGGTGAAATTGTTTTTCCTGAAGGATGGCATTATATAATGTACCTTCGATATTAAGCGTAACGTTAAAAATATCCGGTGTGAAAAGCAACTCGCGGAACAACATAGCCGGTGCATAAAAATGTACTTGCTCATTTCCACCATACAGCACAGACGGAACATAACCCTGAGAACGTAATTCTTGGGACTCCGTCTTGCCGAGATTCGCTCTTTTAAACCCTACAATCTCATGCTTTTTCATAAGAATATTATTAAGAAAGTTAAAAAAATAAAAAATTTACTGATGATTTATAAATAATGAACTAATAGATTCATGATCTCTGATCCTGCCTATCGCCTTCGCAAATATTTCTGCAACTGACAATACGCGGATTTTTTCATTCTGTTGCTTCAAGGGAATCGTATCCGTTATAATTAACTCCTCAAGAACAGAATTTGCAATGTTTTCGTGCGCCTTACCCGACATAATAGCATGGGTACTGATCGCCCTCACCGAACTTGCGCCTTTTCCAAGGATCAGTTCTGCCGCTTTACAAAGTGTACCGCCGGTATCAATTAAGTCATCCACAAGCACTACATCCATTCCTTCTACATCTCCGATCACCTGCATACTGGCAATTTCATTGGCTCTTTTTCTGTGCTTATCGCAGAGGATCATATCCACATTCAGAAACTTAGCAAAATTCCGTGCCCGTGCCGCGCCACCCATATCAGGAGAAGCGATGAGCAGGTTTTTCAGGTTCAGCGACTTAATGTAGGGAACGAAGATAGACGTTCCTTCCAGGTGGTCCACAGGTAAATCAAAAAAGCCCTGTATCTGTCCGGCGTGCAGATCAATCGTCATCAAACGATCCACACCAACCGATGTAAGCAGGTTAGCAACCACTTTTGCCGCGATAGCAACCCTTGGCTTGTCTTTCCTGTCCTGCCTTGCATACCCAAAATAAGGTATTACCACGGTTACATAATGAGCAGAAGCACGACGGGCGGCATCAACCATTAAAAGCAATTCCAGTAAGTTGTCTGCCGGGGGAAATGTGGATTGGATTAAAAAAACATCACATCCTCTGATTGATTCTTCAAAGCTTGGGGATAATTCTCCGTCGCTAAATTTCCTCAATGTATACCCACCCAGCTCTTTGCCATAATACCTGGCGATGTCTTTGGCCAAATATTCGGACTGACTTCCCGAAAATATTTTTACTGTATTAAATGAACCCATGGGCAAACTAAAATTTGCGCAAAATTAAATAAAATCACTTAATTAAGATAATATCTTTTTAAAAAAGAATAATAAAGTTGCACACAGAGCCATCCGACCAGTATTCCGATCAACGCACCAATGACAATATCGGCGGGATAATGGACTCCGACATACACCCGGCTGTAAGAATACAATGCTGACCAGGCGAATATCAAGCCTATATATGGTACTCTGTTCTTTAATAAGCAAAACCAGGTGATAGCTACTGCAAAACTGGTAGAGGCGTGAGAGGATGCGAATCCATAAAGTCCCCCACAGCCTGAAACTGTGTGGACCAGTCCTTGTATACCCGGATCATGACAGGGTCGAAACCTGATAAAATAGGGTTTCATCAGGCCGGAAGTGATCTTGTCGGCGATGAGCACGGCAATCAGGACGGTCAGAATTTCCATGATACCCTTTTTTCGGTCGTCACGCAGCGACATGGCCATCAGCACCAGGTACATAGGTATCCAGGTATATTTGTAGGTAATCCAATACATGATCGAGTCGAGCCAGGGCGTGTGCATGCCATTGAGCCATAAGAATAGCTCCTGGTCGGAATGCATCAATGTATGGACAGTTTCGGTCATGAGCTGAAACCTAGCACTTTACGGACTTTGCTAATGGTGTCTTGCGCGATCTCTCTTGCCTTTGTTTCTCCTTCTACCAGGATGGATTCGAGCTCCTCACTGTTTTCCATGTAGTAGTTAAAGATACGTCTGGGTTCAGCGAATTTCTCCATGAAACATTCAAACAAAGCTTGCTTGGCATGCCCGTAACCATAGCCACCAGCCAGGTACTTCTGACGCATGGTCTCAACGTCTGTTTCTGACGCAACAAGGCTGTACAATTTGAATGTAATATCCGTCTCGGGATCCTTCGGTTCTTCGAGTGGGGTGGAATCTGAAACAATCTTCTTGGTGACTTTTTTTAACTCATTTTCCGGCAGGAAAATATCGATGTAATTGTGGTAGGACTTGCTCATTTTTAAGCCATCCAAACCAGGGATTGTCATGATCCGTTCGTCTATCTGCGGTTCCGGTAGTACCAGAATTTCATCACCAGCCAACACGTTGAAGCGGCTCGCGATGTCCTTGGTCATTTCAAGATGCTGTTTCTGGTCTTTTCCAACGGGAATGATATTGGCGTTATACAGCAGAATATCAGCCGCTTGCAACACGGGATAGGTGAATAGTCCGGCATTTACATCCGACAATTTTTCCGCTTTTTCTTTAAATGATGTAGCATTGGCCAGCATCGGAAATGGGGTGAAGCAGTTCAGGTACCAGGCCAGCTCAGTATGTTCAAATACCCGGGATTGACGCCAGAAGACATTTTTCTTATAGTCAAAACCAAATGCCAGCCAGGTTGCTGCAATGGCCCTTACAAATTCTTCCCGCTCTTTCCCATTTTTGAGGGTGGTAAGGGAATGGAGGTCTGCGATGAAGAAAAAAGACTCGTTCTGTGGATTTTTTGAAAGTTCAATCGCAGGTTGGATTGCTCCGAGGATATTACCCAAATGAGGTCTCCCGCTACTTTGAATGCCTGTTAGGATTCTGGCCATTTATATGTTATTACTTGTACTATTTTATTGATTCAATTAGTGAACGAAGTTCTTTAAGGGAAATCGTTTCTCTTTCGGACTTATCATAAATGTCCAACAGATATAGCTTGTTGTCAAATAGCTTAAAATAGGTAATTACTCTAACTCCTCCACTTTTGCCCTTTCCCTTGCCATCGAATTTTAAAAAGCTGAGACCCTAGTGGGGTTCCAACCGTAGGATTTGCCGACAGGGTTCTGATGAGTGCTTTAATTTCTGTCTCCAGTGATGGATATTTTTTTGCTAGCCTTTTGTATTCTATTAAAAATTCATGTGTGTAAGTGATTTCAATCATTGGGCAGTGCTATTAATCTTTGAACAAATCGTTAATGTCAGGTTTAGGCAACTTACCTTCTTCCATTGGCTTCACTTCATTCAAAGCCCGAGTGAGGGAGTCGATCAGCCTTTGTTTTTCCGACTCCGCTTTTAACCGCTCTCGTTCTTTGTTTAGAACAGCAACTGCGGTTTTCTTCTTATCTTCTTTGGACAAAGATGGACGGTTCACAGCTTTCTCATGGTTATCAGTTTTTAAGAGATTTTCCGATATCTAATTGCCAAAATTCGTTAAATTGAAGTACAAATCGTAGTAAATTTGAATTTTATAGCATCACAAAACTAAGATGGAATCCAAAACACTTCACTTTCTCAGCCTATTAGCCGAAAATAATAACAGAGAATGGTTTCAGGAAAATAGAAAACTTTATGATGCCGCCAAAGCCGATATGGAAAAACTGGTGGGCTATCTGATCACCGAGGTAGGCAAGTTTCAGGATCTGGGAAATTTGCAGGTCAAAGAGTGCTTGCTTCGTATTAACAGGGATATCCGGTTTTCGAAAAATAAAGCGCCCTACAAGAATAATCTCGCAGCAGGAATAGGTCCGGGCGGCAAGAGCTCGGGAAAAATTGATTACTATCTGCAGATACAGCCGGGAGATCAAACCTTTCTGGGAGGAGGTATGTGGGAAACGACCTCTGAGCAACTGGCCCGCTTTCGTCAGGAAATAGATTACAATGCGGATGAGTTGAAACACATCATTGAAGAGAAGGAATTCAAGGCCTGGTTTCCGGAAATTCACGGCGATTCTTTAAAAACAACTCCTAAAGGTTATCCCAAAGATCATCCGGAGATTGGGCTGCTGAAAAGGAAGCAACTTTTTTTTGTGCATCGCTACACAGATAAGGAAGTGTCTTCCAAGGACTTCGGAGATATGGTTGTAAAAGGTGCCGCTCTGCTTAAACCTTTTACAGATTATATGAATTATGTATTGTACGAACAGCCTGCCGAGCATTAATTGACGCTTCCCGAAGTCTGCTATTTTAAATCACAACATCGATCACATGCAATTTTCTCACTTACACTGCCACACCCAATTTTCACTTCTGGACGGCGCAGCGGACATCAAAAAACTATTCAAAAAAGCCAAGGAGGATAATATGCCGGCAGTGGCGATCACTGATCATGGCAATATGTTCGGGGTTTTTGAATTTGTAGCTGAGGGAAATAAGCAAGGAATCAAACCGATTGTTGGCTGCGAGTTTTATGTAGTCGAAGACAGGCATATCCGTCAGTTTACCAAAGACAAAAAGGACGTTCGTTTTCACCAACTGCTGCTGGCAAAGGATGAGATTGGGTACAAAAACCTGATCAAAATGTGCTCCCTGGGTTTTATTGAGGGAATGTATGGTAAATACCCACGAATAGATAAGGAACTGATCGTTAAGTATCATAAGGGATTGATAGCGACTACATGCTGTATCGGAGCGGTTATTCCTAAGACTATTTTAAGGCAAGGCGAAGCGGCAGCCGAGAAAGAGTTTAAATGGTGGCTTGATTTATTCGGCGAAGATTTTTACGTGGAATTGCAGCGCCACGAAATCCGCGATCAATACATTGTTAATGAGGTTCTTGTGAAATTTGCAAGAAAATATAATGTCAAGATCATTGCATCCAATGACTCCCACTACGTCGATCAGGAAGACTGGAATGCGCACGACATTTTGCTCTGTATCAACACTGGTGATAAACAAAGTACTCCATCGGCCAAGGATTTTGATGATGATAAAGGGATTCCAAAAGGCTCGCGGTTTGCGTTTTTCAATGACCAGTTTTATTTCAAGAAAACCAGCGAAATGCTGTCGCTCTTCAATGATCTGCCTGAGTCCATTGACAATACCAACGAGATTGTTGATAAAATAAAAACGCTGGATCTACGAAAGGACATTCTCCTGCCCAATTTCCCGATACCCGACGAATTCAAGACACATACGTTGTCTGAAATGGTCGGAAAAAAGGAATTAACGGCAGATGTTTTGAATCAATGGGAGTACCTGAAACATATCACTTTTGTGGGTGCAAAATTCAAGTACGGCACGATCACCGCAGAAATAGAAGACCGGCTGAATTTCGAGCTGAGTACGATCAGGAACATGGGTTTTCCCGGGTACTTCCTGATTGTGGCTGACTTTATTGATGCGGGTCGTAAAATGGGTGTGTTTATCGGTCCCGGTCGTGGGTCGGCGGCAGGGTCCGTGGTGGCGTACTGTACTGGTATTACCAACATTGACCCAATCAAGTACGACCTGCTTTTTGAGCGTTTCCTGAACCCTGACCGTATCTCACTCCCTGATATTGATACGGACTTTGATGATGAAGGCCGGCAAAAAGTAATTGACTATGTAGTTAAAAAATATGGTTACAATCAGGTCGCCCAGATCGTAACTTATGGTACTATGGCCGCTAAATCGGCCATTAAAGATGTGGCCAGAGTAATGGACCTGCCACTGATCGATGCCAATGCATTGGCTAAACTGGTTCCGGATAAGCCAACTTATAATATGACCCTCAACCGGATCTTTACAGCGCCGCTGGAAGGTGAGGGGAGTTTGATGAAAAAAGAAGGGATAGCTCCGGAGGAACTGGACAATGTCAAGAAAATGCGGGTAATCGCCCAAGGTAATGACTTGCAAGCGAGAGTATTACAAGAAGCCAGGCGATTGGAGGGGACAGTCAGGAATACGGGAATTCACGCCGCCGGGATCATTATTGCGCCCAGCGACTTAACCGAAATCATTCCGGTAAGTACTTCCAAAGACTCCGATTTTCTGATCACCCAGTATCAGGGAAAGATCATTGAGGATGCCGGGGTAATCAAAATGGACTTTTTGGGTCTTCGAAACCTGACTATCATTAAAGAAGCTTTGCGATTGATCAAGCAAAATCATAATATCGACATTGTAATTGACGATATTCCGTTGGATGATCCGAAAGTTTTTGAACTGTTCCAAAGGGGTGAAACCAATGCGATTTTCCAGTTCGAATCAGACGGGATGAAAAAGCACATGCGCGACCTGATCCCCGACCGTTTTGAGCATTTAATTGCCATGAATGCCTTATACCGTCCCGGTCCCATTGCTTATATCCCCAATTTTATCCGTCGGAAGAACGGTCACGAGGAAATTACTTATGACTTGCCGGAGCTGGAAGAGTATCTTGCTGATACATACGGAATTACAGTTTATCAAGAGCAGGTAATGCTTTTGTCCCAAAAACTGGGCGGTTTTACCAAAGGCCAGGCCGATACCCTGCGGAAAGCAATGGGTAAAAAGCAGATTGAAACCCTGAACAAAATGAAGGGCGATTTCATGAAAGGCGGTACAGAAAAAGGACTGGATGCCAAAAAGCTTGAAAAGATCTGGACCGACTGGGAAGCATTTGCGTCCTATGCATTTAACAAGTCACACTCCACGTGTTACGCATTTGTGGCGTACCAAACCGCGTATCTAAAGGCGCACTATACCGCCGAGTATATGTCGGCCGTATTGACGAGCTCGCTGGGCAACATTGAAAAGATTACGTTCTTCATGGAAGAGTGTAAAAATCAGGGCCTTAAAGTACTCGGGCCTGATGTCAATGAATCGGACAGGCAATTCAATGCAAACAAAAAGCAGGAGATCCGTTTCGGACTGGCAGGGGTAAAAGGAAGCGGTGACGCTGCTGTGGAAGCGATTATCGAAGAACGTAACCAGAACGGACCGTTTACCGACATTTTTGACTTTATGACCCGCGTTAATTTGCGGACAGTGAATAAAAAGACCATTGAAAGTCTTGCCTACGCTGGCGGATTTGACTGTTTTCCAGAATATCACCGTGCGCAATACTTCGCGACTGATAGTGGCGACAACCTTACCTTTATTGAGAAATTGATCAGATATGCTAACAAAGCTCAGGGCGGCGGCGTGGTAGATTTGTTCAGCCATTCTGGCGGTGGCGCAGAAATTGCGAAACCCAAAGCGGCTGATATTGTTCCCTGGGACGATCTTGCAAAGCTTCGTTACGAACAGGAAGTAGTAGGCTTTTATATTTCCGGCCATCCATTGGATACATTCCGGGTAGAACTCGATAATTTCTGCAACGGAACACTAGATAAGGTAATGGAAATCGGGGAAGGAGAGCGGTCCCCGAAATTTTTTGGAAAGGAAATCAGCGTAGGTGGAATTGTGACTAGTGCGCAGGAAAGAATGTCCCGAAATGGAAGTCTTTTTATGATTTTCAAACTGGAAGATTACCGTGGATCGATGGAAATGTTGCTTGGTGGCGAGGACTATATCCGTTTCAAAAACTATCTGCAAATTGGGCAGTTTTTATATATCAAAGGCAAGGTGCAAAATCGGTGGAAACAGGAGGATCAATTTGAATTTAAAATATCACAGATCCAGCTTTTAACTGAAATCAGAGAGAAAATGTGCAGGAAGATCAAAATCAACCTGACATTGGATCAGATCGACGCGCAATTCATTCATTTACTGAACGATACGTTTAGTGATCATCCCGGATCTTGCGCAGTAAATATGACAGTTATTGATCCTGAAACCCGATTGGAGGTTGAAATGTTATCGCGAGGTTACAGGGTTTCTCCGTCTAATGAACTCTTCAAAGTGTTGAGTGGTTTTCATGGTGTAAAGTTCTTTTTAAACTAAGTTTTTAAATAAATTGGCACGGAACTTTTAGGTACTAATAAGCATTATTACATCAGATTTATAAAAAAACATAGACACTTTTTTGACATGGGAAAAGCAATTGAAATTACCGATAGCACCTTCGAAGAACTTATCCAGGGCGATAAACCAGTACTTGTAGATTTTTGGGCAGAGTGGTGTGGCCCTTGTAAAATGATCGGACCGGTAGTGGAGCAATTGGCTGGTGAGTACGATGGAAAAGCAGTTATTGGTAAAATGGACGTGGATATGAACTCAGCGATACCTGCTAAATTCGGCATCCGTAGTATCCCGACATTGATGATTTTTAAAGGAGGACAATTGGTTGATAAAGTTGTAGGTGTAGTGCCAAAAACAACTTTGGAAGATAAATTAAATGCTCAGATCGAAGCGACTGTTTAAGTTGAATCGATTGCAAGATCTGAAATAGGCTCCCATTCGGGAGCCTATTTTGTTTTAAACCAACTTGTTACTCATTGATTTCAATTGTAAACGCTGCTTCAAACGTCTTGCCAGCTTCTAGTTTCAAAATCCCTTCTTTGGTCTCAAAATTCTGATCCGAGTCGGCACTGTCTGCGATGCCCAGCCAGGGTTCAATGCAAATAAAATGGGCATTCGGCTTGGCCCAGATTCCTAAATACGGAAAGTCTTCGTAATGGACCGTAATTACCTGCCCGGATTTCGTACTGCGAAGACTAACTTGTTTTGATATTAAATGCTTGAATATCAGCGCATCGTTGTCGAACAAATGCGCATTTAAATGCAGCACATTTGTGTGTTCAAGAACCGGTTTTGTTTGCTTTCCTACCAGGCCGTCCTTTTCCAAAAGCCAGGTAGCATCATTTTCAACGGCTTCGAATTCAAGATAGTAGTCTTCGTAAACTTCATCATCATGTAGCGGACATTTGAACGCCGGATGAGCTCCGAGTGAAAAAAGCATTTCGTCCGAGCCGTGGTTGACAACCTGGTGACTGACCACAACCTTATTGTCTTCCAGTTGATAGGTAATCTGAAACTCAAATTTGAAAGGATAGATAGCCAGCGTTTCTTCACTGAATGTCAATCCAAATGTCAGACTGTCAGTGGATTGGCTGACCAACACAACATTCGAGTTATTACGGACAATACCATGACGGGGAACGGCATATTCCTGACCATTGTATTTGACAAAACCATTTTTGATGGCTCCAATAACAGGAAACAGCACTGGCGCGTAACTTGACCATACACTGGGATCTGCGTTCCACATAAAGTCCTTGCCGGTAACGGTGGATTGGATCCGGCAGAGTTCAGCGCCGGTTTGTTTTACAGTGATTTTAAGGTGTTGGTTTTCGATCGAGTATTGCATAAAGATTTGATTGTTCAGGTCAGGAATTTAAAACGTCCAGAATGACCGCGCAGGCTTCGCGGATCTGGTCTTCGGTAATGATAAGCGGAGGCGCAATTCGCATGGCGTTGTCACAAAACAGGAACCAGTCAGTGACCGCACCCTTTTCAATGCATTTGTCAATGGTGTCTTTCAATTTTTCGAATGATTCCATTTCAGCAGCTAGCATCAACCCTTTGCCTCGCACCTCTTTAATGTCAGGATGTATTAGCAACGATTTGAACAAGTCACCTTTTGCATTAGCGCCTGTTGCCAGATTTTCTTCCAATGTAACCTGCAAAGCAGCCAAAGACGACGCACAACTTACCGGATGGCCTCCAAATGTGGTGATATGGCCCAAAATAGGATTACTTTTCAACACACCCATGATCTTGTGCGACGCCATAAAAGCACCAATCGGCATTCCGCCACCCATTCCTTTGGCGCTCAGCAAAATATCAGGATAGATACCAAACTGTTCGAATGCCCAGAAACTGCCGGTACGGCCAAAACCAGTCTGAATTTCATCCAGAATCAGCAATGCTCCAACCTCTGTACATCTTTTTCGAAGTGCAGCAAAATAAGCGAGGGAAGGAACCCGCACGCCTGATTCACCGCCGATTACTTCAATGATAACCGCAGCGGTATTATCGGTAATTTTCTCAATATCAGGCAAATACCCGTGTTTGATTTGCTTGATACCCGGTAGCAGCGGACGGAAGTTTCGCTTGAAAAACTCTGCCCCGGCAAGGCTCAATGCACCTTGTGTGGCGCCATGGTAGGCATTAAAACAGGAGATGAACTCGGTGCGACCAGTATAACGCTTGGCCAATTTCATAGCTCCCTCCACCGCCTCAGTTCCTGAATTGGTAAAATAAATATTGTCTATTAAGCCAAAGGGCGAGGGGTTTTCAGATTCAAGATCTAACGTTTCCGTCAATGCGCGGGCGAGCCTTACCTGCGTTCCCTGCACATATTCCCCGTATACGAGTAGGTGCATGTGCTTGTCTAGCTGCTCGTGAATGGCCGCGAGCACTTTGGGATGCCTGTGACCTACATTGCTAACTGCAATTCCCGATATCAAATCCATATAGGACTTGCCTTCCGAGCTGTACATAAAAACACCCTCGGCGCGTTCAATTTCGAGTGCGAGCGGGTAGTCGGATGTTTGTGCTAAATGATCAAAAAAATGTTGACGATGGGTAATGTACATTCTAAATGTTTAATACTTTTTTAAAGTATAATACTAATTGTTATTTTGTATTTGTACTATACTCAATATTTTATTCAAAAAAACTAGCGCTGCCACCAACCCAGGTGAAATCTTTATTATAGCGAACACCAATCATCTCTCCACGGCTTAATCTGCTTAAACTGATCAGTAATTCGGGTTTGGGGGCATCATCATCCCAACCGTACATCATCCTGATCTCACATTTAACCAAACCGTCCGGCGCCTGGATAACTGGTTCGTACTTCACTTTCTTTTGAAGAATATAATTCTCGGGATCTTTTAATGAGGTCAGATCCACTTCGGTAATGTGCAGTTGCACACCAGAACCTGCGAAAGAAAATAGCGGTTTTAGAACATAATTTTCAAGATCAGCCGGAAACTGACCCTGATAATCGCTGACAAACTGCGCCTCAGGAATAAAACGGTTTTTTAGAAATGGCATCGAGAACTTACTGATCCTGAAAAACCAGTTGGGATGCCCGACCCAGGTTACATCTACCGCATCGGTAAAATGATAGCTGGTTTCCAGATCGGGATAATTGAGCAAATCATCAAAAATAAGCCGGTTATAAATGCGTTTCACCTGAATTTTACGACCTTCCTTTTCGTAATAAAGCTTTTTCTCTTCTTTGATCAGCTTGGTGTAGCATACCGCCTTAATGCCCAGCATTTGCTCGGTAACAGCAAAATCAACTCTTGTTTTTTGCTTTTCAGGGAAAATTTCAAGCAAAATAACCTGCTCAGGATCTTCACCGGCCAGGATCAGCGATTTTAGCTTTGCTGCATAGCCGTCATAGCTATCAGTTCCAAAAGCATAATGGAAGTCGTCGGGTATGGTAAAATAATTTTTGAATGATTCGGACAAAAATGCCTGATAGCCAAAAATCGAAGGAAAGCCTTGTAATTCAATAAGTTGAGGTGTTAACTCGCCGCGTTCATCTTTACAAATAGCATAGTCTATCGCCAGAAAGGAAGTGTGTGCATTCTCTCCTGGCACCGATTGCCCGGCAGGAACAGCTCTGTCTGTTTTTGCTTTAAAGTCAGGTGAAAGCAATGTCGCGATAATCTCGTCGGATGCCTGATTGATTTTGTCTTTCAACTCTTTGGGCACAAATACCGGCGTTTCTGCGACGCGGAAATCCAACTGGCCGGGAAATGCTTTCTCAATGGATTTTACAAAATCCGCGTATTTGTTTTCGG
>NZ_JBDSFX010000079.1:0-10717 GCF_039919315.1 Dyadobacter sp. | reverse complement strand
CTAATCCTGTGGATGATCAGTTTTCCGTTCACGTTGAAGGTGCAGGGGGAGAGAAAGTGAGGCTGCAATTGCTGGACGTCTCCGGCCGCACGGTCCTGGATAAGGTGGTGACCGCAGAAACAGATACTTACCAGGAAACGATCCCAATGACTCAAAAGCAAACCGGAATGTACATCCTGCGGGTCAGCACGGCCACACATACGCAAAGTTTGAAAATACTAAAACGATAGGAGCACATAGTCATTTTGCACGGCGGCACTTTTCACTGCAATACTTGACTTCGTCCCAAACTTTCTCCCACTTCTTCCGCCAGGTAAATGGCCTGCCACAGACGACGCAAGTCTTCTGCGGCAGGTCTTGTTTTTTGGTTCCTTTCATACTGCAGTTTGGTATAGGGCGAGTTCCTAATTCGGATTCAGTAACTTACGAAAAGCAGCGGGCGAAAGACCGATTTTCTGTTTGACCATTCAAACCAGCGCACTCATTGCCTTTCTTTTTTTAAAATTTTCCAGACACTTGCGGTTAGCCCCACTTTAATTTCACTTTTGCCAAAGGAACCATCTGAATAGAATGAAGATATGTGGAAATATTATGCTTTCTCGGCCTTTCAGGAATTGCTACCGGTCTATCCTGGATATTTTATTTCAAAGCGTTGGAAACCGGCGACGTTTCAAAAGTTGCACCGATCGACAAGCTGAGTGTTGCGATTGCCATTGGCTTAGCAATTTTAATATTAAAGGAGCCCGTTGACTTGAAAACGATACTTGGCGCGCTGATGATTGTTGGTGGCACTATCGTGATCATCTGGTAACGTGCATCTCTCCAAAAATAATTCAGATTGTAGGATCATCTTTATAGATTCATAGCATACAAATATCAGATATTCATGAAATTACTGGTCATTGAGGATGAGAAAGAGCTTTCAGACAGCATTTGCTTTTATCTGAACTCCGAGCAGTTTACCTGCGAAACAGCCTATGATTACCCCAAGGCGCTGGAAAAGGTAATGATCAATGAATACGCCTGCATTATACTGGATATCACCTTGCCGCGTGGCAACGGCCTGGATATTCTGGCAGAACTGAAAACGATGAACAAATCAGAAGGCGTTTTAATCATCAGTGCGAAAAATTCACTGGATGACCGGATTAAAGGCCTCAACACCGGCGCCGACGATTACCTTACCAAACCCTTTCATCTTGCTGAACTCGGCGCGCGGGTGGCCGCCATCGTCAGGCGCAAATCATTTGACGGCAAAACCCGGATTGCTGTCGGGCCGCTCACCCTCGACTTGTTCGATCGTGTGCTCAAATCCGGCGAGCAGCCTATTGCATTAACCAAAAAAGAATATGAACTGCTGCTGTATTTTTTGAGCAACAAAAACCGGGTTGTTACCAAAGAAGCCATTGTAGAACATCTCTGGGGCGATGATATTGATATGGCAGACAGCTATGATTTTATTTATTCCCATATCAAAAACCTGAGAAAAAAACTGATGAATGCGGGTTGCGAAGACTACATAAAAGCGGTGTACGGAATGGGCTACAAATTCAGTATTGACAACTGACTGCTATGAAGCTATTCACCCGATATAACCGCATCAACGTGACCGTAATGGTCGCGCTTTTCATGCTTTCGGGCATTTGTTATTACTTTCTGGTCAGCTATGTGTTGGTTCATGAGCTGGACGAAGCATTGGAGGATTACCGCGGAAGGATTGAAAATTATTTGGAAAAACATGGAGAGCTGCCCCCGGTCGCTCCCATGGACGAAACGCGGGTTAGCTACAAGAAGGTCAATGATCCGGTCAAAAGCGATTCGCTGGTAACCGTCATTATTTCAGACCGGCGGGAAAAGCGCTCTCACAATTATAGACAGCTCAGCTACATACAAACTGTTGACAATCAGCATTACCGCATTACCCTGGCCAAACCGATTGAAGGAGTGAGGCTGCTGACGAGGACCGTAGTAGGGATTACCATTGCGATGCTGCTAATTGTGATCGTTACGACAATTTTTCTCAATCAGGTAATCCTTCGCCAGCTCTGGCAGCCTTTTTACCTTTCGTTAACAGCGATGAAAAGCTTCAAACTTGGTAAAAAACAAATTCCTGATTTTCCTGTTACAGACATTGAAGAGTTTTCCTACATGAACAAACTACTGGGCGATACGATCACTACCGCTGAGTCGGACTACCAGATCCTGAAAGAATTTACTGAGAATGCGTCACACGAAATCCAGACGCCGCTGGCCATCATCCGCTCAAAACTTGATTTGGTAATCCAGGAGGAAGGCCTTTCTGAGAAGCAAACGCAGGCATTGGCCAGCATTTATTCGGGGATAAAAAGGTTGAACAAACTTAACCAGTCACTATTGCTTCTGGCGAAAATCGAAAACAACCAATATGCAGAAACGCAGCTGGTAAACCTGCTTGAAAGTGCGCAGGAAAAGATCTACCAGTTTCAGGAATTCTGGCTAAATAATGAGATCGCCTATCATACGAATCTGCATCCGTCTACGATAAGGGCTAACCCGGAACTGATAGACATTCTGCTTAACAATCTGATCGGCAATGCAGGCAGACATAACAAAGAAGGCGGAACGATTTCCATTAAACTCACTGCCAATGAATTGCACATTGAAAACACCGGTCCGCCCAGGCAACTGGACGCCGATCGATTGTTTCGCAGATTTTACAAAGAAGAGCAGCACAGCCAGCGTAACGGGCTAGGGCTATCGATTGTAAAGCAAATATGCGATCAGCTGCGAATCAACATTCACTATACTTTCTCCAATGGTCTACACCGGTTTACATTAAAGTGGAATTAAATTTTCCGGAATAGCATACTTCAAAGCTTTTCTCTAAAAATTCTCCAGAATTGGTCGCTACGTTTGCTTCATCATCAGACGTATCCATGAAGCCAGTCATTTCTTCCGCATTCCTACTCCTATTTTTCTGGACCGGCGCATTCGCCCAGAATAAATCAAACATTAAGATAACCGGCAAAATCGCCGACGCAGCGACCAGCAAGCCTGTTGAGTACGCTTCCGTCGGACTCACCGACCAGGCCACCAACAAAGTTGTGAACGGGGCGGTCACTGACTCGACGGGATATTTTGAAATCACGGGGATTGGCGCAGGGACTTTTACTGTTAATATTGATTTTATTGGTTACGAGAAAAAATCCGTCAAGGATGTAAATCTCGGTACCGGAAGGAAAACGGCGGATCTGGGAAACATTACACTAACCTCCTCTGTAAAAACACTGGCCGAAGTGATAGTCACCGGGCAGGCAGCAATCATTGAAAATCAGATCGACAAGATTGTTTTTAATGCGGCCAATGATGTTACTTCCCAGGCTGGTGTAGCACTCGATGTTCTCAAAAAAGTGCCGCAGGTCTCCGTGGATATTGATGGTAATGTGGAATTGCAGGGAAATCCGAATGTGCGTTTCTTGATCAACGGCAAGCCTTCCAGCGTTTTTGGCAGCAGCCTCACCGATGCCCTCGCATCTATTCCCGCTAACCAGATCAAAAGCATTGAAGCCATCACCAGCCCGGGAGCCAAATATGACGCGCAGGGAACGGGCGGGATTATCAACATCATCCTCAAAGACAACCGGCTGCAGGGAATCAACGGAAGTGTAAACTTGGCAGCGGGTACACGACTTGAAAACGCTTCTGTGAATTTGAATTTCAGAAAAAACAACTTCGGTCTCAATGCTTTTTTCAGCGGCAACAAACAATTAAGCTCCCGCACGCCCAGCGCGCAGGACCGGCTTTCGACCAACCCTACGGATAATACCCAAACCCGGCTTTTGCAAAATGGCTATCAGGATTTCCAAAGAAGTGGTTACCGTTCCGGAATTGGTTTCGATTGGAGTATATCAAAAAAGGATAACCTGATCGGGGCGGTGGGTTACAACAATTTCAATAACAGCAGCAGTGGCATTACCAACACTTCCCAAACGCTTTTGGACCGATCCGGCTTTCCGCTTTCCAACTCCGAGATCCTCCGCAATTCAAGCAGCAAAGGCGGCATTGGTGCGATCGACTGGAACTTGAATTATATCAAAAAATTCCGAAAAGATGGTCAGGAACTGAATGTGCTGTACAGTTCCAGTTTTGGAAAGCCGCGTAATAGCTACTATCAGCTGCAAAACCTGACTTCTGAAAAGGTACCATACGCGGGAACTTCCGGAAATACGCCTGGAAACGACAAGCAGACCAACATTTCGATCGACTACTCCCACCCTGTCAAGAAAGATTTCATCATTGAAACCGGGGTCAAAACAGTTTTGCAAAACATTAGCAGCGTCGCCGATATCCGTGTTTTCAAACCCTCATTGAACCAATACATTCCCGACGTGGCGCAATCCTACGAGCTAGGCTATGATATGAAAATTTACGCGGGTTATTTGTCGACTACATTCTCACTTTTCAACTTTTTAAATGTAAAAGCCGGTGCCCGTTTCGAGCATACGGATGTAAAAATTGACTATCCCAACACTTCGATCCCTTCCTACAATAACCTGGTACCATCGCTTATTTTCTCTCATAATTTTAAAGATGAGCAGTCGCTGAAACTGGCTTTTACGCGCCGGATCGAACGGGCCGAATACCGGGATATTAACCCCTTCATGAACCTGAGCGATCCTTATAACATTACCACCGGAAACCCGCTCTTAAAGCCAGAAATCGGGAATAATTTTGAATTAGGTTATAATAAATCCTTCAAAAACGGCGGAAATCTATATATCGCATTGATCGAGCGGATCAATACCGATGATGTGAAGCCATACACGGTCCTTTACCCGACTTATCTCATCGGGGACTCGACCTACGTCAATGTCTCGGTTACAAACCGCCAGAACATTGGTATTGAATACAATTCCGGTGTGAGTGTTTCGGGTTCCATGCCGATCAGCAGCCAGCTAAACCTGCGGGGAAATTTGATGGTAACTCAAAAACGCGTTGTAAACGACCTGCTCGCTGGGAATGTGACCAACGGTACCAACTGGCGGTTCAACCTGAATGCGACTTACCAGCTTCCCAAAGATCTGATCCTGGAAGGTTTTGGAAATTACTCCTCTGCCATCAATACCATTCAGGGAAAACGCCCGCAGCAGTTGACTTACAACTTCGCATTCCGCAAGCAGTTCAACCACAAAAATGCCAGCATTGGTTTTACCGCCACCAATCCGTTTACCAAATACATCAGCCAGGTTACGACCATCAGAACAGGCAATTACATCTCAACCAATACCGTGCTTGTCCCCTACCGCTCATTTGGAGTGAGCTTTACCTACAAGTTCGGCAAGCTCGAATTTAAGAAGGGCAAAGAGCAGGGCAATGACTTTCTGCACAGCGCGCCCAGCGGTGATAATTGACGCACCCTATCTATCGGATATTTATATGAGAAACATTTTTGGGTACCTGGCGGCACCGTTTCATAATTGCGATTTTTTACCACCAAGGCGATGGGTTAAATATTCATTTTTGTGCTGTAACTAATTGATAAGCTAGCATATCATGAAATCTATAATTGCTATCTTTCAGCAAAATAAGACGTCGCTATGATTTGCAAACGTATCTCACCAGCTTCGACCGTAAGCAGCTATGTGAAAGAGTATTTGCTGTTGCATATGGTTTTCGACCACGATGCCCCCGCGCCGGTAAAAGCGTATCCGATCAATCCGGAAGAAGGAATGACGTTTCAGATTATTGGTAATCTTGTTGCCGAAAGTCCGGAATTAAAGCTTTTCGAAAAACGTCCGAAAACCTATGTATTCGGCCAGCCAGATTACCGCCAGAATTTTCACCTGACCCATGAATTTATGTTTGTTCATGTACGGTTCCAGCCAGGTGCGCTATTTCAGCTTTCGGGTATTCCCATGAACGAGCTCGTCCACCAGGGCGTAGATGCAGCGCTGATCTTTGGACAGGATATCGGTGAAGTCGATGACCGCCTTGCCAATGCGCCGGATTATGCATCGATCCCATCCATTTTGGATGCATTTTTCTTGAAAAGAATACTGGGATTAAAACATAAAATTCAGCCATTTGACAAAATTGGCAGACTGATCCTGGCCTCGCCGCAGCAATTCGATCTGGCAAGAATGGCTGATCAGGCCTGTCTGAGTGTTCGTCAATTTGAGAACCGCTTTGTAAGACAAATTGGGATTACACCCAAATATTACGCCCGGATTTGCCGGTTCTATCAGGCTTATGAAATGAAAGAATTTAATCCCGAATTGGATTGGCTCAGCGTCGCGTTGCATTCGGGGTATTCCGACTATCAGCATCTGGTCAAGGATTTCAAACAGTTTGCGGGAACCGCACCAAATGCACTCATTGAACAAAGCAATCAAAACCCGGAACGCCGTTTGAACATTGCGGGCGATTTCAGAGGTGTATAAAAACTTTCATCCAGTGAGGATCGTCGAATGACTACCGCCCGGTAGTCGTTATTTTCATTGCATATCCTCGCGCCGCTTATGGTGATTTCCATGTTTGCGGCGATGAAAACACAATATCTTAAAAACAACGTGCGTATGCGCGAGGCTCAGAATCTTGCATTTTATACCTTAAAATCTAGTATGTGAGCTGACTAAATTATCTTCCCAAAACGCTATTAACCTTCTGGATTACTCCTTCTTTTCATTTTCAGACTGTCGGCAGGATATTCTTTTTTCAACGTCGTCATTTGCTGTTTCGCCCAATTGATGAGCAACTCACGCTGCTGATCGTTTAGATTAGCTTCTTGATGCAGTCCGAAGAATGTATACGATTCCAGCGGCATTTCCTTTTTTTCGACCATTTCAATGATCTCATCAAACTTATGGTTCTGAACGGCGATGGGAAGTTGGAGGAATGTAGAGAAGTTGAGTTCCCGTTTCCCTTCCTGCACATGATGGTCCAAAAACCAGGCGACCGGCTGGATATTGACATACCATGGGTAGGCCGTTTTGTTACTGTGGCAATCGTCACATGCAACCCTTAACAGCTCTTTTACCTCACCGGAAACGGGATATTTCAGGGCAATATTGTTTGTCTGATCGTCGGACAGATTTTTTCCGGGTCTGATCACTTGAATGATAACCAGGATGATAAGCAAGCCAATTAAGATTTTCTTCAACATGATTTCGAGAGGTTAAGGTGAAAGAATGGACTGAGTCGGAAGTTAATCTTCCGATTTATTTTTCAAAAACATTAAAAGCGAATAGGTCCCTTTGACTACGCATAACTGATCTTCCAGCGGTTCTTTCGTAATAATTTCAGTTAGCCCGTTCTCCGAAGTTTTGGTTTGCACCTGTTTCATCTCAAAGCTGCGTTTGCCTTTTGGAATAAAAATATACTGCTTGTCTTCGTAAGTAACAATGGCATCGTCGGGCAGTACCAGAACGGAGCGACTGTCGAGCTGAATGTCGGCGTTCATGAACATGCCGGGAAGCAGATCTGGCTCGTATCGCTCAAAATGCGAATGCACTTCGGCGGTTCTTTCCGAAGATAAATCCCTGCTGATCAGAATGATTTCACATTGGTATTTTTTATCAGGCGCATTGTTGGTATAGGCCAGTATCTGCTGACCGATTTTGATTTTATCCAAATCCTTCTCAAAAACTTTCAGCGCCAGATGAATGTCAGCAGGATTGATCAGTTCAAAAAGAACATCCGTCGGTGACACATACCGGCCAATGTTGACATTGACTTTGGAAACGTAACCATTAATGGGGGAACGAATATTAACACTCCTGGAAATATTATCCTTGGTCAGCTTCTCTGGATTGATACCTGCCAGTTTCAACTTTTCGTAGAGTGATTTCATCATTACCTGTTGGCTTTGATAATCCGATTCCGCCTGTTGAAAGATCTTGTCGCTGCTCGATTTGCTTTTATTCAAATCTTTCTGACGCAGATAGTCATTTTCGAGAAAAGCCGCCCTCGCCAGGCCGGTCAAATAATCCTGCTGCAACTGAATGTATTGCTGGTCTTCCATTACCGCCAGGATTTCACCCTTTTTCACACGCGTTCCGGGCAACAGTTTTGTGGTTTGAAGATACCCGCCTAATGGTACACTGATCGAAACAATGTTCTGTGGCGGCACATCAATTTTCCCGTTCAGTTTTAAAACCGAAGATACCTGCTTTTTCTCTGGCAATGCCGTTGTAATCCCAGCATTCTGAATCTGCTTTTCGCTCAATGAAGCCACATTGGTTTCGATCGTTTTTTCGGTTGTTACCGGTTCGTTTTCAGCCTTTTTTGAACAGGACAGAAAAAACCACATAAGTACGCTGAAGATCAGATATTTCATCCTGCTAAGTTAGTTTTGGAGGTAATAATCGAGGTCAATCGCCTTGATGTTCAGGTTCATAACTGCATCCAGGTACAAGCTCCGGATCGATGTAGCGTGGTTAATGAGCTGTACCCATTGCAGGTAATTGATATTGCCGCCCGCCAGTTGCTGGTTGGCAGTCGCCGTAATCAAAGCCGCTTGTTGGAGTCCGCTCGTTTCATAGTATCGGACCATGGTCAGGAACTTGCGGTACTCTGCCAGCGCGGATAAATATTGAGATTTCAAGATTTGCGTACCTGCCTGATAGCTTTGCCGGCTGATATCCTGGTTTATGCGGGCACTATTGATACGCGCCTTTTGCGCACCAGCAAAAATCGGGATACCAATACCGAGCTGGGCGGATTGAAATCTTTGAGCAGCAGTGTAAGCTTTATCATCAGCACCTATGCCGCGCATGCTCATGTTGTTATATCCCAAATTGAGCTGCGGCAACAGTTTCGCCTTTTCGACATTGATGCTGGCTGCTGCAATCTGTTGCTGCTGCATCAGTAATCGCATCTGAGGGTGGTTATCGACCTGAACTGAATCTGAAATTGCCACCGGATTGTACACGTTACCCGTCTGCTGGGGTTCCGGGCTAGTCGTCGTATTGAGTAGTAACTGAAATTGCAGCCTGGACAAAGTTAGGTCAGATTCCAGCTGCTGCCTTTGCATTTGAATTTCTGCAAGCTGGGTTTCCACTGTCGTTTTTTCAAGAATGTCGCTCTCGCCTTTTTCAAACCGCTCCTGCGCCCTTTTGTAAAAACCGGTGTACAAACTATCCAGCGAAATCAGCAGCTCTTCTTTTTTCTTTTGGTATAAAAACAAATAAAATGCCTGCGCAACATTCCTTTTCAATTCATTCTCCCTGACAGCCACATTCAAAACGCTGGCTGATAGCTCACTTTGTAAAAGCGTCTTTTGCCTTGCATAAACAACCGGCAAACTGAATGATTGTGTGATGTTAAAGCGTGTGTCCGTATAAAAGCTGTTGATCTGCCCAGCCTCTATTTGAAATCCTGTTTGTGGTAATACTACAGCCGTCTTCATCAATGATTTGTGATACTCAACCCGGAGCTTTTCGATTTTCAGGTTCTGATTATTGGTCAATGCAATTTCCGTGGCCGATTTCAGGTCCAGTTGGGTTTGAGCGAAACTGTTTGAACTAGCGAGCATTAAAATGGCCGGAATAAATAAGGAAGCCAGCTTTGACTTCTGGTTCAATCTGAATTTAAAACCATTTTCAAAAAAGAGGTATAGAACCGGAAGTACGAAAAGAGTCAGAAACGTGGCAACCAAAAGCCCGCCGATGACAACCGTAGCGAGCGGCCTTTGGACCTCGGCACCAGCCCCATTACTGATAGCCATTGGAAAAAATCCCAGCGAAGCCACAAAAGCGGTCATTAATACAGGCCGGAGCCTGTGCTGTGTTCCTTCGAGAACCGCTTGTCTAATGTCTTTTTGCTCTTCTTTTCGGATGCGGTTAAATTCTGCTACCAACACAATTCCATTTAAGACTGCTACACCAAAGAGGGCTACAAAACCGATTCCAGCGCTGATACTGAACGGCATACCGCGTAAAGCCAGAAAGAATATCCCGCCAATGGCAGACAATGGTATAGCCGAGTAAATCAGCAATCCGTCTTTCACCGAGTTGAATGCAAAAAACAAGAGCACAAAAATGAGCAGCAACGAAACTGGCACGGCGATCATCAGACGCTGTTTGGCGGCGTTAAGGTTTTCAAAAGATCCTCCGTAGGTGATATAGTAGCCCGTAGGAAGTTTCAGGTTTTGCCTCACCTTGCTTTGCAGTTCATTGACAATAGTTTGCACATCGCGCCCTGCAATGTTAAAGCCGACCACAATCCGCCTTTTTGCATCCTCGCGCTGAATCTGGTTCGGGCCGTTTTGGATCTTCACTTCGGCGAGCTGATCAAGTGGAATCTGCGTACCATTAGGCGCGGCCACCAGCAGGTTACGGATATCTTCCAGGTTTTTCTTACGTTCGCCACTGAGCCTGACCACCAGTTCAAAGCGCTTTTCGCCTTCAAAAACCATTCCGGTACTTTGCCCGGCGAGTGCGGTATTGACTGTCCTATTGACCGCCGAAATATCCAAGCCATATTGCGCCAGCGCGCTGCGGTTGTAACGGATCGTAATCTGCGGCATACCCGAAACCGCTTCCACATATAAATTTCTCGTTCCTTCCACATGGTTGACCAGCGCTCCGAGTTTTTTCGCATAAAGCGCCAGGGTATCCAGGTCTTCCCCGAAAATTTTGCAAACCACATCCTGGCGTGCGCCGGTCATCAATTCATTAAAACGCATCTGGACTGGAAATTGAAATCCGGCCGTGATACCCGGTACCTCTTTGAGCGCTTC
>NZ_JBDSFX010000078.1:0-24881 GCF_039919315.1 Dyadobacter sp. | reverse complement strand
ATACTTGTAAAGCAATTTCAGTATTAAGAAAATCAGGTGTAAGCCAATTGCAGTACTAACAAAAAAGGAGTGTAAAGTTTAATCAGGATTATCACAAAAAACTGTAAGGTAAAAACAGGACGACACAGATTAAACCTTTCCAGACATACGTTACCGACTTCGACAAATACATTGCCAACAACCAAAATTTTATTGTCAATTACGCCGAGCGGTACAATTACGGCGAAGTTATTTCGACCAGCTTTGTGGAATCCACGGTCAATTATGTAATTTCTAAACGGTTTTCAAAAAAACAGTCCATGCAATGGATCAAAAAAGGCGCACACTTACTGCTTCAAGTCCGCACGAAAGTATTGAACAAGGAATGGGAAGATATTTTTCGCAAGATGTATCCGGATTTTAGACCGATCAAATCAATGCAGGATCCTGATATCACCCAGGAAGCGGCATGATCTCCCACACTTTTTGATGCTCTCCATTTAGAATGATCAATATTGATTGATGATCTTCTTCTGACTCCAAATGCCAATTTACATTTGGTGAGTACGACTATAAATATTTGCAGACATCCAATGGTTCCCTGTTGTCACGCCACCAGGTTCTACTTCCTGGAACTACGACTGGCACTGCCGAGTTAAAGCAGTGGCACTGAAACCGTGAATTCAGTAGCTGTTTCATCAACAGTAACTTCGCGGGGACTTAGGTAGTGGTACAGTGATTTCAGGCTGTTTAGACCGTGCTTGTTGGACGTTTCAACGAAACTCTTACGCTGTAGGCTATTTTGCACGAACAACCTGTCGGTTTCGGTGTAAATCAGAATGGCCAGTGGGCAGTCGTCACTGACGATGTTGTGCTTGATGGCATTTTCTAGCAGGTTTTGGAGGGTCACAGGCACAATTCGCCGGGTTAGCGAGTCAGGGGTGACGCTGATGCTGATGTGCAGGCCTTCTCCGAACCGGGTGGTTTGCAGGTCTATGTAGTTTTGGGCGAAGGTAAGCTCGGCCTGGAGACTCACCAGTTCCGAGTCCTTATTCTGCAAAATATAGCGGTAAATCACCGAAAGTTTTCTTAGAAATAAGGAAGCGTCTTTTGGCCTGGTCAGAATGAGGCTGTTGAGCGAGGTCAGGCTGTTGAACAGAAAGTGGGGGTTGAGGTGATTGATCAGGTTGTGATACTGGATTTCGGCCTTATCGCGCTCCAGCCGCGTCATCTGGATTTGAAAGTGATGCAACCGCGCCGATTGCTGAAGCCGGTACCGGTACAGACTATACAAAAAAGCCAAAATCACGCCTACCAGCAGCGCCTGGAACCAGCGGGTGTTATAAATAGCCGTATCAACGTGTATAGCCAGCGTGGTTTCCCGGCTCCGCAAGTCTCCTCCTACGGCAAAGACCCGAAATACGTACTCGCCTCCGGGCAGTTTGGTGTAAACGGCGTTGGTCTGAGTGCCCGACTCTTTCCACCCGTCATAGCCTTCCAGTTTGTACCTGTATTGTTGATTGGCCGAAGGCGACAGCGTACTGAACTCGATCATGAAAGAGTTGTCGTCGGATTTCAGCCGGATGGGAGACGTTGGGCCGTGCAGCAACAAGGTGGTGTCGTTCAGAGCAATCCGGTTCAGCAGCACGGGTTCCGGTAGGTGGGCTGAGCGCAGGTTTTCGGTCTTGAACTCGACCAAATGACCTTTCTGAGCCGAAAGTAGGTGTCCATTCCGCATCGGAAACAGATATGTGCTGTACCCGGTCGTATACTCATTGAGGGGGAGTCTGAAATTGTGAACTTGTTTTCCACCCGTAGTAATCACGGAAAACAGATTAAGGTCAGCCACCCACGTATTGCCGAGCCGATCGATTTGCGCTGCGGTACATTGGCTGAGGGTCATAACCTCATTTTCGATCCTAACGGAGTCTCGACAGCGCACCGGGTCGTAGGTGACCAGGCCATGCATACCGGTGGCCATCAAAAAGGATCCGTCCCTGTCTTCGGTCAGGAAATTTAGCGTAATTTCGTAATCGGCCTGGTGCGTATCGGTCACGATAAATTCTTTTTTCTGCGCGGAGAACCGCGCGAATCCTTCAGGATGAATATCCAGCCATAAGTCGCCCTGCCGGTCGAGCAGCGTCTGGCGCACGAGAAACTGGGGATCGGCACTGGCCGACCGAATCGGGTAGATTTTCCACTGCTGCCGGGCCAGGTCGTAGCCAAACGCCTGTTTGCTAGTGCCAAACACCCAGTACTGATCGCCGATGAGCCGAAAAGTCATCAGACTGACTGACCTGGCTGCCGGGGGTAATTCGATCGCCTTGAAGTGGTGCGTCCTTTTACTAAAGCGATAAATCCCTGTGGCAGTACCAACCAGTAGTTCATCCGCCCACTGGTCAAGCCCTATGACAGGCGATCCCCAGGGGTATTGGGCAGTTTTACCGGGCAGGCCGTAGACCTCTAACCGGTTTGTGGCAGGGACGTAGTGCAATAACCCCCGGATAGACGTGCCCAGCCACCAAGACCCGTCCGGGTCTTCCGCGAAGGACATGATTCCCCTTTCATCGGTCAAGGCCGGAAACAACGCTCCCAAGTCATACACGTCATACAATGCCCGTTCGGGATTGGTGTAGGCCAGGCCGTTGACCGTACCGAGCCAGATGGTTCCGTCGGATTGCTGCCAGCCCGACGTAATAAGGTCGGAGCCCAGAGCGTTGGGCTCGGATTGGGCATGACCCAGGGGCGTCACCCGGTCCGTCCGGGAGTCAATATGAAAAGATTTGCCTCCCCAGGTGCTTACCCACAGGTTGTGCTGCCGGTCTACGAAAATAGCAGATCCAAAAAAATCCGCCCGGTCCTGCGGACTAGCAGGTCTGATACGTTTCAGTATCCGCCGCCTGCGCAGGTCATAGATCACAATGCTGTGGTCGGTATGGTCGGCTATCAGTAGCCTGTTGCCATCTATTGCAAGGGCTGACACATCGTTGGGCGTCAGCACCGGACTGTGCCCGGAATTGTTGCGGTAAGTTGTAAACTGTTTTTTGACCGTGTCGAAGTAGCGCAGACCATGCACTTCAGCCATCCACAAGCCCGGCTGGTCAGGATCCTCCACCAACCCGTTAGGCAGGGTACGGATGCCCCCTGTGCTGTCCGTTGCATCGGCGGTATAGTTGTGTAATGCCCTGGTATTGGTGGTATAGCCGAAAAGGCCCCGGTTGCGGCTGGTGAACCAGATGTTGCCCGCCCGGTCGCAACGGACGTTTTTACAGATACCTAAGGGCTGGTTGCCGAAGGTGGTGATGTGCTCGAACCGACCGGTCGTTCTATCGTAATAGCTGACACCGTTTTCATGAGCCGCCCAGATTCTCCCGCGCTTGTCTTCGCTTAGGGCGTACACCTGGTTGTTGAGCAGCGAGTTCGGGTTGTTGCGCTGGTGCCGGAATTTAACAAAATGCGTGCCGTCGTAGCGGTTAAGGCCATTGTTGGTGCCTACCCAAAGAAAACCCTCCCGGTCGTGCAGCAGGCTGTAGACTTTGCGGGACGAAAGCCCGTCCTGCTCCCGAATATGCCCGAATTCAAAATGGGGAGGACGATCCTGAGCCGTTGTGCGACTCCCCAGGCCCATCAGTAACCCAAGAAGCCAAACGCCAGATACGGGAATGTAGACTCTCATTTTTCCAGCCATTTTCGAAAAGTGGGTGCTTTGTCGCGGCTGATGTCGATGCCAAATGATTGATTGGGTGCTTTCAGGACGAGTTGGAGCTTGAGATTGGCCAGACCTTTCAGCGTCTGTACGGCATTGATATGAATGAGACACTGCCGGCTGGCCCGATAAAATACGGCGGGATCGAGCAGCTGTTCGATTTCGTCGAGGGAGTCGTAATCCAGAATGTAGCGTTCACCGGCGTTGGTTACTAAAAAAATCAGTTGATCGCGGACAACATAGGCGATGTCGCTTATTTTGACGGGCACCCACCGATTGCGGGCACTGCCCAGGAAGTGCTCTTTGTAAGTAGGTTTGAAGGGTGAAGGCAGGTTGAGCGCATCCATTAGCTTTTGCACGTCGAGTCCGGCCGGTCCCGTTGGTTTAGCAAACTTCCGGGCCTTGACAATGGCCTGCCTGAGTTCATCTTGGTCAACGGGTTTGAGCAGGTAGTCGATGCCGTTTACCTTGAAAGCCTGAATAGCGTATTCATTGTAGGCGGTCGTAAAGATAACCGGACAAGAAATCTGGTACTTACTAAAAATGGTAAAACTGACCCCATCCGCCAACTGGATGTCGGCAAATATCACATCGGGTTCGGCGTTTTCGAAAAACCAGCTCAGTGCAGTCTTCACACTGCCCACGATTCCCACCAGGTGAATGGTCGAATCGACCTCGGCAATACTGGCTGCCAGTTCTTGCGCTACTAATTTTTCATCTTCGATAATCAGGGCATTCATGGCAAAGGCTGGAAAAGGAAATTAAATGTACCCGTAAATCTGCAATTTTCAGTACTACCCAGTACTATTTTTGGATTCAAGTCGTCGAAAATCGGCCATCAATGACACGAAAACAGCTTCCAATCGTAAGGCCTCTTTTTCGTGCGTTACCTTCAAACCTGCCTTAAAACGACTCATGGCTTAAAACTAACAATTCGTGCGGAAATACTGTGTTTAAGACTTCACGTCATCTAACTTTACTACCCTATCATCAATATTCGACTCGCTATGACCATTCCAATGACCCAACAACAAGTCCGACTAGTGAAACATACCTGGAAACTGCTGCGTGAGGTAAACCCCATCTTACTGGGAGATGTGTTTTACGGACGGCTGTTTTTCATGTATCCGTTTCTGCGCCCACTTTTTAAAGGACCGATGGATGCCCAATACCGGAAATTTTTCGACATGCTCAGCCTCATCGTTGCCCGCATCGACCTGCCTGATACCCTGGGACAAGAAATCGCCGCGTTGGCCCAGAGCCACAAAGGCTACGGTGTCCAGCCCTCCCACTACGAGGATGTGAAAGCCGCCCTGCTGTGGACCCTGGAAGTGGGGTTGGGCAACGACTGGAACGACGAGGTCGGAAAAGCCTGGGAAGCCTGTTATAATGGTTTGGCGCATTTGATGCTGGCGCATGAGTGAGGTAGGGGAGATGGTATCATTTTCCGGCTAAAAGTTGGCTCCTGTGTAGGCAGGTTCTCTGCTTTTAGTGAGAATCACACCAAAGTCAAAAGGGAGTTCTTTCCTGTGAACCCCAGAGCAACGGCAACAATCTTCCACTTAGAAAAGTCCGGTTGCCGTCTATTTCCCACGATTCAGACCCCAATCGCTACGGTTCGGTGCAAAATTTTTGAAACGTAAGGGGTGAAACCGCACCTTTGTCTGAAATCATTCTTAGGTCATTCACTCACCTTCCTCACATCCTCTATTAGCCATGAAAAAATTAATTATCTGCAAATTAGCTTACCTATTTTTTCGCTTTCTGGCCGTCAGCGTTTTTGCCAAATTTCAAACCGTTGCCCTATATCTGCAACATGGCGATTTGCTGGGCGCCGCACTAGCTTTGGTGAGTGCCATTTTTGGCTCGCAATGGACCGAGTACCGACAGCGGATGGATAACGCTCCGCTCGCCACCTATGGTCAGTTGGGCAGCAGGACGGTCGGCACCGAAGCAAACCTATACGCCACTCAGGGGACGAAGTCAGGAATTACCCAGAGCCAGAAGTTTGGTTTGGAGATCTCGGCATGTGCTGAATAGAGGGATGAAGTCATATCATTACACTTTAATAAGTAACTATAAAATGAACCTCAGTCGGACTGCCCAATGCACCACATGGCTTCATAAAATGTCCCCACGATCTTATCAACGATGGACCAGGGCACTGTTAACCAGTTTTCTTACCCTGCCCGTCTGCTCGGCAGGGACAATGACTAGAGCACAAACGGAGATGACCGATGATTCGTTGAGCCTTACGTATAGACTTGAGCGGGATTACCGCCTGAACATATTTAAAAAGTCCAATGACAGGCTGATTCCCAGCCGCCCTCCCAAGATATCCAGTTTCAAAGTTAGCTATCAGGGTCGACCCGTAGTGATAAAGGATCGCGATGGCAGAAAAGTAACGATCTGGCAGGCCTGGTTTCTCCAAGACGCGCCTAAACCAGCCGTGTTAGCATCCAGTAACTACGTGTATCTGATTACAGCCGGGAACCGGGCCGATGCGGGCCAGGCTCACGTCACGGTCGTAGCCAACAACTGGGGCGCACTTAACATCTACCAATGGCTCGATGGTGACCATGGACAACCCGGCAGGGCACAATTCAGCTTTCCAGCGGATAGTTCCAGAGCGTCCCGGCTTTTGACGGGCGGACGTTACCTGCTGGTCAATGAATGCAGCGTCCTGGACGTACACAAGCTGACTGTTCATCCGTTCGATTTAATTAGCAAGGCTGCCCTGAAACGCACAGACGGGTTTGTCCGTGTTGGCTCCATACTGGTTGGCTTCTCGCCCGGCCAAACACAACCGGTATTTCTTGGCACCCGCTATAATCACCAGCGCCAGCGGTCTGAGTACGCCCTGTTAGCCGTCGACTTTGTGAACAATCAGACTTACGCCGTTCCATTTCGTCCGTCGGCTACGCAGTTTATTCTGGCTGAAGACGCTACGTCCGACTGGTTGACCACGTATTTCGACTGGACAACGGATAGCCAAGGCAGGGAAGTATTGAGCGTGCATCCTTACACCCAGCCCCCGCCCTGGCACGGGCGGTGGGCGCAGAACCCCGGTAAAATCCCGCCGATCCGTTACGAACTAAAACCCGTATTGCCCGGCATGTTTGACCACTTTATGAGCTGGGCTAAAAAACATTATCCCACTATCGAGCCAAAAATTACCCGGTATGAAGATATGGTCAGTGCCAAATTCACCCTGAACGGGTCCGTGCTCAATCTATACGTTCGTGATGATTACAAAAGCCTGAGCCTGGAAAGTACAGACCAAACACTGCTCAAAATCATCGGCGACCAGTTTGACGGGGAGCTTCGCCAGGGCCGATTCCAGGACGCATTCGCCGAGATGGACCCTGATTGAACCGTTATCTGTTACCTCTCCCTCGTTGTTGCCTATGGCAGGGTACGTACCTGTTGCAGGTGCGTACGCTTACGCAGAGCCAGACCATCAAACTGCTGAAACAGTAGGGCAGAATATGCCCATTCCCCGGAAAATAAGCCATGACACAGTTAAACGAAGTAACCCATTCCTCCCTCTTACGCACCATGGCCGTCTGGACCAGTTTTCTTGCCTTGTTGGGCTGTTCATCAGCCGTTCAGAATCAGGTGGTCCGTGGGCCAATGTCCATCGGCTACACGCTGGAACGGGACTATAGCCTGAACCTGTATAATAGCAATGCCAACGGCAAACTGATTGGTATCCACACCACATCGTATTTTAAGGTCGACTACCAGGATAAGCGCGTAGCATTGACCAACTGTGAAGGCAAAAAAGCGCAGATATGGGAGGCCCGGTTTCTGAGCGATGCCCCCAGAACCGCTATTCTGGCCACTGGCCAAAGCATTTACCTCATTACCGAAGACAAGGGGTCCGCCGGTGCGGGACGGGCACGCGTAACCACCCTCACTGATGCAGGGGGCGAGTTGAGCAGCTACCAGTGGCTCGACAGTGACCACGGGCAACCCGGCAGAGAGCAGACCCGAACCCCGATGGATAACTCCGGCTCATCCCGGTTTTTGTCGGGTGGACGCTACCTGCTGGTCAATGACCGGAGTGTGCTTGATGTCCACACGTTGACGAATCACCCCTTCGATCTGATTAGTGAGGCCGTGATACAGCACTCAGACGGTTTTGTCCGGGTTAGTGGTGCCCAATTGGTTAGTTTCTCGCCCGGCAAGACCCAACTGGTGTTTCTGGGCAATCGTTATAACCACGAGCGCAATCGGTCTGAGTACGCGCTGCTGGCGGTTGATTTTATAAATAACCAAACTTACGCCGTTCCATTCCGTCCGTCGGCTACACACTTTATCTGGGCTGAGGATGCTACACCCGATTGGTTTACCACCTATTTCGACTGGGCAACCGATAGTCGGGGCAAGGAAGTGTTAAACGCACGTTCCTACACCCAACCCCCGTTCTGGCACGGTCGGTGGGCGCAGAACGGGGGTGAAAACCAGCCGATCCGCTACGAACTGAAACCAGTATTGCCCGGCATGTTTGACCACTTCATGAGCTGGGCTAAAAAAAAGTATCCCGCCATTGAGCCAAAAATAGACCGGTATGAAGATATGGTCAGTGCTGAATTCACCCTGAACGGGTCCGAGTTCAATCTATATGTTCGCGATGATTACAAAAGCCTTAGCTTAGAAAGTACGGACCAAACGCTGCTCAAAACCATCGGCGACCAGTTTGACGGGGAGCTTCGCCAGGGCCGATTCCAGGATGGCTTTGGCGAAATGGATCCAGACTGACCAGTCTGTTCTTCGTTAAAGCGTCCAACTCCTACCTATCTGCCATGCAGCCTGTTGCCTGCTACCAGAGCGGATTGGATCAAACGGCGAAAGCCCTGGAACTTAAACCAAAGCCATGAACGACATAACCTACACCCTGAATCTGGACGGAAAAGACTCGCGAATCACGTGCGTGGGCTGTGCCTATTTCCTTTCCTATCAGGAGGAATACCAAACTAATTTAGATCCATACGACTATGGCTCATGCCACAATCCCGACATAGACGACAAGAGCCTGCGCTTTGGAATCTATATGACATGCTCGCTCCACAAAACGACTCGTAGCAATTCCAATACGGTTGATCCCAGCGAATCCCGCGACTCAACCTGAAATACTTGCATAATCGGGTTGCCTGGCCCATTTTCGTATCATCAATTCGCCTTATCGGCAAAATGCCAATCATAAATCAGAAGTCGCCATGCGCTTTTTCATAATCGCCCTGTTTATGGCCTGCCTAATTACTCCCGGCTACGGAGTCGTGGATTGTCCACCCGTTATAACCAATGGAAAACTATACGACATCCTGCCCGTAGCAACCCAAAAAGTAACGTATTCCGCAGTGGTCGACTGCGGTACCGTTTCGCAGGCCGATCTATTCCGGCGCGCCCGGTTGTGGGCCGTGCAGTCCTGTCAAGCCCCCGGCGACACGTTCCCACTGCTTGACAAAGAAACCGGCGATCTGGTTGGACGGGTATCACAAATGATTACTTTGCCGCGCTCGGAGCAGTCGGCTGGAGGCGTCTATACGTTTCAGTACAGCCTTGTTATTGAGTGCGCCAACCGCAAATACCGGGCAACCATCACCCAGCTTTATGTGCAGGAAAGTGGAGCCAAACCGATCCCCGTCGAGACCTATTGCCAGAAAAATGAAGCCGACCTTCGGTCGATTTATGTGGCTCTCGACCGACAACTCAACGATCGTCTAACCTCACTCCGCGAAAACGTAACCAATTACAAACCCTTCTAACATCGAAACCATTATGGCTACCGAAAAAACAATCCTCGACGAATGGTCAGTCAAAGACCTTGAAGACGGCTCCACCCTGACTGTTACTGTCGTTAATTGCCCTGAACTGAGCAACCAGTCGCTGCCCGGCATTCAGGTGCTGTGCATGGGTACCATCGTCAACTTTGAACCCGGCATGGTGGAGCGCTGGGCGTACCATGCCACCAAAGCGGGGGTTGAGGAGTATCTGATCGAAGAAAAATCCTGGCTGGTACACGAGGATCAGTTCGTGAAAAATTATTTGCTGCTCGGCTCGCCCCTCAAAGCGAAGGTGTCGTTGAAAACCCGTAGTTCTAAAGTTATCAGCAGGGAGTACGATCTACCATTCGACGTATAACCTTAACCCAAAATGATGAAATTTCTTTTTATAGCGCTGACCTGGGCCGTCCTGAATTGGGTATGTTTGGATAACCCGACTGAGGTAATGGTAAAAACTCAATCCGCTTCGTCTCCCGACAACCAGCTTTCTCCGGATGAAGCGCAGGCGCGGCAAACGGTCATCAGTTTCTTGACGTGGTATAAAAACAATTTTCAGAAAGCGAACCGGATTCAGCTGGTCAATCAGACCCAGGGAAAACCCTATTCGGTAAATCTGAAAAACGGGGAGCGGTACCTGACGTACCTGAAAAGTAGCCACTGCTGACCGATGCCTATCTGAACCAGTGGCGAACGTTTTTTAAGGAGCGCCAGGAAGGCTTTCGCCAAAGTCCGCAGTACGAAGGGCCGCCCACCGGATTCGAGTACGACTTGGTGATGTTAACTCAGGACGTAGACATGCAGCTCGCCGCGCTCAAATCAATGAAAATGGACAAAGCCGTGACAAGTAATGGCAAAGCGACAGTGGAGTTCACGCTACAGGATGCTTACGAGTTCCGGCTAGTGCGGCGAAATGGCCGCTGGTTAATTAACGAAATCCTGAATCAAAGTCAGGAGTAGTAACAGGAACGACGATAATGGAACCATCTTCTATACAGGAACTTGACGACTGAATGACCGACCACGCGCTGCTATCCGGACAGTTACGCCATTGGCAAGCGAATCATTCACGAAGGCTACGGCCTATACCGTGATCCGAATCAGTTCGTATGGTTTTACACCGAACGAGGTGTGCGCAAGAACCTGCATTATTTCCAAACCGAATCAGAATCCGTTGCCTACGCCTTTGCTGCCATAACGAGTGATACAATGGCAAACAGGCACCTGATTGGCCTTGTGACGGATGCTCAGGAACAAGCATTGCTCACCGAACTCGACGCACGCGGGGTACGCTATTGGAAGGATGAAATTCCTTTTGGTGGTCTCCACGACAAACGAAGCCGGATTTTTATTTTCGGCTGCGACATCCACCGGGTAGCAGACCTACTTGAAAAAATACGGAAAATGGCAACAGCGGAACTAACAAACACGTACCGACTGGATGGCTGCTCCAGACTACTTAACCCATTCCAAATCCTGTAAAAATGACTATGATCAAAATTCTTAGCGGTATCAACTGGTTCCTTATCGTTTTGTACGGCGGCTTTTGTTGTCTGGGCCTTACTGCAAAAAGCGAACCCGTACAATGACGCCGGGGGTGGTGAGCAGGAAGTCGCCCTGAAAGGCATCGGCGTTTTTCTGTTGCTGGGGTTGGCCGGGCTGAACTGGTTGCCTCATACATGGACAAAAATCGTCGCCCTACTGCTCGTTGTTACTCTCCTCCTGTTAATCCGTTACATCAGTACCCACTAAGCCCACTTTGCTGACCTCCCCCATGAAACTCTTCCAAATCCTGCTTTCTCTGCTGAGCCTGGGCCTTCTGGCAGCTTGTAAGAAGTCTGGTTACCAGACCAAAAATGGCTCCGTGTACTACAAAGACTACCGGATGGATTCGGTCGATTATAAATCATTTGAGGCATTGAACAGCGTTTTTGCACGCGATAAAAACCGGGGGTACTACCGGGGAGTTGAACTTGAACCTACGGACGGAGCCAGCTTCACCGCGGTTGACGATCATTATGCCAAGGACAACGCGGTCGTTTATTTCTGTGACAATTACCTTGACTTTAAGTTGTTCGAGACCACCCGGAGGGATAAAATAATTCGGGTGATACAGGCCGATGCCGCTTCATTCGAGGTGATCGGGAGTGAATATGC
Organism: Dyadobacter sp.; assembly: GCF_039919315.1. Taxonomy (GTDB): domain Bacteria; phylum Bacteroidota; class Bacteroidia; order Cytophagales; family Spirosomataceae; genus Dyadobacter. Next base: position 13,253 of record NZ_JBDSFX010000078.1, on the reverse strand, counting down.
CTACGCCAAAGACAAGTTTCGCGCCTATTATCAGGGGATAGGTTTTGCCGTGGCCGATGTTGCTTCGTTTGTGCCGCTCGACCCTCAATTTGGCAAGGACAGCCAGGTGGGTTATTTCCAACAGGCCCCCATCACGGGTAGTGATGGGATGTCGTTTGCCATTGTAAGCCGAAATTTCGCCAAAGACAAGCGCACCGTTTATTACTGCTGGAACATCGTGGACAGTCCCATCGGCGGGGTGAGGTCGGGGGTTCATACCATCCCGAATGCCCTACCTGATTCGTTCACCGCTGTGGGGCTGTATTACGCCACCGACAATACCCACGCATTTTACAAGGATACACTCATTCCCGAAGCCGACCCGGCCACATTTGCCCAGTGGGAGGAGTTGTACACCCAATATGCCCGCGACAGCTCCCGGATTTACTTCCAGCAGCACTGCATTAAAGGAGCCGACCGGCAGACGTTTGCCCTTCTGACCGATGACTACGCCCAAGACAAACAGACTATTTTTTACCAGAACCATCCCCTACCGAAAGCCGACCAGACTACTTTCACGATGCTGGAATATGGCTACGCCAAAGATGCCCTTCACGTGTATTACGAGGGAAAAATTCTGGCCCTTGCTGACCCGGCTTCGTTCGCGATGGTACCCAACGAAGCCAACCTCGATGCAGCGGACAAAACCAATTCTTACGCAGCTGGCCGCCGAATTACCCAAACCAACCAACCATGAACTTAGATAAGCACCCTACTTTAGATCAACTTTGCCAGCTCGTGGCCAGTGTCGATGACGACGAGGATTCTCACATTCTTTTCGTGACCAAAGATGGGGAAGTCCACATTTCCCCGCTCCGGGCCGACACCGCCCAAGGGGCCGACTACGCCAATGAAGACATCCTTCAGTTCGTGCTGGATTCCTTTATGATTTCCAAGGGGTACCTGGGTTGGCAGGCACGCAGGATCCGGAATGGATGGACGAACTATTTTCTGAGTTAATATTGCATTGGGAGGAGAAGACCACGGGCTTTGCCTGGCAATCCATCTAGGGTACCCCTCGCAAATCACACATTTCCACAAAATCACAAACCCGTCACACAACAACTCTATGCTAACAAAAACATTATTCATCTCTCTATTGACTATAATCATGCTATCCGATCCGGACTATGCACAGACTCCGAAACCCGCCATCAATTATTTGGGCATTCAGACTCCAATTTCTATCCAGAAAAAAGTCTATCGGTTAAGTTGGTCGACCCACCCGGATGCGTCGCTTTATAAACAGGAATACCTGGTGGCTGGCGATGATTTTCCGAAGTACAAGTCGATGGTAGGTATTGATTTCGTACTGACCGAATCGTCGGTGGACCAGGCCGTAGCTAACAAACTACGCGAATTGGATAATCTGAAACGCACCAATCCAATCGTCAACTACGAAGTAATTAAGAATCCCGCCACGGGTGAAAAAATCATCGACTGCCTGATTGGTAACAATGCCGACAATGAAAGCGATAATCTGGTGGAGCGGGATGTATTCCGGTTTAAAGCCGTCAAAACCAAATCCGGCCAGCGCGGTATTCTGCTGTTCATGATCAGCAACCGAAAATACGGCTCGGAAATTACCCCGTTTCTGACTAAGCTGAAAGTCGAAAAACAGCTTTTAGTCAACGAAGTAGCTAAACTAGCAATGCCCGAAATTCAATTAAAGAACTAGTGAAAGAGCTTGTCGTTTACTCCAAATTGGATTGGTCAAGTGCCGAAATTAAACAGCACTCCATCAAAAAGCGAACTCTCTTTATGAGTTCTACCCTAATGTGTGGGCTTTTGTGTCTCGCAGTCCTTTCGACACTGAAGGAATACATTGGCTTTAGGCCGACATCCCGTCGGTGACCATGTTTTTAGCCTTCGCTACGGGTACAATAGGGGCCTTTTGGGATAATGAAACTAGAAAATTGAGACAAGAAAGTTAAGCCCAAAAATACATCTAAACCAATGAGAAACGAATGAAATACATCGGAATCGGGTTCCTCATCGGCGTGGTAGGCTACGTCCTTGCGGCCTTTCTAAGCTACTACCTCATCGGCAAGTTTTCGTCCAATGTCACGACCGGAGCGTCGAGGCCAGCATGACGAGCATCTTCGTTTTCGGCCCGACTGGCTTCATTCTCGCGTTCATTGGGGGGTACCTTTGGGCTAAACACACGTTTTAAAATCTCAATCATGTCCATAGATATCTTCTCAACCAATGTGCAGCACACGATATGTTTCGACAGCTACGAGATGCGGATGAGCCACTGGATCGACCAGCCGTCACTGATTCGGGTCAGCGATGGCGCCTGTCTGTTTTCGATAAACACGGATGACTGGTCGGCTTGGGAGGTGCGCTGGTTGGATGAATCGACCGTTACGCTGGTGCTGCGAAAATATCCCGGCCTGCTTGATTGTACCCTCCAATTGAACGTCGCCACCTGCGAGGGACAGGCTGTAAGTCGAAGGGCTTCGATAGCTGGAAGCTTTTCGGCGGTGAGAGATTGGGTGTTGAGCCTGAGTTAAGGGGTATCAAAGATACCGAATGCCAATAGCAATGCAAACACTTTTTCAACAATAAGACAGACTTAAAAAACGCCGACCATGCCAAGCTCAACTCTTTCAGCCGATATAAAAGTAAAACACACATCCTATTTTAAAGACAAAAAAGCAGACTTTGACTATTTTGAAAATTGGGTCAATCAATTGGAAAAAAATAATGAGAGGACGTATGAACGGCATACCGTTACAACGTCCTTAGGGAACACGCACGTTTGGGGGCTGAACACGCACCAAGACTACCCTGACACCTTGGTCATATTTCCGGGAGCGCGAACCACTTCGCTCATTTGGGATTTTGACAGGGGCCTTGACAACCTGAACCATTCCATGAAAATCTACCTGGTCGAAACCAACGGGTTACCCAATCTGAGTGAGGGGAACACGCCCGAGATTCGCTCGCTGGATTATGGATGGTGGGCAACTGAGGTACTGGATGGTTTGAAAATTGAAAAAGCGTTCGTAGCCGGGGCTTCGTTCGGTGGGCTAATCTGTATGAAGCTGGGCATTGTGAGCCCAGATCGGATCAGAGCGGCTTTTCTGCTGAATCCGGGCTGTTTGCAACCCTTTTCTCTCCGTTTAAAAAACTTATATTACAATATCTTACCCATCCTGCGCCCGAGTGAAAGTAATGTTTTGACATTTTTAAATAAAGCAGTTTTCTCCATACCCAATCATCAATTATCCCCAACCGCCGAAAAAATGCTGGTCGACTACGAGGTTTTCGCTCTGACCCGGTATAAAGATAACACGCAAAAGCCCTACTATATGAACGAGCAATTGGCCGAGGTCACGGTCGATACCTACCTACTTGAAGGGGATCAGGATTTATTGTTTCCCCACCAACAGTCCATTGACAATGCTAAAAAACACATGAAGTCACTAAAAGAAGTCGTCGTATTCCCTCATGTTGGACATGGGATTGAAACCCACGACAAAGCGCTGAAATTCATCGGAAAAACTATTCAAAAATCATGACAGAGCCTACTCATTCAAGTGAAAATCCAGCCGCCGAACCCGGCCCGCACTTAGGCTACACGCACGACGGACGCGGAGGAACGATCCATTACACCAGCCCCGAAACGAGTTTTGATATGTGGTACGAGCTGGCCATGCCACCCGCCGTGGTGATCATCGGCATTACAGAACCCAGGTATTGGGAGGGCAAGACAAAAACATCCCTCGCGCAGCGCGAAGCCATCCTGGGTTTTATCGGTCAGCAGGTGGTCAACGACAAACTTTCTGGAACCGGTTATTTCATTTTTGACGACCAGATTATGTCAATTTGTCGGGGTAAAAAGCCGGACGACGCCTAACTTATTATGGTTTGAATAATTCCATTGACCAATTCATAACTGGCTGAGCAGGAAATTTATGAAGAACTGGATGAACACACCTGGACAGCCCTCTGAATGCGTTAATGGCTTGGATCACCTGTTGATAGCGTGTAAAGACCAGGCAAATCGGCTGCTCTGGATGCTTGAAAGAGGGCCTTGGACAAAAATAAACAGACACTGCTAAATAAGCCTGGTAAGCCCACTACAATACCCAGGCCAGTCGTGAACGGGAGCCCATAAACGACTCACCGCGATTGGCCTACGGTTCAACGCTCAAATTACAGCACTCTGGACGAAACTTTTAATGACCCGCAATATTCAACCATCTTTGAACCACAATAATGCAGGTGACGCCGAAAACCTGAAAAGAGTAGGTAAAAACGAATAGAACACATTACAAATGACTACTTTCATTCACAAACCATTACCGGTCTGGCCCTGTCTTTAGGCTTGACTTCCTGCGGGAAAGACAATTTGCCCAATCCCTACTCCAACCTGGTGGCCAGTGGGCGGTTGGGAGCTGGGGAAGATATCATGGCGCCCAACTTCCCCCGGGTGCACAAACTCACCCAATACGTTGAGGCTACCCTGACCTACGGCGACTATGCTCGACCCATGAAAGTACTCACCTCGCGTCTGTGGCAACTTGGCTATCCAGACCGATTGCACCAACAGCTCCGGTAAGAGCAGAGCATTTACGCATCGGGGAAAGATCAGACTGCGGGATGAAACCTTTATGCAGGATGCCAGCGGCCGCTGCACCTAATCTGCCGAAGCGATTACGGTCGTCATCAACAATTTTCCTCTTGGGAGTGGAAGTTTGCTTACAATGAGAAGGGTCAGTTATTGAATTATCAGAATAAAAACAGTTGCGTTGGTGGAATGGGGTACGCCTACAATACCGACGGCGACATGATCTTGGCGACGGAAACGACTGGAATATCGAGCAGTTTTCAAACAGAATTCAACTGCAGTCCGGCAGCGGGCAACCCGATCATGAGTGACAAATATCCGTTGAACGTGATAGGGATGAACGAACACGACGCTTACCTGCCGATTTTCGGTAGGCCGGGCAAGCACCTGGTCACGCTCGTAACCCGACAGGCTTCACTTGATGGCGACTATTACGCCTACGTTCTGGACGCGGATAGCTACGTGACCCAACGAAACGAGTATAAACTGATTGGTAGTACCCTGGTGGATACCAAGTTAGATGCTTACGTGACAGCCAACATGGGCATGCCGTTTTGAACTGCCCGCCCGAGAAATCCGGGGTGTACTGCCCTAACTGATGGGAAAGGTAATCTGATAAAAGCCCACCGATACCCGCACCGGGGGGCTTTTTGGTTCCAGACAACCGGGCCAATCGCCTGACATTGGGGCGTTTGGCCACCTTAACGACTCACAGTCCATTACCGGCAATTCAAAGCCAGATTACGACTACTTACGGCAAAATTTTTGAAAGACGGGCCTACCTGCCCCCATATTTGCTTCATAATCGTTCCCCTATCCTTTAACACCCTACATCATGCATCAAAAAACATCTTCCGCCCTTCTTTTTTCTGGGCTAATCTTCACACTAATTACTACTTATCTCATTTTTTAACACGTTACAAATTACCATGAAAATAAAAATCATTGATCGAAGCTTAGCTCATGAGCCAAAAGCTACACCTTTCAAAAAAATATCTTACCACCCATTAGGTATTTACGCCCAGCGATGTTCTCTGCTCCTGGTATTTTCTTTTGCTTTTTTGCTGGTTGCAGTACAGGTTCACGGTCAAGGCGGTATTGATGCCCTGCATAAACGAAACCAATTCCGGATTGGGGTAGGGGCTGATTACATCAAAACGGTTGATCTTTTGTATTCAACGAACATGTTTAAGTCGGTAAGAACAAACGTGCAACTGGGCTATTCACACAAGTCAAAAAATGGAATTTTTTCGTCTGATCTCCATATATTTTTAGGGCCGTTAAAAACTAATTCCGGTTCCAGTATAGTCATTTATGGTAAGGAAACGGATATTCACGGCGTTGAAAGTATTGAGCATCTTGATATTCCAATAAGCCAAATAGGGTTCAATCTACGCCTAGGGTATTTACACAAACTACAACAACTACGGAGTTCATCCAAAGCGCTATACCTGGGGGGGAGTTTGGAAGAAAGTCTAACCTACGTACCAGCATTTCTAAGTATCGGAGTAATCAATTATGGTTCATTCAATGCTAAAGCGCGGTTCGACTATTTTTTAAAAAATGGTAAACCGGTCATTTTCGAACTAGCAACTCCACTTGTTTCGGTGGTAACCCGGTTGCCCTATCACCAGTCACCAGGAACACCCGATAAATCCAGTTTGGCGACATTTTTCACGGGAAATAATAAGGTTGAAACGCTCAATCATTTTCAAAATTTCCGATTTTCAATAAAGTACCCTTTGCTGGTAAAAAAGCGTATCGCTCTTGATGTTACTTACGCAGCCTCCTGGATGCATTACTACAAACCCGAACACCTCACTCAGGCAGGCAGTCAATTATCTCTTGGTTTTACTTTTTAATATAAATCCCTAATGAAAAAGCAATTAACAATACTCACAGGAATTCTAATAGCATTACTTTTTTCTTTCTCGTCGTGTCAGGAAATGATGGTTGGACCCGAGGTCGATAATTCCAATGAAACCAATTTTCGGCAAATGTGGGAAAAATTTGACAGCCACTATGGCCTCTTCCTGGTTAAAAATATTGACTGGAATAAGGTGTACGCCTCTCACCTCCCGATGGCCAAAGCAGCAAAAACAGACGCGGAATTGTTTTCCGTCCTATCTTCTGCGGTACATATTTTGGATGACAAACATATCAATATTTACACGAACAGTCCAGCGTTGACAGATTACAACAGTGGATTAAATGGACATATACCAGCGCAGGAAGACTTTGATTTTAAAGTGGTTCGCGAAAAATACCTGACTGAGTACCACGAAGAAACAGAGGACTTTATCTATGGGAAGTTAACCCCAGAAATTGGCTATATCCATATCGAATCGTTCCATGGCGAATTTTCGTTTTACGAAAAAAATATGGAAAAAGCCATCACCGCTTTGTCTTCGACCAAAGGAATTATATTTGATATAAGAAACCACAAGGGCGGTTCCGATTTAGTGAGCAGACACGTAGCCGGAAGATTCGCGAGTTCTAAGAAATTGTTTATGACGTCCAAGAAGAGAAATGGCCCACGTCATGATCAGTTTGAAGCTCCTATAAACTGGTATGTAGAACCGACAGGCAAAAGTCAATATACAAAACCGGTCATCCTGCTTACCACGTCAACTACAATAAGTGCCGGCGAAACCTTTACGTTTGCCATGAGAGAAAATGACAATGTTACCCATATTGGGACCAAGACTGCGGGTGCGTTTTCTGACGTAATTGCTCAACAATTGCCCAACGGCTGGATTATTACCGTTGGTGTGGGCGACTATCGCGGATCGGACAGTAAAAGCTACGAAGGCGTAGGGATTACACCGAAAATTATCAGTGAAAACATGAAAGCCGATGTGCTTAAGGGCGTGGATAAAACCCTTGAACTGGCCCTTCGAAGAATGGATTAAGTGGTTGATTGTCCATGCGTCATGCGGAGTTCTTTTTCGATTAATTTACTTGCAGGAATCCTCGATAAGGTAGGTTGAGGGCTACTTTATATTATGCATTTCCTTTTCTATCAGGAGGAATAGGATACCCATTTGGATTTCTACGACTATGGCTCATACCACATCCCGACATAGACGATAAAAGCCTGCGCTTCGGAATTAATATGACCTGCTCGATCCACAAAACGACTCGTAGCAACCCCTTTACGGTTGAACCACCCGAATCCGGCGACTTGATATGAAATACTTGCAGAAACGAGTCGCCAGCGCCACATTCGTATCATCAATTAGCCTGGATGGGTTATATCTATTAATTTACCCCATCACCAACTACCGGAGGTAGCAACATAGGTCATAGTAGGGTTAAATTAAAGAAAGGGAGAAAAACCGTCACGACTTTCGTGTAGGATATTTATCTTGATAAGACACAGTATGTTTAATTCTCAGTCGATAGATTTTACTATACTTGATACCTTATTTAGCAAATACAACTTTGATCGAGCGAACTTCCCGGATCCAGCGGGCAGGTTTTTTATCGTTGGGCGTGATGATCCGAAATGGACCTTCACCATTTTCAAGTGGCTGCCCGTCTTTTGATGTTGCAAGCAAAATCACCTGGTCTGTAAAATCAGGGTCAATCTCAGCTAGCGAATACAAAACTTCGTAACCATCAGCAGCTGAGATCAGCAGATACTTCGCCAGGTTTTCGCCGCGCAACTTGGCACCAGTTGTAACGCCTGCCTTTTCTAAAATTTCGATTAAAGCAACCCCCGAAAATTCATGCTCTTTCCCGTCGCGGTCTTTTACTTTATGACTTACCTGTTTAAAGCTGGCCAGGTCTGCTAATTTCAGCTCCAAAGGCGTTGTTACTTCCCCAGTGATAGAAAGGGTCGCCGTATTTTGGGCTACTGATGAAAATGCAACACAAAAAAACAGTAAAAGGCTCAGTGTAATGCTCTGCTTGGATAGCTTAATTTTGGACATAGTTCAAGGGTTTAAAACAGGATGGGGATTGGAAAATGCAGGATTGGTTATGAATGATGAATCAGTTAGCATATCCAGGAAGGCGGTTAAATCTGCCTTCTCGTCTTTTGTCAGGGCCAGGTTCTTGCCCCCGGTTTCATTAGAAATGTCTTGTAGAAAAGCGCTGAGCGTCGGACTTTGCACAATGTGCTCGCTATAATGGTCAAGGACTTGCTCAATTGTGGTAAACCTTCCATCGTGCATGTAAGGTGCGGTCAGCATGATATTGCGTAGCGTTGGGATGCGGAACCTGGCCCGGTCTGCGCTTTGACCGGTAAATTTCTCTCTTCCCAAATCGGTGGCTATACTGTCCAAGCCATTATTATGAAAAAGTTCTTTGAAAGTTTTAACCCCGCCGTGGCAGTGCGTGCAGTTGGCCCCCCGGATTCCTTTCTTTGGATCCGGACCGCTTTCAAACAGCTGCAATCCCCTGAGCTGCTGAGCAGTGGGCTGGTAATTACCTGACAGATATTGATCATACTGCGAGCTGGCAGAGATTAATGTCCGCTCAAACTGGGACAACGCTTTCAGTATCTGCTCCTGAGTAATTATGCTGCTTCCAAATGCCTTTAAAAACAGCGGTGGATACAAACTCGTATTATTTAGCTTTCTGGCCGATTCGCTCAGTTGCTGACCCATTTCATGAGGATCTGTCAAAGGGAATTTGGCCTGATCTTCAAGGCCCGGAGAGCGGCCGTCCCAGAAGAAGTTTCGGACCCAGAGCAGGTTAGCCAGCGACATGGAATTCCTGGCAGTTAATGAGCCGTCCGTGCCCGTGCTAAATGCTTTTCCATCCGTAAAGGCGAGTTTTTGTTGATGGCAGCTTTCACAGGATATGTTGTTATTGGCTGATAGGGCTTTTTCATAAAAAAGAAGTCGCCCCAGATAAACCCCTTCTTTGGTGGTAGGATTGTCGGTTGGAATGACGAACCGAGAGCCGAAATTGGCGGGATACTGCAAAACATAGGGCTGGGCCTTTTTAGCTCTAAAAGCCTGAATGAGCCCGCAAGAAATGAAAACAGCGCAAACCAGGCTGACTTTAAGCCAACCTGGTTTGTTTGTTAAAACCGTTTTCAAAAAGTTTTTCATCTATGTCAATACATTTTAAAAATGACTGAACACCAGGTTTACAAAGAAATTACGGCCCGCTTCCGGGAAACCTTCAACCAGGCTGTAATTGACGTCAAAGACATTATTCAGTCCCGCTTCGGCAGAAAGGAATTTATAAAGCTTGACCGATGCCTTTGCATTGACCAATGTATATGCTTTCGCCTGGGTGCCATAGCTGGTGCTGTAACGGTCGCTGTTATGTTCAACACTTGCCAATATGTTGGCACGCTTCAAGAATGAATAGTCGGCATATGCAAAGATCTTGTGCTCAGGTACGTTGGTGAAAAGGATCGCCGGGTTGGTTTTGTTTTTCCTTTTAATAAAGGAGTAATTTGAACCAATGCTAAGCCCTGAAACGACCCGGTAATCCAGGCCAGCTTCCGCACCATAGAACCTTGCTTTTCCTGCATTTTGCAACTGGAAACGTCCCGGCTGTACATTATCTACCTGCTGAATGATATCATCAATGTTGCTGTTAAAAACGCTCGCTTGCAGACTGAGTTTGTCAGCAATTTTCCCCGAATAGCTTAAATCCAGATTTGCAGCTGCTTCCGCGCCCAGGTCGGGATTGGGGATCGCCTGGCCCATCCGGTAGGAATAGCGGTCTTTAATGGTTGCGAACCGGGTTTTGCGGGCTGCCGATGCTTTCAGCGAATGGCTGGTGTTGATATCCCAAAATAAGCCTATCTGCGCATTGACAGCGTTGTTTTTACTGTCTGCAAAATTGGTAACTTCTTTGGTGGTAGCATTGTACTCCTGTGCTTTGTCGCTGCCACGTGTGTTAAAGCTCACGCCTGGAATAACGGCCAGGGAAGGTGTAATCTGATAGGTGTTTTCTATGCCTACGGACAGGGTATTATCAATGTAACCTTGCACGGGTTCACCCAGATCATTCTCCCTGTGCACGTCTCGTTTATACTGTACATTCAACTTAAAAACATTATTGGCCAGTGCCCTGGACTCATATTCTGCATTGCCCCCAAACGTATAATCGTTGTAGAAACTTTGAAATGCATATAGCCTGGTTTGCTTGGTGTAGGTTGTATCGTCGTAGCTAAACAGCTGGTTGACAAACGTGTCGTAGTACAGCCGTGTCTTCACTTTACTTTTTTCACCAACAGCTGTATTGGATATAAAATACAAGCTTTGCTTGTTCCATTTTGGCCATTGCCAGAAACGGGTCATGATCCGGGAATCGTCACCCACGTATGGTGGATTGCCTTTTTCTCCATTTTGATTGACATAGCCGATCACATATTCATCGGTAGCGTTGGGCGTAAATCCAGCTTTCACGCTGAATTTAAGGTCATTGCGGTAAGCATTCTCACGGTCGTCAGTTTGCTGGTACCTTCTTTTCTGAAAGTCCGCAGACAAAGGAATTGTTTCCTGTTTCAGCTGTGAAGCCCCAACGTGGTAAAAGAATTTGTCAAACCTGGACCCCGCATTGACATTCCACCGATAACCGTCCCCACTGTAAATGCCCGCCCGGCCATTGATTTCAAACTTGCTTACTGGTTCACGGGAAACAAGGTTAATCGCGCCGCCCATAGTGTTTGCCCCGTAAAGGATCGATGCGAATCCCTTTGAAACGTTGATTTCGGCAAGATCAAATGTGGTAAACCGTCCCATATCCACGTAGCCATCATAAGGAACGTAAACCGGAACGCCGTCGATGAACACCGGCACCTGGCGCAAGTCAAATCCACGCACGTAAACGACGGATTCATTTCTGGGGCCAACATTGGCGATGCTTACACCGGGCAGGATATTGAGTGCATTAGAGAGGTCGGTACGGTTAAATTTTTCTATTCTTTGATAGGATAGCACGCTGCCGGAGTCCTTGCCGGATATGCCTGAGATTCTCACTTCCCCTAATTGAAAAATCCTGCTACTTGCGGAATCCAATGTTTGCTGCGCTTGGGCAAGCACAGGCAGACAAATTGTTAGTGTTAAGAATGCTAAAAGTTTTTTCATCAAAAAAGCGATATGTATGAACGGGTATATCGCAAATGTAAGAACTCTTTGTCTGCCTTAGTAATTTCCCTAAAAATCAGATTACGGATAAGAGTTCTTTTTCTGCTTTGACGATTTCGGAAAGTTTGTCGTTGAAATTTTTGTAGGCCTCCATTACACGTTTTCCTTTTTCTGTAAGTACTGTACCGCCACCATGAGAACCGCCTTTCTGGGTGATTACGTATGGACCATTTCCATGGGTATTCATTGCATCAACCATAGCCCAGGCCTTTTTATACGATAAACCCATTGCGCTTGCGGCCTTGGAGATGGAACCGGTTTGGACAATGTGTTGTAGCAGCTCATAGCGGCCCAGGCCAAAGAATTTGACATCATCTATAAAAACCCAGTGTCTTATACGTATTTCAGCTTTTTGATTCATTTGAAATTTGCTTGTTTGCAACAACGATTGTATTCAATCAAACATTCAACTCTTGCTGTTAATTATGACTCCACGATGCCGCAGATATTTGTAAAGTGTCATTTTTGAAATTTCCAGATCAGCAGCAATTTCATTCACACCCAACTTACGTTCATTATATAGGGTTTGAGCTAACATCGCTTTCTTTTCTGCTTCTTTGGATAAGCCACGGCTGCGTCCACCTTTTCGGCCACGTGCGCGAGCCGCTTCCAACCCAGATTTAGTCCGCTCCCTGATCAGGTCTCTTTCAAATTCCGCTAACGAGGCAAATATGTTAAAGATAAGCCTACCTTGGGCAGTTGTTGTGTCAATATGGTCATTGATGGAAACCAGGCCGATACCACGTTTCTCAAAATCGGAGGTCATTTCAAGTAAATGTTTTAAAGAGCGTCCTAACCGGTCCAGCTTATAAATGTAAATCACATCACCTTCACGCAGGATCTGCTGCATAGCCGCAAGATGGGGCCGATCCGATTTTATTCCGGAAGCCTTTTCCTGAAAAATCTTTTCACAGCCTGCTTTTCCTAACGCATCCAGCTGCATTTCCAAATTCTGGTCCTGGGTCGAGACCCTAGCGTATCCTATTTTCACTTTTGTATACTTTAACTCATCTACTCGACCAAATTTAATGTACTTAGATTGATGTACAAGTTTATTTTACTATTTTGATAAAATATGCCTGTTTTCGAATAGCTCGATCTGCTTTAAATGGGGCAGTCGGTTTGTACATTCTGAGCAGCGTTTTTTTGTACACACATTTATCATCCACACTACTACAGTATGCCAAGAAAAAACTATCTGAACTCGGAAGCCCGTCAGAAATTTGATTACCCACCTGTGCTGACCCCGGAACAAAAACTGATTTTTTTAAATACTCCGCAGTGGGCTACTGAATATGTCAAGACTTTACAGACACCTTCTAATAAAGTCGGGTTTCTTTTGCAGGTTGGATACTTCCGGATTGTCAGCCGTTTCTTCGTATCCAGCCGTTTTCATCAAAATGACGTAGATTTTGTCTCTGAAAGAATTTCTCTGGATGTGAATGCGGTACAGATGAATGAATATGAAGGCCGGACTACGCTCAGGCATCGCGAAGACATTCTTGGGTACTTTGGAT
>NZ_JBDSFX010000077.1:0-11735 GCF_039919315.1 Dyadobacter sp. | reverse complement strand
AACAACGTTATCGTTTCAGAGATCAATGGTAACATTGAATTTGAACATATCGTTGAAGGTATCACCTACCGTGAAGAAGCTGATGAGCAGACAGGTCACAGGGAGAAAGTGGTTATCGAAACAAAAGATAAGGCACGTATACCTTCATTGATCGTTAAAGGTGTTAAAGAAAGTAAGGGATATAATCTTCCGGTTGGTTCACACATCATCATGGAAGAAATGGAAGAAGTAAAGGCAGGACAGGTGGTTGTTAAGATTCCACGTGTACTTGGAAAGCTTCGTGATATCACGGGTGGTCTTCCACGTGTAACTGAATTGTTTGAAGCTCGTAACCCTGGTAATCCTGCGGTTGTAAGTGAGATTGATGGTGTGGTTACTTTCGGAAACATCAAACGTGGAAACCGCGAGATCATCGTGGAAGCAAGAGATGGTGTTATTAAGAAGTACCTCGTACCGCTTACGCGCCAGATCCTTGCACAGGATGGTGACTTCGTAAAAGCAGGAGTTGCATTATCAGATGGACAGATTGCACCGGCTGATATCCTTTCAATCAAAGGTCCGTTTGCAGTACAAGAGTATGTAGTGAATGAGATCCAGGAAGTTTATCGTTTGCAAGGTGTTAAGATTAATGACAAACACATCGAAGTTATCTTCAGGCAGATGATGCGTAAAGTAACTATCGAAGATGCTGGTGATACTAAATTCCTTGAAGGAGATACAGAAGACAGGTTTGATTTCAATGTTGAGAACGACTGGATCTTTGATAAGAAGGTTGTAAGTGAATCAGGTGACAGCAGTAAAATGCGTCCGGGACAGATCGTTACCCTTCGTGATGTTAGAGAAGAAAATTCTATTTTAAGAAGAGCTGATAAAAAATTAGTTGAATTCCGTGATGCTAAACCTGCAACTTCTTCACCGTTGTTGTTAGGTATTACAAAAGCATCGTTGGGTACGCACAGCTGGATTTCTGCGGCTTCGTTCCAGGAAACAACCAAAGTATTGAGCGAAGCGGCGGTTCGTGGAAAACGTGATGAACTGAAAGGCTTGAAGGAAAACGTGATCGTAGGTCACCTGATCCCTGCCGGTACAGGTATGCGTCAATACGAAAGCCTGATCGTAGGATCGAAAGAAGAATACGATGCATTGACTGACTCACGTGAAAAACAATCACGTAAAAAGAAAGAGTTAGCGTAATTGATGTTTTGAATATAAAAAGAGCCGGTTCTGCTTATGCGGGACCGGCTCTTTGCTTTTTGATCCTATTTATTTTTAGTAATTTCCGCTGCCAAAGCAAATCGCCCAATGAATAGCAGATGCTATTAAAACAATAATCAATGGAAGATAACAGTAAGGAAAACGAGCAACAGATTAATGTAGAATTATCCGAGGAAATGGCGGAGGGTGTTTACTCTAATCTTGCTATGATCGCACATTCAAACAGTGAATTTATATTAGACTTCATCCGGTTGATGCCTGGTGTGCCACGCGCCAAAGTAAAAGCCCGTATCATCATCACACCAGAGCACGCAAAACGTCTGATCGCAGCGCTGACTGATAATATCCAGAAATATGAAGATCAGTACGGCCCTATCCAAAGCTCCCAGGATAATGAGCCGACCTTCAACTTCCCGATCAGCTTCGGAGGACCCGGCGGCGAAGCGTAACAGTTCTTCTTTAAGGTCTTCCTGATAACTTTTCTTCCAATTTCGCTCGGGTTTTTACGTTTGAAAAGCCATGGGTCAATCTATGGAACCTATATATTTTCATTAACGGGGTGAGAATGTACATTGAATTTTCTTTATAGTTTAAATGGCTTGTAATCAGCATTATTTGTAAATTACGAAGACTTTTTATTCGCAAAAAGACATTCTAGACCTAATCCATTCACCATGGCGTCATTCAAGCTTTCAATCAACAATCGTGCATACAATGCGGATGTAGAGGGGGATACCCCGCTACTCTGGGTGCTGCGCGACAATCTCGGCCTCGTAGGGACCAAGTACGGATGCGGTATCGCCCAATGTGGTGCCTGCACCGTTCACCTGGATGGCAAAGCAGTACGCTCGTGCGTACTTCCTGTTTCCTCGGTAGGCAAAGCCAAAGTAACAACGATCGAAGGGTTATCAGAAAAAGGGGATCATCCCGTGCAAAAGGCCTGGGACGAGGTGGATGTGGCCCAATGTGGCTATTGCCAGGCAGGTCAGATCATGACAGCAGCGGCATTGCTGAAAGAAAAACCCAAACCCACCGACGAAGAGATTGTATCTACCATGAGCGGAAATATATGTCGCTGTGGTACTTATCATCGTATTAGAGAAGCAGTAAAAGTAGCAGCCACTAAATCCAACTGACCATGAAGACATCAGAGCAAACTTCGAGGCGGGATTTTATGAAAATTGCCGCAGCAGCAGGTGGCGGGCTGTTTTTAGGATTCAATTGGTCCAATTCCTCAGCATTACCGGTCGTCGTAGACGCCAAAAAAATCGCAGCAGGATCTATTCATTTCAATAGCTACCTGTCCATCGGTACCGACAATGTCATCACCATTATTTCGCCAAACCCTGAAATCGGGCAAGGGATCAAGACTGCATTTCCCATGATCGTGGCGGAAGAACTGGACGCGGACTGGAAACAGGTTAAAACCGTTCAGGGAAATCTGGATAATAATTTATTTGAAAGACAGGTAACCGGAGGTAGTGGCGCGGTTCCGCATTCGTGGGAAAGATTGCGCAAGGCCGGCGCGACAGCCCGTTATTTGCTGATTGAAGCTGCGGCTACTACCTGGAAAGTGGCTGCAACTGAATGTACTACTGAAAACGGCAAAGTCCTGCATAAAGCTTCCGGCAAATCGCTTTCGTACGGAGAATTGGCTGAGGCCGCTTCCAAACTGACGGTACCAAAGGAAATCAAATTAAAAAATGAAAAGGATTTCAAACTGATCGGACAGTCCGTCCGGAATGTTGATAACCATAACATTGCTACGGGTAAACCACTTTTCGGTCTGGATTTTTACCGGGAAGGAATGTTGTTTGCTTTAATTCAAAGACCGAAAGCATTCGGTTTGAAACTAAAATCAGTCGATTCCGCGGCTGCAAAAGCAATGCCTGGTATCGTCGATGTAGTGACGTTTAACAATAGCGTCGCCGTTGTGGGCAAATCCACCTGGCAAGTGAAAAAGGCGAAAGAAGCATTGAAAATTGAATATGAAAAAGCCGCAGACCTGGAAAGCACTTCGGATCATAACCGTATTTTTCAAAATCTGCTGGATAATGGAGAGGCGACTGTCCGTCGTAAAAACGGAGACGTTGACACAGCATTTAAAAACGCTGCAAAAGTAATCAAGGCAGAATATCAATGTCCGTTTCTGCCGCATAGCCCGCTGGAACCCATGAATTTCTTTGCGCATGTGCGAGAGGATGGTGTTGAACTGGTGGGCCCTACGCAAAGACCCGACGGTGCACGCGCGGATGTAGCGAAGCTGACCGGATTTGCGCCTGAGAAAATTACAGTTGAAATAACACGTCAGGGTGGAGGATTTGGCCGCAGGCTGGCCTCCGATTTTGTAGTGGAAGCTGCAAGTGTTTCCCAACTTGTGAAAGCGCCTGTTAAGGTAATCTGGACCC
The DNA here is from genome assembly GCF_039919315.1 of Dyadobacter sp. GTDB lineage: Bacteria > Bacteroidota > Bacteroidia > Cytophagales > Spirosomataceae > Dyadobacter. The sequence goes on along the minus strand of NZ_JBDSFX010000077.1, from coordinate 8,112 downwards.
GTGAGGATGATATGACCGGCGGCACCTATCGCCCCGCAGTACGTTATCGTTTTGAGGCGGCTTTGGACAAAAACGGCGAGCTCATTGGTTATAAATTAAGAGGCGTAGGCATGAATTCAGGGAATTCAACAAGAGAAGATAACTTCCCTTCCGGAGCCGTGGATAACCTGCTCATTGACTCAGTAGAGCATAAATCTCCGATCACAACCGGTCCCTGGCGTGCTCCGATCACCAACTTTCTGGCCTATGCAGAGCAGTCTTTCCTCGATGAGGTGGCTGAAGCTGCTGGCAAAGATCCTATTGAATTCCGGCTTGCTTTACTGGAAAAGGCAAAGAAAGCTCCTGCTGGCGATGTAAAGTATGATGTCGACAGGATGATCAGTGTCATTAAACTGGCTGCGGAAAAAAGCAACTGGGGTAAGAAAAAAGGTGTTCATCAGGGTTTCAGTGTCTATTTTTCACATCGGTCATACGTGGCGCAGGTAGGGGAAGTGGTGGTGGAAAAAGGCAAACCTGTCCTTAAAAACATCATTGCCGCGGTAGATTGTGGCATTGTGATCAACAAAAGTGGCTCTTTACAGCAGGTGAGAGGTGGAGTTATCGACGGAGTGGGCCACGCTATGTTTGGTAACATGACTTTCAAAAACGGAACACCCGATCAAAGCAATTTCAATGGCTTCCGCCTGATACGAATGAACGAAATACCAGAAGTGGATGTGCATTTTGTCGATAATGGAATTTCACCAACCGGACTTGGGGAGCCCGCATTACCTCCTGCGGGAGGTGCCGTGGCCAATGCTTTTTACAAAGCCACCAAGCAGCGGTTGAGAAACCAGCCTTTTATCAACGAGGAAGCATTCAAAGGCATTTCTTAAATTGATTGTGAAAACAATTATCAGACAGTAAGATGAAAATGTGATCCTGCATTTTTATTTTACTGTTTTTTATTTGAAGCCAACTGACTTAATTTTCCTAAACCATTGAATTATAAAATGAAAAAGACCATTACGTCGATTCTTGCATTGGTTTGCCTTTGCATGACCGCTTACCGCCTGGCGGAATATCCGGGTACTGAGATTACCAATGGTATCATCCAGGCGAAATTGTACCTGCCAGATGCCTCCTCCGGCTATTACCGGGGTACTCGTTTTGACTGGTCAGGCGTGGTGCCCAGCCTGGAATACAAAGGACATTCTTACTTTGGCGTCTGGAATGCAGCAACTTACGATCCCAAGCTGCACGACGCGATCACAGGTCCGGTTGAAGAATTCACGCCGCTTAATTTTGACGATGCCAAAACAGGAGAACAATTTGTGAAAATCGGCGTTGGGGTCCTGGTTAAGCCCGATGATAAAAAATACTCCTTCGCGACCAATTATGAAGTGCAAAACCAGGGTAAATGGACGGTGAAGAAGCACAAGGACCGGGTCGAATTCACTCACGAGCTGAAGGACAAGACGGGATATGCCTACATTTACACAAAAATCCTGAGATTGGTTAAAGACAAACCTGAACTCATGCTGGAACATAGCCTCAAAAATACGGGTACCAAAGACATTGCCACCAGTACTTACAATCACAATTTTTTCATGATCGACAAAGAGCCATCCAATCAAAACATCAGGATAAAATTTCCTTTTGATGTAGCTGGTGAGGGCAAGGGCTTTGGAACAATTATTAATGCAAAAGACAAGACGCTGAGTTATGCAAGGGAGGTTGTCAAAGGCGATCAGGTTTTCAGTAGCGGGTTGCAAGGGTTCGGGCCAACGGCCAAAGACTATGATATCCGCATTGAAAACGTAAAAACGAATGCAGGTGTAAGGATTACCGCTGATCAGCCGCTGGAAAAACTGGTATACTGGGCTTGCCCGACCACATCCTGCCCTGAGCCTTACATTAAACTGGCTGCTAAACCGGGCCAGGAGATCAAATGGAACATTAATTACGAGTTTTACACTTTTTAAGCTAAAAGACGATCGCAAAGGTCAGTCCTATTTTCAACAAACGATTCAATGGGTAAACACGTTGATAAGGCCAGTGCCGCCGGATTACTGGTAGCACTGGGTATCATTTTCGGTGACATCGGCACTTCTCCTCTTTATGTAATGCAGGCCATTATTGGCAATAATAGTATTTCACCGGAAGTCGTTTATGGCGCAGTCTCCTGTATTTTCTGGACGCTGACTTTACAAACTACCATCAAATACGTGATACTCATTCTCCGGGCCGATAACAAAGGTGAAGGAGGGATACTCGCATTGTATGCATTGGTCAGAAAAAAAGCGGCCTGGCTTACTGTTCCGGCCATTATCGGGGCCAGTACTTTGCTTGCCGACGGCATTATTACCCCGCCGATTTCGGTGTCGTCGGCGGTAGAAGGTTTGCGCATTCTTTATCCGCATATTCAAACCATCCCGATCGTCATCGGAATCCTGACCTTACTCTTTATCATTCAGGTGTTTGGGACAACCATTGTTGGGCGTGCTTTTGGGCCGGTGATGATGATCTGGTTCCTGATGCTGGCAGTTTTGGGGATTGCGCAGGTAGTTGCCCATCCTGAGATATTCAAAGCACTTAATCCCTACTATGGTTATCAGCTGCTGGCCAATCACCCAGGCGGTTTTTGGATGCTGGGAGCGGTTTTTCTTTGTACGACGGGAGCAGAAGCATTGTATAGCGACCTCGGTCACTGCGGGCGCGGCAACATTCGTATCAGCTGGATTTTTGTTAAATCCTGCCTCATTCTCAATTATTTTGGGCAGGGAGCCTGGCTGATCGTTCATTCGGGGGCATTTTTGAATGGAAGAAAACCATTTTATGAAATCATGCCCGACTGGTGGTTGCTACCCGGAATTTGTATTGCAACCATGGCAACCATCATTGCCAGCCAGGCGTTGATCAGCGGATCATTTACATTGATTTCCGAAGCGATCCGGTTAAATTTCTGGCCAAAAGTACGTTTGGTTTATCCTAGTGATCAGAAAGGCCAGCTGTATGTACCAAGCGTAAACTGGCTGCTATGGGCAGGCTGTGTCGGGATCGTGCTTTATTTCAAAGAGTCGGCCCACATGGAGGCAGCGTATGGTCTTGCGATTACACTCACAATGATCATGACCACCATACTGATGTCGGTCTACTTATATGTGAATAACGTCAGTAAGTGGTTACTAGGCCTTTTTCTGGTGGTTTACCTGGCGATCGAAGGCTCCTTTCTAGCGGCTAACCTGTTGAAATTCACGCATGGCGGCTGGGTTTCGCTGTTGCTCGCAACGATCATTGGGATTTTGATCACAGTGTGGTTGAAGGCATACTTTATCAAGTTAAGGCTGACTGAATTTGAAAGCTTGGAAAAATACATTGGGCCATTGCGTGAGTTGAGCAATGATATTAGCATTCCCAAATACTCCACCCACCTCATATTCATGTCCAATGCGTCGCATGAGTCCGAGATCGAGAACAAGATCATTTATTCGATATTTTATAAACGTCCGAAAAGGGCCGACATTTATTGGTTTGTGCACGTAGAAACCACGGATGAGCCCTACACCATGGACTACCATGTGAATATCATGGCCGAGGATGATGTCATCAAAGTTACATTCAGGCTAGGTTTCCGGATTGAACAGAGAATGAATCTGTTTTTCCGTAAGGTGGTCGAAGATCTGGTGCAGAACAAGGAAGTTGACATCACCAGCCGCTATGAGTCACTGAGCCGCCAGAACATTACGGGTGACTTCCGGTTTATCGTGCTCGAGCGTTACCTGTCGATCGAAAACAATCTGCCTTTTACCGAAGATATGATCATGAAAACCTACTTCGCGATCAAAAGTATCACAACCTCGGAAGATAAATGGTTTGGTCTCGATAGCAGCTCTGTGAAAGTGGAGAAAGTACCTTTGGTTCTTACACCGAGTGAAAAAATTCGGATGAAAAGGGTTTACGGCTAAATTGACCATCGAATTAATTCTATTTTATTTATTGATAAAAAAGATAGAATTTTCAAGCGGAGCATCTGGCCGATGGGTATTCTAATGCGCATTATGTGGATTACAAGAAAATCCGCGATGTGATTCATTTTGAAGCTGTTGCGCGCAAAGTGCCGATTATGTGCTTGGATTAGTCCAGATCAATCTTATTTAAGATACTTTTTGAATCCCGATCTAACGCGCCATTTGGAATGCTTTTAGTAACTGGTAACCGAGTCAATTTTACTCAACGGTTATTCACGAAATCAGGCTTTAAAATGAAAAATCTAATCACATTATTATTTGTGATGTTCCTGGCGATAGCGGGAGCAGTTCATGCGCAAACGGTGCCAGCGCCTACACAGCCAGCGCCCCAGCAAAATCCGATCCCTACGACGCCAACAGAAGAAAAGAAACCGGATTTCAATTCACCACAATCGCCTGTCAGGCCAGCCAATATACCATCGGAGGATACATTGATCAAAGGACAGAAAAGCTCAGGAGCGGTGATCAAAGACACATTAATGCCTTCCACCAGCAAGAAAGAGCAGCGGATGAATCGCCGGAGCAGCAAGAAAGGGACTGCTGAAACGGATGATACCACCAAAAGCAGTTTGCCAACTGATCCGGCAAGGAAACCTTGAACTGGACATATTAATAAGTATCAATCAAAATGCCCGGAAGCTAGCTTCCGGGCATTTTGATTGATAACGGGTTTTGAAATAGCGATGAAGGTAGCAAAATGGGATAATAAGCCTTTCGAAAGGCAGCGTTTACAGCTGCATGGAGCTTGGAACTACGGATTCCAGATCTGACTCCCAGAATGGTTGAGTAACTACCGTCTTGTTTTCGTTGACCCAGGTACACCACACCCTTCCATTGTAAGATCGTTTAACGATTGGCAATGCGGGATTTCCGTCAGCATAGATAATGGATTCAATAATTTGGTATTCGTCTACCTTCATTATTCTGGATCCATTTTTCTCCTTAACCCAGTCATTTTTGATGAAATTTAACGTGACCATTGGTAATGAAATTTTTAGAACGTTTTATCAAAAAATAAAATGTTATGCCATGAAATCATCGTCTGCAAGCTGGAAGTCCTTAGTAAGTAGGTTTATAGAACTAATTGGTAGAAATATTTATTAATTTTTTGCGAACGCATCCTTTTTCTTACCAATATCGTAAATGCCTAGGTATTGTCATTTTTCAATATTTTTTATGATAAACTAAATTTACTTGCACATGAGAAACGGAAATGTAAAACGCACGGTCCTCTCTTTAAGTAATGACAGTTATAAACATTACTTATTGTTACGATATGTAAACAATTCTCCTGACCCAAAATGGAGACTCCTTAGTTTTGTTTCGGAAGAACTGATAACCCCTGAAATCTGGATACAGCTTCACAACTATGCGCGAGCAGACGTTGAGAGCCGCGGAGGCAGACTTACCGGCTACGAAATGATCAATGAAAGGTTGATCAGGCACGACAGCATCAAATCTGAAAATTGGCCGGCAAACTGGATGTGGGTCATTTCCAAAAAAGACTTTTAAGTACGCTTCATCAACAAATACTGGATTGATATACAGGACTGACCTAACCGGCCGGTCCTTTTTTACGATGTTGCATACGGGATACTTTCAGGTCGTTATTTCCGATAGATAATTGAAATATGTTGTTGGATAATTTTAAAACAGGATGTTAGCAGACTATCGCTAAATTCTTGCTTCAAATCCTCCCTTCGTATGCTGCTGAAAGTATTGCTATGCTTGTTGATTGTTATTTATGCATTGATCTCCTGGCAGCTGGCCAAATTTTTTCTAAGGAAGATCAATAAATGGAAGGAATAGCGGTCTGCCATACAAGCCTGCTCTCACTATTGGATAATACTAGTACCATTCAGCTTCTCCGTATATCAATTCAATTCCGCCGTTTTTCTTCGGAATGCCTCCGATTGTCAATCCCGCCTCATCATCCTGTGTTTATAATGCATTTTTAGAGTGATATTATATCCACTGAAAAAAGATAAGAGTATGGGACGTGGCGAACAAGTTACCAAAAAAGCCGGCTTCAAGGCTGCCAAAGACGGGCTTCGGCGATTCCTGGAAAGAGGTTTCGACTGGATTGCCCTGTTCATTATTACGTTGATCATTCTCCTAAGTCTCGTTTTCTTTTAAATTTCAAATACTCATCTCGCGCCTACCATGAAATCGTTCCTCATCTATTTGACATTAAGTACTTTACTGGTAATTTGCTATTGCGAAAAGAAATACGCCGGTACCAACAAGGAGGCCGCTTTCAACGAATCGGCGGTGGGTTCGCGGTTCTTTGTCGGCCGGTTTGCGAGAAACGAAGGAACTTCCGATGATCCTACTTTCAGGATGCAGTTGCAGATCAATGATAGTTTTGTTAGAGGTTCCTATCGTCCAGTGAATTCCAAGGTTGATGTCGAACTGATCGGTGCTGTGAACAGCCGGAAAGAACTGATACTGATCGAATCCGCAAATGGACGGACCACCGGCACGTTTAAAGGTACGCTTGAAGATGGGGACAACCGGTTACTGCGGTTTTCGGGTGTTTGGACAGGGGTGAACAGGAGTGATCCTTACTATTTTTTAGTAGATGAAGTCCGCTAACCCAGCCAATGCAATGATATAATGGATTTATGAATTAATATTACAATTGTATTAATTAACGGCCGGTTTATGGGTTTTTTAAGGGGTTTACTGCTGATTTTGATTACCTGTTCTCAGATAAATGCCCAAATGCCTGTGCTGACGCTTGAACACCTCACGACCAAAGAGGGTCTACCTTCCAATGAGGTGTGGTGCATTTCCAATGACAAACAAGGCTTTTTATGGATTGGGACAGGAAGGAATATTTGCCGCTACGACGGCTACGACTTCCTGCGGCTGGATAGTCTTCAACTGGGCTATTGTTCCGGTGTTTCTACCAGTTCCAATGGCGATATTTATACGTCCAATGATACCAGAGGACTCTCAAAAATAGAAGCCAAAACGCTTGCAGTTAGCACACTAGTGGTTAACAATTATGATGATGCCGACCCTGGAAATGACCTGCACGAACAGAGCGTGGTGGATAGTCACGACCAGGTATGGGTGTGCGATTACACTTCCGTGAAGCGATACGATCCTGCCACCAAAAAACTCCATCGCTACACATTTTCGACCTCAGCCTCGGGAGGGGACGTGTACCAGTATGCCAGTTTTTATGAAGATGCCAGCGGTACATTCTGGATTGTGTCTGAACTCGGCTTGTATCGCTACGACCGGAAAGCTGACAAATTAGTCTGCCACCTGGGGATGGAGGCTGTTCTGCCAAAAAACAGGGTGCCGGTCCGCCTTTGCAAAGCCTCCGGCGATGCGGCCGGAAATCTCTGGATCGGTGGCTATGAATATGGCTTGGTATGGTACTCCCCGAAAACAAATGAATTCAAGATCAGAAAAGAGGGTTTCGAGCATAACAATGTGATATGTGCCCAGGAATCGAAGGATGAAAACGGCAAGAGGATCATTTTCATCGGTACCAATGATGGGGTCAGCGTGCTTTATCCTGAAAAAAATGAGCTGTACCATTTGCCGCAGTTTTACAATGACGGCATCAAAGTCAAGGGAATGTTCGACGACCGCGCCAACTGCATTCTTTGGATCGCCACTAATGATGGCGTCTACAAATACCGTTACCGCAATGCAGGGATACGTACAATCGGCATTGCACCCGGTGTGGTGAGGCTACCGGTGCAGGTCACCAGTATTTTACCGGTACCCGGCGGGAATTACCTGCTGGGATTGTCCCATTCCGGCGCACTGTCCTGGAAGCCAGCCAGCAACCAGTTTCGGTTTCTGCCATTCCCTATCGACGCGCTAACGGACAAAATCCGGTGGATCATGGACCGGCCTTTTGCATTCACGGACAAAGGGATTTTTACCGGAGACATTGAAAACGGGCGATTCAACCTTTGGAAACCCTCCGTTGAATTATTTAAAAATAAAGATTTCCGCGACGGACTGCTGGATCGGAAAGGACGCCTCTGGATTGCCAATTTGAATGAAGGCTTGAAAGTAATTGATCCAAAAACCAACAAGGAAATTAAGCTTTTCACAGATGCAGAAGCACGCAAAC
>NZ_JBDSFX010000076.1:0-7311 GCF_039919315.1 Dyadobacter sp. | reverse complement strand
CTCGCGGTGGTTTGAGTCAGGAAAAGGGGAAAATAGGTTACTATCTATTCTGCGTGGTCACCGGATGAAAATGATCCTGAAACGGATGCTCGATGAAAATGAATTTTTATCAGATTACGGCGTTCGTGCATTGTCCAAGTACCATGAGGAAAACCCGTATAAGTTTTATATCAATGGAGAAGTGTTGCAAGTGGATTATACGCCTGCCGAAGCATTGACGGATATTATGGGGGGGAATTCCAATTGGCGAGGGCCGATCTGGTTTCCATTGAACTACCTGATTTTTGACTCGCTGATGAAGTTTCATGCATACTACGGCGAAGACTTTATGGTCGAGTACCCGACGAATTCGGGAAACCTGGCGACCATTAAAGATGCCGCTGTGGCGATTGCGTGCCGTTTGATCGATATTTTCAAGAAAGATACCGAAGGAAACAGGGCAGTGTATGGTCATGATGAGAAAATGCAGAAAGACCCTAATTTCAATGAGCACGTTTTGTTTTACGAATATTTCCATGGGGATAATGGTCGCGGATGCGGAGCCAGCCACCAAACTGGCTGGACCGGGCTGGTAGCAGAACTGATCCATAAGACTGCAAAAGAAACAGTCAAGCAAACAGAGAAACAAGAGCTGGAAATAATTAAATAATTCCGTAATATATTTACATCAAAATCAATTCTATTTAACTCAATTATGACTGCAAAATTGGAACCGAGTGTGATGACCAAAGTGAGCAGCTGGCTCAACGGTGATTATGATATCGATACAAAACAATCTATTCAACAACTGATTGATGAAGGGAACGACACGGAATTAACAGATGCATTTTATAAAGATTTAGAGTTTGGAACAGGAGGATTAAGAGGACTGATCGGAATCGGTTCCAACCGAATGAACCGGTATACGGTAGGTACGGCCACTCAGGGACTAGCCAATTACCTCAATAAGGCGTTTCCAAATGAAGAGAAAAAAGTAGCTATAGCTTACGACAGCCGCATTAAGTCGGATGAATTTGCGAAGATCATTGCGGATATTTTCTCGGCGAACGGAATGACTGTTTACCTTTTCGAAGCATTGCGTCCTACGCCTGAGCTGTCTTTCGCGATCCGTTTGCTGGGCTGTAAAAGTGGAGTGGTAGTGACTGCTTCTCACAACCCGAAGGAATATAATGGCTACAAAGCCTACTGGGACGACGGTTCGCAGGTAGTAGCTCCTCACGATACCAACATTATCACGGAAGTCAATGCTATTGAATCGATTGACCAGGTGAAATTTGATGGTGATGCTTCTAAAATCATCAAAATTGGTGCCGAGGTAGATGAAAAATACATGGAACATATTTTGTCGCTATCCATTTCCAAAGGAGCACTGGAGCGCCAGAAAGATCTTAAAATCGTATACACACCGTTGCACGGAACCGGTGTTACGCTGGTACCGACCTTGCTAGCCAAGATGGGTTTCGAAGCAGTAACGGTGATTGAAGAGCAGGCAGAGCCCAAAGGCAATGGTCAGTTTCCAACGGTAGTTTATCCAAACCCGGAGGAAAGCGAAGCAATGTCAATGGCGGTGGAAAAAGCAAAAGAAATCGATGCGGACCTGGTCATGGGAACCGATCCCGATGCAGATCGCGTAGGAATCGCGGTTAAAAATCATCATGGAGAAATACAGTTGCTGAATGGTAATCAGACAGCCAGCGTATTGATTTACTATCTCCTGAATGCATGGAAAGATGCCGGTAAATTGACTGGCACCCAGTTTGTTTGCAAGACCATTGTGACCACGGACCTGATCGACAAAATGGCTGCGGCCTATGATGTGAAATGTTATAATACCCTTACCGGTTTCAAATACATTGCCCAGGTAATCCGCGAAAAAGAAGGTATCGAGCAATTTATTGGCGGTGGTGAAGAAAGCTACGGCTACCTGATCGGTGATGCAGTGCGTGACAAGGATGCGATCGCTTCCTGTGCGATGATTGCTGAACTTACAGCTTATGCCAAGGATAAGGGATTGAGCCTTTTCGATATGTTGATGGAAATCTACAAACAGTTTGGTTTCTATTACGAAGGATTGATCTCTCTGACTAAAAAAGGAAAATCAGGTGCGGATGAAATCCAGCAAATGATGGCTGATTTCCGGGCTAATCCTCCAAAAACATTGGCCGGTTCGCCGGTTGTCAGAATGGACGATTACAAAGCGCTGAGTACGATCGATTTTACGAGCGGAACTACGCATTCAATTCCTTCTGGCGAAATGGGTATCGAGCCATCGAATGTATTGCAGTTCTTCACAGAAGACGGAACCAAGTTTACCTGCCGTCCATCCGGTACCGAGCCTAAAATCAAGTTCTACGTAGGCGTACGTGCTGCATTGGAGAAAAACGAAGACTTCGACAGCGTATATGCGGATCTGAAAGAGAAAGTGAAGGGGATTGGTGAGGAGTTAGGATTGAAATAAGTACAATTGAATATATTGTTAAAAATGGGCCGCTATCATGAGCGGCCCATTTTTATTTACTGTAAACAATGATATACTCCTTGCCTCTGCTGTCTCTGATGATTTTTATAGCTTTGAATTTACTGAATGGTAGCTCGTTTAGTTCGGACAAGGTTGTGGGCTGAGAATCTAAATAGCATTCAGCATCCCTGTGCATCGAGGTAAGTTTTAAAAGGTTGTCTTTTGATTTTCCGACCCCCTGCGAACTTAATATCTCGGCCGCATGCTCTCCCTCGAGAGCTCCTTTTTCAAGACCTCGCGAGGACGAACCAAGTTTTTCGTCATTGATTTTTTGAACCAAACGGTATTCGAAATATTCTGTCTCGTGCGCTTTCGCAAATTCCAATGCCTTATCATAATCATCTTGTAATGCCTTAACCAGCTGCGGCTGATCGCCACCAGTACCCATTTGACTTTTGCCGATGTATCCCGACTCTCCTTTCATAGGCACGAATTTACCTTCACCTTCCGTGGCTTTGCTACTTCCACCTTTCGTCTCGATATGGACAGTCAGATGAGTGATAAACTTCTGTAATGGATCGTACTCAATGGAATTGATATTCATTTCAGCACCAAATCGTTTCACCTCTTTTTTGATTTCGTTGATATCATCCCAGGTTGCCAGCGGCGAAATCGCATAGTAAAGCGTTCCGTTCTGCTCAACAATCCATTTACTTTTCACCTTCTCTGGCTTGACAGTTTGGCTACTATCGATCGTAGTGATAGCTTTTGGCGCAGCAACAGGAATCAGATTTTGTTTTGTTTCAATGGGTCTTTCAACTTGTGCATCTGTTTGACTGGGAGCTTCAAATACCACACCAACCAGCGGCGGCAGGAATTCAGTAACCTTAGCAGTATAAGGCGCAACGAATGCGGAGGATAAATACAATATTCCGATCAGTAAGCCATACTTGCCCCAGGCTAAGTAATGTGACGGTTTTTTATTCATCATTCTAATGCGTTTTTTTAAAAGTGATTGAGCAAACGAATTGGTCAATGGCAGCTCCCGGTTTTGAAGAACTGTTCTCAGCAGATCGAACTGATATTCTTTTTTCTCGCAACCACGATCCAGCACGCCACGATCAGCCAGATATTCCAGATTAGCCTGAACCAGCCGTTGATGAAACCAGGCAAACGGATTGAACCATAACACAATGCGCTGTAATTCAGCAAGCAACAGATCCAGACTGTGACATTGTAGCACGTGTTCTGTTTCGTGCGCCAAAATATGTTGCAATGTGCTTTTTGAATGATTTTGAGGATTATAGATTACCCAGCGAAAGAATGAGTACGGTGAAGTATTATGCTCATCACAGATGAAAATCACGCCATCGGTGGACTTTTGAGACGGAGATTTCCAAAGTAACCGTATCAACCGGCCGACCTGAAAAAGAAAAATGGCCGCCGTGAATGCTACCCCTGCCAGGTAAATGAGTGTCAGTACGTCCATGAAGTTCCATTGCGGCAAATGCTGACGGTTAATGATGGAAGGCGCGGGATTGAATGAGGAAATCTCCTGCCTGACCACTGGGATAGCCTCCGCGATTTTAGGAATGGTCTGGTGAAATTCAGCCTGTACCTCCACCGGGCCCCAGTCGGCGAGCGGAATAAGCGGTAGCGACCAGGCCGCGGCTACATTCAGCCACAACAGCGCGCGATTAAGTTTAGAAAAGGTTTCAAACTGGATTAGCCAGCGGTAGCCCAGCGTCAAAATTGCCAGTAACATACTGACTTTCATGAGGTATAGGAACAGCATAAGTTGTTGATTTAATGGTAAAACATCAATTCGTCACTTTCCTTCTTCAATCATCCTGATGATCTCGCGTAAATCGTCGGGACTCACTTTTTCATTTTTAGCAAAATAAGCCACCAGATCTTTGTAGGAGTCGTTAAAATAATTTCCGACGACTTTATTCAGCACAAAATAATTCTGGTAATCCTCCTTTGCCACGATAGGGAAATATTCGTAGGTATTCCCGAACTGCCGGTGATCTACATAACCCTTTTCTTCCAGGTTCCGAATAATGGTCGAGAGCGTATTGTAGTGCAGTTTTGGTTCGGTAAAAAGCGGGAGCATGTCTTTTACGAAAGCACTTTGCAAATTCCAAAGTACCTGCATCACCTCCTCCTCCTTGTTAGTCAGCTTGTCTAATTCCATGTGACAAACATATAACTATTTTTCTAGTTAAAAAACTATTTTTCTAGTACCGTTACTTTTTTGACCTTTTCTATTCTAAATATAGTAAGGCTGCAATTTGTCTGATAGTACTGGTTATGTTACTTTAAGTTGATTAATAGGGTAGTATAGGTATTACTTTTTATAGAATAAATTGCAACTTACGCTGTAAAATTTATTTAAATCTTACCTAATTAATGATGATGAACAGACTACTTCACAGCAAGTTATGGATCGTCTTGCTTACTTTGACGATTTTTTGGAATGCAAAAGCGCAGAATGCTGCGGTAACCGGAAAGGTCAGGGATCAGAACGGATCGGAGATTCCCGGGGTCAGTGTGAGTGTCAAGGGCACGTCGCAAGGCACCTCTACCAATGAAAAAGGCGATTACAGTATTTCGGTTGCTTCCGGGGGAACATTGGTTTTTAGTTTTATTGGTTTCAAAAGAGTGGAAATGAATGTGACCAGTCAAAAAATCCTGAATGTGACCATGCAGACCGACGTGTCGGTGCTGGACGAAGTGGTAGTGACCGCATTGGGGCAGACGCAGGAAAAACGGGCGATCGGTTACTCGGTACAATCCATCAAGTCCGACGAGATCCGGAATTCAGGCAATCCCAACATGATAGGTGCATTGCAAGGGAAGGTCGCAGGTGCGGTCATCACCGGTTCGGGAGGCGCGCCGGGTGCTGGTGTCAACATTATTCTGCGAGGAATCACCTCATTGAGCGGGAGTGCTGATAATCAGCCACTATTTGTCATCGACGGCATCATTATCAGCAATGCTACCACAGCCGGAAACCCGCTGCCGAGTGCTGGAACGGCTTCTCCGGGTGCGTCGGAACAATTTGCCAATACCAACCGCGCGGCAGACATTAACCCCGACGACATTGAAAGTATATCAGTGCTGAAAGGCCCGGCCGCGACGGCATTGTACGGATTGCGGGCGTCGAATGGAGCGATTATCATTACCACCAAACGTGGGAAATCGGGTAAGCTCAATGTATCCGTCTCGACATCAGGCGGAATTGATGTGCTGGGAAAATCGCCGGACATTCAGACGCGCTTTGTTCAGGGCAGGTTCGGGGAGTTTATTTCGCCTACGGAAATAAGGCAACGTACACCATACCAGTCATTTGGCCCGTCGATCATTGATAATACGACGGATAAGATCTACGATAATTTCCGCGGATTTTACCAGACTGGTTTTCGGACTAACAACAATATTAGTTTGACCAAAGGAACCGAAAAAGGCAACATTTATTTTTCGGCAGGTCACAATTATCAACAGGGAATCGTACCTACTACCGATTTTTCCAGAACGTCGGGGAAAATTGCCGGTACTTATAATTTTACCAAAAAATTCTCTACTTCCGGCTCATTTAACCACATCCGGTCCGGTGGAAAACGCCCTCCTGCTGGCGATAAATCGATTTTCAGTGCATTGTCCTATTGGCCCAATACCTATGACGTCAACGACTACTTGAATCCCGACGGTTCGTATAAGAACCTGCTCCCCGGCTTTACGGATAACCCTCGCTACCTCGTTGAAAAAAGTCCCCGGGTTGATCAAGTCAACAGGTACATTGCCGATCTTACATTAAACTATCAGATCACAGACTGGCTGACTGCGAAATACCAGATCACTTACGATGCATTCAACGAACACAGAAAGCGCCAGGTAGACAGTACTTTTGATGTCGGAACTGCGGTAAAAGGATTTTTGATCAAGGAATCTATCAATTACCGCGAGATCAATTCCAATTTATATGTCACCGCCACCAAGCAGTTTAATGAAAACTGGACCGGTTCACTCATGGTAGGGAATTCGGTGGTCGATAGCAAACGTCCTGACAGCTACTACGAGCGTGGTGAAGGATGGAAAGCACCTTTCACAGATGAAATCAGCAGTTATCGCAATCAGCAAAAGCGGTTTTATTCGCCACTTCAATACCGGATCGTGAGCTTCTTCGGTGATGCCAAGCTGAGCTATAAGGAGATGCTGTACCTGAACATTACTGCGCGAAATGATATGGTTTCCACATTGCCGGTGGCCAGCAATTCGTTCTTTTATCCTTCATTCAATCTGGGATATATTTTTACCGAAAACCTTCCGAAAAACAATATCCTGACATACGGCAAGCTTCGTGCGTCGTGGGCACAGGTAGGTAAGGGTACGGATCCATACGTGATAGGTGCGTATTACGAACTCGCTGATAATTTTCCGTTTGGAAACACGGTACCTGGCTACGTCCGGCGCTCTACCACCGCCGCCGAAAACTTAAAACCGGAAAGGACGACATCCATGGAATTTGGTACAGAGCTTCGCTTTTTGAATAACCGGGTAATGTTGGACGCAACCTATTTTACAATGGATAGCAAGGATCAGATCGTCCGGGCTCCGGTGTCTAATGTCTCGGGCTACTCATTTTATTATACCAATATTGGTTTGATCAGGAATAAGGGCGTGGAATTGCTACTTTCGATCAAGCCGGTTCAAACCGGGAAGTTCAACTGGGATATGTCCCTCAATTTTACCAAAATGTCGGGCAGGGTAGTGGAGATGCCGGATGAGCTCGAAGAGATTTCTTACTTCGATAATGGTAGCCGCGGCGTGCTGAAAGTGCGGGAGGGGAG
>NZ_JBDSFX010000075.1:0-239914 GCF_039919315.1 Dyadobacter sp. | reverse complement strand
AAAGTCCACCCCAAACACGATCCCGATCATCACGAAGGCGACCAGGATTGTCGCCCAAAGCCCGCCTCGTCGCCGGGTCATGACGGGCATCAGCCAGATCACCAACCCCGCGATCACGATGATCGCCCCGGCAATGTACCATTTAAAAAAAAGCAACGTAATGATCAGCAAAGCGGCCCCTACCATCCCGATGGCGGGTATAAAACCGGGCATTCCTTCCCGGTATAAAACAATGGCAAAAGAGGCAAAAACCAGCATTGAACCAGTTTCATTGGACAAAAGGATCAGGAATGCAGGTAATGCAATGATCCCGAGTATGGGATAATAATCTTTCAGTTTCCGGGTCAGACTGATCGCCGGATCACTTAAATATTTGGAGATGGCGAGGCTGATCGCAAGTTTCGAAAACTCTGCAGGTTGTAATGAAAAAGCACCGAATTTGATCCACGAACGCGATCCATTGATATTGGAACCCGCAAACAAAACGATCACCAGCAGGAAGATGATTACCGCATAAATGATAAATGAGAAAGTTTCGTAAAACTTGTAGTCGATCACCAGAATGCAAATGATCAGCAATGCTGCCGTCCCGATCCACATCAGCTGCTTACCCGCATTGTTCGACATGTCAAACATGCTCGTTTGCACCTCCGGATTGTACACCGCCGCGTAAATATTGACCCATCCTATCCCCAGGCAGGCCATGTAAATGAGTACGACGACCCAGTCTACATTTTTGGTAATGGGCTTATTTTCCGGCATGGTTTCGTTGATTGAATATTTTGAAATTCAGTAGTCTTATGGCCTGACAGCAACTGGCTTGTTAGCAGCAGTCGGCTTCGCAGGAGTAACCGGTTTTTTCTTAGTGGTATCAACCGGTGCCGGCTTTTTCTGTCCTGACAAAACAACTTTGCTCATAAAATCCGCCTTGAACATCCGCTCTTCCAGCGCTTTGTTGGTTATTTTCCCGGTCAGGTATTTTTCAATCATCAAGTTAGCAATCGGAGCGGCAGCAGAACCTCCTGCACCAGCGTACTCGACGAAAACAGCAATCGCAATTTTAGGATCATCAACAGGCGCAAACGCGATAAAGATAGAACTGTCATCGCCGCGCTTATTCTGAGAAGTTCCGGTTTTCCCGGCGATCATAATGCCCTCCACCTTCGATCTCCTCGCCGTACCCCCTTCCACGGCGCCGATCATGCCCTCGATAACCGGGTCAAAATTGTGCGCATCCACACCTGTTTCATGTTTGATCAGGTAGTCCGGGTTTACCGATTTTTTATCACCGATGCCGTGGATTACGTGCGGAGTATAAAAATAACCGCGGTTTGCTATGATAGCCGCCACATTGGCCATTTTCAAAGGCGTGATCAGCAACTCTCCTTCGCCAATACTCAATGAATAGATATTTGAAAACTTCCACCGGTACTCGCCGTAAAAACGGTCATAGTACTTTTTATCTGGCAAATTCCCCTTGTACTCACTCGGCAAATCGATCCCGAGACGCTGGCCGATCCCGAATTTACTAATGGCATCGTGCCAGTTATCCAGCCCGACAGCCGAGGCACGGAATGTATTCTTAATGTTGTTTTTATAAATAAGCCTCCTGAAAACATTGTAGAAATAAGGATTACAGGAATGCATCACACCCAATGCAACCGTTCCTGTCGCCGGGTGATTATGGCAGTGCATGGGGCAATTGGCATGTGTAAAGCCACTTCCAGGCGTGATCACACCTTCCTGAAGCCCAATGAGCGCTTGTATCAGTTTGAATGTAGAACCAGGTCGGTAACTGGCCATGACCGGTCTATTGAACAGCGGCTTGTATGGATTTCGCACCAGGGCCGAAAAGTTTTTGGAAAAATAACGACTTGCCAGAATGTTAGGGTCATAGGTCGGAGCCGACACCATGGAAATGATCTTGCCCGTTTTCGGTTCGATCGCCACGATACTCCCTACTTTATTCACCATCAGGCTATCGCCATACTGCTGCACTTCAAGATCGATCCCTGAGTAAAGATTTTCTCCCGCAACCGCCATTGTATCCAACTCCCCACCTTTCCAGGGGCCTTTGTAAACACCGGCTACATTCTGCATTACAAACTTGGTACCCCTTTTTCCCCGCAGCTCATTCTCGTAAATTTTCTCTACACCACTCTGGCCAATGTAATCGCTCTGGCGGTAATAGGGTTCCTCCTGTTTTTCAAGCTGTCCTTTGGTAATCTCGCTCACATACCCGAGCGTATTGGCCAATGTGGGCGCCGTGTAGGTGCGTAGCGAGCTTTTTGCGAATTCAAACCCTCTGTAATCCACCATCACATCCTGGATAGACGCAAAATCTTCCTTCGATAATTGTCTGAGAAACAAAGACGGTTTGTGCCGGCTATATGCGCTTGCCGCAGCCATCAGACTGTCAAAATCATGTCTTTCAATACCCAAAACCTGGCAAAAACGCAGTGTATCCTCTACCCGGGCCTTGGAGGGCGTCACGAGCAGGTCATAAACGGGTGTGTTGTATACGATGAGCTTTCCGGTACGGTCATATATCTGCCCGCGGAACGGGATTTCGATTACCCGCTTAATAGAGTTGCTGGACGACTCGATTGAATAGCTTTCGTCCAGAACCTGTAAGTAGAAAAGTCGCAATAAGTATATTAGACCTACTAAAGCAAAAAAACCAATGATGACAAAGCGACGATTTTCAAGCATTCTGCACTATAAATTCCTGTTCCCAAATTTCACACGAAGATCGTCATATCAAAAGACTTATCAAAGCCCGGATGCGCATAAACGCATGTAAAAAACTCATTTTTGAAGGAATATATTTCGCCTATTCTCCTTTGGCCACGACCATCACCACATCCTCTTTATCGACGACTACGGCACCGTCGGGCAAGCCTTTGGGTTTTCGGACAAATTTTTTGGGTGTGTAGATCACCGGGCACAACGAATCGTTTTTTCTTTTGGAATAAAATGCAGCAAGTTCTGCCGCACGTTCTATCACCGGCGCCGGAAATTTCTTACCGGATTGATTTTTGATCACCACATGTGACCCGGTAACGTCCTTCGCATGCAGCCAGAGATCCTCTTTATTCGCATATTGCTTCGTGAGCAGATCATTGTTTTTGGCATTACGCCCGATCAGAATGGTGTAGCCTAAAAACGATACCTTTTTGAAAAGATCATCGACTGCAACAATGGCTTTGCTGTGATCCAGACCGTTGGTTTTCAGGTAAGCGCGTAATTCACGCAATGAGTCAATAGCGTCAATTTTTTTAACGTGCTCATGAAGCTGCGCTTTTTCCGCTTCACGGGCTTCCAGACTATCATTTAAACGACCTAATTCAATCTTTTCATTTTTGGCTTTTCTGTAAAATCCTTCCGCATTCTTCTGGGGCGTCTGGTCTTTTTTCAATTTAATAACGATGGGCTGATCTCTGTAAAAATCAAACAGCTCGATCCGCTCCGTCCGCTCGGGAATCTGGTGCAGATTGGCCATAATGATGTTTCCTACCTCGTCATTCTTGACAGCTTCTTCCAGTTCAACCAGTTTTTTAAATGTATTTTCAAGATAATTCTCCGTCTGCTGAACCCGTTTTTTCAGTATCCTCAGTATTTCAGCCTTTTCTTTTTCAATGCCACTTAGTCTGATATAGGCCAGATAGAAAGCATCTAATGCTTTCACCGGATCCGTGTAGGTTTCGATGATCTCGCCCGTTTCAAAAAGCGAAAGCACCGGAATCAGCTCTATTTTGGTTACGTAAAATTTACCTGCATTCAGCTCATTCAGAAGCTCCTGAATAATACCCCAGCGCTCCTCGGCGTATTCTTTCACTTTTAATAAAACTGCAAGATGCTGATTAACCAGCTTTCCAAATGTCGGAAACAAAGCCTCGTGCCGCAGCTCATTTTGAATGTAAGCTTCGTAAGACTGGTCAATGGACCTGTTCAGGGAAGAAATGGTAATGGACTTGTCGGCAGGAAGCTTATTGTTGAAAATCTGCGTTACCTCACCATGACTGTCAAATGCAATGAGATTGGCCCGGTTACCAAAAAGTTTGAAAACCAGTTTCTGCTCACCGGAAAAACTGATCTGGATCGCCCGTTCATTTTGAAAAACACTCACATACTCAACCTGCTTTGCGTTGAAATCATTGAAAAGATTGACGCTGTTTCTGCGGGCGCGATCAAATTTATCGGGAAAGCTCAGGCATGAAAAATTCGACCTTAATGTAGCTTTGATGAAATAGGGATTGACCAGCTCCTCTTCATTCCCCTGATCGGCAAACACCAGAATTAGCTCATCCTTTTCCTGACTGAAGGCTTCTATAAATTGTTTGCCAGACAGTTCATCGTGAAGCTTCGGAGCAAGTTGTTTTAAAAAATAATAATTCTGGTGCACGGTAATTCTGAAACATTTTGGTCAAAATTAGGCAGTTTTTACCGGGTAACCAGTCAGCTGGGATAGTTTGGACATTTCTTTGTTCAAATCATGAAGGAATCCATGGTCAGCGAGCCATTTTTCGCTGTAATAAGTATCCTGATACCTTTCGCCAGAATCACATATCAGCGTTACAATCGATCCTTTTTCATCATTGGCTTTCATTTCCAAAGCCAGTTGAAGCACACCCCAGAAGTTGGTACCAGTCGACGCACCTACTTTCCTGTTAATGAGGGACGAAAGCATTTTCATGCCTGCAAAACTTCCCGCGTCAGGCACCTGTATCATGTGATCCACTACCGTTCTGATGAAGGAAGGTTCAACACGCGGACGCCCGATACCTTCTATTTTGGAGCCGTGCTCGCTGCAAATTGTCGCATCATTATTTTTCCAATAATCAAAAAACACTGAATTTTCGGGATCAACTACGCAGATCCGGCTTGCGAATCGCTCGTAGCGTACATACCTGCCCAACGTTGCCGACGTACCTCCCGTACCTGCACCGGTTACGATCCAGGTGGGTACCGGGTATGCTTCATACTGCATTTGCCTGAAAATAGATTCGGCGATATTGTTATTGCCACGCCAGTCGGTGGCCCGCTCCGCATAAGTAAACTGATCCATAAAGTGGCCGCCATTTTCCTGCGCGATCTGCCTTGAAACCTCATAAACCTGCGCCGGATGATCCACAAAATGACATTGCCCGCCATAAAACTCAATCGCCTGGATCTTATCCTGACTGGTTGACTTTGGCATAACAGCAATAAATGGAAGACCCAACAATCTTGCAAAATATGCCTCAGAAACAGCCGTAGAACCACTGGAAGCCTCCACAATGGTAGTACCCTCGTGAATCCAGCCATTGCAAAGCGCATATAAAAACAGCGATCTCGCCAGGCGATGCTTCAAGCTCCCCGACGGATGCGTGGACTCGTCTTTGAAATAAAAATCAATGTCCGGAAAAGCTGGCAAAATGAGCGGAATCAAATGCGTATCCGCCGATCGCTGATAATCCGCCTCAATTTTCGTTATCGCCCTGGTACACCAGTTATTGGAAGTGTTTGTTGATTGCACGATTAAATTAATTACTTAAAGAGATACAAAGAATAGAAAAAGGTTGTTAAGTTGTAAATGGTTTTAAAAGAAGACTACTATGGAACAGGCGACTAAATTAAATTCCTTGCAGCTGTTTATGGTCAAAATGTTTGAGAAACAATTGGATATCAAACAGGAAAGGGAGATCAAGCAATTGCTATCAGATTATTTTGCTCAAAAGATTGATGAAGAAATGGATCAAATCTGGGTTGAAAAAAAGTTGTCTCAGGACGATCTTGACAACGCGCTTTTGATTCACAAACGCACGAAATATTAAAAATCCTCATGATACTCGTCGTTGATACCAATTGTTTAATGGTGAGTATTCCCAAACTTTCAGCTACACGCTGGCTTTTCGATTCGCTCAAAAGCGGCGGTTTTCAGTTTGGCATATCAACAGAAATTTTGGAAGAATACGAGGAGGTTATCGGCCAATTTTATTCCCCGTCCTAGCTACCAATGTTGTGGAGTTACTACCAAATCTCAGCAATTCGATATGGGTCACACCTTTCTACAAATGGAATCTCGTTAAAGATCAGGACGATAATAAATTTGTTGATTGTGCCATCGCTTGTCAGGCAGACTATATTATCACACATGACAGACATTTCAATGTATTAAGTAACATTCCGTTTCCGAAAGTAAAAACCTTGAAAATGAATGAACTACAAGAACTACTGATACATTAAAAATAAGAGAAGCTTTCCCGAACAGGAAAGCTTCTTCAATATTACTACTACACTTAAAAAATATCAATGCACCCCAGAGGTGTCGACTTTGGTTTTGCTGCTGCGTGTCCAGAGTACGAATGGGACGCATATCAGGAACATGACGCCCAGGTATAGGAACACATCCATGTAAGACATCACCTGCGCCTGCTTGGTCACTGAGAAGTCAAGCATTTTGTAACCACTTTTCAGAGCAATGTCGGAGGTCATACCTTTTCCTATAAAACTACGTTGCAAACCTTCAACCCGTTGTTGTACAGCCGGATTGTTAATATCCAGCTTGCTAACCAGGTCATTCCGGTGAACCATATTCTGTCGGGCCAGGAAGGTGGTGATCACCGCAACTCCAAACGATCCGCCTAGCTGGCGCATCATTCCGGTAAATGCAGCGCCTTCCCCAATTTCACGGCCTTTCAATGTCGATAAAGCCAATGTTGTGATCGGTACAAATAACAATCCGAGACCAATTCCCCTCACAATCAGCATATTGAAAAACGCATCGCTGCCTGTATCTGGTGAGAGGATCAAGTACCCCCAGTAACTGTAACCGAAGAAGAATATCATTCCCAGCGCCACAAGGTATTGTTGTTTTACACCGCGTTGGAGCAGCTGCCCTACTACCGGCATCATCATGGCCGTCACAATCGCAGCCGGAACCATCAGCATCCCGGATTGCGTCGCCGTCCAGCCTAACGTGGCCTGGGTGTATAATGGAATGATGAAAGTAGAACCGTACAATCCAAAACCCAATATGAAAGAGAGGATCGTGCCAACCCGGAGGTTTCCATTGGATAGGACCCGGAGATTCACGATCGGGTTTTTGTAAGTAAGCTCCCGCCAGATAAAGAAGAAGAATCCAAATACAGCCGTAACGGTCAGCAGAATGATAATTTCATCATTGAACCAGTCTTCCTCCTGTCCTTTTTCCAACACATATTGCAAAGAACCTACGGCCACTGCCAGCAGGATAATTCCCCACCAGTCAATTTCACTTGCTGTCTTTTTTACAGAAAATCTCGGGCTTCTTACAAATTGCAGCGTAAGCATGGCCGCAATGATCCCCAAAGGAATATTGATGTAAAAAATGTAAGGCCAGCTGTAATGATCGACAATATAACCTCCCAGTGGCGGGCCCAATGTTGGTCCCACGATTACTCCCAAACCATAAATAGCCTGGGCAATGCCCCTTTTTTCAGGTGGGTAACTTTCAGTGATCAGCGTTTGAGCAGTTACTAGCAAAGCACCTCCGCCAAGTCCCTGGATCAAACGGAAAAATACCAGTTCCCAGATGTTATCCGCATTACCGCAAAGAAAAGACGCTACGGTAAAAATGATAATGGAGGCAGCAAAATAATTTCGGCGGCCAAATTGTTGCGACAGCCAGCTTGTCATCGGCACAATGATCACATTACCAATGGCATAGGCCGTGATCACCCAGCTAACTTCTGACAACGTACCGCCCAAATTTCCGCGCATGTCGTTGAGCGCCACATTAACGATCGTGGTATCCACGATTTCGAGCAATGCACATAATACGGCTGTGATCGTGATAATGACCCTGCGGGAGCCGTATTCGACGAGTGATTCCTGTAATTCCATTTAATATTGGTTTAGAATCGAATTCGGATCCTTAGTTCAGTTCTACATCTACGAACACGTTCATACCCGGACGTAATTCTGCAATTCTTTTATCCTGTGCTTGCGTAAATTCTATTCTTACCGGCAGGCGTTGTACCACCTTCACAAAGTTACCACTCGCATTATCAGGAGGCAGCAAGGCAAAACGTGCTCCGGTTGCAGGTGAAAATGAGGCTACTGTGGCTTCAAACTCGTGATCCGGGTAAGCGTCCACATGTATGCGAACTTTTTGTCCCAGCTTCATTCTGGTCAATTGTGTTTCTTTGAAATTCGCTACCACCCAAGGCTCAGTTGTTGAAATAATGCTAAAAAGCTGTTGGCCTGCCTGTAAAAACTGACCCAATTGTGCATTCACTTTCGACACGCGACCGTCTGCCGGTGCTGTGAGCACGGTGTATGACAGGTTCAGTTTCGCATTATCGATCTCAGCTTGGCGTGCTTTAATGTTCGCATTCGCCACACTTGTCTGTACCGAAGTAGCACGTGTTTGCTTGCCAGCCGCTTTTGCCTGACGCTCTGCCGCGTTTTTCTGTGCTACCAGCACTGCCAGCTGACGCTCCGCTTTTTGCTTGGTAGCCGAAGCCTGCTCAAATTCCTGCTGCGTGATCGAATGGTCCTTGATCAGGTTTTCATATCTCGCAAAATCCTGGTTGGCTCTCCACACATTCACTTTCGCCTCTTCGATCTGAGCCTCCACGATGGATACATTTGCTTCGTAAGTAATACCGCTCGCCGCAGATGCATTGGTAGTCGCATTGGCAACGACCAGGCTTCCTTCCGAACCGGCAAAAGCGGCCTGCGCTTGTTCCAGCTTAATGATCTGATCGCGGTTATCGAGTACGATCAACGTATCTCCTTTTTTAACAAACTGATTGTCTTTTACTTTAATCGCCGTTACGTAGCCTGCTATTCTTGGAATTACCGGGCTGATGTTGGCGTCAATCTGCGCGTCATCGGTTTCCTCGTGGTGCTGGCCATGATTGTATTTTGTAAAGCCCCAGGTTCCTCCTACTGCAATCAAAATGGCAAGGATAATAATGAAGGTGTAGCTTTTCTTTTTAGGTGCAGCTTCCTCGGTTGCTGTGTTTTGGTTGGTTTCCATATATACTTTAAATTATGAATTCTGAATTTTGAATGACTGAATAACCGGGCCGCCGGTGCGATGAATCTCACTTAATTGATCACTCCTGCTGTTTGTTCTAATTTTTTGTAGGCTACGATGGCGTCGGCTTTGGCGGTTTCGTAATTGATCCGGGACTGAACCTGGGCTACGTCAGCATCCAGTAGTTCGGTGGTCGTTACCAGGCTGTTATCGTATTTATTTTTGGTGATTCTGTAATTTTCGTCAGCCTGATCCACCGCTTTGGCGTACACATCGATTCTTTTTTTGCTTAAAACATAGTTGTAATAAGCTGTATTGACTTCCAAATGAATGCGATCCATCAGTATTTCCTCATTGGTTTTCAGCTGGTACACTTTCGTACGCGCCTGCGCCATTTTCGCGCCTGACTTCCACAATGCACCGATATCGTATTTTAAACCGATCCCTGCATTCACAGCATTGGGGATCATCGCTACGCCCGGAATATTCAATGCGACATAACCGGCAGTAAGCGCAACGCTTGGGTAAAAATCGGCCTTCACCACTTTAATGTCCGTATCAGCAGCTTTTTGGCGAACGCCATTGGCAGCAATGTCTTTTCTGTGTGTCAAAGCAGTTTGTTCCCATTCTCCTGCATTACCCTCTTCTTTCAATGTGATAAAACTGGCGGAATCTGCAAGGAGCGTGGTGTTTTCGGGCATTCCCAGAATCAGGTTCATATTGATCGTGGTCACTTTCAAATCATTTTCAGCATTCAACAGGGCCAGTTCAATGTTTGACTCCTGTAATTTTGCCTTCATCAAATCGTTTCTCGCCAGCATTCCGTTTTTCTCACGATTCGTAAACTCTTCCACGCGCTGGCGTTCCCGCAACAGGTTTTCAGAAACAAGGTCCACTGATTTTTTAGCTTTGTAAAGGTTGCTGTAAGCTGCTACCGTGTTCTGGATCACCGCATCACGGTCGTTTTCAACATCCAGCTTCGCAGCCTGTTCCAGGTAATGTGCCGATTCCAGGCCGTACTTGAACCTGAACCCCGAAAAAAGTGGTAAAGAAGCACTAGCCATACCGTACATCGCCTGATGTACTGCTGGTGTGCCGCCCGAGCTTCCGGTACTGTCGTTACCGCTCTGTTTGATTTTCAGGTCAATGTTTGGGGTATTAACCCGCAAATAAGAACCCGATACGCTCAGACTTGGCAACTGGTTTTCTTTGATCTGACGGATGTTCAAACCTGCCATATCTACATTGGTCTGGCTTAGTTTGAGTTGCTTGCTGTTTTTCAGGCTCATTTCAATGGCTTCCTCCAACTTGATCGTGCGTGCGGTTTGGGCATACGAATGAGCTGTGGCCGCAATCCAGATGATCCCGGTAGCCACAAAAACCATTCTTTTAATTTTCGATGTGGTGTTCATTTGTAACTGTCGATTTAAATAAACTTTTTAGGTGTTGGCTTAATCTTCTTTTGAGATACTTCTGAAATTCTTCTTCCTCCATATCTTCCAGATTGTTGATTTTTCTATAAAAATCCTGTGTTGCGATCGCGTAATTAATGGTGCCATATAATGTTGTGGACATTAGGCTCAGATCAATGTTTTTGCGGAAAACACCAGCTTCCTGTCCTTCCAGGATAAGTTGCTGCATCAACTCCACATTTCGCATTTTCAATTTCCTGATATGGTCCGAAATAACCGGCGTGCGCTCGCTCGAAAGCTGCTCCCGTAGCATAATGTTATGAAAGCATTGATTTCCCATCAACTTATCAATCGCGCTGTCAATCAGCATATTGATCTTTTGGATAGGATTTAAATCCTCGTCCTGAATCAGGACTTCCATCCTGGAACGAGATTCCGACATACGAAGCTGAAACAAAGCTTCGATCAGTTTTTCCTTGGAACCGAAGTAGTAGGATATCATCGAAACATTCACATCTGCCTCCTGTGCAATGTCCCTCACCGACGTCCCCGCAAAACCCTTTTGGGAAAATAACCGCTCTGCGACTTCTATAATCTGCAACTGTTTAGCGCTGTATTCCATTTAACTATCTCATTAACAGGTCTATGTTTACTTCTGATGTTAATGACGATACAAAGATAAAAGGCATAAAAATAAAAATCAAACGATCGTTTGATTTTATCAAACAAACGTTTGATTAGTAAAAACAAATATTAGATAAGTACCATTAAAATTTTTTAATGTTATAATTAAAATGGCTGCAACGCTTGATCAGCTAATTTTGTCCTGTGAGTACATAGTACCACATCAACACTCCTCTATCCTGAACCCATTATGAAAAAATATACCGCTTTCAAGCTGCTGATTGCCCTTTTTCTTCCATTGTTATTGGCACCGGTCTTTGGTCAGAAAACCCCTCCTGGCTGCGGCACCAACGATTCATTGGCGGCTGAGTATCTCGCCAAATATTCGAAGATCAAAGACCTGACAAAGGCGAGATTGGGCGCGGAAGAAAAGCTGGAATACCGTCTCGCGCTGGATGTCAATTACAAGACTTATTTATTGTACAATGGTGATAAAGACCGAATTACCAAGGAGGCATACCGGTTTATCCAGGAAGCATCCGCCGTTTTCGAGCGGGACGTCAACATTAAGCTCTCCGTGAGTTTTATATACATCTGGGATAAGCCCGAACCCTATGCATTGGAACAGGACGGCGATTATTATAGCAATGTTCTCAATTACTGGGAGGCCAATCGCCACGAAGAAAGAGACGCCGTGGTCAGTTTGTCTTGCAGGGATGGCTGGTTTTATGGCGGTTACCGAATGTGCTCTTCCAACTTCCCCCGTCCTGATAACTATGCCGTATCGGTCGATTTGCTTTGTCACGAGCTCGGGCACACGCTTGGGTCCCCGCATACGCACAGCTGCTTCTGGCCCGGCGGCCCTATCGACCGCTGCACCAATCTTGAATCCACGAACTCGGAATGTGAGGACGGTTACCCGGAATTTGTCAATGGCTCGATCATGTCCTATTGCCGCTCGGTACTGAGCTTTCACCCACTTTGCCAGAACCTCATGCGTGACTATGCAGAAGGCAAATTGCAGCCGAGCTTTAAGCTGAATGCATTCAATGAAAAACCGACCCGTTCAGGGTTACTCACATTGAGAAATCCTGATCCCGGAGCCGCAACAAACACGCCTTCATTTGAATGGTACGCCTCGTTACGGGTTGAAAATTACCGGTTTCAGATAGCCAAGGATGAAGCTTTTACGCAGATCGTAGAAGACACATTGATCAAACAATCTCATTTCCAATCATTTGGACAAAGTGAAGGCCGATATTTTGCACGTTATCGGACCGAAAACGAGTTCAGCGCGGAAGGCTGGTCTCCGCTGGTTGCGTTTACAATTTCACCTTTTTCCGACCATAGCGAACCGCCATTGTTGCTGAATATCGCTGTCGACAGTTATGGCAAGATCAACGGCTCATTCCACAAATATGCCGACATCAGTGCTTATGAGGTGGAGGTTACGGACTTTTATGAGAACAAAATTTACAGCTGGAAGCTGGAAGCAACGCCCAATGCATTCCAGTCCTTTTCGCTTCCCGTGGCTTTTGAAAAATACAAACTTTATAACGCCCGTCTCAGGGTTAACAGCCGGAATACTTGGAGTAAATGGTCCACAACTTTCTATATGGAACAACCATGGACTACTGATTTGTGGGCTCAGAACAGGATTGACAAAACTTCCAGCAAACCGCTAATGGCTTCGGCCGTGTATGCAACCACGCTAAGTGATCGTGACATTACTGGTAAAATGGAAATAGCCACCGACCCGGAATTCAAAAATATAGCTTACACCGGTACTATTACCACTAATAAGCTGAACCAGTGGCATTCAAACAAGGTACTATTTGAGCCGACATTGTCGGAAAACACCTCCTACTATATGCGTTCGATGGCACAGCGGTCTCCGAAATCGTACTCCGGCTGGTCCATGGGACAGTTCACGACTGGTTATCTTGATGCACGTTTTGAATATCTGGGTGTAGTTTCGCAAAATTTGCAGCTCGTTCAATATGCGAACAGCAATTTCGTGAGAAACAAGTTTTATAATATTGGCTCTGAGCTCTTTGTCTATGATATTTTCAGCGGCTATTACTTGTCCAGCGACTTAAAAACCTGGGCGCCGCATATCTCGTCTACTACAAATGGCAAAAGTCCTAACTACCTAAATTTCTTCGGAGTATCCAAAAAAGGGGACGTTTATATGATCGACCAGGTCAATAAACTTGTTAGAAAATCAGGCAATAGCTATGAAAGCTTTACACCGCCCGAGGCATTTTTCATGGACGAGTACAGCGCTATCGTACCTACCGAAAACAACGGTATTTTTTTCAAAACGTCTAATAAGGGAGTGGGTCATTTTCAAAATGGGCTATGGACATTTTTTGATGAAAGAACCTTCCAAAGTAACAAATCCGTCAGCATTGCCATGGATCAGGATGAGGAGGTATGGACAGTCATGGAAGGAGGAGGCGTTTGGAGCAATCAAAATGGTGTGTGGAAAAACCAGCCATTTTTGGCAAATTGGCGAGGTTTGATTGGCCTCGCGTTTGACAATGACAAGACTTGCTATGCTTATGGAGAATGGGGCGTAGTGAAATTAAACCGCGACCTGCAAGGGTGGGAGATCATGGATGCTTTTGCTTCTCATCCCATCAGAAAGTTAATTTTTGGCAAGAAAAACGAAATGTATCTTGCCTCCTACACGATCTATGACCAGGACATTCAACATCATGCGCTTCTTACTTACATCGACCAGAAATTGAATGTCTATGATGACGGTTTGAATTTCTTCAAAGAGCCGTTTGACCTCACTATTTTCAATGATAAATTGCTGATCCTGACTAGCGGGGGCGAATTGCATTCATTCGAAGAAAACAAAATCCAGCGGTTTGAGCCGAAAACTGACTATTGCGCCGGAAACATTGCCGATGTGACCATTACGTCCAATTCAACATTTGCCCAAGATAACGAGACAAAATTTGCGTTGAAAAACACCGAAAACGGAGCAATAATGGTAGTACCAGCTCTTTCGAGAAACGGCAATGTATTCCAGGTCCAACTTCCGGAATCAATTTTAAAAGGAAATTACACACTCCAAACGCAGACCAGCAATCCAGCGATCACAAGCAATGTCAGCACAGCTTTCACGATTCACGGCGCCACGACGGCAGAGATATCGATGGTGCCAATGGATAAATTCAAGGTACTATTAAATACCAGCGTGGGCCCGGGACTGGTTTATCAATGGCAGCGGGACGGTATGGATATCGCCAACGCGACTACTTCCTCCATCATCGCCGATCAGTCGGGCGACTATACGGTGCGCATTACCAATCAGGGCGGCTGCCAGACAAAATCCAGCGCAGCTGCTGTATCGCTAAACAGCCCTACCGAGATTACATTGCTTCAAAATACACCCAACCCGATAGCCGCTACCGGCGAGATCGCTTTTTATCTTCCGCAAGCCGAGGAAACTGTTCTTAACCTATATAATGTACAGGGACAAAAAATCGCGGAACTGAAAAAAGGCTATTTGCCCGAAGGTTGGCATTTCGCTAAAATTGACGGAAATCAGCTGGCTGCCGGAATCTACATTTATGAATTAAAAGCAGGGAATACTGTCAAATCGCTTAAAATGGCCAGATAGCCTCATTTTACGCGAGTTGGGTTTTCGCTCACAAAAGCGCCCCAGCCCCCTTTTTTAGATTTTTTGGAAGAACCGGTGGCTAATGCAGCAGGAGAATTGGCGTGGTACTGGTGACATATCGCGATGGCAATACCATCGGTAGCATCCATAAATTCTTTGCTCAGCTCCATTTTGAGGATTTTTTCAAGCATGTAGGCAACCTGTTCTTTGGATGCGCTGCCGCTTCCGGTCACCGATTGCTTTACTTTTTTGGGAGAATACTCGACTATGGGGATATTCCTGGCCAATGCAGCCGCCATTGCCACGCCCTGTGCCCTGCCTAGTTTCAACATGGATTGCGGGTTTTTACCATAAAAAGGGTCTTCAATGGCCATTTCATCAGGCAGATAATCCTCGATCAGCTGGGTAATGCGCTCAAAGATTTTCTTTAACTTCAATTCGTGCGTAGTATATTTGCTCAAATGAATCACACCATACTGAACCAGGGAAATTTGCTGTCCTTTAACCGAAATAACGCCGTAACCCATGATCTGGGTACCGGGATCTACTCCAATAATCACCTTTTCGGTAGCTTCGGTTTGCTGCATTTTAATCATGGTGCAAGATAAGGAACTCTCCCCGCCAAAAGAAAAAAGAAACAGGCGAAACCTGCTCTGGCTGGGCAAGCTGATCGTTACGCTTTTGATCCTCAGCTACATTTACAGAACTTTCACAAATGAACAAAAAGGCATTTCCGACATCGGTCAGGTTTTTAGAAGCATTCTCAATGCTGAACATTTCCCGGTCATTGCATTCATGCTGATACTGGTTCCCGCAAACTGGGCACTGGAAAGTTTAAAATGGCAGAAATTAGCTCAAAAAGTGGCTATACTCAGTTTTTGGGATGCTTTTCGCGGCACTTTAACCGGTCTCGCAGTAGGAGTCGCAGCCCCCGCGCAGCTCGGCGACACCATTGGCCGGGTCGCAGCATTGAAGTCGGACCGGCGACTGGAAGCAATCGGGGCGGCGATCGTGTCCAATGGAATTCAGTTCTACATTTCAGTGGTTGCCGGAGCCATGGGTTGGTTTCATTTGCAGGAAAAACTGGCACTTTCATCCGCTGCAAAGCAAATGTTAAGCATTCTGCTAATCATTATTTTGTTGCTCGGCGTGCTGGCAGTCGCATTCCGGAAACAGCTCACTGAACGGCATCCCAAAAACCCGACATTAAAAAAAATTCACTCCTACCTACGCATTATCGGGACTTACACGGGCGACGAATTGGGCTTATCCGCTTTTTATGGAGCACTGCGTTACATTGTATTTTTAACTCAGTTTGTCCTCGCATTGTCGCTCTTCGATTTTCCGGTACCGGCGTTGGAACTGGCATCCTGCGTTTCGCTGATATTTCTCGCGAAGACTTTGATTCCCGCCGTCAATGTGCTCGGCGACCTGGGATTGAGGGAATTTACGGCCTTACTTGTATTTGCTTCCTACGGGTTACCTGCGGAAAAAGTCATTGCTGCTACCTTTCTGGTCTGGATCGTGAACGTGCTCGGCCCTATCCTGATCGGGATATTCCTGATCTGGAAATATAAATGGAAACGGAACAAATGATCGAACAATACCTGCTTTCCTGGCTAATTCCTGTCATCGGAAGCTTTATCGTGAGTTACGGCATATTCACTTTGTGGCTTACTTTTTTTTGGAATAAAATAAAAAGCTTCCGCGATTCAGCAATTAATTCCCCTGATTTTATCAGCGTAATTATTCCCGTTCGCAATGAAGCGGAAAATATTGGTTTACTCCTGCAAGATCTGGCGCATCAGTCTTTTTCCTTTTCCCAATTTGAGATACTGGTCATGGATGATGGCTCTACGGACAACACGGCCAAAATCGTCAGGGATTTCAGTCAACATGCTGCTTGTACCATTCGGTTGATATCATTGCCCGACATTGCTACCAGCTCACCCAAGAAAAGGGCGATAGAAACGGCCATTAGCGGCGCAAAGGGAAATCTGATCGTGACAACCGACGGTGACTGCCGCGTGCAGCCGGGCTGGCTGCAAGCCATTGCTACCTGCCACAAAGCAACCGGAGCCAGGCTGATCAGTGCGCCGGTCACCTTTACCGAAGAAACTTCTCTTACGGATCATTTGCAAACTGTCGAATTCGCCAGCCTTATAGGCAGCGGAGCAAGCGCCATTTCAGCCGGACACCCGTCATTATGTAACGGCGCTAACCTCACTTACGAGAAAGCAGCATTTCACGCAGTCGGCGGATTTGATGGGGTTCGGCACATTGCCTCCGGAGACGATGAATTTCTAATGCATAAAATCGCGGCAAAGTATCCCGGCGGCGTTCATTTCCTGAAAAATCCACAGGCCATAGTCAGTACATCGGCGCATAAAACCTGGGCGGGATTTTTCCGGCAGCGGAAAAGGTGGGCGAGTAAATGGAAGCATTACCAGAGCCGCACGCCGCTCATTTTGGCAGTTTATATCTTTATGAGCAACCTTTCATTACTGCTCTCCGGTTTGTTAATGGTCACCGGTAACATCACTTTTAGTGACTTTCTCACGCTGGTTGCGATTAAATGTCTGCCTGAATGGTTGTTTCTGAGTACCATATTAAAATTTCTTCAAAAACCCCGGTCAATGTGGTACATCCCGGTTACCCAGCTCTTCTACCCGTTTTACGTCTGCTTTTTCGGGATGGCTGCCCAGGGGAGCGAGTACATCTGGAAAGGTAGAAAGCTCGTTTAAACACAAAAAAACTGTCGGCAAAACGATCCGACAGCTTTAAGCTTCACATAACGCTATATAGGATCAGGCTCTCACTTTTTCAGGATTTTGGAAGAATATTTACCTTCCTCATTCACCACATTCACGATATATAAACCCTGAGCAAAAGCCTGGACATTCACTTTTAATTCTGTTTGATTTTGGCCGGGCAACATTTCGTACACCCTTTTTCCGCCCAGTGTCAGTATTTCAAACTTTTTAAGAGGAGAGAAACTTTTCACATTGACAACATCCTGCGTTGGGTTGGGATAGAAATCCACTGCAAGTCTTGCGTCACATTGCCCCGCTTCCACGCTACGAATCGCGCTGTATTCGAAAGAATCGTTGGTATCCACCTGCTGCAAACGATAGTAGTAATATTTCGAAGGAGTGGACTCAGAGGAATATGGAGCATCTTTAAAGCTATATTCACTTTGGCTCGCACTGTAATTGATCCGGCTCACTGATGTGAAAGTTCTGGCGTCCGTAGAGCGTTGCACCACAAAGTGTGAGAAATCTGTCGCTTCGGTCACCACCCATTTCAATTTTACATCGCAGTTCTCATTGCTGGCCGTAAAGCTCGCCAATGTCACCGGCAGCGTAGATCCGGGAGGAGGGCTCGTGTAGCATGTTCCCTCAGATTCCGGATAGGTAATGCTGATAATCGTCCATGGATCAACGGTAACCCGGATCGTTGCACCCAAAATGCGGAGGGAGCCGTTGCGATCATCCGCTTCTTCCCACTTGCCACCATTTTTAACCCAGCCCGGCCATGCTACTCCGTTTCCTTCGCCATCCAATGCCGCACCCGGAAACAGTATGCTTCCTTTCAAATCCTTGCCATTGTCTTCCTGAATCACTTTTCCTTCCGAATTGATCCATTCAATTTTGGCTGTTTTGCCCGTCGCGTCGAAATTGGTAGGCGTAATGGTGTAGTCAAGATATGGAGCGTTTTTGAAACATTTAGACGTCGCGACTACCGAGATCGTTTTTTCAGCCGGCTCGGGAATGGATGGAAGGAACGGCCAAAAGTGAATTTCGTCGCCATTGTGAATGTAGCTTTTCGCAATGATCTGACCATTGATATTGCCGTTATTTTGTTTGATCAGGTTTGCTTTTGGAGTAAAAATAGTGCCGTGGATTGGGGTACCACCTCCTAATGTAACCGTCTTGGTTGCGTCGGGAAAGTTGTAGATCACATAACTACCCTGCGGATCGGAAAGACCGCCCACACTTGGGAAATTGATTGTGCTAATACCACCATTATTGGCGCAGAAAGTAGGGAAGTCAACGATATTGATGATAAGCCCGAAAGAACCGGTGTAAGTTTTGGTGCCCAGTGAAGGTCCCGAAGGAATGCCCTCAATGTTAGTATTACCAATTTTATTCCATACAGCGGCAGAAACCGTCAGCACATTGATTGCATTAGGGTTAACCCTGATCTTGGGATTGTTTCCAATCGCATTCGGATCCAGATACGGCCCCATCAATGCGCCTGGAATTGGGTTACCATTCTGATCAAGGATTGCCAGGTTGTCAGCCATATCTCTCAATTGGTTAGAACGCTTCATCATGCTAATGAACGCTCCGTCGATATCGATTTTGCTGGCGTCACCGGTACCAAACACATTCTCACAAACAGGATTGTAGCTATCGCTCACGTCAGGGCTTCCCCAGGCATTGGGATGTGAATTAATATGAATGTTTGGAGTCTGATCGTAACCCGAGCCGTTATCAGCGGTGATGCGGATATTGGTAGTTGCGTTGTTATTATCCTTAAACCAGGTTTTAAGGTTTGTGGTCACCGATCCGTCCGAGGCACATTGCCCGATCTTCACGTAGTTGGTACCATTCACCTGCAAGCTTCCGCTATTGAGCCTCACCCCACCGCGAACGGCAAGACCAATTGAAGCGCCTTGTACGAAAAATACACCGTGATCTTTATTAAAACTGATCTGGTGTTGGTTTGAGATCAGATTACCTCCAATAGCAATGGGGCCTTCCGTCTCATTGGAATTAAGCGTAACATCTCCCTGAACGAATATATTGAATCCCAGAGACGTTGAAGTGGGGCTTTGCGCAGTGGCCTGTCCGATCGTCAGGGTGAAAGCGCTTAGCACTATAAGTGATAGAGGTTTGGCGAACATTATAAGTCGAGTCTTTTTATTTACTCAACAAAATTAGAGCGCGTTAAAAATTAGTAATTTTTTTTGTGACCAGTCCGGGGAAGTTTGGGGTTAGCAGGGGGATTCCAGGGGTGTAGAAATTACAAAAATTGCACTTTATCAATATAGTACGTAAGCATTTAAAAACTAAGTAGCGATACAGTACGATTCATTCACTACATACATCTGCCACTACTTCTACTAAAAACAGCCAAAAATGGCTAATTAATTTAGAATACTTTTTAATAGTCTACAAAAAATGTTCTTAGTGATGTTTTAATGGTATTTTAACAATACCAAACAAGTGAGCATTAGAAATTCAATAAATTGTAAAATTCCCGGCAACCCCATTTCCATAGTGTCCAATTATTTGGAGCTTGACTTCTTTTTAATTTCCTTGATTTCATTCTGCATTTCTGCCAACATGCGCATTAGTTGCTGCATGTCCGTCTGCGGTTCGGGCAGTTCCTTGCTGTGGAAGCTATAATATTCCCAAAGCTCGATCACCTCAGAAACGGGCACGGTATAGGCAAAATATTGCTTGTTAAATGATTGCAGGATCATTGTTCCATCCTTATTAATGGTCACCTGCTTAAATACAAAATCCTGATCGCCTCTCAGGATTACAATACAGGGGGTTTCAGCTTTCAGCGATGTCCAGTCCTGTACGTAACGGGTGATAATGTCACTGCCCTCGGGTACGGGAAGCATGGAATCTCCAATGGTTGGAAACATCCGGAAGGTGCCATTTTTGGGAACTGTTGGCAGATTAAAGCGCGGTAATGTCGCCAAAAACTCAGGATCACTGTATCCCGACCGATAACCCGCCTTGGCATGCACGGGTACATACTCAATATTCTCCTTTTCGTCCTTATCAACGGTAATGGCCAGAACCCTGATCTGGTCGCCCTTCATAAACACTTCACTGCCTTCTTCGAGATCACGGATCTTCTGATCAGAAAGTTTCGAAAGATCCATTTTAAGGATACTGTCAATGCTCATTCTGAAAAATTCAGAGAAGTTGATGAGATCGTCAATGGTGGGATTGGCAGTTCTGCCGCTTTCATGGGCATTAAGCTTCACCCTGCTGATTCCCAGCTTCTCCGCGAGCGCCTCCTGGCTCAGCCGCTGACGTAAACGAAGGAATTTAATATTAACCGACCAAAAAATTACCTGAGATCCCATAACTGTTGATATTTTAAAAATCAAACATAAGATATTTTAAATATCAAAAGTAGCAGCAAATTTTAATTTTCCTATAAATAATAGATAAAATAATTTTGTTTAAGTAATTTTGAAAAAAGTTAAACAAAATATGTCAACCTACTCCATCCGCGACCTGGAACGAATCAGTAACATGAAGGCGCATACCATCCGGATATGGGAGCAGCGCTATGGACTTCTGACGCCGGAAAGGACTGACACCAACATCAGGCACTATAATGATGACCACGTTAAGAAGCTGCTGAATGTGTGTACATTGCTGAATAACGGGATGAAAATTTCAAAGATCAGCAAGCTGGACAAGTCGCAGATCGCGGACGAAATTGAAAAGATCATTACCAGCTCATTTCAAAGTGATTTACATGTGGAGGCGATCATTAATCAAATGCTGATCGCCATTACCACTTTCAATGTTCAGTTATTTGATGAACTTTTTGCCGGATCGGTAAAAAGAATGGGATTAATAAAAACCTATGAAAAAACCCTTTACCCGCTCCTGGTTCGCACAGGCTTGATGTGGGTTAAGGATGACCTGCTACCCTCGCAAGAACATTTCCTTTCTAATCTGATACGCCAGAAGCTTTTTTCAGCCATTGATAACCTGCCGCTACCAACAAGCTCCGATCAGAAATGGGTGCTCTTTTTGAATGAAGAAGAGGACCATGAGATAGGGCTGCTTTTTGCCAGTTACCTGATCCGTCAGCAAGGCAAAGAAGTTATTTATTTGGGCGCGCGGGTACCTTACAACGACCTGGCGATGGTGGTGAAACATAGCCAACCCACACATATATATTCGTTTTTTGTCAGAAATCAATTTGAGGATCAGATAGATGCATTAATTAGTAAGCTTACTTCGGATTTTAAAAATATGCGGATGTGCATTTCGGGTCCATTTGACCAAACGAAACCAGCCGCCGGAAAACAAGTTACCCAGATTGCCAGCATTGATGATCTGATTGAAATTCTTAACCCAGACCATGCAGAATAAAGCCCCCGGCATATTGAACAAAAGCAGCCATATCACGGTAATAGGCTCCGGCTTCGCCGGTATGGCCGCATCCGCCGTGCTGGCATTGAATGGTCAACAGGTTACTGTCCTTGAAAAAAACGCGCATACCGGTGGTAGGGCGAGAACATTCAGCGAGGCTGGCTTTGTGTTCGATATGGGACCCAGCTGGTACTGGATGCCAGATGTTTACGATAGTTTTTATGATCTTTTCGGAAAAACAACAGCTGATTTCTACGATCTGAAACAGCTGGACCCGGGTTTTGCGGTGATTTTCGGAGCAGATGAGGTAATGGATATTCCTGCCGATTTTGAGAAAGTATGCGAACTTTTCGAACAAATTGAGATAGGCAGTGCATCCCGGTTACGAAAGTTCATCGCGGAGGGTGAGTTCAAATACCTGGTCGGAATGCAGGATATGGTTTATAAGCCAGGTCATTCTGTAACCGAATTTTTCGATTTCAAGCTTTTCAGAGATGCTTTGCGCCTTCAACTATTCACGTCTTTCAGCAAACACGTCAGGCGGTATTTCAAAGATCCGCGGTTGTTGGCACTCATCGAATTTCCCGTGCTTTTTCTGGGTGCGATGCCAAAGGATACTCCTGCATTATATAGTCTGATGAATTTTTCAGGACTCAAACAGGGTACGTTTTATCCGATGGGCGGTTTTGGCAAAGTAGCGGATGCATTCCGTACCATTGCTGAAAAAGCGGGGGTCAATTTTATCACGTCCCAAAATGTCGACAGGCTGGAGATCGAGAGCGGGTATATTAGTCGTGTACACTCGGCCGGTCGGGTCACCAAGGTTGACGCCGTGGTAGGTAGCGCTGATTACCAGCACATTGAATCGTCACTTTTGGAACCTGCCTACCGCTCCTACCCTGAGTCGTACTGGGAAAGCCGGACGTTTGCACCGTCCTGTTTGATTTTTTATTTAGGCATCAATAAAAAAATAGACGGCCTGCGTCATCATAACCTGTTTTTTGATGAAGGTTTTGAGCAACATGCCACTGAGATATACAAAACCAAAAAATGGCCAGCCAAACCACTGTTTTACGTTTGCTGTCCATCCAAAACTGACCCTTCGGTAGCACCCGAGGGAAGCGAAAATTTGTTCATTCTCATGCCGATTGCCATTGACTTGGATGATCCGGAAGAAATAAGAGAAAAATATTATAATACACTCATCAACAGACTAGAAAAATTTACGAAGACCAACATCAGGGACCATGTAGCTTACAAAAAAAGCTACTCGGTTTCTGATTTTATCGTGGATTACAATGCCTACAAGGGTAATGCTTACGGGCTGGCCAACACGCTCATGCAAACAGCCATTTTTAAACCGAAACTGAAAAGTAAGAAGGTGGGTAATCTATTTTACGCCGGTCAACTGACCGTACCAGGCCCGGGTGTACCGCCGTCTATTATTTCGGGAAGAATTGCGGCCAATGAAGTACTTAAATTTCTAAAAAGATAAATCATGAAAGCACTTTTCGACCATTTATCTGCCAATTGCAGCAAAAAAACCACACAACTTTACAGTACCTCCTTTTCACTGGGAATCTACTTTCTGAAACCCGCATTTCATCAACCGATTTACGGCATTTATGGGTTTGTCAGACTGGCTGATGAAATCGTAGACAGCTTCCATGATTACGATAAGGATTATCTGATCAAAAAGCTGCGCAATGATACCGTAGACGCGATTGCCGACGGGATCAGCATTAATCCCATATTAAATAGTTTCCAGCATGTGGTGCATGCTTACAGCATTGAATGGAGCCTGATCGATACTTTTCTGAAAAGTATGGAAATGGACCTGGACCAAAAGGAACATACGCCGGATTCGTACAACGAGTATGTGCTGGGCTCAGCGGAAGTGGTAGGTTTGATGTGCCTGCGGGTTTTTACAGAAGGTGATCATGCAATGTATGATGAGCTGAAACCTTATGCCATGAAACTAGGCTCCGCATTCCAGAAAGTCAATTTTCTCCGTGATTTGAAAGCTGACTATCAGGATCTTGGCAGAACTTATTTTCCTGGCGTTAATTTCAATCTTTTTTCCAAGGCGGATAAGGAAATTATACAAAATGAGATCGAGGAGGATTTCAAACTGGCACTGATTGGGATCAAGGGCCTGCCTGCAGGAGCGCGCCGCGGAGTTTACTTGGCTTATTATTATTACAAAAAATTATATCTGCGAATTAAGGAGACACCTCCGGATAAAGTAATGAATGCGAGAATCAGAATACCAGACTATAATAAAGTTGGCTTAATGTTTCGCTCACTACTAAGGCATCAGTTTGACCTTTTATGACGTTTTTTTGTTGTACTAGTTACCAATGCCATTTTTGAGCTGTTAGCGATTAAACCCAAATCCTTATTATATGAACGATCAAGTAGTGCTGGTGAATGAGCATGATGTCGAGATTGGCCTGATGCCCAAGCTGGAAGCGCATCAGAAAGGCGTGTTGCACAGAGCTTTTTCTGTTTTTATTTTTAATTCAAAAGGCGAAATGTTGTTACAGCAAAGAGCATTCGGCAAGTATCACTCCGAAGGTCTTTGGTCCAACACCTGTTGCAGCCATCCCCTACCCGACGAGTCGGCTCACCATGGCGCGGTGAGGCGTTTGCAGGAAGAAATGGGCATTCATGCCGATCTTCGGTTTCTTTTCAGTTTTCAATACCATGTCAATCTTGAAAATGGCTTAACTGAAAATGAGCTGGACCATGTTTTCTGGGGCATTTCCGATGCGAGGCCGGATATTAATACCGCCGAAGTGAGCAATTTCCGGTACATGAAAATTCAGGATATCAAGGCTGGTATGATCGCTCACCCTGACCAATATACTGAATGGTTCAAAATTTGTCTGGCCGAAGTGGAAGACAAAATCAAGCTGCGTTCGTAAACAATCTTATCATTTAAAAACAACGACTCTACCATTCTATGACTCCCTGGATTAGCAATACATTGATTGTCCTGGCCGCTTTTGTTGGAATGGAGTGTGTAGCCTGGCTCGCACACAAGTACCTCATGCACGGTCTGTTATGGTTTCTTCATCATGACCACCATCAGCGTGACGACGGCGATTTTTTTGAAAAAAACGACTACTTCTTTGTGATTTTTGCAACTCCGGGGATTCTCGGTTTGCTTTTGGGGATCAATCAGGGGTTCAACTATCTTTTCTGGATCGGATTGGGCATCACGATTTATGGCTTTACCTACTTTTTAGTCCATGATGTATTCATTCATCAGCGGTTCAAAATGTTCCGCAATACCGATTCCGCTTATTTAAAGGCGATCCGGCGCGCTCACAAAATGCATCACAAGCATTTGGGCAAGTACCAGGGAGAATGTTTTGGAATGTTGTGGGTACCTCTTAAATATTTCCGGGAAGCCAAAAATTCAATGGCCAAATGAATTATCTCTACCTGATCGTTGATCTCGCGGCCATTTCAGTTCCATTGCTGTTTTCTTTCCACCCCAAGATCGCGCTTTACAAAAAATGGTACCTGTTGTGGCCTGCGATCCTGCTCTCCACCATTCCGTTTGTAATCTGGGACAGTGCCTTTACTCAAATGGGCGTTTGGGGATTCACTCCGAAGTACCTTACCGGTTTGTATTTGTTTCACTTGCCAGTGGAAGAAATCCTGTTCTTCATCTGCATTCCCTACGCTTGTTTATTCACCTATTACTGCTTCCGGATTTACTATGGAACAGCTTACGCGCTTAGATCAGAGCGATTTATAACGTGGTTCTTTGTTGCCTGCTGTATTCTCCTCGCCATCACCTGCTACGATCGCTACTACACGTTTTACACAGCACTAGGGCTCCTTATTTTTCTGTTGTTTTTAAAATTGGTTGTGAAGGCAAAGTGGCTGAGTTTGTTCTATTTCTCGCACATGTTCTTGCTCCTACCCTTTTTCATAGTCAATGGGATCTTGACGGGTACCGGCTTGGACGAACCCATTGTTTGGTATAACAATGCAGAAAACATCGGAATCAGGCTACTTACCATTCCTTTTGAAGACATTTTTTATGGAATGCTGATGCTGCTGCTGAACACTTTTTTATTCGAATTTTTTCTTGAAAAATTCCCTGGTCCAAAATCAAGCCTAGAAACTATCGCCGTGGGTAAGCCCGATTAATTTGCTCATTAGTTCGGGCGTTTTGCTTAAAAATTTCAGCGCCAGATCCGTTGTGTTCCTCTTGCCAAACAGATTTTGAAGGTAGTAGCCTGCCGTAATCCTGGTGTTGAAAGCTTCATTCCAGGTGCGATGGTAATTCTCCGCTGCCCGTTGCTTGCTTTGTTTTTTACCAAAGTATGGGACCAGTTCGTTTGCGAGCAGTTTTGAAGCGCGCATTCCCATACTCATTCCGTTTCCGCAAAGCGGCGTGATAGAACCGGCCGCATCGCCTAGCAGGAATATGCCATTCGTTTCAGTACATTTCTTTTTAAACTGTACATTACTAATCACCAATGGATTGGCATCAACAAATTCCGATTGGGTGAAGTATTTCGCAAGAAAGGGATTCTTGAAAAGCACATTGGCTTCCATGGTGTTGATATCCTTCCCATTTTTAGTCAGGTTTTTGGCGGTGGTCAGGTAGCATAGGCAATATCGGTCACCATCTACTTTGGAAACGCCGCAATAGCCATCTTTGAAATTGTGTAATTCAATGCGATTGGCAGGCAAATCAGTTTTGATATGGTATTTCACACCAATAAAATTGCCGGAACCAGACGATTTAGGCGTATCCAAATCATTCTGACCGATAAACTGTGGTGTGTATTTACCATAACTGCCGCAGACGATTTCCGCCGCATAATGTCCGTGGTTGGTTTCAATGTCGTAGGTTCCCTTTTCAGTAGTATTAACACCATTCACGCGGCAGCTTTGAAGGATAGTAACTCCTTTATCAACAGCGATTTGCGACAAATAATTATCCAGACTAAACCTGCTGATTCCAAACCCTCCCATTTGAAGCGTAGCATTCAGCATAAAACCTTTTTCACTGCTAATGCCCAACTGATTGATGACAGGAAGATTGAGATCTTCAAAAGGTAACCCCAGACTTCCCAGAAAGCGATGGCTTTCCATAGAAATGTACTCACCGCAAACTTTATGAAAAGGATATTGATTTTTTTCAAATAAAACCGTGGAAATACCTTGATCGGCCAGCTGAATAGCAAGGCACAATCCAGCCAAACCACCTCCAATAATGGCGCATTCATAGGTTCTAGCTTGCATTTCCGTATACAATTACCTCGTGTCTAAATGCCCACTTATTACGTACCGAGTACTGTTCAGCACCAGCCTTCTGCATGATATTCAGCCATTCCAACCTTTTGAACCCACGTAAAACAGACAATGGCGCGTCGTTTTTGACAAGATACGATTTAGAAAAGAGGCGGGTCAGCCATTTGATCGAGTAGTAAGCAAGCGGATTGCGTTCCAGATCATTGATGACGAGAATAGCATGATGATCCAATGCAAAGCGCACCAGGTCAGTCAGTTGCTGTTCGTTAAGATGATGGCAAAAAAGGCAGGCGTGAATGATATCGGCCTGTGGCAAATGGTCAAATACATTCCGGTAGTCATCGCAAATCAACGTCACAGGTTCATTTGCAAGGTTTTTCCCAGCATATTCAATGCAGACCGGCTTGATATCGACACCATAAAGTTTCAGATCAAACCCTGCCGATTTGTTCCAGTTGCTAATGCGTTTCAATGTATCGCCGCCCCCGCAACCAATGTCAACCAGGACATAGGATCTATTTTTTTGAAAAACCTTTTTTAATGCGGCGAATGAAATGTTGTAGCCGCCCAGCCAATGATTGATAAAATCCAGCTCTTTTAGGTTCCGGTAAAGGTCAGCCGGCGGAATTTCTTCCTGGTCCAGCAGTTCCTTTTCGTTGCTCCGAAAGCTAAACATATTGCATTTGCATCGTTTCAATGCTTAATCCTGGGCCAAAAGCCGCTGCAAATAACTTGTTCCCCTGGTTTTCAGGTTTTGCCTTTTCCAAAACTTCTTTCAAAACAAAAAGCACAGTCGGCGAAGACATATTACCATAGTTTTTCAGAACATTGTAGGTCGGTGCCAAAAAGCATTTATCCAGTTCCAGAGCCGCCGCAAAGTCGTCCACTATCC
This sequence comes from Dyadobacter sp., assembly GCF_039919315.1. Classification (GTDB taxonomy): domain Bacteria; phylum Bacteroidota; class Bacteroidia; order Cytophagales; family Spirosomataceae; genus Dyadobacter. The sequence continues at coordinate 211,923 of NZ_JBDSFX010000075.1, read as the reverse complement.
GTTTTCCACCCGGATGTACCGCCCAATGTTTGTACTCATCTGATTTTAAACCAACAGATTGTAACATTGGCTTGATATTTTTCCGGATCAAATCGGGTACATAGGACGACAGGTTCATGATAAAGCCAGTCTCCGACAACCGCCACGCCATATCGGAGTAACCATTGTGCAGGATCATCGAATTAAAACTATCAATCTTTACCTGGTGCAAATAATCCCCCACAGGCTCGGAAGTAACGAGCACAGACGCGGCCCCGTCGCCAAAAATCAGGTTTGAAAGCAGGTAGTCGTCGCTATATTGTTTTTGAAAATGAATGGTGCAAAGCTCGGTGCAAACAATGAGGACTTTGGCGTCCGGCTCACTTCTGCAAATCGCGTCGGCGTTTTTCAATGCGATAATAGCAGCATTACAACCCATAAAATTGACTGAACTGCGCTGGATTCTTGGATTCAAATCAAGCTCGCGCATGAGTTCTATATCCAGGCCCGGCGCAGACAGACCGGTACACGTAACCGTGATCAGGTGGGTGATGTCTTTTTTTAAATCTTCAAAACCCTTCATTTTTTCAATGGCTTTTTTGGAAAGCCTGGTAGCGTGCTGCTGATAGAGTTGCATGCGCTGTGTCAGACTGGGTTCCGGGAGAAGGGTCGCCGTTTTGTTAAAGAACTCATACTCTTCCGGTTCCTTATCGAAATCGGCAATGACGGAATACCTCGTTTCGATCCCGGTTTTCCCCGCTACGATCCTGATCTTTCTTTTATGCGTTAAGTCATCCGTTGATTTCAGGTAAAATGCGGTAAGGCTTTCCTGAGAATAAGCGTAGGCGGGAACTGCTGTCTCAATAGCTGCTAGGTAACTCAAAGGGTTTCTGTTAATGATAATAAGTACTATGAAACAACTGTTCATGCAGATGGCGGCAATCCAGTTCATGCGCATGGTGTTCCGGAAATTAGCCTGGCCGATGTCTTTTTTGACCAGATAAAACCAGTAGCCAAAATAAACGACAATCGGCACAAAGAACACCTGGATTATGTAAAAAATCATTCCAAGGTCTCTGGATGTAAAATACAAATAATAAAACACATTGCAGAGCGCAAACATCAATGCCGTGAACACGAAAGTCCCGATATATCCGAGTTTATAACTTAATGTCGTGATACCGTCTTTCAGGTCCTGCCGGTGCTGGTACACCTGCGTAAGCGGATATGCTCCGGCGATCTGAAAAGAGCATCCCAGCAATACATATATGTTCTCCTGACTGAGCACCAACGATTTTCCGGAGATACCTGCGATCGACATATAATAGGTAAATGCTCCCTGGAAAATAACGACTGTTAAAAAACCGATAACAGGATATTTTTTCAGTCTGATCTGCCGTGAACTGTATGCCCTCGAAGCTGCAATGTATAGTATCAGACAACCCGCGAACAATGTATTTACGAAAAGCAATGCCAAAAGGGTTGCGGCAGCGTCGAGAAAAAGTGTGAGATAAAAGAGTTGAATGGTCGGGGCCGGAGGTTTTTCGAGTCCACCAATACTTTCTTCGTCCCGGTCAATGTAGCTGTTGTAGCCATTACTAGCCGGATAGACCAATAAATGAATGATTAAAAAGGAAAATAAGGCCTGATGATGCATCACCATTTCTGCCTGACTATAAGCAAACAAAAACAGCGGCAGCAGGAAAAATGAGAATGGTATCCTCAGAAGTTTGATTGTATTGCCATCAATGAGCATGGCCCAATTTAAGCATAAAACCATTCAAATTATAGGTCACAATTCGTCATTTGTGACATCAACCGGTTTGGAAGTGATCCGAAGTTGGTTGGTATTGAAAACCTGGGAATTGGGTGCGACACTTTTTGGTAAGAGATACCCTTCCGCCAATCACACTGTTTTGTCCTATCACGGTATCGCCGCCCAGAATGGGTAGTACGGGCGTAGATGATCACATTGTCCTCCACCGTCGGATGCCTTTTCTATCTGGTTCTTTTTGAGAATACCTTCGTAGGATGATTCCTTGGGTAAATGATTGCTTGGAAACAAAAACTGGGTGAGATTATCCAGCCATGCAATCAGGATTTCAGCTCTTCCGCAGGCTTTTCGCCGCTCGCAGCTTATACAATGTGTTGACTAAAACGTCGACTTCGGCGCAGGTATTGTAAAATGCCAGCGATGGCCTTACCGTCGTTTCCAGACCGAATCTGCGGAGAATGGGCTGTGCACAATGGTGTCCTGACCGTACCGCGATTCCTTCCTGATTGAGCGCTGCCCCTACTTCTTCTGTTTTATAGCCTTCAAAAACGAAAGACAGAACAGACGCTTTCTCAGCGGCAGTACCGATCAGTCGCAAACCAGGAATGTCCTGCATGAGGTTAGTCGCATACACGAGCAGGAAATGTTCATATTGATGGATCAGGTCGATACCGATCTTATTCACATAATCCAATGCTGCGCCAAGTCCTACTGCGTCGGCAATGTTACCGGTACCTGCCTCAAACCGCGAAGGTGCGAGATGGTATTTTATATGTTCAAAGGTCACATCGACGATCATATTCCCCCCGCCCTGCCATGGTTGTGTTTCGTTCAGCAAGTCCTCCTTTCCGTACAAGGCCCCAATGCCCGTTGGACCGAAAACTTTATGTCCTGAAAATACAAACCAGTCACAATTCAGCCCGGTCACATCCGTGCGAAGGTGAGAAACTGACTGTGCACCGTCCAAAAGTACTTTTGCTCCGGCTGCGTGCGCCATTTCAATGATCTGCCTGGCGGGAGTTACTGTTCCAAGTGCATTGGATACCTGTGTAAATGAAACCAGTCGGGTTTTGGAATTCAATAATTTAGCATACTCATCGAGCAGTATTTGCCCGTCATCATCCACTGGTATCACACGGAGCGTCAACCCTTTTTTATCAGCCAACTGTTTCCACGGAACGATATTAGCGTGGTGTTCCAGGTGGCTGACGATGATTTCATCCCCTGCCGACAGATTTTGATCTCCCCAGGTCTTGGCAACCAGATTGATCGCTTCGGTAGTACCACGCACAAAAACAATCTCATTCACAGACCTGGCATTCACGAATGCCCTTACTTTCTCTCTTGCACCTTCATACGCATCCGTAGCACGGGCTGCCAGTTCGTGGGCGGCGCGGTGAATGTTGGAGTTTTCGTGCTCATAAAAGTAGCTGATCCGGTCAATAACCTGTTGTGGCTTTTGCGTAGTAGCAGCATTGTCCAGCCATATCAAAGGTTTGCCATTCACCCTTTCCTTAAAAACAGGAAAGTCGTTCCTGATTTTATTGACATCAAAAGGAATGGCACCAAACGGCGGATGCACAAGCTCTCCTAACTGATTTCGCTGGTCGCCCGAATGTATATTTTGCCCCGAAAAAGGAGAAAATGACTTTGGTACAATGTTAGTAAGCCTCGGAATATGCTGCCTGTCAGAGAAACTTTCTCCTAAAAAATAATACGAACCCGCGGAAGGCTGAATACTTTGAAAAGGCAATTGCGGCGCAGGGTTAGAACTGCTTATCCCGCTAAATACCTGGCTCAGATCATGCGATTCAAACTGATACGGCAGAAATGCATTGCCCTGAGGTGCCCTGGATTCATTATTTCCTGGTGAAATGCCAACGCCTGCGGCCGATGGAGGCACCTTACCATCCGTAAAATGAGGATCCGGAAGGCTTGTTTGCGGGCTGTCTATATCAAAATTTTCCGGACGCGCCGCAGTCTTTGGAAACTGATTCTGAGCCATTTCCAGCATTTTCTGCATGCGCGGGTGGTCTTCTAAATGCGGGGAGAAAACCGGCGACGGCATTTCCCCGGGCAGTGCCTTGAACATTTCATTGGCCAACTGTTCCAATGAATGAATGTCCGGTAACCCGGCTGACTGCCCTCCCGGTATCTGATCAATATTTATACTCATGGTAATTGCCGATTTCTACGTTTTCAAGTACTGCTATTGCATCATCCACCAGCACGGCCAAAGAACAGTACAACGAAACAAGATAAGAGGCAATGGCTTTGTCATTGATCCCCATGAACCGTACAGACAATCCGGGTGACTGCTCACCGGGCAATCCTGGCTGGTAAAGGCCTACTACGCCCTGACGACTTTCGCCGGTGCGCAGCAACAATATTTTGGTCTTGCCATTTTCGATCGGCAATTTATCCGAAGGGATCAATGGTATACCGCGCCATGTGATGAATTGTGATCCGAATAATGAGATTGTCGGTGGCGGCACTCCTTTGCGGGTACATTCTCTTCCAAATGCGGCGATCGCTTTCGGATGAAGCAAAAAGAAACCTGGTTCTTTCCAAACTTTCGACAAAAGCTCGTCCAGATCGTCCGGTGTAGGTGGGCCAAGACGGGTGGAAATCTTCTGCTTGTCTGCAATGCTGGCAATTAATCCGTATTCCTGGTTATTGATCAGTTCGCTTTCCTGACGTTCTTTAATGCTCTCAATGGTCAGTCTTAACTGCTCGCTGATCTGATTGTAGGGCTTGCTGTACAAGTCTGAAACCCGGGTATGCACATCCAGGACCGTATTAACGGCCGTCAGATTATATTCTCTCGGATTCTCTACGTAATCAATGAATGTATGCGGCAGCTCGCGTTCGTCACGGCCGGAGCAATCCACTTCCGCGGTACTGCCGTCTTTGACTTTGTTAAGCCGGTATACGCCAGATTCCACAGGAATCCAGTTTAGCAAGTGCGTCAGCCAGCGCGGGGTTATCGCTTCAAATTGCGGAACCGTTCGCGTAGCAATCGCTAATTGCCTGGCAGAAACATCTCCCAATGCTGTTTGATTTTGATTTGACTTAGCCATTCTTTTACTTTGATTATGAATGAGAAACGTTTTCTGCAAAACACATCAATCCATTTACTGATGTGTCGGCAGCCATACCGATCACAAACATACGTCAACTAATTATCGCAAAATCAGGGAAACCTGATGCCTACCACTCCGTTTCCGCTACTCAATCGCTCCTTTCCGAAAAAGACAAAACGAATCACTGAAATCAGTTGTTTATAAGCACTACTATTGAAATTTTATTACGCAAAATATGCGCTCAGCAAATTTAAATTCGGTGCATTCTTCTATCGTTTTAATAGAATTAATGGATTTAAGGATTGCGTAGTTTACCACTAAAATAATCTATACAAATTCGATAGACTTAATATTTTATAAATGAAATTTTATTAGTTTTGAAAATCATAATATCACCTACACACCATGCAAGCGAGCAATTTGATTGATCTGTATAAAAATGAGAAGGTAGCCATTGAGGCTTTTAAAGAATTCAGGTTACGCAAGGGCGTGACTTGTAAAAAATGCGGTGGCACGCAACATTACTGGCTTTCACCCAAGCAGCAGTTTCAATGTAAACAATGCCGGTTCCGCACGACATTGCAAAGCGGAACCGTGCTAGAAGGTAGCAAGTTGCCAATCTCCTACTTCTTCATCGCAGTATATATGATCCTCAAAAAAGGCAATGCATTCACAATCCACGAATTTCAGGTGCAGACCGGCCACAAATACTATGAACCGTTATATGACTTTATCAGGAAAGTAAAAGTGTACCTCAATTCCAATGATCAGAACGCCATCCTGATCGATATGGTCGAATTATTCGGCTATTATTCGGTGACGCATGGGGCACCGGAAGAGGCTTCGCACAGTTAATAAATTGATTTATTTATAAATATCTTTCAAATCTTTTTCAAACAGCGTATAAGGATCATTGTAGAACTTCACGAAGTCCTGGGCACTGACCTGGCCGGGAAACGGCGCGTAAAAGTGCGTGGGACTTTTGGTATCGTTCCGCCAAACCAACACATAAGCCAGTGACATTTTCTGTGCTTTCAATGTTTTCAAAAGCGTTTCCGTCCACCAGGTTGGGTTTGGAATGGTTTCCAGACCGGTTTCGGTAAATGCAGCAAGCTTACCGGCCTTTCCGGCATAGTCGGAAACAATTTTCAATTTCTTCAATCCGGCTTCCAAATTGTACTTACCGTCCCTGCCAAAATCGCCGTAATTGTCCATTCCCACCATGTCCACCCACTCATTGCCTGGGTACCGCTCCAAAAACTCAGCTTCGGAAGTGAATTTATTGTCCGGTGAAAAGGCGTAGATAAAATTATGCACATTCAGGCTGTCCCGGAGGTAGGATACCGTAAACCGCCAAACCGAAATGAAGTCCTCCCGCGAAGTGTGTCCCTTTCCCCACCAAAACCAGTCGCCATCGAACTCATGAAACGGACGAAAGATGATCGGTGCAAGTGTACCATCATTAGCTTTTACTGAATTGGCAAAACCAGCAACGGTTTTCAATATCGCCTTATAGTTTTCATGATGTGATCCCCCGGGCTTAATCAACGCCATTGATGCGACAGAAACAGAATCTTTCCAGTAAAACCCTCCCCCAGACGCAGGATTAGAGAAATGCCAGGCGGCGGTCGTAATACCACCACGATTGTACGTATCCACCACATTTTTGCGCAATGCCTCAGCTGTTCTGACAATAGCATCCGTCGGCCTACCGGATAAGCCACTGAAATCAATGCCGATCACCCCGGGATGTGAGCCGGTTACAGACTTCACGTCGGAACGCTCCTCATCGCCAGACCAGCCGTGCCCGTATTCGGTAGCATGCTGGTGACCGAACACAATGTAGTTCTCGCTCAGTTTCATCAGATTTTTATAGAGTGCCTGCGTCTCCCGTGTCGCTTTTTTATCGATCTGACCCATTGAAACCTGGCATGATAACAACAAGACCACCAGGCAGTTTGTATATTTTTTCATAGAAATCAAGGAATCGTTAAGTGCGTTGAATGCGGAAATATTTGCCACTCAAGAGTAAAGTCCGCACTGTTGAAAATCTGTTCAAAAAAAATTTAGAAAAAAACTTTAAATGGCAGAACCTTTTAGTGCTTTTGAACGTATTTTGTGAAGATTATACATTTTCAATGCACTAAATATGAATTTCATTCTGATTAACAATAACATTACAGAATTATGAACGGAAATGAAATTACCCTCGACAAGATAGACCTCAGCATACTCAGGCTAATGCAGGAAAACGCAAGGATCAGTAATGCTGACCTCGCACGTGAATTGGAGATGGCCCCGTCGGCAGTGTTAGAAAGGGTTAAAAAGCTGGAACAGAAGAATGTGATCCTGCAATACACTACCCGCCTGAACCCGGCGGCTGTGCACCAAACATTACTCGCATTTATTTCGATGAAGTCTTCGGAAGGAATGGGCAGCAACAATACCGCGAAAGAACTGGCGAAGATCCCGGAAGTACAGGAAGTACATCACATTGCCGGCGAGGATTGCTACCTCGTCAAAGTGCGGACGGCGGATTCGGCCTCCTTAATGAGCCTGATGCGCAACTCTTTCAGCAAAATACCTAACATACTATCCACCCGAACCACGATCGTGCTGGAAACCGTGAAAGAAGAACAACAATTAGTCATACCTGAAAAATAAACGATCATGCAAACAGAAAGTAAAGCTCCTTCCACCCTGTTGGTTGTCCTCGCGTTCGCCACGGTTTACATTGTATGGGGTTCCACTTATTTCTTTATTCAACGCGCGCTGGCAGGTTTTCCGCCATTTATCCTGGGCGCATTCCGTTTTGTCGTAGCCGGTCTACTAATGCTGGGATGGAGCGTGCTGCAAGGCGAAGAAGTTTTTTCCTGGAAAGCGATGAAACCCGCCATTATCACCGGATTACTGCTTTTATTAGTGGGTAATGGTGTGGTAATATGGGTAGAACAGTTCCTTCCAAGTGCCATGGTGGCCATTATGGTATCCATGTCGCCACTATGGTTTGTATTGTTAGATAAGCCGAAATGGTCTGAAAACTTGTCGAACAAATCTACGATCGTGGGTTTACTGATCGGTTTTGCAGGCGTGGTTCTGTTATTCAGTGAAAAAATAATGGTTTCCATGTCCTCTCTGAACAGTACCCGCGACTTATTCGCCATGGGTTTGGTCGTAATCGGCTCAATGGCCTGGGCGGGTGGTTCCTTATATTCTAAATACAATTCCGTTTCGCAATCCGCGACTGTGAATTCTACCTGGCAGATGCTGGCAGCGGGTATCGCATTTATTCCGGGGAGTATACTTTCGGGTGAAATATCGAAGTTTGACATTGCCAGCGTACCCTCAGATGCTTGGCTTGCAGCAGGTTACCTGATTGTTTTCGGATCGATCGCCGGATTTAGCGCCTATGTATGGTTGTTGAAAGTACAGCCCGCTACGAAAGTGAGTACCTATGCATACGTAAACCCGGTTGTAGCGGTTATTTTAGGTGTATTTTTCGCCAAAGAATCCATTACGCCATTGCAAATTTCAGGCCTGATCGTCATCTTGGCGAGTGTATTGCTGATCAATCTTCATAAATACAGAAAACCCAAGTCACTGACACCAAGCCTTACCTGATTTTATGAAATGGATAACCAGAGACCGGCCTAAAATCGACAGGATTGCCTGTCCCTGGCTTATCCGCAGGTTTATTGATCCCGCCGCAGAGATCATATATGTGCCTGAATCAAAGGTCATTGAGATGGCGGGAGCATTATCAGCCACGCCATTTGACATCCCTAATGTCGAATTCACGCATTATGATGACCAATGTACCTTTGATTATTTTATCAAAAAATACGAGCTGAAAGATCCTGCATTGGCTGTTATGGCACCCATCGTTCGCGGTGCCGATACGGATGATCACGTACTTGCCGTGCAATCTTCTGGCCTATGGGCAATCTCGGCGGGGCTTTCCCATAACATTCAGGATGACCAGGAGTTACTGGAAAAAGGAATGCTCATTTACGACGCACTGTACAGCTGGGCAGCACATTTGAAAAGTGAAAAGCACACGACCAGCCCGACCGAGCATTTGCTATTGCAAATCTATAAAACCTACATTAAGAATAAGGACGGCAAGAAAAAGGCCCCGGCGTGGGCTACCGAACTGAAACATTTGATTCAGGATCACATTGATACCAACCTTAATCTTAACCTGAAAGTAGCATCCGAGGAGCTGGATGTGAACCCTGCCTACCTTTCGCGCGAGTTTTCCCGGTACTTCGATAATCTGTCTTTTGGAGAATACATTCGAAAGCTCCGGATCGAAAAGGCTATACAGTTGCTGGAATCTTCCGACGATACATTGTCTGAGATAGCCTACCTCACCGGTTTCTCGGATCAAAGCCATTTTAACCGGGTTTTTAAACTGAATACCGGAAAAACTCCCTCTGAATACAGGAAATCTTTGCAAAAAGGTAAAGGAAATCCAAAACGTTAAATTCATTCTATTTTACGGGCTACGGACTTTTTAGTATTGCTGTGACGGGCGAAAATCTGTTTTCACTCATTACCAATTCAAAAATCCATGTCTCTTTTTACAAGCATCCCTTTCCGGCTTTTGACATTCTTTATCATTGCAGGAACATTTCAAAACGTCATTGCCCAAACGCCCACACCAGCACCCGTATATCCACGAATTGCAGGCTATGTCGGGATTTTGCACCCCATTGTTACGTTCAGTGAGGAAGGCACAACAACCAATTTTGATAGCTACTATGTGGTAGGGTTACCAACCGGGATCAACATCTGGAAAAGCGCAAAAATCGGTTTCTCCGCCGAATTTGTTCCATTAATAAGAGCCGAAAATGGTACCAGCAAAATGGCAAACTTCCTCTTTCACCCGGGCGTACTCGTGACGCTAGCACCTGGGCTTACCTTCGCAGGCAGGGCCGCATTCGAAACTTCCGGGCGCTACGGTTTCACGCCGGTTTTAAATAAAATTGTGAAGAAAAATAAGAATAGCGGCTATTTCGTCGCTGTCCCTGTACCATTCAGATTTGGAAATGGTCATCCGGCCAATGTGACGATTGGATTTCAATTTGGTATTACATTTTGAATGTTACGTGATGTCGCTGCCAATGTTACATGCCTGACGGCATTTTTTCGTTCGGGAAGTCGCGTAGCGACGTAACCTCGGTAGCAGAGAACGTATGAACCTATCATCAAATCCCGTTAGGGATGACACCAAAATCAGGTAGCATCAACAAAACGATGCGTCCGTTATTTCCTGAACCTCAGTAATATCCCTGTTTCTGCGAATCAGATGAAGGATATGTTCAAAATCAATCAATTGTGAGGCCTCAAAGGCGATCACGCCGACAAAACTCCGGCCTTTACTGATAAATTTCAGATGCTTGATCTTCGCCCCTTTTACTGATTCGACGATGGATGTGATCTTATGAAGGCTGACCGCATTGCGGTAAATAATGCGGAGAAAAAAGGTATTGCTCATGTTGATGATATTTTATCTGGCTAATTTTTAATCTGTTATCGATGATATTAGATAGACTTTCCAGGTTTTGAAAACGGGGTCGCCTAGACGGGGTCGCCCAGACGGGGTCGCCTAGACCTGGAAAGTCTTTTCTATTGTCAATTAAAAGGCATCAAACCATAATTTTGTAGTGAGTCGGTCTTCGCCCTGGCTGGCTACTGCCGCTTTGTAATTGGCACCATTCAATGCTTGCTCGCCTGTCGGGTATGTTAGTCTCAGAGGAAATTTCCCTCCCAATACTCCGGCATAGGCTGGTTTCAGCTGCGGAAAGTCAAGTCGCCTCCATTCTGTATACGCTTCCAGTCCCTGGCTGAATAAGGCAAGCCATTTTTGGTCTCCGATGGATTTTTTATAGTTGGCTGCACTATATGCGACCGCTGGTTGAGCAAGGTAGGCGGTGATGTCCGTTGCACTCACTTTAAATTGTTGCAAAGAAGCAGTAACTGCCGCTTTATACAGGTCAGCCGCATTGTCAGGAATAAACCCACGTTGCGCAGCTTCCGCCAGGTTGAAAAGTACTTCCGAATAGGCCAGGAAAACAGATGGTGAAGAAGGCGCAGTGAAGTAATCGCCCAATTTCGATGTTTTTGTGAAACCCAATTTCGCGGCAGAGTCAGCCGGCAAACCATTCGTCACCCCAATGTATCCGGTTGGCGTAGCATCAACTGTTTTGTTGGCATAAATAGCCAGACGCGGATCTTTCAATTCCTGCAATTTGTCAATCACCGACTTACTTACACGGTAATCGTCTCTCGTTTCGCGGTCGCGTGACACCGGATTTTGGTTTGGCGAGCTGAGGTATACCAGCTGTGCAATCTCGTCATTGGAAGCGATTAGTGCACTTTTGTTGGCTGCTAATTCTGCAATAACCGTTTTGGCAGTCTGTGGATCTTTGTCGGCTATGCGCAATGCAATCCTAAGACGGAGGGAATTGGCGAATTTCTTCCATTTTGTCAGATTACCATTGTATACCAGGTCGCCGCTGATCGGACTTCCGCCTGTATTGATCAATTCCGAAGCTCTTTTAAGATCGCTTAACAGACCGAGGTACACATCTTTTTGCGCGTCATATTTTGGAGTCAGCGTTTCGTTGATTTTGACAGCCTGCGTGTATGGAATGTCGCCATACAAGTCGGTCAGCAATTGGAATGACCATGATTTCAGGATAAGCCCTACTGCCTGGTAATTTACATTCCCGGTTTCTTCTCCGATTTTAATGATCGTTGAAAAGTCAGTCAATCCCTGCGAATACAGGTTCGTCCATACGTTCTGAACATTGGAAATACTAACCGTATACTTGTCCACGTCCGTATACTGGATCTTGGCCCAATGTTGTACAAACAATGTGGTAGTTTCCATGGAAGCATCCGACCCGAGGATCAGGTCTGCATTGGATTTGATGGAGTTGGCCAACAAATATTCCGGCTGCGCGACAATCGCTTCATTTGGGTTTTCATTTACTTTTTCAAGACTATCCCCACATCCTGCCAGCAACACCGCCGTTGAAGCAAGTATTATTCCTTTTATTCCTATATGTTTGATCATGAGTATTTTAATATTAAAAGCCAATCTGAATGTTAAACCCGTACGAGCTGGTAGTTGGTAATTGAAGCGATTCCAGTCCTTGTCCAGTATTGGCAGTACTGAAAGCCGTTTCCGGATCGATATTATCCGCTTTCCGTTGCAGGAATGCAAGATTTCTGCCGTAAACCGAAAAGATCACACTTTGTAGTTGGAATTTGGAAACGAATCCCTGTGGAACGGTGTAACCCAGCTTCACCTCACGCAGCTTGATAAACGAAGCATCGAAAACGCTCGCTTCATTGATCCCTGCACTGTTGCTGTAAACGCCTTTGTAGTAGCGCTCCGCAGAAACTATGGTCGCATTAGGCTTGCCGTCCGCAGTTACGCCCGGGGCAATGATACCGTCATCGTAGACGATCGCTCCCGTGGGTGCACTGGTTCCACTAGGCAACTGTACTGCCACGCCCGCCTTGTTATTGCCTGGATAGTAATAAGTTATGCCACCGTGTTCTGCGTCGCGCCCTTCCAGGGTTTGCACCAGCACACCGGTATATTTTCCTGTTGCATTGGTCGCGGAATAGATAGAGCCACCTTGTTTTGTATCGATCAATACACTCAGATTGAATCCTTTGAAAGAAAACGAGTTAGTAATACCGCCAATCCATTTCGGAGTGTAGTGTCCCAGCACTTTCAGGCTCGGGTCCCTGGTAGGAATTCCGGTCGCGCCAATGATCTGTTCACCCGCTTCATTTCTGGCGAAAGCCGAACCGAACAATGCTCCATAACCCAGCCCTTTGCTGGCATAAACGGTCACACCATTGGTACCCAATTTATAATCGTTCAGGAAACCTTCATCATCCAATGCAATAACTTTACTGCGGTTCCTCGAATAATTGATGCCAACATCCCAACGGAAACCGGACGCTGTCTGGATCGGCTTTACATTCAGCATAGCTTCAAAACCGCGATTGTTAATGTGTCCTGCATTCAACAATTTTTGCTTATATCCTGTGGATGGGCTCACATCTGCCTTCAAAATTTGGTTATAACTGTCTGTGTTATAATAACTCACATCCAGTCTCACCCGGTTTCTGAATAATGCGACATCCGCACCGATTTCAGTCGATTTCGTAATTTCCGGTTTCAGGTCAGAGCTCAGCAAAACGTCCGAAACGGTCGTCAACGGGCTGCTGCCGAATGGTTGATTGAATGGATAGGTATTGATCAATTGATAAGGATCCGTGTCCTTACCCACCTCAGCCCAGCCACCGCGTAACTTCGCATATGTCAGCACATTGCTTTTGATATCAAATGCATCTGTCAATACAAAACTCGCGTTGATCGATGGATAGAAGTAGGAATTACCTCCCGTCGGCAATGTAGACGACCAGTCGTTTCTGGCGGTTAAATTCAGGAACAGATAATTTCTGAAACCCAACTGCGCCGAGCTGAAAGCACTGTAAACCTTTTGCTTACGGAGCACATTAGACGATACCAGCGGGTCACGCGAGTTATTCAATGTGTACAAGCCTGCTACCGCGAGCTTCGGAGCCTGCTGCAAGTTCTGTTCGTTGAAATTGCTCCGCAGGTTACCTCCTACCAGCCAGTCCAATTCAAAATCACTGCTTAGATCCTTATGGAAGTTGAAATTGAAGTCCGTATTGTTCTCGTTGACAGTGTAGCCATCCTCTGTATATGACCCAAACGGCGTTCCATTGGTACCATAGGCCACTTTGAACTTGCGTTTGTCATTATAGTAATCGTTACCAGTACGTACCGTAGCCGTCAGCCAGTCAGTGATTTTGTAGGACAAATTCACATTTCCGAAAAAACGGTCACGACGTTGCTGAGCAGTATTTTCATATTGTAACAAATATGGATTGCTGTAATAGCTGTGGTTCCAGTTGTAATCGAAACCGCCTTTGTTGTAATCCTTCAACAATTCGGTGTCCACTTGTCTCCCGAACCAGAGAAACTGTAACATCACGCTGCTACCACGTCCCGAAGTCCCGGGTAAATTATCCGAACTGTTTCGGGCAAAGTTCGCGCTTGTTGTCAAAGTCAGTTTGTCATTCAAACGAAATGTCGTGTTGACACCGAATGAGTTTTTGGAGATATCCGTATTGGGAATAACACCCGTTTGCTTGCTGTTATTGAAGGAAAACCGATAATCGATCTTATCGCTTGAACCCGAGACTGATACCCCAGTGGTACGAGTATGGCCGGTTTCAAAGAAGTTCTTAACATTGTCAGGATGTGCCACGAAAGGAACCGCTTCGCCATTCGAGAAGAATTGCGGGATCAGCCTGCCATCCATTTTCGGGCCCCAGCTTTCGTCGGTAGCATCATTGATACCGCCGCCTTTACCATTGACATAAGAAAAAGCACCGCCCGTTCCCTGTCCGTAAGTATTCTGATATTCAGGCAGTACCAACAGTTTTTCAGAAGAATAACCAAAGTTCAGGGTTACGCCCAAACCTTTCTGTCCCTTACCGCTTTTGGTTTTGATCAAAATAACACCATTCGATGCCCGTGATCCATAAAGTGCCGCAGAATTAGGTCCTTTCAAAACGCTGATCGACTCGATATCATTTGGGTTAATGTCGGCAATGGCGTTTGCAAAATCGCGCGAACCATTGGCGCCAGCACCCAGCTGTGAGTTGTCGACAGGAATCCCGTCCACCACGAATAGCGGCTGATTGTTACCTGCAATGGAAGTTTCCCCGCGGATTACGATCCTCGACGAACCCATTCCTCCCTGGCTGTTGGTAATGTTCACCCCGGCGATCTTACCGGCTAATGCATTCACCAGGTTACCTTCTTTCGCTTCCGCCAGGTCCTTGGTTTGCAATTCCTGAACCGCGTAGCCAAGTGATTTTTTCTCTTTGGCAATACCCAATGCAGTCACTACTACTTCCTGTAAAATGGTTTCATCACTTTCCAATTGCACGTCAAGCTTACCGTTTGCGGGTATGGTAAGTTCCGTGGATTTTAAGCCAATGAATGAAAATATCAATGTTGAACCGGATTCTGTTTCAATGGAATACTGGCCTTCGGCGTTGGTAGCCGTGCCTTTTGAAGTCCCCTTGACGAGGATCGTTACACCGGGTAATGCTTCACCGTCGGTTTTTGAAGTGACACGGCCTGTTACGTTAATGTTCTGAGCGAGGGATGAATGTACGCTTGCAATACTGAACAGGAAAAAAAGATAAACTAGATTTTTTTTCATGGATGTGGAATTTGACTTGAGTGTATTTCAAAAGAAGTGTGTGAATTATGCCCAGCTGGCGATTTGCTGCCAGCCTTTTCTGGTTTGAGAAACAGGTTCGGCCTGGTAGGTTTTGATGATCGCTTTCAGGATCTCGTCGATCTCATCGAAAGTGTTGAATTTGCTGAATGAGAAACGGACATTTTCCTTGTCTTTCTGGCAGGGTAATGCGCTGATTACGTGGGAGCTGCCATTACTTAGATTGGAACAGGCACTACCGCCTGAAACGGCTATCCCTGCTTTGTCCAGGCTTGTTACCAGGCTGCCAATGGTTAGGCACGGAAATGAAACATTGAGAATGTTGACCAGACTGCTTTCGAGTGAATGGCTTTCTCCATTGTAACAAATACCTTCTATTCCGCTGATCGCCAGCTTCGATACCATGTATTGCTTCAATTTGCATAGCTTATTCTGATTCACTTCCAGGTCCCGGTCGGCTATTTCAAGAGCTTTCGCAAGTCCCACAATGCCAATCACATTCTCGGTACCACCGCGCTGGCCACGTTCCTGGCCGCCTCCGAAAATCTGCGCCTTGATGCTGTGTTTTTTATTGATATAAATAAAACCAACACCTTTTGGACCGTGGAATTTGTGCGCGGAACCCACCAGAAAATCAATAGGCGACTGGCTCAGATCAAACCGTTGCTTACCGATTGTCTGGGTGGTATCCGTATGAAAAATAGCGTTATAACGTTGAGCAAGTTTACTAATGGCTTGAATGTCTGTAAGGTTACCAATCTCATTATTCGCATGCATCAGGCTGATCAACGTGCGTGGATTGGCTCTCAACAGATTTTCGAGGTGATAAAGATCCACGTTACCGCGTTCGTCAAGCTTCACAAAACTCGTTTCGATATCCCCTTCTTTTTCATGGTGCAAAATGGTTTGCAGCACCGCTTTGTGTTCAATTTTACTGGTAATGACGTGGCTGATGTCGTAGGCATGGATCGTACCCGTGATCGCTAGATTATTAGCCTCGGTCGCGCCCGACATAAAATAGATTTCCTCGGGAGCAGCTCCTAATATTCCGGCAATGGTCTTCCGTGCCTGGTCAATCGCCTCTTTCACTTTCCGTCCGGCCCAGTGGGTGGAAGACGGGTTTCCGTACTGGTTTTGCAGAAAGGGAAGGATTGCTTCGATCACCTCAGGGTCCAGTGCTGTTGTAGCCGCGTTGTCACAATAAATTTCCATGTCTTTTCAGTTGTTGATCGATTCTTAGATGGTTGATTTTCAGACAAAACCCTTTTCGTACATCATGGCAATGGTTCTGCAATCAATTTTGCCAGATCCTCATTCCATTTTTTTACATAGTCGTCGTAAAATTTCCCGGTGCCTTTTCCCGAGAACCCCGTATGAATTTCCTTCACTTTACCATCGCGACCGACAATGATCGTGGTCGGGTAAGCAAGGAATTTGTCGATAGCAGGTAGTTTTTCAGCTACCACATTACCGCCTACTTTTCCGGCAAAAAGCAGATCGTACTGGATGTCGTAGCGGTTTTTGAGCTTGGTCAAGGTGTTTTTGGCAAATGCCAGATCATCTTTGGCTTCAAATGCCAATCCGATCGCCTCTACACCTTTGCTTTTATTCTCTTTAAACCAGGGCGCGAGAAAAGTAACCTGATCAATGCAATTGGGACACCATGTTCCCATGATTTCGATAATGACCACTTTGCCTTTGTATTTTTCGTCGCTCAGCGAAACTTGCTTGCCATTGACATCAGGAAATGTGAAATCAAATTTGTCATAGCCTGGTTTCAGGAATGTAAGCGCATAAGCATCAGGAAGCGCCGCATTGTCATCTTTCGTTCCTTCAAAATGAATTGGATCGGCACTGGCACCGATGGCGCCGGTTATTGAATTGTCACTATTAATTTTGCCCCTCACATACGCCGGACTTGAACCTGTAAACCCGGAAAGCACAAACTCATCGCCCTGCACACTGCCTTCCAGCTCGCGACTGTCGCCCGAAACCGAGAGAATAATACCATTCAGCTTGTTTCCTTTTTGCTCAAAAACCGCCACACGGTCCAGTACTGGCTTGCCGCCAGCAGCAGCATTACCCTGGATTTTCACAACCCATCTGCCAGAGAGATTCGCCTTAGGAGCTACCTCTTTCCCTGGCTCTACAAACCGGTAGCTTTTTCCCGGCTGCGCCTGAAATGAGTAAACCCGGCCACCATTGCCTGGTACCAGGCTTTTCTGAACGCCGGTAAGACTTCCGTCGTCCTGAATTTTCGCAAACCAGGCAGTTTCAAAAGTGTTAAGCGAAACCTGGATAGAGTCACCGGAAAGGTATTTTACCTGAAAGTCATCACGACGGTCACCATTGATTGCCGTAAAAACGGGTTGCTCGCCACCGCCATTTTTCACCTCGAAATTGAATGGCACCTCCGTCTCTCCCACTTTAAATACACCCCGCCAGATGCCGTTCTTTAACTCTTTGGCTTGGGTTGTTACATTGAAAGATGTTAGCGATAATGCTGCAATAGCATAGGAGTATAATCTCTTGATTTTCATTTGGTTATTTGTTTTTACTTGGAGTTTAAAAATTTGAAACCATCTGTCACCCACACCGAAAGTGGTGGAAACAGCCACAAAAATTCCTACGGGACGTCAATGCCGCCCTGGAAACTTACTTTTTAACTCTGCTTACTCCGGTGGTTGGGTGCTCAGATTTATCATTAGAATTAGGTTGGGGCACCTTAAAAAGTCCTAGGTTGCCAGAAGATCAAAGAGCCTAACCTCTCCCTCCATTCTTTATAAATCTACTAATTCGATAGACAAAGATTGTAATAAATTTTAAGAATGCAATAGCTAGTGGGAAAATTTGTTTTTTTGGGTGGAGCTAATGGTAGAGTAACGAGGGCAAATTTTGCCTTCGTTATTTGAACGCGGGCGAAATTCCTCAAATTTCGCCCGCGTTCGTAATATGAAGCTTTCTAATCAATTCAACTTCTAACTTCTATCGCACCGCCACTCGCAGCTCCTCATACCGCTTCCGCAACTCCGCCAGCTTCACGGCATACGCACCATTTCCAGCCAGATTAACAGTCTCATGCGGATCTTTTAGCGTATTGTACAGCTCCTCATATCCATGTTCAATGTACTTTATATATTTAAAATCCCCCGTCACAACCCCTTCTACTTTCGGCAACCGCGGACTTCCCATGAAAGTATGTTCATAGAAAAAGTCCTTCCTCGCAGCGGGTTTGCTTCGTATTGACTTTATTAAATTTTGTCCTTGCATTGAACCAGGAACCGAAACCCCGGCCAGCGACAAAATCGTCGGTGCGACGTCAATGTTCAATGCGATGCTATTGGACTGCGTATGTTGCAGGTTAGCAGGCAATGCTCCTCCCGAAATGATCAGCGGTACCCGGATGGATTCTTCAAAACCAAACCATTTACCCTCCAAACCATGCTCTCCCAGGGAAAAACCATTATCACCCATGAAAATGATGATCGTATTCTCGTCAATTTTTAACTGCTTCAACTGAGCCACCAAATTGCCTACCACTTCATCGACACCGGTGATCAATCGGTAATAATCTCTGGTCGTTTCGGCCCGGAGCTCAGGCGTTGACAGCAATGGTTTCCACCTGTCGCGGCCGATGTTCGCTTCTGTTTTAAAAAAATCAGGATGACAGTTCCAATATTTTGGGTCCGCAGTTACGGGATCAGGGATATTTACATTTTTATACAAATCCTTGAAACGCTCCTGAACCGGATAAGTCGGCGGGTTACCGTCGAGCTCGTGTGGTGCTTTGAAACTTACTGCCAAACAGAATGGTTCCTTCCCGGCAAATTGGCCCAGAAACTGCGTAATGTCCTTTCCCACACTATCCGTGTGATGAATGATTTTGCCGCTTTTGTTCACCAGCTCATACTTCGGCTGACCCTCCTTGGCAGCTGCCCAATAATCGTACAATGAATCTGGCTGATTTTGCACACCAATACCCCATTTGCCGATAAAACCGAGCTTATACCCTGCGTGTTTGAGCAATGCAGGATAAGTTTGCGTCAATGCCTCTTTCTTAAAATCCGTATTAAAATCATTGATCTGATGCCGCGACATATACTGGCCGCTCAGCAAACTCGCCCGGCTAACCATACAGATGGCAGTTGTGACATAGGCTTTTTTAAACAAAATGCCACGATTAGCCAGTGCGTCCAGGTTCGGCGTTTGAATGATTTTATTTCCCATCATGCCCAAAGCATCCCAGCGATGATCGTCCGTAAGCAGGAAAATGATATTCGGACGTTTCGCCTTGGATTTTCCCTCAGCGATGCGCGTGCTATCTTTTCCATCGTAACGGTATTTCCATTGCTGCATATATTCGTCCGCAGTCAGGAATTTGTCTTTTGCTTCAATGAGCTTGCTTTTCAAAGTCCGCTCCAATTTTGCCTGGGTACTGGCATATTGCGGCAGATCGATCAGGTTTTTCAGCTGATAAGGATCTTTGAAATTATCATACATCAGCCACGGACCATTCAAATCCCGGACATAAGTATACTGTTGCGTACGAATGGCCCGGTACTCTTTTCCACCATTCAAAAAGTTGTTTTCATGAAAAGGTACCGGCAGCTGGATCAATGCCGCCTCGTCACCTTTTGGCGTTTTTTTTCCTTCCAAAACATCAGCAAAATTTTGTCCTTCCACCGAAGCCGGAATCTTCATTCCACTCATTCCGAGCAATGTGGGCAAAATATCAATGTTGCTGAAAGGCATCGATAACTCACGTTTCTTCAAACCTAACCCGGCCGGATAATGTACAAGTAACGGTACTAGTACGGATTCATCCCAGGGCTTTTGCTTTCGCACTTTACCGTGCGAATACAGCATATCGCCGTGATCGGAAGTAAAAACCACGATCGTATTTTCCTCTACGCCAGCCCGTTTCAAAGCCGCCAGCAAATCTCCCGCCGACTTATCCAACGCAGTACAATGTGCATAGTAGCCAGCGAGATCCTTCCGTGCTTTGGCTTTCAGCGAGTCGGGAACATTGGGCCTCAATGTTAATCGATCAGGCTGATACAATTTGCGATACTCCTCAGGCGCAGTCTGGTACGGGTCGTGCGGGGGCCCCCAGGAAAGGACCAGCAAAAATGGGTTGCCTTTGTTTTTATCAATGAAACTAATCGCGCTGTCGGTTTGCGGGAAAACATCATAACCCCGCCAGTCGTGCTTCACATTGTTTTCATCGAAATAAAAAGAGCTGTTATAATCATGCGTGACCTCCCTTGCTTTCCAGTAGTCAAAGCCTTGCCGACGCTCCTGCGGTACCGCCCGGTTGCGCGCGCTGAATTGCTTTTCGTAATTCTCCTGCCCATTCACGTGCCATTTGCCAATGTACCCAGTCGCATATCCGGCGGTTTTGTAAATCTCGGCGATCGTTAATGCTTCATTTCGAAGCGGACGGTCATTGTAAAACACACCGTGCGTCAACGGATATTGGCCTGTCAGCAAACTTGCGCGTGCCGGACTGCAGACCGGCATTACCGAAACAGCCGTTTTAAAAACAACACTTCGCTGCGCAAGCTGATCCAGGTTCGGTGTTTTCACATCCTTGTTCCCGGCGTACCCCAGTGACTGGGCATTCCATTGGTCGGCCATGATAATGACGATATTCGGCTTTGCAGCTTTTTGAGGGTTGCCGGTGCGCGCGGGACCTGGCCCGGCTAATGCAAAACCGGTTATCAGCAAGGCAAAAATGACCATTACTGATAACCGGAGGGAAGTTTTTATATTCAATAACATTTTCAGAAAATACTAATCAACAGCTGGATACCCCTTTTTAAGCAAAGTAGACAGCTCATTTACTGTAATGATAAAATTGTTGTCCTTCGCAAGATTTGCGAACTCGTTAGGATCTTTTTGATGATCATACAGCTCCGTGCCTGCTTTTCCCTCGTCCCATTCTGTGTACCGGAACCGTTCCGTCCGCACGCTCCTGCCCATAATTTGCCCGCGGCGCACTTGTGTATACGCAGCTTTGTCCCAGATCGCATCCGGAGATTTTAGTAGCGGAGTAAGGCTTTTACCTTGTAGTTTTTGACTGGGAGTAAGGCCACACAGTTCAGCCAATGTAGGGTAAATGTCCAGTAACTCCACGGTACGGGCAGAAGCTTTGCCTTTGGTACCGCCAGGCACTGAAAATATCAATGGTACATGCGCGGAATTTTCAAAAAGACTCTGCTTCATCCATTGTCCGTGCTGTCCCACATTATAGCCGTGATCACTCCAAAGCACGATCACCGTATTGTCGGTGAGTTTCAATTTATCCAAAGCGTCCAATAACCTGCCTACCTGCGCATCCATGAAAGTAATAGTGGCATAATAGGCTCTTAATGCCTCTTTCCTATCAGCCACCGAAAGTCCCCAATGCGCAGGCTTCGTAAACAATGCTGCTTCGGGAATGTCGTCCAGGTCATTTTCCAGTTCTTTTGGAAGAGGTACTTTGTCAACAGGATACAGGTCGAAATACTTTTTCGGGGCTAGGTATGGAGAATGTGGTCTGTAAAAACCCACTGCGAGAAAAAATGGCTCATTTTTCTTTTCAGTCATGATTTTGATCGCCTCGCTGGCCACCATACCATCAGTCTGCTCCTCGTCCGTTCCTTCGGTGGCGCGCCAGGCCAATGCGCTGCCGAGTCCGCGATCGGGCGTCAGGTTTTTGATCAATGATTCTTCCGTCTTGTCCCTACCCTTCGGATTCACCTTTTGATCCCAGGAAATTGGGTCATCCAATCCGTCCGTACCGATCTGCCCGGGAACGCCGTAATGATAGATTTTGCCCACCCTCGCACTGTAATAATCGTTATTTTTGAACAACTGAGGCAATGTGACAACGTCGGGCAGGTTTTTCCGGAAATGCGTTTGTAATTCGTAAATTTTGGTCACATCGGGGCGCTGCCCTGTCAGTAACGACGAGCGGCTCGGGCTGCACAATGGAAACTGCGTGTAGGCTTTGCTGAATTTCACGCCTCTTTTGGCAAGACGGTCAATGTTCGGCGACTTCACGAATGTGTTTCCATAACAGCCCAGATCCGTATTCAGATCGTCGACGGCAATGAACAGGACATTCAATTTTTTCTTGGCATTCTTGTCGCCGGGACCGGAGTCGCCCGGACCTGCATGGCTTTGAACAGATAATCCCGTAAAACCAGAGATAGTAAGCGCAAAAGCTGCAATTAGTAAGTGCTTTTTCATCATTTGTGGTTTGATTTATTCCTTACCTTCTTTGACTGTGGGAGCGTCTTTCGTGTTCACAGTTGGCAATGACTTTGCCAGTTTTCCCTTCACAGCCGCATATTTTGCATCTTTTGCCAAATTTTTAAACTCCTGCGGATCGCTATCATGATCGTATAGTTCCTCAGAACCATCATTGTAGCGTATATAGCGCCATTTTTCAGAGCGAACTGCGTGATTTCCAAGCCCATGCGTTGTAACCGATGGATGATCCCATTCAGCACCCGGGTTTTTCAGTAAGGGAACAATGCTATTACCTTCCAATCCCTTTTTGGCCGGTAAATTACACAGTTCCGTCAATGTTGGGTAAATATCCATCAGATTCACAGTGCGTTCCGAAATTGCATTGTCCTTCGAAAGTCCCGGCGCATACACGATCAACGGTACACGCGAAGCTTCTTCCCACAATGCAAATTTTCTCCAATGTTCTTTTTCACCTAAGTGCCAGCCATGGTCTCCAAAGAAAACAATGATCGTATTTTTCGCATACTCGCTTTTTTCCAGCGCATCCAGCAACCGGCCTATTTGTCCATCGGCAAAAGTAATGCTTGCCAGGTAACCCTGTACCGCTTTTTCCCACTGCTTGTTGTCGACGATAAACTTGTGATCGCCTTCTGGTTTGGCAATTTTAACACCCGCATCCGGCACATCACTCAGATCATTTGCAATCGTTTTGGGTAGCTTAATGGACTCCAATGGATATTCATCGTAATATTTTTGAGGCACATACCAAGGCAAATGCGGGCGCGTCAGACCGATCGCCAAAAAGAAGGGCTTGTCGTGTTTTTTACCAAAATAATCAATACCCTGGTTCACTACCTTGAAATCACCCATATCCTCATCTTTCACATCCACGGGGCTCCAATCGAAATGCGCAAAACCATTCACCGGCACTTTGGGTGGCTCAGGAGATTTGGGTACATCGAAATAAACCGGCCACGAAGCATTGTCATTGTAAGAGTTATGGAAGATCTTGCCGGCCCCTTTCACATCGTATCCATTAGCCGTAAAATATTGTGGCAAAGTCACCGCATCCTTCAAAACAGGCCGCCAGGGCTGATTGTTGTGGTAAACGCCTGACGTCGACGGACGGACACCGGTCAGCAAACTGGCGCGTGACGGGTTACAGGCAGGAGCCGAGCAATAGGCCTTTTTGAACACCACTCCTTTTTTGGCAAGCTTGTCAATATTGGGTGTTTTAATGCCCGGGTAGCCTTCAAATGGCCCAATCCAATCATTCATGTCATCGACGGCGATGAAGAGAACGTTGTATTTGGGTTTGGAATCTTGCGCAGAGGTTTCGGAATACCCGGCGACAACCAATGTAAGCGCCGAGAATAACAGGTGTTTTAGTTTCATTGCTATTTGTTAAAATATAAAAACAGGAGGCTCCTCCGGAGCCAAAAATATGCACTATCGGTTTTCCTAGTAACAGGGTACCGCTCCGCGGTATCTGGCTCCGGAGGAACCGCCTGTTTCTAGAAAAGCGTTGTAATTTGATTTTTGAACCCTGGCGGGGTTCCCTGTTTGTCAATCCCATTCCCGGAATTATTGGGCATCATTGTATTTAATCGCCCTTTTCCGCAAATGCCGGATTGGGCTCCAAACCTGGCAAAATCACTTTCGCTACACCAGGATCGCCGAATTTCCAGGCCGGAAGCTTGGCCAGTTCTGCTGCAAAAACCTTGCGTCTTTTCTCACCTTCCGCACCGGCTTTCCCGGCAGGAACAGCGCTTTTCTCTTCAATGTCTTTTACCAGATCGTAGAACCGGCCATCGGAATACAATTTATAATGTCGGTCCCTGATAAAACGAGCGGAATGCTTGTTGGCAGCTTCTGAGTGAATAGGCTGGTAATGCGAAAATATCCAGTCACGCGGCGTACCCTTTTCACCTCGGATCTGCGGCAGAAAGCTGCGCCCGTCTGTATTCCATTCTTTGGGCACTTGGGCATGTATGGCATCCGCAATGGTCGGTAAAATATCCGTAAAATCGATCAGATTATCCGTTTCGTGGATTTTGTATTTCCCACTGCCCCAATTTACGATCAGCGGAACATGGTGCCCACGGTCCATTGTCGTTCCTTTTCCGCCTTTCACCGTACTCCCGTCCTTCATCGTCGTAGCAATCGCTTTTCCAGTACCATTATCTCCGGTAAAAATGATGATCGTATTTTCGTAAATACCGAGATCTTTCAGCTTCTGAATGATTTTGCCTACATTTTTATCCGAGTAGGTAACCATATCACGGAAATTCAGCGTGTCGCTTTTGTGTCGTCCCGCCGGATCAGACTTCCAGCTTTTGCTGTCGGGAGTTGGCGGAAATGGGTCGTGTACCAATGCCATTGGGTAGTAGGCCAGAAATTTTCCATCTTTATTTTTTTCGATAAAATCGAGCATATAATTCACGAAAATATCCGGGCCGTAGTCATCGTCAGTTGTTTTTAAGATCTCCCCATCCTTGTCGATCAATGGCTTTGCATATCGTTCACCGTCACGTCTGGGCTTATCCAGCTGCCACAAGCAATACTGGTCAAATCCGAAATGCTTTGGCAATTTATTGTTAGCCCCAAGCTGCCATTTTCCCGCGATTGCAGTAGCGTAACCTGCTTCTTTTGCCAAATGTGCAAAGGTTTTTTGATCCTGATTCAAGTGACCAAACTGCGAATAGTTTTTGTAATTGTATTTCCCAGTCATGATCTGCACGCGGGAAGGGGTACACAGTGGCTGCGAGAAACCATAGTTAAACTTCAATCCGCCTTTCGCCAGCCTATCAATGTTCGGCGTTTTATAAGTACTACCATAGGCGCCAATGCATTCCTTACCCATATCATCAGCAAGAATCAGGACGATGTTCGGCGATTTTTTTTGAGCGAGAACCGGGATTAATGCACTGATCCATAACAGGACAGTCAGGTAGTTTTTGAATTGTTTCGTTAGAGTCATAAAGTTGTCAGGTTTGGTCATTTGTCGTCAGTATTAGTCAAATTCAGTCATCACTCATTAACTTATAAACTCATGAACTCAATTTCGCTTCCATAGCAACCCAGGTCAGCGTAACCGAGGTCGTCGGCGAGAATGACGATCACGTTTGGCTTTTTCTGGGCGAAAGATTGGAATGCCATCAGCAGTGTGACAACAAAAAACAGGGGTTTTACGATTTTATAATTCACATCAAAAAACGTTTAAATTCGATTAAAGGAGGCTCCTAAGGCGCCGGGACATGTTATGCGCATTAGTTCATTGATACAGGAGGCTACTACCGAGCCAGAAATTGTACATCATATTTTTTTGAGATTCCGTTGGACTCCGGAGAAGTCTCCTGTTTTTCCCTAGTCGTATTTAATCGTAACTTTCCTCAGCCTCCCCGTAAACGCAAATGGCGCCTTATACTGGTCCGAAACCGCATTTTTCTGATCTCTTCCTACATCCGTCCCGTCAATATTCCTCGGCCCCTGCACCTGCGCCTGTGCAGCTGTGAAACTTCTCTCTCCTATTTTTTCATCATTCAAATAAACCGTTTCCTTACCCACCGATTTACCTGCTTCCGCCGGACCTGAATGTTCGTAAACCAGCTTGAAATTCACTTTTCCTTTCGGGATTGAGGTAGTCGAAACGACATTGAAAACATCCTTCGCCGTTTTATGCGTGTAGTGGAATTTGCCGTCTTTTACAAAAAGACTGATACCGCTTTTATCACCGCCAACCGCAAACAAAACGCCTTCCTCCTCCCCTGAAATGATCTCAGCCTCCGCATTGACGGTAAAAGAGCGCCCGTCGTAAAGCGGACTGCTCACACCTACCAGGTTGTCGACACCTGGAAACAGGGTAATGTTGGGCATTTTACCATATACTGTTCTTCCGGCCGGCATATCGTGCGCCGTGAAATCCTTCAATGGATACACATTGTATTTCTTTGCTTCCTGGTCGAAAACCGCTTGCAATTCTTTCAGCTTGGCGGGGTTTTTCTCGGCGAGATTATTGCGCTCGTTGAAATCTTCATTCAGATTGTAAAGTTGCCACACATCCCTGCTGAAATCCACTTTGGCGCCCGATGGATCAGCCTTACCTGTCCCGGCCTCTAAACCTTCCCATACATCGTGGCCGCGTGAAGCTTTCCAGCCATCCTTGTAAATCGAAAGCGCTCCCGCAATTTCATAGTACTGGACTGTATGTTTCGACGGTGCCTTAGCATTGTCGATCGCATAAGCCAGGCTC
This sequence comes from Dyadobacter sp., assembly GCF_039919315.1. GTDB lineage: Bacteria > Bacteroidota > Bacteroidia > Cytophagales > Spirosomataceae > Dyadobacter. The sequence goes on along the minus strand of NZ_JBDSFX010000075.1, from coordinate 185,289 downwards.
GTCCCTTCAATCGGTTCCTGCTTATAGCCATTGATCAGTTTCGGCGATTCACCTTTGATGATTTCCAATGTAGTAGGCAGAATATCAATAACATGCCCGTATTGATTGCGAATTCCGCCCTTGTCTTTAATGCCTTTTGGATAATACAAAACCATAGGATTTCTAGTACCTCCCTCCGTATTAGCGTCGGCTTTCCAGTAGCGGAAAGGCGTATTTGCAGCCGCTGCCCAGCCGATCGGATAGTCCGTGCTCGACTCATCTGTACCGATCAAATCACTCGCATTCAGAATCGCATCAATGCGCGCTTCGCGTTGCAATCTGTTGATCTGCTGATTGGTAGTACCATGCTGAGTTCCGCCTTTACTAGCCCCATTATCACCCAAAATCACCGCAATCAAAGTATTATCCAGCTGATCGATCTGATCCAGATAGTTGACGATCCGGCCAATTTCATAATCTGTATAGGAATAAAATGCTGCGTACACTTCCATGAAATGTGCGTACGCTTTCTTCTCTTTTTCGGATAAATTGGCCCATTCTTTCACGCCTGGATTGCGCTCCGGCAGCGCTGCATTCTGAGGAATAATGCCTAATTTTTTCTGTTTTTCGATGACAATCTCGCGGTACTTGTCCCAGCCGAGGTCAAATTTTCCTTTGTATTTGTCGATCCATTCTTTCGAAACCTGATGCGGTGAATGTGTCGCACCAGTGGCCAGGTACAGGAAAAATGGTTTTTCTGCATCCACAGACTTTTGATTGGCAATGTATTTAATGGCTTTGTCCGCCAGCAATTCATTCAAATGTTTTGTATTCGGTTCAATGTCCAGTTTGGTCGCATCCTCCCACAATTCCGGATGCCACTGGTCCGTCGCGCCCGGCAGGAATCCGTAATAATGGTCAAAACCTCGTCCTGTAGGCCAGCGGTTGAATGGGCCAGCCTGTGAGTTTTCCGTTACCGGGGTCAAATGCCATTTACCCAATGCAAATGTGCTGTACCCGTTTTCACGCAAAACTTCTGCAGCAGTAGCTTTTTCGAAAGGAATGTAAGTGTCGTAACCCGGAAAATCGATTGCCGCAGGCGTAAGCAAACCTACGTGCGCCGAGTGGTGATTTCTTCCTGTCAGCAATGCAGCTCGGGTAGGAGAACAAATGGCGGTCGTATGAAAATTGGTAAACCGTAAACCCTGGTTAGCCAGTTTTTCAATATTCGGCGTTTCTACCAGGCCTCCAAATGCCGTAGTAGCTCCAAAACCGGCATCGTCGATCAGTATCCAGACCACATTAGGCGCGCCTTTTGGGGCCTTTTTATTATACTCGATTTTGAATGGCGTCGATTCCTGCAAAGTCTTCCCTATTTTCCCATTCCAGGGCTGCTGAGGGCTTTGCTGGGCCAAAAGCGGACATACCGACAAGTAGCCCGCAATCACTGATGCTGTTATTTTTAAAGCTGTTTTCATATTAATTTTTGAGAATGACTGATTTCGTGGTAGCTGGCTGAGCAAACTCAGGGTTCAGTTTTGTTGGGATCGGCGCATTGGTTTTAGCTCTCCAGGCAGCCAGTTTTTCTTTTAATTCCTTAGTCTTAGCGGGGTTTTTCTCTGAAATATCTGTCGTTTCACCAATATCTTCTTTGATGTTATACAATTCGATCCGACCATCTTCGTAGAATTCATGCAACTTAAAATCTCCTGAACGCACAGTACTAGTCGGCCTCGTGCGGAATACGTCTTTGTTTCGCTTATCTCCCTTATAACCTTCGAGATAGGCAGGGAAATGCCAGAAAATATCCCGCGTTGGAGTTGTCTTTTGCAGCAAAAGTGGCGCAAAACTCTGCCCGTCAGATTCTGAATTCAATGGCTTTTGAATGTTTGCTACTTCGAGTAATGTCGGATAAAAGTCAATACCGATCACAGGCGTATCCGTCGTCGATCCGGCTTTGGTTTTGCCCGGCCATTTTACGATGAGCGGAACGCGCACGCCGCCTTCATAGAGCATTCCTTTCGAGCCGCGAAGCGGATGCTGGGTAGTGTTGGCGCCCATACCTCCATTGTCAGAAAAGAAAACTACCAACGTATTTTCAGCCAGTTTCAATGATTCCAGTTGCTGCAAAACCCGCCCTATGCCCTGGTCAGCGCTTTCGATCATCGCCGCGTACACCGGATTGTTGTGGTACTGATCGCCCTTTTTTGCTTTGTATTTCTTGATAATATCCGCCTTCGCTTCGATCGGCGTGTGAACAGCAAAGTAGGATAAGTATAGGAAAAATGGCTTTTCCTTGCTGTCACTAATAAATTTCAATGCTTCATCGGTCAGGCGGTCCGTCAGGTATTCGCCGTCCGGGCCAGCAGTAATGCCTTCGTGTGGCGATTGTTTCCCCTCTTTATTATAAGGATAAAAATATGAGCTCGTACCGCCGGTACCACCGATCACGTGCTCAAAACCCTGGGCATGCGCATCCGCGCCCTTACCTTTTCCTCCAAGCTGCCATTTTCCGATCAGACCGGTATGGTAACCCGCGTTTTTTAGCTCTTCGGCAATAGTTGTAAAAGATGGATTGAGAACTGTATTGTTTTCAATGGGTATCAATTTGCGGTCTACCGACTCACCACGATCGGAGTTGCCCACTGTGTAAATTCCATGACGGGGCGTGTACTTACCTGTCATCAGCGACGCGCGGCTTGGCGCACAGTTTGGACCAACCGAGTACGCCTGGGTAAACTTCAAACCCTGCGTCGCCAACTTGTCAATATTGGGCGTCTCATAATACTTACTCCCCGCCGAACTCAAATCCGTCCACCCCCAGTCGTCGACCAGGATGAAGAGGATGTTGGGTTGCTTTTCTGTTGATTGCGAAAAACCAGACAGCGAACTCGCGATAAGAAGCAGACTTAGGATATAGGTTATCTTTCTCATTGCATTTTAAAAGCAAATTTTTAGTTAATGATCATTGTAAGTTTGTACCAAGAGTTTTACTCCCACCCAGGATTCTGCACCAGTTTCGGATTCAAATCCATCTCCCGCTGCGGTATCGGATGCAAATAATGCTTTTCGGCGGCGTTGGTTTTGCCTATTTTATGCAGATCCGTAATCATTCTTTTAGTCCTGATCAGGTCAAACCAGCGTTGGAATTCGAACATTAACTCTAACCGGCGTTCCAGGTAAATGGCTTCGCGGAATGTGTCTTTCGTCAATCCTGCAAGATTCGCTAGACCAGCCCGTTTTCTGACTTTGTTGATAGAAGCGTAGGCCGCGGCAGTAGGCCCTCCGGTTTCATTCAAAGCTTCTGCGTAGATCAACAGGATTTCCGCAAAACGGATCACAGGGATATTTTGGGCCGATTCCGTCGGGTTACCAATTTGCGCCATGTCAAAATATTTGAAAAATCTTGGCGAGAATGTTACCTCCTTGCCCGTCGTCGGACTTACCAGCGAGGTAAAAAATGTGACGTCGCGGCGCTTGTCCTCGGCTGCGTACAATGCGTACACGCTCCCATGAGGCTCGTCGGTACCTGCCGCAGCCACACCGGGTATCCCTACCGGCGTGGCCGACGATGCAAGCCGGTTTCCCTGTCCATTGACATTGGATTTACATTGAACAGAGAAAATATGTTCTTTGCCATTCTTCGTCGCGACATTGAAAACGTCCGCAAAATTTTCGAACAAATCATAGCCATAAGGCCCATTAATCACTTCCAGACTTTTCGCAGCGGCTTTTTCCCACTCTTGACGGGTGAGGTATACTTTGGCCAGAATGGATTTGGCCGCACCCGCAGTAGCCCTGCCGGCATCTGATCCTGCAAATGAATTCGGTAATGCTTCCGCGTCCGTCAAATCTTTGATAATCTGCTGATACACCTCTTCCTTCTGTGTGCGGGAAACCTGGATCGCATCTTTGCCTAGTGAACTCGTTTCCTGCAAAATCAATGGTACATCGCCCCAAAGTCTTACCAGGTTGAAGTACAACAAACCGCGCAAAAACTTGGCCTCATTCACCAGCCTGGTACGCAATGCAGCATCCATTTCGATCTGCGGAATGCGTTCAATGGCGATATTGGCGCGGCTGATCGCCACGTAACTTTCTCTCCAAAGCTCATCGACACGGTCATTGGTGGTGGAATGCGACAAAACCGAAATACTCCGTACATCTGCATTGGTAACGCGCAAACCGGCGATCGCGTCGTCGGACATGATCTCGAATGCGAGGTGGAACAAGCGGTTGTACATCGTCAGACCGCCATTGTTGAGGGCCGCATTGTAAACGCTGGTCACTGCCGAAAGGGCGTCGCTTTCGGTTTTGTAAAATTGCTCGGTCGTAATGAGTGAGGAAGGGTTTTCGTTCAGGTCCGTGCAGGACGTGAATGTAAAAATGCCCAGAAATATATATAGTATCTTTTTCATTGTTCTGTATTTGAAATTCATTTTGAGCAGGTATCTATTTTAAAATGAAATACTTAACCCTGCCAAAAAGCTTTTGGAAGAAGGATAAATACTGTAATCAATGCCTTGCCCGAGCGTGCTTTGCTCATTGCGGCTCACCTCGGGATCAAAACCTGTGTACTTCGTCCATGTCGCCAGGTTGGCAGCGGATACATATACTTTGATCTGGCTTGAATGAATTTTGGAAGCAATGCTTTTAGGAAAATTATAGCCTAATGTGACATTTTTCAACCTAAGAAACGATGCGTTTTCTACATATCTGCTGGTGTTAACAGGCGCGGGATCCTCGAATGCGCGTTGTACATCATTGGTGGGATTGGTAGGCGTCCAGCGGTCATAAGCTGCCGTAGAAGCATTTTGCTGGCCTGTCAGCAGTTCCAGCTGCTGTCTATTCTGGTTAAAAAGCTTATTACCATAAGTGCCCTGCAAGAAAACACTCAGATCGAAATTCAGATATGACAAAGTATTGGTAATCCCACCCTGGAACTTGGGTTGGGCATTCCCGATCCATGTGCGGTCGTCGGCTTGCGTGATTTTGCCGTCACCATTCACGTCGACATATCGTCTGTCACCGGGTTTTGTTGTCGCAGGATTGATGGTAGGAAGATTGGCTATATCATCACCCGTCTGGAACAACCCATTGGTTTGGTACCCATAAAAAGATCCGAGCGGCTGGCCTACCTGCGCGATGTTCGCACCCGAAATAATGTAATCTGCACCATCGCCGAGCGTCAGAACTTTATTCCGGTTCAACGAAAACACAAAATTGGTGTTCCATGAAAATGGCCCAGTGAAATTTTCGGTATTGATACCCAGCTCGATTCCTTTGTTTTCAACTGATCCGTAGTTCTGTAATGCAGTCGATTGGCCGGTAGTGTACGGAATCGGAACATTCAGCAGCAGGTTTGTGGTCTTTTTGTAATAGGCGTCAAATACAAAATTGATGCGGTTTTTGTAAAGTGAAAGATCGATACCTCCATCGTATTGTGCAGTAGTTTCCCAGCCCAGATCCGGGTTTGCGATACGGTTTGGAGCAAAACCAATGTAAGTCTGTCCGCCGAAAAAGTATGTACTGGAACCCAAAGTCGCCAGCGAAAGGTACTGGCCGATTTCCTGATTACCCGTCACACCTGCACTCAGACGCAGTTTCAGGTTGCTGATGGTTTTGTAGGAAGAGAGAAAATCTTCGCGGGAAATATTCCATGCAAAAGCGGCGGAGGGAAAATAGCCCCACTTTTTGTCCTTACCAAATCGCGAGGACCCGTCGGCACGACCGCTAACCGTAAAAATGTATTTCTGGTCGATCGAATAATTGACCCTACCCAGGAAAGAATTCAGCGCCCAGGCCGAGTAACCTGACTCTGGCTGCGTGTAAACCGATCCGCTGCCCAGGTCATTATATTCTAGTTGATCCGTGATAAATGCCTGAGAACCGGCGGTTGCATTTTCCGCTTCAAATGCCTGCTGCGTGTAGCCGACTACCACGTTGAATGAATGCTTGTTACTGAATGTTTTGGAATAGCTCAATGTATTCTCATTCAGCCAGGTAGATGCAAATTTTGTCCCTACATAAGCTTTGCCGGTTGGATTGGAATTCGCTCCTTGGTAAATATCGGAAGGTATGTAGCGGTTTTGCTTATTATTAATGATGTCGGTACCAAATGAAACTTTGGCAACAAGGCCTTCAAAGAATGTGTATTCGCCGTAAACATTTCCGAGCAAACGATACGTCTTTGTTCTGTTCACTTCTTTTTCCAAAGTAGCGATTGGGTTACCCAATGGCGTCTCGAATTCACTTTGATAGGTATATTTTCCATTGGCATCACGCACATTCACGGCGGGTGGCATTGACAGTAATCCATTCACGATCCCTGCATTCGCTACCTGAGCGGTGATTTTGCTGGCAGTGAGGTTCACGCCGACTTTGAATTTGGAAGAAAAATCACGTTCGAGATTAACCCTTCCCGAGTACCTTTCGAAATCGGTATTGAGCAGGATACCGTTTTGTTTAAAGTAATTTCCCGAGATCGCATAACGTGTCCGGTCATCACCGCCCGTCAATGAAATCTGATGGTTTTGAATGGACGCGCTGCGGAATGCTTCGTCTTGCCAGTCAGTCCCCTCACCGAGGTTATTGATCTGATCTTGTGTATAATAAGGTGCTTTCCCCGAATTGACGCGTGCCTCATTTTTGAGCAAAGCCCAATCTTTCGCACTGGTTATGACGTCTACTTTTTTTAGTATTTGCTGAGAACCGTAGTATGCATCATATGTCAATGTATTCTGCCCTGCTTTTCCTTTTTTGGTGGTGATCAGTACCACACCATTCGCACCGCGGGAACCGTAAATAGCTGTTGCTGAGGCGTCTTTTAGTACTTCAATGGACTCAATATCGCTTGGATTGAGACTTGCCAATGCATTGATACTTGGCCCGGCAGTTACACCCGCACTGGCATCGCCATTGCTGTTGTAGACCGGAAATCCGTCGATCACATACAAAGGTTCGTTACCGCCCGTGATGGAGTTACCACCCCGGATCCGAATGCTGACCGCCGCGCCGGGCTGGCCCGAAACCTGGGTCACCTGCACACCGGCAGCTGCACCCTGCAATGCGCGATCGAATGAGCTGATGGGCTGTTTGAGAGCAAGTTGCGGTACAGACGAAACGGAACCGGTAATGTCCCCCTTTTTCTGAGTTCCGTAACCAATGACGACGACTTCGTCCAGTACATTGGCGGTTTTCAAAACGATCTCCGACGGCTCGTCAGACAGTTCATAAATGTCAATTTCCTGCTGCTCGTAGCCGGTGATGTTAACCTGTAATGTGAATGGGAAATCCTTGGGGGCGGCAAGGTTAAACTTGCCATCAAGGTCGCTGCTAGCGTATTTGGCAGTTCCTTTTAAAACGACCGTGGCACCAGGGATCGTCTGACCTGACCCATCCTTTACAATACCAGTGACTACTTCCTGGGCATGGGCATAGCTTAAAATTCCTGTGGTGCACAGGAAAAAGTAAATGTACTTCTTCATTATCAAGGTTAAGTAATTAAATAAAAGATACGGGTAAAATGGATTTTATTTATTCACTACGATCGTCGACAATCCACGCACAGCGCACAAACGCTACCGCATGCATATATACGTACAACCATGTACGCGAACTCCTGTCCCCGCTAATGGAAGTAAGCGGGCATTTGTAAATGTACCGTCAGGAAATGGTGGCTATTTCCAGTCGACAGGTTTAATCAAAATATACTTAATCTATGTATTTTATAGGCAAAGTAAATTTATAAGATTCAGTAAAACAAATATTGCTTTTCTTTATTGTTACGGGATCCGGCTATTTGCCATTCTTTTTTGCTGTTGCACGTTCAGCCCGTTTTTTGATATGGCTGTCATCAGATGGCATTCTCTGAACCAGGGCCTCAGGTGTGTCTCCGATCTTGGCTTGGTAAGTAGTGAGGGCAGTTAATAGCTCCTTTGCTTTTTCAGGATTAGATTTGAGAAGACTATTTTTCTCTCCAATATCTGTTTTGAGATTAAAAAGCAATGTATCAGTTGCAGGAACAATGATAATTCCATTGATTTTGGTATCAGGTTGCGGCAGACGGATTTTCCAATCGCCTTTGCGAAATGCTTCGATGATGCCATTAGAATAATAGGCAAACTCCTGACCTTTCCTTTTGCCGGTACCGAACAAGACCGGGCTTATATCTTCACCGTCCAATGGCTTTTTAGTCTGCGTTTTCTGACTGCCCGTCAAACCAATGATGGTCGGATACAAATCCAGCTGAGAAGCCAGATCTTCGTAAACTGTCCCCGGTTTGATTTTTCCCGGCCAGTATGCCACGGTCGGCACGCGTTGTCCGCCTTCAAAAGTAGTCCCTTTTCCCTGACGCAATGGTCCGGCGGAACCTCCCTCAATGTCGAAAATGAGCCACGGGCCATTGTCACTGGTAAAAACAACCAATGTATTTTCTTCCAAACCATTCTTTTTCAATGCTCTCACCACTTCGCCTACGCTCCAATCAATCTCTTCGATTACATCCCCGTACAAGCCTCTTTTGGATTTTCCTTCAAATTCAGGCGAAGCGTACAGGGGAACGTGAGGCATATTGTGAGTCACATACAGGAAGAACGGTTTGTCTTTATTCTTGTCGATAAACTTCACCGCCTCGTTCGTGTAGGTTTTGGTAATATACTTTTGATTGACCTTGATACTGTCCACATCATTGCCTCTCAGGTACACAACTCCCTGCATATCATTGCTGTACGGAATTCCGTAGTATTCGTCAAAACCATTTTGAAGTGGTAAAAACTGACGGTGGTGACCCAAATGCCACTTACCGAAAATAGCAGTTTGATATCCATTCCCTTTCAATGCTTCCGCGATCGTCACTTCTTCGGCAGGAATCCCGGTAAAACTTTCCGGAAAGAACACGTGATCAATACCCAGTCTGCGCGGATACCGACCCGTGATGAGAGCGGCGCGTGTAGGGCTGCAGACAGGTGAGCTGGAATAAAAAGAAGTCAATTTCAAGCCTTTGGTGGCCAGATTGTCAATATTAGGCGTGCGAATGTCAGTCGCGCCGAATGTACCGATATCGCCATAACCCAGGTCATCAGCCAGAATGACGACGATATTGGGCTTGTCACTTTTTTTCTGTGCAAATACAGTCAAACTCGCGGCCAGAAGAACGGTACTCAGCAAAATTCTTTTCATAAATGAGGGCTTCAAAAACAATGGTCTCTATTTTACTGCTTCGAATCTTTCCAGCTTTTCTTTTTCATCTGCCAAACGTTTGGGTTCTGCTTTCAGGTAGCCAAACTGGTGCAAATCTTTATCGGCGTTGGCCGCTACCCAAAGCAAAAATTTCTTCGCCTCAGGATTGGAATTATGCTTATCAATTGAAAAGTGAATATACTCAATCGGCACATTTTTCACCTTGTTATTTTCAAGACTGGTAATGACCTGATCCAAGTTTTCCAATGCTTTCTCTTCTTTCGAAACGCGTCCATTTCCGTCCAGATCTACCGGAATGACCGTAATTCCATCAATCGGTTTCCTCGATTGCAAGTCATACGCCAAACCAGGGGTCGTGTAACTGATCCCTGTCTCGTCTTTCAAAAGCGCTTTGATCAAATGCTCGTCCGCACCTGCGATGGCCTTTCCTTTGATATTCTGTTGTTCATAGCCAAAATATTTGGCGAAAGTCAAAGGAGCACCAGCTTTCTGAAGACGGGTATAAATAGTAAAAGGAGTGGTAATGGATTTATCTTTTTCGGCATAAATGTCATGAAAGAACACAGATTTGTAGGTCTTCTCATTCAAGCCTTTTTCAACATATTCTTTGGCAAATGCAGACTTAGCATTGGCAACCGGCAACAAGGCATACCGCCCAACCGACAGATACTCACGGGTTTCCTTCACCTCTTTGTCCTGATCATAAGCCTCGATCAACAAGTCATATTTCTGCGGATCGGTGATGGTTCTTGTTTCAATAACAATCTGAGATTTTGGATTCGCAGTGGTGTAGTCTTTGATCCATTTTTCAACCAATGGATATGCAAACCTTACACCTGTGATAACTACCTTATTATCAGCCGTTTCCTGCGCAAAAACAGGAACAACAACCAGAGACAGAACTGACGCAACCAGTAATGATTTAAATTTTTTCATGATTATAAAGTAGTAGTGATCGATGTGTCCGTGCATGGCATTGCCACCACGCAGATTTAATAATTGAGTAAAAGGATTGAATATCAGGCCTGAAAACTTATCGTATTCAGAATAAGAAGATTAGCAGCAACAACAGGAATCCGAAGGAAGCCAGAAATATAAACATGACACCACCATAGGCACAATTTTACATTGCGAAGAATATTGATTCATCGATTTCATTATTGAAATGGATTATATGATTATCTCTCGTGTTGGTGGTTAACAAGAAAGAATCCTACTAATTTGATAGACAAAGTAAAGTTAAAGAAAATGAAATAGCAAGAAGTTTCCTGATTTTAACTGAAATAAGGATGATTAAGGCAACTATGTCTTGCTTACCAGACTACTTTCAATCCTTCTGAAGTATAATTTTTGATGTTATCGTCATCACTGATCAGGGTGTAGCGATTCGAAATCGCTTGCCAGATCAGCATACGGTCGAACGGGTCTTTGTGGTGGGCTTTAAGCTGGTGATAGGTACTGCTCGTATCCATTTCCAAATTCAGAATTTCAAAACCTGTATCAAGACAAGCGTCGGGAAACTGATCCGGTAAAAGGCCACCAAGATCTAGTTTACCCAATGAATACTTCAAAGATATTTCCCAAAAACTAATAGTGCTCACAATGACCTGATCATCGCTTTTGACTAATATATTCTTAACTGTTTTTGATAATTTACCTGTTTCTGTCAGTGCCCAAATTAAAGCGTGTGTATCTAATAAATATTTCATAGGCCTAGAAACTCTTCTTCTGTCATGTTAAAGTCTTCTTTAAAAGTAACTTTTCCTTTGCCCTCCAAAATCCCCAGCTTCCTGGGCTCTTTGTTTTCCTCCTTCGGTACCAGGAATGCCTTTACTTCCTTTTTCCTCCCAAAAGTGATCCCTATTTTCTCGCCTTTCTCTACTTCTTTCAGTACCTGCGAGAAATGGGCCTTGAACTCCCCTACGCTCATTGTTTTCATGACATCTCTCTTTATTACAACCAAATATAGTCAAAGTTGTCAACTTGTCAAATTCAGATTTCAACTTAGTTAACCCGTTTTGTCAATGCATTCAATTCACTCTGGGTGGGTGTAATTGACGGGATGCCTTGTTGCGGAATTTCTACTTTGGCGGTCCAGGCAATCGCATTCAACACTAACCTCCTGAAACTATCATTTTGCCAATTGTTATGAATATGCCCGCCAGTAAAGCCGAAGCCTCTTCCTCCACCGGGGCGGTCATAAGTCCAGGCCAGCACCTGCATCTTTTTCTTATTTACAACTTCATCTTTAACAGCCGGATTGTTTGAATGTGTCCCCTCGGGCCGGTTTAGTGTAGCTTCGGGCGGCAATGCTTGCAGTATGGGAGTCACGTTTTTCATTTGGTCTACGAATCGCATGTGATAGTACCATTCGTCGGTAACACCAAACGGTTTTACGCCATTGGCAACAGGATGATCGGGAAAGCTGGCAAAATTCGCTTCCCAAACAGGGTTTACCGACCAGTTGATTTCAAAATAACCTCCTATCCAATTCAGAAAACGGCCGCCACTTTCTCCCTGGGGTACTTCGAGTGCAAAATGAAGATTAACCAGCCCGATGCCTTTCCTCATCAGCTTATCCAGCTCTGCTGTGTGTTTGAGCGCCATGTGATCACCGCCGCCGTCCATGTATAGCACGATCGCATCCGCATCGCCGAGTACCGTACTGTCTTTCGGCCACTCGTTGTGAACGACTATTGCATTGACCCCGGGAACATTGTCATTCAGCGCCTTGGCAAGCAAGGTACTGCCGCCATTGTGTTCGTGTTCGCCTTTTCCGTGACTATCGGGACCAGCGATGAAAACAATTTTCTTCTGCGCTTGTTTGGTTGGAGAAACAGCCGCATTGCTTTGGCTTCGGCCTGATAAGCTTACGCTCAGCGCCAAACAGCACCCTATGATTTTCAATTTTATGCCTGTCATGATCCATTGATTTAAATCAGGATTTCCATTTTCAGAAATCAAATAAACCTTTGACAGACATTAAAAAATCAGGCCATTTGCCTATTGAGTTCTGGCTTTCAATGCCAGGCTGATCAATTCCGCGGTATTTTTCACGTTTGCTTTTTTCATAATACTCGCACGCTGGTTCGCGACGGTATTGGAGCTGATGTCAAATTTCTCTGCAATGTCTTTGCTGCTCATGCCCTCGGTGAGGCATCTGAGAATTTGTTGCTCTCGGGGTGTGATCATTTTCCAGACACTGTTGCCCGCTGTTTCTTCGGGTGCTGTGATCGTTTCAACCGCAGTTCTGGCAACTTGTTTGATGAGGTTACGGATGATCACCGACGATGCGTAGGGTGGATAATATAATTCTCCCTTGGCAATGCTCCGGATCGCTTTCAGCATTTCGTCCCTGCTGGTGTCTTTTTGCAGATATCCCGCTGCTCCGCTCAATGCCGACGAAAGCATATAATCCGGATTACTATGCATGCTGAATACCAATATTTTAACTGCCGGAAATGCCGGTACCAGTTGCTTGATCACTTCAAGACCAGATACACGCGGCATGGTCAGATCAAGCAGAATAACATCGGGCTTTACCTGCTCCACAGAATCCCACACCTCGTCCCCGTCCGATGCCTCTCCGACAATCAGCACGTCCTCCTCGTCTTCCAGCAGCGCAATAATTCCCTGCCTTACAACGGAGTGATCATCGACAACTAGGATTCTAATAGGCATTTTGATGTTTTCGGGGAAAATTACAAATCAACCGTGATACTCAGCTTTGTTCCGCTGTCGACTTTCGAGACTATTTCCATTTTCCCGTTCAGCAGCTGAGACCTTGTACGAATGTTTTCCATTCCATTACGGTTCAAAGAAAATCCTTCTTCTGATTTCAAATTACTAATTAAAAATCCTTTTCCGTCATCGGTAATTTCCAAAACTATACGATTCTTATTTCGTTGCAATTTAATCTTGATCCTATCCGCATTTGAATGCTTAACCGCATTATTCAATGCTTCCTGGGCAATGCGGTACAAGCCGATCTCCATGGGTTGACCCATCACGATCCGCTCGCTGGTATCTCCGTCAAATTCAATGTTGATGCCGGACGACTCTGCCGTTTGTTCACAAAGTAACCGCAGCGCTGACGCCAGGCCAAAATCACTCAGCACAGATGGCATCAGATTGAATGATACCTGTCTGGTTGTCTGGATGGTATCCTGGATCAGCTTCACCAGTTGCTCAAATCTTCTTTGTTGTTTTTCATCATGAAATTGCACCGATTTTAGCTTTTCGGCGTGCAGTTTGAGGCCGGTCAGCATCTGGCCAATTCCGTCGTGGAGTTCCAATGCAAAGCGTTTCCGTTCCTCCTCTTGTCCTTCGATCAATGCTGCGGCCCTGACGCGATCTTCGGCCAACTGCAATTCATACTTTTCCCCCTCCACCCTGAGCAGCTCATTCTGCGCTTCCATCAGTTGCTGGTTCGCTTCTTTAAGTTTTTGATTGGATAATTGCAATGCATCCTCCGACTCCGTGAGCATCCTGACTACTCTCCTCGTGGTATTCACTACCGGCCTGAAAATCAGCAAACCCTCCGCGATCAATACCAGGATCGTCATCAGGTCCAGGATCCATTCAATCCTTTCCAGGTTTTCAAGTCTTTGAAAACTTTCTTTGTCAAACTGAAAAACGATCTTGTCCATTTTGGCAAGAAACAACGGTTCGTTTGCCAATATCTCAGACAATGCATTTTGCTTTTCCGCCTGCGAAACAGAGTCCGCTCCGATGAGCAAAAAGTTTTGATAAATACGATTGAAAACCGGTGCCAGGTCGTGGAACATCGTATCCAGCGCCTGGCTTTTCCAGGTCACAAAACCACGACCAACCGGTAATATTCTCTGACCCAGGTTTTCATTGCTTTCTTTCCACAATTGCAGCAATGAGCTGAAACTAACCGAGTCTTTATGTTCCCTTCCTTCAATTTTAAGAATCGCCAGCTTGGTAAGACGTTGACTCAGCATGCGTTGTCTTCCCGCCACATTCACGACCCTACCGTCGTGGTTAAGGTTACTGATCGTTCTCCTGATCAGGAATAAACCACTGATAGTCAGCATGGCAACAACACAAAGTGCTACTACATAAAATCGTGTCAGACTGCCTGCTACGCGTTTGTCTAGTCTCTCCATTCGCTCATAATCCGATGTACACCAGGTTTTCTTTCACCATAACCGGGAAGGTGTTGATTTGGTAAGTCTCGTCGTTCAGACATTGGCCGCTTTGCAATGAAAAGGTTTTTTTGTGAAAAGGACAAGCCACTTTTGGTTCTCCGTCCTGGCTTCCGATCATCCCGCGCGACACGGCCATTTGCTGGCGGTGCGGACATTGGTTATCAGTTGCGTACCATTCACCTCTTCTGGTAAAGTTAAATATAGCGATTTGTTTTCCGTCAATCAGCGCGCAGCCGCCGCCATCTTCCGGAATATCGTTGACATGACAGGCCCTATGCCAGGTTACCAGGTTTTTTGTGTCAGTTATTGTTTCCATGTTTTTGTTGGTTTTGACTGTGAGTCTTTGTGAGTCGCTGGGTGTTATGCCCACTCTTTTGCACGTTTTTGATCACGCATTTCCTCGAAAGTGATCGTTGGATCTTTTACGGGTGTATTTACAAAATGGGTAAACCGTTTCCGCAGCTCAGGACTTTCCACCACTTCCTTCCATTCACATTGATACACATCGATCAGTTTCTGCATATCCGCTTCCAGTTCCTCTGCAATGTCCAGGATATCCTCCACCACCACGGCTTTCAGGTACGCGATACCGCCTTCCATTTTGTTCAGCCAGGTAGCAGTCCGGGTAAGCGGGTCGGCTGTTTTGATATAAAACATCAGGAAGCGGTCGATCAGTCTGATACAAGTTTCCTTGTCTACGTCCGTTGCCAGCAAATGTGCGTGCTGCGGTTTGGAACCACCATTGCCACAGACGTATAGGTTCCAGCCTTTTTCAGTGGCAATAATCCCGAAATCCTTGCTCTGCGCCTCCGCACATTCACGGATACAGCCAGAGACCGCTGATTTCAATTTGTGTGGGGAACGTAATCCTTTGTACCGGTCCTCTACTTCGATCGCAAAAGAGACTGAATCCTGAACTCCAAAACGGCACCAGGTGGATCCAACGCAGCTTTTTACAGTTCGCAATGATTTTCCATAAGCATGCCCGCTTTCAAAACCAGCGTTAATCAGCTTTTCCCATATATCAGGAAGATCTCCGAGGTGCGCACCGAACAGGTCGATCCGCTGGCCGCCCGTGATTTTGGTATACAAGCCATATTTTTGCGCAACCTGACCAATAATGATCAGTTTTTCAGGCGTTATCTCACCACCAGGAATCCTCGGAACAACCGAATACGTACCTCCTTTTTGGATGTTGGCAAGATATCGGTCATTGGAATCCTGGATCGGGGCCCTGTCTTTTTGCAAAATATTTTCATTCCACAAACTAGCCAGTACCGACGCGACCACCGGCTTGCATACTTCGCAGCCGTCGCCTTTTCCAAACTCATTCAAAACAGAACTATATGTTTTCAATCCCTGCATTTTCACCAGATCAAGCAGCTCTTGTCTCGAATGATCAAAGTGTTCGCAAACTACATTCCGCACGTACAATCCCTTTTGCTTCATTACACCAGAGATAATGTCCTTCACCATCGGGACGCATCCGCCGCAGCCAGTACCGGCTTTGCAGGATTTTTTCAGAGCGTCAATGGTCTGGTGGCCATTTTCTCCCACTTCATGACAGATCATTCCTTTGGTAACCGCCTCACAGGAGCATATCAAAGCATCGTCCGGAAAACTCATTACCCCGGCACCAGCCTCTTCCCCACCTCTTGATCCCAGGATCAAATCTTCTGAATCCGGTGGCAGGATCGTTTTGTTTTTGCAGGTTTGCAGCAACATATTATACTGCTCCGCATCACCGACCAGTATCCCTCCCAACAAGGTTTTCCCGTCGGTACTTACATTGATTCTTTTATAAACACCTTTTGCCTTATTCTCGTAGCGTACTGTTTTACAAGCTGGCTCTTCAATAAATGGATCACCAAAACTTGCCACATCCGTACCGATCAGTTTCAGCTTGGTCGACATATCATATGGCAAAAACTCCTTTTCTCCGCCCGTCAACATCATAGCAACCACATCGGCCATTTCATACCCCGGCGCAATAAGTCCGTAGATCATATGGTGAGCCAATGCACACTCTCCGATCGCAAAGATGGAAGGGTCCGAAGTTTGCAATTGATTGTTCACCACTATACCTCCTCTCGGATGCGTTTCCAGACCGGCGATTTTGGCCAGCTCGTCCCGCGGGCGTATCCCTGCCGATATCACCAGCATATCCACGTCCAGGAATGAATTATCAGCGAATTGCATTCCTTCAATGCAATCGCCACCTTTTATTTCCTGTGTACTTTTCGAAAGATGTATTTGAAGGCCCAATGATTCCAATTGCCCTTGCAACATGCGTGAACCTGCATCATCTATCTGCCTTGGCATTAACCTTGGAGCAAATTCGACTACGTGCGCTTCCTGCAATCCAAGGTCCAGCAATGCTTTCGCAGCTTCCAATCCCAGTAGCCCGCCACCTAGCACCGCACCCTTTTTTGCCTTGCGTGCATACGACTGAATGAATTCCAGATCTTCAATGGTACGGTACACAAACACCCCGTCTTTTTCAACACCCGGGATCGAAGGAACAAATGCTCCTGAGCCCGTTGCTAGTACCAGGTAGTCATAATGTACTATATGTCCATGGTGTGACCTGACTAGTTTTTCTTCCCTGTCAATGTCTACAACGGGATCAGACAAAAACAGCCGTATTCCGTTTTCCGCATACCACTCTGCTCCTGCCAATGTGAGGTCGTCTGCTGTTTTACCAGCAAAGTATTCACTCAAATGCACTCTGTCATAGGCCACACGGGGCTCTTCTCCAAAGACTGTGAGTGTAATTTGCTGACCATCTTTTTTTCTGTTCAGCAACTTCTCACAGAATTTGTAGCCGACCATACCATTGCCGACAACGACAACATGGGTGTTTGAGGTAGTGTTCATAGTAAATAATAACTATTAATTTGTGAATACATTATTATTTTATTGTATTATTAAAATATTAAGCCTCTGTTAACTAAATCTTCGATGGTCAAAATTAAATCGCATTTATTCATTTTCCTAATTTTTTATTCGTGTATATGGTTAAAACTAAACATATATTTTGGCAAAATGATTGTTTTATAAAATATTGCTCTTAATTTTGATGCAACAAATGATATAGTTATAATTTACTATATATAGTACATTTCTAATATTCACTCAATTATATATAAGAGATGGAGGCGAAACTGACACTGGTAGGAGCTGGCCCGGGAGACGCGGACTTAATCACGCTGAAAGGAATCAAGGCACTTAAAAATGCGGACGTTATTCTCTACGATGAACTGGCCAACGCCGACATCCTGGAATTTGCTCCGGAGCATGCATTGAAAATGTACGTAGGCAAAAAAGCCGGCAACCCATCCTTCTCTCAGGAAGAGATCAATGGATTGATCGTACGCCTTGCACGTAAGCGCGGACATGTGGTGAGATTGAAAGGCGGAGATTCGTTCGTATTCGGCCGTGGCCATGAGGAAATGGAATATGCCAGAGATCATGGCGTTGCTTGCGAAGTGATCCCCGGTGTGTCCAGCTGCATTGCAGTACCTGCTTCTCTCGACATTCCGGTTACACGCCGCGGGGTGAGCGAAAGTTTCTGGGTGATCACCGGTACTACACAAAATGGAGAGCTTTCGGACGACATCAGTCTTGCAGTTCAGTCAAAAGCGACGGTGATCGTTTTGATGGGTATGAGCAAACTGCCTGAGATCTGCGCGCTTTACAAACATTTCGGAAGAGGACATTTGCCGATGGCAGTGATCCAGAATGGTACCCGCCCGGACGAAAAGAGCGTAATGGGGCAGGTTTGGGAGATACCCCGACTGGTAAAAGAAAACAATATCGGCACACCTGCCATCATGATCCTGGGCGAAGTGGTTGCACTACACCCTTCCTATGCCCTTGAATATTTGCAGAGTATGAGTTTAGTATCCTGAAATTCCCCGAGCACTCCAATTAATCAACGATCATATGAAAACAACAGTTTACCTCCTTTTGCTGGGTATCACCGCGATCAGCTTGCTGGCCCCGGGTGCGTCCTACGCCCAGATCAGTGTTTCGGGACAGTTGAGAACCCGGACAGAACTTTTACACGGACAAGGTTCTCCTTTGTCAAAAAGCGACAAGGCAGCGTTTTTCACTTCTCAGAGAACCAGATTGAATGCAGGTTACAAGGGTTACCGGACACAGTTTTTCGTAGCCGTTCAGGATGTGCGGGTATGGGGACAGGATGCTTCTACTAACAACCGTATTACCAATCAGGGACTTAACGGCCTGATGCTGCATGAGGCCTGGGGTGAAATAAGCCTGCTGGATACGAACCAAACCAAGTTGGGAAAAGAATTTGCTCTAAAAATCGGTCGGCAGGAGTTGCTGTATGATGACAGCCGGGTGCTGGGTAACCTGGACTGGCTGCAACAAGCGAGACGCCATGATGCTGCTTTGATAAAATATGGAAACAACGGCTTCACCGCACATTTAGGATTTGCGTATAACCAAAACCGTGAGCTAAAAAACGGGACTTTATATGACGGTGTACCTGTCGGCTACACAGCGGGGACCAATGGAATCGGCACCATGTATAAATCCCTGCAATTCCTTTATTTAGGCAAGAAATTAAAACAGGGAAATGCTTCGTTTTTGATTTTGAAAGACGATTTTCAAAAATATACACTTGCTGAAACCGGCGTTAAAACAGTACAAAAAGGAACCTGGAACAGGGTAACATTAGGCCCTTACCTGCAAACTAAACTGGGTAAATCCTGGAACCTGACTGCCAATGCATACTATCAGGCAGGGAAAGACAAGGACGGTAAATCATTGAGCGCCTATATGTATTCGGTACGCGGGTTGTATACCATGAACAAGGCATTCTCTGTCG
Organism: Dyadobacter sp.; assembly: GCF_039919315.1. Lineage (GTDB taxonomy): Bacteria > Bacteroidota > Bacteroidia > Cytophagales > Spirosomataceae > Dyadobacter. The sequence goes on along the minus strand of NZ_JBDSFX010000075.1, from coordinate 166,080 downwards.
GTCCGGGCTTTGACTACACCTCTGGAACAGGCACAGGATCAGGCAAAAACAGGACATTCGATCCACTTTACGGAACACCACACAAGTTCTGGGGCCAAATGGATTACTTCTATGCAGCCAACGGTTTCGGCAAAGGTGGTCTGACAGATTTTTACATTAATACGGTGATCAAGGCTTCGGAAAAGCTGGTCGTACAAGCAGATCTCCACCAGTTTTCCAGCTCTGCGCAGATTCGTAATGCCAATGACGAAAAGCTGTCCGCCAATTTCGGTAACGAACTGGACATTATAGCAACTTACAACCTTACCAAAACAATCAGTTTCCAGGGCGGCTACTGCACATTCCTTTCCACCAACAGCCTGGCGCAGGCTAAGGGAGTGAAAGACCCGCAAAAAATGGCTAACTGGGCATATCTGATGATTAATATCAAACCTGAATTTTTAAAATAAGACATAAGCATTTCCTGTAACAACCATCAATCTCATAACTCTTATTACTATGGAAACGACTAATAAGCCGCTTGAAAAGTTGAACATTTTCAGTTTCAAAGGCGTACAAATGCGCACCTTCCACCTTACCTGGATGGCGTTTTTCCTTTGCTTCTTTGGATGGTTCGGACTGGCACCATTAATGACCGTCATTAAAACGGATCTTGGCCTGACCAAAAGCCAGATCGGAAATATTATCATCGCATCTGTTGCCGCGACCGTCGTCGCCCGTATTCTGATCGGGAAACTTTGCGACACCTGGGGGCCAAGAAAAACCTACGCTGCATTAATGGCCATCTGCTCCATACCGGTCATGAGCGTTGGACTGGTTCACTCTTATGAAGGCTTTCTGCTTTTCAGACTGGCCATAGGAGTGATCGGCGCGTCATTTGTGATCACACAATACCATACTTCTGTGATGTTCGACAAAAAAATCGTCGGAACTGCCAATGCAGTCGCAGGTGGCTGGGGTAACCTGGGTGGCGGCGTTACCAACATGGTTATGCCATTGGTTTTCGCAGGTTTTGTGAGCATGGGTTACCTGCCCGAGTCGGCTTGGAGAATTGCGATGGTGATCCCAGGTGTAATGCTTTTTGTTTTCGCATTTGTTTATTACCGGTTTACAAAAGATACCCCAGCAGGTAACTTTGAAGAGTTGGCGATCGCCAATCCAAAAGCTGTAAAAACCAAAGGCTCATTGCTGGAAGCGATGAAAGACCCTCGCACCTGGGCACTTTTCCTTGCCTACGGAGCTTGCTTTGGCATTGAAATTACATTCGATAACGTAGCTGCGCTTTACTTTTTCGAGAACTTCAATACAACATTGGCCACTGCCGGTATTCTTGCAGGAGCATTTGGTTTCATGAATATTTTTGCCCGTGCCGTGGGTGGTATCGTGGCTGATAAGGTTGGAAATAAATACGGAATGATCGGTAAGGGGCGCTTGCTTGCTCTTTTATTGGCCATGGAAGGAATCGGGATCGCACTTTTCGCACAAAGCGGCAGCATTACAGTGGCAGTAATCACGATGCTTTTGTTCGCTATGTTCCTAAAAATGGCCAATGGTGTTACTTACGCCATCGTACCTTTTATTAACCGCAAAGCGATTGGTTCCGTGAGCGGGATTGTCGGTGCGGGAGGTAATGTGGGCGCGGTAATGGCAGGGTTTCTTTTCAAATCCAGCTCCATCTCTTACTCTGAGGCATTCATGTACATTGGGGTTGCCATTGCTTGTATAGCCGCAGTAGTAGCATTGATCAATTTCGACAAAACCAGAAGCGTAGTGGCCGAAACCGGAGCACTGGAAACAGCCGAGGCATAACAGAAAAAGGAGGCCCCGCCGGGGCCTAAAAATCATGAACATCAAATCATTTCCTAGAAACAGGGGCTCCTCCGGAGCCAAAAATGCTGATCGTACGCACTAACCAAGCAGCAGAGCGGCTAGCTGTTTCTAGAAAAAGAATCCATAACATCATCCCATCATGAAAACGACATCCAATTCCTTCAAATCAACCTGCTGCTACTGTGGCGTGGGGTGCGGGGTCGTGGTTACGAAAGAAAGCAATGGTCACCTGACACTGGAAGGCGATAAGGAACACCCTTCGAACAAAGGAATGCTTTGTTCGAAGGGAATGAACCTGCATTACACGGTGATGGACCAGTCGGACAGGCTGCTGTATCCGCAAATGCGCCTCAACCGGTCCATGCCTCTGCAAAAAGTAAGCTGGGATGATGCTTTGGAGAGAACTGCTGCTGTTTTTAAAACTTTTATAAAAAAATTCGGGCCTGATTCGGTCGCTTTTTACGTATCCGGTCAATGCTTGACAGAAGAATATTATCTGGTCAACAAGCTGATCAAAGGTTTTATTGGTTCCAATAACATTGATACCAACTCGCGCCTTTGTATGAGTTCTGCGGTGGTGGGTTACAAGCTCGCACTGGGCGAGGATAGCGTGCCGGTTTGCTACGATGACATCGAGGCGGCCGATGTGATCTATGTTACCGGGGCGAATCCTGCCTGGTGCCATCCCATTATCTGGCGCAGAGTGGAGGCTCATAAAGCCGCTAATCCGCATGTAAAGATCATTTGTGCCGATCCGCGCCGCACTGACACCGTTCGTTCTTCGGACCTGCATTTGCAGATCAGCCCTGGTACAGACATTGTTTTGAACAATGCTATTGGCAGGATATTGGTTGAAAATGGCCACGTCGACAGTGATTTCATCCGCGATCATGCTGACGGCTATCAGGCCTTTGTTGAAAAAATTATGCAGAGAACCATTCAGGAAGCGGCCGACATCTGCGGTATCCAGTCGGGTGCCATCGAACAGGCTGCTGAATGGATTGGAGAGGCAAAAGGATTTTTGTCTTTCTGGACAATGGGGCTCAATCAGTCGGTGATAGGTGTGAATAAAAACCTTTCCCTCATCAATTTACATTTGATTACCGGCAAAATTGGCAAGCCAGGTAATGGACCCTTTTCACTGACCGGACAGCCCAACGCCATGGGCGGAAGGGAAACCGGCGGCCTCGCCAACATGCTGCCAGGTCACCGGGAAGTGTTGAATGCTGACCACCGGGAGGAAATGGAAAACTTCTGGAAAGGCCCGGTTAAAATTGCTGAAAAGCCTGGTTTGACAGCCACCGAAATGTTCGAAGCATTGGCCGATGACCGTTTGAAAGCCATCTGGATCATTAACACCAATCCTTTGGTGAGCATGCCGGATATCAATGTCGCCGAAAGTGCATTGAAAAACGCCCGGTTCGTCGTGGTACAGGATGTTTCCAACCGTGCTGACACGGTACATTTTGCTGACGTGGTACTGCCTGCCGCAGCCTGGCTGGAAAAGGAAGGTACTATGACCAATGCCGAAAGGCGCATCACTCATTTACCAAAAGCCATCGACGCACCCGGCGAAGCATTGCCCGATTCGGAGATCATCTGGCGATTTGCAGAAAAAATGGGTTTTGGGAAGTCGTTTAATTATCAGAACGTATCGCAGGTTTACGATGAATATGTGCAGGTTACGGCTGGAACGAGCATTGATATCACCGGTGTAAATTATGATTTGATACAAAAAAACAGAACTATCCAGTGGCCTTTGCCAGCCGGTCAAGCGGCAAATGACGGCGAAATGCCTGGTACCAAGCGGCTTTTTACGGATCATCAGTTTTATACAAAAAACAAAAGGGCGCAGATTCACGCGCTCAACGACGAAAATACGTCGGAACAGCCGGACGAAGATTTCCCGCTGGTACTGACTACCGGCAGGATTCGCGACCAGTGGCACACGATGACCAAAACCGGCCGCGTCGCTAAATTGAACAAACATACCCCCCAACCTTTTGTACAAATCCACCTGGAAGATGCACGAAACCGCGGCATTGAGGAAGGTCAGCTCGTAACGGTGAGCGGTCGTCGTGGCGAAGTTCGGGTAAAGGCTCAGGTCACCGATGACGTACGTCCGGGTCTCTGCTTTTTACCCATGCACTGGGGAAAAATATTGGGTAGCAACCTCGGCAGGGCTAATAACCTGACCAACAACCTGGTTGACCCAAAATCCAAAGAGCCTGACTTCAAGTTTTCCGCAGTGCAAGTTGCGGTGTATAAAAAGCCATTTGAAAAAATCATCATTATCGGCGCTGGTTCAGCGGGATTAGGGTTTATTAATACCTATCGTAGCTTGAATCAGGACGACGAGATCCATGTTTTTTCCAAAGAAATTTATCCGTTCTACAACCGCGTCATGCTGCCAGACTACATCAGCGGCGCGCAGAACTGGGAGCAACTTGTAAAACTGCGCGAAGATCAGTTTGAGGAAAACAATATCATTGTACATAAGGGTATCAGCATTGTTCATATTGACCGTAAACACAAGACCATTATTGACTGTAATGGCCTGGAACACAGCTACGACAAACTAATCCTGGGCATGGGCAGCAAGGCATTTATGCCCAAAGGCGTACCTAACCTGCCCGGTATTTTTAATATGCGGTCGCGGATGGATGCCGATGCGCTCCTGCCATTCTTAAAGCAGCCTGATCCGCATGCTGTCATTGTTGGTGGCGGTATTCTCGGCCTGGAATTGGCGGCTTCCTTTCGCGAAATGAACATTAAAGTAAGTGTGGTTCAACGAAGCGGGCGGTTTATGGAACGTCAACTGGATCCGCTGGCGAGTGAATTGCTGTATCAGGAATTGCTGAACCGCGATGTCGAAATGTATTTCAATGATGAAGTTGCGACATTCACTGGCTCTGAAAAAGTGGAAGGGCTGAGACTGAGATCGGGCAGAAAAATCAATTGCCATGTTGTTGTTCTTGCAATTGGGACCGAACCCGTCATTGATCTTGCCAAAGAAGCCGGACTGGATTACAAACGTGGTGTGGTGGTTAACGATTACCTGCAAACATCGGATAAAGATATTTATGCAGCTGGTGAAATTGCGGAATGGAACGGGCAAATGTGGGGCATTACCCTAGCGGCGGAACAACAGGCGGAAGTGATCGCAAAGTACCTCTCGGGTGATATTTCGCAGCCTTACACCGGCAGCACTTCCATGAACATCCTCAAAATGGAAGGCCTGCACCTGTGTAGTATAGGGCTTATCGACGTTCCTGCCAACGATCCGGCTTACGAGCAGATCGTGTTTATTGATAAATCGAAAAGGTATTATAAAAAATGTATCGTACACCGCGATAAGCTTGTTGGGACGATCCTGATCGGAGATAAAAATGAGTTTCTTGAATTCAGAGACCTCATTGCCAATGGTATTGAGCTGTCCGATAAGCGTTTGCAGCTGCTACGCGCCAGCCAGAAAGCCGAGCCGTTACAGGGAAAACTGGTTTGTTCATGCAATAATGTAGGCCAGGGCAATCTGGAAAATGCCATTGCGGGTGGGTGCAGCGACTTCCAGACACTATGCCAAAAGACTGGCGCCGGAACCGGATGTGGCTCATGCCGCCCGGAAGTAAGGGCCATTTTGGAAAAAATGACAGAAGCGGCGTTGGTATGATCACTTCATTCAAACAGGAAAAGCGATGAGAGATTATTATAACATCAAAATTAACCTGCCTGGCGGCATCGCTTCTCCGGGCTATCTGAAAGACATTTTGTCTATCGCGTGGGATGCTAATGTGCGCAATGTGCGTTTTGGTTCACGCCAGCAAATGCTGATGACGGTTCATTACGAGGATATGCGTTTTCTCGAACGGAGTTTCAAGGAAATGGGTGTTAATTATGAAACCAATACGGACAGAAATCCGAACATTGTAAGCTCCTACTGCGGCGAAGACGTTTTCAGGACGGGACAATGGCTGGTCGCGAATGAATACCACAGCGTATTGGATAGCATCGATTTCGACCCGCTCTTGAAAATCAATATTTCGGATTCCAATCAGAGTTTTACGCCTTTTTTCACCGGTAACCTCAACTTCATTTCCTCGCCGGAACCGCATTTCTGGTATCTGTATGTACGTTTCAGACAAAGTAATGTGATTTTCAAATGGAAGAACATGATCTACACCAACGAGATTGGAAAGGTTGCGAAAACCGTAGAAACTTGCATGTTATCGGGTGAATGTAATGATGAGGAATCACTTTTTCGGGCGGTAAAAAGGCAAATACGATATGTTTCCCAACCTGCCACGCAGGAGCTGGAATTGCCTTCTTTCACACTTCCTTACTATGAAGGTTTTAACCGCTACGAGTCGCGTACCTGGCTAGGCCTTTATCGCCGTGACGAAAAGTTTCCCATCGAATTACTGCTTGATATTTGTGCATTATGTCTCAAAACAAGAATCGGGGAAATATGCACAACACCATGGAAATCGCTGGTAATCAAAGGGATCATTGATCAGTACCGAGCCGAATGGAGTGGAATTCTGGGTAAACACAATATCAATGTAAGGCATGCCGCCAACGAACTGGCCTGGCAAACGGAGGACCATAACCAGGATGGCGCTATCCTTAAAAACAAGCTGCTGCGGTACTTTGAAAAGAACGATACCCGCACATTCGGGCTTTGTTTCGGTATCCAGACCCGTAATAAATCAGAAGTTTTTGGCTCTATATTGGTAAAAAAGCGTCCTTTGATAAAGATCGGACAACTTGCGCTATTCAGTTTGTATGACATTTACTACACTGAGAATTTCAACCCTAACAGCCGCAATCAACTGCTTTTTGAGAAGGGACTTTTCAAAATTCACGTCGCCGTGCAGCTGGAACGTTTGTGCCGGAGATTCAATAACCAGCGCTCCAAGGAGACTTTCGGTACGCTCGCCATTGAACCGGATGAGTTGAAAACGATTCCAAAATACACCAAACTGGTGCATCAATGTCCGGATTGTCTGACGGTCTACGACCCTGAATTTGGAGATATTTCCAAAAACATTTCCGTAGGAACGCTTTTCGATGAACTTCCCGAGACCTATTGCTGCTCCACCTGCGACACGCCAAAATCAGAATTGCAGGCCATTGAAATAAACAAATTAATTGCCCTAAACACAGCAGCGTGATGAATACGTTTGAAATTAAAACGCAATATTTTCAGTTTGAAAGCGATTTCGTTGACAATTTGAGATGCATACCGATGATCGTGCGCTACAAACTGGACACGTGCAGGATTAAGTTGCAGCTGTCCGACTGGGTAAAATTGAATTACCAGGAAAAAGACCAGCTGGCAGAATTACCATGCTCACTTCCGGCTGACATTCAACACTATGCGGATTTCGTAAACAACCTGGTTGTGAAATATACCGGCGAAATCCCCAACGTTTTGAAAACGCTAAACGACAACTGGGTTTATACACAACAAATACCAGACGAAGTCATTTCCAAAGCGCAGGAATGGAAATGCCCGGATATTACTATTACCCAATGGAAAAACCTGGATTTACTACAACGTTTCGCGCTGGTAAAGCTCAGCCGGTCAGGACACGAGGGTAAAAACTTCCCTGGGGCATTTCGTGAATTTCAGATTATTTAGGTGACAATTACTCAATCACTAACTTTTTAACAATCTCCCGATCCTTCATTTTGATGTTCAGGAAATAGATCCCTGATTTCAGTTTTCCCGTTGGCAGCGACTGCCATGTGCTGGTTATGGTCATGGATTGCGTCCTTAAAATATTTCCCGACGAATTACTGAGTACAATTTCTGTTTCTAATTGCTCCGTCCCCGTCAATCGGATTTTAGTGTCCTGCCCTGAGGAGGGGTTTGGAATAATAACGACATCCAGACTTTCCGAAGCATTTAATTTGACAGCAATGATCCGCGAAAGCTGCGATTTCATGTCAAAATCAAATTCCCTGAGCCTATAATACAGTATTTTAGAATTCAGGCTGGCAGCGTTCTCGTCGGCCCAACTATAAAACTGGTCTTTGACGGCATTTCCAGAAGCTTTTACCTGCCCTATGTCCTTAAAATCGATGCCATTCAATGATCGTTCGACGGCAAAATAAGCAGCATTTTCTTCTTCCGATGTTTGCCACTTCAATGAAATGTAATTCTGATTGGTCACATTCCCTTCAAAAGAAACCAGCTTGACTGGCAAAGGATTGGTCACCTGGACATCAAAAGTATCGCTCAGGCATTCTAAGCCATCTTTTACAACAAATCGGGTATCGACCACCGGTGCTACATTGATGGATCTGTTGGATGCCCCTGTACTCCATATATAGTTTCCAATATAAGATGAATTAAGCGTTATAGTCTCTCCCTTTTCAATCGAAAGGTTCGTTTTCTGGTTTACATCTTTCTCAATCGCAAACTGATCGCGGACTACACCATCCGCTCCTACCCACCTGATATCCATTCGATTATCCTCTACTTCCAACATCAAAGCTCCCCCGTGCGTAGGGTCAGCATAGGGTAAAGCGTCATGTGGGTAACCCGCTTTGCTCCCGCCAAGCTGCCCAGCCGAGCCTGATACGACATACACCGTCCCCTCATTTCCCACCGTTTTTTTGAAGTAAGGACACGAATCGACCGAACCGTCGTACTTACCGGACGAAGAACTCAAATGATAGGAAGGATTGAATGTGTTTTCCAAGCCGTAATGTCCTTTCATCAATCGGGACCGTTCATAATCGTGACTATGTCCGCACAAAATGAGATCGACCCCATTCCGCTCCAAAATCCTGATAAAGTTTTCCCTGATTTTCATCAGCTCATCCTCGATGTCAGAATCATGTGAACCTTTGGTAAACGGTGGATGATGCCAGTACGCCACTACCCAATCTTTATTGGCATTTGCGGCCAGGTCCTGCTTGATCCATTGAACCTGCTTGCCTAAGGTGTCATACAGTCTCGTGGAATTATCTTCCCTACCGTACGAATCGAGCGAAAGAAAATGAATGTTACCATAGTCAAAAGAGTAATAGGCATTGTTACCAGAGGCAACGCCGCCTGCTTCTCCACCGCTTGGCGATGTAAAAATGCTGTTGTATGGTATAATGTGGTCATTCTGCCGGGCCAGTGTATTGGCGTAGTCGTGATTACCGGGACAAGGGAAGAGTGGGTTTTGTTTAAGAAAACTATCCTTATACACATTGAAAAAGCCACTTTGATATTCAGCATCAGTACCTGCATTGTAGGCATTATCGCCGAGCAACAGCCAGGCATTCATGTAGTTATTGCCCAGATATGCTTTCATCTGTTTACTTACATTCAATTGATTGACGGAATTAGTCCCACAATCCCCGAAAACACCGATCCTGTACTTGCCCATCGCACCTGGAATCGGGCTCGTTTCAAAATAATTATTAGCGTCTCCCTGCAAAAACTCGGTCGTGGAGCCAATGGAATAAAAATACCGGGTTTTAGGCTGTAACCCTGACAACTTCACCGCATGATCAGTAGAGATATTATTATCATCCACATTGACATTCAGCGAATTAGCTGCATCGCCAAAACTCACCCGCCCTGTGGAAGGCAGATCGGTCCTCCATCTGATAATGATACTTGTCGATGTTGCGGATTGCAGATAAGGACCGCGCAGGAGCGTAAGAGCAAGGTCATTCGCGGATTTGTCTAAACCAGCCCCGGCCGCTGAGAGGCCGACGCCTAAATGACAGGTAAACAGCAACATCCGTGATGTTGACGACATGAATGCTTTCATAGTCACAATGTAGTTATAGTGTGCTATTGGTATGCACTTTCAAAAAAGTTATTCTTTTAAAAACCTGATCGTTCCAGCGTCTCTTTGGCTGAGGCTTTTCCATTTCAGAAGGTAAATTCCGGAGGGTAGTTGGGAGACGTTAATAGATTTCTCCTTAGATGAAAAATGATATTCCTGCTGCTGCCGGATCCTTCCTGAAACGTCGTAAATGTGGATCGAAACGGGCCCTGAAACGGAGGAAGGCACATTCAATTGTAAATTTTCCGCGACTGGGTTAGGCGATAGTATGGCCTGGGATTCGCCTGCTAACTTACATTGGGCTGCTATAATCCGGGTTTGCTGCGTTTTACCGTCCAGATCGTGCTCTATGATTCTGTAATAAGTCTTTTGGAAATTAGCCGATGCGTCCACGAAGTGATATGCACTCCTGGCTTTGCTGTCACCTACCGCGCTCACAGACCCTATTTTTTCCCACGAAACGGCATTGGTACTCTTTTGTACTTCAAAATAATCTGCATTCATTTCTTCGGAAGTTTCCCATACCAGCCTTGGCAATGTTCCGTTGCACTCCACGTCGAACCACGAGAATGTGACGGGTAACGGGCCCGAAAATTTGGTGAGGACATTGTTTTTAGTAATCAGCCAAACGTCGGGGTCAAACTCGATTATATCCGCATTAAAACCCAGATTTTCAGTAAACAGCTGGCCATTCGAGGTATTATTGAGCACTACAAGTTTCTGCTGTAAGGTAACAGAGTTCTTGAAAAGCAACGGAACAGGAAGTTGAAAAAAGCTTACCGAGGCGTGTGACGGAGTCTGACTGATTTTCACCTCCACCGAATTCCCCGATGGCGACCAATCTACTTTGTAGGATGGGTAACCTTGCCCGGTGTACCATTGATCAAAGAAATAGGTAAGATTTTTACCACTGGCTATCTCTAAATGACTTTTTAAATGATTGGTAGTAGCAAAACCATACGCCAGCGCGGGGTCATTAATATAATTCTTGATTGCCGTGAAGAATGTCGCATCGCCCAGTATCCAGCGCAGCATATATAGTAAATGCGAGCCTTTGTAGTAGCTAAGGCGGTTACTGAAAATCCGGTTGACATCATTGACATTATCAACCCGCACCGATCCGTCCGGCAAAGAGGTAATGGAATTGATCTCATTGGTACGGCCGGTTTTGATGGTGGCCGGATATTTATTTTCCTTGTAAATACTGGCCAAATGCGTTGCAAAGCCTTCATTCAGCCAGATATCCTCCCAACTTCCGCAAGTCACCTTGTCACCAAACCATTGATGACCGAGCTCGTGGGCAACCAGTCCTTCATTCAGGCTGACCATAAATGAATTGGTCTGATGCTCCATCCCGCCGCCCCATCCAAACTGCACATGCCCGTACTTTTCGTTTTTGAATGGATAATCCCCGAACAAACTGCTATACAACACCATGGCATCCAGTGTGTTTTGCGTGCCTGCCTGAAAAGAAGCCTGGCTCTCGGGGTAACAGTACGTTTTCATCGGAACGCTGGTACCGCTTATCACCACGGAATGATTCAGAAGTGTGTAATTACTGACGGCAAAACATACCAGATAGCTCGCAATCGAATATTTGTGCTTCCAATGGGTTTTTGTTTTACCGCCTGACACAGCTACCTCACTCTGTAACAGTCCATTAGCAGCTGCTTTGTAGGTGGCGGAATGTGTAATGTGAATGTCAACCGAGTCGGCCTTATCGTCCAGACCATTTTTACAAGGCCACCAGTTTTTGCTGCCAAACGGCTCGCTCAACGTCCACATCACGGGAGAGAGCGTAGGCCCGGAACCGTGCGTGGCGGAAACGAATGCATCACCGTCGGTGGGGGGAACACCTTCATATACAATACTGATAGAATCTTTGATGCCGGCCGCAACGGAAGCTGGAAAAGTAATGCTGATGGTGTTATCGGATCGCGTAAAGGATAAGGAACTACCCCGCTGCTTCACCGATGAAACAGAAAGTATATCACTGAGATCCAGTGATATCACATTGCCGGCCGCGCTCATGACAAAGTGGGTTGTGACCGTTCCTTTAATATATCTGACCGCGGGATCTACCTCCCATTCACAACGATAATACTTCACGTCAAAATTATTGGATGCCGCAGATAATGACGCTTTTCTGGATGCATCGAAAAGCTTTTGGTGACTTCTGGCTTCAACCACTGCCATACTCGGGTCCTGCGATTCACGCGTCGCTATCTGCGCATGTGCCGCACAACAAAAAGCAGTAAGCCAGAGCGCCAGAAGTATCCTCATGAGATCATTTTTGAAAGAAATAACATCATTATTTTGACACGAACTTATCACATTCCCCTAAAAATAACATTGCTTTTCAAATCAAATGTTCAAAAGGCTATTATCAACGAGAAAACGGTAAAATAAAAAATGATTGCTAAGGTTTGTCGATCACTACAAAAACACCTCCCCGCGCCGGAACCGCTACTTTGATACCCTTGGAAGTGAGGGCCGCCCTCGCTTTTATTGTTTCATAATCCGCCGGTCCACCTGCAACGCCGCTGGTTCCCGATCCATTGATCTTCACTTTTCGTGAAAATTCTCCATTATCGTTCTCCCCTTCCAGTGTATACCAGTAAAATCTCTTTCCCGCATTGAAATTCTTAAATGCAACTTCCACAACCTGCTGAACTCCGGAGGTATTAATCAGTGTCACATTCGATTGACCGGATGAATACGTTGATCCATAAGCTTTTACTGATGAAGCCGATGCGCCCGAAACAATGGTTGGCACTAACCTGTCGCCCAGTAGTTTTTGGAAATAGTACATATAATAGTAGGATGGCCGCGCGGTCCATTTCGGAATACCGCCTCCCTCGTCGCCATTGCTGAACAGGCCGTGGTCATTGCCATTATCCCAGCCATTGAGCAAATCCCAGCGCGCAGCCATTCCGTATTTATTCTTCAATGCCTCCGCCTGAACAATCACGGCGAACAGGCCGCTCACATTTGAAACTTGTTGTTTGGAGTCTTTGGCCCACATATTCCATTCCGTCAGCGCAATGGGCCTGGCTGCTGCACCGTAGGTCTGGATTTGCTGTTTGATAAAATTCATCATCTTTTCGCCCTGTGTCAGTGCCGCATTAAAAACGACCGATGCATTGGAATTCTGGTCATACGGGGTGAAGTAATTGTGTACCCCGTAAAAATCAGGTTTATTGTTGATCGCTTTAAACATGCCTGCATTCCAGGTTTTGGTAGTCTGCGTATCCCACGATTCGGCATTATTTTCATAGGCTACGGCACCTACAAAAATAGTCTTACCAATGTCCTGAGCCGCCTTTTTCATGGAATCCACAAATACCTGAACATGTTTGCCATACAGCTCTCCGGTTATAAATTCGGGCTGGCCATCCTTATTGGTCGACAGATCGATCCGGTAACCGCCCTGCCAGTCGCCGTAATGTTCATTCCCGATTTCCCAATACTTCGTGCGACCGTTGTCGTACCGCACCCAGTCCGCAGCCAGGTGTGCTGCCGTCGCTACCGGATTGGGAGCCGTGCCGTACCGGGCGTAACCATAATTGACGGATATCATTCCAACACTATTTGTCTGCTGCAAAAGGGCGTAGTAATTGTCCAATGTGATTTCCCAATTGTGATCCGTTCGCCCGTAGACCCAGGATGCTTTCTGCTTTTTCCCATCCTTATCCACGTAAACTTCGGGCAGATCAGCTGGATGCTTGTCCTGCTGGGCATTCCAGAAATAATTGTTCGACAGGTTGCCCCCCGGGAAGCGGATAATGTGCGGGTTAAGGTTTTTGAGATCCGCCGATGCTTTGGCAGTGGGTATCCCCATCCAGGTATTGGCATTCTGGGCAAAAATAGCCACGGGTATTTTAGTAATGACCGAAGATGCGTCCACGGTTACGGTCGCAGTCGCCACAGCGGGCACATTTTCGTCGGTATAGGGAGGAGCGGTAAAGGTTTTGGGCTGCCAATTGTCCAAAAAGAAGCCGATCGTTTTCTCCACTTCCGGATCTTCCACAGGTAACACATGGGCTACCGGCTCAGGCTCCGTGGGAAGCTGATCGTCTTTGGAACAAGAAATCATTAAAAATAGCAAGAGCAAATTCCAAAACCACTTTTTCATTTGTAATAGTTGATAATGTCCATTAGCAGGATACGCTTTCATGCTGGCAGATACCATCCAAAGTAAACAAAACCATGATTTATTTTCATTTTATCAAAAACCCAAAAACATATAGCAGCATTAAAAACCTCACATTCAGCATGATAAAGAGCCATCCCCAAATGGACAGAACTGCTCATTTTGCAGCATTTTTCCACAAACTGTTGAACGTTGCGGGCATTGAATAAAAATAATTCGACATATTATTACTACAAATTTATCTCAAAACGTATATATTGCTGTCGAAATATTATTAAAATGCGAAGTTCGCCGTTACCCGTTGAAATGGCATCCTTTTGGTACCCTATACGTTCTATATCTACACGTCCACATCATGGAAATCGGAACAATAAAGGCTGTTCATATTTACTTGCGCGAGCGATTGCATGTAACCGCGGAACTTGAACTCAATGTGAAAGGAGTGAACTATTCGTTCGGAGGACATCAAATGTTCCTTTCGGGCAGGAACGGAGGCGAGTCTTGTGATGCGCCTTACTTGGGAAGGTTCCTTTTCAGGTGCATGCAAATTTGTGATGTTGAGAGCTGGGAACAGCTTAAAAGCAGCAAAGTCATTGTTAATATCTCCGACCAGAAAGTGATCGCTATCGGAAATGTGGCAGGAAATAAATGGTTTAACCCGCAGGCCGAATTTGAAGCCATGGAATATGAGCGGGAAACGGCGTTGCGCTAATCTATCCTCTTTTACAAAAGAAAGCCTGCTTTAAACGGCAGGCTTCTTTGTTATGTTATGATCCCAAAATTTCCTTATGGTCTTGGAACACTGGAGCTTGGCGTTGTACTGCCAGGATTGGTAGAAGGCGTAGTGGCGCTGCCTGGCACTGTTGAAGACGGGATAGTGGTACTGGCCGGAACAGATGAAGGTTGCGTCGTAGCACCTGGAATGGTGGTGGTCGGAACATTATTGTTTGGCACGGTAGACGGCTGCGTAGTACTTCCCGGAATAGCAGAAGGACGGTTGGTTCCCGGTACGGTTGTCCCCGTTCGAGGCACATTGTTAGATGGTGTTACGGTGCTGGTTGGGTTGGTATCAATCGGCTGGGTAGTACGATCAGGCACAGTTCCTGGTGGAATGCTAGATGGCTGAGTGTTGGTCGGACTGGTCGTAGATCCCGGCTGGGTAGTACTGCGGCCCGGCTGCGACGCTCCCGGTAATGTCGACGGTTGTACAGTGCTACCCGGCACCGTCTTCGGTTGCGTGCTAGATGGTGTAGTACTTGACGGCGTCGAGCTTGATGGTGCCGTCTGCGCAAATGTCAACGTTGAGCCTAACACGGCTAATGCGATAATATTTAATTTTAAAGCCTTCATGATTATATTTTTTAGTGATTAATCCTTAACTGTTATAACTTTATTAAGAAATACACCAAAAAGAATCGTACCACAACGAAACTTGCGGTTATATCCGAAAAAACAGAATGTCGGGGAAAAGATACTACAAGATGTCTCGAATGCCCCCTCAATAAGGCGTTTCTACACACCCCATTTTTCGGAATTTCCAGTGAAATTTGTAAAAACAAAACTTTGCGATCATGGAAAATCAGAATGACGTATTGCCTTTTATCTCAGATCCAAGTGTTTCAGAACATCGGATTGTCACGCAGGAAGAATGGACCATAGCTCGCAAGGAGCTGCTAAAAAAAGAGAAAGAATTGACCAGGCTTAATGACGAATTAGCCCGCCAGCGCCGCAAACTGCCGTGGGTAAAGGTCGATAAATCATATATTTTTGATAGTACTGAGGGAAAAGTGTGGTTGCCAGACCTATTTGGTGGTAAAAGCCAGCTGATCATTTATCATTTCATGTTTGCGCCCGAGTGGGAAGAGGGCTGCCCAGGCTGTTCTTTCCTGGCCGATCACATTGACGGCGCCAATCTCCACCTGGCCCATCACGACATATCGGTGGTAGTAGCTTCCCGTGCGCCTCTTTCCAAATTGCTGGCTTTTAAGGAACGCATGGAATGGAAATTCAAATGGGTATCCTCGCTGGGTAGCGACTTCAACTATGATTATCATGTTTCTTTCAGCGAAAGCCAGATCGAAAAGGGAGAGGTTTATTATAATTTCGAATATGCCAACCACGATTCCGGCACAGAGTCACCGGGTACTAGTGTTTTTTACAAAGACAATGCTGGCAATATTTACCACACTTATTCCAGTTACTCACGCGGCGGCGACATCCTGATCGGTGCCCATAACTACCTGGATCTTACGCCAAAAGGCAGAAATGAGGATTCAACGATGGATTGGATGCGCCATCACGATAAGTATGAAGGGTTCAAATCTGGTAATGGGTCCTGCTGTCACTAGGCTGGGAGCGTTTCAAACTAAGGTCAGTGAACCGAAGGGATTTTTGATCGTCAAAGTCCCTTCGATTGGCTCTTATTTCTCACCAGGAATACTCTATTTCCCATTGGCTTCATCACGGTTAAATCCATAGCCGCGTGTATCAATGTTCACAGCATCGAACGATACTTTTTTTGGAGGTTCGATGACTTCATCTATTCCCTCATCTTTTGAAAAGGCGATTACTTCAATTTCCTTTCCAACATATTCCCGAGGAATATCCAGTGAAATATATGGTTTATCTGGTGTAACGATTGTCCTGATCATAATGGAATTCAGTTGATAATCTATCCAGATTTAACGAAATAAAAAACTGAAAATATCTTTTGATGAAATCATTCCAACTCGATTCTAGCCTCCGCCCCAAATCAGGCTGCAATGTGTTTTTCTTTTGTGGGTAGAAAAATGGAAGGGTCGCGTAAAAAGGCAGCGATCCAGACCAGTGCGATTGGCAAGACTGCATTAAAAGGTGTTCCGTGTGAAAGCTCGGTCGCGATGGCACCTGAAAAGTAGCAAGTCAGCAAAATGAATCCGATTTTCATTGTTTTGGGATAAATGAACAATGCGGTAAAACCAATTTCCATGAATGCAAGCACAGTAATGTAATCCCCAACTCCTACTTTCTGCATTGCCGTAACAATTTCTTCGCCTCTCGCCAGCTTCATGATACCGCTAACTACAACCAGCAAAGAAGCAAGAGCGGTCACCGTTATCGTAATAATTTTTTTCGTTTTCATAATATTTTTTGTTTCGCACAAAACTACCTACTTTCACTTACTTAATTATAGTAGTAAACAAAAGGTTAGTAGTAACCTTTCAGATAGTAAACATCATGCGAAACGACAAATATAGGACAGAGGAACACTCTCCGGCGGTCTGCAACAGTAAACTAGCCGCAGTAGGCGATGCACTTTACGTAATCGGCGGCAAATGGAGGTTAAGGATTATTGTAGCTCTGTCCGATGGTAACAAGAGGTTCAACGAGCTGCAGCGAGAAATTTCAGGTATCTCGGCAAGAGTGCTTTCCAATGAACTCAAAGAGTTGGAAATGAATGGCTTTGTGGAAAGAAAAGTTTACACCAATATACCCGTCTTAATCGAATACGAACTAACCGAATACAGCCAGACCCTGGACCCCGTCATCGGATCCCTGGTAGAATGGGGAGAAATGCACCGTGACAGAATCCGCCAAGGAGTGATTTAACACCGCTTACTGGTCGGCCAGCGATACCGTAATATGCCACATATCCCCCGAATTCGTCACTTTTTCAGTACCCCACACGCCGGGCCCACCATCAGCACGCAGGTATACGCCAAACACCAGCGTGCTGATCTTTGATCCTTTGACCAAAATACTGCCACATGCGGCCCCGCCCTCACAGTTACCGGATATCATACTCTTGGAATGCAATACTTTGGTTTTGGAACCATCCAGTATCAGATCCTCATTGCCCGACAATTTGCTTAATGTCAATGGGGTTGTCTGCAATTCCAGTTCTGTTGTAAAACCCAATCTTTTGTTTGTAAAATTGGTCGTCGCCCCCAGTCCTACCAATGATATCACCGGATTGTCGACAGGGCGGCTGAATTGTAATCTGAGCTTGCCATAGTAGTACCGGCTTGTGTCTGCCTTGGAAGCATTGGCTGAAAGCAATGGCTTCGCTGACAAAAATATCTGAAGGCCGGGATTCATGTACAGGTTCACGCCCCTACCTACCGGCCCATTGGGGTGCGCTGTAAAAATGGTCCTGGCAGTATCCGTAAAGTAATAATTGCTGTTCAACACCGGCACCGACCTCACCTGCGTAGCAGCCGCACCCGACGCCGCCCCGAACGTCATACCCGTAACATGCTGTGGAACTGTAATGTAAGTCTGGTCGTCGAAACTGAAAGTGACGGAAAGATTTGCGTCCGGTTTTTGAAAGTAGATCCCATCGTCGGCGCTCCCGTTCTTGTTATGGTAAAATGTGAGCGTCTGTGGAATGGATGTGGGGCCCTTCGGCACGGGTGGGTGGTAGCTGTTGTTAACACCATCCTGCACAAATTCCAGCGTGTTCTGAGCCATAAGGCCACTGCTGGTCAGCAGAAAAAATACGAGCAAATACGCGGATGTACGCATACGATTAAGGTATGATATAAGCATGTGTAGGTTATTTAACGAATCGTTGAGGATCTCTTTTGATGCAAGATAATATTTCACTGCGAACGTTTTGGCAGTGGCGGATACTCTTTTTCAATTTTATTTTTAAGTCCAAATTATTCTCAAATAGTTTCTACTCCATACTTTCGGGCGTCGATGATCGTAATTAACAAATTGATTATTAATTCAGTATGAAATTTACAAGTTACTTTGAAGTTGGCATGAGTAACTATTGCGAATACTTTAAATCGATCGTTCCGCCCGGCTTGCATTTCAGTTCCAGCCAGCCGTCGTCGGTAGCATCTGTCGTAACCCCGGATACTGAAACTACCTTCCATTTTTCAAAGGGCTGCTTCAAACGTGTCACTCCGCCTTTTTCAGAAACGATCTTCACTTCTTCCACGCGACCTCCCGCTTTTTGGGCGCTAACCAGGAAAGCTCCTTCTGCTCTTAATTTTGAAAAAGAAACATCTTTCCAATCATCAGGAACGGCCGGAAACACCTCTATGAATCCGGCATAACTTTGTAAAAGCATTTCCTGCAACCCAGCCGCAAATGCAAAATTGCCTTCCAATGTAAATGGCCGGTATGTAAATTTCGACAAACCTGATTTAGTCTGGTCACCATTCACGTGAAAGCTGTTGGGTAAGCAAAAAGCTTTGGCAAAAGTGGAAAGATTACGTGCCGCACCGTCGCCATCCTTCGCCCGCGCTTTCATATTGGCCAGCCAGGAATAAGAATACCCGCACCACCAGTCCGGGCCTATTTTTTCAAGCAGACTGATCGAATTTTTAATGATCGTTTGCGCCTGTTCACCGTCTTCCCACCGGATCAACCCCAGCGGATGGATCGCCATCATGTGCGAAAAATGCCTGTGTGATTCATTGTAAGCCAGCGAAGGCGCGAACATCAGCTCACTATTTTCAGTGATCGCGTAATCTCCGAATTGGGACAATATATCGTTCCAATGCTCCGACTCACTGGTCAAACCCATTTCCAGAGCTATTTCCGCACCGGCTGTGAAGGCAAACCGCATCAATGCAAGGTCGTAATTGGTATTTTCAGGAAACCAGGCCGCCAGCTTGTTATCGTTGATCTCAGGACTGGAACTGATCGGCAGCTTTCTGAAACCATTTTCATCCTTGACCGTAATTTTTTCCAGAAATGAACATACCTCATGAAACCATGGATACGCCCTAGTTTTGAGGAAATCACGGTCCATGCTATACCGCCATTGCAGATAATAATGCTGCGCCAGCCAGGACGATACGGTCGGCGAGAGCGAGTACTGGATCCAGCCACCCATTTCGGTGCCGTCCAGGGTAGTCACGCCCGGTACAGCCAGTCCCTCAGTTCCGAAGTACGTTTTGGTGTAGCGTTTATAATTCGCGATGTTGGCATCCAGATGGTCAAAATAGCCAAGGCCCTCTTCCAGATGATTGCCACTATAACTAGGCCAGTAGCTCAGCTGCGTGTTCAGATCATGGTGATAGTCTCCCTTCCAAGGCGGTATCCGGCCATTATCAGCCGTCCAGACGGCCTGTAACGAGATAGGCGGTGCTCCTCGCCGGGCGGCGGATCCAAATTTGTATTGTTCCAAAAACCATTGCTTTTCAAGAACAGGATCAGGAACACGAAGCGACGACTGCGCCCAGAATTTGATCCACCAGGCCGAATGTGTTACATAATCCTTGGTTTGGCCACGCACTAATGCGGACTTGACAGCCGCGGTGGAAGCCACCTTCACCGGCTTGTCAGGATATTGGGAAGAAATACTCCATACGCCTTCCAAAACCCCTGGTTTCGTTGCAGTCCATTCCACAGTAACTTCATATCGAAACCCACCCCAGCCTTCCTGCTGGTAAATAATGCGGTTTTTCTGCTGATTGACAACGCCTTGCTTATAACCCAGCCGCGCCAGATCATCGCCAACCAGCGAATTAACCGGGCCGCCTTCGACGATTTTTCCCTGATAGGCCGGAGCGATCAATTCAGGCAGAATCGCCGATTTGACATTCTCAAACCGAAACCAACCCACCGGTTGCGTCGCGTGGACGAATGTTTTGAGTTTCATACCATCCTCCCATTCCACTTCACACAATGCTTTGGCTACCGAAAGATTAACCGATTTCACCTTTGACACATTCTGAATGTCAAATTCCAATGCCGCCGCCGGAATCTTCGAAGGTGCTGGTTCCTTATCATAGGGCGCATCAAAATACTGCTGCACCGGCGCATAGTCTTTCTTCGCCACCTGCTCCTGAACCCATTGATAATTGAACTCAGTACGATGCAAACCCGCCATCGGGCGCATATCCCATATATCCGCCCTATCCAGTGAAAACCGCAGCTTTTCGCCCCGCTGCCAGACCAATGCGCCGACAGTAGCATTGCCCAGCGGAATACCTTCGTCCCAGGTACCAGCCAGTTTGGTATCATGCAGATCGTGTTTAGGAAGTGGCTGTGCTGTGGCCGCAGCGCATAGCACGAGGCTTACGAGAAGGGAGAGTATAGTTTTTGACATCATTTTTAAAAATACAAAATCTCCTTTCCCACCGAAAATTTTATTTCATTGCCGCCGCGCACTGAACTTCCTCTACCCGAGCTATGCGTCTGACCCTGTGACACTTGATTCTTCATTTTCTTATTAGACGGGTTTCATGAAGGTAGGTCACAAATTTTTTTGAAAATATTTTTAGATAGACGTTCAATGATGCAAAAAGCGCAACACCACCACAAAAAAGTACGGCAGAACTTTCGCATATTTGAGACGTTGTCGCCAAACGTAATTGGCAACCCTCACAATCCTAAACTATCGACAAATGAAAAAACGTATATTGATCACTCTCAACCGTATCACCACATTCGCACTTGGATACGGGTTCAATTCTCTGATTTCACATTCTAGTGCCGAACAACCATTGAAAAAGGCAACAGGCATCGGCGGCATCTTTTTTCAAATGCAAGGATCCCAAAAAAGTCCGAGAATGGAATAAAACCCATCTCGGTTTAAATACTAACCAATATGGGGCTGTTTTGAATGGAGACACGGTGCGGATACAACCAAAAAAGGCTTTACCCAGTGGAGCCCGTTTAATGGAAAAACGAAGTACTTTGAGCCTTCGACGAAAGACTTTATGATCAATTACAGGGTTGAAAATCTGGAAGCACTATTGATCAGCTTAGAAAAGACAGTGTGACCATCGTGGACAAAGTGGAAACACCTGAATACGGAAAGTTCATTCATATCATGAACATTGAAGGAAACGAAATTGTATTGTCTTGATTTACAGCATCTTGATCACAGTCTGGAAGCATACTAGGAATATTAAGGCCAATTGACTAGAATTGTGTGATCCATGAAAGGTGTATCATTCAACAACTTGCCTGCTATACAAACCGCCCCTGAATGACAGCTATTGACGATATGCTTGCCGACATTGCTCACAGACCTTTCAAACTTCCAGCTGGACAATGGAAATACTATCAGGAATGGAATAATGCTTTGTTCCTTCACTGGACAATCCCATTTGACATTTTACAGAAATGCGTTCCTGAAAAATTTAATATTGACACTTTTGACGGCAAGTGCTATGTTTCGTTAGTCGCTTTTACAATGCAAAAAATTAGGCCAAAATACTTTCCTTCAATTTCCTTCCTTTCAGACTTTGAAGAAATAAATTTGAGGACGTACATTGACAACGACAATAAAAAAGGTGTATATTTTTTAAACATTGAGGCTGAAAAATTACTTTCAACTTTTATAGCAAAATTTTTATCAGGACTCCCTTACGAGAAATCAGATATCAAACGGACAGACAAAAAATACTCATCAACGAATTCTAGAAAAGGCTTTCACCTTGAAACAGAATTTGAAATTAAGCAAGAACTGAAAGACAAAACCGAGTTGGACAAATGGCTTACTGAACGATATTGTTTATTCCTTAACAAAGAAAATGAATTTTTTCGTTACGACATTCACCATAAAGAATGGAAAATAAAAGCTGTTTCCATAAAACAACTAAAATTGAATTACAAAATTGGCAGCATTAATTTGTCTGATAAGCAACCAAGTTTGGTACATTATTCAGACGGTGTAAAGGTAATAGCGTGGCGGAGACAGAAAGCTTAGAAAAGGACAGCAAGCTACATCACATTGGCTAACGAAAACAGGACCGATTCTTATACCACTATTCGCTTTTGTTCTATTGCCACCACAAACCCCCGAAACACTAGCACCAATTTTATAAAGACAAGAATAGTGACAATATTGACAACTACATTTCAGGCGAATATAAAGGAAGACCAAACGGGCAAGACCTACCAAAGGGCTCAATAATTAAGTTCAGTTTACTTGGACAAAAAAAGAAAACAGCAGTTGTAGGGATGACAATTTTGACTCATCAGGCAAAGGAATTGACACTTATTTGCATTTTCAGAGGGATACTAGTTGGAAAATAAATGCATTCAGAGCATTAGCAATGACAGGCATACTAGAACAAACAGAAAATGAACTTAAAAAAATGACCCCACAGCAAGTAGACGAAATTATTGCCAAGTCTAAAAAGAAGAAAAAGAACGACTTCGCTATGTTTACTTCAAAGGAAGATTATAGCTTTCAACTAGGCAACGTAAAATTGATACTTGAATTAGATGAAGATATTGCTAAACATTTTTTGACAAATCAAGAAGAATTTGAGCGCCTTAAAAATCTAGCAATGAAACAACTTGACGAAGGAAAAAATAAAAAACTCATTGAAAATTTAAAAGAAGACTATCAAAAGCTATATATTTCTTCTGTGTCGATAGGTGAATACGAAACAGGAAACTGTATTAACTTTTTAATTGGCGGGATGCTTGACAATTCTGTTGGGTACATTTATGTAAAAGACAAAAAAGACTTGCCTGAAATGAATCCAGGAGGAATAATTATGATACGAGAAATTGGAAGTGGTTGGTATATTTACAAGACGACATGAGAATATCACACATCTTTGACTCTTGAAGCTTACCTCGCCAAAACCACTAGCCCACCACACTAACCCCACAAAACTTGAAAACCACCCTCTCCCACCTCCCAGAAGACAAACAGGAAGAATTACAAGAACTCGCCAAAATCATAATTAAAGAAGTACCAGCCGAAATGATCATTCTCTTCGGCAGCCACGCGCGGGGCGATTGGGTGGAGGATTTTCAGGAGACCTACGAGTATGTAAGCGACTATGATATTCTCGTCATCACTAAAGACAGGAAATCTGCCAAGGACGGCGAGAAGTGGTGGGACCTGAGCAAGAAATTAAACGGTAATGAAGAAAACACCAGAACAACCATCATTCAACACAGCATTGGGTTTGTAAATGATAAGATCGAACGGAATGAATACTTTTTTGTCGATATTTTAAGAGAAGGAATTATGCTTTTTGATTCGGGGAAATTCCAATTATCCGAGCCAAAAAATATGAATCCAGAAGAAAGGCAGAAAAAAGCTAAACAGCAATTTGAGCCTTGGTTTAAAAATGCGAATAGTTTCCTAAGAACTTTCGCATTTAATTTCGGTGAAGATGATTTCGCAGTTGCAGCCTTTCAACTTCATCAGGCGACAGAAAGATATTATGCCACAGTCCTTCTCGTTTTCACCGACTACAAACCAAAAATTCACGATATAGAGAAATTAGGGAATCAGGTTGAGAAACTTCATTCCGCTTTTGGAACGGTTTTTCCAAAAAATTCACCTGAAGAAAAGCGACTGTTTGAACTCTTGCAAAAGGCATACATCGATTCGAGATATAATATGAATTACAAGATCGAAAGAGAAGAATTGGAGTATTTATCCGAGCGGGTGCAAGTACTGAAAGACTTGACGGAACGGATTTGTAGTGAGCGGATTGCGCAAATGGGGGCTGATTGACAATCTTGCCCTTCTAAGCAGGCCGAATGCAAAGCCCGGGAATGTTCGCGGGCTTTGCAAAAACGACAATCACCTAACGGAATATCAATAAACGACGGTACATACTAACCAAAAGAAAATAAAAATGCCAGTCATTAAACACAATCCAGAAGCGCTTTTCCCTCCATATAGAAATTATAGTCACGCTGTTGAAATAAAAGGGGACTCAACTTTACTTATTATCAGTGGGTTAAATGGTTATTTAAAAGACGGTGAGACTATGCCTGATTCATTTGAAGAACAAGGCGATATTATATGGCAACATATTGGGACAATTCTAAAATCGGCTGGCATGGATTATCAAAATCTGGTGTCTATCAGGACCTATTTAGCCGATCCTTCTTTTGATGAAGCAAATGTGCAATTAAGAATTAAATATTTGGGAGATAACAAACCCGCTTCAACAGTTATTTGTTGCCAATTACTTGATAATAAATGGAAATTAGAAGTTGAAGCAATGGCAGCGAAATAAATCAGCAGCAGTCCGAACTTACGACTTTTCAAATACCGCCAGGCCGAGGCCGTTGGTTACAAGCTAAGACAAACAATGATAACAGGCGAGCAATTTATCGAATTGGCTCTTACTTTTGCAGGGACAGCACAAAAACCACATTTCGAAAGAATTGGCTTTAGTGTGATAGGAAAAAGAATGTTTGCTACTTATTTGGCTAAAAATAACACCGCCAATATCTTTTTAACCCCGGAAGAGCAGACCATCTTCTGTGAAATGGACAGTGAGAACATCTATCCAATCCCAAACAAATGGGGTGAAAAAGGGGCCACAACTTTTGACCTGAATAAAGTACCAAAAGAATTTGTAATGGAAGCACTTCTTTCCGCGTACAATGATGTAAGAAAATGAAGATTGATCGCCGACGATTGACCGCTGTTTTGTAAGGGAACGGCTACTCAGCCAACCCGCTCAGTATTATGACGTTCAAACTATAAAAAACATGCTTATGAAGTCAATACTAGTTTTCCTGATTTTTTGCCTGCTGACAATGGATTACGCGTTGGCCCAAAGTAGCATCGACCGAAAAACAATGGTTTATGCCACCAAAGACGGCGTGCCGCTTGAGCTCGATAAATACGTCGACAATTCGGTGGCCTATCCAGGCAAGCGGCCCGTGATGATTTATGTGCACGGCGGGGGCTTTTCAACGGGCAGCCGGGTGAATGCCCTGCAAATTCAGTATGGCAAGCATTTTGTTGACCAGGGCTTCGTTACCATTCTCATTAATTATCGTCTGGGGCTGAAAGGTAAAGTCAAATCCGATCAGGCCGCTGCCCTGCAAGACTTATCCGATCCGGCCACTACGCTGGCAGCAGTAAATATGGCCAGCGAAGATCTGATTGAGGCCACAGCGTTTATCCTGAGCAAGGCAGGCGAATGGAACATTGATACTAAAAAAATCATAATATCCGGCGGCAGTGCAGGGGCCATAGCCTGCCTCAATGCGGAGTATAGCCTATGTTCGGGCGGGGTGTCTGCCAGCCGCCTGCCAGCTGGCTTCAACTACGCCGGGCTGGTTTCGCACGCCGGTCTGGTGATGACAACCCAGGATACGCTGATCTGGAAAAAATCTCCCTGTCCAATGCTGCTGATGCATGGCGATCAGGATCAGCAGGTAACTTTTAATAGCCTCTCAGTTGCAGGTAATTTTTATGCGGGATCTAATTACATCCACAAGCAATTAGTCAAAATAAACGCCTCGCACTGGCTATATCAAGAAGCAGGGGCCGATCATATTGTAGCGTTGAAGCCCCTTCAGTACAACTTTGATGAAATCGATACCTTCATCGACAAATTCATAATGAAAGGTCAACAGGCAGTCGTGCATACAATCTGGGCCGATACCAAACCCGATTCCATGCAGATCATGATGCAAGTGGTTCCCTTGTACATAACCGGCTGGGATAAAACAGGCGATGAAGTAAACAAAAAATAGCGACTGGCCATCGTTTTGCTACCGGGACGAATCCAATTGCAGATTCAGGCCGTGATGCCTTTTCGAAATTGATACCATTTTTTCCAATTTCATTTGCAAAGACACCTTCTTAACTCCCGAAGAGCAAACCATCTTCTGTAAAATGGACAGTGAGAACATCTATCCAATCCCAAACAAATGGGGTGAAAAAGGGGCCACAACTTTTGACCTGAATAATGTACCCAAAGAATTTGTACTGGAAGCACTTCTTTCCGCGTACAATGATGTAAGAAAATGACATTGACTTGTTAACTGCCTATTATGCTTTTAAAATTTTTAATTTCAATATCGTTGACTATATGTCTTTTTACTCCGACATATAGTCAACAATCCTTCATTGGACATTGGCGGCGTGTTAATCCGAACATTAAAAATCAGGATACAACAAGTAAAGAACCTCAATGGAATGACCTCCAAATTAACGCAGATTCGACATTTCATATTGAAGGAAATTCTTCAACAAAGAACTCGACGATACCCGGTTGGCATTCCGGTGATGAGTATAATGGTACTTGGGAACTGCGGGACAAAAACCGGCTGACGCTGTGGTTAGATCGCAAGAAGTTTAGGATGTATTTATCGTTTATAATTATTAGCATTACCGAAAACAAGCTTGTACTAAGATTAAGTTCCAGTTTGAACGACAAAAAGAAGGACATCACCTATTTACGTATCTGAGCTAATCCCCCCCTACTAACCATATTAAAAGCCACCAGATGCTTCCGGAACATAGCATCGTATTTCTGCGTCTCCGCCTCTCTCCCTGCACGCTTGCATTCCTGAACAATGGTCTGTAAAATGTACAGATCCACATTCACATCCCTGGTCCTTTGGCCGCCATTATCCTTTGCCCACGTCAGGTTTTCATCCGATCGGAGCGCCATCGTCCGGGCCGAGTCCAATGCTTTTTTTTCCTCGCCAACATCAAACAGCATTCCCACAAAACCGGCTGAAAACTGGTCATAGGGAATGGTATCGTCTGGCATGACGGTCATGGCTTTGTTGACGACTTTTTTGGCGTCGTTGAGACTGTTTTCCGCGATTAGTTGCCCGGCGAGGCGAAGAAACGCGATCCGGCCCGAAGCTACCGGCGAACCCAGATAGGTATCGTCGTAGTAGGTTTTGGGATTATTCATTTCACGCCAGAAGGTTTTGTTCATCATGTTGTTATACATCACGTCCGTATTCACGTAGCCGTCCTCAGCGCCCGGTACCCGCACAGGAAGCAGGCGGAATGTATATCCTTCCAGCTGCATGTACTCTTGCAAGCCCAGATTATGCGTCGAACCCATAGTGGATGAGAAGTAAACGGGTCGTTTCCAGTTGTTGCTTGCAATGATGTCCAGCATCACCAGATCACCTTTCAAAAGGTCTTTCTCGCCAATGTTCCAGCTCATGGAATCGCTCAGGAATGGCACCAGGTCATTTTTTACAATATTCATTTTCTTGACCTGCTCCGTATCAATAGGCAGGAAAAACCTGGAAGAAGGCAGTATGGAAGTCATATCCCCGCTCGTCAGGGGCACCTGAATGGCTTTGTTATCCTGCTGGATCAGTTCCAAATATTCTTTGAGATTGATACCGTTTTTAACAGCCGGGATTTCATAAAAAGGCACGTAATCATTCTTCCCGCTGGCGTACGCATTGGAATCCAGAGATAGCGGAAGCGCCTCGGAAGTATTGATCTTTCGTTTCAATTGCTCAATGTACCAGTCGGCGCCCAGGAACGTCTGCACGCAAACCCGCACATCCTTCCTGAAACCTTCCACTTCCTGTACATACCATAACGGGAATGTGTCATTATCGCCGCCCGTGAACAGTATCGCATTGGGAGCACAGGAATTCAGCAGGTTACGCGCAAAATCAACTGAATGATAGCGATTGCTGCGGTCGTGGTTATCCCAGCCCTTTGTCAGCATTACTACCGGAACTGCCAGGCTCATTGCCGTCGCCAGACTTACCCGCAAATTGTTATTCTGAACCCATTTCTGTAACAGCTGCGCTACCGCCAACACGCCAAAACCAATCCAGATACAAAATATATAGAATGACCCGACGTAGATATAATCCCTTTCACGCGGCTCCGAAGGTGGCGAGTTGAGGTAAACGACCAGCGCGACGCCTGTTAATACAAATAGCAAACCCAACACCAGCATATCACGCCGACTACGCCGGTATAGCCATATCATGCCCGCTACACCAAGCAGAAATGGAAGCATAAAAAAGTTGTTATGCCCCCTGTTTCCGGCAATGGATGAGGGAAACGATTGGGCAGTTTGCCATGGCAGCAGCGTCCCCGCCCCTTCCTTATCACTCTCACGGCCCGCGAAATTCCATAGAAAATAACGCCAGTACATGTGCCCCAACTGATGTGAAAACATATAGCTCAGGTTATGGCGCATGGTGGGCTGCTGCCCTTCCGCAAGCCCTATCATTTGCTGATATAGCCCCGGATGTCCCGGCTGGGCGCTGTACATCCTCGGTAACAGCATATTAGCGCCCGGTTCATAACCATAAATCGGTTTGTAGTCGGTAATGACATATTTTCCATCCTTTTTTGTGTAAACCGGAGCACCCCGTTTCTGACTGACGGGCTTGGATGTGTAAGAAGGCCCATATAACAGTGGCCGACTCTCGTATTGCTCCCTTTTGAGATAATAAACAAAGCGCAGCACGTCGCTTGGATTGTTTTCGTTAATGGGCGGATTGTATTCCGAGCGAACCAGAACCAGCATATACGACGCATAACCTGTTAGTATAAACGCAAAGCATAACAAGCCGGTGTTCAGCAGCACTTTACCCATTCGGTGCGAATAACGGATAGCCCAGGTAAGGCTGCCCAGAAAAAGAACAATGAAGCAAATAATACCAGAGTTGTAAGGCAGGCCAAGCGAGTTGACAAAGAATATTTCAAATTTGGCCGACAGTTCGGGCAGGCCGGGAATGATACCGGCATTGATGATACCCAGAATGATCAGACCGGTTAGAAATGCGACAGAACCTCCGAAAACGGTCGGTTTTGGGTATTTTTTGAAGTAATAAACCAGCGCCAAAGCCGGTATGGTAACCAGGTTAAGCAAATGCACGCCAATGGAAATGCCTACCAGATAAGCCGCCAGGATCAGCCACCTGTTTTCCGTGGCCGGATCCTCCATACTTTCCCATTTGAAAACAGCCCAAATCAAAATGGCGGTAAAGAATGACGACATACCATATACTTCTGCTTCCACCGCGGAAAACCAGAACGAATCCGACCAGGCATAAGCAAGTGCACCAATCGTAGCCGAACCCATTACCAAAAAAATGTCTTGTGCCATTAGCTCTGACTCTTTCTTCCCTAACAACCTGACCGTGAGCAAAGAAATGGTTTTGAACAGAAAAAATATCGTAAAAGCACTGCTCAGCACCGATACCATATTGACCCAATAGGCTACTTGGGTGAGGTCACCGAATGCTAATAGTGAGAAAAGTCTGCCTACCAACAAGAAAAACGGCGCACCCGGCGGATGTGGAACCTGTAATTTAAATGCGGCGGCAATGAACTCACCGCAGTCCCAGAAGCTGGCCGTGCGTTCCATGGTGATCAGGTAGGTAGCGAATGCCAGTGCGAATATGCTCCACGCTGTAATGTTGTTCCATTTTTTGAAAAGTGTCATGATTAATAAGGATTTGGATCGTGCTGTAAACCGATGGCCAAAACTATCGCATTCGCCTGGAAGCATTGGGAGCGAGAATCTTAAAAAAAGTTAAGCCGCCATCCTATGAAGACTGGTTTAACTTTCTTTAACAAACGTCACCGTTCGTTTACGCCTTTGTATTGTCCGAAAGTGGACAGCAAAACGGATTTAAAAATTCGTTACATATTGATTTACAATTTATTACAAAATATCCTTCCCGATGGAACGCAATTTTTAGCTTCATATTTATCCGTTCAGGACTCCGTTCCAGCCAACCCAACAAAGGCCATGTTAAAAAACTACTTCAAAATTGCCATCAGAAGCCTGCTCAAAAACAAGCTGTTTTCTTTTATCAATATTTTTGGCCTTGCACTCGGCATGTCGTGCAGTCTGCTGATCTGGCTTTGGGTAAAGGATGAGGTCTCATTTAATAGTTTTTATCCGAACCTGAAAGACATTTATTTCGTCCGCTCGGGTTATGACTGGCGGGGACAGGTCGGCGCCGGTGAGGCTACTCCCGGCCCGTGGGTGGATGCGCTGGAAAAGGATGTACCTGAAATTAAAGCCATTACCAAAATAACCTGGAACCGCGGACAATTGATCCGTGTCGGAGAAAAAGCGACCAAAGAGGATGGTATATATGCTACCAGCCACTTTTTTGAGGTTTTTCAGTCCCCTTTTTTACAAGGTGATCCTGCAAGAGCCATTGAACAGCCCACATCCATTGCTATCTCGCGGAAACTGGCGGAAAAGTACTTCGGCAGTGTCAATGTGGTAGGAAAAACTTTGCGGCTGGATAATGCTAAGGATATGATCGTGAGCGCGGTGTTTGAAAATATCCCTCTCAACTCTTCCATCCGGTTTGAATGGATCGTGAACTTCAAAGCGCAGGAGCAGGATTGGATGAAATGGTGGGGCAATTCCTCTTTCAAAACCTATGCTTTGCTGAATCCTGGCGCCAATGCGGCGCATGCTGAAAGTATCATGAAGAAAGTCATCAAAAAGGTAGCACCGCCCGAACTGGCAAGCTTTCCGATGCTCCAAAGTATGCAGGACGTATACCTCTATTCGGAATACGAAGGCTTGAAACAGGCTGGCGGACGTATCGAATATGTTCGTATTTTTTCTATCGTCGCCATATTTATCCTGCTGATCGCCTGCGTCAATTTCATGAACCTTGCCACTGCCCGGTCGGTCAAAAGGGCCAAGGAAGTCGGCGTGCGGAAGGTAGTGGGAGCGGAAAAGAAATTTCTGGTCATCCAATTTCTTGGCGAATCACTGATCGTCAGCGCATTAGCGGCAGGCTTGGCATTACTGTTCATCATTGGCCTGCTGCCGGTATTTAATGAGGTCGTGCAGAAGCAGATCAGTTTCAGCAGCCTTGACCCATCATTATGGTTGTCGATCATCGCATTGATATTAATTACCGGTGTCGTAGCGGGCAGTTATCCTGCTTTGTACCTCGCCGCCCTGCAACCCATCAGGATCCTGAAAGGCAGGATCTCTTTTTCCAATAAAGGTGTCTTTCTGCGCAAGGGACTAGTGGTATTTCAATTCAGTCTTTCCATTTTTCTGATCGTCGGCATACTGGTAATTGGCAGGCAAATGGACTATATACAAACGAAACGGCTGGGCCTGGATAAGGAAAACGTCTTGTATATTCCTTTGGAGGGCGATCTGAACAATAAACTGGAAGCTTTTCGCCAAGAAATCATGAATTCTCCGGCCATTGACGCCGCTACTACGACTGGTGCTATTCCGACCAATATTATGGGCGTCTCCGGCGACCTGGACTGGACAGGGCGGGACAAAAATCTTGACAATTCGGTCAGCGCGGCCTATGTGGGTTATGATTTTGCTAAAACCATGCATATTCAAATGGTCGATGGCAGGGATTTCTCAAAAGACTACGCCGCAGATACTGCCAATTATATCATCAATGAGGCTGCTGCCAGAATGATGAAAATGCAGGATCCGGTGGGCAAGCAGGTAAAATTCTGGATGGGGAAAGGTACTATTGTGGGGCTCATGAAGGACTTTCACCTTAATTCATTCCACTCGGAGATCAAACCACTTATTCTGGTCAATTACAAAGGATTAAACACCGAATTCCTGATGGTGCGGTCGGTACCGGGCAAAACTACCGAAGCTATTGCGCATGTTGAAAAAATAACGCGTGCGTTCAATCCCAATTACCCATTTGTATATAACTTCCTCGACGAAGATTATGAGCGAATGTACCGTTCCGAAATGATCGTCAACACACTGATCCGGTATTTTGGAATGCTGGCCGTGATCATTTCTTGCCTGGGACTGCTCGGCCTTGCAGCGTTTACCGCTGAGCAGCGTACCAAAGAAATCGGTATACGTAAGGTACTCGGTGCCAATGTAGCCGGTATGGTCGCATTGCTGTCAAAAGACTTCATGAAACTAATCCTGATCTCAATCGTACTGGCCAGCCCTGCCGCATGGTACCTGATGGACCAGTGGCTGAAAGACTTCGTGTATCATATTGATCTGTCATGGGGGATTTTCGCAATTGCAGCTGCGATCGCGATTTCCATTGCATTGTTAACCGTCAGTTTTCAAAGTATCCGTGCAGCCCTGACAGATCCCGTCAAGTCGCTCAAAGCAGAGTAGTAAGCACTTTCTCGCGCTTTGCACGCCATACTTCTAATGAAGGACCTGATACAGGCTGTAAAAAATCGAATACCACATGACAGCCCCTGTGACGATAGTGAGCATAACCATCCCTATAAACGGCATTGCCCGATGTGTGTTATAGTCTAATGTTCTTTGCATTGAAGCGGAAATGATGATAGAGGTTCACGTTACCGGCACCGCCGGCAGATTATCCAGTAAAAATAAGTATTGAATATTATTATACAAATGGCTGTAAACGAATAGGTCATACGAATTTAACGACACCGTGTCACGATGATTCGACAACCCGCCCCGCTAATTTAAGTCAGTTTTCCGCCTCTTGTAAATCTCTACTTTTTTGAACAATTCCAGGATATTTGTGACTTCAAGCTTTTCGAAGATCCGGGCTTTATAGGTGCTTACGGTACTTTCCTTGATGTTAAGGTCTGTTGCAATGTCCTTGGTCCATTTACCGGTCAGTAACAAATCCATGATTTCAAGCTCTCGGTTAGACAGAATTTCCAGCGGACTTTCCTTGCTCTCTCGTTCCAGCAAAGTATTGTTAACGAGCTGGTCCTGGACAATGCTGCTGATGTAAGTACCCCCATTCAGAACGGAGGTGATGGCCTTTTCCACCTCTTCGTTAGATGAATCCTTGGGCAAAAACCCGTTAGCTCCGGCCCTCACATAATGGATCGCGTATAGTTCCTCGTCCTGAGATGAAAAGATGAGTATCCTTACTTTCGGCTGAATTTCCCTGATGCGGGTGATCATATGAAAAGCCTCTCCGCCGGGGATACGGATATCGAGCAGCACCAGGTCAAAATACCTTGTCTGGAGATGCCTTAACGTGTCGTTAAAAGTGCCTGCCTCGATAATCATCACCGAGGGCATAAAGTCTTCGATCAATAATTTCACTCCCATCCTTACAATGGAGTGATCTTCCACAAGTAAAATTGTTTTCATTCAAATGCACGTTACCTCAATTCCATTTAAAATTAGTTTAATAAATATGAAAATACATGTAGAAAATTAGCTACAACCTATTTTTTTGGAAAAATAATATGAATCGATGTCCCGGTAGGATCAAATCGTTCCGCAAACAGCTTTGCGTTGATCAGATTACTGATTTCCTTCACAATGAGCAGCCCCATTCCAAAACTTTGGGGATTGTGCTCCGGCCCGGGCAGCTTGTGATCGCTATTGATCCAGTTCATGATCCTGGCATCCATTCCCGGCCCCGTATCATTGACGATGATGTGCAATGTGTCGCGAAAATCCTGGTAAGTAACTTCGATCGTGCCATCATTGGTGACCTTGTTCGCATTGTCGATCAGGTTGTGAAGGATGATGCCCACAAGCTGCTGGTTACTTTTCAGAATGACGCCCGGCGTGATGCTGTTCGTAAAAGTGTTGGAGTTACTCTCAGCCTCACTGGCGAAGATCTCAAACTTCTGATCCACCAGTTCACTGACGTCCAGATAGGTAAAATTGACGGTCGTATTCTTGTAACGGAACTCTGTATATTCCAGCAGATTTTTCATGAAATGATAGAGCCTGTAACTCGACTGGCTGATGGCACGGACGGTAGGAAGGTCAGGATGGTTTCTCGCCAAACGCCCCGTGGTCGTCATCAAAAACCGTAGCGGGGTCTTAATGTCGTGAGAAATACTGGCAATCAGGTGTTTTTGGTGTACAAACTCCGCTTCCAGTTTTTTTTGTGAATCTCCGACGTAGTCCAGGCTGGCCGTCAGCTCCATCGTGCGGGCATCCAGTGCGTCGATCGTCTTGTAAAAAGAAGTAAAAAAGTAATAATTGATCAATACCAGAAAAAAGAAGTTGTGAAAGAGCAGGATCGTGACCGTCACTTTTCCGGTACCCTCGGGTCCCCATGGAATATCTGTCCCTAAATCGCTTTCGAACAAAATGTACAACACGAACGGGATCACGCCGGCTAGCGAATAAATGATTCCCCAGCGGTTACCCAGGCCATAAAACGCGTAAATACTAATGATGACGACATATTGTAATGTCACCAGATGAAATCCTTTCTGATAGATAAAGAGATTGCTCAGGATGATCATCAGGAAGATCATGATGCCCACATGTACAGCTTTGCGCCAGTCACAGCCCATTGCCAGCGCAACGTAGAAAACGACCGCTATCCCCATCAAAATGGCGATCCGGCTAGCTTGTTGCTGATAGTTTTCGGACATGTAATATACCAGCAGCATGCCGGTCGTTACAAGCCGCAAATGCAGTGAGTAAGACAATACCTTGATGCGCGCACGGTTCAGTATGTTGGTTTCCAGCGCCAGTTGTTTACGAACAGGCCATTCCAAAAACGATAGATTCATGCGTTTCGGTTTACTAACAATTGTTTTGTACCATTTATGATTGTACGAAGCAATTGTCTGATTCTATATGTGATTTGTAACCATTGGAAAATTCAAAACTACCTAAAATACACAATACAAAATGTAGCGAAATTGCTACATACGCATTGAGAGGTATCTACATTTTTTAACCCTTTTGGGTAGTATTTTTGCAAATACTTTCAAAATATAGGATGAAACGTGGGTAAGAGTGAAAGTAGCTTCTGGATCTGAACGTAATGAAATACGTTATAAACGTTGAGTATATTTTACACCTTCCGGTACTACCGTGGAGGTGTTTTGTTTTTTAAAGCAGAAACGATCTTGCTGTTACTGCCATACTCAAAGTTTTTGACAAACAATGTTGTTGTCGTATGTATTATATCTCCGGTGGAGCCGGGTGTTTCAGAAGGAGAGTAATGAAGAGGAACGGAGTGTAAATAATGCCGGGCAAAACCTAGCTCTCTTTGTCAGACTTTTCCTGACTTAGTCTTTTCGCTTTTTTTACTTCTCCCGGGGTAAATTCACCATTGATCCATCTAACAAAATTCTTAGACTGAACCTGATAAACCTGCGCCGAAAGGGGCTTCAAATCAGACTTTTCGATTTCGAGCAGATAGTCTGCAAGCAGCCTGTTAATTTCATCCAAATACTTACTCTGGGTCTTCATGTGATAGTGTTTTTAAACAAAACTAAGATTGATTACAAAAATCGTCAAGGCATTTAGTACCTCAACGCACTGCAATTATAATTTATTCAGTTTAATACCCTTTCGTTTTTGGGGTGAGCTGGGGGATTTTCAGGGTGTATCCAGGCCTCGTTGGGGGCAGTTTTTTCGGCCATAAAAAGCGCCACCGGAAAATAAAATTTCTACTACACCCCACTACCTAACACGAGCTACTATTCAATCATACAAAGTGTTATGAAATGAAGAGCTAATCTTTTGTGGATTTTACCGTTAATGGTGTGACTTTGTTTGCACTTCTTTTTATCCCGGAAAAATAATCTTCTCAAAACCAGCGTATTCCCCAAATGCGCGATCGCCTGCCCGAAATCACGGACAGGCGATCATTTTCATCATCAATTCAGTTTTGGACAAAAACCATCCTGCTATCAGTCCCGCTTGCGGAAATAGACATTGTTACTGATCGATTCGAGCCTTACTTCCGGGCCTCCACCGTTGCATGTGCCTTCCAGCAAATAGCCAACGATAGGGTTCTTTTGCTTTTTATTTTTAAAATCAATGTTAAGGTCTGAGTAAACTTCGCCGGTAATGGTTTTCATAGCAACATTGGCGCCCTTCGCT
This sequence comes from Dyadobacter sp., assembly GCF_039919315.1. Classification (GTDB taxonomy): domain Bacteria; phylum Bacteroidota; class Bacteroidia; order Cytophagales; family Spirosomataceae; genus Dyadobacter. The sequence continues at coordinate 129,844 of NZ_JBDSFX010000075.1, read as the reverse complement.
TTTGGCCAGCTCATATCTACATATCCGCTGATCGTTTTGGCCAGAACAGTCGATGTCGCCCCTTCGATATCAATGTTGCCGTTGATGGTTTCCAGCTTCAGTTTCGCCTGGCGCGGGAGATATACCTGGTAGTTGATCTCGCTGCACACATAGTGGCGGTCCTTGCCGTCGTTGCTGCTCCATGTTCCTTTCTTATCGCCAGGACAGTCCTCCCCTTTTCCTTGTTTCACTAAGTCCTGATCGAAATCTGTTTTCAGGATCACCTCGTCTGCTGTTGTGCTTTTCGTTACCAGCAATGCGTCATTCAACTTACCCTTGTTGATCGTAACAGCAATTCGTACAGACACTTCCGATTTATCCCAGTACCTTACCTTGATACTATCGGCGAATTTCAGGTTCAGGTTTACCGTCTTGCCCGTTTCGTAAGGCAGTTTATGTTCAATGATTTTCTGGGCAAAAAGCGGGCTGCATACGAATGCAAATGCGATCAGGAATAGTATATTTTTCATGGTTTAATAGGCTATTGGTGAACAATTACTTTTGTTTACGGATAAAAATATCGCTGCTGATGGTATTGATCTGGATTTCCACACCGCCACCATTGATCGTGCCCTCAATGTTACTTCCTCCGCTTAACTTCGGAATTCCGTCCTTCGAGCTTTTGAGGCCCAGGTCAAAATCTGTATACATTTCACCATTGATCGAGCGCAATTTCAGGTTGGCCTTCACCGCAGCAAGCAACGAAACGTCCACTGTACCGCTAATGCTCGAAATCGCAGTGGGCTTACCCTGATTTACAATAGCAAAAGCCGCCTTCACATCTCCGCTCGTACTGTTCGCGACCACCGGGCCAGTTACATTATTAAGATTGATATTGGCATTATTGGTACGGATTTCCAGGTCACCATCCACATTGCTGACACTAATTCCCGAGCCGCCCTGCCAGTTTGTTTGTTGGTACAAAACCGAAACCTGGCGCGGCAAGCGTATCGTATACTTGATGGATTTACGCGTCGCTTTCTCGATTTTTAAACCATTAGCGTCCGGCGTGACAGACAGCCCGATACCGGAATTATCAACGGCATTATAGTACAACGGCTTCAATCCTTTGGCACGATCTGGCGGCGCCTCATATCCCGACGAGGCCTGAATGATCAGCTCGTCACCATTGTATCCTTCGATCTTGATGTCGCTGTCGGCCATTTCAATGGTTAGTTTCTTATCCTTCGAATTGGCCAGTTTGGTCTTGAACTCCGGGTTTTGAGCCTGCAAATCTGCAAGGCAACAAAGTACACCCACACTCATTAAAAGCGCTTTTTTCATGGTTTTGATTGAAATAATGATTGGTAAATGTAAAATCCGCAGGGTCGTTTCTTATAATGTCAATGGTTTCGATGTGGCGACTGGCTCTTCGAGCCTGTACACGGCTTCTTCCGCTTTCAGCCTCACTACATCCAGTACCTCGTTGTTCCGGGCCAGCTGTTGAAACTGGTTCACCGCGCGCTTTTCCTTAATGGCTACTAGCGCTTCGATCAGCGATATCTGCACATTCGGGTCGGTTTGAATGGCGAGGGAACGGATCAGCGCCTCGCTCACATCACTTTGACTTTCGAAATGCACAAGCGCCTGGCATGCGGCCAGCCGGACATTGATATTCGGATCGAAATTGAGGGTATTGATCAGCAGCTGGGTAATGTCACTGTCCACGTCCGAGATTTCGTAACTCTGGTTCACAGCCTGAATGCGCTCACTGGCGGAAGTGATGGTGGTTTGCTCAAATGCCAGCACTTTTTTCATCTGATTAGCCGTCGCTACGTCCTCCGATTTGGCAAACACTCCGGCAACACCTTGTCCTGATCTTGCCTGAAACACCCAGCCACCCGTAAACCCAACAATCAGCAGCGCCAATCCGGCTGCAATGCCTATGAACCAGCTGGTAAGCCTGCGAACCGGTCCTTGCTTAGGTGGATCAAGTTTCATGGCGAGTTCACTGTTGAATGTAAGCGAAGGATGCTCGTCACGGGCTTCCTTAAAATAAGTGAACTGTGCCGCATGGCTTTGCAAATGCGCCGGTACCTCGTTGCCCTGAAAAAATGCTTTCAGTTCCCGCTCCTCTTCCAGCGACGTTTCGCCTTCGTAGTATTTTTCAAGTAGTTTTTCAATATCCTGCTTCATAGTCGTTTGCTTTAAGGTAATTGTCCCGGAGCTTCTGCCTCGCCCTCGAAAGGATCACGCGAATGTTGGCATTGCTCAGCCCGGTAACCTGTTCAATTTCTTCCAATGTATATTCCTCCACGTCTCTCAGATGCAGTACCAGCTTCTGTTGCTCTGGCAGTTCCCCTATCAGCCTGTGGATCAGGCCTGCACTATCGGTATTTTCCACCTGCCGGTACGGAGACACATCGTCAGCTTGCAAGCTGAGCATATCGGCATCGCCGCTTGTTTTCTGTTTGTGATGCGATTTCAACCTGTCCAGACATATATTTTTAGTCATCTGAACGGCCAGCGCTTCAATGCTCTGATAGGTTTCCAGCTGCTGCCTGTTGACCCATAACCTCAGGAACACATCCTGAATAGCATCTTCCGCTTCCTCGCGATTGCGGAGAAACATTTGTGCGAGCCTGAAAAGGCGTCCCTGCACGGGAAGAATGCGTTGGTTAAAGGCTTGTAAATCCATTTCAATGACAGAGACGACTGAGCCGGGAAAACGTTACAAGGTGATGTAATTTTTTTTATTCATGTCCAGCCCCGAACAACAAATGTTCGCAAACGGACATTGACTGATTTCAAATATGCCCTTTCTGATGAATCTATGCTGTTTTCCAAACTGGCAAGGGATTTGTTTTGCATTGTTATAACTAATCAGTCTATTGGTTTATGAAAAGAACATTTCTGGGAGAATTTGAAGAAATTGTCCTGCTGGTAGTAGCAGCCTGCACGGAGCAAGCCTATGGCGTGACGATTTGGGAAAACATTCAGCAATACACCGGTCGTACCATTTCGCTCAGTGCGGTGCACGCTACCCTATATAGATTGGAAGAAAAAGGTTTTCTCACTTCGGAAATGGGCGGCGCTACTGCCGAAAGAGGTGGCCGGAGAAAACGGTACTTCACCATTACCAGTTATGGAAACAGGGGTTTGCAGGAAATCCAGCAATTGCGTCAGCAACTTTGGCAAAATATTCCGGCCGAAAAAATGCAGCCCAAACTCAGCTTCTCATAGCCATGAAAGAGCCGAAAAAAAATGCCACTCCACCCCAATGGATCGATTACCTGCTCGGTGTCGTCATTGCCCCTCATTTCCTGGAAGATGTCCTCGGCGATCTGCATGAAGTTTTCCTGATCCTGGCAAAACGCTCGGGATACAAAAAAGCAAAATGGCTGTACTTGTTTGCCGCTGTCAGATATATAAGACCTTATTTTATCAAAAGAAAGCCAACGCAATATTCTCCTACCTACTTATTTAGCCCTGAAATGATCCAGAACTACTTTAAAATCTCACTGCGAACGCTGGCCAAAAATAAGGCTTACAGCTTCATTAACATCACCGGACTCGCCATGGGAATGGCCGTGGCCATGCTCATTGGTTTGTGGATCTACGATGAATTGTCTTATGACCGGTATCACAAAAATTTTGACAGGATCGTCCAGATTTTGCAACATCAGACCAGCAACGGGGTTACTAATACACAAAACTCCGTCCCGTACCCACTCGGCGATGAGCTTCGCAATAAGTACGGGAGTGATTTCAAGCATATCCTGATGTCGAGCTGGACGTCACCGCACATTCTTGCATTTGGCGACAGAAGAGTGAGCAAAAGCGGCAACTACATTGAATCAGGCGCGCCGGAAATGCTGACGTTGGAAATGCTTTCAGGAACATGGGCGGGCCTCAGAGAACCTAATTCCATCATGATTTCCAGATCTGTCGCCGATGCACTTTTTGGCGAAGCCGATCCGATGGAAAAGGTCATTAAAATGGACAATAGCCAGAATGTCAAAGTGACCGGCGTTTATGAAGACCTTCCTTACAACTCCACATTTCGGAATCTGACCTTTTTGGCTCCCTGGTCGCTTTATGAGGTCACTAACCCTTCACTGAAAACGATGGAAGATCCGTGGAGACCCAATAATTTTCAGATTTTTGCCCAGTTGAATGAGCATGCCGATGTAGACCAGGTTTCTGCCAGGATTAAGGATGTGAAAAAGAAAAATATCCGGCAGGAGCAACTGAAATTTAAGCCGGATGTGTTCGTCAATCCAATGTCTCAGTGGTATCTCTATTCTACTTTTAAAAACGGTCACCGTGTGGGTGGAAGGATCGAAAATGTGTGGCTTTTTGGTATGATAGGCGCATTTGTACTGCTGCTGGCCTGTATTAATTTCATGAACCTCAGTACGGCAAGATCCGAAAAACGGGCGAAAGAAGTGGGCATCCGCAAAGCTGTCGGGTCTGTAAGAAACCAGCTCGTAACGCAATTTTTAAGTGAATCACTGCTGGTCGTGGCTTTGGCATTTGTAGTTTCATTCCTTCTTGTTTTGCTTATGCTTCCGTTTTTTAATGAAGTAGCAGACAAAAAATTGGAAATCCTGTGGGTGAATCCTGTCTTCTGGGCCTTAGGACTGAGCTTTACACTTTTGACAGCATTTATAGCAGGAAGTTATCCGGCACTATACCTGTCGTCATTTCAACCAGTGAAAGTACTGAAAGGTACCTTCAAGGCAGGACGGTTCGCAGCAATGCCCCGACAGACGCTCGTAGTTGTTCAGTTTACTGTTTCGATTGTTTTGATCATCGGTACGATCGTTGTTTTCAGACAAATACAATTTGCGAAAGACCGGCCGGTTGGCTACGAAAAAAACGGCCTGGTAACGGTTTATCTGTGGACGCCCGAGATCCACAAGCATTTCGAGGCAGTAAGAAATGAATTGAAAAGCAATAATGCCATCATTGAAATGGCTGAATCCAACAGTCCGGCAACCAACAACTGGGCATCGACAAGCGGCATTGTCTGGAAAGATAAAGATCCCTCGCAATCCACAGATTTCAGCTACAACAATGTTTCGTACGAGTACGCACAAACCATTGGCTGGAAATTTGTAGATGGCCGGAATTTTAGTAGGGAGTTTGCCAGTGATTCGTCGGGGCTGGTCGTGAACGAAGCAGCTGTAAAATTCATGGGCCTCAAAAATCCTGTTGGCGAGAACCTGATGTGGTTCGACAGTCCTGTCAAAATCATCGGTGTGGTAAAAGACATGATCATCGATTCGCCTTATGAGGCTGTCAGGCCACTGGTTTATAGTTTGGCCAATGATATGGGTGGGGTAATCAGCCTCCGGATCAACCCAAAACTGAGTGCGAGCGCATCATTGCAAAAAGTAGAGCGTATTTTCAAAAAATATGACCCGGCAGTACCATTTGAGGCACATTTTGTGGATCAGGATTATGACGGGAAGTTTTACGATGAAATGCGCATTGCCAAACTAACCACTTTCTTCTCAGCCCTGGCGATCCTGATCAGCTGCCTCGGCCTGTTCGGTGTCGCGTCATTCATCGCCGAGCAGCGTACCAAGGAAATCGGGGTCAGAAAAGTTTTGGGAGCAACCATTCTGAACGTTTGGGGCATGCTATCCAGGGATTTTGTAATTCTTATTTGCATTTCGTTCGTGATCGCCGCGCCATTCTCCTACTATTTTCTAAATGGCTGGCTCGAAAAATTCCAGTACCGGACCAGTATTTCCTGGTGGATATTTGCCCTCACCGGCCTGGGAACGCTGTTGATTACACTAGCGACAGTGAGCTTCCAGGCGATCAAAGCCGCGATGATGAATCCGATCAAAAGCCTGAGATCTGAATGAGTGCTCCGCCAAAACCTCCGCGCTGGGCTGATTATTTGCTTGAAAAATGGGTCGATGACCGTTTTCTGGAAGATATTCAGGGGAACCTTTGTGAAGTTTTTGTAAAAGACATCAAACAAGGTAATGTTGCCAAGGCCCGCCGGAATTACGCATTCGCCGCTATCAGGCATTTAAGTCCGTATTTTTTCAATCAAAGATCCACCGAAACCCGCTCCGTTAATATGTTGAGTTTGGATATGATCCGTAATTATTTCAAAACAGCCTGGCGCCATTTGCTGAAAGACAGGCAGTTCACGATGCTCAATCTGGTCGGGCTTTCCACTGGGCTCGTCTGTACATTGTTGATTTGTTTGTGGGTCACCGATGAGCTTGGCTTTGATAAATTCCACGAAAAGGACAACCGGCTTTACGAAGTCATGATCCATGAAAAAAGCAGCAGCGGGATTGCCACTTCGAATGGTACCGGTGACCGCATGGGTGAAACGCTCGTACAGGAAATGCCGGAAGTTGAAATGGCCGTCACCACCACACCTTCCACCTGGTTTCAGAAATTCAGCCTTTCGGTGGGCAGCAACACGGTAAGTGCTGGCGGAAACTTCGTTGGTCAGGATTATTTCAATGTGTTTTCATTTCCATTGATACAAGGCAACAAAAATGAAGCGCTGGTCAATAAGAATTCCATTGCTATCTCCGAAAAACTCGCGGTGCAACTCTTCCGTTCCGCAGATCAGGCCGCAGGGAAAATCATCGAATGGAAATGGTTGTCTTTTTCAGGGAAATGCATGATTACAGCTGTTTTTAAAGACTTTCCGGTCAATTCTTCCCAGCAATATGATTTTCTTTTATCAATGGATGCCTGGAACCAGATCATGCCCCCAGGCCGAATGCCCAAAACCAGCAGCGGCCCATTCAACTGCTATATTGTACTCAGAGAAGGCGCTGACCCGGTGCTTTTCGACCAGAAGATGGCAGGTCTGGCGAAAACAAGTTTCAATGATTCGACATCCAGATTATTCCTGAATAAATACTCCGACACCTATCTGCACGGGAAGTTTGAAAATGGTGTACAGGCTGGTGGCAAAATTTCCTACGTAGGCTTGTTTGCCCTGATTGCGGTCATTATCCTGGTCATCGCGTGCATCAATTTCATGAACCTATCCACCGCCAAAGCCTCAGTGAGGGTCAAAGAAGTGGGTGTAAAAAAAGCACTGGGCGCGGCGAGATCTACATTGGTGTTTCAGTACCTGAGCGAATCGTTGCTCATGAGTTTTATCGCATTACTCATCGCAATGCTGCTCGTTACACTGCTTTTACCTCAATTTAATACCATAACGGGTAAGCAGCTCACATTGCATTTTGACCCGAAAATCATTCTTGGCATACTGTCTATTACCGTTGTCACAGGATTATTGGCTGGCAGTTATCCGGCGTTACACCTTTCACGATTCAGTCCCATTACTACGCTAAAAGGGAACCTGGTAAGTTCATTTGGCGAATTATGGGTGAGAAAAGGCCTGGTCGTTTTTCAATTCACGATATCAGTCGTGTTCATTGTGTCGGTAATGGTAGTCTATCGGCAGATCAATTACGTTCAGCACAAAAATCTGGGTTACGACAAAGACAATATTCTTTATTTTGAAATGCAGGGACGCGTAGCCGAGCAACCTGAATCCTTTCTCGCACAGCTGAAATCACTGCCGGGTGTCGTGAATGCTGCCAGTATCCAGCAAAAAATCATTCTTCCTGCGTCCTTACCCGGCACTGGTGTGCGCTGGGACGGGAAAAATGCAGACGACAAGATCCGTTTTTACAAAATGCCGGTGAATTACGACCTCATCGAAACCATTGGGATCAAAATGGCAGAAGGACGTAGCTTTTCGCGAAGGTACGGCTCTGATACAGCCAATATTATCCTGAATGAAGCAGCCGTAAAAGCGATGGAACTTCAAGATCCTATTGGCAAAACCATCCTGATTGGCAACAATACCAGGCACATTGTCGGGGTGAGTAAAAACTTCCATTTCAACTCATTGCACGAGGAAATCAAGCCATTTATCCTCTATTTTTCTCCCTCAGAAACCATGCTCATCATGACCAAAATTGCTGCTGGAAAGGAAAAAGAAACCATTGTCGGAATGAGTAATTTTTACAAATCATACAACCCGGGTTATTCGTTTGACTACCAATTCCTTGATCACGACTATCAGGTTCAGTATGCTTCCGAAACGGTGGTGTCGGAGCTGGCAAAGTATTTCGCAGGCCTCGCCATTATCATATCCTGTCTTGGGCTTTTCGGACTTGCAGCATTCACAGCCGAGCGTCGCAAAAAGGAAATCGGTGTGCGAAAGGTACTTGGCGCCACGGTGAGCAATGTGGTTGCCATGCTCACGAAAGACTTCATGATACTGGTGCTGATTGCAGTCCTGATCGCTTTCCCGCTGGCGTGGTGGCTGATGGATAGCTGGCTGCAAAACTTCGCCTATCACATTGCTATCGGTACCGGCGTATTTATCGTAACCGGTTTACTAATGCTAATCATTACGTTGCTAACCATTGGTTATCAGTCCATTAAAGCTGCGTTAATGAACCCAACGAAGTCGTTGAAAGCGGACTAAATTGTAATTTGGCATCACAAATATGCATTCATGAAACTTCTAACATTGCTCATATCGCTGGCATGGTTTTGCGGCTCCGCGCTTTCCCAAAGTACCGTCAATTGCGACTCACGGCAAGTGCAGGACAGCCTTTTGCAGGTATATTCTCAAAAGGCTCGGGAAGCGGGATTCGACAGCCCGGGATGGGACGAGGCTTACGACAATTTGCTGAAAATTTGTCCCAATGTATCAGAAGCATACCAGGAAAAAGGGCACCCGCACATTGCCAGCGGAAATCTTGCCAAAGTATTTGAATATAATGACAAGGCAGTACAACTCGATCCGCAACGCTGGACGGGTTATCGTGGATACCTGCATTGCCTTCTTGCCAAAAACTATGAAAAAGCGATTGCAGATTTTGAAACAGCGGAGCAATTGACGCCGAATGCGTTTACAATGGACCATACCTTCTCTTTTTTCACAGCATTGAGTTACATGGAGCTGGGTAACTATGAGAAAGCCGAAATTTACTTTTTAAAAGACATTGCACAGCAAAAACGGGGCGAAGGGAAAAACGACATTCATTATAACACGCTTCTCTATTTCGGCATCATGTACTACCTGCAAAACGAAATGGATAAGGCAGAAATCAGGCTCCGGGAATGCCTTCAACTTTACGAGCAGCATCCAACGGCCAATTACTACCTGGCGATGATCATGAAAATAACGGGTAACAAGCAGTCAAAAAGCTATTTCGAAAAGGCGAGGCAGTATATGGAGGAGGGTTACCAGATCAATGAGCCCAATACCCGCTTTGTTCCGTACCCGCGGCAAGTGACGCTGGCCGACATTCCTTCGCAATAAAATGTCATCAAAGGATCTTTCCTTCAATCCAAACCGCTGCAAAGCAGATTAAAATCAGTCCGAACCAAAACCAGTCAGGTAATTTTTGGCTTATTCCATAAATTGACTCCGTATTTCTGGCGGTAGTTTCAGCCAGTTTTGAATGGTACCTTTCATTCGACTGAACAAAATGGTGCATTGTGGCAATGGACAAAGATGGTGAAGTTTTTTGTACATGAATCTCAATCCCGGGATAGTCGCGCAATTCAATCCAGCCCGATTCGGTGGGCGTCAATCGTCCCGTTGCCGACTGGCTATTCAATGCGGAATAGCCTAGAAAAGTGGTATCATTTCCTATCTTGACCATTTTCGGATGTTCCGCTAAACCATCTATTTTCAATAAAGTGGGTATTCCCAAAAGAACGGGCGCTTCAATGTTGATACGGTCCTTTTCAGCAGGTCGTGTGAATGCCAGAATCGTATTCCAAATGTGCTGATAACGTGTGCTGTCGCCAGCCAATTGCAATGGAAATGTCTCATTCAACAAGCTGACGGCTATTTTACCGGTAGTCTTTTCAATGGCAACCGGTAGTTTAGAGATTTGCAGACTATAATGGTTCGGCGTAAATGTAAAAGGTAATGCAGTCAGCTCAGTACCTAGTGAAATCGTCGCCTCATTCGAAATCTTTTTGACTTGAAACCTGGTTCCCAGCGCCACATTGATGCGATTGATTTGTGCGGCTGGTTCAGTCAAATTCATGAATAACACACTCTTGCCTTCTGAAACAGCCTTTTTAACAATACCACTTGAAGCATTGGTTGCATCTGTGACAATAATATCAGGGTTCTCTGCTTTGTTGATGTTCAACTTACTGTTCATGTTTTTAGACAAAATAGCGTCATACATCACAGCATGCCCATTCTTTCCCAGCCAGGTAGCCAAGTTACGGCTCTCAAAATCAGGGTTTTCCAGCATAAACCGGACCGTCAGCTTCTCCGCGGGGCGGGTGAAAAACTTGATGGTATCAATCATCGTATTGCCCAGAACCAGTTCGGTAACATTCCTTCCTTCACCAAATGCGGGAAAAGTCAGCTTGAATGCATGGAAGCCCTTGTCCAGCGATACACTATCCAGCGTTCTGTCGCCAAACCGTAGCTTCAAAAGTTGCATTTCGGAAGACTCCATGCTGCCCTGGACCACCTGCATTTCTCCTTTGCGGACAATCCCTTTCCAGTTTATACTTTGAATCTGATCGGACTGAAAGTAAGGTATCCATTTGATAACAGCAGGCTGAGCATTGCGAGCAATCGACTCAAAATCAGTCAATTTAAAGCCTTGACCCAGCACAAGCAATGTATCGAAACTGTTCTCTTTCAGCTCCTCCACTTTCACCAATGCAGCTTTCCCGGCGCTATCAGCCACATTCTTCGCGATCGTCGCTGGTACTTCCTCACCCACTAGGATGCCGAAAGTTGACGAAGGATTTTTGAGAATAAAAGGTTGAAGAATAAAAGCCAGCATACTTCCCCAAAGCAGCACGTTCAATGCCATTCGAACGCCGAACCTGGCCGGAGAGACATTCGCGTCTTTCTTCCCAGCCTGGAAGACCAGCCAGATCTGCCATGCTAAAAGCATCACGAGCAGCGCTAATATCACCTGGTTCAATGGCCCGGACCAGTCAAAATCAAATCGGATCATATACTATTCAACCAGTTCATCGTAATTTTTTACGGAAGGCGTCTTCCAGTTTTTTATTGCCCACGTAACCGGCACGGGTCTGCATTGCTGGTGCCGCACGTTGATACAGTTCATTTTTCAGTTTTATTTGCTCCGCCGACGACAGTATTTTTCCGCTCACCAGTTTTTGTAGAGAAGCAATTACCGACCAGTTTTGCAACCCACCATGCAGCGGGCCGCTATTAATCAGTCTTTCCGACAGTTCGGCACCCAGTATTTGCAACTTTGCCAGTTGGTTTTTGTCTGGGTTGTCATATTCCAAAAAGCCCAGCATTTCAGCAGCTAATTGTTCCGTCCGTTTTTGGTCAAATGATATTTTCGAATTGAAATCACTGGAAACGTCCTTCAATTCCCCGGTCAGCCGCTTTTCCTTTTCCTTGATCGGCGGCGGGTCGTAGCCGCTTTTCTTCACAAAAGTCCGCGCTTTATGCTGTGCTGATTTGAGGTATTCAAGAGCTTTATGTTCAAATGGAAGTGCTTTCTCAGGCTCATACATCCGCAAATGAAGCTCCGATTGCCACATTTGCTCCAAAGCCATTTTCAATAAGCTCCGCGTCGACTGCTCATAAAATGTATTGGTTTCGGCGTCATCGTGCGAATGGGTATACTGCTCCATTAACGCCGCCAGCGGGTCTTTGGAGCTGCTTTCCTCCTTCTCATGTGCGTGATCATGCGCCTCCGCGTGTACCGGTTCGGTTGCGCGCCGCTCCGCAGCCTCTCCCACCCCGTCCGACTTATGTGTGAATGCGTCCACGATCCCCGCGCCCGATGGTGCATGATCCGCCTCTGCGGGTAGCCCACCACCTCCGATGCTGGTCTCGAATTCCTCTCCCAAATACTGCCCGTAACGCAACCGAAGCACTTTTTGATCAAAACCGATTTCGTTTGAAACTGAGTTAAATTCCTTTGTCGGCAGCTTTTTTCGCTTGGCAATCAGCTTTTCGGTGTCGATAATGATCTGTCGCTGACTTCGAAAATATTCCGGCATGATATTGACGGCCATGGTAGCCAGTTCCGCCTCTTCGATCTGTGAAGTGTCCTTATATACAATGAAATAGGTATCCGATTTACTGAAATTGGCTTCCGGCTGTCTGTTATCGATGGCAGCCCAGTAGTAGTACAGTTCATCGCCAGGAGCGAAATTGAGCTCGGTAAGATTGATGGTTTTTTTCAGGTTAGCTTGTTTAAAATCAGTGGGTAGCAACGGAAATTTCACCTCGCGAAACTTTACATTTTCACCCGATCCCCTGGCCAGTGTTGCCACGATGAACGCCTGCCTTACCTGGAAATCATCTGAAATCCTGGCCGATACCTGAATGGTTTTGTTGTCTTTGAGAAAATGATATTGATACAATTCTTTGGACACAGGCTCAATTTTCGGTGCCAGGTCCGCCAATGCTTCCAGTCTGTAAAAATCAGATTGATATATCAGAGAGTCTTTCCAAAAAGCCTTGATCGTGTACAAACCAGAACCGGCAAGCCTATCCTGATATTGAAAAGAGCCATTCTGCTTTTGAAACAAAACCTCCTCACCCCGGTTATTGGCCAACTTCACGGCTACTTCACGATCGTGACTGAATCTCACATTCCATTGCAGCTTTGTCCCCACTATCGTACTGACATTGAGATCGTTCGTTTGCCGCACGGGCAGTTTGGTGTAAGCAGGCGGACTGATCGTAACACTCGAAGCCTGAAAAGATGGCGCCACTAATGGATTACTTTTCACACTTTCTGCGTCCGCTAGTACTGTCGTAAAAGCTTTACCCGGCACATTCTGAATTTTGGGATAAACGAAATAGAATGCGGCAGAAGTGGTTAGCAGAACTAAATACCACCGCATTCCCTGATACAATTTTGAATAAGGAAAATCAAACGATTTATCCAGTATCCTTTCCAATTGCAATTGTTCTGCAATGTTCAGCTGCTCCTTTTCGAGAATATGCAGACTGTATTCCGTGTCTCCCACATGCTGATGGATCAATGAAATGGCTTCTGGTTTTTTATTTTGAAAAATCCCTGTCAACCACATTCCGGCGACACATCCAGCCAGAGCGCCTGCTAATGGCAATAAATACTGATTTTGAGAAAAAACAGAAAGCAACAAGAAAACCGAAACAGCCAGCATCAGGCAACGAAGTACTGCCCGGCCGTAAAGCTGGGTCGTAACGCTGCCGATCAGTTTGTTCAATTCATGCATAATTCCGCCTCACGTTTTTTCCCAGCGCCATCCAACGCTCCGTCAATAATGTCAACAGAAATAATACCAACAACCATTGCCTTCCTTTTTCAGCCATCGGCAAACGATCAGGTTTAATTTTGACAAACAATGCATTAAGCGCTTTCTGGCTCAATGGAGCATTATTTTGTTTTAATTTGAACCAGGAAACCAAAGCATTACCTAACCATTCCGGTAACTCCCCGCTCTCTACCAGGCCTGATGTTGACAGTCGCAACGAATCGGGAAGTTGGATCACATTGCCCGGCATATCCGGCTTTTGGGCTTTCCCTGAAATGATATATAATGTTCGCGGAACAACCTTTTTGATTTCATGATCTGTCAGAATCCATTGATATTTTTTTTCATTAATTTGCTGATTATCAATCGCAAATGGAATTTGATATACTTCCGCCAACGCCAGCAGCCCAGCCTGGACTGTTTGCCGCTCGATGGGATTTTTGTAGTCGATCAGGACATGTATTTTCCCCGCATGAACTGGTTTTTGGGCAAAGCGAATGGATATATCTACTTCCTCAGCTACCATTAACTGCCCGTTTCCAGGTCCAATGAATAACTTTTTACCGCCTTCCATTTCGAGGTAAGGATATGCTTCGTTTCTGGAAGAATCTGTGGTTGAAAATAGTCTGAATGTCCCTGGAATGTAAATATTGGGTAGCTCCGCCCATTCAGGATCATCGGTGATGTACAGGCTAAAATTCGTGCTGGTACCAGCCAGTTGGTTAATTGTTTTCTGTAAAAAAAATGCGCTCCCTGCGTACTGAGGCACACTTTCAATGTCCGTCAATTCCTGTTTTTCCGGATCGATCCAGAAAACCTTTTCGCCCTTTTTCTTTGCGTTTTCGATTTCAAATCTGAAATTTTCAAAGACAGAACGATTGGGCTGTACCAGATGCACCATTGTCTCCTTACTCGGACCTGTCAGCCAGTTCCAGACCGGCTTACCCAGGATCAGCACTAGTAAAATGATCAGTAAACACCTGATCAATAGTAGTGGAATTTCGTCTAATCTTACGCCGCGGTGCTGTAATGTAGTTTTTTCAGTAAGCCACTTTGATGCAGCCCAAGCGATGGGTTTACCTTTTTTTTGATACCAAAAATGAATGATGACTGGTAATGTTACCGCCAATATCCCCCAAAGCATGTATGGCTGCAACAATTCCATTACCCTTTTCTTTTGGTTAAAAATGTTTTCAACACCATGCCGACCGGGTCGCTCAGTTGTGCGCGTATCAGATGTACGTGAGGGATTTGTAGTTCTTCTTTCAGTTTTTGCAAATATTGGTCCGCCGCTTCCCTGAATTTCCCCCTCACCGACTCAGCATCCAATTCAATTTCGTTTCCCGTTTCCAGGTCTTTGAAACGATAAAAACCTTCCAGATTAAAATTCACTTCCTGATCGCCCAGAATTTGAAATATGACGATCTCACGATGCGGGTTAGCCAACGATTTCACAAGGCTCAGCCATTCTTCCTGAACCTGTAAAAAGTCACTGACAAAAATTAGCTGTTCTTTTTTTCGCGATTGCAACTCAGGAAATTTCATCGTTTCACCCGCATTCCACTCGCCTCCTGCCACCGTTTTTTCCAGCCCGACCAGGATTTTTTGAAATGCCTGCCTGCCCGATGAAGCCGTGCCGGTAGCCGCAATGGTTTCAATAGAGCCATTTTTCAATGCGTACAGGCTCATTTGATCATTCTGAATGTAACACAAATAAGCCAGCGAGGCTAGCAAAATTTGTGCATACTGCAACCTGCTCACGCCATTTTCCTCATAGTTCATCGAGCCTGACAAATCGAGGACAAACCGAATTTGGCGGTCACTTTCCGTGGAAGATTCGCGAATGAGGTGTTTGTCGGTACGCGCAAAAAGTTTCCAATCTATCCTTTTTGGGTCGTCGCCAGGTTCGTAGTGACGGTATTGCTCAAATTCCACACCGATACCCGAGCGCTTACTGGCATGAATACCCAGCATCAATTCGTCACTAACGAGCTTGCCCGTCAGTTGCAGGTTTTTCAGCTTAATCAGGTTGGATGCCAATAGACCGGTCATGGTTTTATCAATTGAAGCAGCTCTCTCACCACCTGATCCGTCGTGATGTTTTCGGCCTCAGCGCGGAAATTCATGGCGATGCGGTGGCGCAGTACCGGGTATGCCAATGTTACAATGTCCTCCGGAATTACGGAAAACCGCTCATTCAAAACCGCCCGGGCCTTGGCACAGAGCACCAGCGCTTGTCCCGCGCGCGGGCCGGCGCCCCAATCGCACCATTCTTTCACAAAATCCGACGGACTACCTTCCGGCCTGGTACTTCTCACGAGTTTATTGATCCATTTGATCAGCTCCTCACTGATATGTACCTGTCTGGTCAGCTTTTGCAGATCGACAATTTCTTCGTCGGACAAAATCCTGTCAATTTGGGCACGATACGATCCGGTAGTACCTTTCAGCACATCCAGTTCCTCTTGTTCATTGGGATAATTTAGCTTAATATATAGCAGAAAACGGTCCAGTTGTGCTTCCGGCAATGGGTAGGTACCTGCTTGCTCAATTGGGTTCTGGGTCGCGATGATGAGAAACGGACTGGGCAAAGTGTAATTGGTACCGCCATAAGTCACACTTTTTTCCTGCATGGCTTCCAGTAATGCTGCCTGGGTTTTGGGAGGAGTTCTGTTTATTTCATCGGCCAGGACAATGTTCGCAAAGACTGGCCCCTGATTGAATTTGAAAAACTTCTTGCCCATTTCGTGGTCCTCTTCCAGAATTTCTGTTCCAATGATATCACCAGGCATGAGGTCAGGCGTAAACTGAATGCGTTTGAAACTCATTTGCAAAGCCTCCGACATGGTTTTCACCATCAGTGTTTTAGCCAGACCGGGTACCCCTTCCAACAAACAATGCCCGGAAGCGAGCAAGGAAATCAAAATCTCATCAATAGCCTCCTGCTGTCCAACAATGACCTTGGCGATCTCCTTTTTCAGAAGCGGCAGCTTGGCTACCAGGGTTTTATAATGTTCGAGTGAAAAGTCCAAATTCGAGTAATTTTTGTCTTCTGAACTCGATGTCATGCTGAGCGGAGTCGAAGCAGCTGCATATGCCCTTCGACTTCGCTCAGGGTGACAAAGTGTTCAAGTCGACATTTTAACAATAAATGACCATTTATAACTAATCCTGATCAAAAAATGACAAAACCTGACAAGATTCTACGCCGTCAACGCATACATCACAATATTCACCCCAAACCTGGTATTATCCACGGCCAGAAAACGCTTGTTGCGGAAATCGTAGTCCCATTCGCAACCGTAATCTTTGTTACTGTATAGCACACCGATCCTTCCGTTGATGGTAATGGCTTTCAGGTAATCATGCACCAGGTCGTCGCCCCAGCCATTCAGTTCGAATGTGGTCGTTGGCGGGCCCTCTTCAAATTTGAAAAAGCTGTGATAGATCGCGTGGTTGTTGGGAATCTTTTGCAATGCTTTGGGACCGAATGTACGCTCCATTTCCTGTTCAAAAGATTTGGCAAAAAGCCCGTCAATGTCATGATTGCAGTCGTCCACAAACACGAAGCCGCCATTCTGGACATATCTTTTGAAATGGTCACGCTCCTGTGACGAAAATTCAACGAGTTTGTGCCCGCTCAGGTAGCAGAATGGGCTTTTGAAAATTTCGTTGCTGCTAAGCTGGACTATTTTTTCCTTTTCATCGACCGGTATAGTCGTATATTCAACCAGCGAATGCAACAGATTGGAAGGCATTCGCTGGTCGGTGTCCCAGTTTCCCGACGTATATTGAATTCTTGTAAAAAAAAATGGCTTCAATACTAAACGGCGTCGGAAAGTGATGAAAAAGTAAACTCTCTGATCTTCATGGGTGGTATCAGGTAATTTCGGTCCGATTCCGTGCTCACTACCCGCTCAGCTTTGCCGAGTGTTTCGAGGTTGTTGAGCATGATCACCGGACTTTCGTTAAAACGGAAATTCTTGATCGGATGTTTGATCACCCCATTCTCGATATAAAATGTGCCGTCCCGGGTAAGGCCTGTCAGCAGCAATGTTTGCGGATCTACCTCGCGGATATACCATAGTTTAGTGACCAGAATGCCCTGTTTGGTCGATTTGATCATCTCTTCCATAGTTGCCGTGCCTCCCTGCATGATCACATTGGTTGGAGATGGAACCGCTTTTACATTGTTTTTCTGTGCCCAGTATCTGGAATAGATCAGGTTTTTGACCACTCCTTTTTCAATCCAATTGATTTTATCGATCGCCATGCCATCGCCTGCCCATGGCGAAGCGGGTAGGTCCGGATTAGTGGGATCAGAATAAATGTTGACGCGCTCATCAACGATTTTCTCGCCGATCTTGCTTTTTCCGCCTGGCTTGCTCAGGAATGACCGACCTTCATCGGCGCTTCTTGCATCAAAATTGAAGAAAATATTTTCCAGCAAAACCGCCGCAGCCGTCGGTTCGAGAATGACGGTGTACTTGCCTGGTTCCAATGCTTTTGCCTCTACGGAACCCAACGATTTTTGAATGGCGATTTTGGTTGCCGCAGCCGTATCCAGCTTATTGACGTCACTATATCCTCTTGCAATGTAGCCTGAGCCTTTTCCGTCCGGTGTACGCACGGTCAGTGAGAAATTGACGCTGGTACTCGGGTAGTAGGCAAATAATCCCTTGGAATTCATCATGGCCGAGTAACCTTTCTGATTGTCCAGGAAGCCTGCGGCTGTCAGGTTTTGAGCGCGCGACAGTTCCAGACTTTTCGCCACAGCTTCTGCTCTTTTATCAGGATTAATGCCTGCGGTAGATTCAAAAAACCCGTTTGATTTAACGTACGTTTGCGGTTCAAGCACACTTACAAATTCCGGATTTTCAGGAGCAAGCCGGGCAAGTTCCTCGGATCTTCGCACCACTTTTTCGAATGATTCTTCGCTAAACTCGTCAATAGTCGCGATACCGACTCTTTTACCAAAAGAGGATTGTACCTGCAAGTTCTGATTGACCAAAGAGCCGCTGGTAGAAACTTCATTCCGCGCATATCGCAGGTTACCCCTTTCCTCGCCCAGAATGTTGATTTCGCATTCATCCGCTTTGGAATAACCCAGCACTTTTTGACACAATGCTTTTGCTTCTGATTCAGATAATATGATTGACATGGGATTTGAATTTTGAATGACTGAATGAGTGATGACTGAATGACTGAATATTTTTTTGACATTCACTCATTCAAAATTCACTCATTAGATTTTTCTTGCTGTATTGATCACATTTACTCCATTGAAACGGGTGGTCGCGCTGCCGTGCGATACGGCGCTCGACTGCGAAGGCTGGCCTTTCCCGTCAAAGAATGAGCCTCCCAAACGATAGTCGCGGTCGTCGCAAACCTGTGCGCAGGAGTTCCAAAACTCCTGGGTGTTGGACTGGTAAGCCACATCTTTGAGCATACCGACGATTTTCCCGTCCTTAATTTCGTAGAACAATTGCCCGCCAAACTGAAAGTTATAACGCTGCTGATCAATAGAGAACGAGCCGTCGCCAATGATGTAAATGCCTTTTTTCACATCCTTGATCATGTCATCAACTGACAATGGTGCTTTACCAGCAGCCAGAGAAACATTCGGCATTCGTTGAAACTGAACTGAACTCCAGCTATCCGCATAGCAGCAGCCGTGAGACTCTTTTTCACCAATAATGTGCGCCTGGTCCCGAATCGCCTGATAGTTCACCAGCACCCCGTCCTTCACCAAATCCCACTTCTTAGTATTAACGCCTTCATCGTCCCAGCCTACTGCGCCGAGCGACCCTACCTGCAATTTGTCTGCGATCAGGTTCACTTGCTTGCTGCCGTATTGGAAGTTTTTCGATTTCCATTTATCCAAAGTAGCGAATGACGTACCCGCAAAATTGGCCTCATAACCCAGTACCCGGTCCAGTTCCAGCGGATGGCCGACTGATTCGTGGATCGTAAGCCAAAGGTGTGATGGGTCAAGAATAAGGTCATACTTACCAGCTTCGACTGATTTGGCAGTGAGCTTTTCCTTGGCTTGCTTGGCAGCTGCGGTGGCATCTTCCAGCATGTCATAACCTTTATTATAGCGCGTAGTGACACCGGTTATTTTATCGGCAGGATTAGCCTGAAGATAGTCGTAGCCCATGCCCATTGGCGCGCTCAATGCATTTCTTGTTTCAAATTTTCCGCTTTTAGGATCAATGCATGTTACATTGAAAATAGGCCAGATCCGGTGTACGTCCTGGTCAACATATGACCCGTCGGTAGAGGCAAAATACTTCTGCTCATTGACCAGGAAAAGAATTGAATTCACATAATTAGCCCCGTTCTTCATCGCTGCGTCATTCACGGAAAGCAGCAGGTCTACTTTTTCTTTAATGGGTACTTCAAATGCGTTTTGCTTGATCGGGGCTTTCCAGCTTACTTCTCCAAAACCTTTCTGGGGAGCCAGTTGAACAGGTTCTTTCATCAGCTTTGAATTAGCCTTCGCGATCGCCACGGCATCTTCCGCAGCCTTTGCCATTTGCGCCTCGTTCTTCGCATCCACTACCGCAGCAAAACCCCAGCAACCATTAGCAATCACCCGCACACCAACCCCATAGGATTCAGTATTGACGATATTCTGGACTTTGTCCTCCCGCGTGATCACGTACTGATTGAGGTAACGTCCGATCCGTACGTCCGCATAGGAGGCTCCTTTGGATTTGGCGGCATTCAACGCGGCGTCCGCCAGTCGTTTTTTAACGGCAACGTCATCGCCGGGCGCCAGAAATGCTTCGGGTGAAACAGTCCTGCCCATTGCAAAGCCCGGTAACATGAACGCACCCGTTCCAAGGCCAGCCATTTGAATAAAATCTCTTCGTTTCAAAGTATAGTTGTTTGCTAATCGTGATGAAATTGAATGAAATGATGCAAAAGCGCAATTCATAAGATAGTTAAAACACCTTTTACAGTCAATTCACTTTTTATATAAGGCTGCAAATTCATTTGAATGGTTGCGCTACTTCTTACACTGCGTCAGACAAGCTGGTGAATGTAAAGTCCCTGATCTTCAATGGCGGAACGAGGCTGCCGTTGGCGCGTACCGGTTTTCCGATGGCTTCCAGGTTATTAAGCATGATAACCGGGCTTTCGTTAAAGCGGAAATTCTTCACCGGATATTTGATCTGCCCGTTTTCAATGTAAAAAGTACCATCCCTTGTGAGGCCGGTATATAGCAGCGTTTGCGGATCTACGGCACGTATGTACCAAAGTCTGGTCACCAGAATGCCTTTTTCTGTTCCTTTGATCAGATCGGCGAGTGACTCAGTGCCACCCTGGAAAATAAATCCCGACGGCGCCGGTATGGCTTTGACACCTTGTTTTTCTGCCCAAAAACGCGAGTAAGACATGTTTTTCACTACACCGTTCTCTATCCAAACTACTTTTTCCTGTATCCTGCCATCACCCGCAAATGGTGATCCCGGAATTTCGAGATTGGAAGGATCCGAATAAATATTGACACGCTCATCAAAAAGCTTTTCGCCGAGCCTGGTACCACCTCCTTTTTTACCCAAAAAACTCCTGCCCTCGTCTGCATTGCGCGCATCCATGCTCCGCATCATATTTTGCAGCAAATCGACACCCGCAGTAGGTTCAAGTATGACGGTATATTTACCAGGTTCCAATGCTTTTGCACTCGCCGATGCCAGTGCCTTTTGCATGGCAATGTCAGTCGCCGACCTCGTGCTCAGTTTCGCCGAATCATTATAGTCCCGCGCCGCGTAACCGGAACCTTTGCCGTCTGCCGTACGGACGGTGATTGAAAAGTCAATGGAGGTTGCTTTGTTGTATCCAAACAAGCCTTTGTTGTTCCCTATCGCAGTAAATCCAGTGGCATCTTCCATATAACCTGCGGCCGTCAGGTTTTTCTGCACGCAGGGATCAATGCTGTCAAAGGCGGCCTTGGCCCTGTATTCAGGATTAATGGCGGCAGTACTTTCTGCGAAAGAATTGGTTTCAATGTACTTCTGTGGGCCGAGCATTGGAACATACTCCGGATTGTCGGGAGCCAGTTTTGCAATTTCTTCTGCCCTTCTCACCGTCTTTTCCAGTGAGGCATCGTCAAATTCATTAATGGTCGAAGTACCTGATTTCTTGCCAAAAACCGAAGTTACCGCCAATGCAAGATCAATGGTTTCGCCACTGGTCGATACGGAATTTCGGGCATAACGAATGTTGCCAGTCCTGTTTCCCGTAAGTTCAACACTGATTTCATCGGCTTTTGAAAATGCCAGTACCTTATCTATAATTTTCTTTGCTTCTTCTTTGGATAGTATTGCCATGATTTTTAAGGTATTGGGTGTTGAATCTGGAAACCTTGTCATATTGCAATTAAATCTTCCGTCCCGTATTGATCACATTGACACCATCAAAACGGCTGGTAGCACTGCCATGCGACACAGCGCTGATCTGGGCTGGCTGCCCTTTGCCATCAAAAAACGAACCGAATGTGCGGTAATCGTCTTTGTCACATATTTGTGTGCAGGAATTCCAGAACTCCTGGGTGTTGGACTGGTACGCCACATCGTCGAGCATACCTACAATTTCCCCGTTTTTGATCTCGTAAAATACCTGCCCGCCAAATTGGAAGTTATAACGCTGCTGATCAATGGAGTAGGAACCTCTACCTATAATGTAGATGCCTTTTTCAACGCCTTTGATCATATCCAGTACACTGCGCTTTTCGGTACCGGGTTTGAGGGAGATATTCGGCATCCGCTGGAATTGTACCGAGTTCCAGTTATCCGCATAGCAGCAACCGTGCGACTCTTTTTCGCCGATTATTTTTGCCTGATCACGTATCGCCTGATAATTGACCAAAATACCATCCTTAATAATGTCCCATTCCTTGCAAGGCACGCCTTCATCATCATACCCTACCGCGCCCAGGGTGTTGAGCTGTGTTTTGTCCGCAACAATGTTGACGAGCTTGCTGCCGTAAGCGAATTTTTTGGACTCCCATTTATCCAAAGTTGCAAAGCTGGTACCGGCATAATTGGCCTCGTAGCCCAGCACACGGTCCAGCTCGGTCGGGTGACCTACCGACTCATGCATCGTAAGACCCAAATGGTTCGGGTCTAACACAAGGTCATACTTTCCTGCCAAAACAGTTTTCGCGGTCATTTTCGCTTTCGCCTGCTTTGCGGCAGCGATCGCATCCTCTACCATATCGTAGGAATTCCGATATCCTACCAGCCCGTTCGGCCCCGCAATTTTCTCCGAAGCCAGTCCGTCGAGGTATTCATAACCCATCCCCATCGGCGAACTGATTGCATCGCGGGTTTTGAATTTTCCGGCCGCCTTATCCGTCACGGTCACTGTAAAAGTAGGCCACACACGGTGAATGTCCTGATCAATGAATGACCCATCCGAGGAAGCGAAGTATTTCTGCTCATTGACGAAAAACAGATTGGATGTGACGAAGCTGGCGCCGTTTTGCATGGCAGCCCCATTGACATTCATCAGCAGATCGATTTTTTCCCTGACAGGTATTTCAAATGCATTCTTTTTCAGCGGGGTCTTCCAGGTAGTGTCGCCAACCCCTTTTTGTTCGGCGAGTACAACCGGTTCTTTCTGGAATTTGGAATTCGCTTTCGCTATTTCAACAGCAGTAGCGGCACATTTGGCGATACCTTCCGGCGTTACATCGCTGGTAGCCGAAAAACCCCAGGTACCATTGGCTATCACCCTGATCCCTATACCGTAAGATTCAGCATTGACAATGTTCTGCACCTGCTTTTCCCGGGTGAACAGATATTGCTGCAGGTACCGTCCTATACGTACGTCGGTATAGGTAGCGCCTTTGCTCCTGGCTGCGTTGAGCGCGATTTCGGAGAGTTTCTTTTTGGCCGCAGCGTCCATCCAGGGTTCGAGCAGGTGCTCAGCGGCCACCGGGTTTCCAATGACTGGTACAGAAGGCATCATTAATGCGCCTATTCCCATACCGGACATTTGCATAAAATCTCTTCTTTTCATGGATTAAGGTTTAGCCATAAGGCAGCGGATGAAGGAATTTCAATAGTTTGATATCACAATGTAATGAATATATTTTCAACAAATATTCGTGTGGCAATTTTTTTATCACCGGCCTTTACGACAGAATGCGATGGAAATCTCGTAACCAGAGATTCCATCGCATTCATTTTATAATCTGAAAATTTAAAACAAATAAGTGATCATCAGCCGCCTCAGCTGCTGCTCATCCCACGGTTTGTTCACGTAACTGTGAAAATATCCTTTTCCGGCAGCTATTTTAAACTCATCGGTATATGCATTGCCAGTCAGGATAATCCTGATGCTGGTCGGGAACTGGTTCGAGGCAAGTTTCAGAAATTCCAGGCCCGTCATCTCAGGCATCTGGTGGTCTGCAAATATTACATCGATCTTATTCTCTTCAAGAATCTTTAATCCCTCCTTTGTTGAATCTGCCACGAATACCGTTGCATCGCGGCGAAAAGTAGCTTTAAAAGAGTTCAGATTGTTAATTTCATGATCAACGTAGAGTATGGTCATCATACACTAATAGTAAATGGGGTTTACGCAAAAGTGTAATTCAAATTAGAATTACAGACCCCGAAAATAATGAAATTATCAATGAAAAATGTAAATAATTAAATATCAATCGGTTACAACATAAATTCATCTATTTCTCCAAAAACTCGCCTACCAGGGCCACCGTCACCTCCGGCAATTTACTCCCAGCTTTGATGCTCCCCACCTCACCGATATAGGAGCCATGACCACCTGGCAGAACCGCCAATTCCGCAACTGGGACCAGCTTTGACATTCTGACTGTATGCTCAATGGTGATCACATCCTTGTCGGCAACCATGAACAAAGCCGGGGCTTTGATGGACTGCACGGATTGATCCGGAATGTCCTTAAAATCGATCATCCGCTGCTTATCCTTCTTAAACATCACGATCAGCTGGGTTTTGTCAGGCGCTACTTTTTCATAGGCTACCTTTAATTGTTGCGGCATGTTGTCCAGCGTAGCATGCTGCATACCTTCAAAAAAACCCGTGATAAATCCTTCACGCTGATACGCTCCCGCTACTACGATGATTTTATTGACAACTTCCGGGTGCCTGATGGCGATTTGCAGAGTCGTCGTCCCGCCATTACTAAAACCCAAAATGTTGGCTTTATCCACTTTAAGATACCGCAGCAAAGCCGCCACGTCATCAGCATCCTGCTCAAATGATTCAGGCGAGTCCCGGTCATTGGTGCGGCCGTGAGCCTGCAACTCGACCGCTATCACCTTATGATGAGCCGCAAACAATGGCAGAATGTTACCAAATGATGTTTCAATGGTAGAGCCTCCACCGTGTATCAGTACCAATGGTGTGGTACCGTTGCCGTGGATCTCGTAGTACATTTTCAGGCCATTGACCGGAG
Source organism: Dyadobacter sp. (assembly GCF_039919315.1). Classification (GTDB taxonomy): domain Bacteria; phylum Bacteroidota; class Bacteroidia; order Cytophagales; family Spirosomataceae; genus Dyadobacter. Next base: position 105,121 of record NZ_JBDSFX010000075.1, on the reverse strand, counting down.
CATAGCCTGTTGTTTTTGATGTTTCCATTTTATTGATTTGCTGTGCAGTTAAAGAAATTGGCAACATCCACGCGCATAGGATCAATGACGCGCCAAAGGATTTGGTTAGGTTCATGATCGTTAATGCGTTTTCATTCCTTCGAGGTACACATTCAATTTGCCGATATTTTGTTTCAATCCTTCGTCCGCTTTGAAGGTTTTCACGACCTGGATAAATTGCTCCTTACTCTCAAACAGCATTTGCCAGTTGATCAGCGTCTTTTCGCCCTGCTCCTCAAACTCGATCGTTGCAGTGAATTTGGGACTAGAGACGTGTTCATAGACGATCTTTTTGAAAGGGATAATTTCTTTAAATATGTTTTTGTTCTTGTAGTCAGTTCCATCAGGCCCGTGCATCACCAGATTCCACTCACCACCGACCGTCATATCCATTGTCGTGATCGTATTTGTAAATCCGTCGGGGCCCCACCAGTTGGCGATGTGTTCGGGATTTGTCCAGGCTTCCCACACGAGCTCAACAGGTGCATTCAGCATTCTTGACATAATGAGCTCTCGGCCCTCTCTGCTGTTCTGATCATTTTCCATATTTTGCCTTTTTAAGCATTTCCAGATATGTTTCCAAAGAATCCAATTTACTTTCCCAATGTTGCTTGTATTGATCCACAAAGGCAGCTACCTCACTGAGCTGGTCTAGTTGTGCCTCACAATACCGGTCCCTGCCGTGCTGCTTAATTTTCACAAGACCGCAGTCCGTCAAAATCTTTACATGCAATGATATGGCCTGCCGCGTTATATCAAACTTTTCGGCGATGGCATTGACATTATGCGGCCGCGAAGCGATCATATTGATAATCGCTCTGCGGGTAGGATCGGCTATCGCCTGATAAACATCACGTCTTGTTTTCATAAATGCGCAAGTAAGTACTTGCAAATATAAGCGCAAGTGTTTGCTTGCGCAAATGTTTTTGTTGGAAAATTTGTGCGGTAGTAAAACTTTGAAATGGCGGTCAACTTAAACTAGAAAGAGGCTAGCCCGAAATGATGTAATTTATTCTCCGTATTTGTTCACTTTCGGTGGGGCAGAACAAAGCAAGTTTATATTGTTTGTTTGCATTGAGAAAGTCTTGCAGATTTTCTTCCCAGTAAAATCCGTCTTTAAAATAGCTGCCATTCTTAACCATGTTAATTCTGCCGTTTCTTTTAGGATTTGCTGCAAAAAGAAAAATGTTATGCTCATCGTAGATCACCACGTAAATACCGTTGTGGAAGTTTTGGAATGAGGGATAAGTTTCCGACGTGATATTAAGCCATTTATCGTCTTTCGAACCACTTCTGTCGGCACCTTTAACCAAGACTCCGCCTAATATTCTAGCCTGATTGATCGACCTTAAATTAAGTTGTGGAAATACGGATTTGAACTGATACACAGGTTTAGAATTATACTTAACCGAATTTGTTAATATCAAACTAGCTTTTTCATAATAGGCCGTATGCCGATATATGATCCATTGCCCATTTTGGTTATAATTATAGAGCCCTGCGAGCAATGAAGATTTGTAATTTGAAAATTTGCCGTAGTAGCAGTAATAATTAAAGATCAGAAGACACAGTGTGAATATCCCAAAAATGATACCGAATCGTCTTCTAAACTCGAAGAATAATAGACCAGACAAGTAAAAAAGTATGAGGAACACCATTGAATATATTTTGTAGCGACTTGCAAGTGTATTCATCGATGCATCAAGTGTTCGGGAATAGGCCATCGCTATGGCAGTGATCCCTATGAATATGACCATTCCTGCCCAGACGATTTTAAAACGACTCTTCTCTATCGCGATATCCTCCTTTCTAATGAATTCGAAATAAACAATGGCGGACAACGACACAGCCAACACAAATCCGACAACAATGGCGGGAATATTATCCGGGCTTAAGGTACCATTGGTATTTTCTGTGTACTCAAAGATCCCTCCGATAAAGGCAAAAAGATTATAGAAGAGGTATTCCGGATGTTTAAAATGTTCAGTAAAACCAAATGCATTAGTCGCGCTGAACACCTTGAAATTTCTGAAATATTCTAGTATCATGATCAATGACAGCAAGCCCCAGGTAGCCGCGCGAATAAACCTTCTTTGATATAGGAGCAAAATGATGCCGGTTATCAATGAAAACATGCCATTTCCGAAAGAGAACGTTGCAAGAAGGCCGGCTGCTACAGCCGGAAGAAAACTCCAATCCGAAGGGTGACACAGCAAATAGACTATCAACAGACCCAGAAAGCACACTGGCATATAAACTGTACTTGCACCGGACCATAGGTTCCCCTCGTACATAACCGGACTAAAGAGTATCAACATAATAGGGATGACGTAATACGCGGACATTCCTGCATGTCTGATAATTTTCCAAAAAACAATGGCAAATCCGATCAGCGACAGATTACCTAAAATACTGATTAACAAAAAATTAACCTGACCTGTAAACCAAAAGGAAAGCAATGCAACAAAACGAGAATAAAAAATCCTATGCTCAACCCACTGGCCCGTCAAAAGTTGAAGCCGCTCCATAGCACTCTGTGCATCCTGGAAATTTTGTACAAATACCAGCATGCAGTAGAGATCATCGCCATTGGGAATGTCAACGGCATTCGATATGATGAGAGAAAGATAGGAAGCTACAATTATTAAAGAAACACAAAACGTCAAGGCATTAGATACTTTCATTCTTAAATCCAAATTGGTTGTGGATTCAATTTGAAAGCCGTTTATGAATTTTATGGAAAGCGTTTTTCTTCCGGCTATTTCCCAATTATCTATCGGCAGATTAGAAGCGGAAGACCTGCGGGCTACGTGGCGCGGGCTTCGCGCCACGGGCTACTGTCATTTTTATGGTTACTAGCAACGAAAAAGGGTTAGCCAAATAGCTAACCCTTTGATTTTGAAGTGATCCGGATGTGATTCGAACACATGACCTGCTGCTTAGAAGCGGACGCCGCGCGGGCAGCTGCTCTATCCAGCTGAGCTACCGGACTGTGTCGCACAAAAAAGCACCTAGCAAAAAGCTAAGTGCTTAAAACGTGATCCGGATGTGATTCGAACACATGACCTGCTGCTTAGAAGGCAGCTGCTCTATCCAGCTGAGCTACCGGACCTCAAAACAGAAAAGGCAGTGAGCAGTATCTGCATACGGCTTACTGCCTTTTTTCTCGTCGGGGAGACAGGATTCGAACCTGCGACCCTCTGGTCCCAAACCAGATGCGCTACCGGGCTGCGCCACTCCCCGAGGTACTATCAGCTCCTGATTTCGTCAGTTATAGAGCCATTTTCTTAAACTTCCAGATGACGTGTAGAGGAAGCGGGATTCGAACCCGCGGTACCCTTGCGAGTACGGCAGTTTAGCAAACTACTGGTTTCAGCCACTCACCCATCCCTCCTTCTTTCCGTTCTGGGTTGCAAATATAGAAGGTTGCCGTTCAGAAAAACAAACATTTCGGCAAAAAAACTTTATCAGAAGCTACAATTGCCTATTTTTGAAAAAGTTTTAATTACCCAAAGCGTTCATTATGAACTGGAATTACCCCTTTGATACCACTGAATTTTTTTTTATATTTTTTTTCATTCTTGCATACACTGCCTACATTATCCGAACAGTTCGCGTTGCCAGACAATTACAAACCACTGCCCGGACACTCATTATTAAACTCTTTTTAAGAAGCATTACTTTCTCTTTGCTAATCATTAGTCTGCTCGGTCCGTCATTTGGAGAAGCCGACAGGGACGTTCAGGCCAAAGGCAAAGATATTTTCCTGATCGTCGATCTTTCGAAGTCCATGGATGCTGCCGATGTAACTCCGTCACGGCTTGAAAAAGTAAAATTTGAGCTGAACCGGTTCGTGCAAAATGAGCGCGCCAACCGAATAGGTATCATTATTTTTTCCAATGATGCATTTATTCACGTCCCTCTCACCTACGACGTGGCGGCTCTCGAACTTTTTATTCAATCTCTTCAGACAGATCTCTTACCTACCAGCGGAACCAACATTTGCGCTGCCACGGAGCTTGCCTATAACAAACTTATGAATGCTGCCGACCCTACCGGCCGCTCCAAAATGATGGTATTGTTCACGGATGGGGAAACAGGCTCAGGGTGCAGTAATGCACTATACAATAACATTCGCCGCTTTGGAATAGGCGTTTACACAGTGGCAGTAGGTTCCAAAATAGGGATCAGCATTCAGCAGGATGGGAAGCCGATGATGGATAAAAACGACAAGCTGGTAATCAGCAAAATGGACGAAACCTTCCTGCGGAACATGGCCAGCGCTGCCAGAGGCACTTATTATGAGCTTAATAATGCTAAGAACGACATTCCCAAGCTTATTAACGATGTGAATGTCGCCGAAGGTACCCTCGTAGATTCCAGAACGATCACCGTTGTCAGCAATAAATACTATTACTTTCTCGGTGCCGCCCTCATTTTAATTCTCCTTGATGTTTTAATTACCATTGGAACGTTCCGGTTGTAAGGATCAATTCCTATTTTTGCGTTTCCAACGTGACCCGATATGACCGCATTGATTCTTTACGTCCTGCTTTGGCTTTGGGATAACCGGACATTCGACTCGATTACAAAGGCCAATGAGCGAAAGCTGGCAGCTGAAAGGGCCTTTAATTTGAAACAATATGCAAGGTCTGCGGACCTATACCAGCAGATCACCTACGGCTCCATTTTTTCGGATCCCGCAGCAAGGCTTAATCTGGCCCATTCTTATTACCTGATGGGCGATTACAAGAAAGCTTTAAAGCATTATCAGTTATTGGATCAAATAGACAACAATACCATCGCTTCGATAGCGAATAGCCAGATCGCGCTGATACTTGTGCTCGAAAAAGATACTGCCAGCGCGCTGGGCAACCTGAAAACCTCGCTCAGGCTGGAACCGGGCAATAACCAGGCAAGAACGAATTACATTGTCCTGAAAAAAGCATTTTCGGGTAGTGAGCGTATTCCGGAGACGAGTGCGGAAAAGCAAAGGGCTAAGCAACAGGCTACCTCGGGGAACAATCAACCGCCTCCGCCGGAGCAAAAACCGGAGACCCGGGAAGTGGCGGAAGATATCCAGAAAGAAGAATTGCTGAAAAGCCTGAAAGCAATGAATATGTCAGAAGATCAGGCCAGAGCCATATTGGATGCCATGAAATCAAACGAATCGCAATATATTTACCAGCTCAGAAGAAAGCAGTTTAGCAAAAAAACGGCACAACCAGGCGAAATCGAATGGTAATTTTACCTAAAAACCAATGAATAGCATACCAGAAACCAATTTTCAATTTCCTGGTCAGACAGGATTTTACAAAGGCAAAGTCCGGGACGTATACTCTTTTGAAAAACGCCTGGTCATGGTGGCCACAGACCGGATTTCCGCATTTGACGTCATCTTGCCGAGGGCGATTCCATACAAAGGACAGGTGTTGAACCAGATAGCCGCGCACTTCCTGAATGCGACCTCGGATATCGTCCCAAACTGGCTGCAGGAAGTACCTGATCCGAATGTGAGCATTGGTCTTAAATGCCAGGCTTATCCGGTTGAGATGGTCGTACGGGGATACCTCGCAGGTCACGCCTGGCGGGAATATGCTGTTGGAAAAAGGTCGGTTTGCGGTGTATCGCTGCCCGATGGCCTGAAAGAAAACGACAAGTTGCCCTACCCTATCATTACGCCAACGACCAAAGCGCACGAAGGACATGACGAGGACATCAGCCGTGAAGAAATCCTTGCGCAGGGATTGGTAAGCGAAGATGAGTATGAGCATTTGGAAAGGTATACCCTCGCATTATTTGCCCGTGGCACGGAAATGGCTGCGGATCAGGGACTGATTTTGGTAGACACGAAATACGAATTCGGACAGCTGGACGGGATTATTTACCTGATCGATGAAATCCATACGCCTGACTCTTCCAGATACTTTTATAAGGATGTGTACCAGGAAAATCAGGATGCAGGTCTGGTACAGAAGCAGTTGAGTAAGGAATTTGTAAGAGAATGGCTGATCCAGAATGGTTTTCAGGGAAAAGATGGCCAATCCGTACCCGAAATGAACGACGAACGCGTGCAGCTGATCTCGGATCGGTATATTGAGTTATTTGAAAAGGTGACAGGAAATAAATTTCAAAAAAATAACCTGGATAACCCGTTGAAAAGAATTGAAGCAGCCATTACCAGAGCATTATAACCAATTGATCTGTTCGTATTTTATTAAAACTATTGTTTTGACAAAACAAAAATCGCAATGAACTATAAACTGGAAAAAAAGGAGCAATACGTTTACATTGATTTAGAAGAACCCGCATTTGCAGACGATATTCCCGCTTCATTTGAAGAAACCGCCAGATTGCTTTTCAAAGAAGACTACCATAGTCTTATTATTAATATGCAAACGGTTAAATCCGTAGACGCAGCCGGAATTGCCGTTTTGAGGAAGGTCAACTGGTTGTGTGCCAATGACCTTGGACTGCTGGTCATCGTCACCAGAGATGACGATTTCATCGACTACCTGGAAGGTTTGAAAATACCGGATCTCAATGTACTTCCTACGAAAGAAGAAGCCATTGACGCGGTGTTCATGAACAACCTGGAAAATGAATTCGGGGCCGGTGATGATGATTATGATGACGAAGATTATGAAAATGTAAGCGAGTCCAAAGAGCCCTGATCATTGCTTTGAACATATACTTTTACTCCATTGAAACGTCCCGCCCTAAAAAGCGGGACGTTTTTATTCATGAGGTTTCAGAGAATTTTATTACTTTAGTCAGAGGTGTTTTGTATTCTTTGAAGGTGCCTCCAAGCCGTTTTCCAGTTGCGAATTTTCTAATCAAAGTCATTAGTTTTTACACTATTATCAATATTTCTATAATAATTGTAACTAAACAACCAAAAACAGGTGGGTGATAGAAAATTTTGCCATTCGCATATTAAGCCAAATATTTTTTATGATTATCTTGCGAGGCTTTACCCTATTCATACTACAATGACGGTTTAGCATTTTTTTTAAACCGCTTATTTAAATAAATTCTAATTACGAATTTGTTAATTACTCTACAATCTCGAAATGTCGCAAATGTCTGAACCAATGGTAGAAAATCAGGGACTGTACCGTCCGGAATTTGAGCATGATGCATGTGGAATAGGTTTCCGGGCTAACATCAAGGGCCGCAAGTCACACCAGATCGTGGCTGACGCCATTCACATGTTAGAACGCATGGAACACAGGGGTGCTACCGGTTTTGACCCTAACACCGGTGACGGTGCTGGTATTCTCATTCAGATTCCTCACGAGTTTTTTGTAGAAGAATGCTCCAAGCTCGGTTTTCAGTTGCCGCCGGCGGGTGAATATGGGGTGGGTATGATCTTCTTTCCAGGAGACGAGACCGTGCGCGACGAATGCCGTGACATTCTTAACCGCAAGATCAAAAGACTGGGCCTGCATTTGCTGGGTTATAGAAAAGTACCTACACTGAACAATACGCTGGGCGAAGGCTCATTATCGGTAGAGCCGCACGTTGAGCAGGTTTTCATCAAGCGCCCGGACGACATTACTGACGACCTGGGATTTGAAAGAAAACTGTACATTCTGCGCCAGGTTTCTGCGCGATTGATCAAAGACACTGTGAAAGGTGGCGCGAAAAGCTTTTATTATTCATCGCTTTCATGCCGTACAATCTCTTATAAAGGACAGCTTACGACTGCCCAGCTTAAATATTATTTCCCTGATCTTGAAAACGAATCGGTGGTTTCTGCCCTTGCGGTGGTTCACTCGCGGTTTTCAACCAATACATTCCCGTCGTGGGAACTGGCTCAGCCTTTCCGTTACATTGCCCACAATGGTGAGATCAATACTGTGAAAGGGAATGTCAACTGGATCCGCGCCGGAGAAAAATCTTTCTCTTCCGAGTTTTTCAGCAAAGAAGAAATGGACATGGTACTGCCTATTTGTGACAGAAACCAGTCCGATTCCGCTAACCTCGACAATGCGATTGAACTCCTGCACCTTTCCGGCCGCTCATTGCCTCACGTGATGATGATGCTCATTCCCGAGGCTTGGGATGGCAACGAACAAATGGATGCGGAACGTAAGGCTTTCTACGAGTACCACGCTGCGATTATGGAGCCCTGGGATGGCCCGGCCTCTATTTCATTTACAGATGGTAAAATAGTGGGTGCTACCCTGGACCGTAACGGTCTGCGCCCTTCGCGGTACTGGGTTTTGGATGATGATACCATTATTATGGCTTCCGAAGCGGGTGTTTTGGATGTCGATCAGTCGAGAGTGGTTACAAAAGGTCGCCTGCAACCAGGACGTATGTTTGTCGTGGATATGGAACAGGGCCGTATTATTCCGGATGAAGAACTAAAAGCGGCAGTTTGTTCTGCTCAGCCTTATCAACAATGGCTGGACGAAAACAAATTGCATGTGGATCAGCTGGATCACCCCATCCGTACTTACCGTGCTTACGATGAAAATGCATTGCTGAAACGTCAGGTTGCATTTGGATATACTTCGGAAGATCTGAGAATGATCCTTGCGCCGATGGGACAAACGGGCGCAGAAGCGATCGGATCCATGGGTACTGATGTTCCTCTGGCCGTATTATCGGAGCAGAGCCAGCATTTGTCTACCTATTTCAAACAACTTTTCGCACAGGTTACCAACCCACCGATCGACTCGATCCGGGAGCGTGCGATCATGTCATTGATCTCATTCGTTGGTGGTACTGAGAATATCCTGACCGAAACGCCAAAACATTGCCGCCAGATCGCGTTGCCACATCCTTTACTATCAGTTCAGGAATTTGACAAACTGCGTTTTGTAGATAAAGATGGCTTCCAGGCCAAAACCATTAATACTTATTTCCGTGCCGACGAAGGCGGAAAAGCATTGGAAAGAGCATTGGAGCGCATCTGCCGCTATGCGACGGATGCCATTGACGACGGATTTGAAATTCTGATCCTGTCAGACCGCGCCATCGACTCCGACCACGCACCAATTCCTTCATTACTAGCTACCGCGACCATTCATCATCATCTGATCCGCGAAGGATTGAGAGGAAAAGTAGGGTTACTAGTGGAAGCAGGTGACGTTTGGGAAACGCACCACGTCGCCACATTGATCGGCTACGGAGCTGCTGGGATCTGTCCTTACATGGCATTTGAAACACTTTCAAACATGAACCACAAGGGCATGATCGAAGGTGAGTTTACAGACGAAAAACTGCATTACAATTATATCAAGGCTGTTAACAAAGAGTTATTGAAGATTTTCTCCAAAATGGGGATCTCCACCTTGCAGTCGTACCAGGGCGCACAGATTTTTGAATGTGTTGGTCTGAATAAAGATGTAGTTGATAAATACTTCACAGGTACCATCTCCCGTATCAGCGGAATGGGTATCTCTGAAATGGCGAGAGAAATTCTGGTGCGCCATCAGATCGCTTACCACGATACTGTCGAGCAAAAACCAAGGCTGGAAGTAGGTGGTGTATATCAGTGGAAGCAACGCGGAGAAGCGCACATTTTCAACCCACAGTCGGTACACTTGCTGCAACAGGCAACGAAGACGAATAGCTATGAAACGTTCAAGAAGTTTTCGAAACTGATTGACGATCAAAGCCACAAAGCGCTTACGTTACGTGGTTTGCTGCGTTTCAAGAAAGGAACCTCCATTCCGATCGAAGAAGTGGAGCCCGTTGAAAATATTTTCAAACGCTTCGCAACAGGAGCAATGTCGTTTGGTTCGATCTCCTGGGAAGCGCATACTACCCTGGCAATTGCAATGAACCGCATCGGTGGAAAATCCAACTCGGGTGAAGGCGGTGAAGACGAATTGCGTTACAAGCCGTTGCCAAATGGCGATAGTATGAACTCGCAGATCAAGCAGGTTGCTTCGGGGCGTTTCGGGGTAACCAGCCATTATCTGAGCAATGCAGGTGAATTACAGATCAAAACTGCCCAGGGCGCCAAGCCAGGGGAAGGCGGACAGCTTCCAGGCTTCAAAGTGGACGACTGGATTGGCCGGACACGTCACTCAACGCCAGGTGTTGGACTTATTTCTCCCCCGCCCCACCACGACATTTACTCAATCGAAGATTTGGCGCAGCTAATATTTGACCTTAAAAATGCCAACCGCCAGGCCCGTATCAGTGTGAAACTGGTTTCGGAAGCGGGTGTTGGAACGGTAGCTTCGGGTGTCGCCAAAGCCCACGCTGACCACATATTAATATCAGGATACGACGGAGGTACTGGTGCTTCCCCATTGAGCTCCATCCGCCATGCTGGGTTACCATGGGAACTGGGTCTTGCAGAAACGCATCAAACCCTGGTTCGCAACAAATTGCGTGGACGTGTAACGGTACAGGCTGACGGTCAGCTGCGTACAGGTCGTGACCTTGCGATTGCCGCCATGCTTGGTGCAGAAGAATGGGGAGTTGCTACGGCGGCATTGGTTGCGGCGGGCTGTATTATGATGCGTAAATGTCACTTGAATACCTGCCCGGTAGGTGTGGCTACGCAACGCAAAGAGTTACGTGCACTGTTCTCAGGTAAGCCAGAACACGTGGTTAACATGTTCACATTCATGGCAGAAGAGCTGCGCGAGATTATGGCCCAGCTTGGTTTCCGTACCGTAAATGAAATGGTAGGACAAGCTCAGTACCTCGAACTTCGGAACGATATCAAACATTGGAAATATAAAAACCTGAATTTCGACGCGATCCTTTACAAAGAAAGCGATCTTTCAGTGGCTCAATTCAAGCAGGAAGAGCAGGATCACGGTATCGATGCCATTATTGACCTGGATCTGATCAAAGCTGCAAAAGCGTCATTGGAAAATCAGGAAGAAATTTACGCCGAGTTCCCACTGAATAACCTGAATCGTGCGGTTGGAACCATGCTTTCCAATGAAATTTCTAAAAAATACGGCGGTGTAGGCCTTCCAAAAGGTAACATTCATTTCAAATTCCGCGGTACTGCCGGACAAAGTTTTGGTGCATTCAACACAGCAGGTGTTCGCCTGGAACTGGAAGGGGATGCCAATGACTACTTCGGAAAAGGGCTTTGCGGAGCTGAACTGATCGTTTATCCTGACAGAGATTCTAAATTCAAGCCGGAAGAGAACATTATCATTGGTAACGTTGCCTTTTACGGTGCAACTTCGGGCGATGCCTACATTCGCGGAACTGCGGGTGAGCGTTTCTGCGTGCGTAACTCAGGCGCCAAAGTAGTAGTAGAAGGTGTTGGTGACCACGGATTGGAGTACATGACCGGCGGTCTTGCTGTAATCCTGGGAGAAACGGGCCGTAACTTCGCTGCCGGTATGTCGGGTGGGGTAGCCTACGTGCTCGACAAAGCGGGGAATTTCGCTGAGAAGGTGAACATGGAAATGGTTTCACTTGATCCCCTTAATGACGAAGATCAAGGCATTTTGCGTGAATATCTGGATAAACACTTCCAGTATACAACCAGTAATGTTGCGTTCCAGTTGATCCAGGACTGGGAAGAATCCGTGAAGCAGTTTGTAAGAGTGCTACCTGCCGATTTCAAGAAAGCATTGGATGGCCGTGGTATTACACTTGCACAGCAGATTGCAGATAAGAATGTGGTTTACAAGGACATTGTTGTTGACGTAGTTCACCAATAATAGTCACAGCACATTCACAAAGGATTTTTTCACATTGAATAACGATTAAATAAGAAATACAGAATGGGAAAACCAACCGGATTTTTAGAGTTTGAAAGGGAGTTGCCAAAGAAAAGAAGTGTTGATGAACGTCTTCATGACTATCGCGAAATTGAAACCGCACCTACCGACTCTAATTCCAAACAGCAGGCAGCCCGTTGCATGGACTGCGGAATTCCTTTTTGCCACAATGGCTGCCCGCTAGGAAACATCATTCCTGAGTTTAACGACGCAGTATATGATGAAAACTGGGGATTGGCTTACGAAATTTTGGCTTCAACCAATAATTTCCCTGAGTTTACAGGCCGTATTTGCCCAGCTCCCTGCGAAGCTTCGTGTGTGCTGGGGATCAACAAACCAGCCGTTGCCATTGAATACATTGAAAAAGCGATCATTGAAAAAGCTTTTGAACTGAATCTTGTCAAACCTAAGATGCCAAAGACCAGCACGGGCAAGAGAATAGCCGTGGTAGGTTCAGGACCGGCAGGACTTGCCGCTTCCAATCAGCTTAACCAGGCTGGGCATACGGTTGTGTTGCTGGAAAGAGCCGACAAAATAGGTGGTCTGGTTCGTTACGGAATTCCTGATTTCAAGCTGGAAAAAGGCATTATCGATCGCAGACTAGCGGTGATGCAGGAAGAAGGAATTGAATTCCGTACCAACGTGAATGTAGGTGTGGATATTAAAGCCGACGAATTGCTGAATGAATTTGATGCCGTTGTATTGACAATGGGATCAACAGTTCCGAGAGATGTAAAAATCCAGGGACGTCATTTGAAAGGTGTCCATTTTGCAATGGAATTCCTGAGCCAGCAGAACAAGCGCGTGGCAGGAATCAATCCTGAATTTGACCATCGCGGAGCAGCCTACGTAAACGGACAGATCATTGCCAAAGACAAACATGTAGTGGTGATCGGTGGTGGTGATACCGGTTCCGACTGCGTTGGCACATCGGGACGTCACGGAGCAGCTTCTATTACGCAGATTGAGTTGATGCCAATCCCGCCGACAGACCGCGATGCAAGCACGCCGTGGCCTAACTGGCCGATGATGCTTCGTACATCTTCTTCTCATGAAGAGGGTTGCGACAGACATTGGTCTATTAATACCAAGGAATTTGTAGGCGACGAAGAAGGCAATTTGAAAGAATTGAAAATCGTGGACCTGGACTGGCAAAAGGATCCGGAAACGGGCCGTATGCAAATGAAAGAGGTGGAAGGCAGCGAAAGGAACATTCCTTGCCAGCTGGCATTCTTGGCGGCAGGTTTCCTTCACCCACAACAAGAAGGCTTATTGAACGACCTCGAACTGGAATTTGACGAACGCGGTAACATTAAAACCAATGGTTATCAGTCAACCAGCAACGAAAAAGTATTTGCCGCTGGTGACTGCCGTCGTGGACAATCCTTGGTTGTTTGGGCGATCAGCGAAGGACGCGAGGCTGCGCGTTCGGTGGATGAGTTCCTGATGGGCCGCTCATTCCTGGAAGCCAAGGCTGTATCGATGTTTAATCCTTCATTTGCGCATGCATAAAAAATACGTCAGGTTTTAACCGAGCTTTATATATGCTATTGGTAAGAAAGCTGCTCTCAATGGGCAGCTTCTTATTTTATATCCCTTTATATTTGACAAAGTTTAGGGCATCAACAGAATCGCAGTTAATGTTTTTACATCATTCCCCGTTTTGGCTGAAAGCATTTTTCCCGGGCTTTACCTGGCGCGTACCCACGCAGGAGAAAACAATTTTCCTGACTTTCGACGACGGACCGATCCCGGATATCACAGAATCGGTGGTAGACACGCTCAATCAATTCAATGCCAAAGCCACGTTTTTTTGTATTGGCGCTAATGTTCTCAAACATCCCGATATTTTCAAAAAACTGCTCGAAAATGGACATTCTGTTGGTAACCACACATTTAACCACATGAATGGATGGAAAACAGAGGATGATGTTTATCTGGACAACATTGCAAAATGTGACAAGCAGCTGAACCTCGATACCATTTTATTCCGGCCACCTTACGGGCGCATTAAAAAAAGCCAATCCAAAGTGGTACTGACAAAAAGGAAGATCATGATGTGGGATGTACTGAGCGGGGATTTTTCCCAAAGCATTACACCAGACGTTTGCCTGAAAAAATCCATTGAGCACGCGCGCCCTGGCTCAATTGTTTTGTTCCACGACAGCATAAAGGCCGCCAGAAATATGCAGTTTGCCTTACCCCGGTTTCTCGAACATTTTAGCCAGCAAGGCTATAAGTTCGAATCGCTGTCGATGCAATAACCAATTCATTATTCAATGCCCGAAAAAGACAATAGCATTCAAATCAGTATCCTCGTCGCAGCCCGCAATGAAGCGCACAACATTGAAAGGTGCCTCCGATCCCTGAATGCATTGAATTTTTCGAAAAAGAACATTGAAATCATCATTGGTGACGATGATTCGACCGACCGAACTGCGGAGGTTACCTGCGCCTACATTCAGGGAAAAAGTCAGTTTAAATACATTAAAATCACAGAACAACGCGCGGGATTGCAGGGAAAGGCGAATGTGCTGGCACAACTTGCGCATGAGGCAAAAGGCCAATATTTCTTCTACTGCGATGCCGATATAGCGGTACAAACAGGCTGGGCATCCGAAATGCTTGCTCACTTCCGGCCCGAAACTGGTGTTGTCGTAGGCGTAACCAGGATGAAACACACGCATTTACTCGCGGACCTGCTATCCATGGAATGGCTGTTCGCATTGAGTGCGGCGCGGTTTTTCTCACTGGTAAAAATTCCGATTACAGGCATGGGCAACAACATGGCCGTCACGAGAGAGGCTTATTTCAAAATCGGCGGTTACGAACAGATCGGTTTCTCAATTGTTGAAGATTACACCCTCTTTATGTCGATTGTCAGAGCAGGATATGGTTTTCGAATGGCCTACAAACCCGAGGTGATCAGCATTTCGGAGCCTATGAACAGTTTTGCTGAATTACTGGAACAGCGGAAAAGATGGATGCTTGGCATTATGCAATCGTTTTGGGTCAGCCGACTGAGCTTGTTTGTATCTTCGCTCATCGTGCCACTTTTATTATTTATATCCATTTTTTATCCGATCAATGCCTTCGCCGGCATTACGCAGTATTATTTACTCGTAACCGGAATATCTTTGCTATCCATCATAATCCTCAAACAATATGATCTCTGGAAAGCGGCCCTGCTTTTCTGGTTTTACATGGTAACCATTGGTTTAATAATGCTAATTAACTACTACCTGCCCAGCAAAACGGTCTGGAAAGGACGAGAATACTAAGAACATGATTGAAACCCACGCACATATTTACAGCGACGACTACGCCGACGACCGCACCCAAATGCTCAACCGCGCCTGGAATGCAGGTATAGAGCAGATATGGATGCCAAACTGCGACCATACCACCATTGAAGGAATGATGGCGCTGGCCGATGCATATCCCGGCAAATGCCTTCCAATGATCGGACTGCATCCGACCTATGTCAAGGACAATTTTGAGAAAGAATTGGAGATCATGGAAGAATGGCTCGGCAAGCACAAATTTATAGCGGTCGGAGAAATCGGGATGGACCTGTTTTGGGATGTTACGTTTCGTGAGCAACAGGAAAGGGCTTTTTTGTACCAATGTAAACTTGCCCGGAAACACGATCTATGGATCGACATTCACAGCAGGAGTGCGTTTTGGGAAACTGTAAAACTGATCGAAGAATTTGGTGACCCAGCCTTAAAAGGAATTTTCCATTGCTTTACTGGTACTTTGGAAGAAGCACAAAAGGCGATTGAACTGGGTTTTAAATTAGGTGTAGGAGGCGTGGCCACTTTCAAAAACGGAGGCCTCGACAAGGTCATTCCTTTCGTTGACATTGAACACATTGTACTGGAAACAGACGCGCCATATCTTGCGCCTGTCCCCTACCGCGGCAAAAGGAACGAAGTCGCCTACATTGATCTCGTGGCGCAGCGGGTAGCCGATCTATTGCATTTATCCAAAGCAGAAGTGATCCTCGCGACGAGTCAGAATGCCAGAAATATGTTAAGTACCTCATTGAGATGAACTATAATAAAATTCACATCAACCCTATTTCGCCAGAGCCCACCACAGGTTCCGTGCTCGTCATATACACGGGCGGCACGTTGGGGATGGTATATGAAAGAAAAAATAATCAACTAGTACCATTCGATTTTCAGCAGATCATTGAAAAGGTTCCGGAAATCAGCAGGCTTGACTTCGACATTACGTTCCTTTCGCTGTCCGAACCGATCGATTCTTCCAACATGAATCCTGAAATCTGGACCGAGCTTGCGGATATCATCGGGACCCATTATGATCAGTACGACAGTTTCGTGATCCTTCACGGCACCGATACGATGGCATATACTGCGTCGGCGCTGAGTTACCTGCTGGAAAACCTCAATAAACCCGTCATAATCACCGGCGCACAGCTTCCCATCGGTGTAGCGCGTTCGGACGCGCGTGAAAATGTGATCACCGCTTTGGAGCTTGCCGCAGCCAAAAATGAGGTTGGGCAGCCGATAATTACCGAGGTTTGTATTTATTTCAATTCGTTTTTATTACGCGGTAACCGCTCTAAAAAGAAAGAGAGCTCCGATTTCAATGCATTTCATTCCGAGAACTACCCGCCTCTGGCAACAGCCGGTGTGCGCATTGAATACAATCTGCCTTATATCAAACCCTACGAGCCTGAGCTTACATTGAATGTTTGCAAAACATTGAATAACCAGGTCGCATTTCTGAAAATGTTCCCGGGTATCAGCGCGTTGGTGGTGGAATCCCTTCTGAATATTAATGGATTAAAAGGCGTGGTACTGGAAACATACGGAGCCGGCAATGCTACCACAGAGCCCTGGTTTTTGAATGCGATCAGCAGCGCGATTGAAAAAGGAATTATCATTTACAATGTCTCCCAATGTGACGGAGGCCGCGTGTCGCAAGGGCAATATCAGACGAGCAAGTTCCTGAAACAGGTTGGTGTAGTAAGCGGTTCCGACATCACCGCCGAAGCCGCGATCACCAAAATGATGTACGTATTCGGAAAAGAGAGCGATCCGGCAGCCTGCGTCGAAATGCTTTCCAGACCATTGCGGGGAGAAATGAGTATTTAAGCCACTCCCAAAAGTCAAAATTTTACTTCCCTATTGCATTTTGATTTGTATTTAAGGTCAGAAAAACTATCTTTGCAGCCCTTACCACACCATAGAGAGGTGTCCGAGTGGTTGAAGGAGCTACCCTGGAAAGGTAGTATATGGGTAACTGTATCGAGAGTTCGAATCTCTTCCTCTCTGCATAGTGCCGTTCCTGATCATTGGAGCGGCATTTTTGATATCCGGGACAAATACCGGGACAAATTTCGGCCTATCAAAAGGGTACAATATGGACTTGCCCTACAAGCTGGCAGTACTCAGGGACAGAAAAAAAGACCTGTCCAAAGAATGGTACGTTGAATTCTACGCCTGGGACGCTGAAAAATGCGCCCTGGTAAGAAAGCGCATCAAAATACCCATGTCTTTCCAGGACGTAAAAAACCGGCAAGCGGAAGGCCGTAGGCTTGTGCTGGCCGCAAACAACCTATTAAAAAAAGGCTACCATTTCAAAAAGTCAGTACCGGAAGTTCAGGCGGGCGACCTGGTCACTATTACCGACCTGGTGACGGTCATGCAATTTATCTTGTCGGCCACCGCCGCCACGATTGCCCCGAAGACAATTGTTTCCTACCAGGCCGCAATTAACAAACTGCAAACGTATGCAGGAAAGCGGCAATTGGACATTGCCAGCTTCACGGCCAAAGACGCTTTGGCGTTCCGTGACCACATGCTCAACACCCTGAAAAATTCGACCCGTACGGCAAACAATACTATTCAATTCCTGCTTTCGATGTTCAACCGCTACCAGGAACGTACCGGCGTGGAAAGCAACCCATTTAAAATCAAATCCCTACGCGAACCGGCCACATTTAAAAACGTGGCATTCACTAGGGAAGACCGGGATATATTGGAAAAGGAATTGATTGTCAAACACCCTGAACTATACATTTTCACCAGGCTGATTTATTATGGCTTCGTGCGGCCTGGTGAAATCCTAAAATTGCAGTTCGGTCACCTGCACATGCAGGAAAAGTATATTTCTATTCACGGTTCGATCAGCAAGAGCGGGAAAACCGAAACTGCGCAAATCATACCCGCGCTGGCCGCTGACCTGAACACGTACCTACCCATGCAAAAACCTGACTGGTTCCTTTTTTCGGAAGGCATGAAGCCAGGCAAACGTGGCCTGTCCAAACAGGTACCATTCAGGAGGCACGAAAAAATATTGAAGAATCTGGGACTATTGGAAAAAGGGTACACCCTATATTCCTGGAAGCATACCGGCGCGGTCAACGCATATAAATCGGGTGTAGGTATTAAAGAACTGCAAGGACTTTTAAGGCATTCGTCCGTTCAGATCACTGACATTTATTTGAAATCTTTGGGGCTTCGTACCGATCCAAATATTAAAAATTACGACTGGTAACAAAATAATATTCCGAGTTTCACTGATCGGATAGCTGATCAGCATAAACACGGAATATTATTTTGTTTTGAAAGTGTGGGCGTTACTACTGGACGCCTCGTTGTTATCTTTCACCAAGTTCTCCGGCACGGGGTACATAACCTTCCGTAGAATCCTTTCAGACCCGGTACGCTTTGCGAACTCCCTGACCCTTTGTAGCAGAAAGACTCACTTTCAAAACATTATTTCAAAATTACAAAATTTTATATTGAGATCCGGAGCCTGGCCAGCTCGATTGGCGAAATATAATTTTGTATCGACTAATGTGAATTAAAGATAGTGATGATTGTCCTGGCGCTTGCGTAGCCAGGACAATCACACAAAAAAAGCCGCCCGGAAACCAGGCGGCTTTAAACATTCGCACTCACTCAAACTAACCCTTGCAGTTAAGTCTTATAATGGTATCATGTAGGTCTTGCGGCCAAAGGCGCGGAAAGATTTGCCTTTACATACTACGTCCTGGTATTCATGTGAACAGAGAAACCCGTTATAGAAGTAAATAAATTCTCCATCGCCGCCAGCACAATGCAGGGATACCGCTTTCTTCTGTTCAACCAAATCACGTGCCGTAAATTGACGGTAATTGATTGGACCGTGTCCGGCTATATGGTAACCTGTTTCCCCTGGTGTCGGGTTGAAATCGCCACGGCTGCTGGTATAAGCTACGTGCTTAATGGACTCCATCCGGTTACGTACCGGCCATATTGCTTCCATGCCCGCCGCTGATGCGTCAATTGGTGCCGCCAGCAATGTATTATTTAATCCGTCTGGGCTGTTAACCGGCGCGCCGTTTTGGCCTGATACGTACGGTTGCCAATCATTACTACCATTAGGCATCCATTCCATTGGCTGCGTATTTGGATTTTCCGGCGTGTCATAGATAAATACTTTGTTCGGATCGGTTCCTAAACTTGCGCCTGGTGAATCCCAAGTGGTCATGCCCGAAAGTATAAGCGTTGACGCTGCCCCCATCGTTAGGAATTCGTCCCAGGGTGCTGCCGGGTGCGTGTTCATCCGTGCCTTAAATTTACCGCCCGGAAACTGTTGAACCTCCCCGGTCAATGTTTCTTCAATATTAATTTTATTGCCTTGGTTATCCATGACAAAACTTTCAATGGCCGGTGCGGAAAATATGACAATGTCCCGGTTATAACCAATGTTCTGCCAAGTCTTGCAACCCAAAATACCCTTTTCGTTCAGGTTTAAGAATTCGTAAGGCAATAGGTAGCGACGGTTCCACATATAGTACTTGGAATTCATTCCACCGTATTTGATCAGGTCTTCACGGTAATATTCATGATCTAACGCGCTGAAACCAAAAACTCCGCCGCCCTGGTTCCCCCATCCTTTGTGCAGGTGGGTCGTTAAATTTTTCTCGTAATCCGGCCGCGAACACTTCACAAAGTCAGGCCCCCAGAACCCTGTAAAATCAAAGCTGCCATATTCATAAAATTGCCCGACACCTTTTACCTCTGTGATGCCATTGGCATTGAGTACATCCATGTATCCTTTGCCAGCAAATTTTGACTTTATGAACGTGTCAGGGTCTTTCCCTTGCGCATTTTCCCCGAACTCGCTGGTATAGAATGCCCGCTTAGTTTTGCCAAGCCTTACCGCCCAATTCCTACCCTGCTCATACCATTCAGACTCATTCATTACTTGCCCTTGTCCTACTTTGGCCGTCATAAACGTTTCAGGTTGCGGTGTCATCTTGCCCCAATCGGTGTGCGGGAATGCGCCTACGGCCTGGTATCGGCTATGCGCGTCTCCACGGTTGTACTGACCGTGCCCAAAGAACTTATCCCATTGTGCCCAATTTTTGGGTTGTAATGCGGATTGGAAAATTAATGTGCGTGACGGAACCAGCCATTTAGGGTCAATGCTGACACCTACCCTAGTCTTACTGTGAATAGAAAAATTTATCCGGCTGCAATGCGCGTTCAATTCTGTGATCCCATCGTTGTAACCGTCATACTGATCAATGAATGCCGCCAGGGTTGGCGTATGGGATTGGTCGCAAACATACTGCGTCAATGTACCTATACCGTCCTCAAACCAAACATTCTGCAATTTGCTGTATGAATTGTTGGTCATGTTGTAGAACGGTGCCCCGCCTTGTCCGTAAAACACGTTCTTGCCGTTGAGCGTGTTAATCGCCCCGCTGGTGTTAAGTCCCGGCGTGGTATCTGAAACAGTGCCGTCCGCATTCATCACCAGCACAAATTCTCCGGTATGGTTAGAGGTTAGCGTCCGTTCGTCGTTCGCGCTTTTCATTTGGTACACACCTTTTGCCCCGTCCGCGTTGACCACGATTTCAGGGAATGAGGTACCGCCTGTTGCCGGTGGTGTTGGTTTGACAGTGCCGAAAACAAGTTGAGAGTAACCCGCCGTGCTGTCTTCTTCTTTGGCCTTGTTCTTCACATAGAAGTACCAGCATACCGCGCCCAAGATCAGAAACGCTATGCGCCTGTTCTTTTTCTTTTTGAACCACAATTCTATTTTATTTGACATGATATTGTCTGTTGGGAATAACTTGATGAAGACTTAAAACACAATACGAACCTCACCGGTCGTAGTCCGGTAAACCGTTCCCGTCGCCAGCCCGCCAGTCGTTGCCGCTGCATTATCGGCGAAAACAGGAACAGAGGAAAGCTTAACCACGCCATTCAACCAGCTGGTACCCACCACGGTAAACCTATTATTATTTTCTGCCGGTGCAGCCCCTGGTGCCTGCACTACCAAATTTCCGGTAGTAGCCTGGAAACGGGCTAATACGCTGGTCGTTATACCCTGACGTATGTCCACCGCGCTGGCCGAGTTGGTAGTGCCCATCGAAAAGCCGCTATTGCTCAAAATGGTCTTGGTGTACATTTCTGCGTAATTACTGCCATTGCTTCCCATTACTGACGTTGTAGGTACCGCTGGTACAATGCTCCCCTTTAATGAAACACTTCCTAGGGTAGTTATTCCTGTAAATTCTGTGTTGGCATTAAAGCCGTCGTTCTCGTAAACGGTAGGTGTTGCTGCCAGTGTAAAATAATTCTGATTACGTACCAGGTTCAAAGGGTTCCCCAAAGCAATGGTGGATTTGGTGTTGATCATCGTATTGCCCACCACATTCAACCGGTTGATATATCCCAGCAACACCAATGAATAATGCCTTGCATTCAAAACCTCGTTATTACGAACGGTCACGTCCGTAGAATAATCAGAAACCCCTGTACCTCCCGTCACCATCACCCCTACCATGTACGGGTTAATGATCTTGTTATTGTTCACAGAAAACCCCGTCAAGTTGTTGCCGGTCGCCGCAATGATCGGATAGTGCCTGATGCCATACCCGGTCAAACTATCGGATTGCAGTGAACAATCTATAATATTTCCCTCTACGGATGAATACCGATTGATCAGGCCGTTCATTAAAATTCCCTCTGTCTTGCTGCCTACAATGGTATTGTTGCTAATCTTTGCCCTTAATAGCGGCGAATAAATCACCATGCCGCCAAATTGCGGGTTTTCAATATAGTTGCGTTCGATAACCAAATCAGTACCAGCAAAACCAACGCCCGGCACGTGGTCGCCCGAATCGCCAACAATGATACCCGTTGCATAATTATTGACCCCGGTCAGGTTGGTGTGGGAATAGCCTATTATCCGGTTCCCAATGATCTGCGTTCCCCGTCCACGCATGATAATGCCGCCGCCGCAATCCCGCATCATATTATTGAGCACGGAAATGTTTTCAGAACCGCCATGCGAACTAAACGCCGACGCATCACAGTCATTTGCGATATTGCCGGAAAGCTGCACATTCCTGGAAATGTACCCACCCGTAATATCTACTGCGTGCCTGGATTCTGAAAAGAAGTTATTGGCAACAATCCCGTTTAACATACCGGTAATCTGGATTCCGTAACCTGTACCGCTTGCCTGCGATTTGGAAAAGTTGCATCCTTGTATATTAACATTCACAGAATTGTTAATACCTACGCCAATGATCGCAAAGCCCTCTACGGTCACATTTGTGAGCCTTAGATTTCTAACCCGGTCAATACTAATACCTGCTGCCTGCCCTGCCAGTTTACCAGCACCTTTAAAAGTGATGCCTTTGATGCTTAAATTCTTATTGTAGGTCATTTTATAGACCTGTGTCGTCGTGGCTGCATAACTATCCCAAAGCGTCCCTTTAATGGTCACAATTTTAGTGCCGGTGTCAACCCCCGTAACCTCCGCAAACTCTGTTTTAAAAACATTGCTAGTTGGTCTTTGGATATCGAATACTTCCGATGTGCTACGTATTAGAATAAAGTCACCTACCTGCATACCGCCCACATCGTCCAATGTAAACTGGTAAGCTCCTTTTGCTGCCGGTGATGCAAACAACTTAACAGTCGGGTATCCGGCCAAAGTGTTGCGGACGCTGATAATACCATTTGATGTGGTGGTCCCGTTTTTCATATCGAAAACCACATTATCCCCTTCCAGGTTAATATCGCTGACATTAGTCAAACTCATATCAGTAATATTGTAGGCCGCTGCTTTCGGTTTTGCAACAAACAATTTTACTTTCTGTGATGAGGCGTAAAGGATTGCTTTTTTAAGGATCGCCGTCTCGTTGGTTCCGCCGCCGTTTCCATCGCCATCACCGATCAGCCCGAACCAGGATGCATTGACGGTTTGGCCGTCGTACTTTCTTTTGTACCGTTTACCGGAATTGATAATGGTCATAGAACTGTCGTCAGCGGTTGAAACGTCGCTTGCGTCCAGCACAAACTGGCCTTCCCTTCCCACGTCGGTCACATTAATTACCCTGGCCGTGTCTGCTTTTCCTTGCCTGACAGATTTCATAGAAAGGTATGGCACACGGGTAACTGAAATGTTAGCAAGTTCATTGAACGCGTTCCTGAAATCGATAGGTGTAATTGCCCGTACTGAATTGTCCCTGATCCTGCCTATTTTCCAGCGTGCGTTCTTTTCTGGTGTCAGCGTGTCAGGTACTTGCGCGAATGCCTGCATAAATAGCAAGCTGCATAATAATAGTCCAATTGACTTTTTCATGATAGGTTTTTAGTTGTTGATTGAATTTATGCGTATGGTGACGTTTCCAGGTATTCCAGCCTGGCCAAAAGCAAATCATACCGTTCTGTAAAGTCCCGTCGTAGGATTGCCGCCTCATTCGAAAGGATAGGTAGCGGTGGAGCGGCAATGGTGCCGGTCGCTGGTGTGGCTGCTGCCCGGTTCTGGCTGTAACGGTAGACCATATACAGGACAATAAAGAAAATGATTTGCTTTGCTTTCATTGGTTTAAAATGGTTAATGCGACCATGACCACGACGGGCACCAGGAGTGCCACTATGATCTTACCGCGCCTTTTGATTTTCACTATCAATTTTTCAGCCTCTTTTTCTTTCTTTGCCCGCTGCATACTTTCAGCTGTTAATTGAAATTTAAGACTGGTAATGTATCCGGCCTGCGCGTCCCGTTCAAGCTTTACCAACTCACAAACCTGCAAATCCCTGGCTATTTCCTGGACGTGCGCGTTTAGGTCAATCCCCGGCGCGTACGCCTGGCTTGCCGTACTTTTCTGACATGTACCGCTGAGATTCAACGATACCAGGAAGCACGCGGTTAAGAGTATCCTGTTTAGCGCGGATTTCAGAGATTTCACTTTCATATTGCTGATTGGTTACAATGAGGTTTACGGGCTGTTTTGATTCGCACTTTGTGACCACAAAACCGCCAATTATGGCAAATACGAAAGGCTGCAAAGCGGAAAGAACCGCCGCCCCTGTTTTGATAATCTTTGGATTGATCATTGTTTTGCAGCGTTAAAAATGGCGGTTGCAAGTTGGCCTACCAGTCTCCACTGGTTGGCCTGGTAGCTTGCTACGTCATTTCGATTGGAAATAAAACAGACCTCCAATAGAACGGCCTGCACTTTGGTATTGTCCAAAATTCCAATCACCTGGTGCTGACTGAATGCGGGCGACTTTACGCCCCGGTTCGAAATACCCAGCACTTTCGAGGTTACCTCACATAATGCGGCGGCTGTCTGCTTTTCGTAGTCCGTGCCGTGAAGTTGTACAAAAGCCTCCGTACCAGATGGATAGCTTAAATCTGTCGCGTTGAAATGCAATTCAATCAGTAGGTCGTTTTCCTCGTACTGATCGTTTACCCAGCGGATCACATTACCGGTGCGCTCGTGGTCAGAATCATTGGTGACCTCTAAGCCTTTTTTGCTTAATGCTGCCGTGATTTTGTCGCGTAGCTTAATGGTTTCGGTTCCCTCGTCGAACCATTCCCGCCAGGCTCCGGTATGAAATCCCTGGTGCCCGGCTGTCAGGATAACCCGACGTTTTGGTTTTGGTGTTGTTGCCATTATATGTTTGGTTTTTGTGAATGCTCGTCTGGTGCCTTTGGCTCTTCGTCGGTGGTCAAGTCAGAAAGTTTCCCCGTTTTTTGAAACCGGTTTAGCCTGTCAATCAAAAAAGGTGGAACGTATGCTGGTGAATTCGAATTGATATTGCGGGCTACGCTTAAAGCCTCTTTGGTAATAAGGTAGAAATACAAAAAGGTGTCAACCCAGGTAAAAAATGAATAATCGTTTGCTTTGCCGTGAATAGTGAAATTTCCTAAAATATGGGATAATGAAAGTACCCCGAAATACAAAAAAATCTTCACTAAAAATTTTTCTGCTTCCTTAAAGCTAAGTGACCGCCAACCCGTGGCGCGGATCACTTTTAGGGTTGCAAAAAAAGTATCGAACAGGATCAGCGCAAACAAGAAACCGACAAAATCCCAATCCTTGAAAATGTACCTGGTGAACAATTCACGGAATATTGTTAACCAAACAGCCGCGACGGCATAGCCTTTTTCGAACATGGTATACAGGTAGTATTTGAGGGTATCTATCATTTTTTCTTGCGCTTAATGATCCAAATGAGTGCTACTACCAGGATCAGCCAAAAAAAATTTGTGTTGGCAATTGAGCCGTTTTTGTACAGTGCTATTTCCTTTTCCCTACGGTTTTTAAGTCCCTGGTTTACTTTGCCCCCGGCGTTGATCCACCTACGAAACTCGTAGCTGATCGCCTCGTAATTCAGCGGGTTTTCATTGATCCTTTCCAGTAGTCCAGAACCAGCAAACGCGTCCGCCCCAAAGTTGTAAACAAAGGAAACCAGCGCATCAAATTGGTTTTGGGTGATATTGGACTTTACGTACTGGTTGACGCTTGCGCCCCGGCTTGGTGCATCCCTGGCAAGCATTTGTTGCGCCTGGTCTTTGGTAACGACATCGCCAGCTTTCACCGGCCTGCCGCTTGGCATGATACCGGTCCCGTATCCTATTGACCACTGCTTGTAGTCCCAGAACGCTTTTAGGGAAAGCCCTTCCACGTCCATTAAAAAGTTAAGTGTGCTGTTTTGAACGGCTAAATTTGACATGGTCGTTAGAAGATCAATTGACCATTTTTAAGGAGTTCTGCCACATATTCAGCAAGCTGGTACCCGGCTAATTTGCTGGTTAATTCCTCTGTCATGTTGCCCCGATAAGTGGCATTGTAGGAATCCCGGACGGCCTGGTAATTGTGTGTATTGCGTGCCAGGTAGATATAAAGCGGAACTCCGTTGTACATCAAAGGGCGGTTTTCCGGTGTACTAGTCGTGATCAAATCCCGGTAGCCCTCAATAACAAAATCACTGTCTACGTCAATTGTTTTGCCTCCTGTTACTGCCTTACTGGAAAGAAGTAGAATGCCCGCGATAATCCCACCAACAATTAACAGGTCGTTTTTTTCTTTCTTTTTCATTGGGCTAACAGGTTGATAAATTTAGCGTAATCCTCTGTCGATAATTCTTGCTGGAGGTCGGTGGTCAGGTTGCGTTTAAATGCTGTTTGGTATGCCGCGAAAACGTCCCGGTAGTTTTGTGGTAAGGCTGCGGTTTTGAAAATTAAATCTTCGTTGGTGCCGTCCAATTCAATGGTTTGCAGATACCCGGTAGGGTTCATGGCCTGTTTGTAAAGTGTCGCTATTGCGTTGGCATTTAATCCGCCTCCTTGTTGTTGCAGATCAGAAATAGCTTTATCTGCTGCCGCAACTGCCGCCCACTTTTTGAGAATGAAGTACACGACAATTGCCAATATCCAGCGTTTGGTATTTCCCTTGAATAGCTTCTCGCTTGTCCCTATGAACAGTGGGATCACAAGTGCCAGGATATTGATAATTGACGCGAACATATAATTTTAGTTTGTTGATGAGATTTTTACTTTCCGAATGATCCGATCAGAGGCGCGTACATAGCTACCTGTTCAATCATTTCTTTTGCCTCCAATACACCTGCTGGTGTTAACAGATTGGCGAAAACGGTAGGGTTTTCTGAAACCAGGGTTACGATTTCCTGCATGGTTTCCGGGCACTGTTGGGCGAAGTTTGTAACGGCCTCCAAAAAGATCGTTGTGTTTTCTTCCCCGATTGCGGCCTCTACTGAGCCAGCGAATTTTTTAACAAGTTCTAATGCGTCCATTGGTTTTTTTTACAGGGTTATGATTGAATTAAAGTGCTGAAAATTTGCCTGGTGTCACGGCTACTGCTGTCTTTGCTGCTGCCGCTGCTGCGTTCTTTTGCATGGCAGAACCAAACATGCTCATAAGGAAATCAAGTGCCTTATTGTCGTCTTTATCGTTGTCAGTGGTTTTGGCTAAAATATAGTCCCCAATCGCATCTATTTTTTTTTCGATCCGTTCCAGGGACATTTCAATTTTGACATCACGTTGGACGCGCTGGTATATTTCGCCGTAATCGTTGGGCTGTGGTCTTGTGAATCCGCTCATAGGTCGTTGCGCTGCATCAATTGTGAAAAAATGTTTAAAAGCCGACTTGTCCCCATTAATATTCCGGAAGACACTAACCCTGTATTTTCCAGGGTCGTCCTGTCTGGACATTAGTTCGTCTTCAAATAATTGCGCGGCTACGTCAATAGATGCGGTTGGGTTTTCATCCCCCCCGCATTCTGCGATTTTGTCCGATCCTATGTAAAGTTTCCAGTATGGCAACCGCCTGGCTTTTACCTGATCTAGTACGGTTTGCAAATCGTTCATTTCGTGCGAAGTTTTTAAATAGAGTAAGGATAAAAAGCGGCTGATTCTTTCGGATCAGCCGCTTTCGTGCTGTCTAATAGACGGTTGTTTCTATCGCTTGCTTTTGATCGCCTGAACGGATTTTTTGACAGCCTCTTTTTTCTTTTTGTCCTGAGACAAGCTTGCGTTGTACTTGTCAACGTCCTGGCATTTTTTCTTGTAATTTTCCCAGGTTGTAAGGCTTGCGCCTGCTTTGGGCGACTTTCCGTATTTTTTTGGTTTGGCCATTTCAGTAATTAAAAAAGATGAATGATTTTTTTATTTTAGGCTACCGGTGCCCTGGTACGTTTTACCAGGGACTTACCCATATCCGCCTCGCTCTCGGTTGTGGTTATCTTTCGAAACCCTGGTTTAGAATAACCAGAGTGGTTTTTTCGCCTTGTTGCCTTTGCGGATGAAATAAATCACACCCAAAACAATCAATACGAAAATCATGTTGTCCTGCACGAACTTAATCGGGTTGGAAAACAGGGTACTGAAATCTGCGGGAATGATGCCGCCCAATGCGCCGGTTGCCGGTGGTGTGGTCGTTCCTGGTGTGGTGGATACAGGTACCGGCAAGCCTGGTGTAGTCGTTTTCAGCTTCTCAATATCGCTTGTTACAACGCCCTCACCTTTCAGTGTATACGCAGGTTGCAAATCATACAATCTTGGCGAAGTTCCCAGGTTTGTAACAGTCGGAATAATCTTGAACGCAATGCTGCTTGCGGTCACAAAGTCCGGATTCTCAGCGTCCGTGAACAGTGACAAATTTAAGTCACTTTGCAGTGCTATGCTACCGTCTGCGAAACCGGACTCGACTTGGCTCTTACGGTAGTAGCGTGATGTTGTCACACCGCCTTCCAGATGCTGAACCAGGAACAGGTAAGGCCCGTCTACCGCCTTGGCAGCGTAGATAACACCGTCGCCTGCGTAACCCTTTTTTACGCCGACGTTTGCAATAATTTTTACGTCCATTTGATTATTATTTAATTGGTTTTTAGTTTGTTACAGATTATTTTTTATTCATTATCAATAGTATGACCACTGCCGCAATTGCGATAATAATCATGGTGCTGTTGCCTCCTAGTCCAGACGTGGTGTTGGCTGGTTGATACGGGTAATTGGTTCCGGTCTGTTGCTGCGAGTTGTTGCCCAGGATGCTTCCCAAAATTGCCGGTAGTATTCCGATAGCAGTTTCCCACCATTTTTTTCCAGTGCTCGTTTCGTAGGAACCAAATGTGCCCCCTACCCCGTTAGTGTAACCTCCCCCGGTTTGTGTCTGGGTGTATGTATTGCTAGTCCCGCTTGAATAGCCTACTGTCACCGTTCCATCACTGTTATAGGTGATATCCTCTTCGTCCATGGTATTATAATTTTGGTAGATTGAAGCGTAACGGGAATTCCTGGTTTACGTAAAATCCTTCTACGTTGAGCGTTCCCCTGAATAAGAAATCAACCGCCTGGTCGTGCAATCCTGCTGCAATGCCTGGAATAGCCGCCGCCAAATCAACCAGGTTTATGAATACCTGACTGTTCAGTACTGATTGTCCAAAGGGTAATATTTGCTGATTTCCAGATGCGAAAGCCCTACCGATAACCCTTTTTTCGGCATATATGCGCAAGTCAATTCCGCCAATATTTAATGTGCCGTTACTTCCGTTGAAAGCGTTGAAAGGAAGGTCAAAACTTAAATTTGAAATGCCGTTCAGTTTAAAATTTCTCGGGAATGTAGGCCGCAATTCCATACTATCCAATGCCCTCTTTTTGTTTAAGAAGATCATTACCAGTGCTACAATTGCGATGATTAAAAGTTGATTTTTTTTCATTTTCTGGTAAGGAAGTATAGTAGCCCGCCGCCTATGATCAAATATTTTAAATTGCTTGGTTTGGTTGCCTGTGTTGCCGGTTCTCCCAGCGTTGGTAAGTTGGGGTCAGAGTCAACATAATTGGGCTGTGAAGTAGGGAAATTAGGATACTTGGCAAGTATCAATTCTTTGTCATCTAGCAGCCTTGCTTGTTCAGGTGTGTAACCTTTTAAAATCAACTCTATGACCGCAATGATATAATTGAACCGGTCTTCTGCCGTCTGGTTTGCTTTCGATGAATACCCGTATTTGCTTTGATTTTCCAGCATTTCCAGAATGGCTACCAGATCGCTATCAGAAACGAGTTCCGCACTTGCTATTTTAAGGTTCTGCCAAACCATTACAAATTGTAAATACGGCCTGATCTTTTCCAGGATTTGCGCCCTGGTTAGTGTCTGTGTTTCCGCTGTCTGATCTGAATCGGTCGTTGTGGTGCGGGTCACGTAAAACGTTTCCGGTAATTGTATGCTAACATCCTTAACCCTAATGATTGGGATTAATGGCTGTGGTGCAAATCTGATCGTTTGGTAAGTTGCCATTATTTCTTCTTTTTCTTTTTCAGGCTTAATACCAATGCCGCCGCAATTGCTCCATATCCTAATGTAGTGGTGTCAATTCCGCCGCCTGATCCGCTGGTAATAATAGGCTCGTCCATTGTACCGCCCCCTCCGCTGGTTTTGTCTTCTGGTGTCTGGTAGTTTTTCTGCCAGTCTACCTTGCTGACATTTACAAAACCCGTCCGTGGCTGGTTTACATTTTGATCGGCTTTTAAGAAGTTGTGGTCAACGTATGAATTGAGCCATTCCACGCCAATAAATACGCCGTTGACAGTTGTTGACACTTGGCCGGTTGCTACCCCTACCAATTCGCCACCAGACCGAGAAGGGTCGTTTACCTGTCCGCTTGACCTGCCTACCAGTTGCGTACCGTTTGCGTCCTGGTAAAAGAATACGGTTTGCCCTGGTTTGGGATAAACGTAATCTCCTTTTATAATCCCAATGGAATTCCCGGCTACATAAGTGGATCGTGGTACACTGATACCGTGTACTACCTGCGTCTCAGGGTCAATATTATAAACCCTTATTGATCCGCCACGGCTGCGGCGTGCTGTTGTGGTGTATCCTTTGGTTTCGCTCATATCCGGTTTCGTATTAAATATGCCGCCGTCGCAAAAAGCACGATTGGCAATAAATTTATTTTTTGCAATTCGGCCTCGTAGTTATCCAGGTAGGTTTTTATTTGTCCCATGTCTAATTGGATTTGCCGAGCCTGTCCCGATAGTTGTTGTAGTGCCTTACTATCTTTTTTCTTTTCTGCCGCGCCAACGATCATTCCGGCAACATTCAGTACAACTCCGGCAATTTGTGTGTACCCGGTCGGTATGACCATGGCTACACTTCCTATTCCAGTCAGCCATTTAGCCGCATCGCTTTGGCCGTCGAGTTGCGCCCCTTGCTCAATCAATTTTTGCATCTCAGATACATAATTGTTGATCGCAGCTTTCAAGTTTATTATTTGCCCGTTAAGCCATTGTTTGCGGTCGGTTGATGGGTTGTAGTTGTATTTTAATGCCTCTAACCTGAAAAATTCCGGGTTTAACTTTACGGACGTTTTGACGGTTTGGTAGGACATTTAATTTTATTTCTATCTTATTGTGATACAAAGATTATCCATTTTGTTTACTTCAAAAATATCCGTAAATTGTATTACATTCTAAACGTAACAAATTGATTATGAGCGAACAAACTTCATTATTTACCAATGTAAGCGAACGTAAAACGGTGCGTTTTTCGACTCATTTTTATTCAAAATCAGACATCATGAAACTGTGGAATATTCAGGATCATAAACAATTCAAATCATTTATTGGTGAAAAAGGGATTGAAATTCTAGGATGGAAGGATGGTAAGCAGAAATTCACCCCGAAACAGTTCCGGGAATTGATCGCGCTGGTAGGTTTACCAATACAGAAAGAGGAATTGAGCCTACACTGAATGCTTTTTGCGGGCTAAGAAAAAAGGAGAATATCAAATCCGGCGTTATTGCTGGATTTTTTTTTGCCAGAGTTTGGAAAACAAACCTACTACACATTGCGGACTTGCTGAAAATTGCACTGTGTGGTAGGTTGTGTAGTAGGTTGTAGTAACTTCGATTTTCCGAACCTACTACACAAAAACCGGCAAAACGGTAGTGTTAAGCCTTATTATTCTATTATTTATTAATGTAGTAAGTAATAATATATTCTAAAAAGGCAAAACCGGTAAGTAACTGAAAATCAGCTCCTTTTTTCTTAGCCCGCAAAAGTTACCACAAACCAACCTTGTATTATTCCGTGTAGTAACTTTGTAGCAACTTCGAAAAAAAAGGCCTGTTTTGTAGTAACTAACCGGCCAGGCGCATATTAAAAGGCCGCAAAATGATAACCACTGTATAATTGATACGGCCATACAAATATAAAATCAAACCGAAAAGGCATTAAAAAACCGTGTTTTTGAGCGATTAAACCCACAAAACACGGTGATAATTGATAAAAACGATAGCGATTTTTGACCGATTCCAGGCGGATCACAAACCGATTATAGACCGATAACTTTAATTTGAACCTGGATCAATTCGATGAATATCCAAAATTGTAAATGCCCACTTAATTTGATTCTCAATATCTGTCAATTCGTCTTGGTTAGCAATGCCACATCTTACTAACATTTCCAGATACCTGCGATAAACTGCCAATTCAAGTATAAATCGAATTACTGACGCTGCAACCTTAACATCAATTTTTTCCATAACCGTAGGCAACGCCCGATTGAATACTTTCTGGATTTGAATAAAAACCCCGGCCTTTGGTCTGGTGCTGCTGGATATACACCACATGCCCGCCCAATGCCGCCGCCTCCCGTTTGATACGTTCGGTAGCCTTGCGGTCGCTTCCTTTGGTGGAACGCATAGACCAATACCCGCCCGCCTTTGATTTTATTTCTCCGGCTCGCTGCAATCCTATTACCTCGTTCGGGTTATTTGTTATAACAACATTTTCCCACCCGTCCCGGCCAGAAACATTTACCATGTCTGAAAACTTTTCAATACGACCGGAAGCATAAACAATTTTAGCCACTGCCGCCCGGCCAATGGAACGGGTTACAGATTCGCCAGGATAAGCGTACTTAATGCTGTAATCGTCAACGGAAACCACGCTGACCGTACGATCCGGCGCGCCGTGGCTCACTAACAAATCCTGACTTAATGCAGGCAAAGAAAGAACTAACAAAGCAACTGATAGGATTTTCATAATTGTACAAGTTAAATACTCATCAATATTAAGAAAAAAAATGCCACTGGACTAACCAGCGGCATTTTATGGTTAGTCCTTTTTGTTGTTGAGCAACTGTATGTCCCGGACATTCACGCTAATTTGTATTTGAACGTCCCCGGCTCCGCTTTTGTAAATTTCATATTTAGGATAACCCTCCACATGCAATTGATGCCCTTTCTTTAAAAACTGCGCCAGGTGCGTTTTTTTGCTGGTACAATCGTACCATGTGGTGCGCTCGGTCTTATCCCCGGAATTGTTAGTAAAAGACTCCGTGCACGCGACCTTGAAGCTTAGAAAATCGTCTTTACCTGGTGATTGTCTAATTACTGCGTCTGCTCCTAAATTTCCTATCAATGTTAATTTTTGCATTTTGGTTGGTTTGATTAAAAGTAAAAAATTAATTAAAGTCTCTTTCCGCATAGGCACTCATTTGTATTATGTCAGAATCCCAGTCATTGAGCACATCTATTATCTCGTACATAGTACCGACTGATCCAGAAATAAAAAAAGAAAGTTCAGTATCTGAAAACTTATGGTGATATATTGGGCAATCCGCCGTCAAATCAGAAATCTTAGAAATAAGGTCTTTTTCTGCCGTCCTGGATTCAGAAATATTTAGAACCTTAAATACTAAATTCATTGGTGAAAGATTGTGCATAATAATTATTAATTTAAATGGTTAAACTCTTCTTTAATAAATTCCCTGAAATCCAATTCAGTAACAAACTCGTTTCGAAATATTTTGAAAAACTCGTGAAAAACAATTATTTTATCATTCACATTTAACATTCCGTTTCGCTCCCCTTCCTCGGCCACGAAAACAAATAGCCGGTCGTAATTGGTATATTTTAATCCCTGCTCTGAATCCATAGGATTTAGTCAATTAATGGCTATCGAAATACTAACCAGGTTATAATTATGAAGCCTTACCCGGTAGTACTTCTCAACGCTTTCCTTTGTTTTACTATCCGGGAATGGGAAGTTTGGCCAGTCAGAATTTTCGACCTTAGCCATTCCGTGCACTCTTTCGATGTTACCTCACCTTTTAGCATTTAATTTTGATTGTAATGCTTTCATTGTTTCTGTTGGTTTAATTGTGAAAATATAGGTTAGACTCTGTTAATGATTAATCAAATTGGTTGCGAAACGCGTCGAAACATTGTAGACAATGTTTATAACTATCATAACCTATTTCAATGCAAACCGCTTCAAGTGCCTGGGTATGCGTAATGCCTTTTTCTTTTTTCATTTTTTTTGCCAGCCGCTTAATAAATTCTAGCGTATGTTGTTTTGGTTTCATAAATTTCAATTATTTAAAAATTGTTTTTTTTAATTGTGTTTCCTGATCCTTCATTAATCTTTCCGGTTCTCTAACCCGGTCAATTTCTATCAAGGCGTATTTCTTAACAACGACTTTACCAGTCCTAACACTTAATTCGATCGCTTCCAGTGTTTTCAAAGCTTTACCAATTTTATTAGAGGAAAGTTGAATACCCGTTTTGCTCCGAATAAAAGCCTGAATTTCGCTGCTATTCATGGTAACATTGGCCTCCTCCTTCGTTTTTGGAATTTTGAAAAAAGAAGTCAAATGCTCCATTTCCTCACCAGCGAAAGCAAAAGATTGCATATCTGGAAAAGCCTCGTCTAATTCCTCCTTTGTCCACCAGTAGCGGTATTTACTGTTAAATAATTCGCCTGCGGCCTCATCACCATCTTTCCATTGCTTATGCAGGATTAAACCAGTTTTCCAAAGGCAATACGCCTCATGCCAGACATTGTTCATATCAATTGCCTTTGCACCGTTGATATTAATCGCTTGTACCCTGAACGGAAGAAACCGTCTATTTTCGTGTTCGGCCATAAACTCATCTCCGTTGATACTGGCAAGAAAATTTGCCATTCTAGCCAGTGTTTCCGAAAACTTTGCAAACGGCCTGCGTACTGAAACTTCCGGGTGCGTGATCAACGTTTTCATTGTTTCACTGTCCTTTTTCATAAGGTTACGTAGTTGATCGTCCAGGTTAATGATAAACTTGGTGGCAAGTAACATGAACGTGTCTTTATTGCCCAAATTCAGATCAACCTTGCCCGTCATAATCAAATCAGGTGCCAGTGACGGCGGGCAAAGCATAGAAAGCCAGGTAGTTTTAAATAATCCCATTCCGCCCGTCATTACAATACACGTATGGTTTTGGCATTCAACCTCTGTCAATCCATTGGCAACAGAAGCAACCAACCAACGCTTTAACGATAAGTACCACGTTTGCGGGTCTGGCACTGTAACGGTAGCAGCTAAACGTTCTATGTGTTCCGTGCTGCTCGTTTCCCCTAAGCCCGCCAAGTGAACATTAAAGTAATGTTGAACCGGGTGGTAGGACTCCGTAAAATCTGACATTATAATACTGTAATACATTGACTCTGTAATTGTATCGGCAGAATGCTTATCAATTTCCCTAATAATACTGTTCATCACGTAATTGGTGTGATGCAAATATTGTAGAGAGTTTTTTCGCCGGTAGTCAATTCCTCCCGTTAAAACATTATATCGGAATTCAAAACGTTCCGCAAGTGCCTGTTCAATGCGTTGTCGTTTTGTCATTGGTGCTAATCAAAAAGTCGTTAAAATCTTTATGTTTGGGGAACTGAAATGCCGAATAATTCCATGCATTAGGGTACTTGTTGCATAATTTCAAAGCCGCTTCTTTTCCTTTTTCGTCGTTATCCAATGCCAGGGAAATAATATCATACCTTTCTAAGTCCGGTAATGAATTAATTAATGAAATTGAATTGAGAATATAAAACGTCGTACTGATCAGTTTTTTAGGATTTTTCGCAATGAAAGATAGATAGTCTATAAACCCTTCAAAAACATAAGCACCAACACCATCACGGTTACCACGAATACTTATATCCTTTTTTCCGATTGAACCCTTAAATGATTGGTTTCTTAACTCCCAACCGTCTGAAATGTTTTTAAAGCCAAGGCTAAAAAAATCACCTTTTGAAGTTGTGTAATGAATTTCGGACAATGAAGAATTTGCAATATGAAATGGTATATGTCTAACTTTTGTAATATAATTTATCAATGCAGGATGTTTTAAATTTGCAATCCTTTTTATGAAACTTTGATATTGTGGTGATGCTGGCAAGTCCTGCATTAATTCAATTTCCTTCGAAAAATCAACTCTCATTAAAATATGAACAGCGGTAAGAAAATCGCAATTATCCAATTTCATTACCAGCTTTATATTGTCGGTTCCTTTTTCCGGCTCTGCAAAATCGTGGTAAATATTACTGGCAATATTCACGAAAAAAGAAGGTGTCTTTTCTTTTCGGAATGGTGAAAAATAACAATACTCTCCGCCCGATTGAACTACTGGTAAAATACCTTTACTTGCCAAATAAGCAGTAATTGGAATCATTTTTAATGATTGCCTTTGTTCAGTTGTGATCATAATTTTCAGGATTTTAACTATTAAATAAATAAATCAATATCTATATTGATAATAATCTCAACTGAGGATGTAAATTCAAAATCCCTGTCATTACACATTAAAATTAGGTCTGGCCTTTTTCGATTGGTGACAATAAAAAAGCTTTTTACAGCTACCACCTGACTAACTAAAAATGACCTCAATTCAGGGGTATCTACAAATTCTTCAATGACGATAAAATCAGTATCATTTCTAACATGTCGTAATACACTTATTAACTTACCCGGTGTGGTCAGAATGAATGATTCACGTTTTACTATACCCCACAAATACCTTCTTTTAGCTGCTGCA
Organism: Dyadobacter sp.; assembly: GCF_039919315.1. GTDB lineage: Bacteria > Bacteroidota > Bacteroidia > Cytophagales > Spirosomataceae > Dyadobacter. The sequence continues at coordinate 68,715 of NZ_JBDSFX010000075.1, read as the reverse complement.
TTCCCGCCTTTAACTATAACGATCATAATGATTATGGATTAATGTTTAAAAAATCTGTAAATGTTTCAGTTGCTTTATTGAATGCTTTTGCAAATTCTTCCCGCTCAATTGGTTTGCAAATGTGCTCTGGTGGAAGTGTTGCAAAACGCATGGCATTGATCAGGCCGCTAGGTGCAATGGCAACCGAAACAACATAACTGTAATCTGGTTGCTGTGCGTAGTAATAGCTTAAACCAGCGTCGGTAACTTCTTTGAAATACTTCATTGTTTGCATTGAGCAAGAAGGTTTAGTAGCGTTAAAACGATAATCCAAATAGAGGAACCGGCCAGGATTACGGTACCGACCAGTCTAATGAAAGTGCCCGGTTTCATTAGGAAATAGATTTTGAAAGCCCAAACATTTTTGCACCTTCTAGTTCCTCGTTTTGCTTAATCAAATCGTATTGCCTTCGATCCAGAAAAAAGCCTTTCTCCTTATAATCGAAAGCGATTCCATATTTATTAAATAGAAAAAGCAAATCGCTTTTCAAATTCATAAATGCCTCATTTTTAAGGCGTGCGTAAACATTTGGTACCGATATTCCCCATCTACCAGACAATTCGTTAATAAATTTCATTTTTGGAAAGGAACCCGGTAGATCATTGTTCCACATACCCCAAAATGACAAAGCGTTGTGAGGTTTTTCACCGCTAACTAAATCCGTTTTGTTTTTCATAACATGTTTTTCGTTATTCGTTAATTAATTTCTATGCAATAATAACTTAACTAAAAGGATATTTACAAACCTTTTTGATACTTTTTACCGATAAAATTTCACAAATGGACAATACTATTCACTTTGGGCTCATTATCAATCAGTTACGCGAGGAAAAAAAATTAACAAAAGAGAAATTTGCTAAACTTGTTGGATACACCCCAGCCAATCTTGGGAAGATTTTGAATAAAGAGGATGTAGGAACCGATATTTTAAAGAAAGTCTGCGAAGCATTTGACCTAGATATGTCATTTTTCCTAGTAAGAAAAGGCTATATCCATCAAAAAGGGAATGCAAACATTGCAGGAAACGGCAATGTCCAATACAAGGGAGAAAACAACTCGATAAATGCCGACAACAATAAGATGGAATTTGTGCTCAACGAAAATGAACATCTAAAAGCCAGGATCAAGCTTTTAGAAGAAATGGTGGAAATTCTAAAATCTAAAACGTGAGTACAAACAAACCCTCTATAAATGAAAAACCTTACCCTATGCGTGCTTTTACATGTTTTCGGAAAAACAACAACACTTTGCAGATGCCCACTAAACGACGAACAGGAAAATGAAAAACCACCCACCACGATCAACATCACCTACATTGAGCAAAAAGGGAATGCCAATATTGCCGGTGACGGTACAGTACAATTCAAAACTAGCCAGGATCATTTAGCCCAGGTCGAACGCCTAAAAAAGGAGAACACACTACTATCTGAATTATTGGGAATGTTGAAAAACAAACCAGGTTCCGGGACAAATACCGGGACAATTAAGCCAACATAAAACGCGGGACAGATGCGAAATTACGTAACTGACTGTGCAATAGTACGATTAGAGCAACTAAGTACAGACTCTCTTCCTCTCTGCGAGTAACAATCCCAAAAAGCATTAAAAGCCTGTAAATCATACATTTACAGGCTTTTTTGTTTTTCAGATTTAACCAAAATATGCAAATATTCGCAATATCTGGGTGAGCGTCGGGTGAGCAGTTGATTGGTACGGCACACTTTCGCAACAACCGTGACACTGACTAACGGTGTCCCGCTGGAAAGCGTATCGAAGTACAATTGTCGGATAAATGAATCTTGATAGCGAGACTGACCTTGACAAATTGCTTTGCTTGATGGACGTAGACTTGAATCAATACAGTTTACCATTCCTTAACAGATTCGAGCAAACTAACGACATTTTGAATGAACTGCCGACTAACGAATACTCGGAACGGCTTATTCCATTGTCCAGGACTAATCAACAATTGAGGGCAAAGACCTTTCTTGATGATGCAATTTAAAAGATCAAATATGCTCGTCAGGTTGTAAAAGATTTTGTATTATCTTTCAATAGCGGTACGCACGGACAGATTATCGCCGGTGCGTACCGGTTATCAAATCGCTTTTCTTTTAAAAAACCTATATAATGATTGAAACAAAAGGATACGCTGCGCAGGCTCCCGCAGCTGAGCTCGCCCCATGGACATTTGAGCGCCGGGAAGTTGGCCCCCATGATGTGCAGTTTGATATTTTATTTTGTGGTGTGTGCCACTCCGACCTGCACCAGATTCGGGATGAATGGTTCCCAGGGATATTTCCCATGGTACCCGGTCATGAAATCGTAGGCAGGGTGATCAAAGTCGGCGATCATGTGAAGAAATTCAAAGTGGGAGACCTGGCCGGAACCGGCTGCATGGTCGACTCCTGCCAGGAATGCGAGAATTGCAAAAAAGACCTTGAACAGTACTGTTTAGAAGGCAGCACCCAAACTTACAATGGTTTGGAACGGGATGGAAAAACGCCCACCTATGGCGGCTACTCCAATACGATTGTGGTAAGGGAAGAGTTTGTTCTGCATATATCAGAAAAACTAAACCTGGCTGCTGTTGCTCCGTTGTTATGCGCAGGCATTACCACTTATTCCCCTCTTAGACATTGGAAAGTGGGAAAAGGCCACAAATTAGCCGTGCTGGGTCTCGGTGGATTAGGTCACATGGGTGTCAAGTTCGGGGTAGCATTTGGTGCGGAAGTAACTGTGCTGAGCACATCACCTAAAAAAGAGGCTGATGCCATGAAGCTGGGCGCACACCATTTTGTTGTCACTACCGACGAAGCACAGGTAAAGGCAGCTAAGGTCACTTTTGATTTTATATTGGATACGGTCTCTGCCGAGCACGATTTCAATATGTACCTGTCATTACTGAGAACGGATGGCACCTTAATTTGCGTTGGTGTACCGCCTAAGCCAGCTGAAATTGCTGCTTTTAGTCTGTTGGGTGGCAGAAAGAGTATCGGCGGCTCAGGTATTGGAGGTATTGCCGAAACCCAGGAAATGCTTGATTTTTGCGCGGAACATGATATCGTTTCCGACATTGAAATCATTGATATCAAAGACATTCAAACTGCATACGACCGCATGCAAAAAGGCGATGTCCGTTACCGGTTTGTCATTGACTTGGCAACATTGTAGTTATTGGCGGGTTGTAGATGAGTAAAGCCTGCCATTGTCGATCATCACGATTAGTTGCCTGAAATGATTTTTTTTAATAACGATTCTTTCCGGCTACGCGACACATTGACAATGGAGGCGTCACTCATCACCAGATACCCTCCTTCTCCTTTGACATACTGTTCAATTTCGTTGATGTTTACCAGATAGGAATTATGCACCCGGATGAAGGGATAATCTTCAAGCATCTCCTCCATGTCTTTCAGATTTCGGGAGGCTGTTATTTTCGATTTATCCCTCAGGTACAAGTGTGTGTAATTCCCATCTGCTTCGCATCTGACAATAGATTCGGCCAATACCATTTTAAAGCCTTCCAATGTGGGTATAGCGATCTTATTCACTGCAATGGCAGGTTGCCTGATTTTCTCCAATAACATTTCCAATTGTTGTGGCAACGGATTTAAGCTTTTTTGAACGGCCTTTTGAACGGCGAACCGGAGCTCTTCCCTATCAACTGGTTTTAAAAGATATTCCAATGCACTGAACCGGATGGCTTTGATCGCGTATTGATTATAACTCGTGGTAAAGATCAATTGGAAGTTGACCTCGCCTAATTTTTCCAGCAATTCAAACCCATTGAAAAAGGGCATTTCTATATCCAGAAAAAGTATTTGGGGCGGATTTGCCCTCAATGATTTCAAGGCAGTTTCAGCAGAATAACAGATATCAATGACCTTTACATTCGGGCAGTATAATTCCAGTAACGTGGCCAGCGATTCGCAACAATCAGGTTCATCGTCAACAATAACTGCCGTAACCAACCCATCTGTTTTGAAACTATTCATAAGCCTCCATCAGATTTTTATACTGCATTTTTAAAATTACTTTTGTTCCCGAATTGCTACCTTTTTCGTCCAGAATGTCTTCAATATCGAAAAAAGTATTTTCGCCAGCTAGCTGATTGAGAAGGGCCAGCCGGTCCACAGTAATTTGCATGCCCATGGATTTATTTCCTTCTGCCGATTTGAGTTTCAATTTGGCAGCCTGTTGCCTCCCCAGGCCATTGTCTGTAATAATGCAATTTAAAATTTTGCCATCAATGCTGAGGGCGATTTCAAGATCCCCGACGCCTTCTTTATGCATCAAACCGTGCCAAATCGCATTTTCCGCAAATGGCTGCATGAGTAACGGTGGAATAAATATCGTGGCCGAGTCAATGGTATTCATGAAGGTAATACGGTAATTAAATGCATTTCTAAATCTGAGCCTTTCCATTTCAAGATAGAGGCGCAGCATATCCAATTCGGCTTCCAGTGTGATTAATGTCTTTTCGGAATTCTGCAAAACCAATCTGATAAGCCTTGAAAATTTAGTGAGGTAATCTGACGCTTCTTCCCGATTATTGACAAGAATAAATCTGTTAATGGAGCTCAGGCAATTGAAAATAAAATGCGGGTTCATTTGAGCTCGAAGCGCTTTCATTTCAAGCCTCTCCGCTTTCTGCATTAATTCGGTTTCCTTACTGTCATTTTCCATTTGCTGTACTTGTAAATCTTTTTTAAAACGGTCAGCTTCTAGTTTGACATTTTTTCTGGAAAGCGTAATGTTCCTGAATATGACGATCGCAAGCAGCAGTATGGTGATGATACTGCCGATCAAGATCTGCCTGATGAATGAGGCTTTTTTAAGCTCCTGCTCGCTGATTATTTTCTCTCTATTCAGCAATTCAATCCTTGCCTGGTTCCTTTCGTACTCGGCCCTGCTTTTAAATGCATATAGTTTTCCCTTAAACTGGTCATTCAATACTTCCGATTTAAGTTTTGTGTACAGAGAGAGGTAGTGATAAGCACTGTCGGCTTTACCCAGGCCATTGTAGATATCAGAAAGCACGCCACTTGCGTCGCGGATTACCGGCCTGGCCCCCGCAGCATCAGCTATCGCGTAGGCTTCCGAAGCATAGCCAAGTGCAATTTGATGCTGTTTTTTACCGATGAAGGCCCTCGAAAGGTTAAGCAGGTTGATCAGCACATCTTCCCGGCCATTGTTATTTGCCGCTACAATCATCGATTTTTTAAACTTCGGTATGGCTTTGTCGTAGTGGAATTCTTTCAGATCTATTTCACCGGAAACAGTATTTCCGTATTGGCCCTGTGATAATTGTAACGCCTTATTGACGTAGATATGTGCGGAATCCGGGTTGCTGGTATTGCTGAAAAGGCGGGCCATATCCGCATACAGGGGTAATGGCTCAAATATTGTTTGATATAAACGCAGGGCCTGTCGGTAATAATTTAATGCTGTTTCATGATCGCCGACCTGGCCATACAAGCCGCCCAGGTTGTGTAAGGAGCAGGCTATGCTGACGTTATCGCCGGTTCTTTTTCGTATCGTGTAACTTTTTTGTGCCCTATCCAGCGCAGTTTCGTAGTCTCCTTTTGCACCATAAGCAAGGCCAAGCAATGTAAGCGCCCTTGCTACGCCATCACCTCCTGGTTTATCATGGATACGAAGTATAGCTATGGAAGCTTCCAGTAATGTGATGGCAGAATCGTATTTGCATTGGTGGGATAACAAATCTGCTAAATATAGCTTGGCCCACCCCGGTATGATAAGCGTCCACCCCTTCAAATGCTGCCAGCGAACGGCGCATTAGTCTTTCGGCTTCCACGTTTTGAAGGTTTACTATTTTGGTCGTTCCAATAGAAAACCATGCAATGTCAATCCCTTTCTGGTAATGAATAGCGGAGGCTTCTTGCAATGCTTTTTGTGCATACCATGCTACGGAGTCGGATCTTGTCCATAAACAATGTTCGCCTATTTCATTGAGACAATCTATACGGAGCCTGCCTTTTAATGTGGGTAAGATTTTTAAAAGGCTGTCCACACCGGCCTGCTGTGCCTTGGAAATAAAAGGTACCAAAAAGATCAAGAGTATAATCCATTTTTTTTGCATCACTCTTTTTATGAAAAATTGAAATAGCGGGGATAACTTCGGCGGTCGGCAATCGGCGGTCGACTTTCGGACTATTTAAAGAAACGAAATTTTAACGATTGCTGAAAGCCGACCGCCGATTGCCAAGGTAACCCTCAATATTTTATATCTAATTTGACAGCCATTTCTCCGATTTGCCTTCCTTGCACTAAGCCTGTTGTAATGGAAGGTGAATAATGGAGCCCGCCAAGCAGCCTTGACCTTCCGGCTTCTTTGGCAGCGGCATCAAACGAATCATAAGATCGGGTACCATAGCCATTCGGGTATGTGGCGTCGCTGAATTTATAATCCTTCCCAAAAATGTTTTCCAGTACAGTCGCACATGCAGCACTCACCACAGCGTGGGCAGCTGAATATTCGCCGTGGGGCGGAGTAGGTATCACCGTATTCCAGGTGGCGTGGCCCATTACGTTACGAATGTAAGAGATGGGACGTATGAGTGTGTAGGTATACTTTGTTTTCATTACAGAAATAGAAGCAGCATACATCGCAACACCCTGCGCAGCATAAGCAGCAGCGGCTTCGTACAAATTCAGTTTTTCCTTGACAATAAGTTGCGCAAGAATATTAGTCGAATGGGACGGGACATTCAGGTTGCCTGGCTGGTCACCCCAAAACTTAACAGTGATGGAATCCTCGTGGGTCAAGGACAGGGATGTGGTGTAAAGCTCATTGACCATTTTATAAAAAGCGGAGTTGGGGTCCTCAGAATAAGGTGTTGGCGGGCCAGGCTGCGTGAGTGTGACACTGCTAGCGATGAAAGACCTGTTTTCCCCCCAATGCGGATGAACAGGAGCAGCAAAAGCAGGAGGCGTTGGTATCCACAAGCCAGGCCCAACGGGTGGAATGTAGGTCGGGTCGGTAAGATGCTTATAGGCCTGATCACCGCCGTCGGTTTTGGACCATTCAAAAATCGACGTGGAAACCAGCCTGCCAAAATTTTCAGCATTGGTTATTTTTTCCGCGCTAGACTCCGTAGCAAATTGTGTTTTATACGCCGCCTCCAAAGAATCAATCGCAGTCATATTTGCCGGAGAAGTACTTTCAAAAAATTTTCTTGTCAGGTCCGCCATGGCGGCGTTAAGGGAAGCTGGCCAATAATATTCCTCGGATTGTTTGTTGGCGAGCAATGCTTGTCCTCCAATCTGAGATAATAAAGAACTTGCCCCTGGTATCGCGGGCAACACAGATTCATACATGGTAACACCAGCATAACCAAAAGAGCGGTTTGAAACAAAGGAATTGTAGCCAGGTGTGGTTCTGGTCAATCTGATCTGCATGCGCATCCATGCATTGGCGACATCCGCCGGGAACTCCGTCTCCGGAAGGGAATGATCTTTCAGTTCGCATTGAACAAACAGAACAGAGAACATCGCAGCTGTTAATAGGCGTTTGAATTTCATAGCAAAGGTTTTTATATATTTTTAAATCCTTCACTAATTTATTTGCCTATTAACAGGCCTCCTAAGCACAATGTGTAGTTGGATGAATGGATGTACAGTTGCTAGGTTTCGGTGCTTGGTTTGATTTTTATTTTGATGAATTATTTGATCAGAATTACTTCAGCTTCATGAGGAGGAGATTACTTTGTACAAGCGGATGTTGAGGGAGAAGGATGAGATGATGGGGAGATTGGAGCGGTTGATTGGGGAGTAATTATGAGATAACTACTTGAAATAAAGTTACGCAATGGTTTAAACTTATTGCAAAATTTCTGGTCGAATCCATGCATCACTGATAATCAGATCATGGAAAAGATAATCACTATTTCGGCCTATTTACTGTATACGCTTTGCGGATGGATGTTGCTTTCTTCATTTCTGAACAAAGATGTTTCAGTAAAACCCGACTTGCATTTCCCTTACAAGCAGGAAGGTCTTACGGAAAAGCAGGCCGCAGCACATCTGTTAAACCGTTTTACATACGGTGCAACGCCGGGACAAATTGATCAGGTTGTGCATCAGGGACTGGAAAAATGGTTCAGATCGCAATTGACGGCTGACTTTTCCGATGATACGCTAACAAGTTTACTGAAGGATTATGATGCCCTGCAATTGACCAATACGCAGGTTTCTTCTATGTATCTCAAGCCTGGCCAGGTGATTAGGATGGCGGTTAAGGACGGACTTATAAATAAAGATTCTGTAAAAACGGACTCAAAAGAATACAGGGCAATGCTGCAGAACTACATGCAGCAACAAGGATTGAAACCAGTTCAGGAGCTTTACAGACAGTTTGTTAGCCAGAAAGTGCTGAGGGCAGCTTATAGCCAGAATCAGCTTCAGGAGGTTATGACGAGCTTTTGGTTCAATCATTTTAATGTTTCAATTACCAAAAACGACTGCGCTCCTTTTATACCTGCCTACGAGCGTGATGTGATCCGACCGAACGCTCTTGGGAATTTTGGTGGTTTGCTGCTGGCAACGGCCCAATCCCCGGCCATGCTTTACTTTTTGGATAATTTCAGCAGTTCGGTAGAAAATAATGATGCAATGGCAAAACGTAATAGTGCTTGGCCAAGGCAGAAAAAAAGGGCAAATCTTAGGCAAAATGGCAGTTCAGTGGACAGCGCTATGGCAGCCATCCCGCCAAAACCAAAACGGGCCAGAGGCCTGAACGAGAACTACGCGCGTGAGGTAATGGAATTGCATACGATGGGTGTCGACGGCGGATACAGCCAGCAGGACGTTACCCAGGCTGCCCGAATTTTAACCGGCTGGACGGTGTATCCGATGGGAGTGTACGTGAGGGGCGCTCAGAAAGCAATGGATAATCTGGGGGGTGAGCGGCTCAAAAATCGTGGAATGATTCATGACGGCGACTTCTTATTTATTGCTAACCGACATGATCGGGGCGAAAAAACAGTTCTGGGAAGGAAATTTGGCCCGGACGGGGGTTATCAGGAAGGGGTGGACTTACTCGACATGCTGGCGCATCACAATGCCACAGCGAAGTTTATTTCTAAAAAACTGGCTGTTAGGTTCGTAAGCGATACACCGCCGGAGGCTTTGATAGATAAAATGGCAAAAACATTTCTGGACCAGAGAGGAGACATCAAGGCCGTTTTGACAGCGATGGTGAACTCAAGGGAGTTCTGGAATAAGACTGCTGTACGGCAGAAAACCAAATCTCCATTTGAACTGGCCATTGGCGCGGTTCGTACCCTGAATGCCGAAATAAGGCAGCCCTATCAATTGTACAGCTGGGTTACTAAGATGGGCGAGAAAATGTACTATTATCAGGCACCTACCGGCTTTCCTGACCGTGCCCAGTACTGGATCAATACAGGTGCGTTGCTCAACAGGATGAATTTTGGACTGGCGTTGGCATCCGGGCGTATCCCAGGCATCCGCGTCGATCTGGCTGACCTTAACAATCACAGGGAACCTGAGAGCGCGCAGGCCGCATTGGTATCTTACTGCAAACTCATTATGCCTGAACGGGATCTAACACAGACGATTGAGAGACTTTCGCCAATGATGAACGATCCATTGCTGATGGAAAAAGTGGATAAAGCCAGCCATGAGCTTACTACCGCAAATACGGAAAACCAACAGACGGACCATACAGCGATGAAGTCAAAACAGAGGGAAAAATTCAAGAAAAAAAACAATTATACCGCCCCCCAGACCACCAATGGGAACAACACGGTACTGGCACAGGCGGTGGGTGTGATTATCGGATCACCGGAATATCAGAAACGTTAACCTGGAAAAGCTATGATATCAAGAAGAGGATTTTTAAAAGCAGGCGGGCTGTCACTTTTTGGCACAGGCCTTATCGGTGGCATTCCTTCCTTCATCGCAGCAGCAGTAGCGGGGAACAAGTCGACGCCGTTATATAAGAAAAGAAGAACGTTGGTATGTATATTTCAGAGGGGAGCGATGGATGGACTAATGGCCGTGCCCCCTTTTACAGACCAAAACCTAAAAGCAGCAAGACCAGGCCTATTGATGTCCGCTGCTCAGCAGTCGATTGGAGCTTCATTGATTGATCTGGACGGACGCTACGGACTGCATCCTTCCATGAAAGAGTTTGAGCCGATGTTTCGAGAAAAGCGGCTTGGCATTGTTCATGGCATTGGCTCGCCCAATGTGACACGTTCACATTTTGACGCCCAGGATTACATGGAATCTGGCACACCTTTTAATAAAGGAACTTCAAGCGGCTGGTTGAACAGGGCAGTCGGGTTGCTGGGACACGAAGCGCCGACGCCTTTTACTGCCGTCAGTCTCACATCGGCTATGCCGCGTTCTTTTTATGGAGACCAGCCGACCGTTGCCATCAGCAGTCTGCAGGATTTTGGTATTCAAATGCGTGGCAACCAGGCCGGCGCTAATCTGGCCGCCAAAAGTTTTGAGGATCTGTATGACCAGACTGCTTCCGGTTTGCTGAAAGATACCGGCAAGGAAAGTTTTGAGGCGGCGAAAATGCTGCAGCAGACGGATGTTAAAAATTATAAGCCGTTCGACAACGCGGATTATCCAAAGTCTGCACTTGGCAATTCCCTGAAACAGATTGCGCAGTTGATTAAAATGGATGTGGGCCTGGAAATAGGTTTTGCCGAATCCAACGGCTGGGATACACATTTTAATCAGGGAAAGGAGAACGGAGTCTTTGCCCGAAATGTGGCAGACCTCAGTAACAGCATCATGGCTTTCTGGACGGATCTTGGTGGCTATCAGGATGATGTGACCGTGATGACGATGACCGAATTCGGGCGTACTGTACATCAGAACGGGACCGGTGGCACTGACCACGGTCGAGCTTCCTGTAACTTTATTTTGGGCAATGATATCAATGGAGGGATCGTTCACGGGAACATGCAGCCTCTGGCCAAAGAAAACCTGGAAGACGGACGCGACCTGGCTGTGACAACAGATTTCAGGAGCGTGTTCAGTGAAGTGGCCGACAAACACTTGCGACTTAACAATGACAGCGTTCTGTTTCCGGATTGGAAGGGAGAAAAGATTGGCGTCATGAATTAATATTTTTGTTTTAAGAAGAATCATTAAATCGAGAAGGATTCGATGGCTATTCGATTCAAACATTACGGTTTGTGAGCCAGTGCAGATTGTTTTAAATAATACTTTCGCCCTTTCAATTCAGGGAAGGTCAGGATACAAATGGTTGCTCACCTAACTAAAATTAACCTGGAAATTTCGCCATCTCAACTCCTGATTTTTCCAGCTAAGCGGTTGCCCGGCAAAGCACCGTTACTTTTTGGGTAAATTTAAAAATGGATATGAACGAGCGCAGAGTATGTTGGCTGAGCAGCCTGCTGATTGCCCTGATGGTCAACTCTCCAAAGCTGCTGGCTTTGCGGGAAAATGGGATTATGGCCCAGTATTGGCACTTTGACCCGCTTGAATTGTTGTTTCAATTTGCATTCAACCTGCTTTTTTGCAGCCTTCTATTCCACATTAATCTAAGAAAGGGAAAACTGCTATCCTTATACAGGGAACAAAAGAGATATCCCTCGTATTTTGGCTTGAATTTACTGGTTCTTCTGGCATTTCTTATGCTGGGTACGGCATTGCAGCGCTTCCTTTTTGACAGTTATCAGCTACCGAGGATTCTATTGTCCGGTTACTTTTTCCGGTTGGGGTTAAGTTCTGTTTTGACCGGTATTCTAATAAAGATCATGCTGCTCATGCGCGAATCCAGCACGATGGCAGCAGAAAACCAGCAGTTAAAAACTGCTTACCTGTCCTCAGAACTGCAGCTACTGAAAGACCAGGTCAATCCCCACCTGTTGTTTAATTCATTGAGCAGCCTTTCGGCAATTGTACGGGAAAACCCGGATCTGGCACAAAAATACATTCTCGACATGTCTGCTGTTTTCAGATATGCCTTAGTGGGTTCCCGTACCGACTTGGTCTCTGTGGCCGACGAGCTCACCATGCTGAGATCTTTCGCCAAGCTGATCGCCATGCGTTTGGAGGATGCTTTTGAGCTTAGCATTGAAATTGCCGATGTGTACCTGAAGAGCAAAATACCGCACCTATCTTTACAGCCGCTAGTGGAAAACGCGGTGAAACACAATGCCGCTACGGCTGAAAGGCCATTGAAAGTACACATAGAAGCAAGAGATAACCAGTTGATTTTCAGCAATAGCTTATGGGAAATACCAAACCCGGAGCCGAGTAGCGGCATTGGCCTTGCAAACCTGAATGAGCGTTTTAAGATCATGACCAGACAGGAAATACAAGTGCACAGGTCCCAGACACATTTCACCATCACGCTTCCCTTAAATCGATGATTAGCATCCGCATTGTTGTGGTAGAAGATGAAGCCGCAACGGCCCGCAATCTGGTCCACTTTCTGACGCAGACAGATCAAAACATCAAAGTCGTAACGGTCCTCGGTACCGTGGCCGGTGCTGTTGAATGGTTTGAGGCAAACCAGGATGCTTATGAGCTGATTTTTATGGATATCAGGCTGGCAGACGGCCTTTCTTTTGATATTTTCAAACAAACCCGTATTTCCCGCCCTGTTATTTTTGTCACAGCCTATAACGATTATGCAATTGCTGCATTCAAAAATAATGGGATTGATTATATCCTCAAACCATTTGATCCAGCTGAAATCGAGCGTGCTTTGGGTAAATATAAAAACTGGATGGCCGCGCCGGAGAAAAAAATCAAGCCGGTATTTGACGATTTGCTTGCTCAACTTGGCAGCCTGACCAAATCATTTAAAAAATCCTTTTTGGTCCACTACCGGGGCAAACTATTCCCTCTGGAGACTGCAAAAATAGCCTGGTTTTATACTGCTGCAGAAGTTGTGTACGCCCGCACTGTCGATGAGAAACAATATATAGTCGAGTTTACCATGGAGCAGTTGGAACAGCAACTGGACCCTGATTCATTTTGTAGGGTAAACCGGCAGTTTATCATCAACCGACTCGCAGTTACAGAAGCCGAGCAATATTTCAACGGGCGGCTTTTGGTGAAGGTAACCCCCCAGGCCGATGAGCATATCATTATTAGCAAGGCCAGGACAGCGGAATTTAAAAATTGGATGAACCGATAGTTTAGCTCACCCCTTCATTTTTCCATTTGACCGGCCAGTCGATTTTCCGGCATTTGAATTCAGTCCAATTTTGTATCGTCCAGTCAGGATCATCAAAAAAGGCTTATCAAAATGAAAAACCACATCGGCCCATACCGGATTTACATTCTGCTTTTTTTAGTTGTGCTGATCACTGCCGAAATGATCTGGAGCTGGAAAAAAGATAAAGGTGCTTACCAGGTCAAAGAAACAGTTTCCAATCTCGCCGTCTTTGCGGGCTTCCAGTTTTCCAAGTATTTTTTTGCAGGTTACCAACTCGGTGTACTTGGTTTCCTTGCAGTGCTGGCACCATGGAAATTGCCTCATAGCGCATGCGTTTTCTGCCTGACTTTTTTAACAGCCGATTTTATCTACTACTGGTTTCACCGCATTTCGCACAGATACAAACCGCTTTGGGCATTTCATTTGGTCCACCATTCCGCGATGCGCATGAACCTGACCACCGCTTACCGGCTCAACTGGTTTTCTGCGATCATAAGCCCTTTGTTTTTTATTCCTGCCGCAGTGCTTGGCTTGCCGCCTGACTTCATTGTCATTTCCTACACCCTGAACCTGGTTTACCAATTTTTTCTGCACACAGAAGCTGTCGGTAAGCTCGGGATCATTGAACACGTCCTTGATACACCATCCTCGCACAGGGTTCACCACGGCAGCAACCCTATCTACCTCGACAAGAACTTTGGAGGGGTGTTGATTGTCTGGGACAAGCTTTTTGGCACTTATCAGCCAGAAACCGAAAAAGTAAAATATGGTTTAGCGACAGGCTTTTTAAGTTACAATCCATTTACGCTTGTTTTTCATGGGTTTGTCAGCTGGCTTGTAAATCCTGTTAATCTAAAAGATGCTCCAATCCAAAATAACTCGGATTCCACGGAATTTAAACATTTGGCCCCGCCACCGATAACATCAAATCATAAAAATCAGAACAAATGAAAAACGCGAGCTTATCAGTCCTATTTGGACTAACACTGATTCTTGTGCTGGCTGCCAGCATGGCAAAAGCACAAGCGGGTATCGACCTAAAAAATAACACCCCGCAACAAAGGGCGCAGAAGCAAACAGGACTTATGAAAGAGAAACTTCAACTGGACTCTACACAAACCGGTCAGGTGCAGGCAATCAATCTGAAATATGCGCTGCAGATGGAACCGGTTATAAAAAGTCAGGACAGTAAACTTTCACGCCTCAAACAGGCAAAGGCAGTACAAAAAATGAAAGAAGCCGAACTGAAAGAAGTGCTAATACCTGATCAGTTTCAAAAATATCAGGCTTTTAAAGCAGAGATGCGAGAACTGGCCAGAGAAAAGGCAGGGAAACGCTAGATCTAAAGTCCTGTTCCAAAAGGTTATACACATTCAAAAAACCACAAAAAATGAAGGCACTGACCATAAAACGAATGCTGTTGCTGCTGGTAATTTTAACCGGTTGTTCTGACAGCAATGAAAATCCGGGAAACGATCCGATGGACGATGATCTTGCCGGACCGATTTCCAGGCCAACATCGGGCTATGGTGCGGACGGCATTAACCAGGTTGAAGAGGTAAACTTCCCAAATCCGCTTTACGATGGCACCGAAGTTAGTATCTTTTATCCGTCAAAGATCACGAGCGGAAAACCAACAGTTTTCTTCTCCCACCCTTATGGAGGTGAGAACAAAAACTTCAATAAAGGCCTATTTGAGTTTATTGCAAAAAAAGGATTTGTGGTCGTTTTCGTTCCCTATCCTACATTGAGTGTAAGTATTGAAGACCGTTACAATACCTTATGGGCAGGTTTTACTAAGGCGGCCAAAGATTACCCCAATCTGATCGATACAACCCGGGTAGGTTTCATGGGTCATTCTTTCGGCGGCGGCGCCTCCATTGGGCTGGCTTACAAAGCATTCACTGAAAACGGCTGGGGGAAAAGCGGACGCTTTCTTTTTACGATGGCACCGTGGTACAGTTTTCAGATCACCCCTGAGCAACTTGCAAACTTCCCGACCAATACGCAGATGATTACCCAGGTTTATGATCAGGATGTAGTAAACGATTCCAGGATGGCCATTGACATCTTTAAGAGCATCAGCATTGAGGCTAATGAAAAGGACTTTGTTTACATCAGGTCTTCTACCGTAGATGGATACACGTACCTGACCGACCACGTGCTCCCCAACACCAGAAGCGCTTATGATGCGCTCGACTATTACGGTATTTACAGACTGTTGGACGCGCTGATGGATTACAGTTTTAATCACAATGCTGCGGCCAGGGATGTCGCCTTGGGAAACGGTTCGGTGGCGCAAATTACGATGCCTTCCTACAACGGCAAGGCCATGGCCCCGCTGGAAGTCACCGATGCGCCCAGTCCTCAATACCAGCAGGGCAAGTATGAATTCAGATGTGACAGTATCATTAACCCACGGATTGATCGTTGTAATTAGCACCCATGAAGACGATAAAACAATTACTTGCATTGGCTGTACTACTTTGTTACAGTGCAGCGAATGCCCGGCCAGATTTCACCAAAGTAGATCGCTGGCTGGCCCAACATGCCCCGCAAATGGGCGGCAGACTGTTCCTGGTCTTATATAAGGACGGCCGAAAGGTTTACAGTCATGGTGAAAACCAACTCAGTGGCAGGCAGCGGCTACTTTTAAAAAGGATTGCTACAAAACAGGGCAAGACGCCGGATTACGGTGATTACACTGCGGACACAAAACAGCCAATAGCAAGCTGTAGTAAATGGCTCAGCGCAGCATTGGTGATGACTTTCGTTGATGAAGGTAAATTGTCTCTCAATGATACAGTTGGAAAGTTTTTGCCGGTTCTTTCAGCCCATGGCAAGGGCGGCATTACCATCACTCAGTGCCTGTCACATTTGACGGGCATACGTTCGCCAGATTTAAAAGAAGACGTTGGTGAGATACGTCAGGCAAAAAGTATGGACGAAGTAATCGGGAAAATAGCCTTGCTGCCTATGGAAGGCAAGCCGGGCAGGGTGTTCCGATACAGCAATACAGGCTTGCAGATTGCTGGTGCTGTAATTGAAAAAATTGGTCGCAAGCCTTTTCAAGCGCTTTTTGATCAACGTATTGCCCGGCCATTGGAAATGACCGGCACCGACTTTGGTTCCCACAAGGTTGCAATGCCTGCCGGAGGCGCAGTAAGTACGCCTGATGATTACATGAAGTTTTTGGTGATGATACTAAACCAAGGACTCTTTAAAGGAAAGAGGATTCTTTCTGAAAATAGCATAGCTCAAATGCAGGTTAACCGGATATCTTCTGAGGTTCAGGTTACTTACAAGCCTGAGCAATCCGGTGCCTTAGGGTATGGGTTTGGGGAATGGATTATGCCCGCGAGACCAGACCGAGTTACTAGTTCTTCGGTTAGCAGTCCAGGACTATTTGGTAGCTATCCCTGGGTTGATAACCAAAATGAGACAGCAGGGTTTCTGATGGCATTTTACCTGGACCACAGTCATAGGGCCGCCGATTATCAAGAATTGCGGGCTCTGGTCAATGATGCTTTGCAATAAACCGCCGATTAACTGACCCAATGCAGTAATGGCCGAGATCGTTACCAGGAAAGTTGTTGAAATAATTTTTAAATTCATTTGATCATTTTCAAATATGAGTATTGAGAAGTTATTGTCCTGGATCACGCCTCTTATGCTGGGAGCATTATTGGGTCTGTATGAAATCCTGCACGGCCTGTTTTATGTGATTTATGGAACACCGGACCAGAGGCGAGACTATCCACTCGAAATTGTTCTCGGGCTGCCCATCATGGCTGTATGCCTGGGAGGCCACTGGCTGATTCGACGGATCTCGCATTCGAACACCCGCAACATCTGGATCATTGAATCAATACTGTTGGGCCTCATCATATACGGTTTTTATCGTTCGTAAGAACAATCAGAAACTCAGATCAGGAACAACAAAGTCCCGATCTGCCCCCACGGTTGTCTTATTTCACCCACAAATGTCAATGCCGCAACTGGTAGCTTTGTAAACCATTCATTTCACAACAAACCAATATGGAAAGCATTGACAATATCATTTCAAAACTTGAATTCGCTCAAATTTGCTGGGTGGTGAAGGACATTCAGGCTGCTTCGGACTTCTTTTCAAAAAGTCTGCGCATTTCCGGCTTTCCTTCACCGGAACTGGTTCGGGCACAGGACTTAGGCATGAGTTACCTGGGCGAAGTGGTGGCCGCGGAATGGCTTACGACGCAGGCATACAATGGTCATACTTTCGTCGAACTCGTTCAGCCTCTTTCAGGCCAAAGCATGTTCCATGATTATTTGAATCAGTATCCAGCAGGAGGCGCACAGCATTTTGCCTATCGATTGTCAGTTGAACATTTCGAAGAGGTCGTCGGGGAATTTCGGGCAAAAGGTTATGCAATCATCAGCGAAGTGGATCATCCTATTGCGAGAATGGCTTTTTTCGATACTTATGAAACAATTGGGGCAGTTACCGAAATCATGGGAATTACGCCCGAAGGATGGAGCGCGGTTAAACAAATGGAAAAAGGGAATTGAAGAACTTCCTGCCGAAAGGAATCGATTGAAAGCCATCAGATGAAGCCCAATGAAAGTGGTTACGCCGATGTGAAGGATATTACCCAGGCACTCCGCCCGGCGCGGGCCGCCCGGTAACATACATTGAAATGCCCGTAAGATATCCGGGCACTTCCCGACAGATTTACATAAATTGCTTTTTTTAACCAACACCCTTTCCACATGGCACATACTACCTCGAGGCCCCGCTGGGGCCTTTGTTATTTACCTGTTTTGCCTTTCTATAAACAGGGAGCCGCTCTGCGGCTTAGCTAAAATCATTTTTCGTAAATTGTATAGCACTGCCCGGATCAAACGGATTTCAGCAAAAATTCCCGGCTTTACCAGATTGCGCGCTATTGCCACGAGAGGAATATATCGGCATCGTTCAGGCTATTGAAAGTGCATTTATGTCAGGTTGCTTTATCTCGGGTAACAATCTTGAGAAAAAAAATCAGAAAGGCAGCTATTGAAAAACCCAGGAGAACATATTTAAACGAGCCATTTATGAACATAGCTGCGGCGAAGGTGACCAAAGCTAGCGATATAATTACGCGATCATTTTTCATACGCTGTTTTTGAGTAGAAGCCCAAGATCATTAAATCTACTTAAAGTGCACAAAAAGTATCCCTTATTCATGGCAACGCATTATCCTGGACAGGCTACTTAGTAGCAATGGGAATCCAGCCTAAAATACGTCCAGGCTGGTGAAGTGATCATGCGGACCGGCCAGTATAACAGTATCCAATGGCTGAATACCCAATAAGTTACTCGGATCCAAAAAACATGAAATTTCACACGCTTTTGACCAAATAGAAAATCCATAACACACTAACAATGAAAATAGCCGCGGTCATCAACTGAACCAAAAGGCCATTATGTGGTTAAAAGCAGATGCAGCTCGTGATAGATTATTTCATCTTTGGCCCTGCTTCAAACGAATGGATATAGTCGAGGTTCAGTAGCGGGTTACCTGATCGCTTATTCTTAATCCCACTCTTCTGCGTTTTTCACACCTAATTTAGTGGCACTGTAAACAGGGTCCTTGCCTTCTTTTTTCTGCTGCTGGTAATCTTTTAGCGCGTCCAGAGCTGGCTTTCGCAGCAGGATGATTGCTATTATATTGAGCCAGGCCATTAATCCAACTCCAATATCCCCTACTGTCCAGGCCAATTCCGCTGTCTTAATGGAACCGTAAAAGGTGGCGGCCATGATCAGTCCTCGCAATCCCCACAAAAGAGCCTTACTATTTCCTGATTTCATCAGATAGCTTAAATTAGTTTCTGCAATGTAGTAATAGGCCATAATGGTCGTGAATGCGAAGAAAAGCAGTGCGATGGAAACAAATCCACTCCCCAGCGAAGGAAAATGGCTATTAATCGCCTCCTGCGTAAATGCTGCCCCGATAGCCATCCCTTTTACATTTTCGACCAGAAAACCACCCTCCGGATTGACAACATTGTATTTGCCCGTAAAAAGGACCATCAATGCGGTAGCAGTGCAAACGAATAAAGTATCAACATACACTGAAAATGCCTGGACCAATCCTTGCTTCACGGGGTGACTGGCCTCAGCGGCCGCAGCTGCATGTGGGGCAGTGCCCTGACCCGCTTCATTGGAATAAATGCCTCTCTTGACACCCCATGACACCGCCATACCGAAAATACCGGCAAATGCGGGCTCCATATCGAACGCCGACCGGATGATCAGGGCGAAAACCGAAGGCACCTGTGTGATGTTCATCGCGATGATCACCAGGGCCATCAATATGTAGGCCCCAGCCATAAAAGGCACGACCAATTCGGCTACTCTACCAATCCTCTTCACCCCTCCGAAAATGATCAGGCCCAGCAGGATGGTAACAGCACCGCCCGTCAGCTCAACTGGAATATCAAATGCACTTTTCGCGCTGATCGCGATGCTATTGCTCTGCACGCCGGGCAAAAACAATGCGGTACTTAGGATAGTTGCGATTGCAAAAAGGACGGCATACCATTTAATTCCAAGACCTTTTTCAATATAAAAGGCAGGACCTCCGCGGTACTGCCCATCATTAACCTGCTTGTAAATTTGCCCCAAAGTTGCCTCTACGTACGCGGATGCAGCACCGAGAAATGCAATAGTCCACATCCAGAAGACCGCACCGGGTCCACCCATTGCAATTGCTGTTGCCACGCCGGCTATGTTTCCGGTCCCCACCCTTCCCGAAATCGCAATTGCAAAAGCCTGAAAGGAAGACACTCCTTTTGCAGAACCTTTATTCCCGAAAAGCAGGGTTACCATATCTTTTAAATAACGTACCTGAAGAAACCGGGTAACTATGGAAAAGTAAATGCCCGTACCCAGACAAAGAATGATCAGTGCGTTACTCCATATAACATTGTTGACGGCATTTATGATTTGTTCCATTAAAAAATTACAGAGAAGAATTTATGGTAAGTAATTTGGTATATCGTCATTAAATAAAATGAAAATTGCGTTAACTTAGCACAATACCAGTCAAAATAACTAGAAAATCTCTTTAAAGTTCAATTTAAATTCGATGTTGGTTTCGCGTTAAGATGACTTTATCCACAGAAACAAGTCAGCCACATTCGAGCAGCAAGTCTTTCAAAGTTTTGTAAATTCTACCCGTCTGTTGTTCGCTTTACCCACTGCCGTATCGTTCGAGTCGGATGGTTGATTTTCTCCTTTTCCATCCGTTAACATTCTCGATTCATCAGCTTTAAACTCGCCCGACAACATGTTTTTCACGGCTATTGCTCTCTTTTGAGATAAAACAAGATGTTTAGAGTGTTATTCATCATGATTTACCTATTGCAGATCCAGAGCGATCTGACATGACCACGGAATTGTTTTGTACCAAATCATGACATCAACCATCAGTAAGCTCAAAAAAACAGCATCATGGGGCTCGGTGATTTCCCCTTTCCTGCTCCTATTCTTAACAAGTTGTATATCGTTTAGAAAAACCGATCAGGAGATCGCCGAATACTTTAAGGATTCACCGGTAAAACCTTCCTTGCGTACCATTGAGGCCGACGGCAGGAAAATCCACTATGCCGAGATTGGTGATGATTCACTCCCTCTGGTTGTTTTCGTACATGGCTCTCCCGGCTCATGGACTGCCTTTATAGACTTTTTCAAAGACTCCACACTCTATAACCATGCGCATTTGATCTCCGTTGACCGGCTGGGTTTCGGCAAATCAGGGCTGGGAAAAGTGGAACCCTCGATGCATATGCAAGCCCTGGCAGTTGCAGCAGTTATAAAAGCGAACGGACTCAGTTCCAAAGCTATATTGGTCGGCCACTCGCTCGGAGGCCCGGTCATTGCCAGGGTTGCAATGGATTTCCCTGCACAGGTAAGTACGCTGATTCTGGTAGCCGGTTCCATCGACCCGGACCTTGAAAAGAAAGAATGGTTTCGTCCGATTATAGGTTCATTTCCAATGAGGTACCTTATTCCTGTCGACCTGGATGTAAGTAATCATGAAATTCGCCCGCTCAAAGGCGAATTAATTCAGATGCTGCCGTTTTGGAAAAGCATTCGCATTCCGGTAACTGTGATCCAGGGTGAGGTCGACGACCTTGTACCACCAGGTAATGCTGCATTTGCAAAGAAAATGCTCGTTAACGTGCCGGTCAGTGTACAGATGATTCCTGAAATGAACCATTTTATACCGTGGAGAAGGCCGGACCTGATCCGGAGTGCGGTGTTGGAACATTTACGAAGAACTGAGAATGTTTCATATTAATAAACAGCCGTCCTATTTGCTTTTGTTTCCCCGCTTCTTAATTGTGTCCAGCGTTTGTGATATGCGCCGGACCTTTGTTTCATCGGTCTTAGCGGAATAGATCCAGTCGATCATCCTTTTTTGTTCTCCATCGGAAAATCCGCAAAAAGTTTCCAATGCATTCCATTCACTTTCCAGGCAGATTCTGAACTCCTCCGGAATTTCGGTCGGGAAGTTATCTGGGAACAAAATTACATAGACAGAGTCGCCAGCCTGCTTTTTAATCGCTTTCCTGATCTCGGCTTTAACGGGCAGAAATAATTTACCGTTGCCCATCGGCATCAAGTGATAATTCTTAAATTCAAATCCGTCAATCGACCCGCGGACCCTCACCCAGCCAAAATAAGATTGCTTGTCCTGCATGATCTCTGGGATTTGAGCGTACGTCCAGCCTCCTTTGCCCGGAAATTTTTCCAGCTGATATTCTTTGTCAACCAGAGGAAGTGCTATCCCGGCATCCATAGCTTTAACATTTATATTTGGCAAATATGTTTACTAAAATCACAGCGCCCTATCAGCATGCCCGGCCTCTGTTGAAACCTTATCTAAATACTCCCTGATCCTCCTCATATCAAATTCCCCCGCCCACTTACGCATCAATTTTACAAAAGCAAAACGCTCAGGATACTCCGATTCTATTTGATTCAACGAATCCAAAATCCCCTGAATGTCGCCTTGCATGGCAAATTCCCTAAGAATTTCCAATGCTGCATTCGGCGGCAGTTGCATGGCTGACTCCTGAAAATCGTCCGTTTGCGTCGCGGAAACGGGCGTTTGCAGATTCGCATAAGTCCATTCCAGGCTCAGCAGCTTTCCGATCGAACAAAGCAATGCAGCTACATCGATGGGTTTGGACAGAAAATCGTCGAACCCTTCATTCAGGCTCCGTTTTTGGTTAGGCTCAAAAACATTGGCCGAAAAGGCGATCATCTTTGTATTGGCCAATGCCTGATTTCCCTTCATTTGGGAAACCGCCTCGAAACCATTCAGACGCGGCATGACCAGGTCCATGATCACCAGATCGGGAACAGATGTAACTGCAAGTTCCACCGCATCCTTCCCGTCGGAAGCTTCCAGCACAAGGAACCCCAGCGACGCCAGCAATTCATGCACGACCATCCGGTTTTCGGCATGATCATCCACAATCAGTACCGTTTTTCGGGCCCCTGCATATCCTATAATGTCCCGTTCCGACAATGCCATTTCGGACTCTTCCGCTACCTGCCTGAACACCAGCCCCAAAGTGAAGACACTACCGTGCCCTATCTTGCTGGTCACATCCAGTGTGCCATTCATTAAGCCCACCAGATTATTTGCGATTGCCAGCCCGAGGCCGGTACCTTCCGAAAACAGCCGCCGGTCCCTTATCTGGTGGAAAGGAAGAAAAATTTCACCCAAATATTCCTCGGAAATACCGATACCTGTATCCTCCACTTCGAATTTCGTCTTATAAAAATCAGCGTTCAGTTTTTCGCCGGTAACCCTAAAGATCACCCCTCCTGTTTCCGTGAATTTGACCGCATTACCAAGCAAATTGTTCAGTACCTGGGTAATGCGCTTTTCATCACTCGCTACCATTTCGGGCAGGTCACCGGCCATGATCAATTGAAATGAAAGCCCTCTTTCTTCCGCCCTCGATTGGAACAGGCTGGTCGTATCATGCAGCAATCCCGTGAGACTGAACACCTTGCTTTGAATTTCAAGTCGTTGGGCCTCTATTTTCGAAATATCCAGGACCTCATTGATCAGGTTCAGCAAATGTTCACCGCTTTTTCGGATAATGGTAAGCCCCTTTTCCTGATTTGGATTTAACGTTGGTTCACGCTGAAGTACCTGTGCAAAACCCAGGATCCCGTTCAACGGTGTCCTCAATTCATGGCTCATATTCGCTAGAAACTCACTTTTGGCATGATTGGCCTTTTCTGCGGTTTCCTTCGCCAGCTGCAGGCGGGCAGCCTGTTCTATCAGCTCTTCTTTTTGCATGACCACCTCGGCCGTCCTGCTATCCACCAGGTTTTCGAGTTTGGCCTTTTCGTTACTCAAACGCCTGGTATACCACCAGATCAGTATGCAAACCACTATAATCGCTCCAATTACATACAACAGATACGCCCACCAGGTGCGAAACCAAGGGTCCAGAATATCGAATGCAAAGCTGCTTTCCTGGCTCAGCTCGCGGTATGGGTTTCGGGCCATGACATGGAAAACATAATGTCCCGGCGGCAGATTGGTGTAATCCTTCCAGCTTTCCTTCGACCATCGCGACCAGACAAGGTCCGTGGGCATAACGCCGTCCCCGATGAGCATGTATCGAAACTCGTTTCCGGTTTCACCCACATAACTGGTTGCCGCAAACCGGAAAGAAATGTCACGCAAATTGTAGGGCAACGGCGTTTTCAGCACATTCGCCTGATTCAGTTTTTGACCCGAAATATTGAGGAGTGAATCGTTTAGGAGCAAACGAACTTCCCGGATCAGGACTGGATAAGAAGGGTGCATCGCCATCTGTATACCGTCATACCGGTATAGGCCCTCGTCATTTCCAACCCACACAATCCCCGTTTTTTCAGGATAAATGCAGTAGCCAGTCCGCTGGATCGGCATCAGGCTCAGGCTGTCCCACTCCGTTTCCCCACCGGGCATCTGCCTCAAAACGCCCAGCGGGCTTGCAAACCACCAGTTTCGCGCGCTGTCTTCCACAAAGTAAGGTGCACTGTTCACCGAGTCGCGGAGCAGATTTTGAAAACGGGCTATTTCTACAAACTTCTTGCTGTCGCGATTGAATTCGTAGAGATGCTTTTTGGAGGTAAACCGGGGCGCGCCCGCGGTCGGGAAAACGTAGTTCCATGAAAGGTCATTCAGCCCCGCACCAATGCGGATGTGAGACAGATCCGTTTTCGGGGCATTTTTTAGATCAATCCTGAAAAAGCCGTTTTTGTTCGTGCCTGCCCAAATCGTGCCATCCGGATCTTCCGCCAATGACCGGCAGTCGGCAGCCAGCCCTTTTATGCTGCCTAC
This sequence comes from Dyadobacter sp., assembly GCF_039919315.1. Lineage (GTDB taxonomy): Bacteria > Bacteroidota > Bacteroidia > Cytophagales > Spirosomataceae > Dyadobacter. Next base: position 44,093 of record NZ_JBDSFX010000075.1, on the reverse strand, counting down.
TTCCTGCCAGGAACCGTTTTTCATTCCATATAAAAATACCCCATTTGAAAGCGCGGCAAAGAGCAGGTCTCTTTGAGATTTTGGCCTTAACAACCCATAAACAGACTCTCCGCCGGTGGATAGTACCTGAATCACTTTGTTGTCGCGTATCCTGAAAATACGCTCCGATGTACCTGCATAAAGGTCTTTGCCATCCGAAAGCAGAGTCCGGCAAGCAGAAGTAATGGCGGCCACGGGCTCGAAAGAATCCCTCGAATCGTTCCAGCCCAGCAATCCGATCCCGGTACCGACATATAGGCGACCTTCATGGCGGACAATGCTCCAGACCGTCGAATTGATATTCTTGCTATACCCAAACTTACTGACCGGCAGGTTATAGCCGATCTGGCAGATCCCGCTGCCGGTCATCGCCCAAAGGGATAGCTGCTTGTCCAGGTATAGGGATGCGATGCTATTCTGGTTAAATCCCGTCGACGCGTCCAGCTGCATTTGTACAGCCCCATGCTCATTGAGGATACGGATCCCGCCAAACTGGCTCGCAATGAAAAACAGGTATGATTTCGACTCGGCATTGTAGGAGCAAATGGCACTGGTTATCCCCGAAGTTTTGAGCCAGTCGTCCGATGCCGTTTTTAATGGCTGCAGGCTGGAAGCAGGTTTTTGGGGCGAATAAACAAACAGTCCGTTTTTCGCGGTTAAAGTCAGCAACCGGCCATCTGAATATTCAAGCACTGCCTGAATTCTGAGGTTCACAAACTGCTCACCGCCGGGTGCCGGTTTGAGCTGATCGGAAACCAGTTGCATGAGCTTGCCCCCAGACTCCTGCACATACAAGGTATTTCGGATAAAATTCGCGGTCAGAAACTGGTCCCGGGCCGTCCATATCCTGAAATCATTCTTCCCTCTGTAACGGTATATTTTTTGGGATGTACAAAAATAAATCCCAGTTGAATCGCTGAATAAACGACTGACAGGCAAAATGTTGCGTTCCGCCACGGATAATTTCTGACTGAGCGACATGTACTGGATTTGTCCGCCCGGCCTGGTCTGCAAATATCCAAAATCCGTGGACGTACCCACATATACGATCCCATCTTTACCGACGCCGATTGCCTTAACTGCCGTCCCCGGTACTTCGATCAGCTTCCATTTGCTTCCGTCATATTCCAATACGCCACTTTGGTTCCCCACATAAAGGATCCCTCGCTTATCCTGCACGATCGCCCAATTCTCAGGATGCCCGTTATACTGCTTCGGGCTAAAATGCTGGATTATTGGCGTTCCAACACCCTGCGCAACAACGGCCCTACAAAAGCCCGGCGCAATGAAGAGTAATATTAAAAACAGCCTGTTACAAATTTTCATAAAATCCCAGAATCCTGATCGGTCACTCATCTTAGTATACAATAACTACCTCAATATCTGTTCCTAACCCTGTGTTAAACTGACTTATTGCAAATATCGCTGATTAAGGCGCGCATTGCTGCCATTTCAACTCTCCATCGACCTCTGCATCAACCCGCGGCATAGCGGCTTTTGTTACGAAACAGCAGGAAGGTTACGAAATATCGTAATTCTGGCTTCCTGGCACAGCACCGGAAAATCCGTAAATATTGCGAAACCGGCTCCGTAATGCCCTTTTCAATCAACTTCACTTTAAAGGCATATCCTTTGAAGTAAAGGATTAAGAGAGCGCAAGTCAAAACATACTTTGAAGCTATGAAATTACAAGATGTTTCCATCGGTATTTAAAGTGTAACATAAACGAATTGACCTAACCTATGATAAAGTACTTGTTGCTTACCGCCTGCATCGTCGCCCCAATCCTGCTGAAGGCGCAAACATGGAACGTGCAAACGGCCAACACGGCCTTTCAGGCCAGCATGTTTGGGGCTGATGTGGACGGAACCTTCAAAGGTTTTAAAGGGACTATCGTTTTTGACCCCACCCATCCAGAAGCGGCCAGTATTTCGGGAACTGTGGATGCGGCTACCCTTTCCACCAACAACAGCCTGAGAGACCGCCATTTAAAAGAAAAAGACCAGTTTTTCGAGGTCGCCAAATATCCCAGGATTGCGATGAAGTCTACTAAAATTGAGAAAACAGCTGCGGGATACACCGGAACATTTGATCTGACGCTCAAAACGGTTACCAAAAAAGTGACCATCCCTTTCACATTTACGAAAACGGGGCGCTATGCTGCCATCAAAGGAATGGTCGAAATCAACCGGAAGGACTGGAAATTCGGTGGAAACACGCTCGGGATGTCCGACAAAGTGAAGCTCGACTTTGAGCTCAACCTATCGGTCCCGCTTTCTGAAAACAAATAACCAAAATGTCCCAATACCATGCACAGGGTCATTATAATTCTATTTCTGACGATTATCAATACGCCGAGCCGGGGCTAATAAAGAAAGCAGACGCCAACTGGATCAAATTATCTTAATAAAACATTCCACTTTTTCCAAAACATTCTTATGAAAAATTCAATTTTAGTATCGCTGTTCTTCTTTTTTACGGCTGCGGCAGCATTTGCGCAAAAATCAGAGATCTTCGAAAAGGAAGGCATGGCGATCAAGGGATACGACGTCGTCGCATTCCACACCGAGGCAAAAGCCCTGAAAGGCAGCGAAACATTCACCTACCGCTGGAAAGACACCAACTGGCTTTTTGAAAACGAGGCCAACATGGATATGTTCAAAAAAAACCCTGAAAAATATGCCCCCCAATACGGCGGCTACTGCGCCTACGGAACCGCCGACGGCCACAAAGCACCCACCGAAACCGATACCTGGACGGTAAAAGACAACAAGCTTTATTTCAATTACAACAAGAAAGTGCAGGAGATGTGGAGCAAGGATATGCCGCGGTACATTGAGAAGGCGGATAAGAATTGGATAGATATCAAAAACAAACCATAAGCTGCAACGTCACAAAAACCTAAAAGGCCAAAAGGCCGGAATATTCAAAAACTGATTCAATCATCATTTCATCAATCAGTATGAAAACAAGCATCGCCTGCCTTTTCTGTTTGCTTGCTGGCCCAATGACCTTGCACGCCCAGCAAATTGAACCTGCCAAAGCAAACCAGTTTATCGATCTCGCCGGAACGATTGGCAGCTCGCAGGGTTCCGGGGCTTTGTCCTATGTTTACAATTGGCGCATTGGCAAAAAGAGAAAAATCGAAGCTGGCCTAGGCCTTCGGTTGACAAGCGTTGCGGGTACAAAGCTCACTTACACTACTGCCGGCCCAGCCAGGCTTACCCGCTCATTTACAACACCATTTTTGATTTTCTTTGCCGGGCAAAAAACCGAAAACTGGGATACCCTGACCGTTCAACGCCCATTCGTCAATGCATTGAATGTAACCATTAACCTGGGCTACCGATTCAGCCCGAAGTTCAGTGCAGGGTTTAATATTGATCTGATCGGGGCGACATTTGGGCAGAAGTCTTCCTCCGTTTTTCAAAGCAATGGCCGGACCAGCACCGATGCTGCCTCAAAACCAACCGCATTCAATCTCTTACTAACGGGCGACCATGACCAGGGATCATTGAATTCCGAGTTTTTTCTCAAATATCAGATCAATGACAAATGGGGCGTCAGGGCAATCTACCAGTTTTTGTTCACCGAATACGCGACCGGAAGTGTGAGGCAAACTGCCGCTGACGGTACTGTAATTGACCGGTTCAGGAACAAGGCCAACAATTTTGGCGCGGGTGTTTCTTATTCGTTTTAATGTTCAAACTAAAAAATCTGAAAGCATGAAAAATATCATTTTAGTTTTAGTACTCGGGTTGACTTTTGTCGGTTGCAAAAGAGAAGAAAACACGCCGGTCGAGCCTTTGATGGAAACGGTAGACAGTTTGGCTGTCGTTAATGTGAAGGGAAGCTTTACGGGAATAGGTGGAGAAACTGTGTCAGGTACGGCGAAGATCATTACTGCTGACGGAAAATATAGCCTGGTCCTCGACCAATTCAGTACCAATAATGGCCCTGACCTGCACGTGTATTTGTCGAAGCAGGCCACGCCAAAGGATTTTATCGACCTGGGTTCATTAAAATCTACGCGGGGAACACAGGTTTACGAAATAAACGGGACGCCTCATTTTGCCGAATATAAATATGCATTGATCCATTGTCAGCAATTTAACCACCTGTTCGGATCAGCGCTTTTGAGTGAACCAAATTGAACTTGCTGCAACCAATTTCCGGATACTAATCTGGCCACAGGATCATTTCGTATATTTATTATTAAAACTTCATAACGATGAAAACACTTGCAGTTTCATTTTTCATATTGGGCCTCGGTCTGTTCTTCGCGGCCTCTAACCCGGACAGCAGTACATACAAATCCACCAATAGTAGTGAAGTCAATCCTGTTTTTGCCGTCGTAGAATGGTTCACCTCGGAAGGTTGTGCGAGCTGCCCGTCTGCCGATAAACTGGCTGCCCGAATTCAGAAAGAAAACGCGGAAAAGCCGGTGTATATCCTCGCTTCTCACGTCGATTATTGGAATTTGCTATGAAAGTCATCAAAGAGAAACATGCTTTTGCGATGCGGTGGACGCATTGGGTGAATTTTCCGGTCCTGGCGATCATGATATGGAGCGGCCTGCTCATTTACTGGGCAACCGGCGTTTATACGATCAGCATTTTCGGGTACACTTTGATCAAGTTCTTTCCTGCTAAATTTTACGAATTTTTCAATCTGCGCAGGCGGCTGGCGGAAGGAATGGCTTTCCACTTTCTTTTTATGTGGTTCTTTGCCGTCAACGGTTTTCTGTATATCCTTTACACAATCATATCAGGAGCATGGCGCGAGCTTATTCCTAAAAAATCGTCTTTCAAAGAAGCCTGGTTGGTTGTTCTGCACGATCTGCATATCAGGAAAACTACGCCGCCGCAAAACAAATACAATGCTGCGCAACGAATTGCATATACTTCCATCATCATCATGGGATTTGGGTCGCTTGTTACCGGTCTTGCGATTTACAAACCCGCGCAGTTTTACTGGATAACCTGGCTTTGCGGCGGGTATCATTTTGCGAGAATCTTACACTTCGCGCTGACGATGGGCTACATGCTGTTTTTTGTCGTGCATGTAGTACAGGTGATCCTGGCCGGATGGAACAACTTTCGATCGGTCATTGCCGGATTTGAGGTTTTAGAAGTTTCAGCCGTGCCGGAGTTCCAACCACTGCCAGAAGAACCCAATCTTAAAGTTGATCCCAATGAGCCAGAAAAATAGCACCATCGAGCAAAAGATAAAAAGACGAAATTTCATCTCCTTCGGCACTTTTGCCGTCTTCTCGGCAGCTGCATTCGGAGGCTGGAAATGGCTGTACAATTCCGAAAAAGAGGAAATGGGCATTACTGCTCGTGCACGCCTGCCTCTACGCAAAGCCATGAATAAAACCGAGGTGTTTTTCAGGAATTTTTTCAGCAATAACCATCTCGTCAAAACTTACCCGAAATCGTGGGCTGCGAAAAATGTGCGGGTAAACAGTCAGATTGGCCTGGAAAAGGATGGTTTCAATCCGGAAGAATGGGAGCTTTCAGTAATAAAAGGCGACAAGGACATCCTCAAACTAAGAATGGCGGATATTAAGGCGCTGCCTAAAACCGAAATCATTTTCGATTTCAAATGTGTGGAAGGCTGGGACCAGATACAGCATTGGGCCGGGGTGCGGTTTATTGATTTTGTTTCTTACTACCACCTCGAAAACCAGTCGAAAATGCAGTATGTTGGCATGAAAACACCCAATTCAAAATATTATGTTGGACTGGATATGCCCAGTGCAATGCATCCTCAAACCATCCTCGCCTACGAAATGAACGGCGAGCCACTGACGCTGGACCATGGTGCACCGCTCCGTCTGATCATTCCGGTCAAGTATGGCATCAAAAACCTAAAAAGGATCGGGACCATTTCGTTCAGCGACAAGCGCCCAGGGGATTATTGGGCCCGGCATGGCTACGATTACTATTCAGGGCTATAAAATGCTATTTCCATACAGATTTAAAACAAACACTTTAATCAGCAACATTATGAAAGTCTTACCGATTATTTTCTCACTTACCGTGCTATTCGCAACCATAGCGTGCAGCCAGGACCAGCAAAAAAAGGCAGTTGAAAAAACAAAGTACCCTGTCTCAAAAACAGACCAGGAATGGCAGAAACAGCTATCCAAGGAAGCCTATGCCATTATGGTTAAAAAAGGTACTGAGCGGCCCTATCAAAACCCTTATTGGGATAATCACAAAAAAGGGTATTACGTAAGTGCGGCAACGGGGGATACTTTATTCACCTCAGACACAAAGTTTGAGTCGGGCACAGGCTGGCCGAGCTTTTACAAACCTTACAATGAAAAAGCGGTGAAAGTGGTAACGGACAATACACTGGGAATGGTCCGCGATGAGGTAGTGGAAAGCAAAACAGGCTTGCACCTGGGACACGTTTTCGACGACGGCCCCAAGCCCACCGGCAAACGCTATTGCATGAATTCGTATGCATTGAAATTTATATCGGCGAAATAACGGGGTTCCGAAGCCTTAACTTGCTGCTACTTATTTTGACGCAAAAATGACAACCTGGCCTCCACCCGGGGCTGCCTAGCAGTTATATGCTACACCCACAAGTTCGAATGTGCCGTAGGTAAGGTCCCGGTCTGGATAGGTGTAAATGGTCTGCGCATTTCGCATCAGCTTATATCCATTTATTTGCTGATAGTCTTTCAGCGGTGTTGCCCATGGTAATTGTTTACCTGCATCGGCCGAAAAGCGGTCTTGCGAGATAAAATTGCTGAGTGCCCCGTCATCATTGAAATATAGCCAGGCCGAAATAGTGATGTGATTGTTTGTAAAGGAAGCTTTCACCTGATTGCCTTGCACTTCCAGCCATTTGATGCGCTTGTCGATCAGCGTTGCAGGCGCCAGACAACACATATCATTGAAAAAGGTAACCGTCTCCGACAAATCCATCTCAGGCCCTTGTTGATATTGTACCCTGAAAAGTGAGAATAACCTAATGTCCATGAATGCAACCCCATTCCGAAAGCTGTGATAACCAGCAACAGGAAGCCTCTTCATGGAAGCTTTCATAAAAAACAGCCGGGTCGGGGTTTGCATGAAGTTATACTGCTGGGAAGTAAATGGCATCCATTCCGCTTGCTCGTCCTTGCGGATTTTGCCAGTGAATTCTATCTTGAAATTGTTGACTTTGGGTTTACCCAATGAACCGCTGAATCGGAGGTATCTTTTGACGGGCTCCGGCAATGTCTGAATGTCCGTTTCTGTCAATAACGAATTTCCAAAATAGGTAGGCTGCTGCAAACCGGTTTTAACATCGCTGCGATATTGGTTTTGGTAACGCCATAAAGCATATCGGGTGATAGCTATCCCAAGAAGGATCAACCCAATTGCCAGGAATCCAAATTGATAAATTGTTTTGTCCATATTTGAACTAACGCTACATTAACCTCACCGGTATCAACCGTAAATGACCAACGCCCGTGTAGGCAAGGTTAGCCGAATGGATTTTCCATTTCTATCTTCCACATTCAACTCTTCCGGGACTGACCCTGAGCCATACAAAAGCTTCATTTTGGAACCGGTACCATGTAGGTGCTCATCAATGGTTACATATACGACTGCTTGCTTGTGAGGGTGCAGGTTGATTGCGCACAACACTTCTGTCCCATTGAAGATGCGCGACCAGGCGATCACGTCATTAAAATGGTTGATCCCTGCATTTGGTGTGCTGAATTCAATGCCGTTTTCAGATATTGATCTCCAATAATGGTTACCAAATTGCAAAGCCGGATGGGCTTGAACAGACAGCTGCAGACCTTCCATCAGAGCGGTCTTTTCATGATAGTCTTTCCAAAAATCCAGAACGGCGGTTTGGTACAGAGGTGATGCCGATAATAGGTCAGATGCTGTCTCCATCATTGATGCGTAACGGTTATATGCCCGGGATAATACCCGTATAATCGAAATCGTAATAAATTTATGCCATGGCACCCAGCTTTCCGAGCTTTTTATTTATTTACCCAAACCGCGGAGCGTTAACAAGCTCGGCAGCCAATGAGCTCTATAAGAAAGACTTCACCATAATCTGCCCATCAAGCTCATACACACACAGTATTGATCCCCGATCGGGACTCCATGCAAGCTTGGGATACTGTCCGTTTCCAAGTGAAACCGTTTTTTGCTCGCCCGGGCTTTGAAATTGAATAACCCCATCCTGATGCCAGGCGATTGCTACACCTTTTTTGGTCTGGAGAATAACAGGCGTACGGCCATTTCCCAATTTAATCTCCGGTTTTGAAGGCTCAGCTACATACACATCCATTTGGCGCCTCCATACAGTGGTTACCTTTCCATCTGCATCAACGGACAGGTCTCCGCCGTCCATAGGACATCCATCAATCATAAAATCGCCCGTTCCGAGTCTCTGAGGCTTATTAAAATGCTCGCCATTATCTTTTGAGCTGATCAGGTACATATTTCGGGCTCCATCGAGCTTATTTCGAAACATGACGTATAACTCCCCCTTCTGATCGATTGCAACCGAAGGTTTGCAGCAATCACAAACCCCTTTTTGCTCGCCTTTGTAAATCAATTGGTTCTTACCCCAGGTTAGCCCTCCATCCTTCGAGAGCGAGCCGTATAAATTATTATTCCCCAGCCTTGTATCGAGCCAGGCGGTATAAACCAGGTTATCCTTGCCAGCGCTGATTCCGGACAATGCTTCCAGTGCGGTCGTGTCGGCATCGTTGACCCTTACCGGGCTTGACCAATGATTTTTTGCATTTGAAAGACGCATGGCATACAGGTTGCCGAAGTGATCGCCGACAGTGACCACGGTGTAATCCTTTGTAGTGGTAATTTGCGGCCCCCTACCCATTCCAAGGCCCATTTTTGAAAAATTGCCTAACATCAACGGTTCTGCATACGACTTTCCACCGTCATTGGAGGATGTATAATACAGATCCCGTTCGTTCCCATTTTTGACGCCGTACACAATATGTATCCTGCCTTTGCCATCGACACTAATTTCCGGCTGGCTGCCTGCTCCCAGCTTGTGTTCAGTTTCAATGGTAATCACCCCTCCTATATCATGGTAGCCTGCCAGGGATATAAAAAAGGTTAGAACGGTGGTTAGAAATTTTGAGAACATCATGGTATAGTTTAAGAAAACTCGGAAAGAGTGGACACTTCTTTAAAGGAATAAACCCAGTAATTTACCTAGATGCAGTCGGTGAATTATCTGACCCGCTATGGACGTACAAACTTAAATACAATTACTATGAAAAGTATAGTACTAAACAAAATGCCATCCAATCCGTTAATACAGCACTGATCAATCTTTACTGGCTGATTGGCCAGCAAATCAGTCGGCGAATTTCTGCTGCTTCCTGGGGTAAAAAGACAATAGATGAACTGGCCAATCACCTTAAAGTAAATCAACCTGAGTTGAAAGGATTTAGCCGCGTGGATTGTATCGGATGAAGCAATTGAATGAATGGAACCTTACATCTGTCAAACGAAATTGAGCCCCCGCCAAAAATTACCATCTACTCAAAAAATACGCAGCCGGCTCAATTATTTGACATTCAATAGCTTGTAAATATTTTTATCTTCTACATTCAATGTTGTTTCCCTACAACATTAGAACCATGATTTATAAGAAGATAGCGCCCTGCATTTTGTTGAAGCCATTCGTCGAGACATTTTACGTATGGGAGACCTCGATCAATCACGCCGTTATTTCAAAAATAGAGTCACCGCCAAGTGGCTTTGTTTCGATGGTATTTAACTACGGTGAAGCCTACAAGGTCGATAATGATAAAAAAGGCGAGATCACCGTTCCTGCCAGTTTTGTGACAGGCCAGGCAACAAAAAGGTACCAGCTCCGCCTGAACGGAGATCTTGGGATGATTGGCATTGTTTTCAAACCTTCGGCATTGTTTATGCTTCTAGGCATACCGATGTATGAATTCAACGACGAGCGCATTGATCTGACCAACATTCTGGGACGCCAGGCACACACTTTACTGCAATGCATCCAGGATAGCCCAGGCCATATTCAGCGGATTGAAATCCTCGAAAAGTTTCTGATCACGCTTATTCGCAAGTCTCCGCGAGCACAGGATAGGACCGATCATATTGCCAATCTGATTCATGAAAGACACGGCGTGCTCTCGACCCAAGATTTAATGAAAGAACTTTGTGTTTGTCAGCGCCAATTTCAGCGGTTGTTCCTGATGAAAGTGGGTGTCAGCGCGAAATACTTCGCCAGGATTTCCCGGGTAAGCGACTTATGTGCACGGATGGCCGTAAAAAAATGGAATATCGCTGATTGGAATGATCTTGTCCATCATTACGGCTACTACGATCAATCCCACTTTATCAAAGAGTTCACCGAATTTGTCGGAAAGTCGCCGTCGGGATATGTCAGGTCCAATCAGGAACTGGCGAACTATGTCGATACCTCAAAAGTTCGGATGGACTAAGTACAATGTCGTTTTTTTACAATACTATCCCTCTTGCTCCCGGTAGTTTTGCAATCACACAAATCAATCATTTACAGGGACATGAAAAAGTTATTAGTATCATTTTGCCTGCTTTTTTTCGCAGGATTTACAGCATTCAGGCCGGTCAGTAAAGTTGACGGCGTATTTATCAGGTCGGCCTTCAAATTCGGCGACATGAAAGATTGGGGGAAGGACGATTCCTTAACGGTCATCAAGGTATTGCGGGACGGCTTTTGGATGGTCGCTTATTACGACGACAACAGAAAGGGCCGCGCTTCCTTCAACGGCCTCGCGGGAGGCACATACGAGATCGCAAATGGAAAATACGTGGAGCATATCAGCTTCTATTCCTGGGATTCGACGGCCGCTGGAAAAACTTTTGAATTCGATTTTAAGGTTGGTGACCAGTCATTTGAGCAGCACGGCAAGATCAATTCCGATAAGTACAAAGATTACCCGATCCATGAGAAATTTACGCGGCTGCAGGCTGATTCGCCATTGGCCGACAAGCGGCTCGAAGGTATCTGGAAAATGAAGCAGGGTGAATGGGGGACGCAGCGGCTTGGAGAAGGCATTTATAAAAATACGACCGTTATCAAGATGTATTCCTACCCGATTGCTGTATATGCCTATTATAATGAAGCGACTAAAAGTTTTCTCGGCGGAGGCGGAGTTCGCTATCACTTCAACGGCGATACATTGACCGAAACCAATGAGTTCTGGTCATGGAAACCGGATGGAAGCCGGAAAGGACTGAAGCAGGACCATCAGATTACTTTTGATAAAAACAACATCACGCAAAAAGGCTGGTCAGGTACGTTGACTGAACAATATGAAAAAATACGGTAGTCAAATAAACGAAAACATGGAAACCATTAAAAAAGAAAACCTCTCGGAATTGACCCGCAAAGGAACTTGCATTGCATTCTTCTCGGCCTACCAGGACCTGGATGCGGACCGGATGATAGGCCTTGCCATACCGGAAGCGATGGTATCATTTATTCCGCTGGGCGAGGACGGAAGGGGACTATTCCGTGAATTCGGGAAAGGAGTGTGGAGCTTGCTCATGGATTGCTTCCCCGACCTTGACAATACGGTGGATGCGATGATTACCAGGAACGAAGCCATCGAATGTAATGTCCTGATCTTTGGCACACAGAAAAAAGACTTCCTGGGCCTCCCGGCAAAAGGGTTGCGGTTCGAGAGTGAGCATATTTTTGTATTCCGGTTCAACGCCGATGATCAGATCGTTGACCTTACCATTGACTGGGATCATGCAGGTTTTGTTGCCCAGCTGAGCGGACAGTAGCAAGCCATTTGGAGGGTTGTTGTTTGGTTCGCAGTACGGCCTGGGTGTGATCAATATTCATGCCCAGGTTTTGTTCCCTTAAAAATCTCCCCCTAAGAGATCTTAACCGCCGACGAAACCAAACATGTCCCAAATGCCCCCTGTAATTGTTCAATATCGCTTCACAACAAGGTGTGAAGTTGATCTATTTTTGTATTATTCAATGTGTGTTCATTTAGATATCAGATAACATGAGAAAAATAATTGCAGCGATCAACATGACTGTCGACGGGTTTTGCGACCATACGGCAGGGATTGCGAATGAGGAAACACATCAACATTACGCTGACCTGCTAAGTGATGCGGATCTCATTCTATATGGAAGGACTACTTTTCAACTGATGGAATATTGGCGCGATATCGTCGCCAATCCTACGGGCATTAAAGCAATGGATGAGTTTGCCGTGAAAATGGATCAGATCCCCAAAATTGTTTTTTCCCGCACACTGGAAAATGTTGACTGGAAAAATTCGGAATTGAAACGGGAGATTAATGAAGAAGAAATTCTTGAACTTAGGCAACAACCGGGTAAGGACATTTTAGCTGGTAGCCCAAGCTTGATAGTAGCGCTGACACAACTCGGCTTAATTGATGAATACCAACTCGCCGTACACCCGGTTATCTTAGGCAGCGGTTTGCCGCTATTCAAAAATATCACGGAAAAAATCGGCCTTAAACTCTTAAAAACAAAAACATTCGACTTTGGCGTAATCATCCTCTACTTTGAACCAGTAAAGGAATGAGTTCCAGACCAATGGTTTTCAACTGAATGTGGCGCTATGCATGGAGTGAAATCTCAACCCCATATCGCATAGCCGATTCAAGTATTTCAACGTTTATTTCTTTTAAAGTTTTGAACTTAATGCAGTACCCGGTTACGCTCGCCTTCCCAATTTCTTTTCCATAGGTTTGATTTAAGTATGCCTTATCGTTGATTCCAAAGATATACACAGAGATTCCGGTTTTGTTTGCACTTATACCGATTTGATAAAATGCCCTGGTTGCGCCATCAGCATATTTCATGGTATGCAGTCCATATCCTATATTGGGATTAGAAACAGTTTTATTTTCACTGTTTTTACCATCAAGGAACCATAATTTACATGCCGGCATTACGCCTAGAATGAGGCGGTGCAACTCTTGCATGTCGCTTCGTTTTGGTTCAGGCTGACTAGTAATATACGCTTCGATTTGCTCTTGTACGTTCATACGAAATATAAAATTGCGGGTTCCTATCACCTCTGGAATTCAGGCGCTCACTAAACTTGGAGCCTGTCAGCGGTTCATTTCGTCGTGTAATGTAATGCAACGACACCCGAACCCAGCGTTTTCGATTCCAGCAATTTCAAATTGCTTAGCTGCGTATTGCCATCGAACAAACTGATTCCTTCTCCCAATATCACGGGATGTAGGGTCAGCCTGTACTCGTCTATCAGCCCGAGATTCATGAAACTTTTGGCGAGACCAGGGCTGCCGAATATCACCAGGTCTTTGCCCGGCTGCTGTTTCAGTTTGTTCACCTCTTCCACAATGTTGTCTTTGATCAATGTGGTATTATTCCAATCTGCGCTCGTCAATGTCGTCGAGAAAACGATCTTGGGAATTTCCTGCACCCATTGTGCATGTTCAAGTGTCTGCCCGCTTGTATTCGGGTCGTTCAATACGGTAGGCCAGTAGCCTTCCATTAAATGGTAAGTGTTTTTGCCGTACACAGGCGCACCCACTGTTTTAACCAATTCTGCCGCGAATTGTTGCAGCTCACCATCATAGGTCAAAAAGGCAAGGCCACCATTCTTGTCACCGGCAAAACCGTCCAGGGACATGTGCGCAAATAAAACCAGCTTTCTCATTGTAAGTGCATTTTGTTTTTTGAATGATAATTAATTCCTGACACAAAACTACTGTCATCGCAGCAGAATATTTGCGGGGGTTCGCGACAATAAAGGGGGGCTATGAGGCCAATCGAAAATCAATTCGTGTCGGGATCTCACCGCCAAATCATCTCGGCCCTTTACAAAAGCTTTACATATAGGAGCAATGCTTGTAAATTTGGCTTAACTACACTCCATACGATATTCCCTCTCCATGACCAACGACGAACTCAGACCTGTATGGAAGAAAATATTTGACTTCAACTGGAAGTTTGGCCTATTTCTGATCATTATCATTTGCGTACCCCGGTTCCTTTTAGTACTTCATGCAAACACTTCCGGAAATTATGGATCGATTGGCGCTGTCATGCTGGTTTCTGCCATCGCGCCATTCGTATTCCTGACCAAATTGGGCAGAAGAGAGATCGGGATCATTAAACCAAAAAAATACCAGGCACTTGTTGTAGCTTTTATTGCAGGGCTCGCATTCAGTTTACTTTTTCATTGGCTGGGAAAAGGCCTGTATGGAAACACGTTTGAAAACTGGTATCAATACATTGGCCGCTCCTACAAAATACCAACGAAAATAAGTCCCCGGGACAAAGAAATCCTTTTCACCATCATGGCGATCACCGGAATGATATTTAGTCCAATCGGGGAAGAATTGTTTTTCAGGGGAATTGTTCATGCCAGCTTTGCCCAATCCATAGGGGATAAAAAAGCCTCATTGGTGGACAGTTCTGCATTTGCACTCACACATATCTCACATTTTGGACTTGTGTTTATTGATGATCAATGGCGACTGCTATTAGTTCCGACTTTAATATGGATATTGGGTATGTTCATTGTAAGTCAGTTATTTCTAATCTTCAAAAGGTACGCGGGTTCTATTTTAGGAGCAATTTTCTGCCATGCGGCTTTCAACCTGGGCATGATCTATTGTATTTTTTATTTAATGTAAAGTGAAAAAATAGCGAAAACAGTGTCACAACGAAGCGAAAAGCTTATTTTGCCAAAACTATCGCTAACCACTTAACTTTATGATGGAAAATTCTAATGCGCCTGAAACCTCGGGTTCAAGAAGGAACTGGCTCAAAAAATCAACATTGATCGGGTCTGCATTGCTTACCGGCTCGCTTGCCAATGCAGCGGAGCCTGTCAACAAACCGGCAGTTGTCACCAGGCGACTACCCATCGCCGTTTCAACTTACTCGTACTGGCCGTTGCAAGGCGCCAAATATCCGATCAAAAACGTGATCGAAGACGCGGCACGCCTTGGTTTTGACGGCGTCGAGATCCTGCACCGCTCGATGGAGGAGGAAACGGTGGCCTACCAGAACAAATTGAAACGCATTGCATTCGATAACGGCATGACGCTGCCTTTGCTGTCCATCCACCAGAACTTCCTGCAACCGGACGCCGCCAAACGCAAGGCCGACATTGAGCATACGTACAAATGCATCAACATGGCCGTGCAAATGGGCATTCCCTGCGTCCGCATGAACACCGGCTCATGGGGAACAGTCAAAAACAAGCGGCAGGGAGACTACTACACCCACGGCATTGAGCCGCCCATTGAAGGCTACACCGACGAAGACGGCATCAAATGGACGATCGACGGTATGGGAGAATGTTTGCAATATGCCGAAAAAGCAGGCGTCGTGCTGGCCCTTGAAAATCACTGGGGATTATCATCCAACATTGACTACCTGCTGCGAATGTACAATGCATTAAAAAGCTCACCATCAATGGGTTTGAATGTAGATACCGGGAATTTCGTAGGAGAACCTTACGCCGGACTGGAAAAACTGGCACCTTACGCGACGATCGTACAGGCCAAAACCTACTACGGCGGCGGCACATTTTACAATAAAGAAATGGATTACGAACGCATCGGCAAGATCTTCCAGAAAGCCAATTACAAAGGGTTCGTATCCCTGGAAATGGAGGGAAAAGAAGACCCTAAAACCTCGGTACCGAAGAGTTTGGAGATGCTCAGAAAGGCATTTACGTTTACGGCGTGATTGAAAAAGCCCGGGCGAAGTCTCTCCGGCTTCGCCCGGGCTATATATGTTTTTCGTCACACGCAATGTGCTACATTGGCTACTTATTCAGCAACAATCCTTCCTAATGACACTCTTTTGGATCCTTTGGATTTTCTGCGCCGGTATATTGGTAGCTCTCCTTTACTATTTCCTCGACAGCGTGTACACAACACCTGGCGGTCCGCCAGCCGCTTTCTTCAAGGCAGCCGTGCCTATTATAGGTTTACCGATCACCATGTTACTGGTAAGTCCACTGCTGGCAAGCAATGGTTTTTATGTACTCGCAAATTGTTTGCTGGCCATACCTGATATACTCGGGCTGTTGTACCTCCTGTGGCTGCTGATATATGCTACCTCGGGCGGACGTAAAAATTAAGATGTTCAAAGCTTGTTTTTGCCCGCTCCACGATAACGGGTTGGTTCCTTATGGCTCCATCAAAATCTTCCCCGTGCTCTTCCTTCCTTCCATCAGATCATGTGCTCTTTTCCCTTCGGAAAGCTTGAAAATGGTTGGTGGGGAAACTTTTATTTTTCTGCTAATGATCCATTCAAAAAGCTGCTCCGACCTCCTGATCCGTTCCGATCCTGATGTGAGGTAATCCCATAGGTCGCCTCCCGTAATCGTTCTGGAATAGGCTATAATCCCTAATGGATCACCCAGTTCCAACTTCCCGCCTGCCAGGCCAAACAGTACTATATTGCCCAGCACTTTTGTTACCGCAATGCTGGTCGCCATGGTAGTGCCAATGCTTTCGTACACCACATCCACCCCGTCCGGGTACATTTCCAAGACTTTGGTTTTCCAATCGTCACCGTATAAAAAGACGGCATCTGCCCCTGATGAAAGTGCTGTTTCCTGCTTGTCCTTGGATGATACCAGGCCTATCACATTGGCGCCAAGCATTTTACAGACCTGAGTCAGCAACTGCCCCACGCCACCCGCTGCGGCGTGAACAAGTGCAACCTCACCGGGCTTTATTGGATGGCTGTCCGCCGTGAGGTAATGCGCTGTGAGCCCTTGTAACATGACCGAGGCAGCGATTTCGAAGCTAATTTCGTCAGGCAGTGGAACTGCATTCTCCACGGGCACCGCCACCAGCTCCGCATTCGCAAACGGTACATCCGCAAATGCAACCCGGTCGCCAGGTTTGAACTCCGGATGATGATTGGAATCTTTTACAATTCCGGCCCCCTCATAACCATTGATATAAGGCGCATGACCTCTCACAGGATAGTCACCGCTCCTGCGCATGAGATCCGCGAAGTTGAGACCAATGCTCTTCATCTCTACCAGTATCTTCCCTTTTTTCAGTACCGGGGCATTTACTTCCTGGTATTCAAGCACATCCGAACCGCCGAATGCTGAAAATGTGAGTGCTTTCATTACTAATTGTTTACGACTTCATGGCTAATAGATTCCCAAAATTCCCACCCGGACAGGTCTTAAAATTGTATAAATCGGAACAGGTAAGTATTTCGAACAAATATACGCCTGCCAGCGAACCGATAGTATATTGTAACCGTTCGCCGCTTTTTGTTGGATAACTCACTGATCTTATTTTGGGGTGACCCGCGTATTTGACTCACTGCCATTCAAAATGGTAATGGTTGAATATATTTTCCTGCTTGGCATAAGCAGGATCGATAGCGATTTACAGATCAATTAAATAGATAAAGTGAGATTTTATGATAACCAACGAGAATTTAGACGGCGTACCGGGATGGATCGGCGGATTTGAACAGTCAGATCCTGCGTTCGCCTATCCCGACCCAAACCTTACATCGTTGCCCATGCTCGGCAACATGGACAACATTGATCTGCTGGAACGCCAGCAGCCTGTAAAATGGCCGGAGTTCAGCTGGGAAACAGAAAGAGGCCAGCCGGACCCGAAGCGGTGTTTTCAAATGTTCGCCCCTTACATTTCCAGACTCGGTTACACAGATGAAGGAAGAATATACTCCATTATCTGTCCCCAGCAGGGTGTTTGCTACCCGAATGTAGGCTGCATGAATGTAGAAGTTTCCGTTACAGGACAGCGGGGCTGGGTAGACGAAACCACCAAAACACTCGCTGCTGACATGACGGTTGAAGGCAAAATCTGGTTCAGTCCAAGCGCCCTTCAAGATTTGAAAGTTAAGTTTTTGTGGGACCTTTTCAAAAATACAGGTCTCCCCTTCCCTGCCGACAAAGCGAATGCGATTATCGTCACAACCCACCATAATCAAAACCCGCTGCAACCCATTTTCCCGGTCCGTACCGGGCAGACAACCCTATTCAAAAGTCCGGACTTTGCGATTCACGACGAAGCATGGGCGGTGGGCAATATAGAAGTAGAAATCGGACCGATCAAAAAAACAGGTAATACGCTCGTCGATGACTTTAATCAGCTCATCATGGATGTTTTTAACCTGGCTTCTGGCAATATGTTACAGCCGGGCAACCTGCTTTCCTGGAATGTCTGGTTTACGGAACCGGAACTTGTGGACAAAGAGGAATGGCGGACGCACGCCGAGCGCTGGCGTGATTCCATCGACGAAGATCATGGAAGCCCGTGCGGCGACGGCACAACTGCACGCTATTTTGATGGTACTCCTTTTAATGCCGCCGAAGAACTCTTCGAGGAAAAAATCAAAGAGATCGTTGCCTGGATTTGGAAACATCTTTGAGGCAATGTTGAGATTTATATATAGAAAGAACTTGCCCTAATAACTTAAAACGGTAAGTCAAAAACCGGCACGGGATGTATCTGTGCCGGTTTTTCCATAATAATGCGTCTTTAAGAAACTTTTCCGGCACTCCCCTTTTTAAATGATATCTAAAATTTCTTGCAAAAAAATTGCGTAACTCAAAAGTTACCTATACATTTGGGTAACCTAAAAGTTACTCATTATGACAAAAACAATCAAACACCAGTTTTTCTTCCCGCATCCGCCCGAAACGGTTTGGGAATATCTCACCAAACCCGAACTTATGGGTTTGTGGCTAATGAAAAACAATTTTCAACCTGTCCTCGGTCATGATTTTCAATTCAGGACCAATCCTATTCCCAGCCTCAATTTCGACGGGATTTTTCATTGCACTGTATTAGAGATCGATCCGGCCAGGAAGCTTTCTTACTCATGGCGGAGCGGGCCAGGTGATGGCGAGATCACACTCGACTCGGTGGTGGTGTGGCAGTTGCAGCCAACTGACAAAGGCACTGAGCTTTTCCTCGAACATAGTGGTTTCGAAAGAGAAGAAAATCTGAACTTCTACAATGGTCTGATGGACGGCTGGCTCAAAAACTTGCACAAGATCGCTAATCATTTAAACGCTGCACCCAATGGCAACACCAACGCTTGACGCATTCCAGGTGATCGGGGATCCGAGCAGGAGGAAGATGTTAATGCTCCTTTCTGAGGATAGTTTAACGATCAATAGCCTGGCTGACAATTTCGACATGAGCCGCCCGGCTGTTTCAAAGCATGTCAAAATCCTGCACCATGCAGGGTTTATCTCCATCGAGGACATTGGTCGTGAACGGTATTGCACGCTGAAACAGGATGGATTTAAGGAGTTGCAGAACTGGATATCCTACTTTGATCAGTTCTGGCTATCGAAACTGAAAACACTGGAAACATTATTAAACAACAGATTACCAAACTAATAAAATCAGATTTTTATGACAGCTAACAACACAATGACTACACATGAAGTCGCTGCACGGTTCAATGAGCTTGCTCAGCAAGAGAAATGGTTTGAAATTCAGGACGAGTTTTTTGCAGATGATGTAAAGAGCCTTGACCCTCCAAACTCTCCCTATTTTGGCTATGCCGAAGGCAAATCCGCTGTCCGCAGGAAAGGGGAAGATTTCGTAAAACGGATAACAGCAGCACACAAACTGTTTACATCCGAACCCCTTGTGAGCGGTAACCATTTTGCAGTCGGCAGAGAAAAAGACCTCACTGTGGACGGATTTGGAAGAATTCAGATCAGTCAGATCATGCTGTATGAAGTAAAAGACGGCCAGATTATATCCGAACAATTCTTTTATTGAACTCCATTTTTACAATATCAGCTTAACGCTTTCAGTAAATCTAAACCATCTATGAACATTGGGATCATTGGCTCAGGCGCGATAGGAAGCGGCCTGGCCGCTAAATTGACTAAGCTGGGACACCGTGTTTCGATTGCCAACTCCCGCGGCCCGGCTTCTTTAAAACAGCTCGCAGCGGAAACCGGAGCGGAGGCGGCTACAGTTGAAGAAGCTATTCAAAATAAGCAGGTGATCATTGTTTCGATCCCGACGAAAAACATACCGGATCTTCCGAAAAATCTGTTTCACGCTCTTCCAAAAGACGTAGTGATCATCGATACCTGCAATTATTACCCGCTACTCCGCGATGGGACCATTTCCGGACTTGAAAAGAGTGGCATTGATAGCTTATGGGTTCAGGAGCAGCTCGGCGTGCCAGTTGTTAAAGCATTCAATTCTATTTTCGCAACAAGTCTGAATGATTTTAGCAGGCCCAGGGGCGAAAAGGATCGCATAGCTCTTTCTGTTTCGGGTGATGACGCCAAGGCAAAGGATATTGCTTCCCAGCTGATTGATGAACTGGGTTTTGACACCTTTGACATGGGTACCATTGCTCAATCGTGGAGACAACAGCCAGGCACGTCTGTTTTTTGCCGGGATATTAATGTGGCTAAGCTCAAAAAACGAGTTGATGCAATGGGAACCGAATGGTCGGAAAAGCGTGACCAAATCATCGCACAACACCATGCCGACGAGTCATTTATAGCGGTAGACCATTCAGGCTGGTTGAAAAGTTTGCAAGATTAAAATCGCGCTTGCAGGCAGTTAGATCGTCACTTTAACTAGCCCGCTCAGTCGGAAAAATCTTAGCAAAAAGCACATAATCCGTTGTGGGTGGCGTGAAACCCAGCTCCCGGATACGTCTCGCAATCTGACCACGATGATAAGTGGCGTGGTTAACAACGTGTGCCAGCAAGTCCTGAACGTTATTTCCCAGTGGTTGCCCGGCCAGATTGTTGTAATTCCGCCATTCGACAAAACTACCGGAATGCAGCTTTTGAATGTATTCCAGCCAAAGTTGCCCATTACTATCCAGCTCGCTGAGCAGCCGAGGAAGTTCCAGGATCTGCCATACCGGCTGATCTTCCTGCTGACCTACTATCCGTTTATACCAATTGGATTGGGCCAATTGCAGGTGGCTCATTAGCCTAATGCAGTCATGATCGTCTATACCGTTGTCGATCATACAATCTCCAATCGTGCGGTTTGCCCAGTTATTAAAGCGAAAAAGCCTGTCGAAGTAGTCGTTCATTAATGTTGATGGATTTGAATTAAAGTTATGTGATTTTCGTAAAACCGATTAAAACAATCGCGAAATTTATTTCACTCATCAATTACTTCATGAAATCGTTCCTACACGAAGGCAGGATATATTACAGCGCAGTCGAGTTCGCGATGGCGCATAGCGGTGGTAGGTGGAAAATCCCTATTTGGAATGCGTTACGCAATGGTCCGGCCAGATATGGCGACCTGAAAAAATCGATACTGCCTATTTTGGATAGATATGTAAAGGCGGCGCTTCGCAGCAAAACTTCCAGGTCTGCTGCGACAAAAAAACGCAAAAAAATGGAGCTCCAAAAACATTAAAATCACTGAATTACTGTGATGCCGGTCTTTGGAGCTCATTAATTTTCTGAGTCTTTCCCAAATGAATTAGCGATCGAAACGATCACCGATCCAATCAAATCTTCCCCATGTTCCCCAACTTTAAAATTGGCTTGAAAATCTCCCAATGATGCCCGAATGGATCCGAGAGGTGTCCTAGCCGGTATCCATAGTCCTGGTCGGCGACGGGATAAACGATCGTTGCACCAGCAGTTACGGCACGCTCAAATAATTCATCAGGATCTGTTACTTCCAGGCCGATCCTGACGGGAGTACCATTCAGGCTTTGCGGACTCAGATTACCATGTTCTACCGACTCGTCCGCGACCACGAAGCGTGCCCCTCGCAGCGTCATTTCGGCCACCAACGACCCGTCCGGATCTGTATTGGACATCAGAACAACAGCGCCAAACGCTTGCTGATAAAACGCAATAGCATTCGATCCGTTGTTGACGGCCAGCGTAGGAACGATCACGGCGTTGCCAGTTTCCCCGGTATTTGTTTTCATAAGTTCTCGTGTTTTGACAAGCCTTTTCTTACTTTAATATAAATAACGGTTTATTTACGACAATGTCCGTTAAACCCAATCGAAATCTAATATCATGACGATCCCCGCAAAAATTGGCCTTTATAGTATGGCCGCGATTTACATTGTTGTCGGGATCTTGCATTTGGTAAGGCCAGATCCGTTCAGGGCCATGATGGCGCCGTGGTTACCGGTGCCCATGCTGTTGATCTATGTCAGCGGGGTTGCAGAAATTGTGTTGGGAATGTTGCTTATTCCAGTCAAAACCAGGCCAATATCTGCCAAGCTGATTATTGCGATGCTAATCGTGTACTTCTTCGCTTTTCACATTCCACAGTCTATTGAGTACTATCATTCAGGTCACAAATATTTTATCGTGACCCTCGTTCGTCTGCCGTTGCAGTTTTTATTAATTGGCTGGGCGTGGCTGTATGCGAAGCCTCTGCGCTAGTGGTGTACCGGATCGAGCTCATCAACAGCTCGCCGATAGCGCTTTTCCTTTTCCCCTGCGGCATAGCGAGCCCACCAGAAGCCTAGTACGGTCAATAACATCGTGTAAAACGAGCCTTTAAGCACTCTGCCATTGCCCATGCTCACTACAAATTCCGCAATCACTGCCACTGAAAGTACAACCAGCCATAGCAGCATATAAGAATGTAATAAAAAAGGAGTTCTGCGCACCACTTTGTTGGCCACATCGCGGTTATAGACTATCAATACCCGTTCGAAATGGTTACAAAACCTTTCGAATTCACCCGGGTCGCTGTAAATGCCATTGGCGCCCACTTTGAGCTTGCTTCTTCCGTCGCGAAAATGCAGCGTTAGCGTTGCGCCGTTGTGATGGTCTATCCGGTATGATTTCAAGTCAAAAAAGTTAACATTTTCTTCCCGGCCCTGAATGGCGATCCGGACAAAGTTATCGCCCAATTCAGCCTCGCCTTCTTTCACTACCCGGTGGCGCTGACCGTAAAAAAGGAGAGTCGGGGCAGCGACTGTGAGCAGTAGGGCAAAAATGTTCTTCTCAAAAAATGACTGCCCCATTACAATGAAGACCGCCGCGAGAAATACCACCAGGCAACCCGCCATCATGGTGAGAGCTGCCCTTTGGCTATAATATTGGAAATGATAATGATGCATGGCTAGAACAGTGACGTCAGTTTCCGGTTGATGCTTTATGACTTCCAGAAACATAAAGGAGGACGGTGCGCCGTCCTCCTCATCGTTAGCTCATGAATTTGCTTTTTGTAACCGCTCGAATAAGAGGACCAGATCGCGGAAAAGCATCAAAAGGTTAAACAAACCGATTGAAAAGGGTTACCGGACATTCCTTCAACAAAAGTGCTCTTTCGTACATTTCGAGTGCTAAGGATGAGGAAAAGCGAGGGAAAAATATCTTTTGATGTTATACAATCTGTATAATTTTCCATATCTTAGTTAATGGTAATTTAGATGAATGTCAGTGTAATAAGCAGGCGAAAAACTGATTATTAAATTCCTGGAACAATGAAGAAAGCGAACAATGAAATTGAAGTAGAAGACATTTGGAATGACCAGAAAAAGGCTGGTCTGAAAGAGTTTGTCCTTTCAGAATCGGCTAAGCAGTCGGAGGAAAGGAGGCTGAGAAACGAGTTGCTGGCTATTCAGTATCGAATGCAGGATTACATTGAGAGTGAAAATCCTGCTAACATGCTGCGATTGATAGATTTCGTAAAAATGTACCTCCATACATTGAACGTGACACAAAAAAAGCTGGCGGAATTGTTCGAAATGAAGGATAGTAACCTTCATAAATATCTCGTTGGAGAAAGAAAATTGAATGCCGATCTTGTTCTCAAGCTCAGCTCGTTTTCACATATTGACCCGGAATATTGGTTCAGAGTAGAGGTTAAAAATGAACTCATCGAAATCAATAAAGAAAAGGCTAAGGCGAAAGATTATCAAAAGTATGATTATCGTAATTTGTTGGCGGCTTCTTAGTGATTTGAGTTCTCAATTTGAACATTCAACATTTCCGGTTTTGGTAAAAAAGTTGTCAATCATCGTCCTGCTTTCCCTTTTCGGTCACCTCTGCGCCGGACAACCGAAAATTATGTCCATTCCGGTAAATACCAATGGAGATACTTCTTTTTGGAATAAATATCAGTCAGAAAAATTTGCTGAAATCGGGTTATCCAACCTTGCTCAATCCCGAGACAGTTTGATCCTGCGCATTTCGACTGAGATTCAGTCGATTGAGATCCGTACGACAAATTTTGAAACATTTTCAGGCAAGATTTACAACTTCACCAAAAAAGTTTCGCTAAATCCTGACCAGCAAAGCAAGGAAGTGCAGAACAAATGGCTTTCTAACAAAACAGCTATCAAACCGACTACTGCCCGGCAGGTTTACGAGCTTTCCAAAAAGCTTTCCATTGATACCATACCCAGCGAGGAGCAAATAAAACGTTGGCCAATTGGTGCGGATGGCATGTCTTACATCATTGAATATGCTACACCTTCCACTTATTCCTTCAAATCATATTGGGAACCGTCGACTTCGAGATACACATTGAAGGAAGCAGCCGCCATTGATAATTTCACGAAAGAGCTCAAAGCAACGCTGGAACTGTATACCTGCTTCGACACTTTTATCAATTCCCTGCCAGCAGGTACCTACCATGCCGGTGGGATTTTGGCGATAACTACAACCAAGAAGCGCTTGTGGAAGAGGCGGTAAAAATCGTCCTTCCAGTTTTAGCACATTCTCATTACAACCGCACGGAATATAGTGGCTTCATAATCCGTGGTCTTTTGCCTGTTTTTTGCAATGCATTGTTTGCATTGTTTTTGGAGAATGGGTTGGTGTGTTCGGCAGACAGATTGGCGTCATCAAATAAACCTGGATATTCTGCTTCGATATTTTTTGCTGATGATTTCATTTTGGTTTTTGTTTTTGTTTGAAACCATTGGAATACAAAATCGTGCCAGAGTAACCGCACGTTTATCCTTTTTCCGGTCCCGAACTTGCCCATATGAATTCGACAATATCCTGGATGCGTTCGCCGCGGCACATTCTCACAAATGTGCGCTGTTTCACAAAATCATTTGCTTCCGCCCAGTGCACGGCGGGGACATTTTGTGAAGGAATATCTACAAAAATCCTTCGTCCCTGCAACTGGGAAGCCATTTGATCCAGAATATGACGACCTGCATCCGCATTTGCCGCGATCGCCGGTCCGATCTGAATGGCTGACGCTCCTTCGCGGGTGAAGGCGTAACCTTCGACCATTTTCTTGCCATTGTTAAGATAAAAAAACGGTGACCCCTGCCCTACCACACTATGGAGCAGCATTGCCCGGTCAACCCCGGTTGCATGGCGATCAAGTTTCATAATATCTCGCATTACCTCCTCATCAATAGGCTTTTGAAAATATGAAGATGTAGCTTTTCCAGATTCAGGCTCGCGCACGAATCTGGTCACTTCATATTCCTCTTCGAAACCTAATTTTTTATACAATCCCTGTCCCAATACCGTCGCATCCAGCCGGATCGTGGTCACCCCTTTGCGTTCCAGATAATCCATGGCGTGCAGAAGCATTTGCTTGGCTATCCCCCGATTTCGGAATGCGGTATCGACCAGTACCATGGCTATCCATGCACATTTTTCGAAACAGCAGGTCGTAGCGGTGGCAACTGGAATTCCTTCTTTTTCTGCCATGAAGCAGCCGTTTGGTTCTAATTTCATGGTTCGAAGCCAGTCTGCCTCGGACTGGTTCCAGCCTGCCTGCTGCACCAGGTGCCTGCAAACCGGCAGATCTGTCCTTGACATTTCTCTTATTTCCAACAAAGTTGACTGATCTTGCATTACCTCAGTAACTATCAAAATGTATAGTGCCGCCGATGGATTGCATGCCCGGATATTTTGTTCTACCCATGCGGCCATCCTTAAAAGCAAACGGGTATCGCATTTTAATGAATAATACTTTGAAACATGGAAAACCAACCTATTGCCAGAAAAATAGTTACCGTTCACACTCCTGATGCCCAACAAGGATTTCTTGGGCCTGACCACACTGCCCGTGCCGTGATACAGACCGACTTTACTAACAGCGATCCGTTCATTTTACTGATGGATGATGTGCTTGATAAAAAGAATGATGAACCCGTTGGCGGGGCTCATCCGCATGCCGGATTTGAGACAGTATCCCTGCTATTGGAAGGAGAAATCGGCGATACCGGACATTGGATGAAAGAAGGAGATTTTCAAATGATGACTGCCGGAAGCGGCATTGTGCATACGGAATCCATTGAGCGTAAATCTAAAATGCGATTGCTGCAAATGTGGCTGAACCTCCCCAAGGCGGATCGCTGGACCACCCCGCGCGTGCAGGACCTCTCATTTGAAAATGCGCCCCTTTTGTCGGAGAATGGCTTCAAGATCAGGCTGTACAGCGGCTCTTTTGCTGGACTGACGTCTCCCGTCCAAAACTACGTCCCGCTCATTGTTGCAGACATTCAGTTGCAGCCAGGGACTACAACGGTTCAGCAATTGGGCAGTTCTTACAACGCATTTTTATATGTGATCGAGGGCAGCGTAAAGGTGGGTGAGGATGCCCGGGCCTTGCAAGCAAATCAGGTGGGCTGGATGGACCAGCCGGTGGGTGACGCACAAACCGACCTGGTATTAACAGGCGGAGAAGCTGGGGGCAGGGTCATTTTGTACGCAGGAGAGCCGCAAAATGACCCTATCATATCTTACGGCCCATTTATCGCTGATGATCAGGACAAAATCAAGGATCTTTACCGGGATTACCGTCAGGGCAAAATGGGGCATGTATCGGGATTGCCAGCGGCGCAGAGATTTAGTTACTAAATGTATTTCCGGTTCGGGACTTTGTAATAATTGGCGCGGGGCAGAGCTTCGCGCTGACTTATTTGATAACTTGCCAAGAAGCAAATCCTAAACGACAATGAAAAAAATCATCCTGCTCATTGCGCTTGTTATTGCGGTACATATACCGGAAATCGTATCAGGCCAAACTACCCTGCAAGGCTCCGTAGAACGTATTAAGGTGCACGGAAAAGGATTGGAAGGTAACCTGGAAGGAAATTCAGCCGACCCCGATGTATCCATATATCTGCCGCCTAGCTATAGAAAAGATTCAAAACGCAGGTATCCCGTGGTGTACCTGCTGCATGGCTTCACCGACAATGATGCGCAATGGTATGGGCTTGTGAAGCATTGGATCAACTTGCCGCAGATCGTAGATAAAGTCTTTGCCGCCGGCCAGGTGCAGGAAATGATCATCGTAACACCCAATGCTTATACGCGCAGTGGCGGGAGCTTCTATTCCAACTCGGTGACGGTGGGTAACTGGGAAGAATATGTCGCAAAAGAGTTGGTCAGCTATATTGATCAGCATTACCGTACCATTGCGAAAGCTGCCAGCCGGGGCCTTGCCGGTCATTCTATGGGTGGTTATGGAACAATTCGCATTGGTGAGCGATATCCAAACGTTTTTTCGAGCCTTTATCTTTTGAGTCCGTGCTGTATGGCGCCGGGTGGTAACCGTTCGCCCGAATCCCTGGCAAAAATAGAAGCGCTGAAAGATCCTGCTGATTTCAACAAGGCGGATTTTGGGACAAAGGCTGCCATTGCGTCCGCAGCTGCATGGTCACCTAATCCAACGAAACCACCTTTTTACACAGACCAGATCGTAGAAAATGGCCAGTTACAAAAAATGACTGAAACAAAGTGGGCGGCTAATTCCGGATTGGCGACGCTTGACCAGTACATTTCAAATCTCAAACAACTCAAAGGGATCGCTTTTGACGCTGGGGACCGCGACCAACCCATTGCAGCGAATATCAAAATACTGCATCAAACACTGGATAACTATAAAATCGAGCATTCCTACGAAGAGTATCAGGGCGACCATTTGAACAAAATCGGGGAAAGGATCGAGCAAAAGATGCTTCCATTTTTCTCCAAAAAATTGGCAGGGAAATGACGATCGGGCACTGGTTTATTTCGAATCCAGGCTCACTACCTGGGCCTTATGCTTTTCAGGCAGGATCAGATTTCGCATCAAATGGTGTACCCCGAAAATCCGCATCAATTTATAGGTTGGCAGCATAACAGCCAGGGCCGGGCCGTGGCCGAGTGCGAGTTGCTCATTCACTCGCTGAGGAGCAATGCGAGCCTGTACCTGGCCTAGCAACATATATCTGCACCAGCCCAGGTGCTTTCGGTATCGTTTATACAGGTCGATGGAAAAATTACTTTTTTCGAGATTTTCGAGCAAATGCTCCTCCCGCATTTTTTTCCAGTTGGGATAATCGGCAGGCAGACCGGGTATCTGCATTCTCGCACCGACCTGACAAAAAACATCAAAAGCTTCCGCTTTTTCGTCGTCTGTCATTTTTCTTTCCAATAACTCAAAGGAGCGAATCGAGTAGTCAACCAGCATGAATAACACATCGCGGTACGCCCAATCGGGAATTTTTGCACCGCGTTTGTTCTCAACCTCCTTGTGAATGGCGGTGATCTGGTCAATGGCTTTCATTGCCGCGTCGTATTCCGAAAACACAATTTGCCGGGCGTACGCTACCGTTGAAAACAACCTTCCCAGCGGATCAGCGGGGAGCTTGCCAGTAAAGTAAAGCCAGTCTACCGATTTATTCAGGGCAAATTCCGCAGACGCACCGGCAAAAATAAAGAGAATCGTGTCCGCCTTTCCCCAAATCTCCCGCACGATCGAACCCTCTTTTACAAACCATTTCATATTTCCTGAAAGCTTGCCGCTCTATTTTCGATTAATAAAATAAATACAATACCCAACGTGTAAGCGATTATGTCCGACCAGGAAAAACGGGTACCCAATACGATACTAGCCGCCACATTGGTTTCCAGCCCCAGCATTTTAACAATTTGAAAAAACTGTAAGGTTTCAATCAGGTACGAAAAAAGTAGAACGACTACTGCTGCAACTTGTACGGAAGTACAGCTAGTACCTCTCAGCAGGCAGTAAAGCAGGATCACGACCAGAAAATCCCCTCCCCAGGGACGAATGAAGGAATCGTGCACAAACAATGCGATCATAACCTCAGTGAAAAAGAGCACCAATGCGAGGATCAGATAACGTTTGTTAAATCTTAAAGTAAATTGATTATCCAGCTTCATTCGAGAATTCCATTCAAAAGTAAAAAGTACTTTGAAATACAAAGTACAAGTTAAGTTACGACTTCTCCAAACGAACCATTGTGAAGTTGGGTCTTTAATAAGTTGTGATCAGGGTGGCGCAGTTTATTTTTGACCTAAAAACCTTGATACAATTCTCCTGGCAATGTCCAGCAGTGCTTTGAAGTTATTTGGTTTTACAAAAAAATCATTAGCCCCGGCAGCGAGGGCTTTCTTTTTGAGTTCCGGATTATCGGAAGTAGACAGCATAACTGCCGGAAGATCCGCAAGCTCCGGTTCCGACCTGATCTCCTTGATAGCCTCGATTCCGTTCATTCTGGGCATATTCATATCGAGCAGCACGACGGTTTCAGAAAGGTCATCGGAGTTTTTTACGTTTTCGACGAGTTCTTTTCCGTCTTCTGCTTCAATCACTGTCAAATTTGGATTCGCCTGCTCCAAAGCGTCCTTGATCAACATTCTGTCGTCTTCGTCATCATCGGCAAGATGAACTGTCTGGCCTTCTCCCATATCATTGTAGCAAACTGAAAGACAAATATATTAAATGATCCGCGTTTATGGTATTGCGGTGTGGTGAACCTCGAACTGATTCACAAAATCATCGGCGTCATCGGGTGTAACGATGATACTTTTACCTTGGCTGGTTTTGATCAAAACCGTCTTCCTTCTTCGCGTAGCATACCAGGTCATGCTTCCGAGTTTGGAGTTGGCGAATTTGCCAAAGTAGCCAAACAACCCTCCCACTCCAAAAGTCCGGAAAGTCCATTTCAGCATTTTATCATCCAGCAGCTCTACACTTTCCATCTGTTCACGGCTCAGCGACACATCACTCACTGGCCTGTGAATGATCAGCTTATCTTTTGTCACAATATAATGAACTGGCCGAAGCGCATAACAAACCGCGTAGATTGCAACGATCATTACCGCTATAAAATAACGGCCAGCTACGCTGTTCCCGCCATCATCCATGAACGTAGCAATGATGATCGCGATGAAGAACACCGTTATCGCGACGGTAATAATTTTGGTAGCGTTATCCCAGGAGGCTTTGTACGTCATATCATGAGGGTTAATGAATGTGAAAATAATCATTTTGTCCCATTACTCTCACATGAAGGAAGCCTTTTTGGGGTGGGGTTCGGGTTTCCGTTTCTGGGCGAATAGCCAGTCCATTAAGCCCGGCTCGGCGCGGACGTCGTTCCAGATGTCGTGGCCTGCGTAGGTGAATTCGGAATACTTAGGATTACCGCCAGCTTTTCTAATCGCTTCAATGATCGCGCGCGTCCCGCTCACAGGGGCAAGGCGGTCGCGGGCACCGTGAAATGCCCATATCGGCATATTTACCAGCGCTTTTCCGAATTTGGCGTCACCCCCACCGCAAATGGGTATGGCGGCGGCGAACATTTCGGGGTGTGTACTGATAAAATGCCAGGACCCATAGCCGCCTCCGGAAATACCAATCACGTAGCGTCTTTCCGAGTCGATCAGATACTCTTTTTCAATGGACCTTATCGTACTAAAAACGAGCGTATCAATCGTTGGATACCCATCAATACCGCCAAAACCGTAACCTTCCGGACATTGCGGCATAAAAATGAATGCGGGATATTTCTTTCGGTTTTCATCGCTGGACAAAAACGGCGCGGGATCAGCGCCAACCTGCCTCACATTATCAGTCCCGTGGGCACCTCCGTGATGCAGGCATACGATCAACGGATATTTTTTTGTAGCGTCGTAATTGATCGGCATGATCAGTCGGTATCGCAGCGTGTCACCGCTGCCGTTCACATAATTTCTTGCGCCAAACGCTTCTGCCTGTTTCTTTTCCAGCGGGGTGGGTATGTATGCCTTATGGCTCCCGGACCGAAAACCTTCACCAGCGAACTTCATTCCCAAAAATAGGAGGCCCAATATAGCCAGCACTTTGGCAAGCTCCCGCCAAACCACGGGCTTCGTCTTTTCGACGGTATCCGTCACCAATTTCGCCTCATTTCGCAAATTCAACAAAAACAGCACAGAAGCCAGGATACCTACCACAGAAGCCCAACGGTGGATCTTTTCCAGTAGCAATTTCAACGAGATGTCCTGTACATTGACACTCCATAACATCGTCGCAATCATGATTGGCCCGATGATCGCAGATACCACGCCGGCCCATTTAAGCAAGGGCTTTTTGTTCGTTTTAGAGAAAACCAAACTGAGCCCGTACAACGTGCCGGTACTCAGCACTATGACACCACTGGCGATGTAAATCTTTTGTAAGTCTCTATATATCATTACATTATAAATCAAAATATACATCCACAAATTGACTATGGTGGAGATCAGCCCGAATACAAATGCGGTACGATACGATTTGTACCAGAAGTATTGGAGCAAAGCGAATGAAGTGATAATGAAGATGAATGCACAAAGGACTATCCACGGATAAAATGATCCGAGCGTCAATACCCTGGCCCCGAGAGTGAGACCGGCAATACTTTGAATAATAGTTACAGTAATGCTGAGCGCGGTAAAAAGCACTGCGAAGGAGTAGAAATCGCGGGATAGCACGGACTTTTGCATATTCGGAAAGTGGTTAGTCAGCGTTCGTCTTTTTCTTTAATGAACTAAAACAGAGGCGGGTAGGAAACTACTTTTCTGATTTACAAAGGTTACATAACTGGTTAAATGGGTATTTGTATGGTTTGCGATCAGGAAAAACCACATCATCATGCGATTGATCAGGGATAGGAACTGACGCAACTTTGTCCTGTTCTAAACACAATCGACATGAAAACTTTTTTCACACTCATCTTTTGCCTCGCAACTACTTTTCTGGCTTCCGCAGGGATCAAAACCGATATCGCCGTAGAGAATTATCCGGGCGCCAATAATGTGGTCAATGGCCGCTACGCTTACGATGGGCTTGGCGCAGCAGGATATCCCCAGTACCGCGCCAATCGCTCGGATGACACATTCATAGCCCCACAGATTATCCGTTTTAATCCATTGGTGAACCGTTGGGAACTGTACATCACCAAAATGGTTTCAGGAACGCCTACTTCGCAGCTCGCAGCCACCAGCCCAGGATCCGGGACGGGTATTGTTGGCAAAAAATGGACTGTTTTTTATCCTTACGGCAATCCATTGGGGCTTTACACCGCATTGAACGTCTACGAAACAGTGGTACATACGACGGTTCCCGGGTGGGATTACAGTATCTGGAGTGACGGGCGGTCGTGGTCATCGGGCTTTGTTCCGAGAACGTATGATAATGTGATCATCACCAAGTCTTTTAATGTAAATATTGAAGCAAAATGCAATAACCTTAAACTAGTGGAAGGAACTTCCGGCTCATTCACTGTCCTCACCGGCGCGTATGCCTATTCGGCCGTCAGGATACATGGCAAATTGGAACAGGATGTGTATACGATGATCGATCTTCCCGAAATCGAATTCAGGGGAAACGAATTGCAGACCGTCTCTGCAGACCTCAGCAGAGGTTACTCGATGCGGGTAGATCGCGTTTTGATCAATAATCCAAAAAATATTCAATTGCTGACATCTATCGGTTTTATGGCACGTGTAGGCTCCAAATGTGAAACTCGGCTGGTCAAAGGAAAAGTGCTCATCGGAGCCCATGTACTTACCTGCCAAAACATCACTGGGGCTGATGCCAGCAGGTTTTTCGTGACCAACGGAACAGGCGCACTGTACCTCACCGCCCGGACGGGCACCGATCCAAACTTCCAATTTTTCCCGGTCGGTCCTTCACCGGAGCGGTATACGCCGATGTGGGTTTACTTTGGCTCAGCCAACAGGGATTATTCCAATTTGCTAGCGAGCGCTGCCTACAATCCATCGTTATTCCTGCCCGGCCACCACGTGAATGTAATGTACACCGTCAACCATGGATCAGTAGTTCCCGCGCCGGGAACGTTATTATCCTGGGTTTATCAATTTCAATGGAATGCCGGAGACGCTACCACCGGATTTGATTATTCAGACCGCATTGAATCCAGAAAATGGAATGGTACCAGTTGGTCGGCAGGTATATCAGAAGGCGTAGCAACAGGCTCAGGCCCTTACAAATACACTTTCGGATCCCGAGAAGGCCGGGTAGTGACATTCGGGATACATGCAGTTACGAAACGATTGGCTGGAGAGCGGATCGGCGCAGAGGAAGTTGAAATGAATAAAAGTGAAATTGAACTGGACTACGCACCTTTCCCAAATCCTGCTCCCGCGTCAGGATTCCGCGTGCATGTAAACGATCCCGCGACTGCGCAACTCCGCATGCAAAGCCTTTCCGGAACAGTCATTGACATTGCTACCCGCGTCGATTCTGAACATCAGCTGGCCGTGCAGCCAACCCGGAATATTACCACCGGAATCTACCTTTTACAAGTTAAAGAAGGCAGTAACACCAGGGTTCACAAAGTATTGATCAGATAAGCTCATTTCTGTCCCGATCCCCCCCTTCGAATGTCCGTTTTCGGGAGTATTAGTATTGTAAAAAGCAGATAATTTTGAAACATCAACTTGATAGCAACATCATTATCAAACCTAAAACACTTTTCACAATGGCAAAACTAAACACCTACCTCAATTTCGACGGAAATACGGAAGAGGCTTTCAATTTTTACAAATCAGTCTTCGGCGGCGAATTCCTGGCTGTTAACAGAATGTCGGAGATGCCTGGCGCTGAGCAACTTCC
Organism: Dyadobacter sp.; assembly: GCF_039919315.1. Taxonomy (GTDB): domain Bacteria; phylum Bacteroidota; class Bacteroidia; order Cytophagales; family Spirosomataceae; genus Dyadobacter. The sequence goes on along the minus strand of NZ_JBDSFX010000075.1, from coordinate 10,203 downwards.
CGACAACGAGAAAAACAGGCTGATGCACATTGCATTGCCTATCGGTCATGGCGACATTTTGATGGCGTCGGACACGGTGCCGTCAATGGGACACGTTCTGAAAGTGGGAAACAACTCATATATCTCTGTTTTCACTGAAAGCCGCGAGGAGGCCGACCTCCTGTTCAACGGCTTATCCGCCGGTGGAGAAATAGAAATGGCGCTGGACGATATGTTCTGGGGCGATTACTTTGGCAGTTTCCACGACAAATTCGGCGTAGGGTGGATGATCAACTTCCCGCGCCAAGGCCAGGGACATTCCTGACAAGTAGAATTAACGGCCCCGGCAATCCTTGGGGAATAGTTACTGAAAAGAAACACAAAAAAGCAAATCACTATTTAGCGGTTTGCTTTTTTGCTTGTGCTTCCAGTACCAATTGCAAATCGGCACTTTCTGCGGTCACATGCGCGTAGGTACCCTGGCCGAGCTCGCTCAGTTTCCTCAACCGCTGTCCGGTCTGCGCATTTCGTCCGAATGTGAATATGGTGAGGTACACATCCTGCCGGGCATTTTCACCGATCAAATGCATTACTTCATCGCTCACCGGAAACTCGCCGTCCGTCGCCAGTACAATGCGATTGTTACCGCCGCGGATATAATCTTTGTTCGCTACTTTATATGCGAGCCGAATTCCTTCATTACCATCCGTATCTCCATCCGATTGCAGGAGGTCAATCTGCCGGGCGATTTCTGCCGCCTTGGATCCGGAAGTCGGTTTCAGCACAACGCGCGCCTTACCGGAATATAAGACAATGGAGATCTGATCCTCTGACCGAAGTAGGGTAAGCAACGATTTGATGGATCTTTTCAGCAGCGGCATTTTGAATGGCGAATTCATCGATGACGACACATCCAGCAACAATACCATATTATTAGGCGCAAAACCTTCCAGCGAGCGGGTTACATGTTCGTTCGAAACCGTGCGATCTACATATACCGTGTCTACACGTACGCGCTCGACAAAAACCGTATCTTTTTGCGTAACGATAAGCCGATCTGCCTCTTTCACAATGGGTTTTGCGGACTCACTGACTGGGGTTTCCTGCTTAATGGGTTCCGAATTTGTCCTTCCGGCGATAACTGGCGGGGGTTCCAGAGGAGTTTCTTCCCTAGGTTTGAGTGGGAGCCCCACCTGGGGCTCGGTTTTCTTCGGCGCAATGCCGTCAGGCTTTTGGGGTGTGAGACGGCGGAAAGTAAAAATATCAGGCTGATTGATCATTTTAAGCAAGCCTGCATTGGCCAGCTCGACAAATTTATTGTACTGATAAACCAGCTCGTTGTTGTAGAAATAGTAAAAAGGTTCAAAAGGATGTCTTGTCACATTGGCTGATACAGCTTTCACTTTCTGGACCATTTCAGCAAATCGCAAAGAGTTGGAGGCCAGATCCTCGTAGGGCGAATATGGGCAGAGGCCATTACTACGACCGTACCGTTTCAGTCCCTTCATGTTTTGGTACTCGTCTGCAATGAGTTGTTTCGCGTCCGTTTCCAGTTGGCCAGTTTCTGGCAGTTTAGATTTCTCGTCTTTCAGGAAATCTCTTACACCAAAGAAATCCTCCCTGCCATTGTCCATTGTTTTCAACATGGCATTGCCCGAAACGTACCATGAACTTGCCGTGTTTGCATGCGGGTAACTTTCGTGAATGCGCCGCACATCTTTATAAAGCTGTTCCTTTTTCTGGTCAAACACATCAAAAAGAACGGCATAACGATCCAGAATGGCATCAGACCGACGAAGCTGGTCTTGTATATATTGTTTTTCGGTAGTGTAGGCAATCAGTTCTGCGCTGAGCCCGTCCATTTCCTGCAATACATTCAGCAACACTTCGGCCTGGGTATTGATGCTGGCACGGTAAGGCTGGGGAACAGATGCGCTGGCACTCAGCAAAAGTTGGTATACTGAAACGGGGACTTTATAATCATCATAGGAATACGTCAGGTTCGCCCGTTTCTGAGCACGGGCCTGGTCACGGTAGTACTCGGCGGAGGATTGATAGTTGCGAACCAGTACTTGCATCAAATGCATTTGCCGAAGCGATTCATTGATAAACTCCACATAATCATTCAATACGCGCACCATAGCCACGGAAGGTGGAGACGACGCTTTTTTAGTATTGAATGTCGTTAGCGGTTTATCCCCAAATGCAGGAGTCTTCGTATTTTTTGGTGTCGTCGCCGAAGCTGGTTCTTGCGCTATTACCGGACTGAATGCAGGATAATCCAGCATTCTTCTGGCAGAATTACTATAATTGATAAAAGCCTTATGGTTAGCCAGTAAATCCTGATTATACCGGTTCATGAGCGATACATATACCTCATTGCCATGACGAGCAGACTGTTTTGCAGCAAAGTTATAATCGTCAATGGCGCTACTTTTAATGCTTTGCATCGCCTGCAAAGCCGATTTGAAAGAACCTACCATATCAGAGGCCGGATAAGCCAGCCTGGATTGCAACTTCCCGAAATCAGCAAGCAGTTTTTCATCGCGGAGCATACTTTGCTGGACTCTGGCGACCGGCCACTCGAACCGGTTTTCCTCATTGAGATAAAAAGGTAATGAATCGAGTAGTTGCTGCTGGCTTATCAATATCTGCTCCATTTCTTTTTCAGTGCTGAGATACGGGTCCGACGCTGAATAAGGTTGGTAGCGATGGTATATGGATTGAATTTGCTGGTAGAAGACCGCCTTTTCCTTTCTGAATTTTCCAAAAAGCGATTGCATTTCCGAGACGAGCGCGTCCGATTTTTTCAAATTATCATCCTTATATGCATTCAGTCGAACGTAGGTTTCCAGCGCTTTACCAGTGTCATCCAGCTTGTTCAGCAATTCCCAAACTGACCTAGTCGCTGTATTGAGCTGCTGCTTTTCGCCGGCAGTTAGGGCCTTCGCCTCCAATGCTTTGTGATAATAGAACTCTTCTAATGGGCCGGAAGAAGGCAATCGCAGCGATAGATCCGGCTTTTTTCGGTACCGGATCGTCTCTTCCTGGTACTGCCGCAACATATTGAACCGGCTCGTCACTTCATCAGCTGATTTGCTCAAAAACTCGACATAATGGTTCAGGGTCTGCTGCGGCGCCTCCTGTTGCGCACGCACCTGATTCAATAGGCATGTAAAAATGAATAAGAGGAATAAACGCGGTCTCATAGCTGGATCGTAGGATGAATGTAGTGTATAGCATTTGCAGCCAGGCGAATGTCGGGATTTTGGAGCAAAAATGACAACGCCGCCTTCCTGCACTTATTCATCGTATCAAACTAATGATAACCCGGTCGGGATTATTCATGCGAGGTCAATATGTATCACCTTTTCAGACTTTTGTATAACATCCGCGAAGCAGCACGGATATAGCTTTGCATTATCAATTTTTAACAAAAACAGTAATGACAAAGACCATATTTATTACAGGAGCTTCCCGGGGATTTGGAAAAATCTGGGCAGAAGCATTTCTTAAAAGAGGTGACAAAGTAGCCGCCACAGTAAGAAACCTAGACACATTGAACGACCTGAAAGCACAGTACGGCGACGCGCTGCTGCCGATCAAACTGGATGTAACCGACAGAGCCGCGAGTTTTGCGGCAGTTCAGCAGGCAAAGGAATATTTCGGACAGATCGACGTGTTGATCAACAATGCAGGTTACGGTTTATTCGGTGCCATTGAAGAAGCGACCGAGCAGGAAGCACGCGACCAGATCGAAGCCAACGTGTTCGGTTTGCTATGGGTGACGCAGGCCGCTATACCCATCATGCGCGCTCAAAAACATGGGCATATCATTCAGGTATCGAGCGTATTGGGAGTAGCTACCTTGCCGGTACTTGGACTGTATAATGCCTCCAAATGGGCGGTAGAAGGCCTGAGCGAAAGCCTGGCCAGCGAAGTAAAAGACTTTGGGTTGAATGTTACCCTGGTAGAACCTAACGGATTTTCGACCGACTGGGCTGGCGCATCCGCTACGCATTCGGAACCCATCGACGCCTATGATCAGGTAAAAGCCAATTTCCAGGCCGGCCTGACTGACGAGAGCTTCGGTGACCCGGAAGCAACATCCGACGCCATTCTCAAACTGGTGGATTCTACCAATCCTCCGCTACGTCTATTCCTAGGAAAAGTGGCCTTGCCGTGGGTGAAACAGGTTTATTCAGACCGGTTAGCAACCTGGGAAGAATGGAGCGAAGTTTCTACGCTAGCACACGGAATTTAATACTTTCGTAAGCTGTTTACACATTGTCACACTGAGGGCAGTCGAAGTGCACGTGCACTCTGCAAAAACACTTCGACTGCGCTCCTTGTGACAATGCTAACACTCAATCCGCCAATCATGGACCATTTCAAAAATTTGAGCGATATGCACCGGTACAATGGCTTTCCGGTACCGGAAAATTCCATGCTGAGCCTCATCCGTTGTAACCAGAGCTGCTCGTTCGGCGACAGGGAGTTTACGACTGATTTTTACATGATCGCTTTAAAGAAAATGAAGTCCGGCGTGATCGTGTATGGCAGAACCAAGTATGATGCCGACAGTGGTTCCATGTATTTCACAAAACCGCGGCAAGCGATTCAAATGCGTGATCTGCAACTGGAAGAAGATGGTTTCGCGATCTATGTTCATGAAGATTATCTGAACGGTCATCCATTGCATGCCGAAATCCAGAATTATAATTACTTCGATTACGAGACCAACGAGGCGCTGCATTTATCGCCCAAAGAAGAACAGATACTGTGGGACCTTTACGCCAAAATTGAAATTGAGTACAATAATAATCAGGACGAATACAGCCGTGAGATCATTCTGGCGCACATTGATTCGATACTGAAATATTCCCAGCGATTTTACAAACGCCAGTTTATCAATCGCACCGAGATTTCCGGTAAGGTAGTATCCAAATTTAACCACTCACTGTCTGAATATTTCCAAAGCGGGTTGATGACCAAGCAGGGCTTACCAACGGTGAAATTCATGGCCGATCAACTAAATACCTCTTCCCGCTACCTGAGTGACCTTTTGAAACAGGAAACCGGAAAAACTGCGATCGAACTGATCCATTATTTCCTTATTTCAGAAGCCAAAAACCTGCTGAAAGGCGCTGACATCAATGTGGCAGAAATCGCATATACATTAGGCTTTGAAAACCTTCCCTATTTCTCACGGTTGTTTAAAAAAGAAACGGGCGTGAGTCCGGTACAGTTTAAGAAGCAGTACCTCAATTAACGGCACCATTCGTGTAAAGCTATCGCTTGTATTTTTTCACATCTGTTGCCAGACACCCCGTCAGGATCAGTTCACCATCCGTGTAGGTAATCAGCCACGTTTGACATCTGTTGCAGGCAGCTGCACAGTTATTATTTTTGGGTACAATGAATGATTTTTTGATTTCAATGATGACACCATTGACCACAAGCGAAGAAGGGTTACAACAAATCTCTTCCTTTTTATAATCCAGAATCACCCCGTCCGCCCGGAATTCAATATCATTTTGTGAAAAATAAGGAACATCCTGCCAAACCTGCGAAGTCCCGTCCTGTACCTTTATCTGCGAAAGCTTCCATACACCTTTGAGCGGTTTGAGTCGGGCATCCGGTTCAGGTATATCCTTTTGACAACCTACAAAAACCCAAAAAACGAGTAAAAATCTAGTCAAGATTCGCATTTTGGGACGTATTGATGAAGCTGAGATAATCCATAAATTAGTAAATGCCGCTCACTTTCCCAATTATGAGCCGAATAATGATGCTATTCGGCTCATAAATTTGCTATATTTGAGCCGAATAAAGAATTTAATCGGCTCATGTATTACAATTGGCAACTACCAGACTGGCCTGATTTCAAATATGAACTTGCTGATTCTATCGATCAGCTCATTGCATTTGCTGAGGAAACAGGAAATGTAAGCGGTTTATTGAAAGCCGCCCCCGATGTTGTAAAAGTAGAGACCCTGATTGATATCATGGTTGCCGAGGCTATTAAAACATCTGAAATTGAAGGCGAATACCTGAGTCGCCAGGATGTGGCCTCATCTATTCGAAACAATCTTGGAATAAATCAAAAAGCAGAGCCCGTAAAGGATAAAAAAGCACAAGGCGTTGCGGAATTAATGGTGGACGTACGCAAGTCGTACGAAGATGCATTGACCGAAAAAAAACTGTTCGAATGGCACAAAATGCTGCTGAAAGACAGCCGTACCATCAATACCGGGGCGTGGCGCAAAGATACTGCCCCTATGCAGGTCGTCTCAGGTTCGATTGGGAAAGAAAAAGTCCATTTTGAGGCACCGTCATCAGCGATAGTACCAAATGAAATGGAGCGCTTTATTCAATGGTTCAACGAAACAGCGCCGGGCGGAAAGCATGAGATCAAAAGAGCACCGGTACGCTCCGCCATTGCCCATTTATATTTTGAATCCATACATCCTTTTGAAGACGGAAACGGGCGTATAGGACGCGCCATTGCGGAAAAAGCATTATCCCAAACACTGGGCCGGCCGGTCATGCTGAGCATTTCCCGGAAAATTGAAGCCGATCGCAAAAGTTATTATCAGTTTCTGGAAGTGGCCCAGCGTAGCAATAACATTACGGGCTGGATCATCTATTTTGTTCAGGTCATTTTGGATGCCCAAATTGAAGCCCGGGATATACTGAATTTCACATTACATAAAACCCAATTCTTTGACCTTTTCAAAGACCAATTCAATGAACGTCAGTTGAAAGCGATTAAAAGAATGCTGGATGAAGGGCCCCAGGGATTTGAAGGTGGTATGACTGCTCAGAAATACATGTCCATCACGAAAACCTCCAAGGCAACCGCGACGCGCGATTTGCAGGCTTTGGCCGAAGCGGGGGCTCTGGAACCGCAAGGTGGCGGGCGAAGTACCAGTTATAAGCTGAATATTAAATTTTATCCATAAATTGACGCCTTCTTAATACCTAAAAATTTATGAGCATCAAATTCCAAACCAACCTGCGCCGGGCTTCCCGGAAACTGGCATTATCTGCGCTGACATTGCTGACAGCTACTTTTACAACCAACGCCGATCCATCAAAACCACTGGCATCCACACTGGAAGGCCGCTGGGATATCACGGTTGACGTAGCCGGAAAACCTTTACCTTCCTGGCTGGAAGTGAGGCATTCGGGCACGCACACATTGGTAGGCCAGTTTACGGGATTTTCCGGCAGCGCCCGTCCGATCTCAGAAGTACATTTCAAAGATGGCAAACTGAACTTCGAAATTCCGCCACAATGGGAAAAAGGCGACAAAAACCTGACCGTAGAAGGTACGCTTGCCGGTGAAAAAATTTCAGGATCATTAACAACACCGGAAGGCAAAACGCACAGCTGGACAGGCGTACGCGCCCCGGCACTACGCAAAACCACAGAACCGGCATGGGGAAAAGCCATTCCATTGACCAGCGGTAACGAAATCAAAGGCTGGCATCCGGCAGGTACTACCAACCAATGGATCGCCGAAAATGGCATTCTGCGTAGTCCAAAATCAGGTGCTAACCTGATCACCGATGAAAAATTCAATGATTTCAAACTGCATATCGAATTCCGTATCCCCAAAGGAAGCAACAGCGGCGTGTACCTGCGCGGACGCTACGAAGTACAGGTAACCGACAGCAAAGGAATGGAGCCTGCATTGGATCAAAGTGGCGCTGTTTATGGATTTCTTACCCCAAGCGAAATGGTTGCGAAAGACGCGGGTGAATGGAATTCTTACGACATTACACTGATAGGCAGAATGATAACAGTGGTTGCAAATGGCAAAACCGTGATCAGTAACCAGGAGATCCCGGGCATTACCGGCGGCGCGCTGGACAGCAACGAAGGCGAGCCAGGCCCACTATACATTCAGGGAGATCACGGCCCGGTGGAATATCGTAATATCACCATTACACCAGCCAAATAGTAACAAAAAACTTAACCTGCGTGCTTCAATGCCATATAATGGCTGCGCGAAGGTTTGTCGAAATGTTCCAGAGAGTAGCGTAAAAGTGTCCGGGGCATAGTAGCAGCATATTGATCGAGGAAGTTGAGCAGTTGCGGGCGGTGAATCTGTCCCGCACTGCGCAACATCCAGCCGGTAGCCTTATGAATGAGGTCGTGCTTATCATTCAGCAGCAGTTCTGCAATTTTAAAAGTATCCGCAATGTCGCCCTGCCGGATAAAATAACCGGTAGCCACAATAGCCGTCCGCCGCTCCCAGACGTTATCCGAAGCCGCCAGCTTGAAAAGCACATCCCTTGGCTCTCCTGACCTGTACAGGTAGCCTCCCACCACATGCGGAGCGCAAATGTCCACCAGGTCCCAATTGTTGATCCGGTCGGTTCGTCTCAAATAGAAATCATAAAGTGCCTTCCGCTGGCTCAGTGATGTCTTTTTATTTCGCGCCTGCTTGTCGATAATGCTCAGTGCACCCGTGCGGATTTCGTGAATGGGGCTTTCCAGCAGTTTTTCAATTTCTTCCAAAGGCATGTTGATATAGGCTTTGGCTAATTCAAAAATCTGGCCCATGCGCACGCCCATGAAAATATCGCCCTCCCCGTACTCCCCCACTCCGGTCTTGAAATAACGCATCAGCTTCATCGCCTCCACCGGCGAGCGGTAGCTCTCCATTCGCGCTGCAAATTCCGCGGCAGTCGGATGAGCGGGTTTTTCAGAAATAACTTCAATGGCGGCCATCAATTTCCGTGTAAAAGTGCTTTTCAAATATAACCATATAAAAAAGATCAAATCATAACTGTCAGGTAACATTACCCTGCATTTACTGAAATATATTTGACGCCAATATCCTTTTATTTCAATAAATATTAACCTGGTAATTTTTTAAATGGATTCACGGAGAGACTTCCTGAAACAAGCCGCCTTGCTGGCTGGTACGGGTGCTATGGCCAACATGTTGCCGCCTGTCATTCAAAGAGCAATGGCTATTAACCCGGAACCGGGAAGTACATTTTACGACGCTGAGCACATTGTATTTCTGATGCAGGAAAACCGCTCCTTCGACCATCAGCTGGGTACATTGCAGGGCGTGCGGGGGTATAATGATCCGCGTGCGATACAATTGCCTGATAAAAATAAAGTCTGGTTTCAGTCCAATAAGAATGGAGACACCTATGCTCCTTTCCGGTTAAATATCAAAGATACCAAGGTAGCATGGATGGGTTCCGTTCCCCACGGCTGGACCGACCAGACGGACGCCATGAACAATGGAAAGTATGACAAATGGCTGGACACAAAAAAGCCAAGAAACAAGGATTATGGCCATATCCCGCTCACCATGGGCTATTGCGACCGTACCGATTTCCCTTTTTATTACTCGCTAGCCGACGCATTTACAGTTTGCGATCACAACTTTTGTTCCAGCATCACCGGTACCCACCCCAATCGATACTATTTTATGACGGGTACCGTCCGCGAGAAAAATGAGGCGGACGGAATTGCACATTTGTGGAACATCAGCAACTACGAATATCCCGAACTGGAATGGAAAACATATCCCGAACGCCTGGAAGAACACGGCATTGCCTGGAAAGTGTACCAAAACGAGCTGACGATGGGTTACGGCTTGAAAGGCGAGGAAAGTGCTTGGCTGAGTAACTTCGGAACCAATGTTCTGGAATATTTCAAAGCGTACAATGTGCGGTTCCACGAGGGAGGCATTGCCAATCTTCAGAGCAAAAGAGAAAATATTATGAAAACCATTGCCGATCTGGAAAAAGAAGCAGGTGATGAAAAAATAGCTACGCGAATTGCAGCTGCCAAAAGGTTGCTCAAAAACATTGAAACTGCTCAGACCAAATTCAACAAAGACACATTAGCCAGCCTTTCAGAGAAAGATAAAGCACTGAACAGTAAAGCATTTAGCACCAACATTGCAGACGAATTTTTCCATGAGCTTACTGCCATCCAGTACAATGATAATGGCACCGAAAGAACATTGAATGTTCCGAAAGGAGACGTTTTTCATCAGTTCCGTGAAGATGTAAAGAATGGTACGCTGCCGACTGTTTCCTGGCTGATGCCTCCCGCCCATTTCTCGGATCACCCCGGTCAGCCTTGGTTTGGACCTTGGTACGTGAGCGAGGCGATGGAAATATTGTTGGAAAATCCGGAAGTGTGGAAGAAAACCATTTTCATCGTGACTTATGATGAAAATGATGG
>NZ_JBDSFX010000074.1:0-8588 GCF_039919315.1 Dyadobacter sp. | reverse complement strand
CTAGACGGGGTCGCCTAGACGGGGTCGCCTAGACTTGCCAAGTCTAGACCTGCCAAGTCACGTTTCACAAAACCGGACACGGTTTTATAACTAAAAAACAAGATGAAATTCAGGAGCCTTGGAACTACGAATGAAAAATTGTCAGCCATCGGTTTAGGTTGTATGGGTATGAGCTTTGCTTATGGCCCCACCGACGACGACGAGAGCATTGCTACTTTGCATAAAGCGCTCGATCTGGGCATTAATTTTTGGGATACTGCGGATATGTATGCCAATGGTGAAAATGAAGAACTGATTTCCAGAGTGTTGGTACCAAACCGTGACAAAATATTCATCGCCACAAAATTCGGTTTTCGCTACGGAGAGAATGTAGCCGGACCTCGAAACTCAGCCGGTGCATACTTCGACGGCTCTCCCGCATGGATGAAAGTCGCCGTTGAAAACAGCTTGAAAAGACTAAAAATCGACACCATCGACCTCTACTATGCGCATCGCGTTGACCCAAATGTCCCTGTTGAAGAAATGGTGGGAGCTATGGCAGAGCTGGTTAAGGAAGGAAAAGTACGTTACCTCGGCCTCAGCGAAGCCTCGCCTGCTTCTATCCGCAAAGCAAATGCAGTTCACCCGATCGCTGCTTTACAAAGCGAATATTCGGTCATTACCAGAGATGTGGAAGCTGAAATTTTGGGTACCGTTCGCGAGCTGGGCATTTCGCTGGTACCGTATTCGCCGCTTGCAAGAGGCCTGATTACCGACACATTGAATGTAACCGCCCTGGCAGATAGCGATTTCAGAAGGTCATTGCCGAGATATCAGCAGGAGTTTGCCGATAATAATGCCAAACTGGTAAAAGGCTTCGCCGAAATTGCTTCTGGCAAAAATTGCTCTCCCGCTCAGCTTGCACTGGCCTGGGTACTCGCACAGGGTGAAGACATGATCCCGATCCCGGGTACTAAGAAAAGGAAGTACCTGGAAGAAAATGCGGGCGCCATTGACGTGACACTTTCTGTTGCAGATCTCAATGAAATTGATGAGCTGATTGCTCGCTATCCCAACACCGGAGACCGGTACAGTGAGGGAGCTATGAAGATGGTTAATCATTGAACTAGAAAGACTTGGTAGGTCTTGCAGACGGGGTCGCCCAGACTTGCCAAGTCTCTGCCAAAATAAAATATTGCTATTTCTAGTATTTATGTTAAAAAATCGGCCGGTTATGATATTAGACCATTTTTAATATTGTATTTATATTAAATCACCGTTCTTCGGTTGTTAAATTATTTTATATTTGGTAAAGAATTAAAGATTCTGGTAAACACCCGACTGTAAATGATTGACTTCCAAAACTATTCCGATGATGAGCTGGCCGCTTTGATGAAGGACGGGGAGGAAGGTGCATTTGACGAAATCTACAACCGGCACTGGGACAAGCTTTTTTACACGGCCCACAAAATGGTAAAGTCGGCTGAGATAGCCGAAGAGATCACTCAGGATACTTTTATGTTGTTCTGGATGAAGAGACAAACCCTTGAAATCCAGTCGCTGAAACCATACCTCGCTGCCATGCTTCGTTACGAAGTGTATCGCTACCTGGCGAAGTCGAAGCAGGCGCGTGAAGTGGAAATGTCGATTAAGGATGAGGCAATTACTTCTGTTTCTATGGATCAGGACATTGAAAATAAGCTCCTGATCGAAATCATTACCAATCTGACCAACCGCCTTCCCGAGAAATGCCGCCTGGTGTTTCAGTACAACAAATTGCAGGACAGGTCACTTCCCGACATTTGCGAAGAGCTGAACATTTCCCCAAAAACTGCTGAAGCACATTTGACCAAAGCGCTCAAAATGGTCCGCGCCAACCTCAGTGGCGTCGCACATCTTCTTCTGCAAATACTTCTTTTGGCCAAATTTTAGAAGGTCTCTGTAAATATTCTAACTTTTTTATTTTTCAACTAAGGGGTTTCTCTTACATCTCCCCTCTATGTATTCCAAAGGGCAAATCCGCTTTGCAATGACACAGGAGTACATCAGACAGTTGGCCAGAAAGTTCCTTAACGGAACAGCTTCCGAGGAAGAGAAACAGATCTTACACGACTGGTATGACGGGCAAAATCCGGAAGTACCAGGGGTGCAAACCGTTTATACCAACACTTCGGAAAATGCCGACGATGTAAAAAACCGCATGCGCTCGAATCTGAAAGCAATGCAGCAGCCTGTTATCAAAAAGTCCAGCTTCACATTGATCCGAAGACTCGTAACCTGGTCTACAGCAGCTGCGGCGATGGTGATTGGCGGTTTTATTTATTGGACAGATAGCCACAAGGCTATCGAAACTTCCATGCATGTAGTACAGGCGCCATTAGGAAAAACATTGAAAGTAACGCTGCCCGACGGTTCTTCCATTTGGCTGAATGCAGGTTCCAGCCTCTCCTACCCCGATTCTTTCCGAGGCAAAACGCGCGAAGTGGTATTGCGGGAAGGACAAGCATTTTTCGACATTGTGCATAAAACGGAACAACCATTCATTGTCCACGCAAAGACATTGGACATTACAGTACTCGGAACTTCATTTGATGTAAAAGCCTACGAAAATGACGCGGACATTAAGGTTACCGTGAAAACCGGAAAGGTAGGTGTTAAGCTTCGCGACAAACCGGAAACCCCTGCATTGATGCTGCTACCAGCCGAGCAAGCCATTGTCCCTGAAAAAACAGCTAAAATACATGTCAGCGAAATCAGTAAACCTGCTATTGCGCCCTGGAAAGACAATAGACTGGTGTTTGAAGATGAACTTTTATTGGAAGTGTTCCACGCGCTGGAAAGAAAATACAACCAGCACATTCTCATTGAAAAAGAAGACCTGACGAATGAAAAAATCACATTAACGCTTGACAATCAGCCCATGACGGACGTGTTGAAAGTCCTGGGCTTTTCCAAAAAATTCAATTATTCACAACTAAACGATAGCACGATTGTAATCAGATAGAAAGGAACAAACACGGGTAGGTTTTCCAGGAAAATGAGCCCAAAAATAAACCGGGAACAGTGCAAATGTCCCCGGCTCTTGAATGTCCCCCTGCTATGTAATGCTTCGAACCATCAGTAGCGCGAACGGACCAGGTTTAACAGGTTAACCATTAAACATCAGACAAATATGGTGAATTATTACCATAAGGGACTCCCCTTATTCAAAAAATGTATGCGCATTTCTACGCTTATTCTGGGCATAAACGTACTGACAACCGCTTTATTAATGGCCGGCACCTCCGAGGCGCAGCACGTTAATATGGACGTCAGGCAGAGCCGTGTAAAAACTGTGTTCAGGCAAATTGAGCAGCAGACTGGGGTAACTTTCGCATTTGACGAAAAACTCGTCCGCAATGCCCCGGACATTACATTGTATGCGATGGGGCTACCTGTACCGGAGATCCTCAAAATGATCGAAAAGCAAACCGCGCTGGAATTCAGGCAGGTGGGCAAAATGATCGGGGTTACCGGGAAAACCAAACTGGAAATGGTGCGCGAAGCCGCTGAGGCCACAACCCAGGTGCTTTTAAGGCCGGTGAAGGGAAAGGTTACTGACGAAAAAGGAGAAGCATTACCTTCCGTGGCGATCCGGGTAAAGGGTACCAATGAAGGTAAGATGACGGATTTGGAAGGTAACTACAGCGTGGATGTTGCCGGTGACGAATCCATTCTGATTTTTAGCTTTATCGGCTTTACAGCTCAGGAAACAATGGTTGGGTCCCGCTCTACCGTGGATATCAAGCTGATACCTGACGTTTCCACCCTTTCTGAGTTGGTAGTGACCGGTTATGGCACGCAGCGCAAAAAGGATTTGATCGGTGCAGTGTCGGTCGTGGACGTGGAACAGCTGAAACAAACCCCTGACGGCCAGGTAGCAAACCAGTTGCAGGGACGCGCGTCGGGCGTGACCATCATCGGTTCCGGGCAGCCAGGCGAAACACCGCAGGTTCGGATCCGCGGGTTGAACACATTTGGAAATAACTCTCCATTATATGTAGTTGACGGTGTCCCTACCACATCCATCACGGACCTGAATACCAATGATATTGCTTCCATGCAGGTTTTGAAAGACGCCGGTTCGGCTTCAATTTACGGGTCACGTGCAGCAAACGGGGTGATCATTATTACTACCAAAAAGGGTAAGGATAAGGTAAAAGTCAATTACAGCGCTTGGTATGGTGTGCAAACCCCTCCGAATGGTAATGTATGGAAAACACTGAATCCAATGGAACAGGCACAATTGAAGTTCCAAGTTCAGAAAAATGCGGGCGCAACTATTGGCGATGATCAGTATGGATATGGTACTTCGCCGGTCTTGCCTGACTATATTCTGCCGACAGGTGCCAAAGAAGGTGACCCCGGTACTAACCCCGACCTTTACTATGTCAATCCCAATTATACTTCGGTTGATGATTTTAACAAATTTAATCAGATCGTGAAGGCCAATAAGACGGGTACTGACTGGTTTCACGAGATTTTCAAACGTGCGCCTTCCACCAGCCACAACATTTCATTGAGCGGCGGAAGCGATCAGGGCAACTACTTGTTTTCTTTGAATTATTTCAATCAGCAAGGCGCTTTGACCAACACGTATCTGAAACGCTACACATTGAGATCGAATAGCCAATATAACATTGGCAAACACATCCGAATAGGTGAAAATCTGGCGTTTTCTATTTCAGATAATCCAAAAAGTGCCCTTTCCGACGGAGGGTCAGCGATCGCATTCTCATTCAGGATGCAACCCATCATTCCCGTTCACGACATCATGGGCAACTATGCGGGAAGCCGCGCCTCGGGTATGGGCGACGCGTTCAACCCGGTGGCGATGCGCGATCGTACGCGTTATGATAAAGGTTTGGATAATCGTCTTTTCGGTAATGTCTTTGCAGAGGTTGATTTGTTCAAATACTTCACATTACGGACGAGTTTTGGTGGAGAAAACTATTCGGGCAGGTGGAATTCATTCGCATTCCCTACCTATGAAAATAAGGAAAATAGCAACACCAATACGTATTCAGAAGGAGCATATTCAGGTTTCAGCTGGACATGGACCAACCTTGTGACATTCCACAAAACCATGCAAAAGCACGATCTGACCGTGGTAGCCGGAACTGAAGCGTATAATGGAAAGAGTCACGATCTAAGTGGCAGTACGCAAGGTTTCTTCTCTTTCAATCCGGACTATATGAACCTGGAAACCGGTTCTGGCGCGCGCAGCAATTCGAGCAGCCGCTCTACGGATGCATTGTACTCGCTGCTCGGTCGCATTGACTACATTTATAATGATAAGTACCTTTTCGGGGCAATTATCAGAAGGGATGGATCTTCCAAATTTATCAACGAACGTTACGGCGTTTTCCCGGCGGTGAGCGCAGGATGGCGGATTTCTCAGGAGAATTTCATGAAAAGCGTTACATGGCTGGACGACCTGAAAATACGTGCCAACTACGGTATCATGGGTAACCAGATCAATGTAAGATCAGGTAATGCTTTTACCACTTACAGTTCCAACCGGAGAAGCTCTTACTATGACCTTGCCGGAACCAGCGGCTCAGGTGCATTGGAAGGTTTTGAAAAAAGCCACATTGGAAACCCTGACGCGATCTGGGAGAAAAACATCAGCACCAACATTGGTATCGACGCTACATTCTTCAAAGGCAAGCTGGATTTGATCGCCGATTACTATGTCAAAGATGTGAAGGATTTGCTATACAATCCTGATTTGATCGGTACTGCAGGTGGTGGCGAGGTTCCTTTTGTGAACATTGCGCAGATGAAGAACAAAGGGATCGATTTGCAGCTTACCTCCCATTTTGACATTACCCAAGACCTGAAACTGAATGCTACACTTACGTTCACGACTTACAATAACAAGATCCTGAAAGTAACCAACAGCACCAATTATTTTGACCTGGAAGGACGTGGTTTCGACGGTGCGTCCATTGTCCGCAACCGCGTAGGTAACTCCATTGGCCAGTTTTTCGGATATAAAGTCATTGGGTTCTGGAATTCCGAAGAAGAGATCCAGCAGGCTAATGCACAGGCGGTGCAGCAAACCGGCGACGCAAATGCTGTGTATCAGGATGGCGCAGCACTGGGCCGTTTCCGTTACGAGAATGTGAATGGCGACGGACAGATCACGGCTGCCGACCGTACTATGCTCGGCAATCCAAATCCCGATTTTAGTTATGGTTTAAATTTAGGTTTCAATTACAAAAACTTCGATTTCACCATGTTCCTTTACGGTGTACAGGGCAATCAGATCTGGAACCAGACACTTTGGTGGAATGATTTCAATTCTTCCCGGTCGGGCGCGAAAAGCCAAACCGCGCTTTACAACTCCTGGACACCTGAAAACCACAATGCCAAAGCGCCGATTCAGGAAAATTCCAGCTCATTCAGTACCATTAATGTTCCTAACTCCTATTTCGTTGAGAACGGATCGTACTTGAGAGCGAAGAATTTGCAGCTGGGTTATACATTCCCAAGCGCATGGCTGAAAAAGATCAAGACCCAGCAGTTCCGCATTTATGTGCAGGCGACCAATCTTTTCACGATCACGAAATACTCCGGCCTTGATCCCGAAGTAAGCAGAAATGCAGACGGTAACCCGACCGTGTTTGGCATCGACGAAGGCTCATATCCTTCTTCCAAGCAATATACTGTGGGCCTTAATCTTACTTTTTAATTCTTACCAAGAAACGCGATATGAAAAAGTCAATTCAATATATGGCCGTTCTTTGTATGATGGCCGGTTTCCTGTTCTTACAGGCTTGCAAAGATGATTTTTTGGATAAACCGGTGCAGGGCGCATTGGGTGATGAAGTTCTTGCCAACGAAAAAGGGATCGATGGTCTCCTCACGGCTGCTTATGCTGCGCTCGACGGCCAGGGTGACTTTACAGGCGGAAGCGGCTGGGAGTCCCCGCCTGACAACTGGGTGTATGGCGCCATTCCCGGTGGAGACGCACATAAAGGCAGCGACGGCGGTGACCAAACGCCCATTAATGCAATCGCTACCTTCGCATCAGGTGCTGATAATGGTTTTTTCAATACTAAATGGCGTGCGTTGTATGAAGGCGTTTCACGAGCGAATACGGTTTTGAAAGTGTTGGCGCTTCTGGAAGGCGTGTCTGCCGAAAACAAAGCCAGCATCGAAGGTCAGGCGCGTTTTCTTCGTGCACATTACTATTTTGAGCTGAAAAAAATGTGGAACATGGTTCCCTGGATTGACGAAACCACAACCGATTTCAACCAGCCTAATGATAAGGACATTTGGCCGATGATCGAAGCGGATTTCAAAGCGGCTTATGAAACGTTACCCGCGACATATACATTGGTGGGCAGGGCTAACAAATGGGCAGCGGGCGCATACCTGGGCAAAACTTATCTGTACCAGAAAAAATTCGCGGAAGCGGCGACTGTATTTACGCAGGTGATCAACAGCGGCGTCACTACCAACGGCCTGAAATACGATCTGGTTTCTTTCAAAGACAACTTTGATGCGGCTACCAAAAACAATGCAGAGTCGGTATTTGCGATTCAGATGGTCGCCAACGATGGAACGCTCGACATTACCAATGCTAATCAGGGCGGAATGCTGAATTTCCCTTACGGTACCGGCGCGCCATTTAGCTGCTGCGGATTTTTCCAGCCTACTCAAATGCTGGTGAATGCTTACCGTACCGATGCTGCTGGGTTACCTTATGTAGAAAGCGCCAACAGTCACGCGGTAAAAAGTGACCTCGGCCTTACTTCCGCCGCTGCATTCACACCGGATGCCGGGCCATTGGACCCGCGTTTGGACTGGACGGTTGGCCGCCGCGATGTTCCTTACCACGACTGGGGCCTGTTTCCGGGAATGAACTGGGTACGCGACCAACCTTATGGTGGTCCCTATGCGCCCAAAAAGAACATTCATAGACAAAAAACGCAAGATTTGTACGCCGATTTGAGTTCATGGGCACCGGGTAATGCCATCAATGTGCTCGTGATCCGTTTTTCTGATGTGTTGTTAATGGCGGCTGAAGCAGAAGCGAATGCAGGTAGCCTGGCCAAAGCGGAAGAATATGTCAACCGAGTACGTACCCGCGCCGCTGACAAAACGGGCTGGCTTTATAAATACATTGACAACAAAAATCCTTTGACTGGTTTCTCAGCGACGCCGGCAGCTAATTATGTTGTAAGTCCTTATCCAGCTGGCACATTGGCGGCAAAAGGCAAGGATAATGTATTGAAAGCCATCTATTTTGAACGTGGCATTGAGCTGGCTATGGAAGGGCACCGCTTTTTTGACCTGGTTCGCTGGGGCGTTGCAGATAGCAGCCTGAATTCATTTTTCAGCTACGAATCCAAGATCACTACTGACCTTGCAGGAGGAAAATTCACAAACGGCAAAAACAACTATTACCCGATTCCCCAGTTTCAGATCGATATGAGTGTGGTAGACGGAGCGCCGAAGTTGAAGCAAAATCCGGGATATAATTGAGGCTGTTCAATGCGTTAATTTATTCGTAATTAACTAGTTAAGTTTGTCATCCTGAGCGCAGTCGAAGGACTTAG
>NZ_JBDSFX010000073.1:0-42959 GCF_039919315.1 Dyadobacter sp. | reverse complement strand
AGCTTGGGCCGCGAAGGCCTTTCTCGTTTTTCGGTAGAGACATTCAAGGCGCCAGCGGGGTGGGGATACCGGATCTACCAGGATAGGACCGCTGTCATTGAGCAGCGCTTTATACCCGGCATCCCGGGCAAGGTGGGCTTTGCAACCGAAGCGGCTGCCCACCAAACAGCGGAACTGGTTCAAAAGAAACTAGATCAGGGCACCTTCCCTCCTACCATTACCACCCAAGAGTTGGATAGTATGCGCATTCAATATTAATGCGCAGCCTGATTAGGGGTGACCTGATAGCGCCCCATGACTGGGTAGTGATCTGAATAGCCAATTTTATTATAGGTGGTAAAGTCCAGCAGACCGAGCCTGTCCGGACTGTAAAACTGGTGATCGATCCGGATAAAATACGGCAGGTGATTGAAGGTAAAGCCAAAACCTTTCCCACCTTTTTCAAATCCATTGTCAAGTTTCTTTCGCAGGTTGCCATAGACATAGCCGTAGGGCATCTCATTGAAGTCTCCGCAGACCACGACCGGGTAAGGAGAATCCTCTATCCAGGACTCTAAAACTTCCAGCTCGGCCGCATGCCTGATAAAGCCCATCTTGATGCGCGAGAAAGTGATCTTACCTTCTTTGGCAACGCCGTCCATCTTTTTCTGATGGACCAGGGTGCTCAGTTTGAGTGTCATCGAAAAAAGATGAAGGCCAATGATCCGCACCGTGTCCTTTTTGATTTTGATATCGGCCTGTATCATCCCGTTTTGGGCTTCAAAAATCGTATCCTTTCTGGCAATGATGGGAAACCTGGAATAAAGGGCGAGCCCTAAACGGTAATTTTTATCACTGTTGGAATAGTGCGCGCTATGTTTAATCCCCTTTTTCCCGAGCAGCTCCCCCATATTGAACCGGGCAGAGCCGTCATCGAAGTATTCCGGCATGCAAAGCACATCGGCTCCACTGGTGGCAATCCAGTTTTTCATGTCTTCAATTTGATTTTCTACCTGCTTGGCGGGCCCGTCAGAGAAGCGCTGAAAGGAATGCACATTGTAGTTCATGACCGTAAATGTGTTGCCGCTCTCATCTGCAATGGAAGCGTCTTTGCTGCCAAAACGGTAGGTGCGTGAAAGGAAAATACCGCTTCCGATCAGTAAGACCAAAGGCAATAGCGCCTTTTTTCTGTCTATTAAGAACCAGATGGGCACTGATATCAGGTGAATGATCACTACCACCGGAAAGGACATCATCATGAAACCTGCCAGCCAGCCGCCCGATGGGATCCACAGTATCAGTATGTAAATCAGTAGCGTATAAAAAGCAAAACACTTATAGAGAAACCACAAAAACTTTTTTACCCCTCTCATTAATTCAAAATTCGGTTTTTTGCAAAAATAGGTGATCAAAATTGATTTAGAAGGCTTTCAATGCAACTTGTAGAAATGATAAAATAGTTTTATCTTTGCATCCTATTCTATTTTGATCGGTTGATTGAGGGGGTCTTAAATCCCCTTTTTTATTTGCAGTAAGCCTTACATGACAATAAAAGAACATTTAGAAGTTTTAGTAGCCCCCTTTTTGGAAGACGGCAATTGTTTCCTGATAGATATCATCATTAAGCCTTCTAAGGTAAGTCAAAAAGTAACGATTCTAGTTGATAGCGACCAGGGAATTACCATCCAGCAGTGCACATCCATCAGCCGGCGACTTGCCAAGCAACTGGAAGAACTGGAAGTTTTCGCTGAGGCCTATACACTGGAAGTCTCTTCTCCCGGATTGGACCAGCCACTGGTGCTGCCACGTCAATATCAAAAAAGCGTTGGCCGGAATCTCAAGGTAACCCTTAGTACAGGAGAAATCATGCAGGGCACCCTGACAGAGGTCACTGATGAACATATCAGTCTGCAACTGCCAGAACCCAAGAAAAAATCAAAGACGCCGGTGGAGGAGGGCTCATTGCTCCGGAGTATTTCATTTAGTGAGATTTCAAAAGCCCTCATTGAAATCTCTTTCAAATAGTTACCAGCCAGAATCAAACAAACTGGCTTGTAATCAATTATATAATATGTCTAACTTAGTATCAGCAAATATTCTTTAACATAAGCAATGGATAGCGGAATATTAATTGAGTCATTCGCCGAGTTTGCAAGCTCTAAAAACATCGATCGTCCCACGATGATCAGTGTCTTAGAAGAAGTATTTCGTACCATGATTCGTAAAAAATACGGCACCGACGATAATTTTGATGTCATTATTAACCCCGAAAGCGGTGACCTTGAAATGTGGCGCACACGAGAGATCGTAGACGACAACTCTGAGGACATCTGGGATTACAATAAAATTCCGCTAGCCGAAGCACGAAAAATTCAAAGTGACTTTGAAGTAGGTGAAGAAGTTGCCGAGGAAGTCAAACTAGTGGAATTCGGACGCAGGCTGGTTCAAACAGCGCGTCAGACCCTGATTCAGAAAATCAAGGACATGGAAAAAGAAATCATGTTCGAGAAATACAAAGATCAGGTCGGTGAGATGATCACAGGCGAAGTCTATCAGACCCTCCGACACGAGGTCATCATTGTCGACGGAGAGGGCAACGAGCTTTCACTGCCTAGAACAGAGCAAATTTCAAAGGACCGCTTCCGCAAAGGAGAATCCGTTAAATCGGTAATCCATAAAGTGGAAATGAACAACGGATCTCCTAAGATCACGCTATCCAGGACCTCCCCTATTTTCCTGGAACGATTGTTTGAAGTTGAAATTCCTGAGATCTATGATGGAATTATTTCGGTCAGACGTGTTGTTCGTGAACCAGGAGAGCGCGCCAAAGTGGCCGTTGAATCCTATGATGACAGAATTGACCCGGTGGGTGCGTGCGTGGGTATGAAAGGTTCGAGGATACATTCCATTGTCCGTGAACTTGGAAACGAGAATATAGATGTAATCAACTACACCGACAATCTTGAACTGCTCATTAGCAGGGCGCTAAGTCCGGCTAAGGTAAGCTCCATGCATATCGACCGCGAGGCCAAGCGTGTTTCTGTTTTCCTAAAACCCGACCAGGTATCATTGGCTATCGGTAAAGGAGGGCAAAATATCAAACTGGCCGGAAAATTGGTTGGAATGGAAATCGATGTCTTCCGGGATATTGAAGAGCAAAATGACGAAGATGTGGATTTGACTGAATTCTCCGATGAGATCGATGAATGGATTATCAGTGAGCTCCACAAAATCGGATTGGATACTGCCAAAAGTGTTTTGGCGCTCAATAAGGAAGAACTTGTCAGAAGAACCGACCTTGAAGAAGCGACGGTGGAAGAAATTCTTGACATACTTCGAAAAGAGTTTGAATAATTATCACAACCGGCAGGTTTAATCCAGGGGTTAGATCTGCCAAATGCAAAACTTTTTCTACTAATTGCTAATATGGCAGAAGATAAAATGATGCGCCTTAGCCAAGTGGCACGGATCCTGAACGTAGGAATTACTACGATCGTAGATCATCTGTCTGCCAAAGGGTATAAGGTGGAAAGTAACCCGAATACCAAAATTAATGCTGATCAAATTGAATTTCTGGCAAAAGATTTCAAATCCGACGATCTGAAATCTTCGCTATCCTATAAGCCTGCGCAAGCAGAAGCTCCGGTAGAAATCAAGGAAGAAAAAGTTAAAAGCGATGTGGATGACATACTGTATTTCCGCAATACGCCTAAGGTAGAAGAAAAGTCGGTGGTGGAAGAGCCCGCTCCGTCTGAACAAACATCCTTAGAAAACCGTCTTCCTGGTATCAAGGTTGTTGGTAGGATTGACCTGGATGCAAGAAAACCTGCGCCAAGCTCCCCACCTGCACCAGCAGAACCGAAAACTGAGCCAGCTCAGCAGGTACCCGTAGAAAATAAGCAGGCGGCTCCCGTAGCGGATGCCCCTGTCATTAAAGAGCAGGCCAAGCCTGAGGCTGCCGCTGTTGAAGCCAAACCAGTCGCTGAAGCGTCCAAGGAAGTCGCAGCGCCAATTCCTGTACAGGAGGCGCCCGCAGCGCCGAAAGTGGAGGCCCCTGCTCAGAGCCCAGTAGCCAGCCATACCCAAGAAACGCCGCAGGCTACGCCAGCAGCTGTGGAAGTTGCCGTAACGCAGCCTGCTCAAACGCCCGCTGCAACAACCCCTCCAGCTCCCGTAGCTCCAATAACCGAAGTTGCTCCTGTTGCCACGCCGGCCATTGAGGCTGCCGCGCCAGAATCGGGCGAATCGGAATTGATTGAAGCCCGCGGAGAGCAGCTTCGCGGATTACGTGTAGTTGGTAAAATAGAGCTTCCTTCTGATAAGGTAAAGAAAAAAGACCCTGTTGCTTCCAGCAGCGATACTGCGGCAGACAAAAAACGCCGTAGAAAGAGAAAAAGAATTCGCGACGGAGTTGTTGTATCCGGTGAGGCCAGACCAGCCACGACCGCAACACCCGGCACAGACGCTGCTCCAAGGGATGCTAATGCAGCTGCTGGAACGGCTAACAGGACTGGGAATAGACCTGGCGGTACGACAGGTGGATCCTCCACCACGCCGCCGGCTACAACTACCCAGCAAGGTGCAAACAGGACTGGTCCTAATAACCGTGGAGCCAGTACCGGTGCCAACCGCAGAGGTGGTAAGCGCGAGGAAGTATCCGATAAAGAAGTATCTGACAACATTAAAGCCACGATGGCTCGTATGGGAGGTGGAAACACTAGAAATACATCCCGTGGCAAAGCATCAGGCCGTCGTCGTGACCGTTCCGACCAGAACGATGCAAACGGATCGGGAGAAGAAGAGACAAAAGTATTGCGGGTAACCGAGTTTGTTTCGGCAAACGATCTGGCTTCTTTAATGGAAGTGACCGTGCAAGAAGTGATCTCGGTTTGCATGAGCATGGGTATGTTCGTTTCGATCAACCAGCGTTTGGATGCAGAAGCAATCACCTTTATCGCTGATGAATTCGGCTTTGAAGTTGCCTTTATATCAGCAGAAGAAGAAGTTCAAAACGATGTTGTAGAAGAAGTTGATACTGAGGAAAGCTTAATTGATAGAGCACCGATCGTGACCGTTATGGGTCACGTCGATCACGGTAAAACATCCCTTCTCGACTATATCCGTCAGGAAAACGTAGCCAGCGGCGAGGCAGGTGGTATCACCCAGCACATTGGCGCGTATAGTGTGAAGACAAAAACAGGCAAACAGGTTACATTCCTGGATACACCGGGTCACGAAGCATTTACAGCGATGCGTGCCCGTGGAGCCAAAGTGACAGACGTTGTCATTATCGTCATTGCGGCAGATGATAGCATCATGCCACAAACAAGGGAAGCGATCAACCATGCGCAGGTTGCGGGTGCTCCGATCGTGTTTGCTTTTAGTAAGGTAGATAAAGCCGGCGCTAACACGGAAAAAATACGTGAAGAGCTTGCTAATATGAACATTTTGGTGGAAGAATGGGGTGGTAAATACCAGACTCAGGAAATCTCATCCAAATCGGGTCTGGGTATTGATCTTCTTTTGGAAAAAGTGCTTCTGGAAGCAGAATTGCTTGAACTGAAAGCCAATCCAAACCGCCGCGCGATCGGAACTGTTGTAGAAGCATCTTTGGATAAAGGACGTGGATATGTCACAACGATCCTGGTGGAGACAGGTACATTGAAATTGGGGGATGTTGTTTTGGCGGGAGCACATTTCGGTAAGGTAAAAGCGATGACCGATTACCTTGGTAAAAAGCTGAAAACTGCCGGGCCATCCATGCCTGTTCAATTACTGGGTTTGAATGGTGCGCCACAAGCCGGTGATCGTTTTAATGTCTTCGAAAATGAGCGTGACGCACGTGATATCGCTACCAAACGGGAGCAGATTCAGCGTGAGCAGACGATTCGTACCCGTAAGCATATTACATTGGAAGAAATTGGCCGTCGTAAGGCGATTGGTAGCTTCCGCGAGCTTAACCTAATTGTTAAAGGTGACGTGGATGGATCCGTTGAGGCGCTGTCTGATTCGTTACTACAACTTTCAACTTCTGAGGTTCAGGTAAATATCATTCACAAAGCGGTTGGTCAGATTTCCGAATCCGATGTTAATCTTGCCATTGCTGCCGATGCGATCATCGTAGGATTCCAGGTCCGTCCTTCTTCCAATGCGAAGAAAATGGCGGAGCAGGATCAAATTGAAATCCGTCATTACTCTGTAATTTATAGTGCAATCGATGAGATCAAGGACGCGATGACAGGTATGCTTGCTCCAACGATTGAAGAAATTATCACTGGTAATATCGAAATTCGCGAAGTATTTAAAATCAGCCGTATTGGTACAATTGCCGGATGTTATGTGACGGATGGTTTCGTGAAACGAAGCAACAAGATCCGTATCGTTCGTGACGGTATTGTACTGCTGACCGGAGAAATCGACTCATTGAAACGTTACAAAGATGATGTTCAGGAGGTAAAAAATGGTTACGAATGTGGTTTGAGCATCAAAAATTTCAATGACATCGAAGTAGGTGACATTATTGAAAGCTTCGAGTTGCGTGAGGTGAAGAGAACGCTTTAAGAATAGCATATACAAGCACAAAGAGCCTGCATCTTAATTGACGCAGGCTCTTTTAGTATAAGACAGGTAGCCGTTTGTTTTTTATAACCCAGTCAACATCACCGCATTTTCGGTACTTCCCACACAAATGCAATCTGATCGTTTATCAATTTGGTCACCTTTCCATCAGGTGCTTTGACAAAATTAAGTTTCCAATTCGTGACCTTGACAAATAAGCTGGTATCAGACGCCGCGCCCAATTCGAGCTTCTCTTGCCCGGGAAGCTGCATATAAAGTTTCCCGGCGGTACTGCTGATCGTTAAATGCCATTTTGCATCCCCGTAATTGCCAATAAGCTGATCACTTTGCGCAGTGCTAAGCTTCACTTCGATGACCCGCTCTACCCATGGTGTAATGGAATTGTACCAGAACCTGTGCCAGACCGGCGAGCCCCACCCTACGACAATGCCTGCTTGCACTGCGCAGATCAACACAGAGCCGAACCATGTCATCAAGTGAATGCGTTTGAGGCTAATCCAGTCATAAACAAATAAGGGGATCAGCAGCAAATCCAGGTAAAGAAACCGAATGTATAGCGCATTCTGCAATCCGGGCAGGAAGCGGATCCGGTCCACCGCAGCTTGCAGGAGGATAGCGGTTGCCAAAAAAAGCAGGCGTTTGTGTGCTGCTGCATTCTTTTTGCGAATCCACATGCCCCAGGCGAAGAACAGCCCGAACAGGACCATACCCTGCAATTGAATGAAGAGAATGTCAAACTGGCCGTCGGCCTCCGGTGGATTATTGACAATCAGCGCGCGAACGGTGATGATTACCAGCGAAATCCAGACCAGTATGCCCAATATAAAGCCAGTTTGCCCCAGTTGCCGGTGCCGTTTCACATTTCCATTGGCCACAAGCAGGCTTTGCGCCAGAAAGATGCCAAGCCATGCGGTCATGATCAGGCCATGAACATGCAGAAACCAATGGACTTTGATCTGCCCACTCGCAATCAACTGGTAGTCGGGAACGAAGCCGAGCGCCACAAGAATTGGAAAAAGAATGGCCATAGAGACAAAAAAGAAGCGGCCCTTGCCGAGCGCAATGTGCTTAGAGCCCTTGTTTTCCAATAGAATTTCCATGATAATAATTGAGCTTTTGAAATGTTTTAGACCAAACGGGTCATATCACAAACAGGTCTCAGAACACTGAGATGGTAACGAGCTGCACTGCGATAATGCCCAAACTTCCAATCATGGTCATTCGATGAATCCGGTTTGTAGTTACCAGATCATACACGATCAGCGGGATCAGCAGCAAGTCCAGATAAAGAAAAAAGGCATTGGGATGATCCAAGCCATACCATGGAAGCCAGATCATCCGGCCAACGGCCGCTTGTAATAAAACCAGCATAGCCATGTAAAGCAGACGTTTATGGACGGCGGCATCTTTTCTTGCAAGGATCGCCCAGGTAAAAAACAATCCAAACAAATTCATGGCCGAGCATTGCACCCACAGCACTGGCCAGATCACCTCATTAAGACTATGGACGCGTGCAGGAAAACCAATCACGACGCGGTAGCTGACAATGCCCATTGACAGCCAGACCAATATCCCCAGCCCAATAGAATACAAACCCAGTTTACGGTGCAGTTTCAGATTACCTTTTTTGACCAACACAGCCTGCGTAAAAAACAGCCCCAACCAGCTAGCCATAATCGCCCCGTGCACATGGACGAACCAATGGAATTGAAATGTTCCCTCGTATGCCGCCTGATAGCTGGGAACAAAGCCTGCCACTGCCATCACGCAAAACACACAGGCCATTACCATAAAGAAATATCTTCCTGAACTATTCTTACTTGAAAGCTTATCCATTCCTGCATAAACACTTTCTTGCGCGGGACTGATCATGGCCGCGAGAATGCAGTGATACGGGCCTGAGAAAAAGTGTGCACTACAAACTGTGTTATACTTTCGTAGGAAAACCAGCAGATAATCAAAATAACTGTCCAGTAGGTAACGATCATCAATAGCATGAGTGTCTTTTCTTGGTTGGGGAGATCTGTTTTCATTGGATTTTGAATGGTTGAACCGATGTAAATCTTTCAACCAAAAGTAATCTGCTATATCAGCCAGCAGTTAGCACGAAGAGCCCTCAATATACAAATCTGGTAACGTCCTTTAAAGAGCCGTGTTATTCTCAAACTTGGCCCTACCGCCCTTGTAACAAAAGCTGCAACAATGGTAACCATGGATGCTGTCTATAACTTCCTTCAACCCCTCTTGGAATTTGCTCCTGGGCGATGGCATCATCGATCCTGAGCCCGATATGGCTGCCAGCTGCCACAAACAAAATCAGGAAAGCAGTTGCAAACAGATTTGAATTAAAGGGCTGTATCGAGCTCAGCCAGGAATGCAGAAGGCGTCTTGCCGTATAGTTCCTGGAAACATTTGGAGAAATAAGAATGCGAGCCAAAACCCACTTGGTCGGCGATCTGGGATACCGTGCCGCTATGGGCTGACAACAACTGCGCGGCGCGTTGAAGGCGGATGGTCCTGATAAAATCGCTGGGTGACTGCCCCGTCAAGGCATTTAACTTGCGGTAGAGCTGCATCCGGCTCATCCCAATCTCCCTGCCGAAGACATCGACGCTGAACTGCTCATCGGCCATGTACTGCTCGATGATACGCATCGCGCGGGTCAGAAATTGCTCATCGGTAGAGGTGATGGCAATGTTGGAGGGTTGCAGCGTAAGCTGACGAGTATACCGCTCTTTGAGCAGTCGCCGTCCCCGGATCAGATTATCGATCCGGGCCAGCAGCTCTTTGACTTCAAATGGTTTGGTCAGATACTCGTCTGCTCCTGTTTGAAGTCCATGTACTTTATTTTCAGTAGCAGTTTTAGCGGTTAGTAAGATGACAGGAATGTGACTGGTTTTTTCATCCGTTTTCAGCCGCTGGCACATTATGATCCCATCCATTTTGGGCATCATAATATCGGAAATCACCAGGT
Organism: Dyadobacter sp.; assembly: GCF_039919315.1. Taxonomy (GTDB): domain Bacteria; phylum Bacteroidota; class Bacteroidia; order Cytophagales; family Spirosomataceae; genus Dyadobacter. The sequence goes on along the minus strand of NZ_JBDSFX010000073.1, from coordinate 33,427 downwards.
CGGGAATGTGTCGCTGGGCCAGGAGGTAACCCGCCTCCCCATCAGCAGCCTCCAATAAGCGGTAAACCAAGTGTTCACTCAACGATTGGCAAATAAAACTGCGCAGGTCTGCATTGTCTTCCACCACCAAAACGATCGGCGCATCTGAATGGGCATTGCCGCTTTGCTGCTGGCTTTGTTCCCATACTGATGATAAATGCTGATCAGTAAAGCCTGAGACTGCACGGGTCACTTGTGATGCCAGCGATGAGAGCTGTCCTGATTGGGCGGCATGAAGCATTTCCAGTGGTAAGGAAACCACAAACTCACTCCCCTGCCCCACAGCGCTCAACACTGTGATAGCACCTTGATGCAGTTCGACCAGCTCGCGGGTCAAGGCTAGGCCAATGCCAGAGCCCTCAGCCTGGCGGTCACCGGAATTGCCAAGCTGATGAAAGCGATCAAAGATCCGTTCTAGCTGCTCGGTTGGAATCCCGCTGCCACTGTCTGTCACTTTTAGTTCAACCAGTATATTTGGTTTCTCAGAAGTCTTTTTTTGTTCTTCCAGATTCGCAACTAAAAGTAGCGACACAGTAACCCGGCCATTGTCGGGTGTGAACTTAAAGGCATTCGAGAGCAGGTTATTTAGAATTTTTTCGAGCTTATCAGCGTCAAAGTAAAGCCAAAGATTCCCTTGAGGTACTGAGACCTGATAGGTGATTCCCCGGCTCTGGGCCATAGCGGAAAAAGAAGCGGTAATGCGATCTACGAAATAAATCAGATCACCTGGCTGGGCATCGAGCTGCATCTTGCCGGCTTCCAGCTTGGAGAGGTCCAGTAACTGATTGACCAGATGCAAAAGCCGCCTGCCATTTCGTTGCATGCTTTTAAACTGGCTGGCATACGGACTCTCACTGGGCAAACTGCTCAGCCAATGCTCCAAAGGACTGAGAATAAGGGTCAGAGGCGTGCGAAACTCGTGTGTGATATTGGCAAAAAAATCGGATTTCAATCGGTCCATTTCCAGTAGCTGCTGGGCCTTAATCTCCCGGATTTTTAATGCACTTTTTGCGCGTTCTCCCCTGAGCAACAGCTGCCAGCCGCCAAAGAAGAGTCCTGCCAGCACCAGCGCGTACAACCCGTAAGCCCAAGCAGTACGCCACCAGGGTGGTGAAATGAGGATGGGCATGGATTTTTCAACCCAAATTCCATCGCTATTGGCCGCTCTCAGGTGAAAATTGTAGCTGCCAGGGGGAACGTTGAAATAGTTAGCGGTGCGCTCAGCGCTCAAAGGATGCCATTGCAGGTCGTAATTTTCAAGTTTATAGGTATATAAGTGAAGCTCAGGGTGCCGAAAATCGATCGCCGCAAAGTCAATGGAGAAAACATTTTGCTTGTAGGAGAGCTCAAACGATTGCGCGGCAGGGCTCATCAACTGATTATGCACCCTGAAGGCAGAAAAATTAAGTAACGGCGGTACGGGTTGGTCTTTGAGCAGGACCTCCGGCTGGAAATGAAAATACCGGTCCATGCTTCCGAAGTAAATGCTACCATCACGGCGTTTGTAGCTGCCTCCAAAAAAGAAATCCTCCCCGATGGGAATACCGTAGTTGCGGCCAAACAGGCGCATGGTTTTACGATTGGAATTGATGGCTGCAATGCCGCTGGACATGGCAATCCACAGATTACCTTGATTATCCTCAACCATTGCTTTTACAAAAGCGAGCGGCTTGCCGGAGTCAGGATCGGCAAAAGAAACAAAAATACCGCGCCCACGGTCGTAGTAGTGCAATCCCAGCGAGGAGGTCACCCATAATCTGCCGGAAGCATCTTCAACAAGCTGAGTGACAATGCTCCATGGCAGAAAGTGCTTAAACTTTCCTGTCAAGCGGTCCATCAGGTTAAGCCCCCCGCCATTAGTCCCCACCCAGAACTGGCCCGCGTGGTCTTCTAGCACTGAGAGAATGTAGTTATTACTAATCGAGGTGCTGTCGCGATCCCGATGACGGTAATGACTAAATTTGCGCAAACGCCTATCGAGTTTGTCCAGGCCGCCTGCGGTCAGTACCCAGTTTGTCCCGCTGCGGTCCTGATAAAAGCCAGCCGCTTCCCCCGGACTCATGCTGGATGCGTTGGATGAGTCGTGCTCATAATGGGTAAACTGCCCGCTGGAACGCTCATAAAAATACAATCCGTTATTCCAGGTAGAGATCCATCGGTTGGCTTGCTGGTCTGTGTTGAGCCTTGTGACATGATCTGTTAAAAGCTGCGTTTGCTCTTTGACCCTTTCAAACCACTTGCCAGCTCCCTTTGTGACGGCCTCCCCGGCCACCAGCCCGCTGATGGTGCCCATCCAAAGCAATCCAGAGGAGTCTTCCTGAAAATAATGCACACCTGATCGCATTTTTACTTTCTTGACCAGGCTCTTGGTGGTAAGTACCTTGATCAGGTGACCCGGTATGGTACCCATCCAAAGCGTGCCGTCACGGGCGCGGCAGGCGGAAAAAAGGTTAAAATCCGCGAGTCCTTCCGCCGGTGTCCTATACGATGTTACGCGCTGTGTGAGCGGATCGTACCGGTTTGCCCCAGCGTCCATTGTTCCAATCCAGATCCCGCCTGCGGGATCTTCCTGGATAAACCGGATGCCACTTGTAGGAAATGAGCGAAGGTTTTTTTCCTTGGGAAAAGGCCGGCTTAGCCTGTCTGTATCAGCCTGCTGAAAAGGATAGCGGGTGAACCTGCCGGATTTGCGGTCAAAAGTATGCAGACCGTCCCCTCCTGTTCCGACCCAGAAAGTTCCGCGGCTATCCTCGAAGATGGCCAGCACCCTGTTTTCAACCAGGGTGCCGGGGTCAGTCGGGCTGTGTAGGTAGCGGGTGAATGTTTCAGTCTTTCGGTCGAGCTTATTGAGTCCTCCTTCAAAAGGGTTAGGGCTGCCCTGATCGCCTGTTCCCACCCAAAGCGTACCTTGTCTATCCTCGTAAATACTGCTGATATGGCTGTGACTGAGGGTGCGTGCATTTTTTGCGACAGATAGATAGGCAATGAAATTACCTGTCTTCTTTTCCAACCGGTACAGACCGCCCACCGTACCGACCCAAAGGTTACCCAAATGATCTTCCAACAGCGCACTGATGGCGTTGTCCTCATACCTGTATTGCTTTCCTTTGATGAGCGGATGGTGGGTAATTTTGCCGCTTTCAGGATTCAAACAGTCTAAACCCGAGCTCCACCCACCAGTCCACACCAGTCCGTCACGGGTCGGACACACGGCTCGGATGTTGTCACTCGCAAGTGAATTGCCGTTTTGGGCATCGTGTTGATAAACCTTCCAGTTGTAGCCGTCAAAACGTAGCAGTCCTGAACCGGTAGCAAGCCATAGATAGCCCTGTTTGTCTTGACGGATGTCAGCTATTTCGTGGGCGTCAAAGCCGGGCGGGGTACTGATGGTTTCCAGCATTGGACTTTGACCAAAAACAGCTATTTCGTTCATCAAAACGAGCACCAATGCAAGCAAATACCGGAGTGCGAATTGGATCATGATGATCTAAGCAAGTTTCGCTGTCAAGCTAGCGTATTTTTCGCTGAATCAGAGACTTATCCGAAGAAAATTAGGAAGCGGTAAAGTTTGGCCGAGTAGGTAGCCATTACCATTCACCCTCGTTAGATTCCCTTTTTTGATAAGACTAGATTAATGGGAGGGATATATATGTGGCGGCGCTTTTTGTAGGGTAAGCCTCTACCAGAAAACAGGCCGCTTGGTGGTACCCCCTTTCATGCGGCAGTCGGTACATTCAGGTGATGCTATCAAGACATATTCGGCACGCGGGCCCCAGTAAGTAAGCAGCAGTTGCTGGGTATTGAGCGCGCAAGGCTCCTCGGCGCGGCCGCTGCATCTGACGGGAATGGTGTCTGGTTCTGTGCACCTGGGAAACACCCCGAGGTTGGGCGAAATCGTAATTCGTTTGGTCTCCTCGGTTGAGGCGCTGAAATAGCCAAAAACCAGGTCTTTGGGATCGGCAGGATTCGTTATATTTCCGGTGACCTGCGAGGGGAGCGGATCAAAAAGACTGCCGGTTGCCTGTGTGGTTTTGGCCAGGTCTGTCCAATACTCAAATGCCTGGCGCGATAAGCCGTACTGCTTGACGAGCATGCTGTATTTAATGAAAAGCCTGTTGGTGGAGACCGGTACCCGGTTCAGGGGCAGATCCTTAATAACATCACCGCTTAGCCTGACGGTGCTCCCCAGTAGAATACTACCTGACTTTTTACTGCCCCAGCATTTGTTAATATTTTGCTCTCTGATCAGCAGTTGATTATTGACTACCTCCAGGGCTGAATAGTAGGTCGCCTCGTATTCCCAGGTCTCATCAAACTTCCAGCGGTAAAACTGCGTCCGGTTAGCTGCATCGTGGGTATTGACATAAAAAACCATCGCATCTTGAATGGGATCAAACCGGTTGGTAATGCTGTCAATCACAGGTGTCCGGCTCACCGCTACGTAATCGGAAAGGTATTCTTTTCCGCTCTGGGTTTTAATCCGTATCCGATATTGACCAGCCATATTATAGGAACCCGGCGGCAATAAATAGATTCCCGCGCCGGCTTCAAAAAAAGGATAGCTCTGTCCTGCCTGCTCTTCCACTGCTACCGAAGCGCCTGTTTCGATAACCGGTTGGGCGCTTTGATTGATGTGTTGTGTTTGTCGTAATTCGATCCTGCTGGTATCGGTGGCCCCAACATTGAAAAATCCGTCGACGACCAGATAACCTTGGTCCGTATTGATTTCCGGCGGTGAAAAAGGTTCGACGCAGCCCTCTGTAAAAAGCAGCGAAGTCAGAAAACCCATCAACAATATCCTCATGCTGCGAGCATCAGGCGACCGCTTAACATGCCGCCCTTTGCAATACCTGGGAAATCCGCTCCAACTCAGAAAAGCGACAAGGGCAACTGCTGTATATGCCATCAGTAGTAAAACCATATTAAATTCACTTTTTGGGGCCCAGTATCTCCGAGCCTTTCTGCTGGAGCCCAGGCGCTGCGCGCATTGCCTCTATCCAAAGAGAAGCCCAGCACTGTAAAATTGTTATTTTTATATTCCTCAAAGGCTGCAAAAATATTGTTCTGAGCAGCTGCCAGCGTGGGCAGTGGTAGGGCGTAAAGTAGAAACCTGCGTGGCATGTAAAGCAAATTTTAGCAACGAAGTAATCTGATTCAATAGTTACGAAAGGTGACAGTTGAATTGACTTACTGATCAGTTGGTTAAGATTTTTCTCAGTCAGTGAATGGGACGATATCTTCCCGATCACAGGCCTAAAAGTTATTGGGGGCAGCGCACTTCTTCCAGTAATCGATAATGATCTTGATGGTGGTTTTTAGATCTTCGAACTTGTTAGGCTTGACAAAAAAGCCTTGTGCGGACATGCTATAAGCATCAATTACGGCCTGTTGATCAACGGTCGTAGAAAAGAAAAGATAAGGAATACACCTTAAACTTAAACGGGCGTCGGTATGTAGTTTTTTGCGTAACTCCAACCCGTCTAACATGGGCATGTTAATGTCAGAAAAGATGATGAATGGTAGCTCGGTTGTGCTTTTCAGGTATTCCAGCGCCTCAATTCCGTTAAAAAAATAGCGGCGCTTGTTGGGATAAGCCAAAAGTTCAAAGACTTCCTCAAACATGAATCGATCATCCGCGTCATCTTCAATGACAATGATATTTCCATTTTTATTCATCGATCATGTGGCCTAAGTTCAAGTAGGCTTCCGTAAGCCTACCCTAATGTACAACGATCTGAGCATTTGCAAACAATTTGATTCAATTGCAAGCAACCACAAGCCAGATACTAGAAAGTTCTGTATCGGTGCCAGTAACTGAATAGTAATTATATAACAGCAGGCAGGTTACTAAATATAATGGAGAACTTACTTCCCTTGTCGGGCTCGCTTTCTACGGTGATGGTACCGCCTGATGCATTAACTATCTTTTTGGCCAGATACAACCCAATCCCATAACCATCCACGGTGGTCGGAAGCCTGCTATACTTATCGAAGATTTTATCTACATGGCGTTTATCCATCCCCATTCCGTTGTCTTGGACTGAAAGTATGGTATGCTCGTTTTCAAAAGCTATACGAACTTCAATAAGTGGCGCGCGTTCTGATCTGTACTTTATTGCATTTGAAATGATGTTATAAAGTATACTTCGCAGGTTTTTTTTTGAAAATACGATGTGCTTCACACGCACGTCCCTTTTAATGACTGCCCCGCTGGATTTGATCTTCTCGCTCAGGCTCCAATCGATGTTATCCAGGATCTCGTCCATGTCGACCAATTCGGTTACCAAAGAATCGTTTTCAATTTTAGCCACTACGGCAATTTCACTGATCAGGGAACGGAATTTTTTCACTGAGGTGTTGATGATCGGCAAAAATTCGTTAAGCTCTGCATTGTTGACATTAATTGCATTCATTACCGTGATGCTTCCTTCTATGCTGTTGAGCGGATCCAGCAGATCATGTGAGGCCGTGTGGACAAAATTTTCCAGATCCGCATTGATACGCATCAGGATCTCATTTTTTTTATCGAGTTGCTGCTGGGTCCTTTTAAGCTCAGTGATATCGTTGAATGTAATGATAGCTCCGGCAGTTTTGTTGCTGCTATGACGGACATAAGGCATGGTCATGACCTGATACCACTTACCATTTTGAGCTTCAATTTCTTTTGTTACCACCATATCATTGCTGGACAATACCTGCCTGATATCTTCAATAATAGTCTCAATTCTGAAATTTGTAGAAATGTTGCCCAGCGGCCTTCCGATATCACTGTCGACAAGGTTAATCAGTTTGACTGCGCCAGGGGAAAATTTTATCAGCCGGAGTTCACTAGCTGTCCGTTAACGTTGCTGCGGAAATAATTATTGAGATCGTCATTGAGCTCTAAAAGCTCTTTGTTTTTAAATTGATAGTCAGAATTGATGGTATGCAGCTCTTCATTGATGGACTGCATTTCTTCACTTGTACTTTGCATTTCCTCATTTGCAGACAGCAATTCTTCATTAAATGACTGCATGTTCTCATTCATGGAGAACAATTTCTCACTGGAAACAGCAAGTTTTTCTTTGAGCTCTCTGTTTTCCTGTTCCAGGCTGAGGGTGTACTTACTAAGATAAATTTCTTCATCAAAAACCACATCATCATTTGCGGCTACCTGATGTAATTTGTCCTGATGAATACGGACTACCAAAAACCCATTGGGCCGGCCTTTAAAAATCATTGGGATAATCGACAAAGTCACTTCAATGATATGCTCGCCCTGTTTTATTTTTATTCCACTAACCAGGGAAGCTTCTCCGGTCTTGATTACATGGCTGATCATTGTTTTATATGCGATCGACAATGGCCCTGGAAGCAGCTCTGTAAAATCGCTGGTCATGATTTTCTGAAGCAGGAATTTTGTATTATCCCCATAAAATTTCAGGATCTTTCCATTTTGATCAATACAGATGACAAGATCCTTCTGGTCTTTGCTCAAAGTCTCGCTGACCGCATCGCCAAGGGTTCGGTCAGAGCTTTTCAATGTTTCCTGTTGCGTATTGAATGGATCTGAAGGCTTTTTATAAGAGAGTTCGGGCAACAAAAAAGAATCAAACCTGACAGCCTGATTGGCCTCGAGGTTCTTATAGACTTTTAATTTTTTATTGACCACTTCCAGGCTCTGCATGATCGGAATGGGATTTTCACTGGATCCCAAAAAGAGGTAACCATGCTGTCTTAGTCCAAAAAGCAGCATCAGGTAAATTTTCTTTTGTAGTGCCGGTGCCATGTAGATCAAAAGGTTACGGCAGCTGACCAAATGCATATTGCAGTAAGGCGGATTTTTCACCAAGTCATGCTGGGCGAAAATAACCATCTTTCGAAGCTCGGGTTTTACCCGGTACTTATCACCTTCCAGTGAAAAAAACTTTTCAAGACGCCCTTTGGTTACACTGGCCATGATCCCGGAGTGGTATAGACCCTTACCACCATGTGCCAATGCTGCGTGATCAATATCGGTAGCGAAGATCTTGACCACACATTCATTGATTTTATCCCCTAGCTGCTCACTGATCAGCATAGCCAGCGAATATGCTTCTTCTCCGGTAGCGCATCCTGCCACCCACATCCTGATCTCCTGCTGGGGCTCAAGGGCCGTAATAATAGCAGGAAGCACCTGGGTTTCGATCAAATTAAAAGCCTCCGTATCTCGAAAAAAGCCTGTTACGCTAATTAAAAAATCTTTGGCAAGTGCTTCTAACTCCTGTGGATTTGCTTTAACAAATTCAATGTAGCTTTCCAGATCGCCGAAGTTATTGGACGCTGCCCTTCTTTTTATCCTTCGCAGGATGGTGGACTGTTTGTAATCAGAAAAATCAAGTGGTAACTGCTGATTGATCAGTTCGATGATTTCAATCAGGTGTCGCTCATCATTGATACCTGAAGCCATTAAATCCAGATCTCTTTTCACATAATCTTCTATCACAGCAGGCATGAATGCGGGTTCAAGGATAAAATCGACCATCCCCGTTGCGATCGCGTTAGCAGGCATGCTATGAAACTCTGTACCTTCCGGCTCTCTGGCGATGACTAGGCCGCCCGCTTTTTTGATGGCCTTAATGCCATCGGTGCCGTCAGATCCCATCCCCGAAAGAATCACCCCGATCGCCTTTGGGCCATAATCTAGGGCCAGCGATGAAAAAAAAGTATTGATTGTCATATGGGGACTGCGGTCATGCTCCCGGTCGCTTAAATACAGACAGTGCCCGCGAACGGTCATAAACTTGTCGTTTGGAATCAGATAGACCTGATTGCCCCTTATTGTCATACCGTGCTCGGCCTGCTGGACTACGAGCTTACTATGCTTGGAAAGCAGCTCAACCATTCGGCTTTTGAACTCGGCAGATAAATGCTGGACAATGACGTAGGAAACGCCATCGAGGGGAGTGTGGTCAAAAAAAGTATTTATTTCGTCAAGGCCGCCCGCCGAAGCGCCTATGGCAATGATATGATGTGGTTCTCCTGCAAACATTTGGTAGGCGGATTGGAATTAATTCCATGGAATATCTACAAGGTAACCTTTAATGATACCAATCTCTAATTAACGAAGCCTATCTCATTGGTGATAACATTGCGGTTTAGAAAATAGGAACTTCTTTTGCTGGCAAGGCAACAAAATTACTAACGGTATGCTATACTTTTGTTATCTGTCAGCGGCTAATACAAACCACGGTTATGATCAAACACTTTCTGCTCTCCCTTTATTTCACCTGCTTGTCAGCAGCTGCTTTTCCCCAAACGGCAAAATCAACTAAGTTTCCTGACGGAACCAAAATACCTGACTGGTTTTCAGACAGTTCCAAAATAAAATTGGCGAATCTTGGCAAGCAGTTTGTGATCACAGCACATGGTGCTTCGGCTGACAGCAATGTGGTGCAAACCGTCGCTATCCAACAGATCATTGACCTGGCCCATCAGCAGGGGGGTGGGGTAATTATTATTCCAAAGGGGACGTTTATGAGTGGCGCGCTATTTTTTAAGCCCAACACGCATTTATATGTCTCCGAAGGGGCTGTGTTAAAGGGTTCTGACCGGATCTCGGATTACCCGCTCATGCCCTCCAGGATGGAGGGGCAGAACCTGGATTACTTCCCTGCTCTGGTCAACGCCTATGGTGTAAATGGCTTTACGATTTCAGGTAAGGGTACCATTGATGGTAATGGGCTCCATTACTGGAAAGCGTTTTGGCAAAGAAGAAAAGAGAACCCCAATTGCACCAATCTGGAAGTCTCACGGCCGCGCCTGGTTTTTATCTGGAAAAGTAACGATGTACAGGTGCAGGATGTACGGCTTCAAAATTCGGGTTTCTGGACTAGTCACTATTATCAATGCAACAACATCAAGATACTCTATGTGCGGATCACAGCCCCGCACGAACCTGTAAAAGCGCCCAGTACGGATGCCATAGACCTGGATGTGTGTAGCAATGTACTCATCAAAGGCTGCTATCTGGCCGTCAACGATGATGCCATTGCTTTAAAAGGAGGAAAAGGCCCTTATGCTGATAAAGAACCCGGTAATGGCGCTAATACCAATGTGATTATTGAAGATTGCGAGTTTGGTTTTTGCCATGCCGCACTCACCTGCGGAAGCGAGGCCATACACAATAAAAATATCATTATGCGAAACTCTCACATTACTAACGCAATGAGAGTGCTCTGGCTCAAAATGCGACCGGACACCCCTCAACTGTATGAGTTTATCAGCGTTGAAAATATCGACGGCTATGCTTACAGTTTAATTTATGTCAAGCCCTGGAAGCAGTTTTTCGATCTGAAAGGAAGAAAAGACGTGCCTCTCTCGTCTTGTGATCACATTAGCTTGAAAAACATCAAGTTAAAATGTGAAGTTTTCTTTGATGTAAGCCCTGGTGAATACGATAAACTATCCAAATTCAAGTTTGAAAATCTGGATATTGTCGCTAAGAATGCCTCTTGCGACAAAAGCGTTGTCAAGGACTTTGAGATGATCAATGTGAGAGTGAATCAAAAGTTGATCGGATCAGTGCGGTAAAGCTATATGGGAGCAAATTCCTATAATTTATGAATTGCTGTGACTCGGCACACTTTTTGCCAGTACAAAGACAACAACAATTTAATCTAAACTGAGCAATTATGGGAATTATCACATGGATCATTATCGGCCTTATCGCAGGTGCTATCGCAAAAGCCATTCACCCGGGAAAAGACCCCGGAGGCTTTATTGTTACCATTCTTATTGGTATTGCCGGAGCCGTGTTAGGCGGCTGGATCTCCTCTCTACTTGGCTATGGGACCGTTGATGGCTTCAATATTGGAAGTCTTTTTGTGGCGATCCTGGGCGCAGTGATTCTTCTTTTTATTTATAGAAAAGTAGCTACCAAGTCATAACGAGCTGTTTGAAACCAATAAATGGGCCTGAAGCGTAATGCTTCAGGCCCATTTTGCAAAAAATGATCGCTCAGATCAACTATTTCAGATCCCAGAATATCTTTGATGTGACCACATCTCCGCCCATGGCTGTGGATGCGGCCTGGTAATTGGCACTGTTCAGGTTTTGCTCTGTAAAGGGATAAGGAAAACGCAGTGGCATCTCCGATTGGGCTTGTGCGGGTTTTTTCAAAGCGGGAAAGTCAAGTCTTCGCCACTCCTTCCAGGCTTCCACGGGCTGATTGTATAGTGCAATCCATTTCTGTGTGCCGATGCTCTTTTTCCAGTTGGCGGCATCGAATGCGACGGCGGGTTTGGCCAGATAGGTGGCAGCCTCGGCGACTGTACCACCCCAGTCTTCGACGATAGAGGAGGTAACTGCCTGATCGTAATGATCCTTGGCAACGCCATTCACATTAAAACCCCTCATTTTGGCCTCTGCCAGCAGGAACTCAACTTCCGTATAGGAAATCAGCACACCTGCCAGTTGCGGGTCACGTAATACGGAGCTGGGTTGGGCAAACTGCGCATATACATTGGAACTGCCGTAAATGCCACCTACATACTTGCCTGCATTCGCGCCCGCTGTGGCAGGCCGCAAATATTCGTTTAATCGCGGATCAGCCCACCCATTTAACATATCCACCATGGTATTAGCACCGACATTATCGTTACGCTGCCTCAAATTATCATAGACCGGGCTAGCCGTGGGCGGATTGGCCGTGTAGTTCAGCTGCGCATTATCGGTGGAGGATCCAAATACATGCGGAGCAGCTTGCTCTGAGATCTTTTTGGCTGTTGCCAGGTCCACATCGGCGAGTGTGATACCGATTCTCAATTTGAGTGAATTGGCAAATTTAATCCAACCTTCCATATCTCCACCATAGTAAAGATCTCCATCGCCCAGTCCCGGGGCATCGGTGTTGAAGGCTGCAATGGCCGCGTCGAGTCGCTTTACCAAATCAGCGTAAATAGCTGCATCGTCCTCGTATATGGCCTGAACATTGGTAATATCCAGCGCCTGGCCGTAGGGAATATTGCCATAGGTATTGACTAAAACCGACCAGGTATAAACTTCCAGCACTTCAATGGAGGCGAGTTGATTGGCCTTTTCTGCCGGGGGAAGTACCGTATTGATCTCAACTGTTTTTCTGGCTTCCCGCAAGTCGCTCAGCACATCCTGGTACAATATGTCCCAAAAGTTACTGTTGATTTCCCGCGCGCTGATGTTGTATTGGCTTTCGTCGGGGTACTGCACTGCGGCCCAGTATTGCAGATAGTACCGGAAGGGATTCAGGTTGTAATCCGGTGTCGTAATAATGTTAGTGAGGTTAAATTGCGCATTGCCCACCAGCGTGACAGCGGGCACCTCCGTGGCCTTTTTAGGGTCAATGTTGTAGTCCTCGTCCAGGCCACTGACGCAGGCGGTTGTCAAAAACAGCGTCGAAACACCATATAAGAGTATCTTTTTCATCTTGTTTGTCAAAATCTGAGTTTAATGTTGAAGCCGACATTACGGGCAGAAGGGTAAGCTGCACTTAGAAAGCCCATTCCCAGGTTTCCTGCGCCAAACCCTGATTCGGGATCCGAGTAAGGCACATCCTTGTGAATGATCCACAGATTGCGGCCAACCAGCGACAAATCAATTCCTTGGAATGCTTTCAGCCTGGCCATCAAGCTGGCAGGTAAGGAATAAGTCAGAGAAGTTTCACGGAGTTTGACAAAACCAGCGCCGTAAATCTGGGTTTGTTGGGGGGAATCCGAGCCCAGTGCATACGCTACGTTTTCGAGTCTGACATCATTGGGTGAGCCGTCCTCCTTGACACCATCCAGCAGGATGCCACCACCCTGCGCAACCGGCAGCCGTGAGGGATTGCCCAGCTCATTCAGGCCCGCCGTTTCCGGGTACAACCCTGTCCCAAAGCCGTAATAGGTATCCAGGTTATAGAGCTGTCCGCCTTTTTTAACATCTATTAGAAAATACAGGGAAAGCCCCTTGAAATTCAATGTATTGGAAATCCCGCCCAGCCAGTCCGGGTTCGGATCTCCGATTTCAGTACTGGTACCCGTTTTTTTGTACTGTCCTTTTTCATTGATGACACGCCCGCCGTTTTCGTGGATGACATAGCCTGTTCCCCGCAGCACGCCAAAAGGCCTGCCCACGCTTGCATTGGAGGTTACACTGGTTTGGTAGGTGGCCAGCACCATATTGTCGCCTTCTGCAAGGGCCTCTACTTTGTTTCGGTTGCGCGTCCAGTTTGCATTCAATGTCCAGCTGAATGATTGGGTTTTAACAGGTGTCACAAAGACTGAAAGTTCAACGCCATTATTGGAAACCTCACCGGCATTGATGTATTTATAGCTATAACCAGTAGTGGTGGGTACACTCACAGGCAGGATCTGATTGAATGTGTGGGCACTGTAGGTTGTAAAATCAAAACCGAGCCGGTTACTAAAAAAAGCCATTTCCAAGCCAAATTCAGAGCTTTTGGTTCTTTCAGGTTTTAAACTTGAATTAAATCTGGTGTTAGGTACGGAAAACAATGGAATGCCATCAAAGCCGCCTATCGGACTTCCTATCTCATCACCCTGTTTATTGAAATACTTATTGGTAGCACCAAAGGGGGCGTCACTGCCCACCTCTGCATAGTTGGCCCTGAACTTTCCATAAGAGAGCCAAGATACATTTTTCAGCAATTCGGAGTATACAAAGCTCACAGCAGCCGATGGATAAAAGTAAGCGTTGTTAGCCTTCGGCAAAGTCGAGGATTGATCTCTTCGTGCAGACAAATCCAGAAAAACCATTTCACGAAAGCCCAGGGTCGCATTGGCAAATACCCCGTCGACAGCAATCTTTTGGGCGCTTTCAATCGGCGGTGAAAGCAGGCTCTTGGAATTCGACAGCGAATACAGGCGCGGCACTACCAAGCCGCCGCTGGTGGATGCCTGCAATGAATTGGCTTGTGAGCGCCTCATATTCATCCCCACCAGACCATTCAACGAGAGCTCTTTGCTGAGGCTTTTTTGAAAATTAGCAAACAGGTCGAAATTGAACTCGCGGAAAGTACGATTGTAGCGGGTATAGGACGGATCGTCTTCATTGGTCGTACTTCCGATCGCATACCTTTCTTCCTGCAACTCATCATAACTGTCCAGCGAAACGCGGCCTGTTATTTTAATCCAGTTAGCCAGATCATAAATGGCAGCTACGTTACCAAAAGTGCGGTATCGCTTATCGTTTTCATAGTTTTCATATCTGGTAAAATAAACGTTGTCAGAGTAAGCTGCCGCCAGCACGTCGGGCCCCTTCCAGTTCCAGGTGATGTTCTCTCTGTTACGGAAGTATGCCTCCTTTTGTTCTTTGATATCTACATTGGTTTGAAACCATTGCCTGAAACCCAGCATGGGGTTTGCCGAGCCGTATCCTGAGCCATAACGCCCCAAACCATCCTGCTGGGAAAAATTAACATTGGCCTGGGTTGACAATTTGGAAGTCATCTTCAAAGAGCCCGCCAAATTGACCATATTCTTGGTAATGCGGCTGTTGGGTATGATCCCTTTATCAATACTGCGGTTGTAGCCCACCTTAAAGGTCGCTTTTTCATTGCCGCCTTCGACCATAATGCTGTTGGTGCTGGAAACTGATTTTTCCATGAAATACTCGGGACCGTGCTCTGCTGCGACCCAAGGCTTTGTTTTCTTAAAGTTTGGCGAGGCCGGATCAAAGGCGTCCCAATGATAGACCATGATATTGGGATCAAAGGCGTAGCCATACGAAGCATCGTCTGAGAATGAGACTGTGTTGTCATCCTTGCCATCGCCGTCCACATCAAACTCGCCCCAAATGCCTTCATAACCTGCGCCATATGCTTTTTGATAGACCGGCAATGTCTTTTTGTCGACCTTGCCAATGGTTAGTCCGCTATTGATGGTCACACCCAGTCCTTTTTTACCTTTTTTGGTAGTAATCAAAATTGCGCCATTGGATGCCCGCGAACCGTACAATGCTGTTGAAGCAGCCCCCTTGAGAACGCTCACCGAAGCGATGTCATCGGGATTAATGTCCGCAGCTGGACTACCATAGTCATATCCACCGCTCCCTGTGCGCTGGCTGCGGGTGTTGGCCACATCATTGTTGACAGGAACGCCATCGATGACAAAAAGCGCCTGATTGTTTCCAGTCAGGGACTTGGTACCTCTGATGACCACATTGGAAGATCCGCCCAGCGTGTTGGTTTGTGTAATATTCAATCCCGCTACCTTACCGGAAAGCGAATTGATCAGGTTAGGATTGCGTCCCGCAGTTACCGAGCTTCCATCGATCTGCGTGGCAGCGTAGGGTAACGAATTGCGGGTCCGCTCTACGCCCAGGGCAGTAACCACCACCTCGCTGAGCTGACGGGCGTCCGCCTGCAAGGACACTTCGATATTGCGCAAATTATCGACAGGAGTTTCCATGGTGGCATAACCAATAAAGCTAAAAACCAAAGTGACGGGTCCAGCCGGCGCTTCCAGTTTGAAAGCACCCTCGGTATTGGAGGCTGTCCCGAGCGGAGTTCCTTTGATGAGAACGTTAACACCGGGAAGCGCCTCCCCCGTAGCTGCATCGGTAACCCTTCCGGTAACCGTTCTGTTTTGTGCCAGCAGTGACTGAAAAGCGCCTGCCAGCATCATAAAGACGAATAAATGTTTTTTCATGGTCATAATAGGATATGAGTAAATTCAGCTGATAGCGGAAAATAAGAGCGAATTTGGGACATTAAAAAAACACGACGACATACAACCCGGAAAGGTATATGAACGGCTTTCGTCTACTAATAAGGGCAGACTTACAAAACAAAACCGCCCCGATGGAATTGTCCATCGGGGCGGAAACATGTCTCATTAAAAGCAATTGATGCTGGCACCTGGTGGTAACCGATCAGAAAGAATATCTTAAAGTAATGCCGTAAGTTCTTTGATCTCCCAGCACCGCAGCGTACTGACCTGCGTTACCTGCGGCAGGAAGCAGCTGCTCGAAGTAGTTTTTGTTGGTCAAATTACGGGACCAAACCAAAACGGTGATACCATTCGAAGCCCGGAAGCCTACCCGGCCATTAACCAGTGTGTAACCATCAATGTTAAGAAACTGAGAGGGTGAGGCACTCGAAGAGAATTCTGAGCGGTAGTAACCATCCAATGCAAGGAAATACTTGCCTTTCAAACTTAGCAGGCCCCCATCCTTGGAAACCTCACCACCCAGCGAGCCTGCCCACTTAGAAATCCCGGGCAGTCTGCCACCCGAAATATCTTTAAAAGCAGATTCTCCGCCCGTTTCCTCTAAAGGAACCGGGGCATTTTTAAATGAAATGTATTTGCCGTTGGTATATGTAACTGCGCCAGTCAATGAAAAATTACTGCTAACCCGCAGGTTTCCGTCCAACTCGAAGCCTCTTACACGAACCTTCTCGGCATTGGCCAGATATCCTCTGTTGACGCCCACTTCCGCGGTTTGAACCGAAGTTTGATAGTCTTTGATCTCTGTGTTATAGACCACCAAGTTTAAGGTTGACTTGGCAGATGGCTTGGTTTTGATGCCGAACTCGTAATGGGTCACAAATTCTGGTTTAACCCTTGCCAGGTCAATTAATACCGCGCCGTTGGCCGTAGGAAGTCCTCCCAAATTGACACCCACCGGTTTGTAACTGTTGGCGTAGGTGGCAAACAGGTTGACATTGGTGCTGGGTTTATAGGCCAGTGTGATCTGACCTGAAAAGTTATTTTCATCCACCTTGAACTTGAAGGCCTGATTGGTGTAGACCGCATTCTTCAAGGCAATCAGGGCAGCATCCGTAGTCTGAAGTCCACCATAAGTCTGACGCTTGTAATCAACATCTTTCTTATCATAATTAAAGCGCAGACCAGGCAAAAGGTGCAATTGATTAGTGATCGCCCAGTCGAACTGGGTGAATACTGCCGCGCCGAAAGTTTTCAGCCTGGATGTCGTGTTGGTACCAAAGCCGTCAAATAGCCCCGGCGTTTTCCAAAGCGCGCTCGTTGAGCTTTGCGAGAAGCGCCACTGGGCAGAGCCGGATTCTTCTGTCTGTACAGGGTCAGATTTCAGGTCCTGATTGATCAGAAAGATCCCAAAAACCCCGCTAAGCCTGGTTGAGAACTGTCCTGCATAACGAATTTCCTGCGTGTACTGGTCGTGTCTTGAATTGCCCTGTGATTTGGTCAACACAGGCAGGCCCGTAAAGTCACGATCATTGGAAGGATCCCATATCCAGTAACGCCACGCGGTGGTCGAGGTCAGTTTACCTCTCCCGATCTTGGCATCAATGTTAATCGATGCGCCTCCAAAATCATTGTTTACACGCCACGGTGAATCCGCATCGGTAATCCTGTCAAATGGATTCGTGGAAGGCAGCTTATAGTTAAGATCTGCAATGATGTTGTTGAACTGCCGGTAAGCGGCGCGTTTGGTGGTCACCACGCCAGCTACCACTGTCGCATTGCCATCGGGTCTTTGGCGCGCGTTGTCGCCGGCAAAGGTGATATTGATTTTGTCAGTCGGTGTATACAGCAGCTGGGCCCTAAAACCAACGTTATTGAGTGTATTAACTGGCTTTAGCGTAGTTTGATTATAAAGGGTTCCATCACGTTGCGTACCTGAAAAAGAAAGACGGGCCGCAAGTTTTTTTCCCAATGGGCCAGTCACCGACGCTTTGGCTTGTATGTAGTTCAGGTTTCCATAACTGGTTTCAAAACTAGCTCCCGGCGTAAAGCTGGCAGGGCGGGTTGTGATATTGAAAGCACCGGCAGTGGTATTTTTTCCAAACAATGTTCCTTGCGGTCCGCGCAGTACCTCTATCTGATCGATATCCACAAAGTCAATGGCCGTAGCCGCCGGACGTGCGTAATAGACACCATCCACGTAAAATCCTACACCCGGGTCGATACCATCATTGGTAAGACCGTAAGACGAGCCCAGTCCGCGAATGTTCAGGGTGGTATTGCGTCCATTGGAAGAATAAAGCTGCACAGATGGGATCAGTTCTTTCAGACGGTTGGGGTTGAACGCACCTGCATCTTCGGCAGTCGCGCCACGAATCACTGTGATCGGAATGGGTATATCCTGAACGGACTCCTGACGGCGCCGCGAGGAAACGATCACGTCATCTAATTGATTACTATTGGCATCAAGTTTGATCTCAACTTTTTTCTCATTGATCAAAATTTCTTTTTTCACATAGCCTAGATAGGATACGATCAGCGTAAAAGGCAGTCTCTGACCTGTAATCAGGCTGAATTCTCCGTTAGCATCGGTGGAGGAGCCGTTGGTGGTGCCTTTGATCGATACGGTTGCTCCGATGAGCGCCTGGCTATTGGCGGCATCGATCACTTTCCCTGAGATCGTTGAGTTGACAATGGGAGTATCCTGTGCAGAAAGGAGCATAGGTAGCAGAATGGCACCCAGATAGATGATGGATTTTAAAGCTTGTCTCATACTTACGATTGGTTCAGCGGCAAATATATAAAAAATATAAGCTATATAGGTTTAATAGACTATAAAAAAATATCAAGTCGCTTTCGCTAGCGTTGCGGATGAGTTTGTTCAGCGGAGCTAGCTGCGGTATTACGCTGCCACTGCCGCCCGTTGCAAAATTAGTTTACAGGGAATCTGAGAAGTGACCAGCACGTGATGGGATGAGTGCAGGGGAATGGTAAAGATATCTCCCGCATATAAGTGATGATCCTGCCCATTGACGACAATATTGCAACTTCCTTCCAGGATCAGAAAGCTTTCCAGTTCTTTTCGATGGGTCTCTGGCGGGGCGCCGTTTTTTATCCATACAATGGCTGTGGTCAAAGTAGGACTTGCACCGATGATATGAGCATCGATCTGATCGAGAGGAATCCTCAGCGATAGGTCGGGCCTTTCCAGCCAGAAGCGGTAATCTTCAATTCGGGACTGCGCATGCAGCCTGGGCGGGAAGGACTCCTTCTCCCCTGCCGCAAGCCGGTCCATATACTTAATGGTTGCCATTAAAAACGGCTTGATGGTCGGATCAACAGCCTTCGCCTGACTGAGCGCATAGTTTTCCAGGCTTACTTCCAAATCAAAAAGCGCATCTCTGACCTCCTGGTGGGCATCTTTCATGCGCTCGACCTGCGCAGTTTCTGCTGCGCTGGTCTGGCCTAAAATATAAAGTTCCAATATTCCAGATTCAATCAATTCCCTGTAGTCGCTCATGGCAGTGACCTTCCTGATTTCCCGTTGACATTATCTATGCATGTTTATAACTGGATGCTACCCAGCTAAACCTGTTTCCTTGTCTTGCGTATCACCTAAAGGGTTCGCGATCAGCAAGACAAGCCGTACTGATTCTACAAATGTAACGATTAACCACATCATATAGTCCCTACCGGCTTGAATCAATATGCTGGATTTGGCCCCAAGCTGATTTAGCAAGTCGCAGCCGGGCGGCATTAAAGCAAAAATTAAGTTTGAAAAAGCGGCTGATTCTGATGTTTTTAGAGTAAATTTGACAAACACGAGAAAATTAATTTTACAAGATTACGCTCCATACTCTTTCGTTAAATGAATAGAATGGTCTTAGTCATCATGTGGCTTACGCTACTGCTTTCAGCGGTTGGCGCATTGTTCTGGTATCATGACTGGATCTACCAGCTGCCTACTCCGATTCCAGCAAATTACAAGCCAGTCTCGATCGGAACACCCATCGATTTAAATAAAAAAATCCCGCAGCAGCCGGGAAGACCGGTTTTTCTTCATTTCTATAATCCGCAATGTCCGTGTTCCAAGTTTAATCGCGCTCATTTCCAGTCGTTGGTGCGTCGCTATGGAAAAGACATTGACTTTGTGGTGGTTGTATTATCCGATAAGAAATATTCCGCCGAGGAAGTTCAGGAGAAGGTAGGTCTTGCCATCCCTGTCGTTTTTGATGCATCGGTTGCTACCCAATGCGGGGTCTATTCTACGCCGCAGGCCGCACTCCTTGACAACGAGCAAAAACTTTACTACCGCGGCAATTACAACGCAAGTCGCTATTGTAGTGACGAAAAAACGGCTTATGCCCAAATTGCAATCCAGGGATTGCTCCAAAGGCAACCACTTCCTATGCTGAGTGCCAAGGCTTTACAATCGTACGGCTGCACGCTGCCGGTTTGCAAAAATTAACGTTATTGAATCTATATGAATCCTAAGAGCGCTTCCGCAAACGCCGCGGACGGTAACTTTCAATTGGCAGTCAGGGAAAGATCAGATCGTCTGATGAATTTCTTTCTGGCAGGCTATTTTGTAATAGGGCTGATTTTGGCCACATTTTACGACACATGGTTTATCGCTGTGGGGGTGGGCGGAATTTTAATGGTGGCCTTTTACTCGGTCAAACTTGCCCTGCCCGACTCTGACTTGTACCAATATGTACTCAGTGTCGTCTTGGGTATTTATATGGCGCAGTTCATCTATCAAATGCATGGATTGTTTGAAATGCATTTTTTTGCCTTCATCGGCAGCGCAGTATTGATTACCTACCAAAAATGGAAACTGCAAATCCCGATGATGCTCATTGTCCTGATTCATCATGCCTCCTTCGCTTATCTGCAAAATAGCGGCCAGTCAGAGATTTATTTTACCAGACTGGAATACTTTGACCTACTGACCTTTGTCATTCACATTCTACTGGCGGCAGCCATCTTTTTCATTTGCGGGCTTTGGGCTTATATGCTCAACAAATACTATGAGCTTCATATCAGTCAGGCCATGCAAATGGCTGAACTTCAAAAAGAAGCACAGCTTTCCCAGGTACGCAAACAAAACGAAGAAATTCAAAAAAGCATCAATGCGCACCTGCGTGCAGCCAACGCGGAGCTGGTCAAAGCCAGACAGGAAGCTGACAAGGCCAACATGGCAAAAAGCGTTTTTCTGGCCACCATGAGCCACGAAATCCGCACACCCATGAATGGGGTGATTGGTATGGCTGCGTTGCTGCAGGAAACACAGCTCAGCGAAGATCAGCGTGTGTTTACTGAAACTATTGCAACCTGCGGCGATACGCTTATCAACGTGATCAATGACATTCTTGATTTTTCAAAGATTGAATCCGGAAACCTGGAATTAGAAAATGAAGACTTCAATCTGCGTCAAAACATTGAGGATGTCCTGGATATATTCGGAAGCAAAGCTGCCAAAATCGGATTGGATCTGGTCTATCAGATCGACGAGCTGGTTCCGCAGCAGATCGTCGGCGACCAGCTACGCTTAAAGCAAATCCTGATCAACCTGGTGGGCAATGCCATGAAATTTACCACGCACGGGGAAGTATGTGTATCGGTGAGTTTGCAACAGCAAATGCAAGACGGCACACTGCGCCTCCGGTTTGATATCCGCGATACCGGAATTGGCATTTCAGAAGACAAAATAGACCGGCTTTTCAAGGCTTTCTCCCAGGTAGATTCTTCCACAACCCGCAAATACGGCGGAACCGGGCTGGGACTTGCCATATCAGAAAAACTAGTGCACCTGATGGGTGGAAAAATCAGCGTAGCCAGTCAGCTAAACCACGGATCCACGTTCTCCTTTACATTGAGAACAAGTAAAGGCAGCAAAATTTTGCCCAAACACGTGGATCAGGATATGGATGAGCACAGGGGAAAGAAAATCCTGATTGTCGATGACAATGCCACCAACCTGGCCATACTCAAACGGCAGATGGAAAATTGGAAGTTGCAACCCATTATGGCCTCTTCGGGATCACAAGCCATGGAGCTCGTCTTTGACGGACAGGAAGTTGATCTGGTCCTAACCGATATGCAAATGCCTGAAATGGATGGCATTGCGCTGGCCGTACACATCCAGCGTTATTTGCCGCAGGTCCCTATCATTTTGCTGAGCTCGATCGGTGAGGATATCAAGGATCAGCAGCGGCAGCTTTTCACCTCCATACTGACCAAACCCATCAGGCAGCATGTACTTAGCAGCCACATCATGAATGCGCTGCAAACCAAATTGCTTGCTAAGACAGACGTCATTGCATCGCACAAACTATCGGCGGACTTCGCTGCAAAATACCCGTTCCGGCTGTTGGTGGCCGAAGATAACGAGATCAATCAGCACGTGATCGTGCGTATCCTTCAAAAACTTGGATATGAGCCCGATCTGGTCAGCGACGGACAAGACGCTGTGGAAGCTGCCAATCAAAAAAACTACGGGCTAATTTTGATGGACATGCAAATGCCGGGCATGGATGGCCTTGAAGCTACGCGGGTGATCCGCAAAACGGTCGTTGAACAACCCATCATTGTTGCCTTAACGGCCAATGCCATGGAAGGTACCCAGCAAGACTGCTTCAATGCGGGAATGGACGACTACATCGGAAAGCCTATCAAACTGGAAGAGCTTATGGCCTTGATCCGCAAGTGGAGCGTTAAGGTATAGTGCTAGTCAGACTCTAATGCAGAGACTTGTTTAGCTGATGCAAATAGTCTTTGCGCCATTTTCTGATCGTGGCCGTAAACATCTTTTCGAAAATTCAGCTTGCCGGTATGGTCTACCCATGCGGTAAAGTAGCCGATAAAAACGGGCACTTCATTCATACCGCGCAATCTGACATACTTTTCCTTGCCGCTTTCCATGGCAGCCTTTATCTTCTCTTTGGTCCAGGTGGAATCTTTGCGAAGCAGGAACTGGGCCAGTTTTTGAGGCTCAGACAATCGGATGCATCCATGACTGAATGCGCGCTGCGATTCCCCGAAAAGGCTCTTGGAAGGGGTATCGTGCAAATAGATGTTATAGCTGTTTGGGAAAAGGAATTTAACCAGACCCAGCGAGTTGGACTTCCCAGGTTTCTGACGCACACTGCTGCCGTTCCATTCCATATGGTGTCTGGCCAGGTAATTTTTATTTTTTCTAATACCCGGCAAAATTTCATTTTTCAAGATGCCCGGCGGTACATTCCAGTAGGGACTGAAAACGATCTGGTTTAGTTTTCCTGCAAATATCACCGTACTATGCGCTTGTGAACCAACGACCACATTCATATCAAAGGCAAGCTGTCCTTTTTCATACATATGCAGGCGAAATTCAGGAATATTAATCAGAATGTAGTCCGTGGAAGGAGCTGCCGGCACCCAGCGGATGCGCTCCATATTGATCAGCATCTGCCGTATCCGTTCGCTGACCGGCACATTCAATTCTGTAAAAAACCCCGCCCCTATCTCCCCCGACGCTTTCAGTCCAAAGCGCGCCTGGAAGGATTTGACCCCTTCAACAAGGGTTGAGTCAAACATATCGGTAGAATCGGCGGGGACCATGTCCCCCAACAAAACCAGCCTCCTCTTGATTTCGGGAATCACAGACGAGCTGTCGCCTTTTCTGAGTTTCTTAACTGGTTCAAGTTCAGTCCAATCCTGCTTTTGAAGCTCATAATAAGACCTTAGCTGCTCTTTGAGTAAATTGTACTGGCGGTTTACGGGTTCATAGGAGGCCAGGTTCTCACCTTTATTTTTTAAAAGAGAATCCAGAAAAGCACCTGGATTGATCTTTTTTCGCGGGATAAACCAGTCCAGTTCCCGAATATTGATGCTACCATCGCCCGAGTAGGCCTTTTGGGCATACCTGAAAAAATGCTCGGTTAATCCCAGCTCAGTCTGAATTACCATTGAGTCTGTGGGCAGAATACGCTTCCGCAGCTGCAAAGAATCGATGCGGGCCATCAGTCTGGAATCGTAGAGTGAACTATCCCCCGAATCATGGATATAATCATCCTGCAAGCTCAGAAAGGTATGGACGAAGTCAGCCATCCCATCGGGAAAAAACCATGCAAACTGGTAATTGCGGCGGTTATAAAAACTTTGCATTTTATTGGCCAGACTATCCTGGGTGGCTTGCCTACTAACAAAGCGGCTCAGCGCGGTAGTATCGATAAAAAGTTCAGTGAAAGAATTCTCAACTTTAATGGTGGTATCGCGTACGGCAATCTGTGGTGGTTGATTTTCCTTGGTTTTACAAGAGGCCAGTAAGCCACAAAGAATCCCGAAAACAAAAATGATCTTCATAAAAGCAAAGAATGGATCTTGGAAACAGGTTGCAGTGCATACCGACTATATTCAGCAAAGGCTTATCTCCGATGCGTCTACTTTGCATGATTCGTCTAAGGCTTGCTTCTGAAACTGTTAATTACCTATATTTCCTTTGTCTGTCGGGTAACCAAAAGCTTTCGGGCATCGCCCGAAACGTCTTAACAATGATCGATTGTTGCTTGCGAGTCTGTTTTTCTACGGGTCATCCGCAGGCGATTGACTTTTTTTGTTACTTTTAGCACACTTAACTCGTTAGAAATCAATATGAAAACTGTTCGCTGTCTGATTAGTGGTATTGCTGTCTTGGTAATGCTTCATTCGTGTACGCTGGTTGATCATGTACCGGTGCCAACTGTCGATTTTAGCGTTTCACCCGGAAATGAAGGGCAAGTTGTATTCAATCTTATTTCTTCAAATACTGATTCCTATTCGTGGGATTTCGGCGACGGAGCCAGTTCCAGTGAAAGGTCACCCACACACTCCTATCGACTTAACGGGAGGTACCTGGTGAGCGTAACAGCTTCTGGGAATGCTGGTGAAGTTTCTGTAAAAAAGGAGATCTCTGTTACTAATATTACCGGATCCGCTGTGTTTCACACATACGATTTCGGCGGACTTCCTGTACAGGTTTTTGTTGATGACATCCTGGTTGGAACCGCGATATTCGCTCATCGTGTCATTGCTCCACGTTGTGGTCAAGATGGTGCTGTCACTGCTTACAATTTGAATGAAGGAACCCATAAGTATGAACTCAGACAAATACAAAAACCAAACCCACAGACTCAGCGAGGATCGTTTACAATAATAGGCGGTCAATGTACAAATCAGTCTTTCTATTTCTTTTTTTAGCTGCTAATGAGGGTTTTCTATGAAATTAAAAAAGGAAACTATCAGGTTGACCTGACCAACGCAAACCTAGGGAACACGGTTACCTTCCAAACTTGATTTTAATCGTATATGAGGAAATAGTAAGAAAAAGGTGTTGGGCCTTCACTTTAAATTAGCTTCTGTAATTGTAAATGAATACTCGGTTAACCCATATCCGGAATTATCCCTGCTGCGAATGAGTTTGGCCCATGCCGCGTTTTTGATCGGCTTCATTGTAAAGGCCAGAGATCTTTGCCCATTGGTAATGGTGTAAAAACGGATTTCTTTGAAAGACTTTTCCGGATCCGGATTGATACCAAACCCTCCATCTTCAAAGACAACTGACTTCGTCCTGCTATTAAGACGGATGAGACTATCGACATCCTGCATAGCATCTTTTTCAAAATTGTAAACGGGGACTGGAAATTCAACGATCAACTCTTTGTCGCTTTGGTTATCGATAAAATACCGCGCCGATCCTGCCGGCTCATTGATCATCTGCTCAGTCTCTGTTGGTGAACAGGCCGAAAAAATGGAGACAAGAGAAAGAGTAACTATCCAGATGCGAATTGTTTTCATGGAAAAAATTAACGAGTTATAAAACCATGACAGCGCTCCTCAGCAATTGGTTGCGCGAGCGACGGAATTTCACCGTAAAAAATGTTAAAAAAAACCTACAAAGCATTGAAGCAAGTGCTTCCTGCACATCCGCCATATATCAATAAAATTTACACGTAAAGTGCAACGGTGGTGTTGCCAAGTAGTGTCTATCTCATTGTGCCCGAAACCTGGGAATCCTTAACAAGTCACCTCGCATCCTGATGAATGAATTCAATTTTAACTCGACGGGATTCAAATATCTTTTGATCCTTTTACTTTCCTGCGGATCGGCTTTCGGCCAGGAAAAGCCCTTCGCGTGTGGCACCAAAGATCACGACGCCCCGCAGGAAGTGATGCGCATGATCAGCAGGCTTCCGGCGATCATGGCACAGCAGAACGCGCGGACTAACATCGGGGAGACCAGAATATGTCGCATTGCCGTGGACATTGATTCTGATACCTATGTAAAATACGAACGCGATACAGTCGCCATCATTCAGAAAGTGATTGAAAATATTGAAAAAGCTTCGAAATTTTTTGAAAGGGAAACAAATATCAGGCTGATGGTCACCAGCATCCGCATATTTAAAGATGGTGGCCCTGATCCTTACGCAGCTCAGAATGACATTTACGCACTCCTTAACATCCTGGCCAGCAGTGGTACCAACTCCACTTTCGATAAAAAGCTATACCTCTATACCAAACCGGTAACCGGCGGTTTCACTGGCCTTGCTTTTCTGGGAGGATCCTACAACGTGTCAGCGCTCGAAAATATCCTCCTCATTCTGCACGAAACAGCGCATAACTTCGGGGCTCTGCACTCCAATAGCTGCGAATGGCCAGGTGGCCCGATCGACTTTTGCGGCGGGGTGGAAGGCAGCGAGTGTTATGACAGATCCTTCGAAGTGAGCACTACTTCATCGCTGATGAGCCCATGCGGCGGCAATGCTGCCGGGCGCCCGCTTCATCCGATCATACAGGCCGTGATTAAAGCGCATGCAGAGGCTAATTTTGCTAAAATAGAATCCGCGCCATTGCCAGTTTCACTTGCTGGCGACATTACGGCTATCAAAGGGAATTTTTACAGCTGGCCAGCTTCCGTGAGTGCCGGATCCTACCAATTCAGCTATGCTACCAATAGCAGTTTTACGGGCGAGGTCATCCGTCCGACTCCATTTAACGGAATTTCCTTATTACAGCAAACCCTGGGGACAACCTATTTTGTCCGCGTCAGGGCGGTCAATTCCTTTGGCATTTCAAACTGGTCGAATTCTATCAAAATCAAGATCGATCCCGACCAGCCAGATGTGCCCGTGCCGCTTAGCCCGGCGGCAGGCTCTATTTTTCCGTCACAACAATCTGTGACGTTATCGTTCTCAAATGTTCCGGGTGCAACCTCATACCGGATCCAGGTAGCGCCACTGTATGATTTCGAATTTTCCTATCCGACCGAGGAGATTATTACGCAAAACCAATTTGTGTATTCAACTTATCTTGGCGGCTACAAATGGCGCGTGAAGGCTATTCAAGGCGGGAAAGAAGGAAAATGGTCGGAGACAAGTTATTTTTCGGCTAACCCGCAGCTTAACTCT
Organism: Dyadobacter sp.; assembly: GCF_039919315.1. GTDB lineage: Bacteria > Bacteroidota > Bacteroidia > Cytophagales > Spirosomataceae > Dyadobacter. The sequence goes on along the minus strand of NZ_JBDSFX010000073.1, from coordinate 6,297 downwards.
GTCGGGCTTTTCCTACCCATTGCTGAGAATGGGCTCAATGTGCCCAGAACGCTTCCGTTCACCTATTTGCCCTCTGAAACTTATCTCAATATTACAATTACTATCGCTGACAACCCAGGCTTTAGCAACCCGATCTTCCGGCGGAATTATAAGCCCTATTTAGAGATTGCTGATGTTGCCAAGGACTTGCCGGCCAATACAAAGCTGTATTTCCGCGTGCAGGGGCGCCCCGACGATCTGATTAATTATCCCGATCGCGACCAGATGGACTATGTTGTTGAATTCAACACAGGAAGTATCAGCTCGCCACCGGGGCTCACATTCCTGAGCGAAAAGAACCAGCTCGTTTTCGGCCGCGGGAATCCAAAGATTACAGTCTCCAAGGAGCATATCTGGCTCGGAGTGATTGATGCAGGATTTATCAAAATGGATCCGAAAACGCTTGCCTATCAGGCATTCAACAGGTCAAACACCGATGGACTGCTAGGCGTAGGCCTGGACAATGCCGTTCGTACCGATGATGATCTGAATGTTTACGTGCTCAATTCCGGACTTGCCGGTATCTTACGCAAAGTTAAGCTTGTCAATGAAGTACCCTCGCCGGGCGCATTGGTAACGCAGATACTTACCACGAGTAATATACGAGATTACAACCCGCAAAACGGGATTTTCTGGACGCAACGGGAGATATTCAAAGAAACATCTGCAGGGCCGGTTGCGCTTCGGCAGCTTTCCGACAGCCAGCGCATTCAGGACGTCAGGTTTCACAACAATAAGGCCTGGATCCTCGTGGTCAATACCAGCCCGGTTTACAGCAGTGAAATCCAGGTAATGGACTTGGTCAGCCCTAACACGATGTACACGATCAATTCCTCAACCAGTCCGGCGATTGGGACTTTTATCGATCAGATCGAAATTCAGAATGATGGAAAAATTTGGCTCCGACAGACCGATCTTTCCTCCTATCAAAATTCCATCGCCTATTATAATGGTTCGGTCTGGTCGGTTTTTAATGCATCAAACGCTCCTTTTGGCAGCCAGATTACCGGTCTGGCTCTTTCACCTTCAGGCAAACCATATATGCTGGCATCCGGTAACGAAACGCAGGCTTACAAATTCAATAACACAAGCTGGGAAAAGGCCGGGGCCGCCCTACCCTATCGGGATTTCGGTGGTGATCTCTGGGTTGATAAAAATGAAAGCCTCTGGATATCAAATCAATATGGACTATCCGTTCTTTTCTCCGAAGCCTCGCTTCCGGTCACGCTAGTGGATTTCAGTGCCGTGAGAGAAGGTGATCTGGTCACCGTAAGATGGGAAGTAGCGGATCAGATCGATATGTCAAAGTATGTGGTAGAGCATAGTACGGATGTCAAAACGTTCAAGGCCATTAGCGAAACGCCAGCGGTCGATACCACATTTTACAGCTTTACGCATCACAAACCGGCCCCTGGAATAAATTATTACAGGTTGAAATCCATCGAAACCGATGGCGATTTCGCTTACAGTAAAGTAGTTGCGGTCAATTTTACCAATGCGGAAAACACGATCTTTTATCCCAATCCGGTCAGTAACCAGTTGCATGTGAAAATAAGACCCGATCTGGTCGGCCATTCAGGCAGAATAAACATATTCGCTGTGGATGGGAAATTGATTTTCGGAAAAAACATCGCCGGATTGAAAGAACAGGAGCAGATTGATGTTTCCAATCTGGCCGCAGGTAGCTACTGGATCCGGATTGAAAATACGGCGAGCACCAGCAGCACGATGGTACAGGTAGCAAGATAATTTTTACAATTCACTACCTTCATCATATCATCATTCAACCGCCATGTCCGCGCTAAAGAAACTCCTGCTCCCCATGTTGCTCATGGTTGGTATCGGCCATGCATTTTCACAAACCAGTCAAAGTGCAGCAACTAAAACTTTTGGTATTAAGTACGAAAAATTTGTGCTGGACAATGGACTGGAGGTCGTGCTGCACGAAGATCACTCGGATCCTATTGTGGCTGTATCCACCATCGTCCACGTAGGCTCAAACCGGGAGAAACCAGGTAAGACTGGCTTTGCTCATTTCTTTGAACATATGTCTTTCAACCATTCCGAGAACACGCCTCGGGGCGCAAACCGTAAGCTGATCCCGGAGTGGGGCGGTAGCCGGAATGGAGGTACGTGGAATGACGGGACCATCTATTATGAAGTGATCCCAAAGGATGCATTTGAAAAAATACTTTGGATCGATTCGGACCGACTTGGTTATATGATCAATACAGTAACCAAAGAGGCTTTGGAAAAGGAAATACAGGTGGTTAAAAATGAAAAGCGTCAGAACAATGACAATGTACCGTATGGAAACACGAATGAGGTGATCATGTCCAACATGTATCCTAAGGAACATCCCTATAACTGGACGGTGATCGGTTTGCTCCCCGACCTTCAGGCGGCTACCTTAGAGGACGTTAAAGAGTTTTACGACAAGTACTATGGGGCAGCCAATGCGACCCTGGTGATCGCAGGAGATATCGATATTGCCCAAACAAAGGAAAGGGTAAAGCTCTGGTTTGGAGAAATAAGAAAAGGGCCGGCGGTAGCGCCCCTAAAACCCAGGCCTGTAAAACTAACGGCGGCTAAGTCACTCTATTATGAAGATAATTTTGCGACGCTGCCAGAACTGACCCTGGTCTTTCCAACTGTCGAAGAATACCATAAGGATGGGTATGTATTGAATGTGTTGGCAGAGTTACTCAGCGGCAGCAAAACCGCTCCGCTCTATAAGGTCATTGTGGAAGATAAAAAACTCGCGCCCTCTGTAAATGCCTACCATTACAGCAAAGAAATTGCCGGTGAATTTTATATCAGGATAAGAGGCAATGCTGGCACCAAACTGAACGATATCAAAACAGCAGTTGATGAGGCTCTGAATACATTCGACAAAGCGCCATTTCCGGTTAAAGACCTCGAACGTATTAAGGCAAAGTTAGAAACCGACCTATACCTGAGCATTGAAAACATTCTGGATAAAGCCCAGCGCCTCGGCCAGGATAATGAATTTAAGGGCGATCCTGGCTATATCAGCAAAGAGGCTGCCATTTTGCAGGCAGTTACCAGCGAAGATGTGAAAAGGGTATTTAACCAATACATTAAAAATAGGCCCTATATAGCCACGAGTTTTGTACCCAAAGGAAAAAAAGAACTGGCGATGGATGGTGCCTTACCTGCAACTGTTTGGGTAGAACCGGTTATTGCTGGGATAGAAAATGAAAATGTGGCCCCGGGCGAGGACGCCAAATTTGAAAAAACAAAAACGAAACACGATCGCTCTGAGCCTGCTTTCGGGGAAACGCCCATGTTCAGGATGCCACCAATCTGGACCAGCTCACAAGCAAACGGCATGAAAGTGTTCGGACTGGAAACCAGTGAGATCCCGCTTGTAAATTTTGAAGTAGTATTGAATGGGGGGCATTGGGCTGATCCGATGGAGAAGTCCGGAGTGTCATCGCTGCTGGCAGGTATGCTCATGCAGGGAACGGCAACCAAAACAGCTGCACAACTGGAAGAGGCCATAGACCTGTTGGGCGCAAACATTACGGTGACTAGCCACAACGAGGAAATGCGGATCAGCGCTACGTGTTTGCAACGAAACTTTGAACGGACTTTCGCATTAATGCAGGAAATACTGCTGCAGCCACGCTGGGATAAAACGGAATATGAACGTTTGTATCAGGCACTTCTTACGAATTTGAAAGGAAGGGAAGCCAATGCCACAGCCATTGCCGCTATCAACTTCAACAAACTGCTTTACGGAGATCAGCATATCTTCGGCTATCCTGCTACCGGGACATTGAAGACGGTGTCAGTCATTACCCTGGAAGATCTCAAAACCTATTATGACAAGTATTTTTCACCATCTATTGCGTCCTTCCATATCGCCGGTGATATCACCCGGGAAAGAGTAAAAAAGTCAATTGCCGCACTTGAAAATGACTGGAAGCCAAAACAGGTAGCATTACCTTCTTATCAAATTCCAGTCGAGGTAAATGCCGGATCTATTTTTTTTATTGATGTACCCGGCTCCAAACAGTCCGTATTGTATGTGGGCAAATTAGCAGTCCCGGCTACGGACCCGAACAGTGACCGGCTTGAATTTGCCAATGAAATACTCGGCAGCGGGTCCAGCGGAAGACTTACGCAGGTGCTCCGAATTGGCAAGGGCTACACTTATGGTGCGTCTTCGACATTGGTGAAATTAAAAGAAACTTCGCCTTTTGCGATTTATACGAGCGTAAGGGCAAATGCTACGCTGGCTTCCCTGGAAGTTATCCGGGATATGCTTCGTGATTACGGGCAAACTTTTGGAGAACCTGAGGTGAGTATCACTAAAAATAAGGTATTGAAAAGAAATACACTCTTATATAAAAGCCAGGCGTCCAAGCTAGCAATGCTGGGCGAGATCAGTAAATACGGCAAGTCTCTAAAATTCCTGGAAGACAAGCAACAACAGCTGATAAATATGCAATTGCCCGATTTTAAAACGACCATTCAAGAACAAATGAAAGAGCAGGAAATGATATACCTGGTAGTGGGTGATAAAGCCACTCAGTTCGAGGAAGTTAAAAAACTTGGAAAAGCTAAATTGGTGGAGCTGGATATCAATGGCCGACCGCTGTAATCCTGGTTGACCGGCGTTATCTGTGAAACGGTATTTTTTAGAGATGCAATCCCTCAAACCAAGTTCTTATATTTGAGGCAAATGAACATGCCACCATGAATCGTACAGTTGAGGCCCTTTTCATTGGACCAACGTTAATTGTTGCGCTGTTAATATATGCCAATTTTAATCATGTAAATGTCAAAGCCAATAGGTGGTTCGGCACTTTTATACTCTTGATTTTTATTATTGAGTTAGGTGTCCTTTTTGACGACGTCCAAATGTTTGACCAAAACTCATCTATTGACGCGTTCATTAACCTGGCTAGCTATATTATCGCGCCGGTATTTTACCTAAGCATTGTCTACTATGTAGAGCCTAATCGAAAATGGAGAAAACGTGATAACCTTCATTTTTTATTCGTTGTGCTGATGCTGCTTTTAACAATCCTTTCATTTATTGTACCACCAAGCTCGGCGGAAACAGCTGTTGAAAAGAAAGTGGAGGCCGCAGTGATACTGATATTTACTGCTGCCTTTTGTCTGCAAGTCTTTACCTATTGCCTTTTTGCCTTTCATAAAATTACCCGCTACCAACAAAATCTTTTAACATACGCCTCCAACACGGAGCGGATAAGTCTGCAATGGTTGAAAAAAAATGTGGTATGTGTAATCCTGATTGCCGTGCTATGGTTGGCTGACGCCGTATTTAAGATATCGGAAGGGTCACTTGTTTTTGACTACACTTCTACCCTGCTGTATTTTATTGGCATCTATTATATTGCTTATTATGGCTTGCAGCAAAAAGAAATATTTCCATTCAATACCATTGAAAAATTACAGCTTGATACCATTATCGACCAAGCTCAAAAAGAAGCTGAGGGCAAAAAGAAATTAGTGACGGATGAGAAACTGGCAGATTACGTTCAAATGCTTGGGCAATTAATGAATGTAGAAAAACCCTACCTGGATTTTGAGATCAGCCTGATACGGTTGGCATCGCAATTTGATACTTCGCCCCATCTGCTCTCCTACATTATCAATAACGGTTTTGGTGAAAACTTTTTTCAATTCATAAACCGCTACCGGGTGGAAGAAGCGAAGCGTCTGATTCTTGATCCGAAAATGAATCACCTGAACCTGGTAGGTATTGCTTACGAGGCGGGCTTCAACTCCAAAACGGTTTTCAACACCACTTTCAAAAAAACGACGGGTCAAACCCCCACCGAATTCAAGAAAAATCATAATCCATTGAGCTTCAATCAAATTCCTGATGTTCGGATTGATAAGTTAGAACAGTAGGCCATATAGTTTTCTGCAATTTTGCTACCGCGATCCCATTGGTATGTGCTATTAAATAGAACGCATTAAACCATTGTGAACAGCATCCCTTGTCCTCATAACCAATGTAGCTTCGCAAAAAAGCTCAATTAAAATCGTTGAAATGAAAATTATACCCCTGGCATTGGCGGCTCTTTTACTGGTTGCGGCCTGTAAAAATACGAATATCGCAACACCCGACTTTGGACTTGATACCTTTAAGTGGACACTGAGTTAAGGGAACTTTTATAACTTAACACTTATGTCAGGAGAAAGAAGAGTATTTGACAAGGAGTTCAAACTGATGAGCGTTGAACTGAGCAATAGCCG
>NZ_JBDSFX010000072.1:0-82573 GCF_039919315.1 Dyadobacter sp. | reverse complement strand
AAATACTTTACGTATATCGTAAGATTGCAATGCGGCGCAAAAACCTTATCCATTACACTAAACACTGTTCTATGAAACAAAACTACCTGCGGGCAATCTGCTTGCTTATTTTTTACTTTGGTATTTGGATCATTCCCGATGCAAATGCACAAACGTTTTACACGCCATTACAATATGGACAACCTTTGCCATTTGATGTGGGAAAGCTTGGGATTCTTTATAATCATGAGCCTTATTTAATGACAAATGTAAAGACCACTTATCATGGTAAACAAAACGTATATGCAACCGCGTATCTTCCTTTTGTCGCATCAGAATATGAGTTTTTTCAAACCGTAAAAACATTTGGGCCTCATTATACTACTGGTGTGGCTCTGTGTTCGCCGAAGAATCCAGCACTCGGCCTTTATGCCCCTGTAGAGATTATAAGTTCAGATGCTGATGACAATTTATATGCATTAGCTGGAGTGGTCCCTTACGATAATAACCAGGCTGACTATAAAGGTCCATTCAATACTTTCAAAACGCTAAACGTGCAAAACAATGGTGTTGTAAATCCCAGTTCCGACGAAGATGCAATCAGCGCACTTGATGCAGCACAGAAATTTCCGAAATTCACTTACGACCTTTTTAAAGATGCGAATGGTGTTGGTTGGGCTGGCTTCGATAAGGCGGGGACTATCCCCATTGTCTGTAGACTTATTAATGAGGTGGACCTGAATGGTTATGCAAGTAACATGATAAATATTCGAAAAACTTCGACTTTTGACACCTATGTGACCCGTCAAACTATTGGCCATGAAATTTCACATGGAATTCTGCATCATGCCATAAGCACGCAAACTGATCTGTTTGCACAGACTATGAGTGAATTAAACGAAGGTTTGGCCGATATTCTTGGTTATTCATTCAGTCTTTGGATGGAACCCGCAAAATTCGAAAACCCAACCTGGTTTAAAGACTGGGAGTTGTATCCAGATATCACGGGTGACAAATTTATGACTTTTTATAATCAGAAAGACTATGAGTTGCCCATCGCGTATAAAGGCGATTTTTATATAGAAGATCCGCTGGATAAAAAGTATGATGTGCACCATAACGGAGAGCCCTTGAAATATGCAGTTTTTGCGATGAATGAAGGTGCCTCCGGATATGTGGACGGGAAAAGCACGAACGATTTCTTCCAGGTGTTCCCTTTAATTCCCGGCGATAAAGATGGAACCTTCAAGCTTGCGCTGCAAATCCTTTTTAAAGCTTTTACTGAAAAACTATCCGCAACGGCTACCTATCCGGACCTCAGAGTTGCTTCACTTGAAGCGGCAACAGAGTTAGGCCATGGTCCGGGTTCTCATGCTTACCTGCAACTTATGGCAGCCTGGGATTTGATTAATGTAAAAGAAACCTTACACAATGTGAATTGCACCACAGCTACGGCACAAAGCCTGATTAATGGCGCTTTAACAATCAATATCCGCGAAAGGACCCTATTACCAGGGCCTGCAAGTCAGAAAATAAGCGAGTTAATAGACTGCTCAAATCCAAATAATATTAGAACCATGTTTAGAACAGGTTTTAATCGCAGCATTTTTACAGACTGGGATAATGATTTAAATTTCTCAAAGAACAACAATGAAGACGAATCCAAACTAGCAGTCACTGTCCACGGCTTCACCCAGGTTACGCGGGATTGGTACAAGAAGACACTTGGCTACGATGGTTTGAAGGGCGGTGAGCCTGTTTTGATAAAAAATGAAATTTGGGATTTTCCATATCCGGATGTAAAATTTGATATAGCCAACGTTGCTACGGTTTTTCAATACCCCAATCAAAAAAAGTTTATTTGCCGTGATCAGATTAGTAAAAGCTACTTTCGGGCGATAGATCTATACGCCAAATATGATCAGATCCAATTTCAGTCAATCACCAAGGAATGGAATACCATTGTGAGATCAATGGGGGAAATTTTGTCGCTGGCAACGAAACGGGATTACGAGAAAGATCACCAAAATCCTAATGCTGACAATATCTGGACCTTGTTCGAGGAACTTTCGGACCCTACTTTGTTACGCGATTTCAGCAATCCTAAGTTATATGGGCAGCCTGCGCTTTACCAGGGTGCACTTTGGGATGCAAATAACTACGTCAATAACACGGGTTTCATCAATTTGTGTTATTACCTTCTGGTGCACGGCACGGTCAATGATGCCACCAGTTTGGATGAAGGCTACACCAATGACGAACCGGGTAGCTTAACCTACTTTATTAACAAAATGGATAAAGATGTTGTTGTCAATGCCTTTTTTCAAGGTTATCTGGCCACGCCCGCCAATTCGGGCATCGAAGAGTTCCGGTTGGCTACTATGAAAGCTTTGCATGATCAGGGTTATGGTTTAAAGTCCAAGGAGCACATTGCTTTTTACGATGCGTGGGCAGCAGTGCTGGGCTTTCCTGATTATGCTTCCACGTTAAAGCACTACCCAGAGGACAACGCAGTAATCCATCCGTGGATGCCTATTGATGAGATGTCTGGTATGTTTGGGGTGGAAGTAGAGTATATTACTTATGAAAGCTCGCGGCTTTTCGAGGTAAGCAAGAGCGCTACCTTCAATGCCAATGAAGCGCCTGTTTACCAGTTTTTAAACAAAACCGCCCCTGACATGGTGACGGGCATGACCTTTGCGGATGTGCACCTGGAACCAGGGCAGACCTATTATGTGCATTCGCGGCTGAGCAACACAGGCGACCCGCACCAGGGCTGCGCTGCCACGCCTGACCCCGCGTTCTGTGAATCGCTGAAAGGGAAGCAGAAGTGGACGGTGACCTACAAGGTGCATACCCAGGAAGTGACCCCGGTGGACATACAGAACCCGAAAGCAGGGGAGACGATTGCAGCCTGGGGGAGCCCATTCAGCTGGATGAGCAAAGCCGGTGCAGACGGATATGATTTGCACATTACCGAGAAGAGTGGCAACGTACCCGAACAAACTATGCCCTTTGATAAGTATTATAATGAAGACGATGCGCAAGTGCCCTTGGAAACTTTTCTGGCCTTGTCCAAAACCAGTCAATACAGCTGGTCGGTTGTTGCACGCCGTAAGTTGGGCTCTTTTTGGGCGGTACATGTATGGCCCAATGGGATGACCTACCCTTTGACAGATGAGGAGAAAGCGGCATTTCCTGATGCGTATGGCAGCCTGGGAGCGGTAACGGATTTCAAAACAGACCTTCCTACGCTGACGCCGGGGGCTTATCCTGCGGACGGGGAGCATGTCCCTTTGATCGGTGCGCCGTTTATCCTTACATCCAGCAGCCTTTCCAATGCGGGCAACAATTATAATTTTGAGTACAAGGAGCCTTATAAGCAATTTATCAATACAGGACAACCCGCGTTTTCGATGCACGTAAGCAACATCCCCGGGATTGTTGATAAGCAGGCAGTACAATGGGCCTTTACACCGGTGAAGGCAGCGACGCCTCCTTTTATTTTAGCCGAAGAGAAAGGCGCCACGGTTTGGCGGACTTTTATCGCTGACCTGAGTCTGTCGCCAGCGCCAGTGCTTAAAGATGAGCAATGTGCTTTTCAGTCGGGTGTGGTATTACAATGGGGACAGGTGGCAGATGCCCAGGGTTATAAATATAGTGTTAAGGAAGCGGGTACCAATGTGGAAGTGGCCTCTGGGACAACCGATAAGCTTGTAACACCTGTGATCACTACGGCGAGCAGTTTCCCAACCCCTGGCAAGTATACCTGGAGTGTAGCTGCGGGGATTAAAAACTCAAACAATGTATGGCTTTATGGACCGGAAGGTTCAGATGTCTATGGTGTAAATCCACCTGCCCCCATAAGCTTAATTCCTGATAACAGCAACAGCACTGTGACTTTGGGGGACAATCATTCGGCAACATTTACTTGGGAGAATGGTCCTAGTACACATATTAGTAACACGCATTTATTTACACTGTTGCAGGAGGTTGGTGGTGTCATGGAGGTTGTTCAGGGTTTAGCCCAAATTCCTGTCACAGGCAACCAACTTGTTGTCAATGATCTGGATTTTAATTCTTCCTATCAGTGGCTAGTGTTCAATTCATCGGATTTGTCCGCCTGTCATTCAGACCCGAGTAAGGGCTCTTTTAAAACGGGAGACAATCCTATTAAACCGGAGCTTGGTTTTACACTGCATGTTAGTGATCCAATCGATTACGGCGCAGATGGCATTTTATATTATGATGATTTTATGTACACGGTTAAAGTAAGACGTCCAGATGGACAAGTGCTTGATTTCGGTTCATTTTATTGTAACTCTGGTGAGATTAATTTTGCCCCAGGGAATAGTTTTCAACCAGGGATTCCATATGAAGTTGGCAATAGCACCATCTCTCAAATGGGTGTAGGGCAAATACCAGAAATGGAGGGTGATTGGGAAATTAGGTTAAAAATAATTCAAGTTTGGGCAGCAACCAGTGCAAGTGACAATATAGCAGCCCAACCAACCGTGGAAGTCGAGGTTAAAGAGTATTTCCCTGGCAATGCCCCAAACACCTGGATACTTAACCAAAGTATACCCACTCCCTCAAATCCTGTTTTCCAAGGCAGAGTCTTGGGCAAAGAAGTAAATTTAAACTTCCATTATGAACTACCTTAAAACTATGAAAACGACAATAGTACTTGGTATCACCATACTCTTTTTATACCTGTGTAGCCAGGATAGTTATGCTCAAAACACAGCTAACGCCAGCACAAAAAAGAATCGACTATTTTTTTATCCAACCGCCAGTTCCAATCAACCTGTTAAGGTTAACCGAAGACTGTTGGTTTTCCCCAATCCCGCAAAAGATTGGGTAGAAATAAAGTTCGAAGGAAAACACGAAGTTGACCAGGTATTGGAATTACACGACAAACAAGGGATACAACTACACACCCAGAAATGGAATAGCGAGAAGATCGATGTATCTCAACTTCCGCCAGGGGTTTACATTGTGACCTTGAAACAGAACAAGCAAGTTTATTCTCAGAAGTTGGTTGTGGTTAAAGAGTAACAAGTATAGTCACAAAAATAGCGGATGGCGAAAATCGCCATCCGCTATTTTTGTGCTATAATTTTTACGTCACCCAGAAGAGGATCCCATATTAGTCTTCAAGGTTCGTTTCTCCGTATACGACAGAGCCGTTTTCCAGAATGGCATAAGCTCTATAGAAAATGTTGGCTCCAACTGGTTTTAGTCCGGGGCGTGTTTTAAGGCCCAATGTAGTAATAAGGGGAAAGATGATCTTCGTGTCAGATACAGTGGGCGTTAGAGGTGCCGGTAGGGCAGATGTTACATACACAATGCCGTATTCTGTGATGGGTACATTTCCAAGATCTGTGATCGAAAGTCGATAGTTCCAAACGCCAGTCCCTAAATCGGCTCGCGACTCCGTCTTAATCTGTGCCTCCTTTTGTGGCACCACATGGTCCTGGCAAGAAAAATTAGCAAATAGAAGGCCTGTGAAGACTAAGGCCAGGTGATAAAATGATCGTCTCATGTTCGTTATTTAAAGTTGTTTTTATCTATCCACGCTAAAATAATTAGATAAAATCTCCTTATTGAACTTGATGTGATCGCAGTTATCAGGCGGCATGTATCAATAATTTAACGGCTAAAATTCCCCGTTAATTCACCACCAGCTTCTTCACCACCACGCCACCATTCACCCCAACTACCTTTAAAAAGTACACCCCGGCAGATAGCTTTTCGGGAAGAAAAGCCTTTGGCGTTTCTTCTATTGTCAACTTTTGGGTGGAGCGAATGCGGCCAGAGATGTCGATCAGCGTGAGATCGGCGGGAAGATTCACCTTGCCGACGGTTTTGATCTGCATTTCACTGGCGGAGGATGGGTTGGGGACTATCTGTATTTCGCCTTTTAGGGTGAAAGGCTCGTTGCCGAGAATGATCTCCCGCAGTTTAACGGAAGTAATAGCGGAATATTCAATTCTGCCATCCAAGGCAACCATTTTGAGCCGGTAATAGTAAGTCTCCGCCACGTTTAGATCAGGGCTTTCCAGGTCTATGTATTCGTAGTTTTTATTTTGAGTGGAATTAGGTCCGCCATTGACCCGCCCGATTTCCTGGTAATCAGCCGCATTTGTTGACCGTTGGATCAAAAAGTGTGAAAAGTCATTTTCAAACTCGCTTATCCATTTGATTGTAACCAGATTGCCTGCATCGGCTGCTGTGCTGAAAGCAATCAGTTTGATGGGTTGTGCATGGATTACTTTCACATGGAATACGTCATTGATACAATTCTCGGAATCTTTCACGGTGAAATCGGTATCGTCTTTGGGACTGACTGTAATGGCCGGTGTAGTAGCACCCGTGTTCCAGACATACTTTCCAATGAACGATGCTTTCAGTTCTACGCTTTTACCCGCAGCAATTTCCAGATTTGTTTCTTTATTGACGTCTTTCTCCATCGTAAACTGATCATGGATGATCCCATCCAGACCGATCCATTTGGCATCCAGACGGTTTCCTTCAACTTCCAATACCAGGCCGCCGCCCCGTTCGGCATCCGAATGGTACATGGCTTTGTGCGGATATCCGTCCGTGGTGTGGCCGAGCTGTCCCGCAGATCCCGCCACCACGTAAACCGTTCCATTGTTGATCGCGGATTTTTTGATGTACGGACAGGATTCCGCTGAGCCATCATATCTCCCGGAAGACGAACTGACATTGTGAACTGCCGGGTTAAATGTATCGCTTTTGCCGTAATGGCCCTGGATCAGTTTTGAACGTTCGTAATCGTGGCTGTGACCGCATAAGATCAGGTCCACACCGTTTCTTTCAAGGATCCGGATGAAATTTTCCCTTACTTTCATGGTTTCGGGGTCGGTGTCGCTATTGTGTGAGCCTTTTGTGTACGGTGGATGATGCCAGTACGCAACTACCCAGCCCTTGTTTTTATTCGCCGCCAGGTCTTTTTTGATCCATTCTACCTGTCTGCCGAGCGTATCGTAAAGTCTTGTCGAATTGTCCTCGCGTCCATAGGAATCGAGTGACAAAAAATGGACATTACCGTAGTCCCACGAGTAGTAGGCTTTGTTTTCGGAAGGTATGCCTCCTGCCTCGCCATTAGTTGGCATCGTAAAAATCTTGTAATAAGCGACATTGTGATCATTCTGCCGGTCGAAATTATCGTTGTCATAATCGTGGTTACCCGGGCTGGGAAACAACGGGTTCCTTTTGAGAAATCCTTCCTTGTAATGATTGAAAAAGCCAGACTGATACTCGGCATCTCTGCCAAACGGATAGGCATTGTCGCCCAGCAACAGCCACGCATTCATATAGTTATCGCCCAGGTAGTCACGTACCTTATCGCGCACTGTACCCTGGATCGCACTGTTTGTGCCGCAATCTCCCAAAACACCAAATCTGTATTTCCCAATCGCCCCGGGTATGGGTGCAGTTTCAAAGTAGTTTTCGGGGTCCCCCTGGTAAACGACTGTACTGGAGCCAATTGAATAATAATACCTGGTTTTTGGTTTTAGGTCCGTCAGTTTGATTTCGTGTTCCGTTTCCGAGGTGCCGCTTTCTTTCACGTCACTCAAAGCACCCGGTGACAAGCCATACCTGACGCGGCTATTGGTGGCCTGATCCGTGCGCCACCGTACTACCATGCTGGTGGAAGTCGCCACATTCAGATAGGGGCCCCGGATCAATGTTTGTGCAAAGCCGAGGGTTGAGAAAAGAAGGAAGGAGAGTAGCAAACGTGCTTTCATATATGATCCGTTAGGGATTGCAGGAAGGAGATTAAATCGTTTTTTTCTTGTTCGTTCAAATTCAATGGTAAAGAAGAAAGCGTCTGATGTGGCACATCTAATCCTAAGCCCACGCCACCTCCCTGATTGTAAAATTCAATGACTTTTTCCAATGAACCAAAAGTGCCGTGGTGCATGTAGGGAGCAGTTTTTGCTACATTTCTGACAGTTGGTGTTTTAAACGCTCCTTTATAATATGGTGTAGATTTGAAATCGAAACGGCCGTTATCATTGTCATTTGCAGGTTTTTCAAGATCATCGGTTAATGTAGTACCCAATATTTCAAACTCTGTGAGTTTGTATAACGGCGGAATCAGGCCATTGAAAAGCGGCGCAAAATGACAGGTACCACATTGTGCTTTTCCCATAAAAAGGTTAAAACCACTTTTCTGGCCGTCTGTTAATGCACGTTTGTTTCCGGCTAGGTATTTATCAAAATCGGAGTTGAATGGCTTTAATGTTCTGACGAAAGCAGCTAAGGATTGGTAAAGATGCTGCTCTGTGATTGCCTGTTTTCTGTTAATCAATCCAGCTTTTCGAAACTGTCTTGCATAGGTTTTATCCTTTGAGAGTGATGCCACGATCACCGTCGGATCTCCATTCATTTCTACCGTATCCCGCATCACCGTTGCGATCTGTTCTTCCAATGTTTTTGCCCGCCCGTCCCAGAATTGATTATGCTGATAACCGCTGTAAAGCAGGGAGGGTGCATTCCTTCTGACCAGAGAATGGTTATCCAAACCTATACTTTTGGGCAAACCATCCGTGAAAAACTGGTCTGGGTTATGGCAGGATGCGCAGCTTTTTGTTCCATTGCCTGATAGCCTCGTTTCGAAAAACAACTTTTTACCTAATTCTACTTCCAGCTGACTAGCTGGTAAATCTTGTCCAAATGCGTGATCGTCAAACGCATCGGGACTAAACAGGTGCTCTGCCCGATAGTTCAGGATCCCGGCGGAATTGGTATCCAGGTTCATTTGCCGGATCATGATGCCCAGGTGTTTTTGAAGCGGCAATGCATTCTCTGTCAGGAAGGAAAGCCGATCGAACGAATCGAAATCAGGATGTTGCTGTAAAAATCGCAGTGTTGTTTTCAGATAATGGTTTACGCTGTCATCTTTCGCCCTGGCCAGGTAAGGTTCCAGCGTTTTTTCAATGATTTGTAATGAAATAAAGGATTCGGCCATTCCGCTTTTGAGTAGTGGTGCATCAAAGCCACTGATACCCAATGCAATAATCCGGATTAGCTGAATTCTAATACTTTCCAAAATCTGTTTGTCGCTGGCCTGAAACTGGTACAGCAGGGAGGTAAGATCATCGGCAGCGACGCTGAGCAGGTTGCATTGGACCAATAGTTCGGCCATTTTTCGGGCAGGAGTATCTTCGTACAGCATAGCCTCCATATACTGCATGCCGGCAGGTTCCTGGTATTCGAGGTATGGTTCTTCTATTTCGTTTTTGGGAGCGCGGTTGTAAATTCTCGATGAAGTGAAAAAGAAGTATTCGAGAAAGTATTCAATCTTTTTGTAAGCCAAACGGCTGTGTTTCAACTCGTTTCTGGCAGTAAGAATCGTCTCTGAACGTGTGGAATCAATGCTTTTGATCGCGCTGGTTAGTTTCTTCAGACTTCCCGCATAAGCCTTACAATCTGCCCTGAACTGCCCGACGCTTTGCTGCACACCGATACCCGGATTAGAATGGTCCGTGGCCGCCACAGCAATGACCAGGAATGTGGCGATCAACACAAAATTTTGTAAAAGTGCGGCCATAAAAGTGAAGCGTGTAACTGCACAAGATACAAAGATTTCGCCGCCTGGGGTATCATCAATATGGTTAGGCATAACTATTTTTCACGCGCCTTCGATCATGGAAATTTGTATGAACGAAAATCCTGATCTTATGTCAAAGCTATGGTTATTAATGATTTGCGTGCTCTGTGTCCTGGGATGTAAAAAGGACGATGCCCTGCCTGAGAATTTTTTAACGGCTAAAATTGACGGTAAAACCTGGATGGCTAATGTGCCCAATAGTGAAAATACCAGTGTTGCCGCAGTGATTGCACAGCAGAATGTTGCATTGGCGGGTGTGCAGGAAACTGCCAGCGAAAAAACATCAATGGTTATTATTTTCCCTGAGGACATCACCGTCGGTCAGGAAATCGATGTCAATCCATTGAACCGCCTGATCGTTGCCTATGCTCTAACGGATACGGACGCATACCTGGTGGATCCGGCGCAAGGGGTGACCGGCAAATTGAAGGTAAACAGACTGGACAAGGAAAACCGGATCGTGGAAGGTACATTTTCAGGGGAAGCTATCAACAATAAAAATGGTGACAAGATAGCCATTGCTGGCGGCCAGTTCAGGTCGAAACTATACGCAGCGTCGGTTACTACGCCAAAGCCGGGCAAAAAATGACCGTTCAGTTGGATTGAATGCCGGAAAGCTGCTTGTAGCAAACAACCGGAATATGCTTATATTTCCCGGCAGAACAAGTTTTGAACCCATGCATTCAACATTCCCGCGGCTCGATATTGGCCCGCTTTCGGAGTACCGCGACGACGACATTATGGTGAGCCGGTTTTCTGATTATTTGCAGGAACATCAAAACCTGGTTTTTCCGCACCGGCACAGCTTTTACCATCTGGTACTTTTTACGGATGGTGGCGGGAAGCATACCATTGATTTTCACCATTTTCAGGTGGTGCCGTATCAGATCTATTTCATGATTCCCGGTCAGGTACATTCATGGGATTTTGAGGGGGATGTCGAAGGATACGTTGTGAATTTCTCTGAGTCATTTTTCCGTTCATTTCTATTGCAGCCCGATTATCTGGACTTTTTTTCTTTTTTAAACGGCGATAGCAGGCAGAATGTAGTTGGGCTGGCTATTGATATCAGAGAGAAAATCGTAGAACAGTTTGAAGAATTGCTACATCAGTACAGCCAAAGTCCTGTGCTGCGGGAAGATATGATCAGAGTATTGCTATTACAGCTTTTCCTGACCATTGAGCAAAGCATTGCTAAGGAAGAAAGGCAAAAAAGTGCTTTCCATAAAAATGCGGTGATTGCCAATTTTCAGAAACTGATCGATCGGAACTTTACAAAACACAGGCTGCCGGGCGAGTACGCCAACATGCTGCATGTGACGCCCAATCACCTCAATGCGCTGTGTAAGGAACATATCGGCATGCAGGCGGGAGAGCTCATCAGGAACAGGATCGTTCTTGAGGCAAAAAGGTCGCTGGTGAACCTGGACCTGACGGTCTCCGAAATTGCATACCAGCTTAATTTTAATGATAATTCATATTTCACCAAATTCTTCAAGAAAGAAGTAGGAATGACGCCCGATGAATTCAGAAAAAAGTCAGCCGAAAGTCATTAAACCGTTTTCTTCGGTGCTGGGGTGATGAATAATGCAAGCCACGACCTTCTTGCAAGCCTGTAAAAGTAAGGCGTTAGTATGATGAGGATCGGGATGATGCTGGCTAGAAAGTAATCAAGGTAGTTGGGGAAAACGTTGACGAAGATCAGAAAATAGATCACCATAAATGCTACGTAGAACGCGTAACTCATGTACAATGCGCCCTGGTAAAAGCCTGGTTCCGGTACCAGATTTTCACCGCAATGCGGGCAATGCTTGTTCATTTTGTCGAAATTTTTCAGGCTGTACGCACTCTTGGTAATGAAGAAATCACCTTCGCCGCACCTTGGGCATTTGTTGAATAAAACGCTGTATAATTTACTGGGCTTTGCCATGACTGTACTGTGTTTGAGATAGGATCCTGTGTTTTACTCAGGTTTTGACCTGCAACAAATTTCCTCAGAAATACAATCAGAAAGAAGGACTGATGTTATCTTTTATGGTAGAAATCAACGATTACGAAAGATTGTTGATGAAATCTGCCATTTGCTGAGGATCAAAAATATGATCCACGGCCTTGTGCGTAATGGCATAGTGCGGCATGAAAGGCATTTGCGCGCTCTCGGGGGTTTGTGCTACCGTTTTTCCGCCCCATTTTTTAACCATTAGCAGTCCGTGGGTACCGTCTTCATTGGCTCCCGACAACAATAAAGCCACAACGCCCGGCCCGTAAATCTCAGCCGCAGATTCGAAAGTAACATCAATGCTAGGGCGGCTGAAATTGATTTTCTCAGAATCGTCCAGCGAAAAGGAATGGTCTTTTTCAATTAATAGATGATAGTCGGCAGGGGCCAGATAGGCATGTCCCGGGACAATTTGATCTTTGTCCTCTACTTCTTTGGTAGTAGCTTTTGTTTTCGCCGAGAGCAGGTCCGACAAGGAGGATTCGGCAGAATTACGGCGGTGCAACACCAGGATAATAGGGAAGGGCAATGCTGGTTTCAACTGGGGAAGCAGCTTGAACAGTACTTCGAGGCTACCGGCGGACCCTCCGATCAGCAGGACGTCACAGTGCTGGCTTACACTATTTTCTTCCATATTTTCTCCCGGTTCAGTTGCTTGAATTTGTTTTGAATGGCTGAAAATTTAAGCGTTTCTTTGCTTCCAAGGGCCAGATAACCCAGTGAGCCCAGACTGTCGTCAAACAGTTTCAAAACCCTGTCTTGCAGATCTTTATCAAAATAGATCAGCACATTCCGGCAAAGTATCAGATCAAATTCATTGAAAGAACTGTCGGAAACCAGGTTGTGCGTGGAGATAATGATCTTTTCTGACAGTTCTCTGTCAAACTTCGCCTGACCGTAATTAGCCGTATAGTAGGCCGAAAAATCCTTCTGACCACCTGATGCAATGTAGCTTTCCGAATATTGCTTCATTTGGTTCAGCGGGAAGATCCCTTTTCTTACTTTTTCAAGAACACTCGGGTTCAGGTCGGTCGCATATAACAATGACTTACGCAACAAATCAGCCTCTTTCAGCAAAATGGCCATGGAATAAACTTCCTCACCAGTGGAGCACCCCGCATGCCATATTCTGATAAATGGCTTGGTGCCCAGAATCGGTAAAACGTCCTCTCTCAATGACTTGTAAAAAATCGGATCGCGAAACATTTCCGTTACATTGACGGTAATCTCCTCCACAAACCGTTTCAGATAATGTCCGTCCGTTTTCACTTTGTAACGGAGTTCTGCGAAACTGGGAAACTTGTCGAGCGAGCATAGGCGTACAACACGCCGTTTCAGCGACGCGCGCGAATAGCTGGTAAAGTCATATCCGTAAATGTCGAACAGATCGGTCAGTAAGAGCTCTATGTCATCATCTTCAATCATACCCGCCTAAATGTCACGCAGTAACTGCAATAATTTTTCCACATCAATGGGTTTGGAAATATAACCGTCGGCCCCCGCCCGGAGGCATTTCTCCCTGTCTCCCACCATGGCCTGGGCAGTTACCGCAAAAACGGGCGTTTTCCTTCTGTTTTCGATTCTTTTAATCAGTGGAATGGCTTCATAACCATCCATTTCGGGCATCATCATATCAATCAGGATCGCATCGGCGAGTGCGCCGGTTTGCAGCAGTGCAAGCGCCTCCGGTGCGCCGGAGCAGGCAATGCAATCAAAACCCTTGGCCTTTAACGTGGCTTTCAGAGCAAAAATGTTCCTTGCGTCGTCGTCTATGATCAGTACTTTTTTCTTATCCATCGGGGTGGATGATTTATTGGAGGATAGGTTGTTAAAATTTCTCGTAAAGCCAAACTCTCAGCAGCGACATCAGCTGGTCAATGTCCACGGGCTTGGTAATATAGTCGGATGCGCCGGCATTAATGCATTTCTCACGGTCGCCGGTCATCGCTTTCGCGGTAACTGCAATTACCGGCAAATTACGCCATTTATATTGATCCCTGATCCTTCTGGCGGTTTCATAGCCGTCCATCTGAGGCATCATCATATCAAGCAGTACGACATCCACCGCAGGATTTTCTTCCAATTTTTGCAGCGCCTCTTTTCCGTCCAGGGCAGTGACTACGTTCATTTTGTAGTTTTCAAGAGACTTGGATAAAGAGAAAATGTTCCTCACATCATCGTCAGCGATCAGTACCGTCTTGTCTTTTAGAATGTCCCCCATAGCACCCAGGTTTTTCTTGTCTGATACATGGCGGCCCGTTTTCTTGTTTTCCTCAACCACGTGCAGGAACAGCGAGACCTCATCCAGCATGCGCTGATAGGAGTGGGCCGTTTTCACAATGATAGAGTCAGCGTACTGCTTGATTCGCAGCTCTTCAGACATCGAGAGGCTTTTTCCGGTGAAAATAATGATCGGGATATTTTCAAATTCGGGGTTCTTTTTAGCCTCTTCCAGTATTTCGTAGGCTTTTTTATCAGGTATGCCCATGTCCAGGATCACACAGTCAGCCTGGTTATTCTTTAATGCATCAATGCCGTCGGTAATGTCACTTTTTAGCTCTGAATTGATGTCGAAAGTGCCCAGGAAGTAAGAAAGCGCCTTAGCATGCATCGAATTATCCTCCACGATCAGCACCTTTTTAGATTTTTTACTGATCACATATTCGATCTTTTTGAAAATCTCTTCCATTTTGTCAAACGCCATTGGCTTGTCAATAAAGTCCACGGCACCTTTGAGCAAACTTTCGTTTTTCATACGATGAGACGACATGATATGTACCGGAATGTGCCGCGTCTCCGGCGTCGATTTCAGTTGGTCCATCACATCCCAGCCACTGATAATGGGCAACTGAATGTCGAGCAGAATACCCATCGGTTTGAAATTCCTGGCCAATTGCAGGCCTTCGTCACCACGTACCGCCACAATGCCCTTGTAGCCCTGCTTGCGGGTATAGTCGAGCAACGATTTTGCAAAGAGCGTGTCATCCTCGATGATCAGGATGGTTTTATCCGTTTCCCGAATGTTGTTTCTGTCGTCGGCAATGCTCTCCGGGATGAAGGTACTGATGAAGCGGGAATTTTCTTCAAGGGGCTTATTGGTAGTGTTCTCATCAGCCGTAGCAACGAAAAAGGGTTTTTGTTCGGGTTCAACGGAAGTTTTTGCCACCGGAATGAAAAGCGTAAACTCGCTCCCTTCATTCACCACGCTGGTCAACGACAATTCACCACGCAGCAATTTGACCAGCTCCCGGCTGATCGAAAGTCCGAGTCCGGTACCACCATATTTCCTTTTGGTAGAACCATCCGCTTGCTGAAATGCTTCAAAAATGTGTTGCTGCTTTTCGGGTGCCACGCCAATACCCGTATCGCGCACGGCGAAGCACAGTATTTTGTCATCGCCTTCTTTCAGCTTCACATTCACATATACTGAACCTCGCGAAGTGAATTTCAATGCATTGGAAATCAAGTTTTTAATAATTTGTTCCAGTCGCATTTTATCTGTTTCAATCACAACCGGGACGTCATTATGAATGTTGACAGCGAAGTCAAGCCCCTTTTCCCTGGCCACCGGTGCGAAGAGTGACCGGATGTCGTCCGTCACTTCCTTGATCGAAACATTTACATATTCCAGCTCCATTTTGCCTGCCTCAATTTTTGACAGATCCAGAATTTCGTCAATAAGACCCAGCAAACCGTTACCCGACGACTGGATAACCTGCGCATATTCGATCTGTTCGCCTGAAAGGTTTTTTTCGTCATTTTCTGCAAGTAACCTGCTGAGCAGAAGAATCGAGTTCAGCGGTGTGCGTAACTCATGCGACATATTGGCCAGGAATTCTGATTTGTAACGCGTGGTCAGTTCAAGTTCTTCTGCTTTTTTCTGAATTTCAAGATTTTTCTCTTCCAGTAATCCGCTTCTTTCTTCCAGCTCTTCATTGGTTTGCTGTAATTCCTCTTGCTGGACCCGAAGTTCTTCTTCCGAAGCCTGTAATTTTTGAGACTGGGCTTCTAGTTCTGAATTCAGGTTTTCAAGTTCGTTATGCTGCGTTTGCAGTTCTTCCGCCTGTGCCTGCGTTTCTTCCAGGAAGTTTTGCAATTTGAGGTAATCCAATGCAGAATTAATTCCGGTAGCGATCGCTTCCAGATTGTCTTCCAGGAATTTAGTGACCAGCGGATCAGGCGTTTTCAGGAACCCTAGTTCGATCAGTCCGATGCATTCGTAAGCATAATTAAGCGGCAGCAGCGCGAGTGCAGCCGGCCTGGTACTTCCCAATGTTGTGCTCACTTTCAGGTAATTGTCAGGAACTTCGTGAACGATCAATGGTTTTTTGTTTTCAACCACCTGACCGGCAAGCCCCTTTCCTGCCTGTACAAATTCCGGCGCATCGTCGGCCGCATAGCTACTCGCCAGCTTGTAATTCCAGTCGTGATCCAGGATGTAGATCGTTCCCAGTTGTGCCCCGGCGTAGTCGGTAATGGTGTTAATGAGGTTAGTAGCAAGTTTTTTAAGGATTCTTTCCCCTCTTATCGCATCGCTGATGCTTACGGCCCCGGTTTGCAGCCAGTTTTTGCTGTTGAGATCGTCAAAAGTCTTTTGCAGCGATGAGGTCATGGTATTGAGCGCAAACGAAATCCTGCCCAGTTCGTCCTCATTGTTGTCCTGGCTGCGGGCGGCGTAGTTACCATCCGAAACTTGCCGGGTAACTTGCTCTATATGGCTGATCCTTTGGCTGGTTTCTGCATATTTTTCTGCTTCAAGCTGCTGTAGTGCGATGCGCTTGCCCATGTCATTCCGGATGCGCATGTAGGCAAACACCGTGATCATAATGGAGATCAGTGCGGCGATGATCAGTACCACCGGCGTGAAATTAATGTACACGAGTTGCTGCTGCAGCCGGTCTTCCAGTATGTTATTTTCCTGTTCCTTAATACGGTTCACAGCCAGTCGCAGGTCGTCCATGACCTTTTTACCCTTGGCCATTTCCTTGTTACGGGCTTCTGAATCAGACCCGAAATTTGGCGTTTTCTTGGCCATATCTACGATCAGCTGCATCTGGCCGAACTTGGCCTCATACAACGCTTTTACTTCCCGAAGGTTTTTCTGTTGGATCGGGTTATCGATCGTCATTTCCGTCAGGTTGTTGTAGCTCGTTGTGGTACTTTCATAGGCCCCGTTATAGGGTTGTAGAAACGAAGGGTCGTTGGTCAGCAGAAAGCCCCGTTGGCCGGTTTCTGCGTCTTTCATATAGGAAATGATGCTTTCAGCCTCTATCAGTACCTTATTGGTATGGTTAACGAGTTCTGAATTATTGATCAGCTTTTGCGTGCTGTAATAGGAAGCTAGCAAGCTGAAAATCAGCAGTAAAATTGAAAATGAAAAAACAATCTGTAATTGTTGAACAATAGAGTTAGACGATTTGGTCATAGTATTAATCAAACTAAAATTTCTGTTTTCACTGGTTTTAATGGGTCTTCCTGCACGAGCGGAAGCACCAGAATGAATTGTGCGCCGTGGTTTTCGCTGCTTTGTGCTGAAATCAGTCCGTTGTGTTTGTCCATTATTTTCTTGGCAATCGCGAGCCCTATGCCGGTCCCTTCGTAGGTGTTGAGATTGTTGAGCCGTTGAAAAATGACAAAGATCCGATCAAGGAATTTTTCGTCAAATCCGATACCATTGTCCGATATAACGATCCTGCAAAATTCACCAGACGGTGACTCAGGTACGTCAATATCCTTGATTGGAATGATCTCAGAAGTAATCGATATTACCGGGGAAACATCGTCCTTGGAGAATTTCAATGCATTTCCGATCAGATTTTGAAACACCTGCCGGATCTGGCTCGGAATCGTGTCCAAAACAGGCAGCTGGTCGATCTGGATCACTGCTTTCTTTTCTCTGATAATTTCTTCAAAATCGGACAAAAGCTCCTCGATCAGCGCATTCAAATTGGTGGGTTGAAAATGTGCAGTTACCGACAACCGCGAATAGTCCAGCAAATCGCTGATCAGCCGGGACATTCTCGCCGAGGAATTGATGCTGCGGTTCAGATACGAAATAGCTTCTGTGTTATCACTCAGGTATTTGTCTTTTATCAAATGGCTGAATGTCTGTATTTTACGAAGCGGTTCTTTCAAATCGTGCGATACTACCCAGGCAAACTGCTGCAATTCATGGTTAGTGGTTTCGAGCTCCGTGTTTTTGTCAATCAGCTCCCTTGTACGCTGTTCTACTTTATGTTCCAGCAACTCATTGGCGATTTTTTGCTCGTGAATATCGGTAAATGTCCCAACCCACCTGATAATCACCCCGTTTTGAAGAATAGGGATGATTTTTAACAGGAAGTACTTATATTCTTGTGTTTCAATGTGTTTCAGCCTAGCCTCGCCGCTGAACTCCACGCCCTGTTCAAAATGACTTTTCCACTTTTTACAAATGTCGTCGTCCGGATGTGTTTCCGGGAAAACCGAGGCATTGTTGGAGTAGCGGAACCAATGCTCGTTGACGTATTCAATGTGCCCGTTGATCGCAATGGTGAAGGCAATCTGGGGAAGGGATTCGAGAATGAAACGTAATTCATGCATCCGGGCAGCGAGTTCCTCCTGGGCACTTTTGCGGATCTCAACCTCCTGTTGCAGTGAGTTTTGAATGGCTTTTAATTCCTGTTGCTGCTCGTAAAGTTTGTAAAACGTCTTCACTTTCAGCAGCAGAATGTCCGGGTCCACCGGCTTGGTGAGGTAGTCGATGCCGCCGGACGAATACCCGCGGGTAATGAATTTCTTTTCAGTATTGACGGCCGACAAAAAGATAATGGGGGTGTCTTTGGCTTTACTGAAACCGGCGATGGCCTCGGCCACTTCGAATCCATCCATACCAGGCATCTGCACATCCATAATGATGACAGAATAAGTGGTTTTCAAGACTTTTTTTAACGCTTCTTCTCCTGACTCGGCGCTATCTGTGGTAAAATTGTGGAGTTCCAGAATTTTTTTTAAAGGAAGTATATTTTCCGGTCTGTCGTCGACAATCAGAATCATAGTATCGGTCAAAGTGATTAAAGGCTTACAAGATATGTGCAACTGGCATCATACTGGCAAGCACATCGGGTAAGGACAATTTGCTGGGTGTACCCACGTGACTATACGAGTTGCAAAAATCATTCCCGATTATGCAGTTTAAAGGGCTCTCATCACCTTTTTTACTTGCTAATGCGCTTCACCTTGCCTTAGTGTTTCACTGACGATCAGTTTTAATTCTTCCACCCATTTCTGGATCGTGATCATCGGATGAATGTATGGTTTTTCAAAATCCTCAGCAATAGAGGTTTTTCCCTGCGCTTTCACGAGATTGATTAGTTTTTCTACCATCAATTCTTCGGAGGAATCAAAAGAAGTAGCCTCGTTGGTATCAGCTATTTTCTCTAAAAATCTATACATCATTAAAAGTGACTCTCGGTCCATATTTGGGCAGTTTTAAGCGTTCAGAAAATACAGTTGTGGAAAATCTTCCCTGATCTGAGTTTCCCGACTTGGCATAATTTTATAGTAAATGGCCTTCTCAGGAACATTATTTAACTTACCAAGATCCATGCCGTTGATCATAAAAATGACAAATTGAAATGGCAATGGAAGGGATTTGAGTGTAAGCTTGGAGACCAGGAAGAAAATTGCCGATAAAAAATAGGATATGAATTTTAACAATTTGCAGCAATCACTGGGCGGGCGGACGCCGGGTATCAGGTTCAATGAGTTTGGAGAAGCCTCGGTCGTGGTATGGGCTCCTGAAACAGGGCAGGTCTATCTATTGAAAGTAGAAAATCAGCAAAAGATACCTCTGAAAAGTGAATGCTACGGCTACTGGACACTTACGACGGATCAATTGAAACCGGGAGATTTGTACCAGTTCGTCCTGAATGCTGCTGCTGCATTGCCTGATCCCGCGTCACTGTATCAGCCTCAGGGCGTGCACGGACCGTCGCAGGCATTTGATCCGAAAGATTTTAAATGGACGGACAAGCAATGGCAAAACCATGCATTGACAGAATACATTATTTATGAGCTGCATATAGGCACATTCACAGCAGAGGGCACGTTGGCGGCCGCGGAAACGAAACTGGATTACCTGGTGGAACTTGGCGTGACGGCCATTGAAATTATGCCGGTGTCGCAGTTTGCCGGCTCGCGGAATTGGGGTTATGATGGCGTGTTTCCCTACGCGGTTCAAGATTCTTACGGTGGGCCGGCTGGTTTGCAGCATCTGGTAAGTGCCTGCCACGAGAAAGGACTGGCAGTGATACTGGATGTGGTTTACAATCATTTGGGGCCTGAGGGGAATATTCTCGGACAGTACGGTCCTTATTTTACAGATAAATACCACACGCCCTGGGGCGACGCGCTGAATTTTGATGATGCGTGGAGTGATGGCGTACGGCAGTACTTCATCGAAAACGCGATCATGTGGTTTCGTGACTTTCATATCGATGGTTTGCGGATGGACGCCGTGCACGCGATAAAGGATTTTGGCCCGATACATTTGCTCACCGAAATCAGGGAGCGGGTTGATGAGCTGACCGCTCAGACCGGGAACACACATTACCTGATGGTAGAAATGGATCTGAATGATACCCGGTTTATCAATCCAGCCGAGCAGGGTGGCTACGGAATGGATGCGCAATGGATCGACGAATTTCACCATGCACTGAGAGTTTCATCGGGCCAGCAGCGAAGTGGCTATTATTCTGATTTTGAGCCCATTGCTTCACTGGCCAAATCCTACAAAGATGCTTACGTGTATGACGGGTTCTACTCCGAACATCGGAAAAGGAAGTTTGGAGTGAAGGCGGACGGTCGCCCCGGTGAGCAGTTTATCGTTTTTTCTCAAAACCATGACCATATCGGCAACCGGATGCTGGGCGAGCGTACGAGCCAACTGTTAAGTTTCGACATGCAGAAATTACTGGCCGGAGCGGTGCTGGTAAGCCCTTATCTGCCTTTACTTTTTATGGGAGAAGAATGGAGCGAGACAAATCCATTCCAGTACTTTGTGAGCCACACCGATCCTGAGTTGGCCGAAGCTGTGCGCAAGGGTAGGAAGAGAGAATTTGCAGCATTTCACCTGGATGGCGACGCGCCCGATCCGATGTCAGAAGAGGTATTTAATCAATCCAAATTGCAATGGTCGCTACACGAGAGTGGACTGCATCAGGTTATGTTTCAATACTATAAGGCATTGATCAGGCTGAGAAAGCAGCAGCCTGCGCTTCATAATACGGATAGGAATGGACTGGCGGTGGCGCATTCATTGGAAAAAGAAATGATCAGCATTCATCGGGTCTCGGAAGAGCAGCAGGTGATGGCCGTCCTTAATTTTTCAAGGTCAGTTCAGGAAGTTTCGTTACCGGCCGGGCATTCGGTCTGGCACAAATTAATGGCTTCGTCCGATCCGAAATGGAATGGTGAAGAGCAGTTGTCGGAGCAAATAAATTCCGGTGTGTTGACGGTCTGGCCGGAGTCGTTCACGCTGTATACCAACGTTATATATTCCTGATCTTTATCCTGATTTCCTGGGGAGCTACTTCATCCCCGCCAAAATAGGGTAGCAATTTGTATGCGATACCCACGCCGCCGGAGCAATGGCGTGGCATAACGGTTTCGATACCTTGATAGGTGAAAACGTATGAATTGTCCCGTGCTTCGATTTTGAAACTGGTCGTTTCATTGAGCTCGGCTGTGCCCAGTTCCTTATCCTGGCGTTGCCCGTTCACATAGGTATAGGCGTAAATGCGCAGCGCACCTTCGCGCCAGTTCCAGCCAAAGCGCGCACTGTTACTTTGATGCTGCGAGCTGCAGTCCGAAAATCCGTACAGCTTATTAATGTCATTCTGATTCTCAGGAATGGCCGATTTATAGACACAGCTGCTGTCAAACAAAGCCTGAAACTTGATCGAGCTGCCCGTAAATGGCGCGTTGAAATTGTTGTCAATCTCGTGGTTTCCAGCCTGGATCGTGTAAGTGATGAAGTCATCACCAAAGCTCGGGGAATTGCCGATCCAATCACAGGCGGTGAAATTGAGCAGTATGATGGCGGCGATAATGTATTTCTTCATGAGGGTGGCGGCCGTTGGGTAACCAAAAGGCATTACAGATTCGTATTCTGCTATTGAACGAGAAACGGGCTGAAAAATTGAAATAATAAGGTGAGATTAGTAATGGGCCAGCACATTATTACGCAGTAGGCGTGGGGCACATCAGCGGGAAAATTGCCAAGCTTGGTAGGTTGCTGGGCATTGAAACGGTGGTGGTTTGCTAAAATGAAGCCCGGACAATAAATCATCCGGGCTTTTTTTATAAGTCAGAAAAGAGCAAAAAAACCTACTGCTGTTGCTTCTGCTGTTTTCCTAGGCTGTGGTTTTCTTTTTCATTATTGGTAATGTGATCACCCTTCACCGTCTCTTCCTCTTTGTGTCTGCTATCAAGATTGTCTTTATTTTCCGGTCTTGGTCGGGAAGTCTGACTTTGTTGCTTTGTCCCCGAGTTTTGTGACTGTTGCATGACAAATTACCGTTGGTTATGTCCTGCATAGTCTAAATATTGTGCCAAACCTATGCTTGGGCAGCAGGAATTTCTCTGCGCGTACCTTCATAAAGCTCATATTCCAGCAAACGGCAGTCGATTTTACTGGTGTAGAATTCAATGCGGCGCTTTGCTTTCAGGCCGATTTTTTTGGCAAGATCGAGGTTTCCGGTAAAGACATATCCGTAATATCCTCTACACTTCTGTTTCATAAAGTCGCCAATCCGGGCGTAAGTCTCTTCCAATTCGACGATTTCACCGAGCCGGTCGCCATACTCAGGATTGATAAAAAATACGCCTTTGTTTTCCTGAGGAACTTCCGTGTCCGCAAAATCACAGACCTGGAATTCGATCATCTCCGCAACGCCAGCCGCGATCGCGTTTTTGCGTGCATTAGCAATTGCGACATTGCTGTAATCCGTTGCTAGTATTCGTAAACCGGGCACTTCAATGATCTGCGCTTCGAGCTTCTCCTGCTCAGCATAGAAAACCTCTTTATCATAACCGATCAAATGCATGAATGCATAATTGTCGCGGAAAAGGCCGGGACGGCTGTTTGTAGCGATGAGCGCAGCTTCAATCGCCAGGGTACCCGAGCCGCACATAGGATTAATGAATGTTGATTTTCTGTCCCAGCGGCTTGCCAGGATCGTCGCAGAGGCCAGTGCTTCCAGCATTGGGGCTCTTCCCGGAATTTTTCGGTAGCCGTGGCGTGCCAGTGAATCCCCCGAAGTATCAATGAAAATTTCAGCATTTTCATTTTTCCAAAACAAATGGATGACCGAACCTGTCAACTCCGGGCCAGTGGAAGGCCGCGTGCCTTTTTTGTCCCTGAAACGGTCGACAATCGCATCTTTGACCCGTAAATTGGCAAACATACTATTGTTGATCGTAGGATTCTGCACATTGCTAGTGACCGAAAAATAGCTCTCATCCGGGATAATATCTTCCCAGGGCATGGTACTCAGGTAACGGTACACATCGTCGGGGTGATGCGCCGTGAAATTGCCGATGCTGTATAAGACCTGGCTGGCGCAGTACAGGTTCAGGTTGAGCCGGATGCAGTCATTAATTGTTCCCTGCAACCTTAGCCCGGTTATAAATACCTCATCCACAACGAATCCCAGGTCTTTTACTTCCTGTTCCAGGTAGGACGCAAGGCGGTTGTGACAGGTAATGATGATCGTGGAGGACGTAGTGTAGAATGACATATCTGAATGTTAAGGTAATCGCAACAAATCGCAAACTTACCGGTTTACTTTCAGGTTATGAATGTACTTCGTTGATTAATTCATGATTCATCCGCGCGCCCGCCATTGTTCCGCCCGCCATTGCCATGGATAATCCTCTGAACATCGTTGTGTTGTCACCCGCCGCGTAGATACCCGCAACATTGGTTTTCTGCGCTTCGTCCACCTGAATGTGTCCATGCTCTGTAAGGTTGCAACCCATTTTTTCCGGGATGGGGCAATGTTGTTCAAATGGCAACCTGGCGTACAATGCAGTCAGTTCGACCTGCGATTGATCTTCAAAAATCAAAGCTTTGATATAACCGTTGTGGTGGTCAAGTTCACGAATTTTCTTTTCATTAATCTGAATGTTTAGCGAAAGGATCTTCTCGTGAACTGCTGCATCAAATGTGGCCGGACCGTTGGTGAAAATAGTCAGGTGATTGGTCCAGTGTTGAATGAATTTACCAAAATCCAGTGCCATATCTCCATTGATCAGTATGCCGGTATTTTGACCACGGTACTCATAGCCATGGCAGTAAGGACAATGCACGACGCTAATTCCCCAGGATTCGGCAATACCCGGAATTGGCGGCATCAGATCTTTCACACCCGTTGCAAAAAGTATCTTTTTGGCCATGAAATGCCTTTCCCCAACAGTTGAAACAATGAAATGATGGTCTTCGCCGGTGACAGATACTGCCAGATCGTCGAGCCAGATTACGGTCGGGTAGGCCAGGACCTGCTTTCTGGCTTCTGCGGAGATTTCCGCCGGGGATTTGCCGTCGTGCGTGATGAGGTTGTGCGCATGCGGTGTCTGCCTGTTGCAAGGTTTTCCGCTATCAATGATCAAAACATTCCGCAACGCCCGACCCAATGTCATCGCCGCAGAAAGTCCGGCATAACTGCCGCCAATGATCACTACATCAAAGTTTTTGTACTCGCTCATTGTTAAAAGTGTTTTTTTTTTGTCTCAAATGTGAGACATGGGTGGATAAATTTTTTTCAGATCCCTATACCGCGGCTAAAAGAGAACCAGGCGAATTTTTTTACCTCCTGCTGATTCTGAGTCTGGTTCAACGAGGTAATGCAGGCGGCCACGATGCCATTATAGAGATTTTGAATCCAGTCAGCGGATAGTTCTGCGCTGATCATCCCCGTGGTTTGCAACAATTTCAAATGGGAGGTCCAGAGTTGAAAAGTCTGCTCAAATTTGACACAATCCTTATTGCTGGTTTCGTGGGCGTGATCATGCAGCTGGTGCAGCTTGTGCAGGAAAGTATGCCTGGTGCCGCATTGTATACCTGCGTAAAACATATTTTCAAGCTGAATAACAGGATCTTCGGAGCTGTTATATGCCTGGTTCATGGCCAGTGCGCAAGACCTGCGGATTTCCTTTTCGCATCGCTGCATCAATTCTTTCCGGTCCTTGAAATACCTGTGCAATGTGCGTCGGGTCGTTTCTGCCTTTTCCGCAACTTTCTCCAATGGGGCCGATAAGTCCTCATTGAAAATCAAAATAGCCGCTTCGATAATGCTTTGCTCCGTATCCTTCATAAAACAAAGGTATAGGAATGTCTCACATTTGTGACATTTCTATACCTTTTTAATTTTGGAATAATATTGAACTACTGAAAATCAGAAGGTTTATAACGTAGCCATACCGCCGTCGATGATCAATTCGGTTCCCAATATGAAGCTGGAATCGTCGGATGCGAAGAAAACGGCGGCTTTGGCGATCTCTTCGGATGTACCAAAGCGACCGACGGGAATCTGACTCAAAATGCCTTCGCCCATTTGTTTTAGCTGGTCTTCGGTAATGCCAAATTTGGCGGTACTATGAAGTGGGGTAACGACCGGACCAGGGCTGATCGCATTCACACGGATCTTTCTGGAAAGTAATTCAGCGGAAAGGTTTTTAGCGAGGGAAAGCAATGCGGCTTTCGTGGCTGCGTAAATACTCGCGCCGGGCATACCGACGTGCGCATTAATGGAGGTGTTCAGGATAATAGAGCCGCCATCGTTGATCAATGGAAGCAGGGCTTGAATGGTAAAATAGGCGCCTTTGAAATTAATGTCGAAACTCTCTTCATAAAATTCCTCACTTACCTGATCAACCGATGAAAATTTGGCGATACCTGCATTGATAAAAAGTAAATCTATCTTTTCAGCATGTGCCTTTACCTCTTCCTGTAACTGTTGAATGTCAGCAAACTTGCTTGTATCTGACACAATTCCGTAAGCTTTTTCACCCAGCGCCGCGGTCGCTGCACCGATCGATTGGGGGTTGCGGCCAGTGATAATGACGTTCGCGCCTTCATTAATAAATTCACTTGCTGTGGCAAAACCAATTCCACTGTTACCACCTGTAATGACTGCTACTTTATTTGCTAGACGATTCATGATCTGTTAGTTTTTGTTGTTTTGTAATGATCGATACAAAACTAAAACAATAATTTGTAATGATCACTATAAAACTCAAAATATTTTTTTAGAGACTTGAAACAACTATCTCCATCGCAGCGTGGAGGAGCTTTTTGTCGGAATTGGTCGCGGCGACTACGCGGACACCCATGAGGTTTGTAAACACGTAGGCAGCCAGTATTTCGGGGTTTTTGTCTGATGAAATTTCTCCATTAGCCTGCCCCTTTCTGATCAGGTTTTGCAGGATGCTCTGCACCTGTTTTTCATTGTCAGCAGCCACTGCCAGGATTTTTTCGTCCACATTAGCAAGTTCGGTGACCGTATTCACCATAAAGCAACCCTTTTTTTCAGGGTCATTCAATGTGTCTTCGACCAAGGTATTCAGCAGCAGCCTGATCGTTTCTTTCACGGGGATATCTTTTGTACTGACATCATTCATCCAGTCGTGCTGAGAGCGCAGGTAGGTTTGTAGTGCAGTCAAAAACAGCTTTTGCTTGTCGCCATAGGTGTCGTAAAGGCTGGGCGCATTGATTTCCATTGCTTTCACGAGGTCGGCCATGGAGGTACCGGCATATCCTTTTTTCCAAAAAACCTGCAATGCTTTCTGCAAGGTAGCCGCTTCGTCAAATTTCTTAGGTCGTGCCATAGGGCGTAAATTTTGTAATATTCATTACAAATAACAAACTTTGGTTGAAAAATGTGCCACGTCGTCTAACCATCTACCCACCATTCCTGACCGATTACTAAGAAAAACAAACAACTTACTGAACGGTTTTACCAATGACTCATTTAATTGTACAATTTGCGTGCGTTAAGTCTTTTTAACGCGTAAATGTACCCCGGTGGTTTTTCTGAGGCGGTTTCGAATTGGTTTCGTCGTTTTGCTGATGACAGCGAAGCAAAGTTGCCTCGCCCAGTTGCCGGATTTCAATGTACAGCTGCTCGATGAAAGCAATGGGATCCAGACCGCGGACATTTCCAGCCTGGTACGCGACAAGCAAGGGTTTCTATGGATGATGTCGTCGCGGCACTTGCAGCGGTTTGATGGCCAGAATGTAAAACGCATTGAAACAGAAGGTGAAGACCTTACCGATGTCGCTGCCGACACTTCCGGGACGATATGGACCGTGACGGAATCGGAGATCAAACGATATGTCAATGACTTAAAGGGATTTGAAAAAATAAGAATAGAAGGTCCTAAAATTGAGCCACTTAACAAGCTGTACAAACTGCATGTGACGGCCGACAACCAGGTTTGGGCGAATGCGGGGAAGGGGCTGTATCGTTACGATCCGGCGAAGAACAGCTTCGTTTTTTACCCGTTGCCGGGTCTCGGCAAACATTACTTTTACCGCCGTATTTTTAGCAAAAGAAACAGTCAGCTTTATCTGGGCGATGTGCACAGGGTTTTTTGTTACGAAACACAGAACCGGAAGGTGAGGAGCGTAGCGTTTGAGTCGGTAAAATCCCTGATACCGATTTCCGATGACATTGCCTGGGCAACAGACGGTCATTTACAAACCTTTGAGATTAATTTTGCGAATGGAAAGGTGAGCCGTATCCATGGAAAAGACGAGCAACACCCGTCGGTATTCCCTGCTGCGAGCCTGATCAGTGTGATCCCGTTCAAGGCCAACACTTACCTCGTTAATACAACCAAAGGTTGCTATCTGTTTGATAGTGAGACGGGTGTCTTCAAAAAGGCGCTGATTAATGACTCGGGCAAACAGCTGCCCAATGACGAAAACTATGCAGATTTCTACGATAAGGACGGTACTCAATGGATCCTTTGTCAGGAAGGAATTATGTTTTTCAGGCCGCTTGAACATAACATTGGCTGGCTGAGAGGGTTTTCGCATACAGATAAAGGATGGAGCAACATTGTCCGGGCGATTACCGAGGATAATAAAGGGAATATCTGGCTTGGCACCGCTTCGGGGCTATCGCGAATGAACCTTGCCAGCGGGCAAATGAAATCTATTCATCCCGATCAAGCCACGAGCCGGCTGTTTCCATTGGGAGCGATTCGCGGGCTGGTTTTCGATGGTCAAAACCTGATCATTGGCCCTGAAAACGGCAGGCTGCTGATCTTTGATCCCGAGCGCGAGACATTCAGGGATGTGCAATATCCGGCCGGGGAAGCGGGGAAAAGTCTCAGAACGAAACTGGATAATGAACTGATCGCCACGATCTATACTTTAAAATCCGGGGATTTTCTGGTAGTAGGGGAAATGACTTGCTACCTGTTGGAAAAAGGTACTTACCGGATCAGTGAAAGGAAGTTCAAAGGTGCTGAAAACAACATTCAGGCTGTGACTGAGGAGGAAAAAGGCAACTTCTGGATGGGCTCGTATCAAGGTCTAATGTATGTCGACAGGCATTTCAGGACGCGTTTTCAGGATAATCAATTTTCGCCGGGTAATTTGGTCAGTTCGGTATTGATACGCAATGATTCAACGATTTGGTGTGGTTCGGTAGGTTTGTTTGAAGTAATAAGAAGTAAAGGTAGCCTCAAAAGAAAACTCATTTTTCCGGAATTGCGTAACCAGCGGATCTCTGTTTTACATCAGGATAAAAGCGGCAGGATCTGGATTGGCGCCGACGACGGACTGTACCATTTGAATGTCAAAGGAAACAAGCTGGAATGGTTTGATATTTGGGATAATATTCAGAATAAACGATTGAATTCCAATAGTTTGCTCGAATCTAAAAGCGGCTATGTTTTCATCGGGGGTTTTAATGGATTGAATTATTTTGACCCGGAAAAAATTGAATCGCGTGAGGAAAAACTGAACGTCAGCATTACCGCGGTCAGGATCAATCAGGACGACTCCTTGTTCATGCTCCAACAGCAACCACTGCAACTGACCTGGAAGCAGAATTCCTTTGAATTTCAATTCGTTACGGCATATTTCCGGAATCCGCAGAAGTTAATTTACAGATACCGGCTCGTGGGACTGGATAGCGGCTGGACATTGAATGGTCGCAATAACCGGGTGCGGTTTTCGTCACTTCCGCCCGGCGAATATACCTTCACGGTAGCGGCCAGCCTGGACGGCGTCACCTGGTATGAAACACCCAGGCCTTTCGCTTTTGAGATTATGCGGCCTTTTTGGAAGCAGTTGTGGTTCATTGTTTTGTTTGTAGCTGCAACGGGCGTACTGAGTTACTGGCTGATTAAAAGAAGAGTGACGGCGATCCGCAGGCAAACGGCACTGCGCGAACAGTTTGCTGAGATGGAAATGAAAGCATTACGGGCGCAGATGAACCCGCATTTTATTTTCAATTGCCTGAATTCCATCAACAGGTACATTGTGAAGAGCGACAATGCGACCGCATCACTTTACCTCACCCGGTTTTCGAAGCTGATCCGGCTGATACTAGACAATTCAAATAGCAAAAAAGTGCTGTTATCCAATGAGTTGGAAGCATTGAAGTTGTATATTGAAATGGAAAGGATCCGGTTTGATGAAAAGTTCGAGTACCACATTACATTGGGCGAGGAAGTTAATTCTGATTCGATAGAGGTGCCTTCCCTGATCATTCAACCCTATGTTGAGAATGCGATCTGGCACGGTTTGCTGCATAAGGAAACCAGTGGGAGCCTGTGGGTACAAGTGAATATGCGGGATGATAATGTGCTGGAATGTGTGGTGGAGGATGATGGTATCGGTCGTGAAAAAGCGCGGGATTTTAGAAGTAAGTCGGCGACTAGCAAGAAGTCCCTGGGGATGAAACTCACTGAGGACCGCATTGCGATACTGAACCAATATGCGCAGACCAATGCCAGCGTGGAGATCATTGATCTGGTTAATGAGGCTAACGGGGCCGCCGGGACGCGGGTTGTCATTAAAATTCCGGTATAGCAGGCCATTTGTTTCATTTTGATTAAATAAACTACTTTTAAGAGCTTTGAGATGATAAAATGTATCATTATTGATGACGAAAAAAACTGCATTGAAATGCTCGAATGGTTGTTGAAAACCTATGCGCCGTCGGTTTCAATAGTCGCGATGTGCAATTCAGCCGAGAAGGGTATCGAGGAAATCAAAAAGCACCGGCCGGACGTCGTCTTTCTGGACATTGAAATGCCACGGATGAACGGATTCGATATGCTGGAAAAGTTTGACAAGCTTTTCTTCGATGTGGTATTCACGACAGCTTACGATAAATTTGCAATTAAAGCATTCAAATACAGTGCATTGAATTACCTTTTGAAGCCCATCGATCCCGACGACCTGAAAGAGACCATTCGCAGGATAGAGGAAAAAGGAAGCGCACCCTCCAAGGAACAGATCGACCTGCTTTTTGAAAGTGTGAGACAGATGAAGCCTACACCCCAACGCATTGCACTCACCACCGGCGATGGCATGATCTTCGTCACTACCCAGGACATTATATACTGCGAAGCGGAGAGCAATTATACCAGCGTGGTGCTCTCAGGCGGCAAAAGGATCGTCGTTTCCAAAGTGCTCAAAGACATTGACGAGGCACTGAGCGGTCCGGATTTTTTCAGGGTACACAATTCTTTTCTGATCAATCTCAACAGGATCAAGAAATTCGTTCGGGGCGAAGGCGGGTATATTGTTATGGACAATGATTCTACGATCACCATTTCTCGTTCCCGCAGACAGGAATTCATGGATATGTTCGCGAGATTTTAAATTTTCCTCATTCTGCTCAATAAAAACGCAGGCTACTCAATAGTCTGAAAGAAGATCTTGTGCCCGATATAATTTTGATACGGCAAAACAGAAAGCTTAGCTTCTGAAACCAATATGTTGTAACAATCTTACTATAAACAAGGCCATGAAAAATCTTTTTAAAAATGCACGTCTGGGCAGTTTGTGCCTACTTATCGCAGCTACGCTGGTTTTTTCCTGCAAAAAGGACAATGAACCCGTACCACAGGGCAACCTGATTTTTTACACCAATTATGATCAGGCCAAGTACGACCGTATCGAGGTGATCGTCGATGGGAATGTGCTGGGCACCATTTCGCAGTCCATTACCACACGTCCCGAATGTAATGCTGCTGGCTCGCCATCGGTGGTCAGTCTGAATTTACCTGTCGGAACGTATGCGGTATCGGGTAAGCGTTACAAAGGCAATGAGATGGTGGGAAACTGGAAGGCAAGCTCGGCTACGGTAACGGTCGGGGATTGCAAAAGAATCCGGTTTGTGGACTGACTGCCAGTCCGCCGATAAGCAAACAGTTCCGTGACATTGTCGCGGAACTGTTTCATTTTAGAACCCTGTACTATTTTGCCGCTGCTCACACTGCGACGGCCATTTTACTTGCCATATATTTTTGGGCCTCTTCGGCATCGTCGAGCCATGGAAAAAGGCTTGGCGGATGATTGAAACCATTCACAAAATCGGAAGCGATCTCAGTATTTTGGGTCGCGGCACCCAGCAATTCCACCACGTGTGGCTGAGGTGGCGATAAAAATATGTCACAGAAGCGGTTGACGTGTTTGGAATATTCCCAAAAGTCGTCGAAGGTTTTGTTCATCCATTCCACATCAAATGGCTTATTACCGCGCTCAATGATGGATTTGGCGTAAGAATTGGCCATTTTAGTTGCATTATTTCCACCCTGGCCCACGATCGGGTCGTTCAGGATCACGGTATCGCCTATACCCAGCACCGCAGCCGAGGAATTCAGCTGAACGACTGGTTTGCGGACTAGCGGGGCAAATGCTCCTTTCAAAAATGCGTCATCACGAATGATCTCAGCATTGGCAAATGCCTCATAGCGCCACGGTAGCAATGTGCTGATCATTTCTTTGGCGCGGTGGAGATGTTCGGTACCGGATTTAATGTCTTCGAAAACATCCATAGGCCCACCCGGCACACTTTCTATCAGCAGAAAAGCACATTGAATGTCGTCTTTTTGATAAAATGGCGCGGTAATGATCTCACCGGCGCCCATTACGGCATCGAGCGTGATGGATGTGAATTTGGTTTTTCCCGGGTCGTCAAAATTGTTGATGTGCAGCTGCAAAAGTTTCCGGGCCGGTGTCTCGCGGGTTGATTTGCTATCATCCCGTGTGAAAAGTTTGGCCAGAGGCCCTTTTCCGGACGAAACGACCACGAGATCAAACTGCTCCGTGCAGGCCAGCAGGTCCGAAGGCGTCGTGTCGCTTACTACAAACTTGCCGCCGTTCTTTTCGAACAACTTGATCCATTGATAAAATTTGAGCCTTTGATCGATGGAAACACCTGGCTTGCGGGTTTTTGAATTGATACTAAATGCATGATTACCATCGGGTGTGCCGAAATTGATATTGAAACCGGTTGAATGACAGGCAGTATCATGCCAAAGATCGAGGCCGAGCTCCTTTTCGAGCTGTAATGTATCATTGAACAAATAAGTAGCACCGGTAGGAGGGCCATTAAAAATCTCGCCGGCCGACCGTTCCGAAATAATGGTTACGTCGTAACCGCTTTTAAGAAGCCTGATGGCCAGATGCAAGCCCGACTGACCTGCGCCCATGATTGCTATTTTTCTCATCTGAGTTAGATTTTGATGTCCTTTTTGATCGGTACAAATGTATGAAGGCATTGAAAGTGAAGACAGTAGTGAATCATTAAAAAGTATAAAAAATTATTAAAATCCGAATGGCAATGTTTTGCCTGACATTCGCCGGTGTTACTTTTACCATAGGCATAAAACCATTACCTGCTTATGATCATAGTTCCGGGTTACGAAATCAGTCGCGAGATTTTTACAGGGCCGAATAAAGTGCTGGCGAAGGCAGTCAGGACGGTCGATTCGGCCATTGTGATCTTGAAGATTGTCAGTTTTTCCAGTAGCGATGAGGCGGCTTTTAAGGAGACGGAGCATGAGTTTAGCGTCGGTAGTGACGTTTGTTTTGGGTATGTTTTGGAATATCTTCAAAAGATCAGGTTTGAAAACCATCTGATCATCGAGTTCGCGGATTTTGAAGGAATTGTGTTGAGTACCTACCTTGAAATGGAGAAATTATCGGTGGGTGAAAAGCTTGATCTCGCTTTTTCGCTGATCAGGGTGCTGGAAGAAATACATTATACTGGTCTGGTTCACAGTGACATTCGCCCGGAACATTTTCTGATCAACCCGGTTACAAGAGAAATAAAACTGACAGACCTGAGCCTCGCATTTTGGGCAAATGATAAAAGCAAACCAGGATACGCGGATTATAACAGCCGAAGGGTACTGCATTACATTTCTCCCGAGCAAACCGGCAGAATGGATATTGGCGAAGATTACCGGTCGGACTATTATGCCCTGGGCGTGTTGTTTTACAGGATTTGTACCGGCCAGCTGCCATTTGATCACAACGATGCCAATGAACTGGTACACGCTCACATGGCCAGGCAGCCCATTCCGCCGATTGACCTGGACAGTGAAATTCCGCTGATGGTTTCTGAATTGATTCAAAAACTACTCGAAAAGAAACCCGATTCCAGGTACCAGACTACCCGGGGCATCCGGCAGGATTTACGGGCTTGCCGGGATTTTTGTACGACTCAAAAGGATGATTCTTTTCAGGCTGGGAAAAACGATACACCCGGGCGCTTCGAAATTCCTGCACGGCTTTATGGGCGAAAGGAAGAAGCAGCATTCATATTGGAAGCATACGAGCGGGTGAGCGTCCAAAATGAAATTGTCCTCGTTTATGGCAATTCGGGTATCGGGAAATCGTCGCTGGCCGCGGAAGTACAGCACAGGCTCTCGTGCATGGGCGCATTGTTCGTGACCGGGAAATTTGATCAATTTGTCGAAAATATACCTTTTGAAGCAGTTATTAAGGCGTTTTCTGAATTGATCGGTAAAATTTCAAATGGAGATAAGGAAGAATTGATCAAGTGGAAAAAAGACATTTTACAAGCTGTCGGAACTTATGGGCAGATCATTATTGAGGTGATCCCACAGCTGGAACTGATCATCGGACGCCAGCCTGAGGTGCAAATACTGGCTCCTGCTGAGTCGCAGACCCGGTTTGTGCATGTTTTCTCGAATTTCATCAATGTATTTACCAAAGAAGAGCATCCGTTGGTGATTTTTCTGGATGACTTGCAATGGGCGGATGCATCCAGTCTGCGGTTTTTAGGTCGGGTGCTGAGGTCCGTCGGTGGCAAGTACTTGCTGTTAATGGGTTCTTACCGCGATAATGAGCTGCACAAAACCCACCCGCTGGCCGTGACCATTCAGCAAATGGAAGAAGCAGGCATTAACTTCCGGCAGGTAGGCCTTTTACCACTCAGTACCGAAGAAGTAGCCGAGCTGATCGCAGATACTTTTTCGTGCCCGCTCCGTGCGTCAACATTGCTCGCCGAACCGATTTTCAGCAAGACACTGGGAAATCCTTTTTTTATAGGCGAAACACTGCGGTCATTATACACCGACAAGCTGATTTACTTCGACGGAGATAATAACCGGTGGTCCTGGGATTTGCAATCTGTGGCCGATTACGCAGATTCCGGCTCGTCGCAGGACTTACTCACGGGCAAAATAAACCGGCTGCCGGCCCACACGAAGCAGGCACTGGTATGCGCTGCCTGCATTGGAAAGGAATTCAACATTGAGATCCTGTCGGCACTGAATGATAAAACGCCGCAGGAGACGATAGAGGACTTGCGCCAGGCTATTACGGAAAACCTGGTGCTGGTTTCGGTGGATAAAATGGCTGCAACTCAGGAAAAATTGTTCTCAAAATCGCGGTACGCCTTCGTACATGATCAGGTGCAGCAGGCAGCTTATGCATTGATGGGCGAGGAGCAAAAGAGGTCATTGCACCTGGATATCGGCTATTTTATGCTGGAAAGGCTGTCAAGCACCCAGGTGGACAACCGGTTGTTCGAAATCGTGAACCACCTCAATGCAGGCCACGATCAGACCCGGCAATCAGATGAAAAGTTCCGGATCGCAGCGCTGAACTTATCCGCCGGAAAAAAAGCAAAGGTTTCGACAGCCTATTCGGTATCATTGGAATATTTCAAAACCGGGCTGCGGCTGGTGGACGAAACAGACTGGCAAAGCCATCCGGATTTACTGCAATCTCTGCATACAGAATGTGCGGAAAGCCAGTACCTTACCGGTAACCTGCCCGCCTGCCAGCAGTTGGTGCAAACACTGCTCGATCATGCCCGCTCCCGGGAAGAAAAGATCAATGCGCACCAGTTGCACATTCAGTCAATGATTTTTCACAAAAAGAGTGACGAAGCCATTCAGCTTTCGCTTTTTGTTCTGGCTGAATCGGGCATCCGGTTTCCGGCCAAACCGCAAACCTGGCATGTGCTGGGTTCGTACATTCAAACCAAATGGCTCCTAAGGGGTAAGCAAATTGAGGACCTGGGCAATCTTCCGGCCATGCAAGATCCTGAAATATTGGCGGCAATGCGCATTTTGCAGAATATCACGGCAATCGCTTTTGTGAGGATACCTATTCTCTATCCGCTGATGGTATTGAAAATGCTGACGCTTTCGCTGAAAT
Source organism: Dyadobacter sp. (assembly GCF_039919315.1). Classification (GTDB taxonomy): domain Bacteria; phylum Bacteroidota; class Bacteroidia; order Cytophagales; family Spirosomataceae; genus Dyadobacter. The sequence continues at coordinate 47,245 of NZ_JBDSFX010000072.1, read as the reverse complement.
ACGGCAATGCACCCGAATCCGCCCTGACCTACATTACTTACGGGGCGATCGTGAATGCGATAGAGATCAAAAACCAGGCCTGCTATCGCTATGGGAAGGTGGGGTTGAAGCTGCTCGATCACATTGATAGTATGGCGATCCGGGAGCGCTCCAATCTCGTTTTCAACATTGTAAGCAGGCCTTCCGGCGAGCATATTAGCAATTCACTCGAAGCATTGAAGCGATCATTTATGGTCGGTATCGAGTTGGGCGACATTGAATATTGTACTTATGCATCCAGCAGTTACAGTTTTTTTCTTTTGCTCTCGGGTAAAAACCTGAATTGGGTGAAAGACGAGATGATCCGTTTCAATCATCTTCCCAGGCCTATTTCGATCGATAACAGATCGAATGAAAATGAGCCGCTGATCCAGATCGTATCCAACATTCTGGGTGAAAATGAAGATCCTGTGCTGTTGACTGGTGCCTATTTTGAGGAAGGTGCGGCATTTTCAAAAATCATGGGCCTGAGCGACCAGACGAGGATTTTTGCCTGTTTTTTATACAAAATGATCCTATGCTATCTCACCGGCGAGTACGAGAAAGGGTATGAAAATACGGGCCACGCACTCAACAACATGGCGAATGTAAAAGGCCTGCTATTCCAGCCGCTGTTTTGTTACTATCATTCATTGCTGGGCTTTGCCATGGCCAGAAAGTATCCATCCAAAGGCTTGTACCAGAAGGCGGGGATGAAATACAAGCAGAAACTAAAAAAATGGGCGGACCAGGTACCCGTTAATTTCATGCACCGGTACTATCTGTTGGAAGCGGAAGCCCTGCGTAATGCCGAAATGACGGAAACGGCATTAGCGTTTTACGACAAAGCTATCTCCATGGCCCGGGACAATCATTACAGCCAGGATGAGGCGCTCGCGAATGAACTTTGTGGAGACTACTGGCTGGAAAAAGGCCAGGAGCGACTCGGTCATGTCTACATTCAAAGCGCATTGGAGGCATATAAGAAATGGGGTGGGGTGATCAAGGTGAAACAGCTGAAAGCAAAGCACGGAGAGCTTGCAACTGCACCTGCGGAGTTTTCAGAAAACGGCCGTGTGACCGGAGTACCCGGCCAGAACATTGCCTCCACACTCGACATTGCCACTTTAATGAAGGCATCGACTGCTATTTCAAGCGAAGTGGTATTTGCCCGGCTCATGGAAAAACTGATGCAGTTTGCAATCGAAAATGCGGGTGCGCAGGACGGATTTTTTATTCTTGACTGGGGCGGAAAGCTTTGTATTGAAGCGTGGCAATCGGTATCGGACAGTAAAAGCGAGATCCGGCAGCTTCCGCTGGCTGGCTCGGGCCTGATCCCGGAAACCATTATCGAGCACGTGTTCCGGACTAAATCGGATGTGATCCTGCATGATGCAAAGGCCGACGAGCAGTTTAAAAACGACCCGTTGGTGGTACGCAATGATGTGAGATCGGTCATGTGCATTCCGGCGATGAACCAGGGGAAGCTGGTAGGAGTGCTTTATCTTGAAAATAACCTCACAACAGGCGCATTCACCCGGGAAAGAACAGAACTCTTAAAGCTACTTTCGGGACAAATCGCTGTTTCGATCGAAAATTCAATCTTATATGAAAACCTGGAACAAAAAGTAGCTATCCGGACGACTGAGATTCAGGTACAGAAGGAAGAAATTGAGAGGCAAAAGCTGCTGGTGGAAGAGAAATCCAAATTCAAGGAGCAATTTTTTGCCAATATGAGCCATGAGATCCGTACTCCGATGACGGCCATTATCGGGATGTCGGAACTGATATTTGACACACCGCTCAGCCCGAAACAACTCGAATATGCCAAAGGAATAAGGTATTCGTCCGAAAACCTGCTGGCGATCATTAACGATATTCTCGACTATTCGAAAATAGAGGCGGGCAAATTTTCATTTGTTCAAAAACCCTTCCATATCCGTGACAGAATGAACCGCCTGGGTTACATTCTCAAAGTAATCGCGGAAGAAAAAGGCATTGCGCTCGACATCGCGGTGGTGGACGATGTAAGCGGGCAACTGATCGGCGACCCATTGCGGCTGCACCAGATCCTGCTCAATCTGGCCAGTAATGCAGTCAAATTTACGGATCATGGCTCTGTGCAAATACATGTTTCGCGACTTTCGGGGGATCATGAAACCGAAGAACTTCTGTTTAAAGTGACTGATACGGGAATTGGTATCGCCGAGGAAAAGCTGCAATACATCTTTGAAACTTTTACCCGCATAGACGAAGATCTGAACAGCAAGCAGACGGGTACTGGCCTTGGCTTGTTTATCGCAAAAAGACTCGTGGAGGAACAGGGAGGCGAAATGAAGGTGACTAGTCAATTAAAAGCAGGAACCGAATTCAGTTTTAACTTGTCCTTTGAAATTTGCGAAACGGACGAGGATACGGACCGGGCTGGTGATGAGATTTTGCTGACCGGTGTCCGTATTTTACTGGTGGAGGACAACCTTTTCAACCAGGTAGTAGCGGAGGAGACTTTGAAGAAAATGATCCCGGATGTGCAGGTAACCATTGCCGATAACGGGCAGATCGCCGTGGAAAAATATGAAACGGGCACTTTTGACATCATTCTAATGGATGTGAAAATGCCGGTCATGGATGGCTACAAGGCTACGCAAGCTATACGCGCGACGGAAAAGGATGTGAGGATACCCATATTGGCGTTTACATCCAATGCAAACCCGGCCGAGGCTCAAAAATGCAGAGCCGCCGGCATGGACGACTACATTACCAAACCGATTGAAGCAAAAAGGCTCAAAGCGAAGATCAGGAAGCTTTTGGATCAGAAAATTCTTTTGACCAAAACGCTGTAAAACGAGTTTCGAAATCGGCCAGGAGACGATGAATGTCCGTTAGTTCACCATTATCGATCAGTGTTTCAATGTGTTTCATCTGGTCGGAGAAATCGTCGAGCCCCATGTAGCCAAATTGTGTTTTCAGACTGTGTACCGTGTTTGAAAGGTCTTCCCAGGCTTCATTGGCAAGTAGCGTTTTGATTTCTGCGAGTTGCTTTGGCGTTTGGTTACGGAATATCGTGACGAAGCTATTGACCAGTTTCTCATCGCCACCCATCAGTTTTTTCAGGAAGGAAAGATCCAGGGTCATGTGGTGGTTTAAGCTTTGGTGATCAGTTTGTAGCCTTCGCCGTGCAGGTTCAGAATTTCCAGTTGCGGGTCTTCTTTCAAAAACTTCCTGATCTTGCTAACATATACGTTGAGGCTATATCCGCGGTAATGTTCCTCGTCGCCCCAGATGCCGACCATGGCCGTTTCGCGGGTGAGTACTGTGTTTTCATGCTCACAAAGCATTTTCAGCAGCTTGGATTCAATGGAAGTGAGTTTGATCACTTTGTCCAAAACGGTTAGCTCCCGCAATTCTGCATTGAAACTGGACTGGCCCATGTTGAAACGGTCTATCACCTTCGTCTTTTCCTGAACCTTCACCCGTTTGAGAATAGCCCTGATCCGCAGGTAAAGCTCTTCCATACTGAAAGGTTTGGTCAGGTAATCGTCCGCACCGATCGTCAGCCCCTTGATCTTATCTTCTTTCAATGATTGACCGGTCAGGAAAATAATGGGTATCGCATCATTGATCTCTTTGATTTCCCCGGCCAGTGTGAACCCGTCTTTTTTAGGCATTTTGACGTCCAGCACACAAAGGTCAAACGGTTTCAATTTGAACGTTTCGAGACCTGCCACCCCATCGTGTTTGAGTGTGACCTTGCATCCCCTCATTTCCAGGTATTCCTTGGTAAGCTCACTATATTGTACTTCATCATCAATTAGCAGCAAGTGGATGTTGTCCATGGATTACGACGTTAAGTCTAACATTGAGTAGCGATCTAATTATATGAATAGAACAAGACCAAATATACACTTTTCCAGGAACTGAAATTATTTCACCAAAAAAAGTCCTTGCAGGAGTCGTAAAACAAGGCCTATATTTACTTATCGGAAAGGATCGAGGGCTGTTGACCATTAACCATTGATTGCCGACCGCTGAATGCCGACAGCCGTCTCGCTTTTTAGTAAAAACTAAACCTTGAATGGAAAAAGAAAATACTGCTTCTGGAGTGAAAGAAATAGCGAGGCGTGCGAATGTCTCCACCGCGACAGTTGACAGGGTGCTTCATAACAGGACCGGCGTTTCAGAAAAGACTAAAAAGAGGATTAACGATATCATCAAAGAGCTTGACTATCAGCCTAATATTCTGGCCAGCAGGCTTGCCTCCAAAAAGATCATTACCCTTGCAATCATTATACCGAGTGTTTCGGAAGAAACTGATTTCTGGCTCGCACCATTGAGTGGTGTTCGGCGGGCGGAGGCTGAGATCAGGCAATACGGTGTGCAGACGCTGACTTTTTTCTTCGACCTGAACGACAAGGAGTCATTTGCCGAACAAATTAAGCAGGTACTGGCTCAGGATGTGCACGGTATCGTTATCGCGCCAGCTTTTGTGGAGGAAACCAGGGAATTTGCGACGCAATGCATGAAACGGAAGACCCCGTTCGTATTCATTGACTCCAACATTCCCGATCTGCACAGCCTTTCATACATAGGCCCCCACCTGTACAAGAGTGGATACGTGGGTGCGAAGCTGCTGACTTACCGGCTGCAACCTGATGCTAAAATTCTGATCATCAATATCTCCAAAGAGACTGATAATTATAACTATTCGGAAATAGAGGAGGGGTTCAGGGCTTATTTCAATGACCATGTCCAACCCAATGACATCGTTCGGATCGACATCAGTGAAACAGATTACCAGTCAGTGTCACGGCACCTTACCTATGTCTTCCATTTGAATAAGGATATAGGGGCGGCTTTTGTCACTAACTCGCGCGTCCATACCGTTGCTTCATTTCTTAAAAACAGTCACCGTACCCACGTTTCTCTGATCGGTTATGATTTCGTAAAGGAGAATGTAGGTTATCTGGAAACCAATGTCATCGACTTCCTGATCTGCCACCGGCCCGAGGATCAGGGTTATCGGGGTGTTATGGCGCTGTATCAGAAGCTGGTGATCAATTCTTCGGTGACAAGGCTGAACTACATGCCGATTGACATTGTGACGAAGGAAAATTATGAGTTTTATCAAAATTGAGACAAGACAGCGCATACATTGCCTTTTCGACAAAATTTTATCCATATAAATTAGAAAAAAATAGAATTGAATAAATCTTTTATATCTTTACGGGCACGTGCCCGTAACTTTCCTATCCAATCAGATTTCTTACACCAACAGACCCTTACACCTTGGAAAACATTAAAACCAAATTACTGAGATGGCTTAAATCGCTTGGTCCCGGGATGATCACGGCTGCGTTGGTTTTCGGACCTAGTAAAATGACGATCACTTCAAAAATGGGTGCACTTTATGGCTATTCATTGTTGTGGCTTGTCGCCGTGGCAATATTTTTTATGGCAATTTTCACCGCAATGGCAACTCGCATCGGGGTGGCGACTGACATTTCCCTGTTAGCGACGATCAGGCAGAAATGGGGTAAGAATGTTGCGGTTGCGATGGGTATAGGTGTGTTTTTGGTGGCCACGTCATTTCAGGCGGGGAACTCTATTGGGGTGGGTATTGCCGCTGGTGAACTGTTTCATACTTCATCGGTTCCGTGGATTATCTTTTTTAATTTTTTTGCGATTTGTTTGTTGTTTTTCCGAAGCTTTTATTCAGTGCTGGAAAAGACGATGATCTTCCTGATTGTGGTGATGCTGTTTTCTTTTATCACTACTTTTTTCTGGGCCAAACCGGACCCCGCCGAAATGGTGAGAGGTTTGACGACGCCTCAGGTTCCCGAGGGCTCTCTGGGGCTGATCATTGCTTTTACAGCGTCCTGTTTTTCCATAGTAGGCGCATTATACCAGTCATATCTCATTCAGGAGCGTATTCGGGCCAATCCTGCCCTGAAAAATAGCAGGAATGACAGCATTAGTGGTATCGTTTTACTTGGGGTCATGTGTTTTATTGTCATTGTGTGTGCAGCGGCGATATTGAATCCGAAAGGGATCACTGTCAGCTCTGCAAGTGATATGGCCAAGGCGCTGGAACCACTGTTTGGGAGTAATGCATCCGTTTTTTTTCTGATCGGTTTGTTTGGGGCCGCTTTCTCGTCGGTGATTGGTAATGCTTCGGTGGGAGGTACATTGTTGGGAGATGCGCTGGGGTTAGGCAGTAATTTCTCTTCAAAACCAGTACGTTACCTGGTAGCATTGGTGATGGTGATTGGTGCTTCGGTAGCGATCCGGTTTGGTAAGCTGCCACTGGAACTGATCGTATTTGCGCAAAGCGTGACAATCTTCGTGGTTCCGTTTATCGGTACGGCCATGTACTTCATTGGAAATGACAGGAAAATAATGGGAGAAAAGGTCAATAATACTTTTGTGAAGATTTTCGGAGCATTGGGCCTGATCATTATTTTTTCGTTGGCTATCATTAACAGTAAAGAATTATTTTTTAACAATCCGCTTTTTAAATAATGACCGGAACAGCATCATTGGAAGAAAAATGGCTTAGCCCCTCAGACGCACTGATTGAGGATATGAAAAGCATGAAAGGGGATATTATGATCCTCGGAGCTGGTGGAAAAATAGGGCCGAGCATTGCCCGGCTTGCCCGTCAGGCGATCGAACGCGCAGGGTTACCGACGCGTGTCATTGCGGTTTCACGATTCAGTGAAGAAGGGTTGGTAGATGCACTGAATGAGGAAGGTATCGAGACGATTGTTGCTAACCTAATGGATGACAGTCAGTTGCAGGCACTTCCCGAAGTGGAAAATGTGCTGTATCTGGCCGGTACCAAGTTCGGGACGTCGAACAATGAGCCTTATACCTGGGCTATGAACACATACCTGCCGGGCCGGGTGGCTGAAAAATACAAAAATTCAAAGATTGTCGTTTACTCGACCGGTAACGTGTACCCGTTCACGACTGTGGCTTCTGGCGGCGCTACTGAGGAGCTGCGCGCTGACCCTGTGGGCGAATACGGGCAATCGTGCCTGGGACGCGAACGGTTGTTCCAATACTTTTCATCGTTGCACGGTACGCCATTGCTGATTTACCGCTTGAATTATGCGATCGATTTCAGGTATGGTGTGTTGCTTGAAGTAGCGAAGTCTGTTTTAAATGGCAAACCAATCGATTTGAGTACGGGGCATGTGAATGTGATATGGCAGGGCGACGCGAATGAAATGGCGATCCGATCGCTGCTGCATTGCGAGGCTCCTTCCAAAATATTGAACATTACGGGGCCTGAGACGGTTTCGCTACGTTGGCTGGCCAGGGAATTCGGACGTATATTCAATACCGAACCGCAGTTTGTAAATGAAGAGCAGGCAACGGCTTTGCTGAGCAATGCGGCGGAATCTTTCCGGCTGTTTGGATACCCGCGTACCACCCTGAAACAAATGATCGGCATTACGGCCCAATGGTTGCAGGAAGGCGGACAGACTATTAATAAACCGACTCATTTTCAGGAGCGTAAGGGCCAGTTTTAAGGCATAACTGCGGGTTAACTGATTGAAAATGCATTTGAAATAATAAAATTGAAGGTAATGCTAAGAGAAGAATTGAAGAAACTGCTGTTTGAGGGAACAGTCATTCCTGCGCATCCGCTTGCATTGGATGCGGACCTGCAACTGGATGAAAACAGGCAGAGAGGCCTGACAAGATATTATATGGCTAGCGGGGCAGGAGGGATAGCGATAGGGGTCCATACGACCCAATTTGAGATCCGCGATCCGGAGGTTAATTTGTTTGAAAAAGTATTGCAAATGACTGCTGATGAGATAGATAAGGTGCAGTTGAATCGTCCGTTTATCAAAGTCGCCGGTGTGTGCGGACTTACTGCCCAGGCTGTGAATGAGGCCAACATGGCGGTGAAGTATGGGTACGATATGGGCCTGGTGAGCATGGCGGCATTCAAGGAAGAGCCGGAATCGGATATCATCGAGCACATTAAAACCATCGCAAATATCATCCCTGTTTTTGGTTTTTATCTGCAAGCTGCGATTGGCGGCCGGGTTTACAGCTACGACTTTTGGCAGCAGTTTGCTGAGATCCCGAATGTATGCGCGATCAAAGTGGCTGCATTCAACCGGTACCAGACGCTGGATGTGATGAGAGCGGTTTGCAGTTCATCGAGAAAGGACGAAATCGCATTGTATACCGGTAATGATGATAACATTGTGGCCGATCTGATTACGCCTTACCGTTTTAATATCGATGGTCAAATCGTTGAAAAACGCTTTGTTGGTGGGCTTTTGGGGCATTGGGCCGTATGGACTGAGAGGGCTGTCGCATTGCTTTCGACCATTCAAACGACCATTGAAAATAAAGGAGATCTGTCCAAACTACTGACGTTGAATGTGGAAGTGACCGATATGAATGCGGCCATTTTTGACCCGTCGCATGACTTTCACGGATGCATAACGGGCGTACATGAGGTGTTGCGCAGGCAGGGGCTACTGGAAGGTATTTGGACGCTTAATCCAGACGAAAGCCTTTCGCCGGGACAATTTGAAGAAATTACAAGGGTGACGGAAGCTTACCCGCACCTGATCGATGATGAATTTGTAGTTAGACTTGGCAAGTCTTGAAGACTTACCAAGTCTTGTTGCTCAGATTTGCTTGATCGTTTTAAATATCTCAGCGTGAGGTTGTTCACCTTCGAACGTTTTCACCAGATTTCCTTTTTTGTCATAAATAGCAATGTAAGGGAAAGAGCGGATCTGGTAATATCGCTGAACCAGGTAAGAGGTCCCTTCCGTGCCGACTTTGATATTGGGATAAGTGCCAAGCCGGTACTGGGTCACAAACGGTTTGAGCATGTCCATCGCCTGGAACGTCACCATGACAACCTGCTTGTTGGCGATGACATTGTAGTTTTTCAGCATGTCTTTCGTAAAATCCTGGCAATGATCACAGTCGGGTGAAAAGTAGACCAGTACGACCGGTCCGGCTGCAAGTTGCGAGGATGTAAACTGCTGGCCGTTGGTAAGGCGGATCTGGAATGGGGCGATCTTACCAGAACTAGCGGCTGATTGTGAGTAACTTGTGATGCTTGCTGTCAGAAGCAAAAACAGAATAGCTAATTTTCGGTTCATTATATTGCGACTCATTAGTACTAAGAATCTGCAAGATATTAATCTTTTGAAGGACTAGCTCTCTACCTTTTCAGTTACTTTTTCAAAAATGTTACGTAGCTGGAAAGTATGTCTTTTGGAATGAGCGATAATGAAGGAGAGCCATTCCAGACGGGTGAGTTCGCCCAGATTGGGAAAACGAAAACTTGTGCAGGTCAGCGTCAGGTCTTCGGTACCAGCAATCGCTGCTATTTGCGCCCTTTTGTTTGCAAAGCCAGATAGCAATTGTCTCTGATCGTGCGGCCCTTCCGAGGGTATAATGAAAGATGGTGCCTCCAATTTCGTGCTGAAATCCAGAAAAATCGAATCGATAATGGCTATTTTCTCGCCGCTGTCGCGGTTATCACGGTTGGTCGGGCCCAGCAATGTCTCAGGTAATCCTCCTTCCGATTTTAATATGTGTTCGGCGACCTGTCCGGCCGTCCAACTGCCTTCAAATGGCACAATATTGATCTGGTCAGGTTCGAAAGCGGATAGCGTTTTTAGGAAATTCTCAGTCGTTTCGTCGAGATCTTTCAGAATATCAGCGGTTTTCATGGTCTGTTGGTGGTTGAAGTGACTGTTTCAGTTTTCAGAAAAATCCTTGATTTTTTCCAGTGCCTTATCCCATGCCGCCGCCATCATTTCGAAATACTCGCTACCCATATCACTTTGAATATCAAGACGGATGTTGTCGCCGTTTTCAGTCAGCCAGTAACATTCCCGGAAGCCTTTGACAAGCTGAGCGTCGGGGCTTTCGAAATCTTCAATTCCATTTCTGACCATTCCGGTATATTCGATAACGAGTTCTTCGCCGGGCTTGTTCGACTCGATAAATCCAATGATACCGCTCTTGCTATCGTCCTGAAACACAACTTTGCTTCCCTCTTTCCAATCGGATTCAGCGTAAGTACCCTCGCTGAATTCCGCATACCACTGTCGCGAATAATGGTCATCCATTAATACATTCCAGACTTTTTCTTTGGGAGCATGAATGTCAACCGATTTTTTAATGACCATCGTTTCCATGTTGATTGATATTTAGTTTGAAGTAAATTGATTTAAGTGAGCGTCAATCTTGCTATTGACAATACAAACCTACTGGCATTTACTGTAAAAAATGGGGTGTAAATATGTCAAATAGAGGGGTTGAATGCGACAAACGCCAGGATATACCTTCAATGGCGCGGAAGAGATTAAATTCCGTTGATCTACTAGACATCTTTACAATGAAAATCACAATATTAGGATTATATATGTCAACAAGCGGAAGTAATATTTGACGTTATCTTATTGTCTTACAGTATCATATCTAACGAGACGTATACTCTTGGTGGGTGAGATCTGGAAACTTTATCAGCAAAACTTTTTTCTATATTTATTGTGTTGTAGCAGGGTATATAGTTTTATATTTACAAAAGCGTTATTTCAAAAGGCAGATTAGAAAAAGAATTTAAAGCATATATATATGGTAGTTGAAGGCAACATAGAAAGTGTTGATGTTGTTAGAAAACAAATAGACAGTTTAAGCTACAACATCAAAAAGATATTTTGTGAAAATTGTCAGGAGGTTGGAATACCTGGTAATCCCGTGGATTTTACGGAATTCGTTGTAAATACTATTGACGAACTAGTCGCATTATCGACTGTGTTGACTCATACGACTGTCCTGGATAGCGACCTTCCTAGTGTCAACAGTGTGATATCTTCTTACCGGTGGGTAGCATTGGAGCTCAGAAAGATGGGTGATTTTTTAAAAAACTACATTGCAGAAGAGTACTTTAAAATGTATTTGAGTAGGATACAAGACCTTGAAGAATCTGCTGATGATCTTGACATGATTTTTTCCCAATTGAAAGATGATCAAAAGTTTAATGATTTGACCAAAGAACTAGAAGGTCTCTGATGGTTATTTGTTGTACCAGAGCTTTTAAAGATGAGGTCGATAAGCTTATAAAAAACAACTCATACAGCGGCATCACAATTGCGCTGAAAGACTACCTTAAAGTTGACAAATTAACCGATCTTGCCGGGGAGATTTGTTAAACAGAAACCCGCGATTCCCATTCCTCAAAGATCGGATCGAAGGCAGTAGTGGATTTAGAATTTATCAATTCTTGCACTATAAAGGCGACCGAGCGGTACTGGGTTATATTCATCCAAAGACAGGAGCCAGTGGTAGGCAAAATACGACAGCAAATGAGCGTAAAGATATTTTGACCCAAATAACACAGAGTATTAAAAGTAATGACCTCCTCTATCTATCATTAACCGATGATGGGATAATATTCAAGGATGAGCCTCAAGAGTCAACCGAATAGGCATTGAATGCGACATACTATTTCTTTACTTTTGATTTATGAAGCACATATCAGTTCTTGTTCCAAAAGGTGACGCCGCGCTGGGAACCATTGAAGGGCCTTTTAAATTCTTTTCCTTCGTCAACGATTTTCTGACCGCCATGGGAAAAGAACCTGCCTTCAAAATACAATTGGTAGGTCTATCTTCGGAAATTCAAAAATACAGTGGTGTCTTTGGCGTAACGCCCGACGCTACTATTCACAACATTGAAAAAACGGATCTTGTAATCATTCCTGCGGTGAATGGCGACAGAGATAGCGTCATTGAGATGAACAAGGAATTCTTTCCATGGATTATCAAACAGCATGATGCAGGCGCGGAAGTAGCAAGTCTTTGTGTAGGGGCTTTTTTACTGGCTGCAACGGGTATTTTAAACGGAAAAAACTGCACTACACACTGGATGTCAGCGGGAGATTTCAGGAGAATGTTCCCGGATATCAATCTCATGGACGACCGCATCATCACCGATGAAAATGGCGTGTATACCAGTGGAGGAGCCAATTCTTTCTGGAACCTGCTCGTGTACCTCGTGGAAAAATATGTAGACCGTGAAATGGCGATCTATACCACCAAGTTTTTTATGATCGAAATTGACCGCAATTCGCAATCGCCCTTCATCATGTTCACCGGTCAGAAAGGGCATGAAGATGATACTGTCAGAAAAGCGCAGGAATTTATTGAGAAGCGCTTTCAAGACCGGATAACGGTCGATCAGTTGTCAGAAATGTTTGCCGTTGGGCGCAGGAGTTTTGAGCGAAGGTTCAAAAAAGCGACTTCCAATTCTGTGATCGAATACATTCAACGCGTGAAAATAGAGGCTGCCAAGAAGAGCTTCGAGGTAAGCCGGAAAAATGTCACGGAACTGATGTACGAGGTGGGTTATACGGATACCAAAGCTTTTCGCAGTACATTCAAAAAAATCACCGGGCTCTCGCCTGTGGAATACCGGAATAAATACAATAAAAGTGCCATGAGCGCTTAAAAAGCATTAAAGCTCTGGATTAGTTCCAAAGCTTTAAGAGGCTCTTGCTTGTTCTACCTGGTTTCGAAGTATAAAATGTCACGCGGAATAGGAGAGTTCTGATCTCCTTTTGTGATGATAAATGTAGGAGACGGCGATGATTGCCAGCCCCACAAAAAGGGGTGCCCACATTTTAGGCGCGTCCCCAGACGCAAAATGCGAATATATTGCCCCGATCAGATCGTAAGCCAGCCCTGCGTACGCCCACTCTTTCAGTCTGGGGTAGCCGGGGATCAGTATGGCGATGATACCCAGGAGTTTAGCGATCCCAAGAAACGGCACCAGGTACACGGGGTAACCGATCCTTGTAATGTGCTCGACTGCCTCAGGAGCCGAAATCGCATCAAAAACCGACCCGATTCCCAATAACACGGCCAGGAGACCGGTAAAAACCCAATAGATGATGTTTGTTTTTTTCATGATAAAAAGTTTTTAAGAAATTAAAAAATGGCAGACATGGCTAATAGATATCCTGCCGGACAATGGTAAAGTTGTTGGTTGCGAGACATTTTTTTACATCTATTCGACTAATGCGCAACCGAATGGTTTCAAAATTAAGCGAAACTGTTCGGTTGCGCAAACTATTCGGGCGTTTTTTTTATTTTTTCTATTTTATACCTAAAAACAATTGAACTACTGGTACTTGACTAGCCTCAATGAAGTGCGCTTGCGTCGGGGAGTGATATCATTCATGATTTCAGCGGCAAAACCGAAATCCTGTAATAGCCTGATCAGGCAGGCCGAGCGGATATCAGGGCTGTCACTCCGAACGCGAAGTACTTTGTCGCAGTCTTCCAGGTCAAAGCTGGCAGCATACCCGTCAAATAACCTGTGAATCTGATCGATCAGGAGTTTGGCTTGAACGTATTGCTGCACATTTGTTTTAAAAACTTCTACCATGTCGCTATCGTTATGATCAGGTCTCGATCTTGATTCGGCTCTCCAATGAATGATATCAACGCATTGCTCAACAGACTGAAAATAACGTCCGCGATCACTGACCAGCGGACATTTTCCGTGCAACAAACTTTGCAGGATAAATTCAATAAAATGGATGCGATTTGCGACAGAAAAAGGGGGGGATTGTGACAATCGGGGGTTTTGGTAGCCATAGGTAGAGTGAAGCAAGAGCAGGTAGAAGCAGAGCATCACCGTATTATGGACCGCCAGCGATAAAACAAAAGTTGGGCGTAGTCTAAGACCGCCAGCGGTTTGACTACGTCCGAGTGAAAGGCGGTCTCCGACCGCCCGACATGTGACCAATAGCAACACCAGCCGTCTCAATATTAAAACATGAGTCAGAGCTACACCATCCAAGACCAATCAGCACCCCATTACTTGACATTTCAGGTGATTGATTGGGTCGATATTTTTTCAAGAAAGATTTATCGTGACATTGTTATTGACAGCATGAAGTTCTGCAGAAGTAAAATGGGCTTGGAAATATATGCTTATGTTATTATGACGAATCATGTTCACGTGATATGGAGAGCAAGCAACGACAATCTATCCGTGGTAATAAGAGAGTTTAAAAAATTTACGGGACGCACAATTATTGAAGCTATACAAAATGAACCAGAAAGTAGGCAATACTGGATGTTGAAGCGCTTCGAGTTTGCTGCCATGCGAAACGTTCGTAATAGTTGTCACCAATTTTGGACCCACGAAAATCATCCGGTTGAATTGTATTCAAAGAAATTCATTGAGCAAAAGTTTAATTATATTCATGCTAATCCGGTTAGGGCAGGATGGGTTGAGAAGCCGGAAGATTACTTGTATTCCAGTGCTCGGAATTATGCAAATGAAAATAATTTGATGGAAATTGATTTGATGTAGGTGGTTTTGCGGTCGGAGACCGCGGTCGCTCGGACGTACCGGGCCGCCGGGCGGACCGAGTCTACGCCCAACTTTCTTGACGTATTCGGATCGCTAACGTTCTGAATACAGCGCTCAGAGACCACTAACGGTAAAAGAGTTGGGCGTAGTCTAAGACCGCCAGCGGTCCGACTACGTCCGAGTGAAAGGCGGTCTCCGACCGCCCGCATTTCCATCATTTACCAGCATTATAAATACTCAATAAAAATGCCTTACTAATCCGCGTCGCGGCTTTTTCGCATAAATGACCTTGTCCTTCGGGTGCATCCACGCCCTGGCCTTTGCTTGGGCAGGCCGCAGTGGAGCGGTACTCGTCGCAGATCCGCCAGACGGCGCCGAGTTTGCAACTTCCATTGTTCGACTCAATTTGTTCGAGATCGAAAATGACGTCCTTGTCCCGGAATGTGTCTTTCATCCATTGCGCGACCTTCATTTTGGCAGCATTACCCTCGTCCTTTGTGGCAATGTAAATGAGAGGAGGTGTCACATGCACGAAACGGATACCCGGTACCTGTGCCCGCAGATCGTCGATCACTTGTTTATAAGCCGTTTTTACTTCTTCCATATTATCGTCACGAATGTCGGCATAGCCAAACTTGAAAATGGCGATCTTGACAATACTTTTATGGGTCAGCACATGCTTTTTGAACTCAGCTATTTTTTCAAACGGCATACCGTTGGAAGCACTGAACACATTGCCGCTCAATCCCTTGTCAGGTTTTTCAGTCAGGTCGAAATATTCGAAACGGAAACCATTCGCGGAGGCACCATCTTCCAAGTCTGCACCGACGGACTGGTGCATGAATATCGTATTCCAGCCCTTAATGCGGTCTCGTTCAGATACCGAAAGCTTTTCCCAGGCTTCGATACCTTCCGTCCCGACTACCCCGGCTTCTCCTTTTCCGGGCGTGGTAGTGATGGGATCGGGATCTTTATCGGTACCCGACGGATCGGGCTCGTTTTCAGATTTGGAACAGCTAAAAAAGCCGAATAGTAAGACGAAGGCGATGATTTTTTTCATTGCTAGATTGGAATGGTCGTTGTTGTTTCAAAACTATTCAGGACCTTCTGGCCAGGCAACCGACGATAGACGAACGACATTTTAAATAGACCAGCAACTAAATCGGGGCGGTATGCACATTGTTTTATCAGAAAGTGCCTTAAATTTGACTACCTATCAATGACCCTTTTCAAACCATGACCGGACCGGCCGTTTACAGCTGCATTATTATCGACGATGATGAAATTGATCGTTTGACGACATTGATGTATGCACGAAAATATCCGTTTCTGGACATTAAGGGTGTTTTCTCATCAGCGAAAGAGGCGGCGGACGCATTGCAAGATGGCAGCGTCGATGTTCTGCTCAGTGACATTGATATGCCGGAGGTTACCGGTCTCGAATTCAGGGCCGGTATGATGCATGTTCCCGCCTGCATTTTTATCACAGCTTATCCTGATTATGCTGCGGAAAGTTTTGAAATGGAGGCTTTTGATTTTTTGGTAAAACCCATAAAAGCCGAGCGTTTCGAGCATAGTATGAACCGTCTGCAACATTATTTTGAGTTGAAACGGAAGGCAGAATTGTTTGAATACAGCCTGGGAAGTGACAATACTGTCTTTATCAAAGACGGTCATCAGCAAATTAAGTTGAACTTGCACGACATTGTTTATCTCGAAGCATTAAAGGATTACACGCGCATAGTTACCACAACCAAAAAGTATAGCGTGCTCTCTTCCATTGGAAATTTGCTACTTAACACTGCATTTCAGTCATTTTTGCGCATTCACCGCAGCTACGCGGTTCAGCGCCATTTTATCGATAAGGTTACCCCGCAGCAGGTGTTTGTGCGCGATTATTCATTACCGGTAGGCCGTAGTTTCAAGGATGTTTTGATCAATTTAAAATAGACCGTTATGACTCTGCGGTTTGTGATTTTTGTTTTGCTTTCCATTAGTATTCCCACTTTTGCTCAAAAGCAGGGGCAGGAGCTTATTGATTCACTGGTAACTGAGCTTCCCAAAGTCACGAACGATACCCTGAAAGCCAGGCTTTACAACAGAATCATCAATGAATACTTCCTTGTAGATGCCAAAAAGGCACTTTTTTTTGGCAGACAGGCTCTGAGCCATACTACGCGAATGAAGTGGAATAAGGGAATTGGTGTTTTTAATTCAGTTATAGCACGTGGGTTCAGTAGTCTGGGCAATTATGATTCTTGTATGTACCATAATCAGCTCGCACTGGCTTTTCACAGGAAGGACGGTGATACCCGGAACATGGCGTCCACGCTGAACAATATGGGTGCCGCCGAGCAAAATTTAACAGCCAACTATCCCAAAGCGATACAATACTATCTGCAAGGGTTGAAAGAGGCCGATAAACTGGACGATAAGTATATGGTGGGGGTGGGTTACGACAATGTGGCGCAGATCTATTTTACACAAAAAAATTACCCCAAGGCACTGGATTACGCTTTTAGGAGCCTGCGCATACGTGAAAAGTTGCCGGATACAGATGTCAGCAGGACGTCGCAGGAGGTAGCCAACTCATTTAGCAGTATTGCCGGCATTTATATGGAAATGCAAGAGCCCGCCAAAGCGAAAGCCTACTACCAAAAAGCGATTACGTTGTACAACGATGCCGGAAATAATGAGGGACTGGCCAAAACCTATTCCAATTTCGCGATCTTGCTGGGAACCGATTATCGTAAAAAAATCGAGTATGGTTTAATGGCTGAAAAACTCTGGAATGAGATAAATCCTTCCGACACGAAGGCAGTGACCAATACTGGTAATCTGGGGTCTGCGTATCTGGATATGTACCGTGATGATACGCTTTCCCTTCCGGGCTATTCCAAACCCTACCTTCTGGCAGAGGCTGAAAAATACCTGAAAAAGGCTGTGAGGATCAGCGATGAAAGTGGTGACATTAGCAACCGGGCATATTATACCGGCATATTGGCCGAATTGCAGGCGCTTAAAGGAGACTACAAAAATGCTTATCTCAATTTCAGAGACTATCAGACGGTGCAGGATTCATTGTTTTCTCAGGAAAGCAAAAACCAGATCGCAGGTCTGGAAGGCGAAAGGGAGATCGCGTTGCGGGATAAGGAAATTCAGATTAATAAACTTGCATTGCGAACGCAGAAAAACCAACAGATCGGTTTGATCATTGGTCTGGCAATGTTGGCGACCATTGGAGGGTTACTTTACTGGCAAAGCAGGATGCGGAAGCGAAGTAATATCAAGCTGCTTCACCTAAACAGCGAGCTGGATGAGGCTAATCAGGTGAAAGCGCGGTTCTTTGCTATCCTGAGCCATGACCTGAGAAGTCCGGTGGCTAATCTGGTCAACTTCCTGCATTTACAAAGGGAAGCTCCTGACCTGATGACGCCGGAAATGGCGGACGCTCATGAGAAGCGCATCACCGGATCGGCGGAGGGTTTACTGGAAACGATGGAATCCATGTTGCTTTGGAGCAAAAGCCAGATGCAGCAATTTAAGCCGCAAGCCAGACCGGTGGCTGTCAGTGAGCTTTTTAATTACATTGAGAGATTTTTCTCTGGAACGTCCGGTGTTAGTTTCAGTTTTGAAAATCCTTCGTCGCTGGTCGTGGTGACGGATGAGGATTACCTGAAAACCATCATGCAAAACCTTACACACAATGCCGTGAAAGCATTGAGGCAAACGACGGATGCGCAAATTCGATGGGAGGCGCGGGAAGAAAATGGGTCAATCGTACTGGCGATCATGGATAATGGCCCTGGTGCTTCCGAAGCACAGCTCGAAGCGCTCTACTCGGATCAGGTTTCTATCGGGATCAAGTCGGGCCTTGGTCTGCATTTGATCAGAGACCTTGCAAAAGCTATTTCGTGCCAGATTTCCGTTACGCCCAATTTGGATCAGGGTATGGTTTTCAGGCTGGCATTTGTTACTATTAGCTAATTAGTTCTGCTCAATTTATTCAATTTCCCCAGGCAGTTACTACCAGGTTTCTTGTCCCGCCGTGATCACGGTGTTCGCACAGATAAATCCCCTGCCAAATGCCTAGTGCAAACTTGCCATTTCGAATCGGTATCATCACGGAACTGCCAAGGAGAGAGGCCTTTAAATGTGCAGGCATATCGTCGGAACCTTCGTAGTCGTGCTCATAGTCAGGATCATTTTCAGGCACTGACTTATTAAAATACATTTCAAAATCCTTCCTGACCGTTGGATCGGCATTTTCATTGATAGTCAATGAAGCGGAAGTGTGCTGAATGAAAACCTGACATATACCGACCTTGATTTCTGAAATCTGAGGTAGTGCATACAAAACTTCACCGGTAATGAGGTGAAAACCTCTCCTTTTCTCTCTCAGTTGAATGCTTTGCTGAAATATTTTCATTTTGAACTTGCCCTGTTTTGCACCGCAAGAAAACACAAATCCACCTATTTTAACACCCGAAAATAAATATGTGTAGCCGCGGGAGATTCTATCAGGTTATATTTTTCCAGTTCAATGTGTTCTTCACTGATTGTTTCAAACAGCCTGGTACCACCGTTAAGCAACACATGGGCAATGTGGATATGCAATTCGTCTGCCAGCCCTTTACTCAGGTATTGCCGAATTGTATCCGCACCGCCCATGATCCAAACATTCTTGTCGGCGGCTGCTTTTCTTGCTTCTTTTAATGCATCCTCAGGCCCGGTAGTGATGTAGGTAAATCCGGGTACCGCCAGCTCGGGCACCTCTCTGATCAGGACAAATGCAGGTACCTCGAACGGTGTGGCACTTCCCCACGCATCTGGAATGGCAGTTGTATAGGTACGCCCACCGGTGATCACCGACCCGGAGCTGCTTACCATTTCATTCAGAATTTTCTCATCTGCGGGTGTTTTGCCTTTGAAGAGCCAGTCATGTAACCGTTCACCACGGACACCGAGCGGAGTTTGCGGCGATATGTCCCGGCCAGCAATATAGCCGTCCAGGGACATAGTAATGTCCAGAATCACTTTTTGCATCACTTGATCAGATTGATTTTAAAGAGGTTAATGCATTACATATATTTCATGGCGGGATAGTTGAGCAGCCTTCTCCATAGTGCTATCTGCCCGATCACGTTTGCCTCGCGGTAGCTGATGAAAGTGATTAGATCGTAAAGTGGAAAGGTCATATCGGGTCCCATATGAATGAGTTTTTCCAGATTTTCGTCTGTCAAATTGAGCAATGCTTCTTTCAATATTGGGCTGATGGCATCCCAGTCTTGTCTGAAAACATCCAGCGAAGGATATTTCACATCTTCCTGAATTCCCTTATTGTCCTTAAAAAGATCCGAAGATGTTTGTTTTTGATCCAGGCCCAATTCCCTGGCTAGCTCATAGCGCTGTTCAACTAGGCTACCCGACAGCCATGCAATGTGATTTGCTTTGGTATCAAGACGATTATGGGTGTCATCATCTGAGATTCCGTCAAGAACATTTCTGAAATAGGTCGTTTGCATATCATATAATGAAATGATCGCGTACAACTTGCTGCTTTTTAGATTTTCCATTTGGCTTTTGGTTTATTGACTAGTGTATAAAAACATTACTCTTGCATCACTGAAAGGATATTTCCTGCCGGATCGGTAAACCATGCCACTTTTGGCCCTTCACCTCTTGAAATGTTGTCTTCGTCGGTTTTTAGTCCCGGGTAGTCGTAGCTTTCGAACTTTACGCCTCGCTCTTTTAATGTTTTAACGGCTTCGTCGATGTCGGAAACCGGAAAATTGAGAACGGTAAATGTGGCTGGCTGGTGATTGGGTTTTTCATAAACAACGATCTCGTAGCCTCCATAAATATGCAGTTTCAGCAAAGGCATTTCCGCTACCTCTGAAACTTCCAGGTTGAGTGTCTCTCCGTAAAACTGTTTGGCTTTGGCTAGGTTATCTACCGAAAATCCGCTGAATGCTTTGGTTTTTCTAAACATGATGTTGATTTTTAGTTTGTTGTGAATAATTATCTCAATGCGGTTTCTGTATCATAAGCTGTTTCAGGCTTTTTATAAACCAGCGAAAGCTGACGATAGGCTGCTGATTGCATGGCGATCAGCGTGACAATTAAACCGACTACTCCGGTGACCATAAATAAAAGTGCCAATCCTCGGTCAGTTCCGGTACCAAACCATGAACCGATGAGCCCGGCTCCTTTGCCTGTGGTCATGAAAGGAATAAATATGTACTTGGCGATAGGTCCGATCATAAATGCTGTGAGCGGCGAAGCAGCTTGCTCAATGCTTTGCGCAAAACCAAAAACACGGCCCTGACGGTCAGGAGGGATCACTTTTTGAAGAATAGTTTGCTCGGTTGCTTCTACCACAGGTATCAGACAGAGGTAGACGAACATCCCTGTACCCAGTAGTATGATGGAAGCCTGCACGGGGAAAATGATACAAACTATCCACATCGCGATGTTGGCGAGGAACAATGTTCTCAGCGGTTTCTTGCCTAGTCCCTTTTTAGCAACGATGAGTCCACCCACGATAAAGCCGAGGCTCAGTACTCCCCAAAGCAAGCCCCAGGTTTGTACCGAAACCATAGATAGGCCGTAGGCATCCATCAGGGACATAAATACGCCTCCGAGGAAGTTGTTGAAGGTGTTAAAAAAGATCAACCCGAAGAGCCCCGGTACCAACCCGACAGCAGCGATTGTTCCCCGGATATCGATACTTTCCATATGCGAGTCCGTGTGAACAACGCCTTCCTCGTGAATAGAAATAGTGGTTAAATGGATCAGTACCAGCACTGTGAGGCCGATCGCCAGCACAAGCATCCAGAGTATACCCATAAATCCGATTACGAGCCCGCTGAAAATCGACGCGACTAAAAAGGAGACACCATTGACAGTTCCCACCATACCATTTGCCTTGTCCCTCGTATCCTCTGGAATCAAAATGGTGACGACCGTCGAAAGTGCTATGGCACGGATATTACCGGCAATCGCACCAAACAGGCAAAGCGTAATAAACAGCCACAGATAAATGCTGGAATCATCATTAAATGTATCCGTCGGGGTCGTCAGGTAAATTATTAACGCCAGTATATAAAGTACCAATGTCACAACGCCCGAAAGCATCATGGAGGTTTTCTTTTTGTAGCGATCAACCAGCGAGCCCAGGAAAAATCCTGAAATGGCAACCGTAGCCAGGTATACCCCGGCCATGACAGAAGTTGCCAGCACTGATTTTGTTTGAAGATAGACCCAGAAAGTCACTGCAAACCAAACAGAATTGTTGGTTAGCGAAGCAGCTAGGGAATTTGCCAGTATGGCATAAAACGTTTTCATGGCTTTCTTTCGGTTACATGCTGAAATTGAGACAATTTCCAATCCCGATATACAAAATTACCAGCTACTGCCTTTACATTAGGCGGCAGTATAGGACAATTTAAGGGTGGAGTTGTGCCAATAAAAGGCAGCCGGGCAAAAAGCCATGAAGGTATTATTGGGGATCCACCCGTTTCCTCGCAGCCGGTACAGCACTTTGTGGCTTCATGGATTGTATCTGCGACGGTGATTTTTGCGCTGTCGGTGGCGGAACGGTTGTAGTTTGTTGTACTGGCGCAACTTGTTGGTTTGGACTATTTTGTTGCGTTGTCGTGGTGGTAGTGCCATTTTGCTCTGCCGGCATTACGGTTGAGCTTTGAGTAGTACTAGTGGTACCGGCCGGATTCTGCTGTTGCTGCTGGATAACCTGCGTTTCCAGGTTGGAAAGAACCTGGGGCTGGGTGGTAGCACTCGGCTGATATCGCTCAGGGAATGTTCGGGGATCCTGATTGGTATTCACTTTTGGTACCTGGCCGGCCTGTGTGGGTTGGGCTGGCTGCGTATTGACTGGCGCACCTGTGATCTGTACACTTCCGGCAGGCGCTATCTGTCCGGTCGGTTTCGGCTGATGACCTGCAAAAGGACGGCTTGGCTGCCCGGATGAAGGTCTGGCTATTTGTCCGGTGGGTGCTGGCTGGTTTCTGACCTGGGCAATGCAATGTGCTGTCCCTATGGTTATAAACATAGTAGCAGCGGATATCAGGCTTGCGATTTTCATGTGTGGCTTCTTGTGATTGATAAATAATTTCAATGTTACACTCTTACTAAGATAGTTATTAAAATTATTCCACAAAGAATTGGCCTTTTTTAATGCATATATCCCCCAACCGAAGAAATTACGCCGTCACTTGGTGTGATGTATTTCTTCAGTCGGGGATGATTATGCTCATGGCTAATAGTATTGCTTAGTCTCGCGCCCAGAAGAAAGGAGGTTGTATGCCCAGTGATCGCAGGTACACAAATCCCTGTGCGCGGTGGTGGACCTCGTTGTCAATCAGATATAGTATGGTGCCATAGATGGTATTTTCATATTGACCAAAAGCAGCCTCCACTTCTTGGAAACGGCCTTCTGGTACTTGCGGCCACAGGTGGTCGATGTATTCGGTTACCAGGTCCCAGAGCTGCAATATCTCTGCTTTGGTAGGGGGCGGCGGTGTGCTGCTATCCAGTACCGGCTCGCTGAAAGTCCATTCGCCGTACGCGATCCCACGGATTCCGGGAGCCGCCAAACCGATCATTTCCATAGCCAGTTGGGCGAAAGTGCGCATGCCGCCAATCGAATGATCATAAAGTTTATCCTCAGGAAATGCCTCAATAACCTTGCGGGTAAGGCGGCGATGCCCCTGCCAATGTTCCAGTAATGCATCGGATGGGATAATGCCCGCAATAACGTCGATTTCGCTGTTCTGAATGTTTTTAGTTTCCATGTCAAAGGTTTTTGTTGTTTAAAGTTTGATAACATTACAAACTAAACACCTCCCAGTGACAGCAGTATGTCAGCAGGTTTTTCGACACGTGAAATTTTTTACTTCGACCACCGAATGCCTACTCCAATTTCGGCCCAAGCTTATACACTTTCCCCTTCTCAGTGGCAAACGTGACGACTTTGTCACCGTATCTTACCTTACATGTGTTGCCGGTTTTGGAGAGGATTTGAATGTTGCCCAGTTTGCCTTGCTTCCATTCCATGGTTAGTTCAAATCCGCCTCTTGCGCAAAGACCGGCAATTTTTCCGTCTGGTAAGCTGGCGGGCAAGGCAGGAAGCAAATGCAGCTCTCCCAGGTGACTCTGCACCAGCAATTCCAGGATCCCGGCGGCCCCACCAAAGTTTCCGTCGATCTGGAAGGGCGGGTGCGCGTCGAAAAGATTAGGGTAGGAGCCTCCGCCGCCTTTTTTCTGAGCTGCATCGATCACCGGATAAAACAGTTTGCGGATCATGGTGTAGGCATGCTCGGCATCCAGAAACCGGGCCCAGTAGTTGATTTTCCACGCTAGGCTCCATCCCGTACCATCATCACCCCGAAATTGCAGGGATTTTTTGGCAGCCTGGATCAGGTCCGGCGTCTGAGAAGGCGTGATTTCTTCACCCGGGTACACGCCCCACAGGTGGGAAACGTGGCGGTGATGACTTGCAGAATCGTCAAGGTCGGTCATCCATTCCTGTAATTGGCCATATTTTCCAATGTGGTTAGGGGCTATTTGTTCCAATGTTTTGGTGAGTTTTGAAGCAAATTCCTGGTCCGTTTTCAGTACTTCCGACGTGGCAATGCAGGCGCGGAAAAGCCCGCGGATGATCTGGTGGTCCATGGTGGGCCCGGCCACGAGTCCGCCATTTTCAGGGGAATTAGAGGGAGAACTGATCAATTTTCCGGAAACCGGATCTTTCACTAGGAAATCCAAAAAGAATATGGCTGCGCCTTTCATAAGCGGGTAAGCGGTGTTTTTCAGGAATTCTTTATCTTGCGTAAAGCGGTAATGTTCCCAAAGATGCAGGCTGAGCCAGGCACCGCCGGTTACCCATATCCCATGATC
Organism: Dyadobacter sp.; assembly: GCF_039919315.1. Taxonomy (GTDB): domain Bacteria; phylum Bacteroidota; class Bacteroidia; order Cytophagales; family Spirosomataceae; genus Dyadobacter. The sequence continues at coordinate 22,930 of NZ_JBDSFX010000072.1, read as the reverse complement.
CGAAGCATTGATCGGGGCCGCGCCGCGCCAGATATCCGTGTTGTGGTGCAAGACCCAGCCATTTGCATTATAATGTTCCTTTGCAACCTCACTGCCGGTTTGCGATACTTCTTTGATCATTGAAAACAATGGCTCGTGACATTCACTGAGGTTGGTCATCGCCACCGGCCAGTAATTCATTTCAGTGTTAATGTTGACCGTGTACTTGCTGTCCCATGAAGGATTGAGCTTATGGTTCCAGATACCCTGCAAATTGGCTGGCTGGGTACCTTTCCGGCTGCTGGAAATCAGCAGGTAGCGGGCATATTGTACGTACAATGCGAGCAGGGAAGGATCATCCGGTTGGTCTTTAAACCTGATCAGTCGCTCGTTGGTAGGTAGCGAGGACTGGGTTTTGGAAGGGAGATCTAGCTGGAAACGGTTGTATAATGTTTGGTAATCAGCCAAATGTGCCTTTTTTGCCAGGTCGTAGGCGGGAATGCTTTTTAGAATCTGAGCTGTTTTTTCGGAAGGATTGCCGTCAACCTGATGATAGTTTACAAAATTGGTTGCAGCGGTCAGCACAATAGTCGCCTGTGAGGCGTTTTCAACAGAGATCTTACCATTAAGCTGGGTTAGCTTTCCATCGGTAATAACCTTAACCCGTGCCACACCTGCCAGCACACCCTTCTCGACATTCACTTCCAGCATCAGCTCATTACCAGTTCCTGAGATCTTTTTGGCGGTATGCAATGCATCCGTACGAACAGCGAATCCCAGTTTTCCGGCCTTGCTGCCCGTTAATTTGATGAAAATCGCTTTGGCGGGAAAACTTGCAAAAACTTCGCGTGAGTAATCAATGCCATCCGCGTTGTAGGTCACTTTGGCCAGTCCGGTTTTTAGGTCCAATTCTCTTTTATAATCCTTGTAATGGGTATGTCCTGGAAAATCAATGTATAGATCGCCAAAAGCCTGGTAAGCCATTTGTCGCATCGGTGCGCCCATAAACTGTTCGGTAGCCAGGTTTTCAGCTTCCTTTTGCTTGCCATTATTGAGCAATGAGCGCATTTCGTCCAGATACTGGTAGGCACCTTTGTGAGCGTAACTCCTTGGCTCACCGGTCCATAATGTTTCCTCGTTGAACTGGATCTGCTCGGTAGCAACGCCTCCGTAGATCATGGCGCCCAACGTGCCATTGCCCACAGGCAGCGCGTCTTCCCATTGGCCGGAAGGTTTTTGATACCATAATTTTTGGTCAGCCTGGCCGAAAACGGCGGAAGAAATAACCAACAGCAGGCAGGTAATAGAGCGAATGTGTTTCATAGCATTAAGTATTGCGTACAGAAATTCTGACGTGCTTTTCCAAAGTCTGCCCGTACAGCCATTCATAAAACGCCGGATATGAGCAGTACTACCTATTAAAATGAGCACCAAATCCTATTCATGGCCGCCTTTTGTACCTCTAATTTTGTAGCGTTCAATGCGTCGGTAACGATTCAGGGATTTAAAATCATTAGCAGTTTACATTCAAAAAATCATTAGCCATGAAAAGAATTCTTTTTGCAAACATACCGTTTGACGGTCATTTCAATCCGCTCACCGGCCTCGCCATGCATCTCAAATCGCTGGGCCACGACGTAAGGTGGTATTCAAGCAACTTTTACCAGACAAAAGTCCAAAAACTGGACATTCCATTTTATTCATTTAAGAAAGCATTGGAATACAATCAACATAGCGTGAATGAAGTATTCCCTGAGCGCGTCAAAGCCAAAAGCCAGATCAAAAAATTGCAGCTGGATATCAAAAATTCCTTTGTTTTAAGGGCCCCGGAATTTTTCGAAGATATCCAGGAAATCAATGAAACCTGGCCATTCGATCTGATGATCTCGGATGTTGCTTTTACGGCTATCCCTTTTGTAAAAGACCTTTTGCACAAAAAGGTAATCGCTGTCGGTGTGTTCCCTTTGACAGAGAAATCACGGGATCTTCCTCCGGCAGGTCTGGGAATGGTGCCTTCTGACACTTTTTTGGGGAGAATAAAGCAAGACTTCCTCCGGGCGTTTGCCGATCATGTTTTGTTCAGAGAGTCTGCTGTGATCTTTAAGGAAATGTTTAAAGAATATGGCATTGGGCCAGTCAAAGGCAATATTTTCGATATCTTAGGACACAAGTCTGACCTGCTGCTACAAAGCGGAACACCGGGATTTGAATACAAGCGGAGCGATCTGAGTGCGCATGTCAGGTACGTAGGCGCATTACTTCCGCACGCTGGAAAGGCAATGCAACTTCCCGACCTGGGCGACAAACTGAACGCCTATGAGAAAGTGATCCTGGTAACGCAGGGCACATTGGAAAAAGACCCGGAAAAAATCATCGTGCCTACATTGGAAGCATTCAAAAATAGCCGGTATCTCGTCATCGCGACTACCGGTGGCTCACAAACTGCCCAGCTCCAAAAGAGATTTCCTGAGGATAATATCGTGATCCGCGACTTTATACCTTTTAACGACATTATGCCACATTGCCACGTGTACGTCACCAACGGAGGCTACGGAGGAGTGATGCTGGGTATTGAGAACAGGCTGCCGCTGGTTGTGGCCGGTATCCACGAAGGGAAAAATGAAATCAATGCGAGGGTAGGATATTTCGAACTTGGAATCGATCTCAAAACAGAATTTCCGAGCCCGGAACAAATCCGTACCAGTGTTGAAAAAGTACTGTCCAACGGTTTTTACAGTAATAATGTGCAAAAACTAAGCACGGAATTTAGAAACTATAACCCGCTGCTGCTCTGCGAACATTACATTCACGAACAATTAGATATCCCAGTCAAAGGCCCTGACGTATATTCTGAATATCTTTGATCTTCCTACCTCATCAGTTTGTTTCAAAATGGCAAAGTATTGTTACCTGCTTGTTTTTCTGCTCGTTAATTCGCTAGGATTAAAGGCAGGTACCATTGCTTTGAAAAACGCACACCATGCTTATGATCTCAGCCAAGACATGCTGATACTGGTGGACAAACCAGCCACGCTGACTTTCAAGGATGTAGTGAAACGTACGGCGGATTTTAAGAAAATGGAGCAACCAGTACTGAACTTCGGGCCTTCGGATGTGGCAATATGGGTGAGGTTTGAGGTTCGTAACGATGTGGGAAAGGAATGGTTCCTGCACATTGGTGCACCATTTCTGGCCGAGATTGACCTTTACAGGTTGTATGGCAGCGGAGGTTTTGTGCATTCGCAAATAAGTTCTGCCAGGCCATTTGAGGAAAGGCCCATACTGACTACGCAAATGATATTGCCGATGAATGTGGCCATCGGGAAAACGGAGGTGTACTACCTGCGGGTCAGTAGCAATTCGGTGCTCAGGGCTCCGCTGGAAGTAGCTACGATGCCATATCTGTTCGAGCAAAGCCAGTCGACAGATATCTGGAACGGGATGTATTTTGGCCTTATTCTGGCGCTGGTTCTGTATAACTTGTTCGTTTTCATTTCGTTGCGGGAGCGTGCGTACCTGTATTACGTCTTTTACGTTTTAAACATTGCTTTGAATATCTCCTATACCAAAGGCTATTTTCTTCAATTTGTCGTTCCCGGGTTTCCGCAAGCCAATCACTCCAATTTCACTGGTTCGGTCGCCTGTATTTTTCTCTTGCTTTTTACCAGGTCATTTTTGGACACCGGGCTGCGTGTCCGGCATTCGCGGAAGATCGAAAATGTGTTGTTTTTGCTCTGCACAACTTGCATTGTAATGTCTTTGAACGGGCAAATGCTTTCCGGCTTTATCCTCGTTTGGGTGATATCCCTCCTGGTGATCCTGTATATTTTGATTGGCAGCGCAGTTGTGGTACTGAAAGGATTCAGGCCGGCCAGGTTTTTCATGTTTGTCCCGGGGATCCAGTCTGAGGAGACGCTTCGATGTGGCTTTAAGCCAGCCAGGATTTTTCTGTTTGGCTTTTTTATACTTTCGGTGGGAATCATCATCTATGCATTAAAGGACCAGGCAATTCTCCCGCAGAACTGGTTTACCGAGAATGCATACATCCTGGGATCGGCATTGGAAGCCATTATTCTGTCTTATGCATTAGCCAAGAAGCTGCATATTTACAAAAGGGAAAAGGAAGAAAGCCAGCTGGAAGCATTGGCGCAAGCGACGTTGTTCTCTCACCAATTGATTGAATCACAGGAAAGTGAAAGAAAAAGAGTAGCCGCTGAGCTGCACGACAGTCTGGGACAAAGCCTGGGAATGGTCAAAAACAAGGTACTAATGCTCAAAAGGGACATAGAGATCCCATTGGCCAAGGAAAAGCACGTAGCCGATCTGGAAAAAATGGTAGGGGAGAACATTCAGGAGGTGCGCAACATTTCTTATAATCTGAGGCCGCTCCATCTCGATCTGTTAGGTATTACTCAGTCCGTCAATAGCCTGCTGGAAGATGTGATGGAATCGGGTACGCTGAATGTAGTCACCGACATTCAGCTGTTCGATAATCTGCTATTTAAGTCGAACGAGATCAATGTATTCCGCATCATTCAGGAATGTTTTAACAATATCGTTAAGCATGCAGAAGCTACCGAGGCGCGGATCCGGATCATGCAATCGCAAACCCAGCTGATGATCACCATTGAAGACAACGGGATAGGCATGCGGGAGCGAGCGCCGGGAAAAGGAGGTTTCGGGCTTCTGGGCGTGCGGGAGAGGCTTAATATCCTGAATGGTCACATGGAAATCACCAGTAATCAGCCACATGGCACCATTTTGAACTTTACAATATTAATCTGATCATGGAAATCAAAATACTGACGGCGGACGATCATCCGATTTTTTTGAAGGGATTGAAAGAAGTAATCGAAACAGATCCGGATTTTAAGGTAACAAAAAGTGCGCAAAACGGGCAGGAAGCATTACTGGCTTTCCAAACACATTCGTTTGACGTCGTCATTCTCGACATTGATATGCCCAAAATGAGCGGCCTTGAAGCTGCGGAAAAGATATTGCAGATCAAGCCTGACTTTCCGGTAGTCATGCTCACGATGCACAAAGAGAAAGCGCCTTTCATGAAATCCCTCGAAATTGGCGTCTTAGGTTACGTATTGAAAGAAAATGCAGTTTCCGACATTATTCATGCGATCTATAAAGTCATGGACGGGGACTCTTATCTGAGTCCTGAAATATCCTCCTACTTGCTCAATAAGGCCACAGCGAACCATAAGCATGTGAGTACCGACCTGTTGGGCCAGCTTACGCCCGCCGAAACCCAGATCATTAAAATGGTAGCGGAATATAAGTCCAGTAAGGAGATCGCTGACGAATTGTTCATCAGCGAAAAGACCGTTTTTAATCACCGGACCAACATTGCCAAGAAGCTGAACCTGACCGGCAAGAATAGTCTGCTGCGGTTTGCGCTAGGGAATGTCAGGTAACATTACACTTTCTCCCACAGGCTGTCGGTGAAGAAATGCTTGCAATCCAGGAAATGTTCAACGACCTCAAAACCATTATGATGCGCCGTGGTTTCAATCTCGGTTAACGTATATTTTTTGGATAACTCCGTCCATATCAGCTCATTTTGCCGGAAATCGTAACATTTGTCCATCCGCTGAATGTGCACTTTCTGGGGAACCAGACTCACCAGATAGCTCCGCACTTCACCATTCATGGGGTTGTAATGAGAGTAAAAGTCAAACTGATTAGTCTTGAAATTACCACCCAGTTCACGGTTAATCCGGTGTAATAGGTTGATATTGAATTTCTTGGTAATACCTTTCGGGTCGTCGTAAGCACAACGGATCGTCGCCGGATTTTTTTGCAGATCAAAACCAGTCAGCAGCTTATCGCCGGGGCGCATGCTTTGATTGAATTGGGTTAGCAGGCCATTGACCTCATTCAATTCATAGTTACCAATGTTGCCGCCCAGAAACAGGTACAGGCTTGGCGTATGTGCCGCGGACAGTTCTTGAATCATCGAAAAATAGTTGCCGATCTTCGAATTCATCTTTAATCCCGGCAAGTGATGCAGCATATTCGCTTCCAACTCTTCAATCGCCTTTTTGGAGATATCAATGGGTACATAGGAGAAATCAGTTTCGCTATCAACCAGCTTTTTGAGCAACTGACGCGTCTTAATGCCATCGCCCGCACCAAATTCGACAATGTTGAACGGTTCCTGAAAATGCAGCCGCTTAATGATCTGCTCGCCCTGCAATGATAGAATCTCGAATTCACAGGCAGTAGGGTAGTACTCAGGCATTTTCATGATATCCTGAAAAATACCGCTGCCGATATCGTCGTAAAAGTATTTGGAAGAAATATGTTTCAAAGGTGCCGAAAGTCCCCGGTGAACATCCTTTGCAAAAGTATTGTCTGACATAATGATAAAATCAAGTTACTTCACCAACCTGATGCCGGTGTACTGCCAACGTTCGTGTGTGTGAAAAAAATTACGATAAGTCCTCCGGCTGTGCTCCGGTGATGTCGCCACAGAAGCACCCCGCAGTACCATTTGGTTAATCATGAATTTGCCATTGTACTCACCCACAGCACCTTCCGCTTTCGAAAATCCTGGGTAGGGAAGGTAAGCACTGTTGGTCCATTCCCAGCGCTGGCCCCAATCCAGGTTCACAGAGGCAATTTCCCATTCCGTTTCCGTAGGCAGCCGCATTCCTTTCCATTGTGCAAAAGCCGACGCCTCGAAAAAATTAACATGACTCAATATTGCCTTCGGATTGACCTTTTGGAGGCCAGCAAGGGTATAATAGTGCCACTCCCCGTTTATTTTATGCCAATACATGGGCGACTGAACAGCGTTAGCATTCACCCATGACCAGCCCTCATCGAGCCATAAATTGAAATCTTCGTAGCCGGCGGAATTCATAAAACCAATGTATTCTTCATTGGTAACCAATGACTTACTAATTTCGAAATTATGCAGATACACCTTGTGGCGCCCCAGCTCATTATCAAAACAGAAGCCATCACCGGCAAAACCAATGTCATAAACACCTTCCTGAATTTGAAGCCAACCTGTTTCCCTGTTTGTTGCATCCACCAGATTATGACCGGCTTTGTAAACCGGAAACAATGGATTATGGCCCAGAATATATTTAATGTCGGTAACCAGCAATTCCTGATGTTGCTGCTCGTGATGCAAGCCAAGTTCTATCAATGTCAAGGTCGCATCATCCAGCTCATTTTCGAGCAGGTCATTCATGCACGCATCCACATGTTGACGGTATGCATACACAGCTTTGGTCGTCGGGCGTGTAACATTTCCCCTGTCCGTGCGCAGGGTGCGCTCGCCAACATTGTTATAATAGCTGTTGAACAAATAGTTGAAATCCGGGTCAAAAACCTGGTGGTTTTCGATGGCACTTTTTAATATAAATGTCTCAAAAAACCACGTAGAATGTGCCAGGTGCCATTTCGGGGGGCTTACAAATGGTACAGGTTGAGGGACATAGTCTTCTGTTTCAAGCGGTTCGCAAATATGTTCGGAATATTTTCTAACACTGTTATAAGCTTCCCTAATGCTGGTGGTTCTCATTAGATGAATATTGTTTTAAATCGGAAATGGTTTTAATGTTCAAGGATTGTGCCTGCTCTTTACGCATCATTAAAGCATAAGCATTATTAAAGCCGATGGGTTCAAGCCATTCAAGCTGGTATTGTTTCGAAAACTCATTTTTTACAAAACCGAAAACCTTGTCACAGTCGCCTGAGAGTTGATTAAGCTGTTTTTTTGTTGGTTTAAGAATGACCAGCAGACCAGTTCCGGTGTATTCCGGATACATATCAATTTCATTATTGGTCAATGCGTCAAAGCATATTTTGGTACCGCCCAGGCCGGTCCGTGTCAACACTTTCAGTTCGGTGTTTCCCTCGATCAGCTCTTTGTACATGTTGATCAGAATGTATTGTTCTGCAAATATTTTAGAACCCAGGCGAACTGTTCCTTTGTTCCCGCCGAGTGGTTTTTTATAAAGTTTTTGGGCAACCAAAAAATCATGGGCGACCTTTTCCGGCACCTGTTTGAGATAATCCACACGATAATTCAGCTCCGTCATCACCGCGTCATTGATCTTCCCGGAAAGCTGTTCCAGCGCTGGTTGTAGCTCAGGATATTGGACCAAAACCTCTTTTCGGATCAATGGAGAAGCATAGTAGGGCGGGAAAATGTGTTTGTCGTCTTCCAGTGTCACCAGGTTATAAGCTTTGAGCCGGCCATCGGTGCTGTACCCGCTGATCACGTCCAGTTTTTTCTCAAAAGCGGCCTTGTACATCACCGCATCGCTGATCACCACTGTCGGAATGTTGAGTTTGTACTGCGATTTTAGACCAAGATAGCCGTCTTCCCGTCCCATAAACTCAGGCGTAAAACCGCCAAGCATGTTTTGCGAAGCATTTGGTATAATGTAAAACGAGGATAATGTCAGGAGAATGACGGCTAGTATTACCGGCATTTTTCGCATGCGTTTCACATTGGTTTTTTGGATTAATGACAACAAAAAGTCCAGCAGAATGGCGAGTAACGCCGCCGGGATCGCCCCGGCGAGGATCATATTGGTGTTATTAAGCGCTATACCTCCAAAAATAAACTCACCCAACCCACCTGCCGCAATGTAAGCCGCCAGCGTCGCCACACCCACATTGATCACCGTTGCAGTCCGTATTCCAGCCAGAATGACGGGCATGGCCAATGGCAGTTCTACGCTGAAAAGGATCTGCCATTGGCTCATCCCCATTCCCCGCGCCGACTCGGTAATCGCTGCATCCACGCCCGTAATGCCTGTGTACGTATTGCGGATAATGGGCAGCAGCGCGTATAAAAACAATGCGGTGATGGCTGGAAGAGCTCCTATGCCGAGTAAAGGAATCATAAAACCGAGTAATGCAATGCTCGGTATGGTCTGTAAAATTCCCGCGACGCCGAGTACCAACCAGGCTGCTTTTTTCTGTTGGGCAATCCAGATTCCCAGCGGCATACCAATGATCACGGCTACAAGCAGGGAAATGCAGGTAAGGCCAATGTGCGACACCGTCTGGCTCCACAGCTTGTCCGACTGTTGCATCATAAACTCCCACAAGCTTTGCTGCGCGTCCATCAATGGCTATTTTGAATGTGGTTAAATGCAGCTTGAATCACTGCCAATGTGACTATTTTGGGGCTGTCCCGTTCAGCATCGGTCACAATGAGTTGCTGCAATTTCTTTTCGGATAATATTTCCATTGCTTCCCAAAGGCTCGCTTCACTGGTAATGTCTGATTTGGAATCGTTTTGAGCATCCGCAAGCTGTTCCCAGATTACTTTCAATCGGAGTGATTTCAGTTGTAGCAGCAGTCGCTGATCTTTAAAAAACGATCTGGTAAAATCATTCTCCGGTTTAAATATCAATGCCTCAGGCGTCCCGGTTTGTAAGATTTGGCCTTTATCCATTAAACAGACCTGGTTTCCAAGTTCAAAAGCCTCCTGTACATCGTGCGTCACGAGTACAATGGTCTTGTTTTTCAATTCGGGCAACTGCTTAAATTCCTTCCGCACGCCCGAGCGGGTGACCGGATCCAACGCTCCAAAAGGTTCATCCATTAACAACACCGGCGGATCGGAAATGAGTGCCCTGGCCAGCGACACGCGTTGCTTTTGTCCGCCGCTGAGCTCGTCAGGATATTTATGATCAAATTCAGAGAAAGGTAATTTAAGTTGATCGAGCAGTTCGGCAGATCTTTGTGAAATTCTTTCCCTGTTCCATCCCAGCAGTTTCGGGACGATAGCCAAATTTTCACCCACTGTGAAATGCGGGAACAAGCCATTATTCTGCGAAACGTAGCCAATGGTACGTCTCAGCATTTCCGGCTGTTCCTGAAAAATATTTTTACCGTCAATGGTAATCGTGCCTGATGTAGCTTCAATTAACCGGTTCAACATTTTCAGGGTGGTGGTCTTTCCGCAGCCGCTGGTACCGAGCAGTACCATGGTTTCACCTTCTTTTACCTGAAATGAAATGCTTTTAACCGCCTGGATATCATTAAAATGCTTGCTGATTTGGTCGGCTATGATCATGATTTTAGGACGCGGCTGGGAAGTTCAGGACATACAGTGGTAAACTGCACCTTTTATTGGTACATAAAATAAGCCGAATTCGATCCATTTATAATCAAAAATGATCGCCTCTTTATTCGTCCAGTGTCATAAACAGGTTGTTGAGCGATTCGGCGTAGGTAGGATGCGCGAACACTCCGTCCCGGATTTTGTCGTAAGTAATGCCGCCGATCATCGCCATTTGCAGGATCGTGACAACTTCACCACCCTGCTCGGCCAGGACTGCCGCACCCAGTATTTTTTTTGTTTTGGTATCCACAATGGCTTTCATCAAACCTCTTTCATCGCCGGTTTCAATGCACCTGGCGACGCTGTTATTTTTCAGTATCGCTACTTGGAAATCCAGACCTTGTTTTTTGGCTTGCTCTTCTGTAATTCCAATGCGACCGAGTTGCGGGTCAATGAACATGCAATAAGGAACCAGCCGGTCGCTAAGGGTCGCTTTTCCTTTTCGAATGATATTTTCCGCCAGAATCCGGTAATCGTCATAAGAAATGTGCGTGAATGCGGGACCGCCTTTCACATCTCCAAGTACGTAAATGTCTTTTGCAGTAGTTTCCAGCTTGTCATTGGCTTTGATAAAACCTTTTTCATCTGTTTCCACACCGGCTGCTTTCAGATTGAGCGTATCAGTTTGAGGTTTGCGGCCGGTCGCTACCAGGATGTGAGAACATTTGATCTCCGTTGTTTTACCTTTTGACTCCACGGTAACGGTGATTTTGGCCCCTTTCTTTTCGACTTTTACGGCTTTGCTTTTAACTAGTATTTCAATTTTTTCTTCGTCCAAAATGCTGGTAACCGCTTCTGCAATATCCTTATCCTCCTTTTTCAGAATTCGCTCCGAAGCTTCCAGTATTGTTACTTTGCTGCCAAACCTGCTGAACATTTGCCCAAATTCCAAACCAATATAGCCGCTTCCGAGTACCAGCAAATGTTCAGCAATATCGGTCAGTTCCATAATGGATGTGGAAGTAAGGTACTCAACGTCCTCAATGCCTTCGATTTCGGGGATAGTGGGTTGTAGTCCTGTATTGATAAAAAACTGGTCTGCCGAGAGTATCAGCGTTTTTCCATCATTTAACGCAATGGTAACCTCCTTCTCACCCGAAAAGCTGGCCGATCCGTAATATAGATCCAGATTTTTAGTACCATTAATTCCTTCTTCGACATTACCCCGCATGGATTGTACGATGTCGTTTTTTCTTTTTAGAATGGTCTTAAAATCAATGGTCGCCTTTTCGGAAGTAACACCAAGACTTTTGTTGTGCCCCACCGACCACGCAGCCTTGGCCGAGGCGATCATGGCCTTGGTAGGGGAGCAGCCGTCATTGACGCAGGTGCCGCCAACCCAGCGTTTTTCGATTAATGCTGTTTTCAGGCCTGATTTGGCCAGTTTTTTGGAGAGAGGAGTACCTGCCTGGCCGGAGCCGATTACAATAGCGTCGTAATGTTTCATAAGAATGTTTTCTGTGTGGCCTGGAATGGAATGCGTTGCCGTAGCAACGTAAAAGTTACGTATAGCCAATAATAATAAAAGCGTGCCGTTAAGACACGCTTTTAATTTCAAAATCCTTACAGCTAACCCCTTCCACCCGCAACAGATCCCAGAAATTCATTGCGAACACACATTATTTCTAAGTTTGGAACTCTTCAACATCCTTTATTTGGTATGAGATACATGACGTTGCCCGAAACAGATAAGTTGAAGCCATAATTTTCAACAGCAGGAAGTGATAGTTGTTGCCATGTTTTGCCCATGTCAGATGAGCGAAATATGCCATCTGTGCGGCCACATATTAAATATCTGCCCATTTGTTTAATTGATAAAATATCCGATGGAGATTGAAATAAGCCAATCTTTTTCATGATTCGACTACTCCACGAAGGTTGAAGGTCTTCGCCTATGGCATTCCAGGTTATTCCGCCGTCCATTGAAACGTGCATGCTGTTTGTTTGGGTTATCGGGTTGTTTACTATGGCAGCAAACCCTCCATCAATACGTTCCACAGCAATACCAAGACCTCCGTCACTAATCACACGCTCCCAGTTTTGACCATCATCAGTCGATCTTAATATCCCATCTTTGCTGGTAGTCAGGATTACACCGTTTGACTCTACCAATTTCATTCTACCGTTTCCAACATGCAGTTGTTTCCAAGTTTTTCCATTGTTAGTGGATCTAAAAAGACTGTTGTTGGAGCCGATAAGAACTGTGCCTGCGGCAGTTTCAAAAATGGTGCGTACTTCTTTCTCTTTATAAGTCTTGTACATCCAATCTATCGTGCTGTCTAAGCGTACGGCTTGCTCTTGAAAATTTGTGTACGTGGGCGACCAATCACTCGTTCCGTCCATTTTTTTTAAAAATTGACCCCTGATATCATAGGCAAGTATCCCATTCTTGCCAGAGACAATGTTACGTTGCCTACCAGGGAAAATTTCTTTTGTCCAAAAAGGAGTTGTGGAATTTGGCTCATTGTGATAAACGCCATTTCCAGCACGTAAATAGAGCCCACCGTCATTTGAAAGTAAACCATTGCCCGACACACCTTCTCTCTGCAATTTTTCAGGCAGTCCTTCGCTAATGTCCTGCCAGGTTTGTCCGCCATCCGTAGATTTGAAAATGATGCTGGCATTCCCCGCTGATTTGCCTTCTTTTATTGGTTTCTTTTTTGCTTCCTTTTCTTTTACCATAAAAGAATTCAGTAGCAATAAAACAAGGAGGATTGCCGGAATAAAAACAAATGATTTTTTCATTTTTTTAATTTAAGGTGAAACCAAATTAATTAGTGAATAGCGGAAAGTAGCAGGTGGGGCAATAGAGCGTGACCCCAGGAAGTGCTCAACTAATGCGTTGGCCGACACTCCGTTGGCCGACACTCCGGTGGCCGCCATTGCGGTGGCAACAAAGCTATAAGGCTTTATCCAGGCGTCTGTTAAGGACTGGTAAAAGAAGGTTAACGAAATGTAAAAGTTGTTTGGGCTGGCCAACAACTCAATCAAATGCGGGAAACAGGGTGCTAAGGCTGTATGTAAAAGAGCGCGATTTCACCATATGGTGCTCGCGGTGGGGGGTAGGGCAAATATTTTATGAAAAATAAGCCAGAGTAGCTCCTTTATCTACGTTAATTTGCTTAACGAGCATATCCAGATTATCGAATTTTTGTTCCGGACGCAGGTAATGCAGCAGTTCCAGTTTCAAGTCTTCTCCGTAGATTTCCTCATCGAAGTCAAATAAATGTGCTTCAATCGTTCGCATGGTGCCGTCCACTGTCGGGCGAACGCCAATGTTCAGCATTCCTTTGTACATCACGTTCTCGTGCGTAGCATGCATGATGTAGACGCCATTCATAGGTACGAGTTTATACGATTCGTGCAAATGAAGATTGGCCGTTGGAAATCCGATGGTACGGCCCAGCTGCTTTCCTTTCACTACCGTTCCCGATAAGGTATAGTAACGTCCCAGTAGCTCATTCGCTTCGTGAATGTGCCCTGTAACCAATGATTTGCGGATTCTGGACGAACTGATCGCCATGTTTTCAATGTCTTCCCGCGGAATTTCTTCCACTTCAAAGCCATAGGTAGAGCAGTTTTTTTGAAGGAATTCAAAACTGCCTTCCCGGTTCCGTCCAAAACGGTGATCGTAACCGATGACCAGTTTTTTAGTGCCGATTTTGTCAACCAGAACATGCTGGATGAATTCGTCTGAGGAAAGTTCTGAGAATGCGCGGGTGAAAGGAACGATAGCGAGATGCTGAATGCCGAGCTGGGCAAAAAGTTCTATTTTTTCGTCAATGGTAGAGAGCAACTGCAATCCCTGGCTGTCTTCGGAAACTACCGTGCGGGGATGCGGCCAGAAAGTAAGCACCACAGATTCTCCTCCCGACTGCTCGCTGATCTCTTTCAGACGGGAAAGTATTCTTTTATGTCCAAGATGTACCCCGTCGAAAGTACCGCTTGTTACGACGCCATATTCCAGCTTATCAAAGGAATCAAGGCTATGATAAATATTCATTCGTCCACTTCTAACTTCAACTCAACTCGTTTTTGATGAATGAAATCGGTCAGATCCCATGCATTTTTCAATTCAAAAGCTCCGATCCTTGTCCTGCACAGCGCACTCATATACGCGCCACTGCCTGCAAACTGACCAAAGTCCCGAACCATACTGCGAATATAAGTACCTTTTGAACAAATGATCCTAAAATTGACAGAAGGGAAGTTGGTAGCATCGATTTCGAAAAGTGAAACGGTAACATTCCTCTTTTTGATTTCAACCTCTTCGCCACGCCTCGCTTTTTTGTAAAGCCGCTCTCCGTCCACACGTATCGCAGAATAAATAGGGGGTACCTGCTCAATCTCTCCAACCAGTTTGAGCCGTGCTTCTTCGAGCACTTCGGGCGTAATGTGGTCGGTAGGATATTCAGCGTCAAATTCAGTTTCCAGGTCAATGGACGGAGTCGTTTTTCCCAATACCATCGTGCCGGTATACTCCTTTTCCTGCGCCTGGTAGGAATCTATTTGTTTGGTTTTTTTGCCGGTACAAAGGATCAGCAGGCCGGTGGCGAGCGGATCGAGAGTTCCTGCGTGCCCGATCTTTTTGAACTTACAAGCTCTTTTCAGCTTGTTGGCCACGTCAAATGAAGTCCAGGTCAAAGGCTTGTCGATTAAAATGACTTCGCCTTCGTCTGGTATGTTGGTTTCGTTATTCAATTCTCGATGAAATAATGGTCAGGCAAGTGGCTTATACAATGTCCAGCTTGTATCCTGACGCCAGCAATGCCAGTAAAACAAGTCCCAGAATGATCCGGTAGTACCCGAACACTTTGAAACCATATTTGGTCAAAAAGCTGATGAAAAATTTAATGGCCAGCATCGCAACCACAAATGCGACCAGGTTTCCGATCAAAAGTATTTTAATGTCTTCTGCCTGAATGGTATCATAGGTTTTGAGCAGCTTGTACCCACCCGCAGCGGCCATCGTAGGCACAGCCAGGAAGAACGAAAACTCAGCAGCCTGCTTACGTGACAATCCCTGTAGCATTCCTCCAATGATCGTGGAAGCGGACCTGGAAACGCCGGGTATCATCGCAATACATTGAAAAAAGCCGATTTTCAACGCATCGAAGTAAGATATTTCACGCTCACGGGTGTTGTCATTCGCGATACGGTCAATGAAAACGAGGATGATACCGCCCACCAGTAATGATATGGCGACCACAACAACATTTTCAAGCATCGAATCGATGAAATCGTTAAGCAGAAAACCAATGATAGCTGCGGGAAGGAATGCAACGGCTAATTTGAAATAAAAATCGGTTGTCTGAAAAAAGCGTTTCCAGTAAAGCACCAGTACGGAAAGAATCGCGCCGAACTGAATATTCACGGTAAACATTTTGGTGAACTCCAAATGACTGATCCCCATGAAAGAGGAAGCAATGATCATGTGGCCGGTGGAAGAAACGGGTAAAAACTCTGTAATCCCTTCAATAATTGCTAAAATAATCGCCTGCCAGATACTCATGAATTAGCGGGTTTACGTAGAATAGCCCAAAACTCAATGATAAAGCCCGTAATGGTAACAAGAGGGCCGAGGGTAAGACCTAAGAAACCAAAACCAAATTCGGTACTGTCGAAGGTCATAATTAGGAAGCCCGCGAGAATAATTGCAATACCGATCAGCATCGTGGTATAGTTCGATGTCGCAAATGGGAGTTCGTTTTTTGTGTTACTCATGTCTTTTGTAGTTTCTTTTATTGTATCGAATAATCAAAAGGAAATGGAAAATCAATCAGTACAGGTCATCCAGCGCCATTCTCAGGTACCGAGCCAAAGACTGGTAGGTACTGGCAACGCCTATTAAAACGCCTAGTGAAAGTACGGTCAGCACAAGGATTATGATCTTGTCGTATTCCTGCAACATGCCCAGCCCTTCCACATTACGAACTGCCAGCTGTTGCAAACCAATCAGCATAATACCTGCCAACACACCGCCCACGAGCCCCTGGATAGCACCACGCACCACATATGGGCGCTGGATAAAACCGTTGGTGGCACCCACCAGCTGCATACTCCGAATCAGGAAGCGCTGGGAGTAAATTGCCAGTTTGATGGTATTGTTGACGAGCAACACAATGATGATGAGCATAATCAATGCAAAACTTGCCAGCACAATGTAGATTTTGGTAACGTTCCTGTTAATGTTATCAGCCAGGTCTTCCTGGTACACGACTTCGTAAACGCCTTTAATTTGTTCCAGGTCTTTTTTAATCTGCTGTAACTTGGCTTCCTCAAAAAAGTCCTCCTGAATTTTGACACGATAACTGTCCCGCAATGGATTTTCACCCAGGAATGAAGCAAAATCCTCTTTGGTATCTTCAATAAATTCTTTGGCAGCCTCTTCCTTAGAGACAAATGTGATGGGTTTGACGTCCGTCGCGGCGAGCACAAAAGGCTTCACCTTAATGATGTTCAGAATGGAGTCTTGTCCTGCTTTGGTTTCTTCTTTGTCTAGAAAAACCCGGACTTCAATGTTCTGGCGAATAATGGAAACCAGTTTTTTCGATTGTATTACCAGCAATCCGCAAAATCCAATCAGAAATAATGCAGCGGTGAGGCTCATTACGATCATGGCATTGGGGTAACTTCCAATCTTCTTTTTTTTAGGCATAGCAGCGTAAGATTTCGCTTGTCGTTTTATTCAGCTTTTCGAAGTTAACGAACAATGGCAAAAATAAGGATTAAAATTTCAAAAGAGCCGAAATTAGGCTATCCTTAACTATTTTTAACTTAATGAGCTTGATTAGTTGCGTCTGCCCATTTCATCACGGATCTTGGCAGCCTTTTCGTAGTCTTCTTTGGTGAGCGCATCGTCGAGCATTCTTTGCAGCTCATCGAAGGTAAGATCACGCAACTGGTCTTTGGAAGCACCGGAGGTTTTCAAAGTTTCACGAACGGCGTCTTCATCTTCGTCTTCTTCTTCCGTTAACGAACTGGAAACAATTCCCGCTTCGGACAAAATGGCCTCATAGGTGAATATAGGAATGTCAAAACGCAGCCCGATCGCGATGGCGTCGGAGGGACGGGCGTCGATCTCCACCTCTCTCAGACTGTCTGTGCAAACGATCTTGGCATAAAAAATACCTTCTTTGAGATCCGAAATGACGATTTCTTTTAATGTATAATTCATTCCGTCGGCGAATGACTTGAACAAATCATGCGTCATCGGGCGGTTAGGGACAATATTTTCGATTTGAACGGCAATAGCTTGTGCTTCAAACACACCTATAATGATAGGCAGGCGGCGGTTGCCCAATTCTTCTCCGAGTACCAGCGCAAAAGAGCCGGCCTGGGATTGGCTTGGGGATAGCCCCAGGATTTCTAACTTGATTTTTTTCACGTTTAAACTAAATGCGCAAGTATTGTTAACAGTTGTGGTGAATTATGCCTGAATAAGTACTTATTCCTATGAGTAGCTGACTTGCTTGCCGACCCCGATTCGCGGATCGAAGTTGCAAAAATAAATAACCCGTACTGCATAAAAAAATGCAGTACGGGTTGAAAAGAATCTTAATGACAGTTATCCTGAAATCTTGCTGGGTTAAACACCTGATTTCTAACCATGTTTTTTGACAAATCACACGACAAATATTCCAATTAATTTGAAAAACTGCCTTTTTGCGTGATTATTTCAATTTTTTTGCTGCCTCGGTTAATTTTGGCAGGATCTCAAAAACATCCCCCACAATTCCGTAATCTGCTGCCTTGAAAAATGGCGCTTCGGGATCTTTATTGATCACCACGATACATTTTGATCCGTTGACGCCCGCTAAATGCTGGATCGCACCGGAAATTCCGCAGGCAATGTACAGGCTTGGCGCTACTTTGATGCCGGTTTGCCCGATATGTTCATGATGCGGGCGCCAGTCCAGGTCCGATACAGGTTTGGAGCAGCCGGTAGCTGCGCCAAGCGCTTTCGCCAGATCCAGCAGCGGCTGCCAGTGGTCGGCGCCTTTCATTCCGCGTCCACCTGAAACAATGATCTCAGCCTCAGTTAATGATAATTCCGAATTTGCTTTTTCAACACTCTGAACAGTTGCCTTGAAATCCGAATCACGCAATTGCGGAGCGAAATTTTCAATGGTTGCGGCTGTGCCTGTCAGTTGTGTTTCGTCTATTTCGATGGCGTTCTTTTTGACCACCAATATTTTAATATCTGATTTGATTTCAGCTGTCGCAAATGCTTTTCCTGTAAAAATGCTCCGCGTCACCTTAAATGAGCCATTTGTTTCAGGCAATGCAGTCACGCCGGAAACGACACCGGCTTTCAGCTTCGCGGCAGCACGTGCCGCCATCGCATCTCCAAGGCCGGATTTGCTGAGAATGATCACTTTACTGCCTTCCTGCTGCGCTGCCTGCACGAGCGCGTCTGCATAGGCAAGGCCATTTTCGTGCACAAGTTTTTCATCTGCTGCATGCAGCACTTTTGCCGCGCCATAGCTTCCGGCTTTTTCGAGTTCAGCATTTTCTGCTTTTCCCAAAGCGAGTACGGTAGCTTTTTCGCCTAATTGTTCGGCGACTTTTGCACCGTAAGCTACGGCTTCCAAAGAAGTCTTTTTGATGGAACCATTGTCCAGTTCTACATATATCAGGACTGACATATCTTTAATGTTTTAATGTTTTTTAAAATGATGAAGTGAAGTTTAGAGCACTTTGGCTTCGGTTTGTAGCAACCTGATCAGCGTTTCTGCTTCACTGGCCGGTATCATTTTGCAGGCACCTTTCGGGGCTGGAAGCGAGTACTTTTCAGGTACTGTCAATGCTTCGACACCGACGGGCTCCACCACGTTCAGGGGCTTGGTCCGTGCGGTCATGATTCCGCGCATGTTCGGGATTTTCCATTCGGCAATGGGTTCCTGGCAGCCTAGTACCAATGGTAGTGGTGCTTTCAGGATCTCCTTTCCACCGTCGATTTCCCGGCTGATCGTCGCAGTGGTACCATCGATATCCAGCTTCATGACCGGTGAGTAGGAGGGAATGCCCAGCATTTCACCTACCAGTCCGTGCACGACGCCACTGTTATAATCAATCGATTCGCGGCCCATCAGTATCAAATCGTAATTATTTTGAGAGGCAATGTGCGCAATTTGGGTTGCTACAAAGTAAGAATCCAGCGGATCAGCATTCACCCGAATCGCATCATCCGCCCCGATAGCCAGTGCTTTACGAATCTGCGGATCGGCATCGGCTTCTCCTACATGCAATACAGTCAATGTCCCGCCCGACTGTTCTTTCAATTCCACGCCTCTTGCCAACGCATAGTCGTCGTAAGGGCCTATAATATATTGAACACCGTTTTTATTGAGCTTAGTGTCATTATCGGTGAAGGTTATCTTGGCGGTTGTATCCGGTACATTAGTTATACAAACGAGTATTTTCATGAGCATTTAGTAATGAATCTTAACTTTTATGAGAATAACTTTGTCCGGGCAAATTAGGGAAATCTAAAATAGTATGCAAGCATAATAATACTCAATGAACAACTCACTGCTTCCGGATTTACTGGCATTTTACGAAGAAGATCCAAACGATCCTTTCAACATTTACGCGCTGGCAATCGAATACGTAAAGACTGATTCGAAGAAGGCGGAACAGTTTTTCAAGATACTTTTGGCGCAGCACCCGGACTATCTGCCAACTTACTACCATGCTGGTGCGTTTTTTGCGGCCCTGGGAAACGTGGAACAGGCTGAGGGAATTTATCAAAAAGGCGTGGCATTAGCGCTTTTACAAAAGAATACCAGAACGCAGCAAGAGCTTCAACGGGCCTACAATACCTTCCTCGACGAGCTGGATGACTAAAACTGATTTGGGCCAAAATTTGCGCATTAGGGCAAAAAATCGTACCTTTCGTGCTTCGTAAGAATACTACATACAAGACTGCTTTCGGTTAAATACTTTTCCTCTGCTCAGTTTAGTTTGATTTTTATTGTGAGTTCCCAGTAGGATGGGGAAAAAAATTATTCATTATATTATTATGGAAAAGGAATTATTTATTCCACTTGTGGTAAAGTGGGCACAGGCTCATGGGTTTAAGGATATCCAGGCCAACATCGAGGGATATGAAACACCGAAATCATATGAACGGGCCGCTGACAATATTAAATTTACACCGGATGTTACCGGGGTAAACATGTTCAACAGACATTACCTGGAAGTGTCGGTGAAAACCGATCAGCTCCGCGGAAGCATTTCAAAATGGAAACTGTTGAGTGAATTAGCCGGAATGAAGGGCGCAAAATTGTATCTGATGGCTCCGAGAGGCCACGTCAGGTTTACACGCGAAACTATTGAGCAATATAACATCCCGGCCGAGGTTGTTAAGATTGACTAAGAAAAAGAGAAAGGGGCATTCGCCCCTTTCTCTTTGCTATACTTTCGGATATTTCCACTCCCCCCGGTACTCTCTGCTCAGCAGTTTATTCGCTTCCGCGTCTTCTTCAATGACTTCTTTTTCGCCGTCCCAGATAATGCTTCTGCCTAGTTTGTAAGAAAGCATTCCTAGCAACGCCACATTGGTGGAGCGCTGACCCACTTCAATTTCGCAGATCGGCGGCTTATTGGTTCTGATGGATTCAATGAAATTCGCCCATAATTGCTGAATATTCTGATCGTCCGGCTTATTCAGCTGAGCATCCTGGTGAATGACGGGTTTATTGGGGTTGGTAGGGTAAAATGTCCAGCCGTCGAGCCAGCCCATGTGGAATGTGCCTTCCGTTCCGTAAAAATATACGCCTACTGCCTGCTGCGGATGCGTTTTTTCAGCATTGTTTGCTGCGAAATTGCGATGTTCCCATTCTAATGTAAATCCGTCGAAGTCATAAACCGCCACCTGATGGTCCGGCGCATCGGTATTATCCTGACGTATCGCCCGGCCTCCGGTTGAATAGATTTTCTTCGGATATTTTTGCTCCGACCACCATAGTACCTGATCCAGCCAGTGAATTCCCCAGTCGCCCAGCGTACCGTTTGCGAAGTTGAGGTAACCCCGGAAACCACGTGGGTGAATGGTCTTATTATAAGGTACCAGCGCAGCGGGACCGCAATAGAAATCCCAGTCCAGCCCTTTTGGCGGTTCTTCGTCGGGTGTTTTTTGACCGGGGCCACCGCCGTAATGTACAAATGCGCGCGCCATTCCTATTTTGCCTGCTTTGCCGGATTTCAGAAATTCCATTCCTGATACATTATGCGGGGAAACGCGTCGGTGGGTTCCTACCTGCACGATCTTACCGTGCTTGCGGGTAGCATTCACCATTGCGCGACCTTCCTTAATGGTATGGGAAATCGGTTTTTCCACGTATACATGCGCCCCGGACTCGATCGCGGCAATGCAGCAGAGCGGATGCCAGTGATCAGGCGTTGCTACTATGACGATTTCGGGCTTTTCTTTGGCCAGCATTTCACGGAAATCCTTATAAAGCTTAGGTTTGTCCGGTGTCAGCTTGCCCATTTCCGTCGAGCAAATTTTGAGCTGGTTTTCATCCACATCGCACAATGCGACCAATTTGTTTTCACCAGACTGCAGCGCACAGCGAAGAATGTTCGTCCCCCACCAGCCCGTACCTATCAGGGCGGTCCGGTAAGGTGCTGCGCGTTTCAATGCGGAGAGAAGCGGGAGGGAAGAAAATGCCGCCCCCGCCAGCGTCGACTTTTCAATAAAGGTTCTACGATCCATAAGAGGTGATCTTGAATATCTTGTTAAGCGTTTGTAATTCCAATGCTATTTGCCTTTCAGCTTATCAATCAGCCAGTTGTTCATGATATCTCGTTCCTCCGCATACGTCCAATGGCCGGTATCGAGGTAAAGTTTGAGTTCTTTTGGCGCTGTGGTGACATTGTATGCCGAGTACATTGAAGTAGGCGGACAGGTTTCGTCATTGAATCCCCACATATAATATCCTGGCTGTTTCACTCTTCTCGCGAAGTTCACGACGTCGTAATAAGCAATGGTAGCGAGTTTTTCTTTGGTATTATTCACCTTAATACCTCCTTTGTCAAAGTAATGCGGCCAGCCTCCCGCACGTCCGTGCAGGTAACCCGTCACATCGCTTAATGCAGGATAGAAAGCGCCCAGCCATTTCACGCGGGAATCAAGACCAGCGGTAATGATAGACAATGCGCCACCCTGACTGCCACCAGTCACCGCCAGATTTTTGCCATCATATTGCGGAAGGCTGGTCAGGAAGTCATTGGCCCGTATACATCCCAGATATACTCTTTTGTAATAAAATTTATCCTTGTCATCCATATTATAAGCCGGGTAGCCATTCAATACGCCCGCGCCCATATCCGTGTAAACCGACGGGTCCATAATGACCGGAATTCCGTGGATACCAATTTCAAGCGTAATGATTTCTTTGTCAGCCGTCGTTACATCTCCGTAGTAAGCCCGCACACCTGCGCCGGGTACACGTAGTAACGCTGGATATTTTCCTTCTTTTTTAGGGACGCTGAGAATTCCGTACACGCGCGTTCCCACTCTGTTGTTTTGCAGGTTCAAATGGTACACGTTCGTTTTTTCCGTGCAACGTTCTGGGAGTAGGGTCATTTTGGCATCCATTGGAACAGCTGCAAGTTCTTTTTTTGCATTGTCCCAGAATGTGTCGAAATCCTCAGGATTGGAAACGGTTGGCTGTATTTTCAATGGTTCAAAACCCGCAGTAGCAAGTCCGCGGTATTCGCCGCCGTCGACATTCGCCCAGGCAATGCATCTCAAAAAGCCTGGTGTTTTCAATGTGCCGCCGTCGATCGTGATTTTGCCGTCGGCTGCGGTTTTGGTTTCTTTAATGGTAGGAT
>NZ_JBDSFX010000071.1:0-7082 GCF_039919315.1 Dyadobacter sp. | reverse complement strand
GATTTGCAAATTGCAAATCCAAAACTTCGTCGTCTAAAGTCTGGAATATTAACTTTGACAGATCTTTCTACTTCAAAAACTCCCCCGCATTTTCCTTCGTCACCAACTGAAATGGAATCAAAACCTCCTTTTCAAAAGCCTGTTTCTTAGCAGCCTTAACCGCAGTTTCGATAGCTTTTCCGCCTTGTTCTTTGGCGTTTTGGAAAACGGTAGCGTCCAATGTTCCTTTTTTTACAGCTTGGAGCGCGTCGGGGATCGCGTCAACACTTACAACGATGACCTTGCCTTTTAATCCCGCAGCTTCCAGCGCTTTTACCGCACCCATTCCCATTTCGTCATTCTGAGCAAAAATTGCATTGATCTTTGGCCCAAAAGACTGGATCCAGTTTTCAGTAAGAGACATTCCTTTTGCCCTATCCCACTCACCGGACTGTTCTGCCAGCAGCTTTAACCCCGGATTGGCTTTCAAAATCTCTTTTGCGCCATTGTCTCTTTTGATCTGAGCGGCCTGTCCCATAAAACCGTGCATCATCAGGATATTTCCTTTTCCACCCAATTTATCCACAATGTATTTCATCGCGATCCGCGCAGATTCAGTATCGTCGGAACCGACAAATGCTGTGGGCTTGGCCGACGTTTCGGAATTGACATTAATGATCGGAATTTTCGCATCCATCGCTAGTTTGACAGCCGGTGAACTCGCTTCTACCTCACAAGGATTCATAATGATCGCATCCACTCCCTGTGCTATAAAGCTTTCTACCTGTTCCACCTGCTTCAATGCCGACCGTTCGGCATCCACTGTGATCAGCTCGACGCCAAGTTCCTTTGCCTTGGCCTCCATCTCGTCATTGACATTGACAATAAATTCGTTCTGCATACTCAGCATCGTAGCGCCGATCACAAGTTTCTTTTCAGCCCCGTCACCGGACTCACCGGTTTTTGATTGATTGCAGCCAAATACGAGCGATCCGGCTAATAGTATGTAGTACTTAATTTTCATAATGAGGCTTTTTTGGCCGTCGGCTGTCAGCTCCCGGCAGTCACATTTTATTGATCTTTCTGATTTATTCTCTTCCTTTTTTACCGGCGCTATCCAAAACTACCGCGCCGATGATAATCACACCCATTACTACTTGTTGGTAATAAGATGTCACATTCAAGAGGTCCAGACTATTGCTAATTACACCAATTAACAATGCACCGATCAGCGTACCCGCCATGGTACCTGTGCCGCCGGATGTACTCGTCCCTCCAATGATGGCGGCCGCAATCGCGTCCAGTTCAAAACCTGCCCCTGAATTAGGTTGGCCTGTTGTGATCCTGGATGTAAGCAAAATACCTCCCAAAGCAGAAAGTATCCCACAAAGCGTATATACCCACATTTTGACACTGCTAACCCGAATTCCGGAAGCCCTGGCCGCCTGCTCATTACCGCCGACAGCATACATATACCTTCCCAAAATGGTCTTGTTCAGAATAACGGAACAAACAATAAAAGCAATAACCAGGATAATGATTGGAAACGGAATACCGAAAATATTTCCGCCGCCAATGAAATTGAAAGAGTCGGACAGGTTAGAAATTGGTCGTCCTTTGCTCAGGATGAGTGCCAATCCCCGGCCAATGGTCATGGTACCCAATGTTACAATGAATGGTGGCACCTTACTTTTGGTAATCACCAGGCCATTAAATGCCCCAAAAAGCAACCCTGCAGTGATAGCAGCCAGTAATGGAACGATTAACGGATAAGTATCGGGATGTGCGAAAAGTGCTGCTACTACCCCGGCCACCGCCACCATTGAACCTAACGAAAGATCAATTCCGCCGGTAATGATTACAAATGTTACCCCAAAAGCCAGTAATGCATTGATCGAAACCTGCGTCCCGATGATCATCAGGTTGGGCACCGTAAAAAATCGTGGCGTGCTCAGCGCAAGCACCAGGCAAATGATCGCAAATGCCAGGTAGATGCCGTACTGGCCGAGGTTGGTAAAGCGGGAGGTAGTATTTGTATTCACAGTTAAACTTCGGCTGTCAGCTTTTAGCGTTCGGCCTTTTTGTGTTGATTAGATAAAAATCGTCAAGCTATTGCATATTTCATAATCAGCTCCTGGGTTGCTTCCTGCTTCGAAAGCATAGCGGTTTGCCTTCCTTTCGACAACACTAATATCCGATCGCTCATGCCCAGAATTTCCGGTAATTCCGACGAAATCATGATGATAGCGATGCCTTTTTCCGCCAGGTTTCTGATCAGTTTATAAATTTCAAACTTTGCGCCCACGTCTACTCCGCGTGTTGGTTCGTCAAGGATAATAATATCGGGAGAAGCCAGAAGAACTTTTCCTATCACTACTTTTTGCTGGTTTCCACCACTGAGGTAAATCACTTTCTGATCCATTCCCGACGATTTTACTTTCAGGTCGGAGATCATTTGGCCAGCTATGGATTTTTCACTTTTTTGATCAATAAAAATTCCTTTCCGATGATTAGAAATGC
Organism: Dyadobacter sp.; assembly: GCF_039919315.1. Taxonomy (GTDB): domain Bacteria; phylum Bacteroidota; class Bacteroidia; order Cytophagales; family Spirosomataceae; genus Dyadobacter. Next base: position 4,583 of record NZ_JBDSFX010000071.1, on the reverse strand, counting down.
TTGCCAGCGTCATATTATCCTTCACTGACATCGCGGGAATAAAGCCCAAAGCTTTCCGGTCTTCACTCACATAACCAATGCCATTTTTAATGGCTTTCACCGGAGAATGTACCTTCACCGTCTCTCCTGAGATTATAATCTCCCCCTCATCCAACGCATCCAGGCCAAATATCGCACGGGCAATTTCTGTTCTGCCTGCACCCATTAAGCCTGCCAGTCCCAGAATTTCTCCGGCATGGACATTGAAATTAATATCAGAAAATTTTCCTTTCCTACCCAGGCTCTTCACCGACAAAACTTCTTTTCCAGGCTGATGAATCGCATCCGGGAACATCTGGCCAATTTCCCTTCCTACCATCATCGCAATCAGGGAATGCTGATCCAGCTCCGTTGCTTTTTTTGTTCCAATGTATTTACCATCCCGTAAAACCGTAATGGTGTCCGAGATTTGAAAAATTTCATCCATTTTGTGGGAAATGTAGATGATACTCACTCCCCCGGATTTAAGATCGCTGATGATTTTGAAAAGTGTAGAAACCTCTTTATCTGATATGGCCGAAGTAGGCTCGTCCATGATAATTACTTTGGCATTATTCGAAATCGCTTTGGCAATCTCAATCATTTGCATTTGCGCCACACTCAGGTGTTTCATTCTGGTGTCGGGCGCTATCTGTACACCTATTTGTTCCAAAAGCTGCTCGGCCTGGTGATTGATACCAGTGTCATTCAGCCACCCGGCCAGCAATCCGATTTGGCCGGAAGCTTCTTTTTCCCTTCCCAGAAAAATGTTCTGCGCGACCGTCAGTTCCGGCACGATCAGAATTTCCTGGTGGATCATCGAAATACCTTTCTTTAAGGTTTCGCTAACATTGCTGTTTTTTAGATCTTTTCCCTCAAAAATAACCTCGCCGGAATCGGGAGCAAGCAGACCGATGAGGATCTTCATAAATGTTGACTTACCCGCCCCATTTTCACCCATCAATGCATGTACCTCGCCTCTTTTGAGGTTGAACTGCACATTGTCAAGTGCTTTCACACCTGAAAATGATTTACACAACTGGCTGACGGAGAGAATGTAATCGGACATATGGGTTGATTTCAAGAAAGGCTTCAGCCACATTCATCGTTTGCGGAATGTGGCTGAAGCCTTTGGATGATGGGACAGAGGATACAACGGTAACCCGAGGTCAGAAGCCTCTATAGCCCAGTGTTTCAACCCTGGGTTGGAGGGTGCCATCCCTCCCGGGCGAGCTGCCAGACACCCAGGGCTGAAGCCCTGGGTTGGGGGATCATCCTTCCCAGGTTACGCCGGTGTCTTTCCAGCTTTTTGATGCTGCGGAGTCCAGAACTGCTTCGCATACTTTCTGGGTTTCGAAGGCATCTTTGAATGTTGGAGAGCAGGGTTCGCCGGTTTGCAGGCTTTCGAAAAAGTCGGCTGCCTGGTGAATGAATGAGTGCTCGTAACCAATGCTGGTTCCAGGGATCCACCATCTTTTCATATAAGGCTGGTCGCCATCCGTTACCAAAATTGATCTCCATCCACGAACGATTGATTCGTCGCTATGGTCAAAATATTCCAGACGGTTCAAATCGTGCAGGTCCCAGCGGATGGATGCATGCTCACCGTTGATTTCAAATGTATAAAGTGCCTTGTGACCGCGTGCGTAACGCGTAGACTCAAAAAGACCCAAAGAACCATTGTCAAAATGGCAATGGAAAATACAGGCATCGTCGATACCTACTTTCTGAACTTCTCCGCTGCCTGCATGCACACGCTCCTTGATGAAAGTTTCTGTCACTGCGGACACATCTTTAATGCCACCATTGATCCACATGGCGGTATCAATGCAATGCGCCAGCAAATCGCCGGTAACACCAGAACCGGCCGCGTCTACATCTAGTCGCCATGTTCCGGTACCACCCTGCGGGACATCCGGATTAATTGTCCAGTCTTGCAAAAAGTTGGCACGGTAATGAAAAATCCTCCCCAGTTTACCTGAATCAACGATTTGCTTGGCCAATGTAACAGCGGGAACACGGCGATAGTTGTACCAAACCGTGTTTTTAACACCTGCTTTATCAATTGCGTCCACCATGGTTTTGGCCTCAGCTAATGTCCGTGCGAGTGGTTTTTCGCAAAGGATCATTTTCCCGGCCGCAGCCGCTGCTATTGCAATTTCGGCGTGGGTATCATTCGCAGTACAAATGTCAACCGCGTCAACATCATCCCGTGCGATTACCTTCTTCCAGTCTGTTTCGAAAGATTCGTAGCCCCATTGCTCAGCAAAAGCCTTTGCTTTTTCTGCATTGCGGGAACAAGCCACTTTCAGCACCGGCGTATATTCCAGTTCCGGGAAAAAGTTTGCAATTCTGTTATAGCCATTCGAGTGCGTCCGTCCCATGAGCCCGGTTCCGATCAGCGCAACTCTGATTTCTTTTTTATTTGCCATGATTTTTGAAGATCCGCAGGCTGAAGCCTGCGGTTAGATGTTTACGATTATACCTCCTGATACCAGCCGTGCGTCTTACGTACTTTGATCAAAGCCGCCAGGATGTCATTCCAGGTTTGCTGGCTTTCCATCACCGAGTTCGGGAACATACATCCGTCCCAGCAAATGTGGTTGAATGCCCTGGTAATGCTACCATTTTCGTCTCTCAGCCAATAACCGGCATCGTGCGTAATGTCTAGCTTACCATTCGGGTCGGTTGCCAGGCAGTGACGGCCTGTTTTATCATGCGAACCCGTTCCATGAACGGTTCCGTCATTTTGCGCAACGTGGAAATCAATCGTCCACGGACGTAGTGCCGCCGTCATTGTTTTCAATGCTTCGTCCAAAGCAGCGCGGTCGTTCCATTCAAAATCAACAGGCAATACACGGTCCTCAGGACGGTTATAACCTAGCAGATACAAGAATGTATGCGACATATCAGCCTGGAAACCCATATTTGGCCGGCTAACAGCCTCCATTGTATCGATCATGGTTCTCCAGCTGTGCATACCACCCCAGCATATTTCACCTTCGGCAGCGAGTTTTTCGCCGTAGTCAGCAGCCACATCGCAGGCCCTTCTGAAAGTTTCTGCGATCAATTTCGTATTGGCAACGGGATCAAGTGCCCAGGCTTCCGGCTTACTGGCAGAGTCGATGCGAACAATGCCATTCGGGCGAATGCCGTGTTCTCTCAGTTTTTGTCCAAAAACGCAGGATTTGCGCACCATTTCAACAAATGTATCGCGCTCATCTTTGCTACCCATTGCCGGACCGCCCCAGATCGGCGCCACAAGGCTTCCGATTTCCAGACCCAGTCCGCCTATTTTATCAACCAATTTCTTAATTCCATCGTCGCTCATATCCAGATCGATATGCGGATCAAAAAGGCCAAGATCGACACCATCGAATTTCACCCCGTCCACTTCGGCAGCGGCGGTTTTTTCAAGCATGGTATCAAATGAAATCACAGGCTCCGAATCAGAACCTTTGCCAACAATACCAGGCCATGTGGCATTGTGGAGTTTAGGGAAATTATTTTCAGGCATGGGTTAGTTGTTATTGGCTGTTAGCTTTTAGCGATTGGCTGTTAGCTGTCAGCTTTGATTAATAATGTTAAAATAAAAACTACAAACTTCCTTAATTCAATAACCAGCAAAAGCTAAAAAAGCAAAAGCTAAAAGCTAATTACAACACCAAATCCGGATTCCCAGGGCCAAAATGTTTCAAAATCACAATAGGATCGGTTTTCGATGGGTTGCTGATCACAACGCCTTCAGTGGCTGCTTTCTCGCTTACGAAAAATTCGTCGTATGTCAGTTGTCCGTAACGGATCAATGCAGGGGTTTCGATATCCCACGCACCGAATTTACCATGACCTTGCATCACGATAATTCCGTATGCAGCAGCATCTTTGATCGTGACAGTTTGCCCAGGTAAAACAGTTAGTTCTTTTGCACTAAATGCTTCATTCAGGTAGCAAACCCATTTTTCGCTATATCCTGCTGCTTCCATTTCTGCATCATTTCTCACAGATTTTGGACGCATGAAACGTGTTTCCAGCATGTTTGGATCTGTATTAAGCTCCCAGTCGATCACTTCCATCAATTGGTCATAATCTCCTTTGCGGTCTTCGGGAGTACCATTCCAAAGCAATTCCTCAGGAACAATCGCCTCATTTACAAGAGATTGGTACATTGCAAATACATCCGAAGCTTTTTGTGGTTCGTAGGTACACAAGCTGCCAGGTGCGTGCAACATTCCAGGAGGAACATCCCAGCCAGTGCCCGGTTCAAGCCGGAAAGCGGACGAGTAATTGGTAATTTTATTATCTCCTTTGTTGAAATTCATCAGACATTCCTTGATCTGCTCCTTTGTCGTTCCCGGCGTAATTCCGAAGAATGTATAAGGAAAATCACCGCCGTGGTTGTTCAGCTGCGGCGGGAAATAGTAGGCTTCCGGCTTACCATTCTGACCAATCAGTGCAGCGTGCTCATCATTGTGGTGAATGTGGTGAGGAAGTGGACCCATATTATCAAAAAACTTGGAATACATTGGCCAGCTTTTGTACTCATCCCACAGACGGTCGCCGATCAG
>NZ_JBDSFX010000070.1:0-106605 GCF_039919315.1 Dyadobacter sp. | reverse complement strand
GCAAACTCGTGCAGCTTAGCTATGTGAAGGGCATTGTGGAAGGCGATGATGGGAGGATCTGGGTCGCGTCCTGTTCCCGGGGCCTGTTTTTCTTTGATGAAGAACATTCCAAATTTGTGAACATCGAGAAGCTCCCGGAAAATAAAGGCCTCAGGATTGGCGGGGATTGCATTAATGGGATGCAGAAAACAGCCGATGGCTCTATCCTGATCGCTAGCTGGGGAGGCGTATCCAAGATTTCATCAAAAGGCAAAATCCTGACGACATTCGAGTTCAAATCGGGTTTACTGATCGACACTTATTGTGCCAACATTGCGGAAATGCCGGACGGGAATATCTGGTTTAGTACCAACGAAGGTATCCACATCGCCAATCCCAAAACACGTACGGTACGCTATCTCACGACGATCGACGGGCTTCGGAGTAACGCACCTGTCGGGTTTTACTATAATCAGAAGAATGAGTTGCTGCTGGGGCTGACCAATGCGATTAACATTTTAAATGTCAATCAATTAAACGGGGACCTTACTAAGCCGCGTGTCGAAATGAGCTCCATTGAAGTGAAGGGTAAAATGCTGCACCACGATCTGAGCAAGGAAATAGAACTGCAACCGGACGAAAATTCCATTACATTCAATTTTTCAACATTGAATTTCGAGCCGACATCCAAAAACCTGTTCAGCTATCAGCTGGAAGGGTTCGAATCCGCCTGGGTGAACCTCGGTAATCAGCATTCCGTTTCGTTTACCAATTTAGCCGCCAAATCATACACTTTGCGGGTTAAGAGCAGCAACAGCTCGGGACAGCGGAGCGATAAGCCGCTGGTCATACATTTCACGGTGAAGCCTTATTTTACCAATACCTGGTTTTTCAGGACATTGATCGGGCTGACTATCGCCGCGCTGATCGTACTGATGATGCGGTGGAGGGTCAATACCCTTGCAGAGCGAAACCGCCTGGACCTGGAAATTACCGAGTGGCGGCTCAAAGCGCTGCAATCGCAAATGAACCCACACTTCCTGTTCAATTCCCTCAATTCCGTACAGAACTATCTGCTGACCAACCGGGGGGTCGAGGGGGCTAAGTATCTCTCCAAATTTTCCAAGCTGGTGCGACGGATCATGGAGAATTCAAACCACCAATATCTTTCTTTCGAGCAGATTATCGACACCCTTAGAATGTATGTCGAAATCGAGTCTTTCCGCTTCAGCCACGAGTTCAGCTACGAATTTGATATCGAAGAGAACGATGTACTGCTCGATGCACATCTGCCGCCTATGTTGCTGCAGCCGTATGTGGAGAACGCGATCTGGCACGGCCTGATGCCAAAAGAGGGAGAGAAAAAACTGAAAATCACGGCCAGGGTTGAGAAAAAGCATCTGATTTGTACCATTGAGGATAATGGGGTCGGGCGTACGTTTGCGCCAAGGGCCGAGGGGCACATCTCGCGCGGACAGGAGATGACCAAAGGGATTTTTGAGTCACTTCGCCGGAAAGACAGCGAGGCGAAAATTGAAATGATTGATTTGATTGATTCTGAAAATAATCCCGTAGGAACACGGGTAAAGCTGACGATTCCACTTGAAAACGTATGAAACAACATCTCCGTGCCATTATTATTGACGACGAAACCAATGCCCGTGAGGCGCTTATCAACCTCCTCGCATTGATTTGCCCCGAAGTGGAAATTTGTGGTGAGGCCAAAAACGCTGACCTCGGTATTGAACTGATCGGCAAAGTAAAGCCCAATCTGGTTTTCCTGGACATTCAAATGCCCGGCAAGACCGGATTTGATCTGCTTGCTTCATTTGAAAAAGTAGATTTTGGCGTGATCTTCACTACTGCTTATCAGGAGTACGCGATCCGGGCATTCCGGTTCAGCGCAATCGATTATTTGCTCAAACCCATTGATCCTGAGGAACTGGAAGCTGCCGTATCGAAATTTAAGTCACAAGTTGCCAGTGTAAATCCTCAGCAGTTGCAGATTTTGCAGGAACACCTCGATCCTGCGCGCAGTCTCCGCCTGGTTCAGCGTACGCGGAATGATAACCAGCGCATTGCATTGCCGACTGCAGAAGGAATTCATTTTGTGCAAATGACTGACATCATTCAATGTGAGTCGCTGGGGTCGTATACCAAATTTCATCTTGTAAAAGGTCCTGCTATTGTCGTGTCCCGGTTATTGAAAGAATACGAAGAGATTTTAGACAATTACTACTTTTTTCGTGTTCACCAGTCCAATATCATTAATCTGGAACACATTAAGCGCTATGTGAAAGGGGATGGCGGGCAGGTATGGATGAGCGATAATACTGAAATAGAGGTTTCCCGCCGCCGTAAGGACGAATTTTTGTCCCTGTTGTCTGAATTCTACGTGAATTCCGGCAAATTGAAATAGGCGGCCAACCTGCCAGGTTCCGTTGAGCTGCATTTATTTTCTGCCGGATGTAGAGTTAATTCCGCCGACTTTAAACCAAAACCAGCCTCCTATATAGTCCCTTCTACGGAGCCTTTTTGTTGTATTAGTTTTGAAATGTCAAAAGGAAATAAAGACAAAAAATAGTACCCTGTCTGTTTCCGGTTCAAAATTTTAAACAACAATCCAATCATTTATTAGTTATGAAAACTTTCCAATTCGCAGTCCTTTTCGCAATCATCGGCCTTGTTACTTTCAGCTCATGCAGCAAAAAATCAGACGATGTTACTCCTGACCCGGCGGCAACAGTAGGCTTTCAGGTAAAAGTAGATGGCAAAACTTATGCACCTGATTACGCTTATGCACTGGCCAGCTTTCCAGGAGCGAATGGTTATTATGCGGTTTATGGCATGGATAGCAGAACGAGTGATGTAGTGGCCATTGCTTTGCCGAACTCAGCAGTAGAGGGTACCTATCCGATCAATGCCGTGAACTTCGGTATTGTGACAATTAATAAAGAAGATTTTTCGACCATTAACGGAGGAGACGGTAAAGTGACGATCACCAAGAAAACGGCAACACAACTGCAGGGTACGTTCAGTTTCACGGCTTTTGATGCAACCGGTAAAGTGAAACGCACCCTGACAGAAGGAAGTTTTAATGTCAATGTTCGCTAAGGTTCGGTAGTAATATTCATCTATACCACACGAGGCTGTCTTTCGGGACAGCCTTTTTGCGTTTAACATTATTCACTCCGCAAACTTTTCACAGGATCTAGCAGCGCTGCACGAATCGCCTGAAAACTTACTGTCAATAATGTCATGCCCAATGCTCCGGCAGCGGAGGCAGCAAATATCCACCAGGAAATTTCGGTGCGGTAGGAATATTTTTCCAACCAGCCAGTCATTAAGTACCAGGCAATGGGTGCGGAAATGAAACAAGAAACGATCACCAGGATCACGAAATCTTTGGACAAAAGCCGCCACAACCCTGCTACTGAGGCTCCCAGCACCTTGCGGATGCCGATTTCCTTGGTGCGCTGCTCGGCCACAAATGACGCCAACCCGAACAGTCCCAGGCAGGAGATCAAAATGGCAAGGGCCGCAAAGAATGTCGTCAGCTTTGCAATGCGTTCTTCGTCACTGAATTTTTTCGCGTATTCCAGGTCTGCGAAATTATATTGGAACAAATTTTCCGGATCGTACTTTTTGAAAACAGCCTGAATTTGAGCCAATGCCTGAGATGCACTTGCGGAAGGCCTGATCTTCATGTTTACTAAACTGATCCTCTTGTAGTTGATAAAAAAGATTGTCTGATTGGCGGGCTCATAAGGCGATTGCGTAACAAGGTCTTTAACTACGCCCACTACTTTATACCCGCCATTTTTACCCCATTGAATGATTTGACCGACCGGATTTTTCAGTCCCATGTATTTGACAGCGGCTTCGTTGAGAATGAAGCCCATTGAATCCGTGGGGAATTCTTTTGAAAAATCGCGGCCTTCTTTGATTTTCCAGTTAATGGTTTTGCCAAATTCATGGGTAATCCGCAATGTTACAAATTCATCGGCCATCGCCTGATCTTTACCCGGCCAGGTAAAGCCCCCGTTGGTCACGTAGGTATTGGTAACGGGACTGTCGGTGGCAGCCATTTCCTCCACCACACCGGTATTGAGCAAGTCGTTCCGAAAGGCAGCAAAGTGTTTGATGATTTCGTCGGACTTGATGGGGCTACTTACCAGTTGTTGCCGGCTATAACCGATGGGACGGTTTTTGGCAAACTGGATCTGACGGAAAACGATAATGGTCCCGATGATCAGCGTCACGGAAACGGTAAACTGCAACACCACCAGAACCTTGCGCGGCGAACCTGAGAAACGTCCGGTATTCAACCTCGCGGTCACACCTTTTAATGCTGAAATAGGTTTAAATGAAGAGAGATAAAGGGCAGGATAACTCCCGGCGGTCAGTCCCGTGAAGAGAACGAACGCCAGGCACGAAAGCCAGAAGTAAGGAACATTCCAGGGGATACTGATCTGTTTATCCACAACCTGATTGAATTGCGGGAGGCAAATTGCCGTCAGGATAATGGCAAAGACAAAGGCAATGGACACCACCATTAACGATTCACCCAGAAACTGTAATGCCAGCTGGGCTTTGGCCGAGCCGACTGCCTTGCGGACGCCTATCTCTTTCGCGCGTTTTTCGCTTCTGGCCGTATTCAGGTTCATAAAATTGATACACGCCAATAAAAGGACAACCAGACCGATGATCCCGAATAACCGCACATTCGCGATCTTGCCCCTACGATTTTGCCATTTTTAAATTCAGAATATAAATTCCAGTTAGCCATAGGCTGCAAAAACACCACGGGTTTATATTTGGCTTCTTCGGCATCGATATGATCGAGTTTGGCCTTACTAATGTTGGCCGAAACCTGCTCCATATTGGCTTTATCGGCGATCTGCACATAAATCTCAAACCAGTTATTTCCCCAGCTGAGCCATGGTGGCAAATTCTGCTCCATGAGCTTCCAGGGCGCAATGAATGCCAGACTATTGAATGTAGCATTACGGGGTAAATCAGCATATACTCCCGTCACTTTCACCACCTGGCTGTTGTCGATTTTGACGATCTTATCCATCGAGTCTGCGTTTCCGAAAATTGCCTGACTTGCCGACTCGGAAAGGAGGATGGAATTAGGATCTGTGAGACCAGATCTTGTACCTTTCAGCATTTTCAGCGAGAGCATTTCAGCTGCTTCCGGTCCCATATAGTAGCCGTTCTGCGTGATTTTTTTAGAGCCAAAAGTCAGCAGGTGATCTCCGCGTCCTCCTGCCAGTGCGATGTATTTAAAATTATTTCCATACTTGTTCCGTAGCTCAGGTTCAAGTTGCATAGGCGCATTTCCGCCCGTCTGAATTTCATGATTGAATGTCTGACTTTGCATCACCTGAGCGATACGGTCATAGTTTTCATGGTTTTTATTGAATGATGTTTCGTCGAACACCCAGAGCCCGATCAGCATAGCAACAGCCATCCCGACGGCCAGCCCGCCAATGTTAATAGCGGCATAACCCCTGTTCTTTAACAGGTTACGAAAAGCGATTTTGAAATAATTACGAATCATGGCATGACTGAAGAAATAGGTTTTGGAATAATCATTGGAATGTTTCTCTCTGGCAAATGGGCGTAGTAACCTGAACACGCTCAGAATGTATTTCCATCGGGCTTTCTGCTCACCGTTCGTTTTTGCCCAATAGCTGTGCATTTCCAGCAGGTCGCCCTGGACCTCTTCCAAAGTGTTGGGGTTGGCGAGCCAGGCTAGCAGCCTCATTGCCCATTTGGGCGGTGATACATTGCTTTTCAAGTGCTCTTTATTCATTTCGGAGACTTTTCACCGGATCCATTAGTGCTGCTTTTATGGCTTGGAAGCTCACTGTCAGTAATGTTAATAGCAATGCGCCAGCCGCTGAGGCTGCGAAGATCCACCAGGAGATTTCTGTCCGGTAGGTGTATTTTTCGAGCCAGGAATTCATAAAATACCAGGATATCGGAGCGGAAATCAGGCAGGCGATGGCAACCAGCAGCACAAAATCCCCGGAAAGCAGCAGCCAAAGATTAGCCACCGAAGCCCCGAGTACCTTGCGGACTCCAATTTCCTTGGTGCGCTGCCCGGCAACAAATGATGCCAGTCCGAAAAGTCCCAGACTCGAAATCAGGACGGCCAGCAGTGCGAAAAAAGCGGCGAGGGTTCCTATCCGTTGCTCATCAGCGAATTTGGATGCATATTCGTCATCCACAAAATCATACTGAAACGGCGAGGCAGGGTCATATTTCTTGAAAACACTTTCAATGTTCCGCAATGCATCGGCTGCGTTCGCCTTCGGATCAATCCGGACAGTAATGAAACTTCCGGCACGACGACCTATAAAAAAAATCGTTTGCTTCACGGGCTCATACGGCGACGTCATGATCATGTCTTTGACTACGCCGATCACCTTGAACCTTTTATCTTCCCATTGCACAAACTCGCCGGCTGCTTTTTCAGAAAAACCCATCAGGCGCGCGGCGGTTTCGTTGAGGACAAAGCCGGAAGAATCGGTAGAAAAAGATTTGGAAAAATCCCTGCCTTCGACAAATTTCCAGCCCACGGTTTTACCGAAATCATGCCCCACAGCCATTGTCACAAAGTCAACCTGCATGGCAGGATCCTTACCTTTCCAGTTGAACTCTTTGTTGACAGACCGCACGTCGGTAGTAGGCCCCATTGATTCTGAAACGGCGCTCACCGTCCCCGTTTTGATCAGTTCATCGCGGAATGCGTCTATATGCTTGTGGATCTCGGGGGTACTTACGTACATGGATACCAGTCCCTCGCGGTCATAACCGACCGGCCGGTTTTGCCCGTGCAGGATCTGACGGTAGATCACGATCGTACCGATAATGAGCGTAACGGATACTGTGAACTGTAAAACCACTAATATTTTGCGCGGCGCGGCATTGATAAGACCTCCGAAAACTCTGGAAGGAAGTACGCCACGTAGCGCGTTTGACGGATCGAAAGACGATAGGTACAATGCCGGATAACTACCTGCAACCAGACCGGTAAGAAGGCAAAAACTCATGCTGATCATCCAGAACCATGGATTTGTCCACATCATGACCATTTCCTTGTCCGCTATTTCATTGAAAAACGGCAATGCCAATTGTGCCAGAAGAATGGAGATAACAAAGGCTGCAATGACAATCAGGTAAGATTCACTCAAAAATTGTATCACCAGTTGCGACCTGACGGAACCTATCGCTTTCCGGATACCTACTTCCTTAGATCGTTTTTCAGACCGGGCCGTACTCAGGTTCATGAAATTGATACAGGCAAGCAACAGCACAAAAACGGCGATGATACTGAAAAGCCAGACGGTCTGAATGCGTCCGCCGGTATTGACGCCATTCTCCCATTCCGAATATAAATGCCAGCGGCTCATCGGATGCAGCAGGATTTGAGGCTTGAATTTCAGTTCTTCCTTATCACCTTTATAGATCTTCATGTTCCTGATTTTTGCCGAAACAGCGGTCAAATCAGCCTTTTCACTGAGTTGTGCATAGATTTGAAATGAGCTGCCGGCCCATTCATTGTTATCCCTCGCGTTACGTACCCAGTCGGTAGTAGAAACATACAAATCCCACGGCGCGATAAAATGAACGTCGCGAAATTCAGAATGATGCGAAATGTTCTCGTATACGCCCGTTACCCGAACATTGAGCTCGTTATCAATCTTGATCATTTTTCCAAGCGGGTCGGCGGTCCCGAAAAGTGCTTTGGCGACAGACTCGGAAAGAATCACCGAGGAAGGGTCGCTCAATGCTTTCCAGTTGCCTTTTACCATATTCAGAGAGAGCATTTCTGGTGCAGCCACAGCCATGAAGTTGCCCATTTTGGTGAGTTTGTTGTCACCATAAGTCAGCAAATGTCTCGTTGACCAGGACGACATGACGACATGCTTGAAATGATCTCCATAAGAGGTTTCAAGCTCCTTACCTACCGGAATAGCTACATTCTGACCGGTTTGCGTCTCACTATCCAGGGTCTGTTGCTCCATGACCTGCACGATGCGGTCGTAATTTTTATGATTTTTGTTAAAAGAAATTTCATCGTAGATCCATAGTCCTATCAGCATGGCGACCGATATGCCAAGCGCCAAACCGCCCATGTTAATCGCAGTATACCCGGGATTTTTGACAAGATTTCGAAAAGCGATTTTGAAGTGGTTACGTATCATGGCTGGACTGGCTATTGGGGTTCGTGAAAATTGATCCGATTTTTTGTGCCTCGCAAAAGGCCTCAATAGTTTTATTACACTCAAAAAATACCGAAGGTCCGCATTCCGTTCACCCAAGGTTTTGGACCAATACGCATACATTTCCATTAAGTCACCTTCGAGCTCTTCCTTTGTGTTAGGATCGGCAAGCCAGGTCAGAAGCTTGCTAATCCAGCGGGGAGGCTGTTTTCTCATGCTTACTCGCTCCTTAATGACTTCACTGGATTCATCAATGCTGCCTTAATGCTTTGAAAACTTACGGTCGCGACTGCAATGAGCACGGATAGCAGACCGGCCAGACCGAACATCCACCATTCAATCTCGATTTTGTATGCAAAGCCTTGCAACCACTTGTTCATCAGCCACCAGGCCAGGGGTGATGCAATTACGATGGCGATGGCTACCAGTTTCAAAAAGTCTTTGGACAACAGCCCCACGATACCGCCTACCGAGGCACCGAGCACTTTCCGCACACCAATTTCTTTCGTGCGTTGCTCCGCAGTGAATGTCGCCAATCCAAATAGTCCCAGGCAAGAAATAAAAATGGCCAGGAATGCAAAATAGTTGGATAACTTACTCACTACCTGCTCACTCTGATACTGGCGGGCATATTCCTGGTCGGTGAATGAATAGGTGAAAGGGAATGTAGGATTGAGTTTTTTGCAAATTTTTTCGATAGCGGCGAGCGTCTCTACGGTTTTGCCAGCTTCAATCCGGATAATCGCATTGCCATGATGCTCTTTGACGCCTAGATAGGCAATCAACGGCCTGATCGAACTGTGCAGCGACTGGAAATGAAAATCTTTCAATACCCCAACGATCCTGCCCTCCCTATTTCCCCATTTCAATGGCTTACCGATCGGATTTTTGTAGCCGGTTACTTTGAGGGCGGCTTCGTTGATGAGAAAACCTGTGGAATCGGTCGCGAATGTTTTGGAAAAATCACGCCCATCTACCAATTTAAGGTTCATTGTCTTGACAAAATCATATCCCACACCAACTGGCGTAAACCTGACCTTATCATTCGGGTCGCCACCCGTCCAGCTGATACCTTCCGTACCCGAACCGTTTGAAGCTGGCGAAGACGTCATGTGAGATACTTGCTTCACGCCCGGGACCTGTGAGAGCTCTGCATGAAGTACTTCGTAATTTTTACTCAAATCGCCTTCTAATGGGAAATAAATAAGATTTTCTCTGTCGTAGCCCAGGTTTTTGTGTTGTACAAAATCCACCTGCTGGTAGATAATGATCATTCCGACAATGAGGATAATGGAAAGCCCGAACTGAAATACCACCAGCCCTTGCCGCAGCCAGGTTGATTTCGTGTCAAGCTTGAAGGCGCCTTTGAGAATGCGAACGGGATTGAGCGATGACAGAAAGAATGCTGGATAGCTTCCCGCGACGAAGCCCGTCACCAGCAATAAACCGGCCAGAATTCCCCAGAACGAAGGTTGGTAGAGAGGCAGCGTGATTTGCTTTTCGGTGAGCACATTAAATGACGGAATCACCAAGGCGACCATAAGTACCGCCAGCACGATCGAAAAAATGGTGAGCAGAATGGCCTCACCCATAAACTGTCCTACCAGCATTGACCGCATCGCGCCGACGACCTTCCTTACACCTACTTCCTTCGCGCGTTTAGCAGAGCGGGCGGTAGCGAGGTTCATGAAATTGATACAAGCGATGAGCAGTATAAAAACCGCCACCAGGCTGAATAGACGCACATATTCAATGCGTCCACCGTCCATGTGCGCGTCTTTGATGTTGCTGTTCAGGTAGTATTCATGAAATGGCTGCATCGCCAGTTGCGTTTTGAACGGCTTACCCTGGTCGCGGTTATATTTATCCAGCAGGTGTTTGATCTTTGCCTCTACTTTGGCGGGGTCAGCATCATTACGGATCATAAAAAACGTAAGGGGATCGGTAGTACCCCAGTCTTTTGCCCAATCATTATCCTCCACAAACCCTTCCCAATTGCGCAGGCAGTCAAATTTCAACGTACTATTTTGGCCGATATTTTCGAATACGGCTGTAACCATCAGATCTTTACGATTATTAAATCGAATGGCTTTCCCGATGGCCGCTTCGGGGCTTCCGAAGAAATTCTCGGCCATGCTTCTGGAAATGGCGAGGCTATTCGGGTCTTTCAATGCGGCGGCGGGTGTTCCCTGCAAAAGTTTGTAGGTGAACATTTTGAAAAAATCGGCACTCGCTGCATTCGTTTGCTGTTTATGGATTTTATCGCCCAGCGAAAACGTTTCGCTACTAACCCATTCATAAGGAGTGGTCATTTCAATTTCGGGTACCGACTTTTTCAGCTCTGCGGCCAGGGGACCGGGCGTCCAAACCACGCCCTGTACTTTTCCACTGAAATATTCCCGCATGTAGATCCGGTAAAGCTGTTGCTTGTTGGCATGAAAAGCATCGATGCTCAGTTCATCTTTAATCCAAAGCATGATCAGCAAGCTGCACGCCATGCCCAGCGCTAGTCCGAGCACATTAATGCCGGAAAAGGTCTTGCTTTTAACAAGATTCCTGAGTGCGATTTTGAAATAGTTTTGTATCATATCACGGCTGAATAAATGTATTTTCGAATCATCGGTTGATCTTGTTCTCCGGGCAAATGGGCGCAGTAACTTAAACACACTTAGCATATAGCGCCGATTTGCTTTTCGTTTTCCGCCCGTTTGAAGCCAGTAACCGTACATTTCGAGCAAGTCGCCGTGTACTTCTTCCAAAGTACGCGGGTCGGCAAGCCAGGTTAGCAGCTTGGTAACCCAGCGAGGGGGACTGGCGCTTTCGGAGGTCGGATTTCGGCGTTCCGTCATCATCCTCCCATCAATTGAAGCGTTTGGGGAGGCAATGCATTCCACAATTCTTCCCTGACCTGTTTTACTTCCGTCAATGCCTTTCGCCCGAAAGCGGTGACCGTGAAAAAGCGCTTGCGGCGCCCTCCGCGCTCAGCCGTAGCGCCTCCCATTTTCGAGGACAAAAGACCTTTTTCCTCCATCCGCTGCAGGGTAGTATGTACCGTACTGAATCCGACGGACCTGCCGGTTTTTTGTTCGAGTTCCTGAGTAACGGTAACGCCATATGCTTCTTCGCCGAGTATGGCCACGGTAAGCAAAACCACCTCTTCAAACTCTCCTAAAAAGGTTCGTTTCATAACAGTTTCTTATTTAATCCGATAATGTCGATCAAATGCCGTGCCATTTTCGGAAAAGTGCATTTTATAACTCAGAAGGCCTGTTTGTTTGAAAAATAAGAAAGAAAAGTGTCCGGTATTGGACGGTATTTGCACTAAAACGAACAACAGGCAAAATGGATCGATATGGAATTTTACGGGTCATGATAAGTAGGTGGAACACAGGAGAATGTTCTTAATAGGTTCTCCGGGGTACTTTGTATATTTTTGAAATTAATACTTACAAATGGCGCAATCAAGATCCATATATCCACTTACAAACAGACAAAAATTGGAGCTGGGCGCTGGCGTGGCGTTCATATACCTGCCCCTTCGTATATATATGAACGTGCTGGGGATAGATCAGGCGACTTTTCTGCACAAATTCCCGCTGTGGTTGATCGAATTAACAATTACGATCATTTTTTTTAGTTTGTGGATCATCGTAACGGAATGGCTTCAACATTACATTGCCGGGATCTGGGGCGAGGATGTTTTAGATGAATTCAGGTTTCTGAACCAGCTTGTTACATTACTGATCGCCGTTGGCCTGGCGGTGATGTTCAATGCAGCATTCGGTATTTTGTGGCACTGGATGGAATCGGTTTGGGACAATACGACATTTGAAATGCCTTCATTGCTCAGTCGGTTGGCTAACCCGAAGAGGAGGGCCAACAATAGCATTACGGTCATGGCACTGATGGCGGCCTACTACCTTGCATCCAATAAGCGGGCGTCACAGAGACTCCAACGGGTACATATCAATGAAGAGCGACTGGAAAAGGAAAATATCAAGGCGCATTTCAATGCATTAAAAAACCAGATCAGTCCGCACTTTCTGTTCAATAATTTCAGCGTTCTGACCACTCTGGTGGAGACAAACCAGGAGCAATCCATTGTTTTTATCGGCCGGCTTTCCAAGGCATACCGGTATATTCTTGAACAGTCGGATTTTGAATACATCAAACTGAGAACCGAAATTGAATTCCTTGAAACCTATATGTTCCTGCTCAAAACGCGGTTTGAAGACAAAATAAACCTGGATGTGAGAGTATCCGCACAGCAAATGGACCAATACTCCGTCGTACCGCTGACATTGCAGCTGCTGATCGAAAATGCGGTCAAACATAACCGGATGTCCGCCCAAAATCCACTGACGATCACAATCGTTATCGATGGTGAATTCCTGATTGTCAGTAACCCGGTACAGCTGCGTGAACTGCCCGAACCGTCAACCAGGCTGGGGTTGTATAACATCATTAACCGGTATAAGCTGCTGATCGATAGGGCAGTGCTGGTTAATCAGGAGCATGGTCAGTTTATCGTTAAAATTCCCCTGATCCAATGAATGTATTGATCATTGAAGACGAAGCGCTGAGTGCCAGTCGATTACAAAGTCTCCTTTACCGGTACGACCCTACCGTTAAAGTTCTTAAGATCTTGACTTCGGTGACTGAAAGTATCCAGTGGCTCGGAAACCAGGGTAATGCGAAGCCCGACCTGATCTTTATGGACCTGCATTTGGAAGACGATCTTGCATTCAAGATCATTGATCATTTACAGCTGACGATACCGATCATATTCACAACTGCTTACAGTGAATACGCTTTGAAGGCATTCAAGGCCAATAGCGTTGATTATTTACTAAAACCCATTGATTCGGACGAACTTGTGTCTGCGGTTAAAAAATTTGCGCTTTTCCATCCCAAAAGCAACCCTGTACCAGATATGTCGGCCCTGATAGCCATGTACCAATCCAGCGTCCAGGAGCCATTCAAAGAGCGGTTTCTGGCATCAGCAGGTGCAAAATTGTTCAGTATCAAAACGGTTGACATTGCCTATTTTACGATTGAACAAAAGGCTACATTTCTTAAAACTTATGAAGGAAGGCATTTGGCGATGGATTATAGTCTCGACAAATTATCACAGCTGCTCGATCCCAAAGACTTTTTTCGCATCAACCGGTCTTTGATCGTGGCACTGAACAGCATCCGGACGATCCACACGATATCGGCGGGCCGACTTCAACTCGAACTGCAGCCTTCCATCGGGCAAGAGGTATTGGTAAGTGGCGACCGGATTGCCGATTTTAAGCATTGGTTGGGCAAATAATACCAAAGACAACTATCATTCTTCCATCAGAAAGGGCGACTCAACGACCATTTCCGGTCATTGGCCGCCTTTTATTTTTTCATGCGACTGCTACAAAACACCTTTGAATCGCGAATTGTGTATTAGCGGTGACTATGCAACGATTTGTCGTTCATGGTGTCATTGGACGTGGTATTGTATTTTAAAATTTTATCCTGATTTCGCCATGCTGGAATTCGATATACAGGACAAGCTTATCCTCGTAAGCTGCGACTCACATGAAATGGGGTACCTGTCGCGGTACCTGAACCGGTTCAGGCTGGTATTTATCGTAGAAGGGAATGGGACGGCGATTCTAGGCGAGGAGTCGTACAGATACGAAAAAGACAGTTTTTTTCTGATTCCCCCACGGCACGACCTGGATTGTATATCGCCGACCAAGACGCGTATGCTGGTCATCATATTTGGCTTGTTCCGTTCATCGAACAACAAATCAGACGAGCCGGTTACTAGTTTTTTGAACCTGTATCAGCACATTCAGCAGATTTTTCTGGCCAAGAATATCATTCAGGGGATGCGGATCAGTGATGACACGGACAGGGACTCTGTTGCCAGATTGGTACCGTTATTAAGAAACGAACTACTTCATCCACAAGGCTATTCTAAGGAAATTGCAATCAATGTCGTGTTCATTTTAGTGAATATCCTGACCAGGAACATCGACAATGCCTCGGGTGGGCCGGTGAGCGAGTACGATCCGGAGACAAACCGGGCGCTGAACTACATTAAAGACCTGATTCAGCAAAACAGCCGTTTTACGCTCAGGGATATTGCCAAAGGCCTGAATATGTCGGATTATAATCTTAATAAACTCATCATAAAAGGGACGGGCAGAACATTGAAATCGCTGATTGCCAGGTACCAGGTCGAACTTTTTGCCGAATCGTAATTTTGTTATCGCGCCTGACCAAAAAAATACGTAAGTACCAGTAGTAACAACAGGCCGATTTGACCTACTAAATTTTCACTTTCGAAAAAACATACAATGTTTCGGTTGCGATCTGTTTGCAACGTTCGTCATATTTCGCTGTCTCTTGCTCGGCACCATCAAACGCTTTCGGGTCATCATAAGGGACCGCAACCCGGGCAGCTGCACCTTTGACAACAGGGCAAGCTTCATCAGCCTGGGAGCAGGTCATGATCGCGCAGAAATTGCTTTGCGGGTTGCCGGCGTCGTCATATTTCTTTGAAAATGCTTTCAAAGGGTCAGTATCAGCTCCGTAGCTCACTTTATAGACCGGGTTTTTGCCTTCTGATGTTTTTGTGATAACAAAACCAGCCCTCTCGCAAGCAGCAACCGCTCTTTCATTAAATGCACTAGCCTCTGTGCCACCCGAATATGTTTTTACATTGGGTATATGATAGTATGCAGCAGCAGTTGCTCCCCAGATTTGTCCGAAATGACTGCGCCTGGAATTATGGGTACAAATGTAGGTGAGCTGTACAGGCTGAGATGCTTTTACTTGCTTTTGGATAAATGCAGCAATCTTGTCAAGCTCTACAACCCGATCCTGCGGTATTTTCGAAAAGTCTTCTTTAATCGTTTCAATGTATACAGCCAGCTTTGGATTAAGGTTTTTCTTTTTGTCGTGATGGTCACTTGGCATAATTGCAGCAGTAGTTATAATGGTTAGCAATAACAAATGGATCAGATTCATGTAGTTTAAATCATTTAAATTCTATCGTAAAGATACGATAGAATTTATTACACAAAAAAATAATTATCGTAATATTGCAATTAATAAATCACCCATTATATTTGCAGCATGGGAGTTACGAAAACCGAAATATTCACTGAGCAGCAAAACCGGATTGCAGATCTGGCCAAGGCATTCTCACACCCGGCCAGGGTTGCGATCCTGCAATTGCTGATTGCCAGAAAGTCCTGTATTTGTGGAGACCTGGTCGACGAGCTCGAATTGGCCCAAGCCACAGTTTCCCAACATTTGAAAGAGCTGAAACGGATCGGCATCATTCACGGAGAAATCAACCCGCCGCGGGTTTGCTATTGCATTAATCCAATCGTCTGGTCAGAAGCCCAGGAAGCGTTTGGGGCACTGCTGGATAGATTTACACTATCCACATCCTGCTGCAACTAGCAGGGTATTTTTTTACAAAAATTAATCGTAATATTACATTTAACCAATAAGAAACATGAGCCAGTTAAATCCGGCGGCCGGCGGTCCGGTGACCCGCGGTCCAATGACATGGGGTGATTTCAAAAGCACCCTGGAACAAAATACAGATTTATGCCTTCAATTCCAGTATGAAGAAGGCAAGTTTGTCGATAGTTCTTATCACATCACCGAAATCAAGCAAGCTCCGATTGTATCTGTGGACTGCGGCGGGCAAATGAACACCTGGACAGAGGTAATCGTGCAGCTCTGGGAGCCATCGGTGAAGGAAGTAGATCGCTCCATGAGAGTAAGTAAGGCGCTAAAAATTGTGAACCTGGTGGAAAAAACGATGCCTTTGAATCCGAATGCAACTGTTAAAATCGAATTTGGCAATTCAAAGTTCGATACACGTCAAATGTATCCAGGTGAGTTTGTTGCAGATGGTGAAGCATTCACGGTTAACCTCGTTCCGGACTTCACACAATGCAAAGCGCTCTCCCGAAACCAAAGCTGCGGTACAGCGTCGGCGGAAAGTTCTTGCTGCGCCCCTGCCGTTGTTAAACAAGAACTGGAATTAGTTACCTCGGATGGAGCCAGCTGCCAGCCTGGCTCTGGATGCTGCTAATCGAACAAAAAATAGGATGGCATTACAAATTGAAAATGCAAGACCGGAAGAAAATCACTTGTTGATCAGCCTGTTGAATGCAAGATCATATTAGCGAAATGAAGCTACCTATGTATGCGTCTTTCAGCTTGACGTTTGCGTTGATGGGTGATGCGTTTCTGTATTCATTTCTGCCGGTAAATGCGCTGAGTATACATGTACCAATCATCTGGATTGGTACAATTTTATCCATCAACCGCTTTACCCGGATTCTGCTAAATCCGCTAATTTTGCGCGTTTTCAGCCGTTTGGGCTTCCGCCTTCCAGTGATTGTTGCGGTAACTATTTCCGTACTGGCCACTGCCGGCTACGGTGCAGGTTTTGGCATCGCAATTCTACTACTGCTCAGGATCTTATGGGGTATATCGTATTCTGTACTTCGGGTTGCGGCAATTACCTACGCGATGGATTATCCCAGAAAAGGCCTGGCGCTGGGTTTAAGCCAAAGTATTGTAGAATCGGGGCCGCTACTGGCGCTACTGGTTGGGCCACTACTTTTTGGTATCATTAGTCCCAAATCGATATTTGTGATAATCGCTTTGCTATCGACACCAGGAATTTATTTTGCTTTCAAACTTAAAGAAAGAGACCGGTCACCCGGGAGGAAACTGAGCCTCAAAATATCATATCCTTCTGTTTTTAACCGGCTGGCGTTTTTGGGAGCCTTTGCAGTGGAAGGAATGCTTGTGGTTTTAATTGGGGCATTACTAATAGATGCTCAGCCTGATTGGTCGCCTGTCGAAATTACTGCGGCAGCAGCCGGGTTTCTAAGTTTCCGACGGATTTGCTCCCTTTTGATTTCGCCTTTTGCAGGTTGGTCAGCTGATCGGTATGGGCTTTCCAACATATATTCAGGCTCTATCTTAATCATTTGTCTAGGTTTGCTGCTGGCAGCAAACGGCTGGGTGGTAGCAGGATTGATCTTTGTATTTACCTTCTACAATGTTAATGCATCTCTGGCCGCAGGGGCAGCATCTGCTGGGAAAGCCGACGTCACACGCGCCGTATCAAACAATGCAACTTTCAGGGATGCGGGTTCGGCATTTGGTGCGTTGACTGGTGGGTTTTTAATGACGAACGATCATCTAGGCCCAGTTTTTTCCGCCATAGCTTTGATTCTAGTACTTCTTACATGGGTATATCATAGAGCGTCCAAAGGGAATGCAGCTATATAAATTATAGTCCTTGCCATGGGTTCAAGGTGAAGGTAGCTGTGTTGGTAAAATATTTGAATTATTTGCCGTAAATAGTTTATCGTTATGAATGTGATAGCCAGTATCATTCATTTCAAGGGCAATCTACACCACTCTCGGAACCTACCCTCAGACCTGAAAATTTTATGTTCGCTCACTACTGAAAATCTATTGCAGTCATTTCGTTAACGCTTGAAATGACTTGCTAAGGCTCGACAAAGTACTTCACAAATAGTACGAAGTAATTCGGTTTGAATATCGGTTAATAAAGGCTACCTTTCATTATATCAGCATGGTCGTTCTATCGAAATCTTCAGCAAAATCATTCCATGAGGCTATTATTACTCCTTTTTCTACCATCACTAGTGATTGGGCAGGGTTCTGGCTTTCGACAACTTACCACCATTAACGGTCTTTCCCAGAATCACGTTGGGTCGATTCTTATGGATAAAAAGGGCTTTATGTGGTTTGGTAGCGATGATGGATTGAACATGTACGATGGATATACTTTCAAACATTACAAGCATGACAAAGCCGATAGCAACAGCATTGATGATAGCTACATTCAGGATATCATGGAAGATAAAAGTGGCGATTTGTGGATTGCTACATCGAGCGGATTAAACCGGTTTGACAGGGCCAAGGCCAGCTTTCAACATTATTTCAGTTTTTCCAACAAGCGCAGTGTTAATGACATATTTCAGGATAGTAAAGGCAGAATATGGCTGGGTACAAGCAATGGATTACTATTATTCGATCCTCGGAAAGGTTCCAAAAGAATATTTTTACGGGTTGATAGAGATAAAAACAAATACAAGCCCCCTGCCAATATTTCCAGGATTATTGAAGACGCCAGTGGGGCACTTTGGATAGGTACGGAGTACGGCTTGTACCGGTTTGATCCCGAAACCTTCAAGTATGCAGGTTATGTCAAAGGAAATGATGACAAAAGTCTTCAGTCCAGTTGGATTAAGGCTCTGTACAATGATTCGGCTGGTGACATTTGGATCGGCACGCATGGTGGAGGCTTGTCTGTTTTTAATCCTGAGAGTAAGTCCTTCCGTACGTTCCTGCATAATCCTTCGGATTCTCTGAGCATATCACATAACGATATTCTTTCGATTTCCCAGAACCGCGACGGCCGCCTTTGGATCGGCACCGAGAATGGGGGGATCAGCGTCTATAATCAATCGACGGGCAACTTCACAGCCATCCAGCATATCGATGAGGACAACACTTCCATCAGCGACAATTCAGTCTATTGTATCTACCGGGACCGGATTGACAATTTATGGATCGGGACTTATGCCGGCGGGGTCAATTTTCTTCCGCGTTTTGGCAAGAAATTCACTTCTTACAAAAAAAATAACCACAGTAACAATAGCCTGAGCAACAATTTGGTACTCGCTATATGTGGCGATTCGGACGCTGAAAAGATCTGGATTGGGACCGATGGAGGAGGATTAAATGTATTTGACAGAAAAACCAGGAGGTTTACTTCCTACCGGCACAGTGAGACAAACAGCAACTCGCCGAGCAACGATTATGTAATATCTATTATCAATGTATCAAAAGATGTGCTTGGGCTGGCCTATCATATGGGAGGCTTTGATTTTTTCAATATCCGTACCGGGAAGTTCGAGCATCACATGCCAAACTCCAATGACCCCTTTAGCCTTTCCACCGCGGACGTAAACAATATCTTTCAAGATCGCAATGGCGGGATCTGGCTGGGTACGTGGAAAGGAGGCCTGGAATTTTATGATGTAAATACGGGCAGGATAAAACACTATCAACATAATCCGCTGGATAGCACAAGCATTAGCGGGGATATTGTCACGAAAGTTTTTCAGGATCGGTTTGGGAAAATCTGGGTCGGTACATTCGAGGGGCTAAACCTTTTTGATCCGACAAAAAAATCATTCACAAGGTATCAGAATAGCATTAAGGACCTGAATTCAATTTCCAATAACAAAATCCAGACCATACAACAGGCCCGTGATGGTATTTTATGGATTGGTACATTAGGAGGCGGTCTAAATCGTTTCGACCCCGTAACAAAAGTTTTTACTGCTTATACTGAAACGCATGGACTATCAAGTAATGTGATCTACGGAATCATGGAAGATAAAAAGGGTTACCTATGGCTTAGCACAAATAACGGGATAGACGAATTTAACCCTAAAACAAAGGCGTTCAGAAATTTCGGAGTAGCAGATGGTTTGCAAGGGAATGAGTTTAAAAGCAATTCATTTTATAAGACTGGCGATGGGGAGATGTTTTTCGGAGGCGTAAAAGGGTTTACTACTTTTTATCCGGATAAGCTGGTGGATAACAATTATGTGCCCCCGGTTTACCTGACCGATTTTTCACTTTTTAATAAGCAAGCCACCCTTGGCGCAAACTCGCCCCTTACAGCACATATTATTGAGACAAAACAAATCAATCTGAGCTACAAACATTCCGTTATCTCTTTCGAGTTCGCAGCTTTGAATTATACGATGCCTGAAAAGAACCAATACGCTTATCAAATGAAAGGCTTCGATGCTGACTGGATTTATAGCGGAACAACCCGGAAAGCAACCTATACAAATCTGGACCCGGGAGATTTCGTTTTTCAGGTAAAGGCGGCCAATAACGACGGACTTTGGAATAATGAAGGTGTGCAGGTAAGGATTCACATTGCGCCACCTTTCTGGCAGACACTCTGGTTCCGTATACTAGTAGGTGCGCTAGCGCTGGGATTGATTTATCTTGTATACTGGTTGCGTATGCGGGTAGTGAAAGAGCAAAAAGAGTTGCTGGTCAAACAAGTTGAAGAAAGAACAAAGGAAATCATCAAACAAAAACAGGAACTTTCAAACCAGTCGGGCCAGCTACATGAACTGAATGATAAATTGCAAATACAGAACAAGCAGGAACAGTTGGCCAGGCAGGAGGCCGAAAAAGCAAATATGGCTAAAAGCGTGTTCCTGGCTACGATGAGCCACGAAATCCGCACCCCGATGAACGGGGTCATAGGAATGGCCATGCTGCTTTCTCAAACCGAACAGACCCAGGAGCAAGCTGAATACACCGAGACGATCATCAACAGTGGTGACAGCTTGTTAACTGTAATCAACGATATTCTTGATTTTTCGAAGATTGAGTCCGGGAATATGGAACTGGAAATGATCAGTTTTGACCTGAGGGAGTGCATTGAGGCGGTACTGGATCTATTTTCGGCCAAGGCTGCCGCTATTGGACTTGATCTCGTTTATGAAATTGATCCTCAGGTACCCAGCCAGATTGTTGGAGACGGCCAGCGATTAAGGCAAATACTGCTCAACCTGGTTGGAAACGCAATCAAGTTTACACATCAGGGAGAGATTTTTGTAAGCGTAACGCTGTCTAAAACATTGAACAACAAGGATATAGAGCTTCGTTTTGCCATCCAGGACACTGGCATTGGCATTCCTGAGGACAAGCTTCACAAACTTTTCGTAGCTTTTTCGCAAGTTGATTCCTCGCATACACGGAAATACGGTGGTACAGGGCTGGGTTTGATCATCAGCCAGCGGCTTGTGAAATTAATGGGCGGAGAGATCGGGGTGGAAAGCACTCTGCATAAAGGTACATGCTTCTATTTTACAATTATTGTAGAGGCCAGCACCCAGGCGACAAGACAATATGTTCTTTTTAATTCGGCAGCAAATGATGGAAAATCCGTGTTACTGGTAGATGACAACATGACTAATCTGCGCATTTTGCAGCTGCAGATGGAGCAATTGAAACTCGCCCCCAGTTTAGCCTCATCTGGAGACCAGGCCTTGAAGATCCTTGAAAGCGGGACAAAATTTGACCTTGTAATTACCGACCAGCAAATGCCCCAAATGGACGGGATAGAACTTGCAACAAAAATCAAGCAGAAGTACCCGTCACTTCCCTTATTTCTACTCAGTTCCGTCGGGGATGATACCGGCAAAAACCGCAGGGATTTGTTTGCAGCTGTTTTGACAAAGCCAGTGCGGCATCATGATCTAGGTAAGATGGTCCAAATGGAGTTGAAACTGAATCGGGAAGCTGGGGAGCCTGTCAACCAACGCACATCGCCCAAGCTTTCCACTGATTTCGCAATGCAGTATCCATTGCACATTCTTATGGCTGAAGACAATCTGATTAATGAAAAATTGTTCACCAATATCCTCACAAAGCTGGGTTATGCCCCTCTGATCAGCAGAGATGGTATGGAGGCGTTTAATATGGTCATGACCGAACGCTTTGACGTTGTGTTTATGGATGTTCAGATGCCCCAACTTGATGGCCTTGAGACGACACGTTGGATCCGTCAGAAAGCTGCTGATCAACCTTTCATCGTTGCCATGACAGCAAACGCCTTGCGGGAGGACAGCGAAGCATGTATTCAGGCTGGCATGGATTATTACATATCTAAGCCCTTGCGGCTTGAAGATATTAAGAATGCATTAGGGAAAGCTTACGATTACAAGAAGGAACGGTTTACAGGCCAGCCGCTTTAAGCATATTCGATGAAGTATACAAAAGCTGACACGAAATGTTCTACTAATAACTCGACTAAACAAAAACAGGCTTTCAAGTTGTTACACTTAAAAGCCTGATAATCAATGTCGGGATGACAGGATTTGAACCTGCGACCTCTTGCACCCCATGCAAGTACGCTACCGAGCTGCGCTACATCCCGTAATTCTTTCGGGTTGCAAATCTAGGAATGTTTTGGATTATTGTCTATTTCAATCTTAAAAAATTTGAAAATTGAAACAGACAATAATCCTTGAATTCTGTTAGATGGTCTCGTTCTGCCAGTTAGGGTTTACAACCTCTTCTTTTCCTTTTCTAAACCACTTGTCGCGAATGCGTTCGTTCACATAATACATACATGGGACCATAATCAATGTAAGCAATGTGGAGAACGTCAACCCGAAAATGATCGTCCAGGCGAGAATGTTCCAGAATATGGAGCTCGGTCCTCCCACGATCAGGTGCGGTTCCAGATTACGGAAAAGCCCGACAAAATCAACAGTGATACCCAGGGCCAAAGGCACGAGTCCAAGTACTGCTGCGGATGCCGTCAGCAATACAGGAGTAAGCCTGATCGCCCCACCTTCGATAATCGCTTCCCGCATCGGGTATCCGCGCCCTCGGAGCTCTTCAATAAACTCGATGAGCAGGATACCGTTTTTCACAACGATACCAGCCAATGCAATGATCCCCACACCGGACATGATAATCGAGAAATCTTTCTTGAATATGATAAAACCAAGCAGTACCCCGATCAACGATAACAGAATGGTAAAGAAAATAATGAATGGCTTCACCACCGAGTTGAACTGCGTGGCCAGGATCAGGTAGATCAACAGGATAGCAGCTCCGAAAGCGGTCCCAAGGAATGCCATGGACGCATTTTGCTCTTCCTGCTCACCACCCATTTTAATGATATAGCCGTTCGGGACTTCCATATCCTGGATCAACGTTTCTATTTGCGCCACGATTTCATTGGCATTATAACCTGGCAATACATCGGAGCCCAACGTCACAATCCTGCTTTGGTCCTGACGGTTGATCTGGCTAAAAGTAGTGGAGTAGTGAATGTCGGCCACGGAAGTGATCGGAACCTGACGTAGCGCTCCGGCCATAATCATGTCACGGTATACTATATTGAGACTCAAAAGCTTCTCTATTTGCTCACGATCGTCTTTTTCAAGCCTTACCATGATCGGATACTCGTCCTTATCATCCCTGAACTTAGAAACTTCAAGTCCGAAAAGGGCAGTCCTGACCGCCAGCGCGATTTGCTGTGAACTTATGCCTTCACGCTGTGCTTTTTCACGATTGATATCAATAACAATCTCAGGTTTATTGGTAACAAGATCCGAACGGAGCTGATCGATACCTTCGATCCCGGATTGCTGTACCTTTTGCAGCACGCTTTTTTCTAGTTTTTGAAGTATAGCAAAGTCATCCCCGGAAATCTCAATGGAGATCGGCTTGCCAGTTGGAGGGCCTACGGCTTCGCGTTCGACAGAAATCTCAGCGCCTGGAATTCCTTTTACAGCTTCCCGGATCTTGCGCAAAATCGCTTCTGATGATCGCCCGCCACGCTCTGTTCCGTAAACAAATGCAACAGTTATTTTGGATTTGTGCGGTGTCGCGGAACGGTCAGGATTATATGGATCACCAGCGTTTTTACCAACATTGGCAATCACCGAATTGACCATATCCATTGCTTTTTCCTTTTCAAGTACATCAAAAACCCTTTTTTCAATGATCTTGGTCACAGAGTCCGTCACCCGGGCATCAGTTCCGATCGGCAATTTATTGTACACATAGACATAATCAGGGTCGCCACTTGGGAAGAAGAGTACTTTGGGCTGAACAATACCAGTCAGTACAAATGTGAAGATCAGCAATCCAAATACGATTAGAATAGCAACTACTGGTCTCCAACCTCTTAGCAACCAGTCGATCAGCTTGCGGTAGCCATTTTTCAATGATGGCAATAACCGGTCCTGGAATGGTACTAATATTCTTGGTGTCAGAATGTAATGGTTAAATACCCAAAGTATTAATATGAAAACCATGAAGTTTCCAACGCCGCGATCGATCAGATATCCGATCGCGGCAGCTACGATAAGGATAATCAATGGACGACGGATCGCTTTAAAGCTAGTGTCGTGCGCTTCTTTTTCGTCATCGTGACGACCCATAAACGACACGGCAAATACAGGGTTCATGACGTAGGCCACAAAAAGCGAGGCCCCTAGTGTAATAATGAGCGTCAGTGGCATAAATTTCATGAATTCCCCCACTATACCTGTCCAGAAAAGCAATGGAAAGAATGGTGCAACGGTGGTAAGCGTTCCAGAAAGTACGGGAATAAATACTTCCCCTGCGGCAGCTTTCACGGCTTGCTGAATCGTCCAGTCTTTATGGTTATTGAAAAGCCTGTGCGTATTTTCAATAACTACAATGGCATCATCCACCACTAGCCCGATACCTAATAGAAACGCAAAGAGCACAATGGTGTTCAAAGTAAATTCTGTACCAACCATCGGTCCGATAATCGGCATCATTACAAACGCTACCAGTGCGGAAAGCGGAACCGAAAGGCCGACAAATATCGCATCACGGACTCCCATGAAGAACATCAATACCATTACCACAAAGATAAAACCCAATATAACCGTGTTGATAAGGTCATGCAGGTCTGCCCTCGTCTGGATAGACTGATCGGCGGTGATTTTTACGTCTAAGCCCGGAGGAAAGCGATTTTCCTTATAATCTGCAATTACATTTTCAATCTTATCAGCCGCTTCCACGAGGTTCTCTCCCGAGCGTTTGATGACGTTCAGCGTAATTACCGTTTTGTTGGCCAAACGTGCAAAATCCTGTTGTTCTTCAAAATTATCAGAAACCTCTGCTACATCTCCCAGGCGTACAGTGGCGCCTGTCGAGGTACGTATGCGGATATCGGCCATGTCGGCTACATTGGTATACTCACCTTTTACACGCAGCGTCCGGCGTACACCTTCTACGTTTAGTTCACCACCGGAAACGTTGATGTTTTCACTCTGAATAGCAGTCTGAATGTCATAGAATGTCAAGCCCGTCGATTTCATGCGATCCAGGTTAACATTGATCTGAATCTCGCGGTTAAGCGCACCCAGAATATCCACACGGGTAATTTCCGGAAGTGCTTCGATCCCATCCTGCAAATCTTCGGCGTACTGTTTCAGCTGTTTCAGTGAAAAGTTACCCGCAATGTTGACGTTCATGATCGGGAATTCCGAGAAGTTAACGTCCTGTGCGGTAGGGCCGGAGTCGAGGTTCTGTGGTAAATCCGTTTTAGCCTTATCAATCGCATCCCTGACTCGCTGGAGTGCAACTTCTACGGCTACATCCGGTGTAAATTCAACCAGGATCACAGAAACGTCCTGTAATGCATTGGATTTAATTTTCTTAACCCCGCTCAGCGATTTCAGCTGTTTTTCAATGGGTTTGTTGATCGTATTTTCAATATCAGCCGGAGCTGTTCCGAAATAAATGGTGTTGATATAGATCTGAGGGATCTTGATATCGGGAAACTGCTCCTTGGGCAGGTTATTATAAACCATGAACCCGGCCAGTGTAATGATGAACGTAAATATGTAAATCGTCGTCCGATTCTCTACGCACCAGTTGGTGAAGCCTAGGGTTTTATATTCTTCAAATTTCATAATGCTAATTTTGAATGACCGGGTCGCCGGTGCGATGAATGAGCGAATGAGCGAATGAATTGTAATTTTATCTCACAATTCTTGACCACGGATTACCTGGCGATATCACTCTTTTTATCAATAACTGATCGGCTGACCGTCAGAAACTTCCTGGTAACCTAATGTAATCAGCTGGTCGCCGGCGGTCAATCCTGAAAGAATTTCCACTTTACCATTGTAGCTCAAACCGGTTTTAACCTCGCGGGCTTTGGCCACCTTTTTGTTGCCTTCTGCTACCGCTACATATACTACGTTCCCTTTTTCAGTGCTTTGAACATAGTTTTGGTCAATCGCCAGGGCATTTTTGCTGGTAGCGTCGTTGATCTGAACCTGCGCCATCATATTAGGCTTGATATCTTTGTCCGAAGGAAGGTTGGCCTCGATGGTGAATGTTCTGGAAAGCGGGTCGACAGCCGTGCTCACAAATGTTACCCTTGCTTTAAACTCTTTTTTTAGATCGGGAAATTTGATGATCACCTCATCGCCTTTTCTCACACTGGCAGCGTAAGTATCCGACACTTTTGCCGCCACTTTCAGGTTACTCAGGTTGACAACCCGAACGACGCCTACTCCCGGAGAAGCCATTTCACCTACTTTAACATTGACCACGTCCACTACGCCAGCCATGGGTGAAACAATGTTGCTTTGCGAAAGCTGTGTATTTAACGTGCTCAGCTTTCTTTCCAGTGATTCTTTGTTGTTTTTGGCTTGCAGATATTGCATTTCAGTACCGATCTTCTGGTCCCAAAGATTTTTCTGTTTCTCAAAAACTGTATTGGCAAGGCTCTGCTGGGTTTTAAGCTCTTCTATCGATTCCGTCAGAATGCTATTGTCAATTTTTCCGATAACGCTGCCTGCTTTCACGAAGTCGCCTTCACGAACGTACATGGCTGTTATGACACCGCCGGTTTTCGGAGTGACCAACACATTGTTTTTGGCATCGACGGTACCTTGCAGTTCCACATAGTGCCGGAAAACAGCAGCGTTGAGTGTATCAATGGCAACAGGTTTCACTTTGGCTTCCACCGTTTTGGTAGGGTCGAGCTTGGCGATTTCAATTTCGAGTGCCTTGATCTTTTTTTCGTTTTCGACCTGCGCGCTTTTCAGCTTGGTCAGTTCTTCTTTTTTGCCTTCAATGCCATCTTTTTTCTCTCCTCCGCATGAAGCGAGCAAAGTAGCAACGGCCGTTATGATCAAAATATGTCTTTTCATGATATTGGTAAGTAGCTGTTTCAAATTTTGTTTAGTGTTAATGTCATTGTCCTGATTCCACATAAAGCTCACCTTTTGCTTTACTCAAATCCACTTTGGCGATCATCAGATCATAAAGTGCTGTGAAATAATTTGTTTGCGCCTCTTTAAAAGAAGATTCGGCATTGATCACTTCAATATTTGATCCTATACCTTCTTTATATTTGATTCGCGTTACCCGAATAATTTCTTTCGATAAATCCAGGTTTCGCTGGCGTTCTTTCAGCTGCTTCACAAGATTTGAATACTGAATCTGGCTTTGCCTAACTTCAAGATTGATAGATTGCTGCAGCAGTTTCTGGTTTTGCTTGATCTTTTCAAGTGCATTTTTTGACTGAATGATCTTGTTCTTTTTGCTGAAACTATCCCAAATCGGAATATTCAGGTTGAGAGCAATGGAGGCCTGATTAAACCATGGCTGGGTAAAAAACTTGCTAAATATGTCTGTACCAGAAGAGTAACCGTAGTTAGCATTCAGCGTCAGTGATGGCAGATAACCGGCAGAAATATTCCGGATGTCCAGCATCTGCAATTTTTCCTGAACTTCGAGCGTGGAGTATTCAACGCGAAGCGAATAATTGGAAAGCACTTCTTCATTAGCAGCGACAAACTGGCTAACATCTGTTGTCGATAGCTTATCAGTCAGCTTAATCGGCTCTTCAACGTCCATGCCCATCTGGAATTTCAAAAGCATTACAGCAACCTCCTGCAACTTCACGATGTTTTCAAGCTCAGTAGTGAGATTGTTTCGTTGTACTTCCAGTCTGTCAACGTCCAGTTTTTCAACAAAACCCTGGATATTCATTTGAACCGTTTCACGATAAGTTGAATCGAGCCTGGAAAGGTTGTTTTGCAAAAGTCCGATACGCTCGTCATTTACAAGCACATTATAGTATGCCTTCGTAACAGCTTCTGCGACCTGGATCTTTGACGCCTGCAGATTTTTTACAGACAGATCTTTATATGTCTGAGAAGCCTTCAAACCGATCAGGTAGGAGCCGTCAAAAATAATCTGACTAAGGCTGGCGGCGGCGCTGGCTGAGTGCGTTACACCAAACTTGGCTGCCACAACGTCACCTTCCGCGGCATTCGGATCGAACGTTTTGGCTGGGATGAAGAAACGCGGAACAGCAGGATTATTGGTATAATTCACCGTAGCATGCGCCTGAGGTAAACCAATAGCCTTCACTTCCTGAACACGTGCATTGGCGCTGGACTGATCAATTTTAGCGTTTTTGATATTAATGTTTGTCTTGATGGCATATTCCACGGCTTGTTTCAGGGAATAGCTGCCTTCCTGCGCATGCAGGGGCGCAAAACTCAGTAAAATCGCCAGCAGCGCTAAACTGTTGCGAAATATTCGGTCATTTTTCATGGGTATTGAT
Organism: Dyadobacter sp.; assembly: GCF_039919315.1. Taxonomy (GTDB): domain Bacteria; phylum Bacteroidota; class Bacteroidia; order Cytophagales; family Spirosomataceae; genus Dyadobacter. The sequence goes on along the minus strand of NZ_JBDSFX010000070.1, from coordinate 78,153 downwards.
TTCAATTGCTGATTTATCTTTTATGGTGTTGTAGTATTCAAATCCTTTTTCCGACAAAACGCCTCTCAAAAAATGTAGCAGAAACTGCATTTGGGTATGCGTCATGTTAAATTTCCTGGCTGGGAAAATCGTTGGGTCAAAAGCCATTACAATCTGCTCAACGCGTAACATTGAAAGTACATCCGCATCTATATCAGGTCGATAAAGCCCCAATTCGATTCCTTTGATCAGGTTATCCCGGATACTTTTGATAATGTACTCATGCTTGTAAGTCTGAAAAAGCTCCCATGCTGCCGGATAATATTTTTTCAAATCATACAAAAGCGTTGGATTCATATCGGACAATGTATCCCGCATTTGCACGGAAGCATACATCATCTGCTCAATCGGATTGTCTGCCTGCTCATCCAATTTTTCCATCTCGCATTTCTGCGCCGTGATTGCTTCTTGTATTACAAGTGCCAGAATCGCCTCCTTGTCGGAGTAATGCTGATAAATGGTCCGCTTCGAAATTCCCAGGTCTTTGGCAATATCATCCATGGTAACGCTCTTGATTCCGTAGCGCCAGAATAGATTTAATGCTGATTTTATAATTCGCTCTTTCACAGAGCAAATTTGAAATATTCGAATGAAAAAAACTAAGAAAACTTTATAAATGTTGAAAGTTTTCTGGGCGTTCTTCGAAGGCCGACGGTTTCAGATAGGAGACCTCTGTTTGAAATGTTACTAAATTGTTAAATAACAGACGATTCGGAGCTGTTTACGGCGCGTAAGGATGGGGTAGTAAGGTGTGTTTTCATAGGGGAAGTGGAGTTTGGATGAAGCGTTTATAAAATTGAAAATAGTAATATAATAAGATTTTTTATTTCAGAATAAATCGAATCACGAGCTGCAAATGTAACTAATTGGATGCTGTACATATAATTATGAGCTCTAAAAGTAGGCAGGCAATTAGCAGAAGGTCAATCAAAAAATTATTAAACGGATTATTTGGGGTATGAACTTGGCAAATAAGCAGATAAATCGATGCGGGGCGGGAATGATTTACGACTGAACGGTGTTTGGAAATGACACATATTCTGACCAAATTTCGAGTCTTTTTGTTCTTTAGTATTAACTCACAATTCACTTTTTGCCATCGCTACAAACAAATCAATGAAAAGCTACATTGACCTGATTCAGCAGACGTTCGAGTTTCCTACCATGGAATTTAACGTTGATAATAATGAATTGCTGTTCAACAATGTACCACTGATGGATATCATCAAGGAACATGGTACGCCGTTAAAGATCAATTACCTGCCAAAAATCGGGGAGCATATCGAAAATGCAAATATGTTTTTTCGTAATGCCTTCAAAAGACATAACTACAAAGGAAGCTACACGTATTGCTACTGCACAAAGTCTTCACATTTCAGTTTCGTGCTGGAAGAGGCTTTGAAGCATAATATACATCTCGAAACTTCTTCGTCTTTTGATATCCCCATTATCCGCGAACTATATCGCCGTGGTAAGGTAACCAAAGGCACTTATATTCTTGCCAATGGTTATAAACTGCCCCGGTATACCCAGTACCTCAGCGAGTTGATCAATGAAGGGTTCAATGTTATTCCAATATTGGATAACCTGAAAGAGATCGAATCCTATGAGCAACAGGTAACTGCGGATACGGTGAATTTTGGAATGCGCATTGCGACGGATGAAGAGCCAAATTTTGCTTTTTATACGTCCCGTTTGGGTATCCGGTATAATGATGTACAGCAGCTTTACAAGGAGAAAATAGAGCCGAATCCGAAGTTTAAGCTCAAAATGCTCCATTTCTTTATCAATACGGGTATCAAGGACAGTGCTTATTATTGGAGTGAGTTGACTCGCTTTATGTTCAAGTATTGTGAAATGCAGAAAATCTGTCCGGAACTTGATTCAATCGATATTGGTGGCGGATTGCCTATTCAGACGTCATTGCAAGCTGGATATGATTATCAGCAAATGATCGATGAGATTATAGAGAACATTCAGTGGATCTGTAACAAGAACAATGTACCTGTTCCGCATATTTTTACGGAATTCGGAAGCTATACCGTGGGAGAAAGCGGCGCGGTGATTTACGAGATCATTGACAAGAAACTGCAGAATGATAAAGAGCTTTGGTACATGATCAACGGCTCATTCATTACGCAGCTTCCCGACTCGTGGGGCATGAACCAGAAATACATCATGCTGCCGATCAATAACTGGGATAGTCCGTACCAAAAAGTAAACCTCGGCGGGCTGACTTGCGATTCACAGGATTTTTATAACAGTGAAATGCACAGTGCAGATTTGTATATGCCGATTTTTGAAGAAGATTCTGAAAAGCAATACATTGGATTCTTCCATACCGGTGCTTATCAGGAATCGCTCGGAGGTTATGGCGGTATTCAACATTGCCTTATTCCCGCTCCAAAACACGTTTTGGTAGATAAAGATGAGGACGGCAAGATAGTGACACGTGTTTTCGCAGAAGAGCAGCACAGCGACTCCATGCTGAAAATCCTGGGTTTCAAAGATGAATCCTATACAGTGGCCGATACCAACAAGAGTACCGAAATGCAACCGGTTGAAGCAGAAGAGGAATTAGCAGAAACAAAAATCTGATGTGATATATAAAGTTCTTTGAATGAGTTCGTTATTAGTCAAACTAAAAGTCTCATTCAAAGAATTTATTTTTATATTTTTGCGGTGACAAAATCTTATACGAACAGGAAAATGAAAAAAGTAATATTTCTTATCGCTATCTGCGGAACATTGGCGGTTGCATCCTGCACCAAGCATGCCTGCCCTGCTTATGGTTCGACTCCGAAAACTACGCAGCCAGTACCTACTGAAAGGGTCTAATTACTGGCTCAATATTATTTTTTTTGCCGCTTCTAGTAAACTGAACGCAGCGTAATCTCCTGCTGAAGTTTCATTTTCACGGACAATGTGAATGGTCCGTACCCCCGCATTTTTGCCAGCTTCCATATCCCGGTCCCGATCACCGATCATCCACGATTGGTCAGGATCAATATTATATTTTGCAATCGCCTTTTCCAGCATCAGCGAACCTGGTTTACGGGAAAGAGAATTACCGGAATGAGCCGGGTGGTAGGGAGAGAAATAAATGTCGTCCAGTGCGCCATCTGATATTTTCTGTAATGCTTCGTGGATAGCGTACACATTTTCAGCCGAGTACAGTCCCTTTGCAATACCTGCCTGATTAGTAATGACGATCAGCAGATAACCTGCACTTTTTAGCGATTTTAATCCTTCCGCAACACCTTCCGGGATCACCAGCTCGTCCAGATTATACAAATAGTCCGGGCAATCTTCGTTCAGTACTCCGTCGCGATCAAGGAATACGCATTTTGTTTTGGGTAAAGACATAAGGCTGAAACTAGGAGGAATATTCTTTAACCGATTCAATGAAACAACGCACTTTGTCAGGATTTGTGTCCGGGTAAACACCGTGACCGAGGTTGGCAATATAACGTTGCGTACCGAACTGACCAACCATTTTCTTCACTTCCGCCCTGATCTGATCATAAGATGAGTACAAGACGCAAGGATCAAGATTGCCTTGTAAAGTCTTGTTCGGGATCAGTGCGCGGGATTCGGCGATGTCCATATTCCAGTCCAGTCCTACTACCGAGCAGTCGAGCTCGCTGATTTCCTTACGGGCGAAGAACGCGCCTTTTGCAAAAACTGTGAGCGGAACTTCGGTAATCGCATCACAGATCTGTTTGATGTATGGCAAGGAGAAAATCCGGTATTGCTCGGGAGAGAGAATTCCCGCCCAGGAGTCGAATATTTGGACCAGATCAGCACCAGCAGCAATCTGCGCTTTCAGGTAAGCAATGGTACTGTCGGTTATTTTTTGAAGCAGTAAATGAGAGAACTCAGGATCGGCATATAAATGCTTTTTCGCAACGGAAAAAGTCTTGGAGCCTTTTCCCTCGGTCATGTAGCAAAATATAGTGAAAGGCGCGCCGGCAAAACCAATCAAAGGTACCCGGCCAGCCAGGCCTTCTTTCGTCAGCTTGATAGCGTCCAGCACATATTTCAAATCCGTTTCCGGTTCGGCAATGTGCAGTTTGTCAAGATCCTGAATGGTATGCACGGTGGCAGGAAAAACAGGCCCGCGCTGTTCGATCATTTCATAAGGCAATCCCATCGCCTCCGGGATTACCAGAATGTCGGAGAAAATAATGGCGGCATCTACTCCTAATATATCGACGGGTTGCAATGTAACTTCCGCAGCCATTTCAGGCGTAGTAGCCAATGCTATAAAGCTTCCCGCTTTCTCCCGGACCGCCCTGTATTCCGCCAAAATCCGTCCTGCCTGCCGCATCATCCATACAGGTGTGCGTTCCGTTTTCTCTCCGCGCGCCGCCCGAAGCAATAGGTCATTTTTCAATTTCATGCGGCAAAGTTATAACAGAAAGCGGTCAAAGAGAAGTTTGCTAAGTAAGGTCTTGGAATAGATTTCAGGCAAAATAGGAAAGACGAGTAGTTTAAAGCCTCTCAAAATCGGTACTTCTCTGGGTACAGCGATATGCAAAGGGTCTGTTTCCTTTGGAAAGTTTTTTGATTTTGCGCCACCGCTTGATGATTTGCTCGACCATTTCCCAGTACTGATAGCCTGTTTTTGAAGGCGGACTTAGAAAAAATACACCCACATGGTGCTCCTCAAATAGTTCTCTCTGCCGTCGGGTACGATGAATGTTCAAATCTTGTGTGATCACAACACCGTTCTCTTGGCCAATTCTTGGCAACCAATATTCATCCAAGGCGCCTCTTCCAAAAACACTTTCTATGGATAAAACCTCAAATGCATCTCCATTAGGCCTTTCAAGTATGTGTAATCCGGATGCCAGATGCGGAGAGATATTTTCATCAATATAAATTCTATTCATGCCGCATTACGATGAAAGCTGATGGCATCTTTCACCTGATCTACGGTCAAATCGTAAAGCCCGACTATTACTTCGATGGATTCCCCTCCACGGAAAAGATTAAAAACTGTTTCGGTTAAAACATTGGTACCACCAACAACCGGCTGTCCAAACTGTCTTTTAGGATCGATAATGATCTTATGATCTTTTCCCAAAGGGAAAAATCTCTCTGCGAGATGATTGTTATTGAAATCCACTTTTTTACAAAATGGCTCAAAAATTTCTTTGATAGTCAATTGTAATGTTTCATCGGCTTTTATGATCTCGCCAACCACTCCGGCAAATAGCACCTGTTTCCCATCTGTAAAGATATTAGACTTGGCAAATGGATAATTTGTTTGCAAGATTTTCTCAAGAACTTGGTGCGCCTTGATAATTTTCTGTGTACTCACACCTTCCTCGCGCAATTGGTAGAATGCAAAAAATTCAATGAGGGTGTAAAAATTAGTTACAAGATCTCTACCTGAGCCGTCAGAGAAAGCAGAACCGCTAGATTTTCCAAATCGGGCATTCCAGTATTCAAGCAGCCATCGCTTGACTTTGGCTTGTGGTAAACCAAGTATGGCCGAAATATCGGGAATAGTATAAATCCCCGTTCCTACTCCGAAAATGGCAGCGGTATCTGACTTCAAATAATCGATGGGTGGTTGTGTGTAGTTTAACCTATAACGAACGGTTAATGTCAATAGCAATTTATGGAAATTTCTTGCTGTAAGTACATTCAAAAGTCCGAACGGTAGGCATCAAATAGTATGAGGTGACACATACACATCAAAATACCTCTCAAAACCTAAAATTAACCCCGACCAAAAAGTTTCTTCCTGCCTGCGGGAAGTAGAAATTTTCCTGTGTCAGCGCGCCTCCAGCGAAATAGCCGTAGGTGTATCCATTCGATTCGTATTTTTCATCGAGGATGTTGTTGACCAGCAGATTGAATGTAATTTCCTTGGTCCAGGCCGGTTTAATCGTCCATGAGAGACGTACATCATTGGTCAGGTAGGCATCCAGCTTTCTCGATTCCGTGGAGGTGTTATCCAAATATTGCTTTCCGACGTATTTGGTCAGCAGCGCTACTTCCAGGTTTGTTCTCAGATTGTAAGAAAACTGGCTTCCCACGATCACATTCGGAGAAAAGGAAATGTCGGATTTTCCGTGGTTAATGGTGTTATAACCGCCATCGTCGTAATTCACGACGTATTCAGTGAAATTGTCGATCTTGTTCTGGCTGAATGTCACATTCGCATTCCATTTCAGGAATTTGTTAAAAGCAACAGCACCTTCCAGCTCGACCCCTGTCCGATAACTTTTAGGAACATTCACGCGGACTGAATTACCCACATCATTGATCTGCCCCGTCAGTACCAACTGATTTTTATAACTCATCAAATAATAATTTCCTGAAAAGGCCCACTTGCCTTGCTGGGTGCGAAATCCTGCCTCTACATTCTGCATTCTCTCACTTTTTGGGAACAATCCAGCTGTCGAAGAAGTGAAATCGTCGCGGTTTGGCTCTCGGTTTCCAATGCTGTAAGAAGCGTATACTGAGCTTTGAGAAGCTAGCTGGTAGGTAAGTCCTGCTTTGGGATTAATGAAGGAATATGTCTCGTCATAGTTCAATTGAACCAGGTCATTATCCGTTCCAGCAATGTTGTGACGAACATTTCTGTACTGTAAATCGGCAAATACATTGAGCTTGTCAGTGAGCTGGTAATACAGTTTTCCGTAAATGTTAAAGTCTTTTTTAATGCCTTTACTTTGGTAGTACTGATGTTCGTTCTCAATATTTCCGGCATTGCGGGCCCAGATAATTTGTCCGTAATGGTCGCCGTCGTATTTGTTCCAGCCACCGCCAATGCTGGCAGTGAGTTTCTTGAAACTATTGTAATCCAATGAAAATGTTGAGCCGTAAAAATAGTTATCCAACCAGCGACGACGGATCAGGTCAGTTTTGGTGAGGGTATCCTTTCCGGCAATGACATTGGGTAAATTGTAATTGCTGTATTTGTCCTGGGTGCGGTACTGTTCATAATAGCCGAGGCCACGCACCAGAAAAGCATTGAGATTAAATGTCCATTTATCGCTCAGGTTATGGGAAGAAACGATCTGGTAATGGTCCTGGCGGTAGTTGTCGACTTCGTTTTTGTAAGTGTATGAATTGTAAGTCCGGTCGTCGGAGTCCAGCAGATTTTTAGCATCCTTTTCGCTGAGGCCATTTCTGTCAATGTAACTTAACACACCTTCCCGATCACCACGCAGCTTAGCTTCCGGAACACCGTTCCAGGATTGGTATGTCCTTTCTTTTCCCGAAAATACATTGACACGAACAAAGCTTTTTTTACCAAAATAACCACCAGATAGATAGTAGGAATGCAACTCCGAGGAAGCGCGATCCACAAAGCCGTCCGAAGAAACACGCGACAATCGGGCATCAAATGTGAATTTATCCTTGATCAATCCCGAGCCAACTTTCAATGTATTTTTGAACGTATTGAAAGACCCGTACGAATTATTTAGCTCTGCATAAGGCTCCTGACGGAACGCATTGGTATTAATATTGACAGTTGCTCCAAAAGCCCCCGCACCATTCGTTGAAGTTCCCACGCCGCGCTGCACCTGAATGCTGCTTACCGAGGAGGCGAAGTCAGGCATATTAACCCAAAACACACCCTGACTTTCGGCATCGTTGTAAGGGATTCCATTGACCGTAACATTAATCCGGGTCGCATCCGAGCCCCTGATCCGTATACCCGTGTAGCCCACACCGCCACCCGCGTCGCTCGTACTCACGAGGGAAGGTGTAAAATTGAGCAGTACAGGCAGGTCTTGTCCCAGATTTTGCTTGTCGATTGCGGCTGCGCTCACATTGGTATAAGCCATTCCGGTTTTGTCGTTGACTCGGGTCGCATTGATAATGACTTCGTCGGCCTGGTAAGTGCTTTTGCTTAGTTTGATGTCGAATGCACCCGACGCAATTTCGGTTTTGACAGATTGGTACCCGATGTATGAAATGTCCAGGGAAGTAATGTTATCGGGGATATTTTTCAGAGTAAAATTCCCGTCCTTATCCGTGTTGGCACCTCGGATTTCACTTGCTTTGATCGTTGCTCCCGGCAGGGCTTTACCATCTTCCGCGTCGGTAACGCGTCCTGTGATGGTTTTTTGTGCAAAAACCGGAGTATATATGCTGAGAATCAGCATGAAAAGATAGGTAGTAACGTTTCGCATTGCGATCAATGGTTACAACAGGCAGGGGCCACCTATCAATGTTTCAATAAAAAAATTAAGGATCAGCTGTATGATTAAGCTTTCTCTTCCTCCGCCGGCATTACCCGGATCAGGTATATGGGTATGATCTCAGCCCGTTCGGTAGGGCACCCCTTGAGATATTCTGTAAAAGTAATGTTCAGACGCGCAGCATTCAAGAAAAGCAGCATTTATTGTACCCTTTTTTTCCAAATGTCAGGATTAAGGCTAGTATGTAATATTCCAAAATTAAGGTCTCTATCAAGATCATCCATTGTAGTTTCAAAATCTAGAAGTTCAGAAAGATCATCTTGATAATTTTCCAGCCTGGCCAAGACAATGTCTTTGTGCCAATCAGGGATACTGCTGGTTTCTTCTTGTTCTATTTCGAGATATTTACTCTTCAGCGCATTCCATTCTGAGATTGGAATGTATACTCCGGTTGTCACCCCTTTGCTATTTGATATGTACTGAAGTCTCATTCGAGTGATTTGCAGCTGGAAAGCCAGTTTCGTGTAATTGAATTTTCTTATTTACAAATATAATGAATTCACATTTCCTTATTTTTACATAACTCAAACGAACTCACTAGCATACTCAATACAGCAATGGCAAACTATACAGACACCATGGATATCAGTGCTTCGCAACAGGCGATGGAATTGGAATACCGATACGGGGCGCATAACTACAAACCAATGCCGGTCGTCCTGGAAAGAGGACTGGGGGTGTATGTTTGGGATGTAGAAGGAAAGCAGTATCTCGACTTTTTGTCGGCATATAGTGCTGTAAGCCAGGGACATTGCCATCCGCACATTGTGAATGCCATGATAGAGCAGGCCCAGAAACTGACGCTTACTTCGAGGGCTTTTTATAATGACAAGCTGGGAGAATGTGAAAAATTCCTCTGCGAATATTTTGGGTATGACAAAGTCCTGATGATGAATTCGGGCGTGGAAGGTGGCGAAACTGCTTTAAAATTGACCCGGAAATGGGCCTATAAAGTAAAAGGCATTGCACCCGACAAAGCAAAAACCGTATACGCGTCGGGCAACTTCTGGGGACGAACATTGGCTGCCATTTCAGCTTCTACGGACCCGTCGAGTACCAATGATTACGGGCCTTTTTTACCAGGCTTTCAGATCATTCCCTACGATGATCTCGTTGCATTGGAGGACGCATTCAAAGCTGATCCCGATATTGCGGGCTTTATGGTGGAGCCTATCCAGGGCGAAGCGGGTGTGGTAGTTCCGGCGGAAGGTTATTTGAAAGGAGTAAGAGATCTGTGTACCCAATACAATGTGCTCTTTATCGCGGACGAAGTGCAGACAGGCATTGGTCGCACAGGTAAGCGCCTCGCCTGCGACTGGGAAGGCGTGAAGCCGGACATTTTGGTTTTGGGGAAAGCATTATCAGGCGGGGTAATGCCGGTATCGGCTGCACTGGCCGACGACGAAATTATGCTCACGATCGCTCCTGGCGAACATGGCTCCACCTATGGCGGAAATCCGCTGGCCTGCGCCGTGACAATCGCCGCATTGCAGGTGATGGAAGATGAAAATCTGGCCGAAAATGCGGAAAAAATGGGACGACTTTTCAGGGATAGAATTCTTGCTTTGCAGAAACAATCTTCTCTGATTGAAGTCGTTAGAGGTAAGGGTCTTTTGAATGCAATTGTGATCAAGGACGAGGAGGATAGCAGCATGGCTATGGACCTTTGTTACAAAATGATGGAAAAAGGGCTGCTTTGCAAACCGACTCATGGAAACAAGATCCGTTTTGCGCCCCCACTGGTGATCAAGGAGGAACAAATGAACCAGGCCTGCGATATTATTGATGAAGTCTTTCTTGAAATGAATAGCACTATATGAAAATAAAACTATTTCTATCAGTCCTTTTTCTTGGAGCAGCATTGGTTTCATGCAAGGATAAAAACGTAGATCCGGCGACGGAAACAGAAACCAATCAGTGGATCTACGACAACATGAAATACTGGTACTACTGGACTGATCACATCCCTGCCAAGCCGGATTTAACAAAAGACCCAGCCGCCTTTTTCGAATCATTACTTTACAAATACGACGCGACACTGCGCCCCGACGGCGACCGTTTTTCATGGATTCAGGAAAGTGCCGATGAGCTGGAAGCATCACTAGGAGGCGAATCGAAGACTTCCGGGATGGAATTCAAACTCGTATATTACCCTTCTGGGACTAATAATGTGATCGGTATCGTTCTGTACACGATTCCTGATTCGCCGGCTGCCAAGGCTGGTTTTACGAGAGGCGACATTTTCAGTAGTGTGAATGGACAAAAACTAACTGGCTCTAATTATAGCCAGTTGCTCAATACACAGGAAAAGCTGACTTACACATTGGCAAAAATAGATAAGGACGGTGTACTGGAAGAAGGTGCGACAAAGCGCGATGTGACGCCAATTGTCTTGCAGGAAGATCCAGTTTTCTTTGATACACTGTTTAGCTATGGTGCTGACAAAATCGGCTATGTAGTTTACCACCAGTTCATTCCAGAGCCTTACAAAGGGAATGACAAGGAGTATGATAAAAAACTGGACGCGATTTTTGCCAAATTCAAATCAGGTAGTGTCAATTCGCTCATCATTGATTTGCGTTACAACCCGGGAGGCTATGTCAGCTCGGCTACGAATTTTGCGAGCCTGATCGCGAAAGCTACTGCCAATGATGTTTTTTATTACAAAGAATATAATGCGCAGGTCACGGAAACGAGCCGGAAGAAGTATGGCGATTCTTACTTCTATGACAAATTCGTTACCAAAAGCCAGAATATCGGTGCGGATCTCAAACATTTGGTCTTCTTAGTTTCATCTCGCTCGGCATCGGCCAGCGAATTGATGATCAATGGATTAAAGCCATATATGGATGTGACGCTGGTAGGTAGCAAAACGGTGGGTAAAAATGTCGGTTCTGTTACATTGAGCGGGAAGGATAAGGGAATTAAATGGGGACTGCAGCCGATTGTATCCAAATCCCTGAACAGTAAGCATGAGTCCAATTACCATACCGGCTTTGTTCCCGATGCACAGGTGAGTGAAGGTAATATTTTGTATCCTTATGGCAATCCCAAAGATCCGCTGCTCGGTGAGGCGCTTTTTCGGATAACCGGAACGCGGATCACACGCCAGGTGAAGGGTGCCAGAACTTTGCAGGATGAAGAGGCATTGGAGATCACGTCCACCATCCAGAGAAAGGCAGGAGGTAGCAATATGTTCTATGATCAATAGTAGCAGCAAGTCATAAAAGTCTTTATAATTTGAGGATGGTGAGAAGCGGTAAAAACTGTTCTCTCACCATTTTTTATTGCTATTTTTACAACTTTGCAATTTGAGGATCCTAACTAATTGATAGCATATGAAGCTGGTGAATGACATGACTGTCTGGTTTTTAAAGCGGCGCTTTGAAAGGATCGAGCAGTTTATGAAAAACCCCATTGAAACCCAGCAACGCGTGTTTTCGGAATTAATTGAAACGGCGCGTTACACTGAATGGGGTAGTAAATACAATTACGGTCAAATGAAGACCATCAAAGAGTTTCAGGAGCAGGTGCCTGTTTCTTCATACGAAGAATTATATCCCTACATTGAGCGGGTTCTCAAAGGCGAGCCTAATGTGTTGTGGCCTTCCCAAATAGAATGGTTTTCCAAATCATCAGGGACTACCAATGCACGTAGCAAATTTTTGCCTGTATCTCCCGAAGCGTTGGAAGAATGTCATTACGAAGGCGGGAAAGACATGATGACGCTCCTGATCAATAACCGTCCTGATACCATGGTGTTTGATGGGAAAGGGCTGTCTATCGGCGGTACATTGCATGCCAATCCTTTTGATGATTATACACAAGTAGGGGACGTGTCGGCAGTAATTATGCAGAATTTGCCTTCCTGGGCGGAATTTATGCGTACGCCACCATTGGATGTCGCATTAATGGACCATTGGGAAAGCAAGCTTGAAAAAATGGCGTCGATATGCTCTCAGGAGAATGTTACGAGCATTCTTGGTGTGCCTACCTGGACCATTGTACTGCTAGATCAGATCCTCGCGTTGACGGGCAAAAAGAATATGCTTGAAGTATGGCCTGATTTTGAGGTTTTTGTCCACGGAGCGGTATCATTTGAGCCCTACCGTGATTTGTTCATGACCAAATATTTCCCTTCCGACCAGGTTCTTTACCTGGAAACTTATAGCGCCTCTGAGGGGTTTTTTGCGATTCAGGATGATGTGAACAGGATTGGAGAAATGCTTTTGATGCTGGATTACGGCATTTTTTATGAATTTATCCCGGTCGAAGAGGTTGGGAAGCCACACCCGAAAGCGCTTTTGCTGGATGAAGTTGAGATAGGTAAAAACTACGCGCTTGTTATTTCAACTAATGCAGGCTTATGGCGTTACCTGATTGGTGATACTGTCAAATTTACTTCCAAATATCCTTTTCGTCTCAAAGTAAGCGGGCGCACCAAGCATTTTATCAATGCATTTGGTGAAGAGGTGATTGTGGAAAATGCGGATCATGCGATTAAAATAGCAGCGCAGCAAACCGATGCGCTGGTGGCGAACTACACCGCCGGGCCCGTGTACATGGGCGACGGATCGCGGGGCAGACATGAATGGATCATTGAGTTCACAAAAGAGCCTGAAAATCGCAAAGAATTTGAAAAGATTCTGGACGAGTCACTTCGTGAAGTGAATTCTGATTATGATGCCAAGCGATACAAAGACATGGCGCTGCTGCCTCCATTAATTCATTTTGTCCCCGCCGGAACGTTTTACTCCTGGATGGGGAAACTGCACAAGCTAGGCGGACAGAATAAGGTACCAAGGCTTAGCAACACCAGGGAGTATCTGGATGATTTGTTGGCAAGTATCTAGGTAACTTCGGCTGTCGGCTCTCAGCTTTCTGCTTTTTCATAATTTCACCAATCATTCATTTTTATCAACTCTTCCAAAGCTGACGGTCGACTGCCGAAAGCCGAAAGCCAAAATGATCCCTAAGTACCTTAAAATTAAAGGCCTTTATTCTTATCAAACTGAGCAGGAGATCGACTTTGATCCTTTGACGGAGGCATCCCTGTTTGGGATTTTCGGTTCGGTGGGTAGCGGCAAGTCGTCTATTCTGGAAGCGATCACTTTTGCATTGTATGGTGATACCGAGCGGCTTAATAAGTCGGGTGATGACCGTACCTACAACATGATGAATCTCCGGTCGGATGATTTATTGATTGATTTTGAGTGCATTGCAGGGAAGAATGGTGATCGCTACCGGTTTACGGTACGAGGCAAAAGGAACAGTAAGAACTTTAAGGATGTAAAAACTTTTGAGCGAAAAGCTTATATCTGGCAGGATGATGCCTGGGTACCGCTTTCTGAAAACCAATCAACAGAAAGTATCATAGGGTTGAGCTATGACAATTTTCGTCGTACCATTATCATTCCGCAGGGACGGTTTCAGGAATTTATCGAACTGAAAGATGCGGAGAGAACGCGGATGATGAAGGAGCTTTTCCAACTGGAAAAGTATGATTTGAGCCGAAACGTTGGGTCACTGAGCAAGCAGAACGACCTCGCATTATCTAATGTAGACGGACAGTTGATGGGCCTCGGCGAAGTGACATTGGAAATGGTGGAAGCGGAGGAAAAAACAAGGGATGCGGTCAGGCTTGAAATTAAAAAAATCAATGATGAGTTAATCGTTCAGACTGAGTTGGAAAGCCAGTTTCAGAAGTTGAAATTGACTGCGGAGAAAATTCAGCTGCTGAAAACTCAATTACAGTCTTTGGAAGCGCAGCGGCCCGCTATGCAGTTGCGCGAGGAGATACTGCGGACTTTTGAGATCTGTTCATTGCATTTTAAGTCGCTTTTGGATCAAAAATCAAATCTGTCCGGCAACATTGGCAGGGATCAAAAAATGTACGAAGCCAATCGGGTGCGGACGGCCGAAATGACCATAATTCTTGAAAAACAAAAGGAGGTTTTGCTCCAATTGAAATCGCAATATGAGAAGCGGGAGGAGCTTTTGGATACTGCGGACGAGTTGGAAAAAGTAATCCGGATATTGGAAAATACGGCTGCACTAGTCAAAAGAAAAGAAGCATTATTGCGTGGAGAGGAGCAGTTGAAAGAGAAGGAGAAAAACATTGTCCTGCTTAAAAAACAAAGACTCGATAGGGAAACGGAAAATGAGCTGCGTAAGAATCAAATTTCAGACATTCAGGAGATTAGTCTCGTAAAATCCTGGTTCAACACTTTGGATGCATTGACTGAAAGCCGCCTGTTGGTCAAAAATGAGGCGGAAAGTTTGCAGGCAGAGATTGTCAGACAACATGAAGGATTGAAAGAGAAACTGGCAGAAATAGTCGCATTAACTTCGCTCGACTTGACTGAAACTCCGACTCAGGAATCTTTTCAAAATGTTGTCGCTGAATTTCTTGGTAACAGAGAGGCTCAACAGAGAACATTAAACAAACAATTACTTCAAATCAACACCAAACTGGCTTTGCATCAGTACGCGGGCGATTTGGAAAATGGTGAACCCTGCCCGCTTTGTGGCTCGGAACATCACCCGGCGATTCTACATTCAGATCATGGGCTTTCTGCTGAAATTCTAACTCTTGAGAAGCAAATTATTGCATTGGAAGATCAGGAGAAAAAAATGAGGCAACTTCAATCGCCCATTGAAAAGATTTTTAATCAAATCGAAAACCTGGAAAAGCAGAAGGTGGCGATCAGGGAGCGGTTTGCAGAAGCGAAATCACGGCTGGAACTGCATCAGGCTGGATTTATATGGCCCAAATTTGATAAAAGTGATCGGGAAGGTTTTGACAAACATTTCGCAGAAGTCAATAAAAACCAGGCGGAGATTAAGGAAATGGAGGCGGCGATAAAATTGCTGACCAGCAGAATTGAGGCTGACATTCTCGAAAGAACAGAAAAGATCGAGAAGCCATTGCAAAACCTGAGAGACGAGATGCTGAGATTGGAAAACACCGTACTCACATTGGCAGAGCAATTGATGAAGGTAAATCCAGCAGATTTTGAAGGGCAGGAAAAACCTGCAATCGCGAAAAAAATCGATGAATTGAAATTGCGGTACCGTCAGATCACCGATCAGTTTGAACAAGCAGAAAAGCAAATCGACATTCTTGAAAAAGAAAAACACACATTGTCGGGAAGTCAGACTACCTTATTAGTAGCATTGGAAAACGGCAAGAAAGATCTTCTGGGAGTACAGGCGAAAATTGAAGAGCAACTGAACAAATACACATTTGAGTCGGAAACCCAGGTGAATGGCATTCTTGCAAAACCTATTCAGATTGACATGGAGCGAAAGGCCATTGATGAATATAAATTTGCACTGGAAACAACGGGACGCGATTTGCAAAATGTGCTCAATGAGAATCCTGAGCAACTATATGACATTGCAAAGCACCAGGAAGTGACCAAGGCCAAGGAATTATTGGCCGGGACTCTTCATAACCAGCGCAAAGAAGAGGGCAGGTTAGACGGTCTTTTGAAAAAAATGGCAGAGGATTTGGCTAAAAAAGCATTGTTACTCAAAGATAAAGGTCGTCTGGAATTGAGAAGAGAGCATTTGGGCGAATTGGCCAAACTGTTCCGTTCCAGCGGCTTTGTGGATTATGCGTCGAGCATTTATTTGCAGAACCTGATCCAGGCTGCCAATCACCGTTTTCATCAGATGACTCACCAGCAGCTGCATTTGGAACTGGGAGAAGGTAATAGTTTCTGGGTGAGAGATTTGCTGAATGGTGGCCACATGCGGTTGCTCAAAACATTGTCGGGGGGACAGAAATTTCAGGCTGCATTATCGTTGGCATTAGCACTTGCCGATCACATTCACGTCCGCAATGAGTCGAAACACAACTTCTTCTTCCTCGATGAGGGTTTTGGGTCGTTGGATAAAAATGCGCTGCAAACGGTTTTTGAAACATTGAAATCGCTTCGGAAAGAGAACCGGATCGTGGGTATCATCAGCCACGTGGAGGATTTGCAGCAGGAAATTCAGACTTATCTGAGTATTAAGGAGAGTGAAGAGGGTAGCCGCATTGTGGCTAGTTGGAAATAAGACTTGGCAAGTCTTTCAGACTTACCAAGTCTTGCTTTTTTTAAAACCAGCGGCTTACACTCAACGAAATCAGGTAGTCAGCAAAAGCCGCGTCTCCCTGCGTTTTTCCGGTAATATCCAGTTTGTCAGCATAACTTTTGGTCCTGTTGCGGTACAATGCGAACGGAACGCTTGCAGAAGCTGAAAATTTATTTTTGATGTAAGAGATTCCAGGCTCTCCCGAAACTACATAGCCCGGGCGACGGAAACCTTTGCTGCCGCCGATGAGGTCATCAGAAGGTACTCCTTCTACACGACCGCCCAGCATCACCGATACACCACTGTGGCCCAGCGCATAACTGACACCTAATCTGCCCGCAAACTGATCTGCAACGCTGAAATAGCCTGTGTTTGGGTCAATGGTAGTTGCTTGCGGATTACGGTTCACTTTGTTGGTTTCCCGTGGATTGGAAAGATAAAATCCATTGAAATACAACGCTACTTTGTGACTGAACGAAAGGTAACCCTGTGTTTCCAGGAATGCTCCCACGCCGCCATCCCCTAGCTGAATCGACTGATCCACCGGTTTTACGATGGTGTAATCGTTGCCTTCTTTGTCCAGTTTATGAAATTCGCCTTCAACATGCCGATCACCGGTTGGAAGCTTGACCCCGCCACCGATGGAAATATTAAACTTGGGCATTTTCAGAGGGTCGCGCAGCCAATAACTCGTCGATATTCTAAGGTCACCTATTCCTTTTGATCCGGTGTGGAAACGCTTTTGTTCAGGATTTGCGGTGATAGGATTGCCGTAATGCTCGTATAGCGATGAACGGTCATTGTGCTGAATCGGAAGGTTGACAGAAATAGACCAACGTGTGCTGGGCTGATAAGTTAGTCCTAAATCCAGTGCATGCGCCACATTGATTACCTCGGTTCCATTTTCAACGCGTTCGCTTTCCTCATGGTCACCGCGGAAGTGACGGAATGAGCGGAAGAAACGGTAACCCGCATTGATCTGAAATTTGCCATTCTGTTGTTTGAAAAAGTCGGCAGATGTCGCACCTGGGCTGCAAGTGCTCATGCCACGGATAGCTACGCAGCCCTGAGCGAACAGATTGGTTGTTAAATGAGTACTAAGCAGGCAAAGAACCAGTAACAGGGTATATATTTTTTTCATCGGGACTTAATATTTTCAGTTATAAGTAAATACAATGTGCTGATCTATAAATGTATAGGCAGCCATTGAAGAGGAAATTAACAGAAAAAAACTAAGCGCGATCGGGCGGGGGAACAATGGTAGAAAGAAGTGGTGCGGTGGCAGAGCCTGCACAATAGGGAAAGTCGATTGAAAGATTAGTAATGTAAATATCGGGATGCAGAATTGATTTCGGGGAAAAAGGAAGGTAACATTTGAGCAGCTCGTTCAATAGTTTTACAGCCCTATCCGACGTAGATTCACTTTTTTGTTTCTGATCACTGAGGTGGTTCATGTTTTCGGCAAGCTCAACAAACCGCTCTCTTGCGGATACATTAGGCTGCAACGTCACATAAAGCGTATCATTTTCTATTTTCTGATGAATCACATTGTAAAATTCACCATTCTTTTTGACGAGGCCGGGTGTACCGTTCTCATTCTCCCAGGAATCTGTGTAAGGTAGGGAGGGCACTGCAACAGCCATAACTTCGGGAATGGCAGTGTCATAGGCAGTGGAGACATTTTCAAATTGCTTGTCAAAACACAAAACCGCCACAGCTAATCCAAAGGTATGGTACAGCAGTAAACCGAGAAGCGCTATGGGTACAAGTCTTTTCAAAAAGTCTAAAATTTTCCAAAAATAATATAATTAACCGAAGTTACCGTCATTTTTATTCATCTCTATGCTAGTATCGGTTACATGGGGGCCATTTTGAATCCTGCTTAAAACCGTATATTTGACCTGGAATTCGCCCTCTGACCTTTTATGCTTTTAGAAAACTTCTACAAGATATTTTTTTTCTGGATTGAAGCCAAATTAGCGGACAAAAACTGGATGTGGAAACTCACATTCGTTTCGGTTTTTGTTTCTCTGTTCCTTGCTTTTCCCCCTTATTCGCTTCTGGCGGACCATTTGAGTGTTTACGGGAGTAAGCTGGATGCTTGGGTTTTTGTGCAAAATCAGGCACAGGATCTGTTCCATCCCAAGAATATGGAATACGATGTGCGTCGCGAAAATATGATTTTCCGGTGGACACTTCCGCTATTGTCGTTTCTGACGAACCATAATGTGGTATTGATCGTGGTTTTGCAAGGCATATTGGGCATTCTATTTCTGAAAAAGGCCGGGGATTACGTTTTTTCGGTATCTGGCGACAAAATTGCGACTGCCTTATTCGTCATGTCGCTCGCCAACATATTTGTAAGCGTGTGGGCGTTTGCGGATGTACATGGCTATGGCGATGAATTTGCCTACTTCTTTCTGCTGACTGCATTGTTGAGCCGCAATCCTGTCGTCATATTCTTGTCCGTACAATTTGCTTTTTTTACCGATGAAAGGGCAGTTGTAGCAGGTGGCTACCTGCTGCTGTGGTGGATGGTGACGAAAGCCTATGATAAGAACGATTTTAGCCTTTCAGCGTTGTTTAAAGCCGCATTCACAGGAGAAAGTGCAGTGATATGGGTCGCGTGGATCGTCTATTTCGGTATCCGGGAATATGTCCAGCAAAAATACTTTCCGCACCATAGCTATTCCACGATCGGGACGCCGGTCCTGTTCGCCGATGCGCATCGTAATGGGCTTGGCAGTAGTGTATGGGGCGCTTTCGAAGGGACCTGGCTAATCATGGGTGCAGCACTACTAAGCCTGTGGCTTACTAAACGCTACCTTGTTCTTTTCGCACTATTTATTGGTTTTGCGGTGTTGCTGGCAACCGGAATTTATGTGCATGACATTGACAGGGCGCTTTCCTACGGCTTTCCTTTTATTCTGCTGGCGGCATTTATTTTGTTCAAAACAGCATCACTACGGTCTGTCAGGATTGTTTTCTTCTTTTCAATGGTAGTGTGCGTTTGCCATCCACAGGTGTTTTATATGGGTTATAACAAAATCCTCTGGCTTGAACCTTTTCCGGTAAAAGGCTTGATGTACCTGGATCGGGTGTTATGCTGGAATTTTTTCGATTAACTGACTATTTGACAATTTCTATTTTTCATTAAAAAATGAATATTACCTTTATCGGTTACCTGGGGAATTGATAATCTTTTCTTTCTAAATGATTGACTGAAAAATAATTGATATCGACCTGCAGATAATCGGTTTTTTTATGTAAACTGTATTTTTGTATTTTCAGCAAAAAATGTCCGAACTTGGCTCCTAACATGCAAATTTCTATATGCCACTATTAGTTGAACTCAATACTTTCAACACTGACTCCGGTAATCTTACAGTTTTCGAAAAGATTATTCCCGGCACTATAAAGCGTGTTTTTTATATCTATGGAGCTGGTGAAACTCAACGCGGCGGACACAGGCACCATAAGACCTGGAACGCGCTGATTTGTATCCATGGAAGTTGCCGTATATACTCCAACGACGGGCAAAAAGAAGAGTATTTTTTGTTAGACAGTCCGACTTCCTGCCTGATCCTCGAACCAAAAGACTGGCATATCATGGATTCTTTCTCAGAAGACGCCATCCTTCTTGTACTTTCCAATGAATATTACGACCAGGCGGATTACATTGACGAACCTTACCTACAGAAACAGACCGTATCTCAATGATCCCTTTTTTGGATTTAAATCAGGTAAACGCTCCTTATCTCGAAGCCGTTGAAGAAGCCTGCACGCGCGTAATCCGGTCGGGTTGGTACATTCTTGGGAATGAGTTAAGGGTTTTTGAGCAAGCATTTGCCAATTATTGTGAAGCGGAATATTGCGTAGGAGTCGCCAATGGGCTCGATGCTATTACCTTGATATTGAAGGCGTTCGAATTTCCGGAGGGCAGTGAAGTGATCGTTCCGGCCAATACTTACATTGCGTCCGTATTGCCCGTAAGCTATCTTCATTTAAAACCCGTTTTTGTTGAGCCGGATCCTTTTACCCTGCTGATCGACCCGGATCGGATAGAAGAAAAGATTACAGATCGCACGAAGGCGATCATTACAGTCGATCTTTATGGTAGGAGCTGCGAAATGGACGCGATCATGTTGCTCGCTTCAAAATACAACCTGAGGGTGGTCACTGATGCGGCACAATCGCACGGAGCCATTTACAACGGAAGAAAAACAGGTAGCATAGCCGATGCGACTGCATTCAGCTTTTATCCTACCAAAAATCTCGGAGCCTTAGGTGACGCAGGAGCAGTAACGACCAGGAATGCGGAATTGGCTGAAAAAATCAGATATTTGAGAAACTATGGTTCACTGGTACGTTACAAGAATGACTACCAGGGTGTTAATAGCAGGTTGGACGAGATGCAGGCAGCCATATTGAATGTAAAGCTCCCGTTTCTCGACATTGAAAACAGACGGAGAAGACAGATAGCCGGACGCTATTTAGCAGAAATCAATGTTAAAGATGTAGTCCTGCCTCCTCATGACCGCATTAACCAGGACGCCTGGCACCTGTTCGTGATCAGGCACCCACGACGTGGCGAACTGGCTGATTATCTGGAATCCAATGGCGTGCAAACCAATATACATTACCCATTACCCATTCATAAGCAGCAGGCGTACGAAGAGTTCGGTCATCTGCACTTGCCGGTTACCGAGCAGATACACCGGGAAGTAGTCAGTCTGCCATTGAATGTTGTGCTGAGCGATGACGAAGTTTCATACATCATCCAAACGATTAATCAATTCGATTATCAGACATGAAGTTATCTGTCATTATCCCGGTCTACAATAGTGAGAAGACCATTACGGCTTTGGTTGAAAAACTACAGACAACTTTATCTGCGATAGAATTTGAAATTGTGATGGTCAATGATGGCAGTCGGGACGATTCGGAGCGGGTGTGCAGGCAATTAGCGCAAATGTATCTGAATGTACGGTTTATCTCATTGCGAAGGAATTATGGGGAGTTTAATGCAGTGATGTGCGGGCTGAACTGGGCCCACGGCGACTATTCTGTTATGATCGACGATGACTTTCAGAATCCGCCAGAAGAAATCCTGAAATTGATAAATACCGCTGAAAACGGTGATTTTGATGTTGTTTACACTTACTATGCCAAAAAACAGCATTCGGTAGGGCGAAATCTGGGCAGCAGGTTCGTGAACTGGCTCACCAGCTACCTGCTTAACAAACCAAAAGATCTGTACCTGTCAAGCTTCAAGCTGATCCGCAAGGAAGTAGTGCAGGAGATCATCAAGTACCAGGGGCCTTACCCATACATTGATGGCTTGATTTTCCGGATTACCCGCAACATTGGGACAGTTCAGGTGGAGCATCTCAAAAGGGAAGAGGGAATTTCAAATTATACGTGGCAAAAGCTTATTTCGTTGTTTCTCAACATATTATTTTGCTATTCATCCTTGCCCATCCGTCTTTTCATGCCGATAGGGCTCGGCTTATTTGGGCTGGGATTTTTATTATTAATGTTCCTTACCTTTCAATGGGTTATCGGTCCTGATCCCAAAGGCTGGCAGGTTGTGACAGCAGCATTTATCTTTATAGGGGGAATTCAATGCACGCTTCTGAGCGTTCTTGGTGAGTATATTGGCAAGAGTTTTATGGCCCAGAGCGGCCAGCCCCAGTATGTGATCAAATATAATAGCGGGAAGATGTCATGATTACAAACAAGCTGGAATATCAGCGGATGTACGAAACGGAGCAGAAACTCTGGTGGTACCTCGTGCTGCATGGGAAGGTTTTGAAGCAGATCAGGAAACATTTCAATGCTGATAACCGGGAAGTGAGGATATTGGACGCTGCCTGTGGAACTGGCGGGCTTTTGTCCTTTTTGAGAGAACGCGGTTATACCAACCTTTTCGGGTTTGATTATTCACAGCACGCCATCGATTTTTCTTCCGAACGAGGTCTGTTGATTGGTTTTGGCGATCTCAGAAATGTTGTTGCATTCCGCCCGGGAGAAACTTTCGACGTAATTTGCTGTAATGACGCATTGTATTTTCTGACGGATGAGGAAATTATAAAAGCGCTGAATGCTTTCAGACAAAGGCTCAATCCAAATGGTATTCTGATAGTTAACATTCACGCATTTGAAGCCTTTTCCGGCACGCATGACCTGGCTGTCGGTAGTTCGAGAAGATTTGAATTGAAACAATTTGAAGTTTATTCCCGGGCGGCGGGACTGGAAATGAGTTTTAAC
Organism: Dyadobacter sp.; assembly: GCF_039919315.1. Classification (GTDB taxonomy): domain Bacteria; phylum Bacteroidota; class Bacteroidia; order Cytophagales; family Spirosomataceae; genus Dyadobacter. The sequence continues at coordinate 55,534 of NZ_JBDSFX010000070.1, read as the reverse complement.
ACCTATTGGCCTTTCGTGCTCTCCCTGCCGATATTGTTAGTGAGACAATGGCAGAAATACCAGATCCGGCATGAGAAAGTGCAGGTGCATGAGGTAGATTCTGATGTGAAATTCCCAGGCGATACGATCAATAAAATACTGAAAGGGATCACCAAAGCAGAGTCGTGGCTCTTCCGAAAAGCCCCTTTTGGAAGTTCGTTGTTTATGACAATGAAACAGTCATAGACTCCCGCAATGCAATATGATCTCACTTTTTGGAGAAACCGGAGCTATTAACCTGCTCAAATAGCTCCTTTGCCTTACCAATGCCGCTTTCGCCGTTGATGGCAAAGTACCAGAAAGCTTCTAGATCACCGCGATGCATGGCCTGGTTCATATCGCCGCTTTGCGACTTATGGGCGGCTTTTACCCAATCGGCTACGATCATATAACTGTGTTTTTTGTCTTCGCCAAAACCATAGGTACGGTCAAATTCAAAGATAGGAGCGTTCGCAAGAATTGCGGTTTCAGGGTAACCGTCCAGCTGAGTGAATTTGAAGGTATAACCTTTGCTTTGTGATTGTCCGCCCAAAACGATCGGTTTTTTTGCTCCTTTGAAACGCTGAACTGCACGTATAGCGCTGATAGATGCAGTTTTGTGGTGTGCATGCTGTCCTTCCCCGGGTACGAGGCAGAACACAAAATCATAATTGCCTTTGGCCAGAATCTGGTCAAGACGTCGCTCTACGTAGCTGATATCCCAGTTTTTGCCTTGCAGATAAGGTTTTTCATCCTTGTTATAATAGTCATCAAGCTGGTCGAGGAAAAAGAAGTTACCAATTCCCAGAACTTCCCCGGAAGCCATCAATTCCTTTTTTCGGATCAAAGGCAAATGTTTTCTTCCAACGACAGAATCGACCAGGTTCATACCATAATAGCTGGAAGCTACTAGTCCATTGTAGCCTCCTGAGGCGTCTGTAATGAGTGCGAGATCGGCGGATCCTTTCAATTCGTGGGTGATTTTAAAAATCGTCACCGGGAACATTGTTTCGTCATCGGGATGTGCGGTAACGATCAGTACGCGCGGGCTTTGGGCCAATGCGCCGAATGTGAGCAGCGAAAAAAATAGCAGATAAAATCTTTTCATGCGGACGATTTCTGAATGTGAGGTGTTATAAAGTTATCAATTCCTGCTGCCAAATCAAGCCGCATGAATTTCGATCAGGTAAATATCACCAAATTGTATTTGAATTATATATTTATGGATTTACAGCTTAACGGAAAGACAGCATTTATCAGCGGTTCAACACAGGGAATTGGATTTGCGATCGCTTATAATTTATTGAAAGAAGGGGCCAATGCGGTTGTCAACGGGAGATCGGACAGCAAAGTAGCGGAAACAGTAGCCAAATTGAGTGAGACATTTCCGGATGGTCATGTGTCCGGAATTGCAGCCGATTTTTCAAAAGTGGAAGAGGTAAACAGTTTGCTGGAAAAGCTGCCACAAGTGGATATTTTGGTCAACAATGCAGGAATATTTGAGCCTAAGGCATTTACGGAGATTACAGACGAAGACTGGTTCAGGTTTTTTGAAGTGAATGTATTGAGCGGAGTGCGTTTGTCGCGCCATTACTTTCCGGGAATGCTTGAAAGGAACTGGGGTCGAGTCATATTTATTTCGAGTGAATCGGCGGTGAACATTCCGGAGGAGATGATCCATTACGGAACGACCAAAACTGCTCAATTGGCTGTTAGCAGGGGATTATCGGAGTTAACCAAAGGCACTAATGTGACAGTTAATGCTGTTTTGCCCGGACCTACGAAATCGGAGGGTGTGCAGGAATTTGTACGTCAGCTCGGCGAATCGAATCAGGTAAGCGCCGAAGCAGCGGAAAAGGATTTCTTCAAAACCGCCAGGCCAACTTCATTGCTGCAACGTTTTGCGTCGGTAGAGGAAATTGCCAACCTGGTCACCTACATTGCCAGCCCGCTTTCGTCAGGTACCAATGGTTCGGCGCTCAAAGTAGACGGAGGCGTCGCGAAGTTTATTTTATAGTAAATGAATTGCGTACCAGCGGAATGAGTTAAGTAATCAGAAATGGTCAAAGTTTGGCAGAATTGAAATTTAAATCCGATTTTGGAACAATCGTTCTGAAATAATTGTCTGATAATCATGGCACGTAATAAAGCATTTGAACCGGAAGAAAAGTTGGAGAAGGCAAAAGATCTTTTCTGGCAAAAAGGGTATAACGCTACTTCCATGCAGGACCTTGTCGAAACGATGGGCTTGAACAGGGGAAGTATTTACGATACTTACGGCGATAAGCATACTTTGTTCCTGCAATGTCTGAGGAGTTACGCTGACAGTACTTTTGAGGATTATCAAAGAACAGTGGAAGAGGCAAAGTCGCCGATCAAGGCTGTTGAGAAAATTATCAAGAGGGCAGCGCTTCGGACTATTGCGGAAGGGAGAACGTGTATGGGGGTTAAGTCAGCCTTTGAGCTGGCTTCCGTTGATGAAGAGGTGCATGCCATATTAAAAGAAAATACCACCAACATCGTAACCGTCCTGAAAGAGTTGCTGAAAAAGGCGCAAAAGGCAGGAGAGGTAAGTGCAAAACGTGACCCGGCAGTATTGGCGAATTTTATTGTCTCCAATTTTACGGGATTCTGGCAGTCTTACCTGGTGTACGGTGACCCGGAATTGTTGCAGCGGCAGGCAGAGTTCCTGGTTAAATCAATTAAAAAATAGGTTTTATTCAGTTATAGAATAGTCATTCTGTAATTGGCAATGATCACAGATATGTCAGGGTTAATTAAAGCAAATATTAAAAAATCGGGTATAGTAAAAATCTACAAGCAAGGAGGCCCCTCAGTACTCGGTTATGAAAAAGAAACGATCGGTGAACCCGGTCTGGGGCAGGTTAGGATAAGGCAAGAGGCCATTGGACTCAATTTTGTAGACACTTATTTCAGAGATGGCAGGTTTCCTGTCAAGTCATTTCCCTATGTACCGGGCGTGGAGGCGGCAGGTGTTATTGAAGCAGTAGGGCCTTGGGTTACGGAGTTTAAGACCGGCGACCGGGTGGGCTATCATTTCATTCCGGGTGCGTATGCCGAGGAGCGGATCGTATCGACGAATCAGCTGATCCACATTCCGGACGACGTTACATTTGAGGAGACTGCGGCGATTCTCGTAAAAGGCTTCACGGCGCGCATGCTTGTCAAATCGATTCATGCTGTCTCCGAAGGAGATACGATTCTCGTGCATGCGGCGGCTGGTGGCGTTGGCTCGCTGGTAACCAAATGGGCGAAGGCGTTGGGCGCTACCGTGATCGGTACGGTGGGCTCAGAGGAAAAGAAGGCAATTGCGCTTGCCAATGGTGTTGATTATGTATTTCTCGCCGAATGCGACGGATTTGTAAATTCGGTTAACGACATTACCGGCGGGAAAGGTGTAGATGTGGTTTACGACGGCGTAGGCAGGGATACATTCACACATTCCATCGACCTCATACGTAAAGGTGGGAAGATCGTGCTTTATGGCTCATCCTCAGGCCAGCCCGAAAATATTGACCACGCTGCATTAAGAAGGAAGTCGATAAATCTGGTAACTCCGGCATTAAGTGCTTATATTCCGGATTACGAAACACTGAAACTTTTTGCCGAAGATACTTTTGCCGCCATTCAGGAAGGGATTTTTGGAAAGTTGGCGATCACCCGTTACCCATTGTCCAAGGCAAATGAAGCGCAGGCAGATTTGGAAGCAAGAAAAACGACAGGTTCCGTGATTTTGATACCCTAGCATTTGCAGAGCGCCAAATTTTCCATTATGTCCAAAATATTGATCCAGTTTGCACACCCCACATTAAGCAAATCCAATGTCCAGAAAACATTGGAAACGCATGGCCGGAATGTAAAAGGAGTCACTTTTAATGATCTGTACGAACATTACCCCGACCTCTACATTGATGTAAAACGTGAGCAACAGCTTCTTTTACAGCATGATGTTATTATTTTTCAGCATCCATTCTACTGGTATAGCAGTCCGCCGATACTCAAACAATGGCAAGATCTGGTATTGGAATATAACTGGGCATATGGCCCGGAAGGGAATGCATTGGCAGGAAAAAAGATCTTTAATGTACTTTCCTGCGGCGGCGGAAAAGAAGCCTATAAAGAAACAGGCTATAACCGGTTTCCGGTGAACCAGTTTTTGCTCCCATTCAATCAGACTGCGCATTTGTGTAAAATGCAGTACATGCCGCCTTTCGTAATCCATGAGACTTATACCATTAGTGAGGAAGAACTTGAATTTTACGGACAGCAATATGCGTCCATCTTAAAGGCTTTGGTAAAAGACGAAATAGCCCCGCACGATTACCAGCACGTCGAATATCTCAACGAACTCCATCAATAATTTACCCCCTTTCTGATGCAACAAACTGTATTTTTTCAAGCCATGATCTACTTGGCCGCGGCCGTTATCATGGTTCCAATTGCCAAAAAACTGGGGTTGGGTTCTGTGCTGGGGTACCTTGTGGCCGGAATTGCCATTGGCCCTGCCGGACTCGAATTCATTGGTCTGGAAGGACAGGATATCATGCATTTCGCGGAGTTCGGGGTGGTCATGATGCTCTTTGTCATTGGATTGGAACTGGAACCTTCGCGTTTATGGCGGATGCGTAAAAGTATTGCCGGGCTGGGCGGATTACAGGTAGGCGTTACCAGCTTGGTCATTGCTGGCCTGGCTATGGCTTTCAAATTGGATTGGAGGGAATCACTCGCATTGGGCATGATCGCTGCTATGTCCTCCACGGCCATTGTCATGCAGACATTGAATGAAAAAGGTTGGTTAAAAACGGTCGCAGGGCAAAGCTCATTTGCAGTACTGCTGTTTCAAGACCTTGCGATTATTCCAATGCTCGCATTGTTTCCCTTGCTGGCAGATCATCAAGGTGTGCAGGAAACGCACGGAACGGGATCATTGGTAAGCGCATTTCCTGCGTGGCAGCAGGCGATCATCGTTCTTCTATCGGTCGCTATCGTCGTGATTACAGGCAAATACCTGCTCCGGCCTGTTTTCAGACTTATGGCGCGGACAGGAATGCGCGAAATGTTTACGGCTACCGCTTTGCTGCTGGTGGTTGGCATTGCAGTTCTGATGACTTCGGTGGGGTTGAGTCCCGCATTAGGCGCTTTCGTAGCGGGAGTTGTGCTTGCAAACAGTGAGTACCGGCACGAACTGGAAAGTTCTATTGATCCATTTAAAGGGTTGCTGCTCGGACTGTTTTTTATCTCGGTGGGGTCGTCCATTGATTTTCAACTCATTGTTTCAAAGCCTTTTCTGATCATTGGTCTCGTGGTGGGGCTGATGGGTTTCAAAATGGTGATCCTGTTTGTTTTGGGTAAAATATTCAAGGTCAGGAATGCTCAGAATTCTATATTCAGTATTGGTCTTAGTCAAATTGGAGAGTTTGCTTTTGTACTGCTCAGTTTCTCTGCGCAGCAAGGCGTATTGACCAAAGACATTACGGATACCATGATGGCGGTCGTCGCGATCAGTATGGCGCTAACACCTTTGGCTATGATGATCAATGAAAAACTGATCCTTCCCAGGTTATGCACTGTGGGATCGGGGATGGAGGTTCAAAAAGTGAGTGACATCGAGGAGCAGGACAATCCGGTCATCATTGCAGGTTATGGACACTTCGGCAATACGATAGGAAGGTTTTTGAGGGCTAACAATGTGGAAGCGACAGTACTCGACAATGACAGCGATAATGTTGACTTTCTGCGGCGTATGGGGTTGAAAGTTTATTATGGGGACGCTACCCGGTACGAGCTGTTGGACATTGCCGGAGCAGGGAAGGCACAAATGATCATTATTGCGATCAGCGATGAGGAAAAGCGTCTTGAATTGATTGAAACAGTCAAAAAGCATTTCCCTAACCTCCATATACTCGTGCGGTCCACGAATCGTAATGATGCATATGATCTGATGAATGCAGGGATCATGCACATTTACCGGGAAACGTTCGACACGAGTTTGCGGCTTGGCATTGATGCCTTAAAACTGCTAGGACACCGGGCACATGAGGCTACAAGGTCCGCAAAGACGTTTTTTATTCATGACGAACGAACGCTCAAGCATCTTTCCAGCATACGCAATGACGATGAATATGTTACCGCGGTGAGACAGCACATTGAAGAACTGGAAATTATCATGCGCGCTGACCAGGAGGCAGTTAATTTACGATCGCTTGGAGGCTGGGACCGGAAATCCGAGAATTCCGATTACCATACCACCTAGGCTCGCGAGGAGACCGTAAATGAGTGGCGGGTATTCGGTTTTGATGGATACGCAAATGATCCACGTGACTAAGCCCAGCACCATGGATATGATGCAACCTTGTTCATTGGTCTGTTTCCAGTAAATACCTGCCGCGAGTGGCACAAAAAGTGAAACAAGGCTGAATGCAGAAGATTCGGCAACAAGGTCGAAAATACTTTCGCGGGTCACAGCCAGGGTAATGCAAATGGCCGTGATAGCGATGATACCTATGCGAATGATTTTCAGTAATTGTTGATCAGTCAACTTCGGATTGAAAAACTTGAAGATATTTTCTCCCAAAACCACCGCCGGTGCCATAATCGCGCTGCTCGTCGTGCTCAGAATAGCGGAGACCAGCGCTCCGAAAAATATGATCTGAAGTGGCAAATTCATATGCTGCAGCACCATGTTTGGAATGATCATCTGACCATCTTTGTCCGACTCAGGGTAAAGATGATGACCGCATAACCCGATAAAAAGTGGGAGTAGCGCAACCGTCAGATACATAAGGGAAGAAAGTAATGTTGCCTTCACCGAAACATCCGCTGACTTGGCGGACATTACCCTCTGAAAAACATCCTGCTGCGGAATGGAGCCCAGGCCTATGGTGATCCAGGCTGCGAAATACTCGACGGATGCTTTAAATGTAAAATCAGGGTAAAAGCGGAAAAATCCTTTCGGCGCGGCTTCGATCAGCGGCGTAAAACCACCTACTTTTTCATATAAAACCGCAGATACCACGAGCAGGCCGACAATGATCATAATGGTTTGTACAAAATCCGTGATGGAAATGGACCACATACCACCCCAGATTGTATATAGGATCACGACCAGCGAACTCGACAGAATGCAATAGGTTAAAGACCAGCCTAATACCACTTTGAGAACAATCCCCATCGCCAATAATTGTGCGGCGATCCAGCTGAAATAGGAAGGGATAATGAGGATCGCGGATATCAGTTCGGCGTAACGTCCATAGCGTATCCTGAAAAAATCACAGAACGTGATGATATTCATTTTGTAAAACCGCCGGGCGAAGAAAAGTCCGACCAACAGCAGACATAATGACGCACCGAAAGGATCTTCCATAACGCCCAGTAAGCCATTTTCAACGAATTCGGTAGGCGCTCCCATAATGGTTTCGGAGCCAAACCAGGTCGCAAATGTGGCGGACGCAGCCAGGACAAGGGGAAGCCGTCGGCCAGCTAATACAAAATCCTGAGTTGTTGAGATCCTTTTGGAGGCCCAGAGGCCGACCCCAAGATTGGCCAGTAAATAGACGAGAATGGAAAATGCAAGCATCAATAATTGGCTTTATAAATTATCAAATCGCTTTAATGATTCTTTTTGTAAAAACCGGGTATAGATAGCAGCTCCTTTTTGATTCAGATGATGGGGATCAAATAAATTTTCCGGTTTGAAAAATTCATTCAATTGTTGATCCGCCGGCAAACGGATCAGATTTTCTTCCGGTAAGTATGGCGCTACCTGCGACAGGACCAAATATTCAACTTTCGTCAGGCTATTCGGATAAAAGAGAATAACCTGTTTCCCGGCGTGATTTGCCTGTCCGATGATTCGGTTAATCTTGGAAATATAATAAGTATTTGGCTTTGCTACCCGAAGTTGCGCCAACATTTGTTGGGTAGCGACCTTATTGCTCATGATGCGGTCATTGGACTGAGAAAGTGCCACTGCGACCGACTGATGACCATTATCCTGCAAGTCAGGCTTTCCTTCAACGGGGTCGGAAACGGGACTTATCATTTTTTTGATGGTTGTGATCTCAGGAGCTATTGAAAACATCTGAAATAATGTGGTGTTAAGGCCCTGAAAAAAACTTTCTGCCTTATCATTGGCTTTGATGTTGGAACTGGCCGCCATTACATTTGTCCTGAAAACAGCATCCTGAATAACATCGACGGGTTTTAAAGCTACGGTGCTGTAATCCAGCGCGCTAAGTTCGATGTAAATGGTTTTAACCGCCGGGTCATTCGCAATAAGGTTCTCCGCAAGTTTAAACGAAACCTGGGGTGATATGCTGAATATTCCAAAGTTATAACTGCGGGTTTGATGATGATTTAACGAATCGAAAAGCGTAGGATCAATTCCATAAAGTGTGCGGCTGGTACCGATGAATACGGTATTGGGTTTGAATGCTTTACAAAGCTTTTCTCTGGCATCGATATCCCGCCTGGGGTCGGTGTAAAATTGCGCAATGATCAGTACCGTGATCATTTTGAAGACAATGATCAATACGAGCCATTTCGTAATTTTTAGAATCATTTTCACGCTCGTCAGAACTGGATATAGTAAAAATTGGCAACAGTCGTCCTCCCAAATATCAGTACAAGCTGGACCAGAAGCAGCATGGAAAGTCTTCGCCCAATTGCAGGTCTTTTGAGCAGATAGGAAGCGATATCTTCTTTTTCACCCATTTTGTAATTAAAAATATCCATGACTACGAACAGCGTAATGGATAACATGAAGCTGGGCGTGATCAATGATGCTGCGCCGGATGTAATGCCAAACATGCTGCTGTACAGTTTTACTCCGCTGCTCAGTTCCGCGGCACGAAACCATCCCATGATCAATGTGCCAGTGAGAAGCCTCACCACGACGCGCCACAGATAATGTACCTGAGAGCCAATGGTGAAGCCTAGCGAGACGTAAAACTTCTGCCAGAATTGCTTCGTCCGCATTTCAAAATTGATATAAGCCCATTGCAGTGAGCCCCAGATCACAAACGACCAGCTTGGCCCATGCCACAAACCAGTGATAATGAACGTAAGCAAACGGTTAAATTCAAGGCGTTTGGTGTTGGTAACCCCTTTGCTAATGTTGAAAAATATGTAATCCCGGAACCAGGATGTGACTGTAATATTCCAGGAAGTCCACGATTCGGTGCGCGACGGGGTGAAATAGTAGCGGTTTGAAAAGTTTTTGCTGAGCTTTATTCCGAGCAATCTGGCAGATCCCGTCGCAATGTCGCAATAGCCCGAAAAGTCGCAATAAAGCTGAACGGAAAAAAGCAGAATGGCGAGCGTTACCGAAAAGCCGGTATACTTGCCGGGCTCGTCAAATACGGGATTCGTGATATCCGCGAACCTGGCTGCAAGTACCACTTTTTTGAATAACCCCCAGATTATAAAGTAGATACCAGCTTTAATATTTTCCTCCTGATAGGCGACCGGATTTCGGAGTTGGGGAACGAGTTGTCGTGTGCGTTCGAGCGGACCTGCGAGTAATGTTGGGAAAAAACCGAGATAAAGTGCCAGGTAACCCAGGTGATTTTCAGGCTTGATGTATCGCCGATGCACATCGGTAAGGTATCCGATAATCAGGAAAGTGTAGTATGAAATGCCAATGGGAGCCAGCCAGTTGAGTGCCACCGGCGACATTGAATTATTGATAGGAACCAGGTATTTAAAAAAAAGGAGTGGCAGCAGGCAAATGGTTATCGAAATGATGAGCAGCATTTTGCGCTGTTTTTTGGAATAGGCCTGATTGCCCAGATACTTACCTGCGACGTAACAGATCCCAACGAGGATTAGCCAGACGGGTAGATATTTCCCACTCCAGCTGGCATTGAACAGGGTACTGAGCACAAGTAGGAAAATCCACTTTTTACCGTCCGGGACTTTGTAATACACCGGAACAATAAGGAATTGTAGCAGGAAGTACGAAAAATCAGTGAACTTGATCATCATGCTTTATTTTAAAAGCACGGGCAAGCTTTTGTAGCCTCTGAAAAAGACTTTGGTATCCCATTCACCTGTCTTTTCAGGGTTGAGACGAATGTTGGGGAATGCGGTCATAAAGCTTGGTAGGAATTTCTGCATCTCGAAACGGGACAGCCGGGCACCCAGGCAATGGTGGATACCAAATCCAAAACCGATGTGTGGATTGGGTTTCCGGGTTGGTATAAACGTTTCGGGGTCTTGAAAAACAGTGGGGTCTCGATTGGCGGAAGCAATGCCGACCAGTACCGTTTTGCCTTTTTTTAGCTGCAGTCCTTCAAATTCCATATCGTCGTTGATCTGTCGGGGAATCCAGTTGACGGGGCTGACGTAACGTATCAATTCTTCCACTGCAATCGCGCAATCATTATGGGTATTCCAGTTAATTTCATGGTCGCGATTTTCAATTAATGTTGCAATGCTTCTCGTTAGGAGTAAAGAGGTTGTCTCCGTTGCGGCGTTGATGAGAAACTCCCAGGTACCGATGAGCTGCCGGGCTCGCTCGCTGCCCATTATTTCTCTCATTTCCAGTAAGAGCGTATCGGTCAGTTCACTTTCCTGCCTGTCCAATGTCTTTGATAGGTAGCTGTGAAACTGTCTGGACATGTCGGCGCACTCTAATAAATCATTGATAGTGAGTGTTTTCTCGAATATTAATGTGATAACGTAGGAGAATTTCTGAATAAAATCATAATCGGCACGATCCAGATCAATGATTCTGCTAATGACCAAAAAACTGAACCGTCTCGCAATCTCTACCAGATCAGCTTCCTGCTGATCCTTGTACGTATCCAGAATTTCACTGACTGCTTCCAGGGTAATTTTTTCATAATTGGCCGCGTAGAATTTTTGGTTTACAAAACGTCTGTGTTCCGCATGCTTTTCACCGTTCATGAATAGCAGCCAATGACTGAGACTTTCACCAAATTCCTGTAAACCAGGGTCATTTTTTGCGATAGCCGATACGATCCGGAATCTTTCAGAAAAATCGAAATTTTTGAAATTTACGGAATCAGCAAAGATTTTTTTAACATTGCCGTAGTCCATCACGACCAGATCGCCAAACATATTGAAATGAACAGGATCTGATTTTCTTATATGACCGATCAGTTTAGAATAGTTGCTACTAATCTCTTTTTCGGAAGACCAAATGGCCGTGACAGACATAGAGGAAATTTTGGTTGAGTTCTACTTCATCCAAGAAAAAAAACGGCTATTTATACTTCCTGATTTTCAATAATCCATTGAGTGGTTGCAGCAATAGTACCCATTTCCCAGAAAAGGGAAGGATTGAGCTCCATCCCAATCCACTCTTCCAGCTCCGAGGTAATGCTGACGAGTAGCAGCGAATCGAGTCGAAAATTGACGATATCAGTGTCCAGAGCGACTTCTGATGGATCGAGTTCAGCATGTTCGGAAATCCGTTCGACTATCCAGTCGGAAATTTCATTAAAGTTTTTAGTCATCAATTAATTGATTCAGTGGGAGAGGTATTTATTAGTTATCGTGAAATTAGTATCAAACTTCTTGCTTTAAAAGCAAAAATACATTTATGTAACTATGCGGCAACTACAATTTACCATTCGGCAAAAACTTCCCGCGCTTTTAATCTCTGAATTTTGCCGCTGGAAGTCTTGGGAAGCTTGCCTGCCTGTATCAGAACGACTTTGTGTGGTATCAGCCCAAAAGCAAGTCCTACGCTATGTGCCACGCGGGTTTTGATGGATTCCATGTTTTCATCCTGCTGCACTGCACGCCGTATCTCGGTCACTATCATTAATGCTTCTCCCTGCGCCGTTTCCACTGAGAATGCAGCGGTCGCATTAGGTTGAATGTCCTCATGGCATTCACTTACAATTTCTTCAATGTCCTGAGGATAATAGTTTACACCCCTGATGATAATTAACTCTTTGGTCCTTCCGGTGATGAAAAGCTTACCATCTTCCATAAATCCCAGGTCGCCTGTCCTCAGAAACGGACCTTCTCCACAATCGGTGAACGCTTTGAAAATCCGGTTAGTTTCCTCTTCGTTTTTCCAGTAACCTAGGGCAACGGCTTTATTTTTAACCCATATTTCCCCGATCTGGGAGTCTTCCAAAATAGTTTTCTGCTCAGGCTCCACAATGCGAACTTCCGTATGTTCTACGGGAGGGCCGCAGGCAACTACCTCCTTAGAATCCATACCGGGGATTTTTGCAAACAACATCGGTGTACCATTCAAATGCAGGCTGACGGCCAGCGTAGCTTCCGCCAATCCGTAGGCCGGAACAAGGCTGGCCCTTTTGAAACCGGTAGCTCGCATTGCGTCCACAAATCTTTCCAATGTCGAGATCCGGATTGGTTCTGCGCCTACATACAGTACGCGCAGGCTGCTGAGATCTAATGTCGCCAGCTGTTCTGCGGGTATGCGGGCCACGCAATGATCCAGTCCGAAACCCGGGCCACCGCAAAAGCCGGCCTGGTACTTGCTGATCGCTTGAAGCAGTAAAAAGGGCTTTGTAATGAATAAAAGGGGAGAAATCGCTATGCCCGTTCCGCCGGTATAAATGGGCGACAACAGACCGTCCACCAACCCCATATCGTGGTAATGTGGCAACCAGGTAACGGATACGTCCGCCGCAGTACGCCCGAAACAATTATTGATCGCACTGAGGTTGGCTACCAGATTGGAATGGCTCACCATGACGCCTTTGGGGCGGCTTGTTGAGCCGGAAGTATATTGAAGATAGGCAGGTTGGGTATCGTCTGCTTTTCTCTCTGTTATTTCAATAGGAATGGTTTCGGGAGAAAAGTCATCCGTAAAAAACCAGTCGATATGCTCATCCTGCAATGCTTTTGATGCCTCATTTTGCCTCTGAAAAAGCATTTTATGCGTTTTTTTGTTTGTAATAATGGCCGAAGCAGCACAATCACTGATAATGTTCAGGATACGGGTAATACCGGATTCCGAATAGCCGATCGGGCAAGGTACCGCTACGAGTTCGGCCCGTAAAGAAGCCAGAAAGAAACGGATAAAAGAAGCTTCGGTTGGTAGCAAGATAATGACCCGGGCATTCGGCCCGTACCTGGCTTTGAGTTGCCAGGAAGCCGCCCATACTTCGTCATTTAGTTGCTGATAATGAAGTTGTTCGGTTAGTTCGCCTTCTTTGCCGATGAATCCGTAAGCTAACTTATCCGGATATAGTTTTGCATTCGACTCCAGTATTTCAAGTACATCCATAAAAGCAAAAATAAAAGAAAAGGTGACAAGCGAAGATTTATCTCTCCGCTTATCACCTTTTTATTCTTAAATGCTGCTCTATTTATCTTCTGGGGCCTCTGCTACGTGCATTGTTGCCGTAGTGATTTCCGCTTCTGTACTGCTTTCTGTATGCCCGGTCGTTGTATCGGCTAGGTCTGTAACGATCAGCATGGATTACCCTCGGATGCGACGGCCTTACGACCACGACTCTTGGAGGTGGTACACGATGGTACCGGTAGCCGGGGCTGTATCCGTAACCGGGGTTATATCCATAATCATATCCGGGGCCCGCAGATCTGTATGTGCAGGAAGAAATGCTTACTGCTGCAATAACTGTAACGATAATTGACAGCAAAATTCTATTTGTTCTCACGGTATCAGTTCATTTTGTACTAATTATAAAACGAATGTACTGGGTTAAAAGTGCCTGTGACCAGGTTTGATAGGGGAGGCAATCAACATTTAGAATAAGTTATCCACAGGGTGAATTGCCTATAAATGTTCTTTAATGGCTTGAAAATGCAGTTTTAGAAGGTTGTTAACAGGTTATCCACACATGCATTGTGGATAACCTGTTAACAAATATTCGCTTTTGTTTATGCCTCTACATCGTAGATCAGCACTCGCTCCCAAAGGTGCGCGCAGTCTGCAACGAACTTCGTGTGAAGCGGGTGTACCTGATACACATCGTGCCCTGCTTCGTCGGCAAACACGAGAATTTCTGCAAAATCATACGTAGCATCAATCACCGGCCGACGTGTAGCAGCGGGCGGTCCGATGTAAACGGATTCAATGGATTCTATCGCTTCAAGTGATTTGATTCCTGCCAGCAACGCTTGTCTTGCTTCTTCGTTATCTTTTTCTTTTAGCCAAAAAAATACGTTATGTACAAACATGAATAATGGTTTATGGAGTTAAAAATGTATTATGGATTCAATTGAGATGCCGGCTCTTGCGGACCATTTTCATTTACAAGGCTGATATATGCCTTTTCTAACTTAAATGAGAATGTTGTTCCTTTCTCAGGCTTCGACATGACCGCGATTTTGGTATCGTGTGCATTCAGAATGTGCTTCACGATGGCAAGGCCAAGTCCGGTACCGCCAATGTCCTTGCTCCGGCTTTTATCGACCCGGTAAAAACGTTCGAATATACGGTTCAAATGTTCATAAGGTATACCCGGCCCATTATCACGAACCGCGATTTCCACATATTTTTTGCCTTCATTGAAATGGACGATCACTTTTCCACCCTCGTTTCCGTATTTGATGGCGTTTTCAATCAGGTTCAGCATTACCTGTTCCAGCCGGTCGGCGTCCGCTTTCACCCACACCTCGGGAAGGTCGTCGGGTTTCACTTTCAGGCTCACGTTTCTGTCCAGTGCAATGTTTTCCAGCCGGCTGAAAATATTCATGGTTAACAGACGGATATCGATCGGCGCAATGCTCATCTTAATATCACCAGTTTCCATCTGAGAAAGTACCAGCAAGTCTTTAACCAGTACGTCCAGACTGTCCAGATTCCTGGCCGCTTTCAAAAGGAAGCGTTCTCTTACATTTTCATCATCCATCGCACCGTCGAGCAAGGTGTGGATAAATCCTTGTGCCGCAAAAATCGGCGTTTTGAATTCGTGGGAAACATCCGCCAGAAATTCGCGGCGGAAGAGTTCCAGTTTTTTCAGTTCGTCGATCTCCTTTTGTTTTTTGGTAACATACACGAAGATCTCATCATTGATCGTCTTCAACGGGTTAGACTCCCGGATCAGCTTTTTCCGCGGAGCGAGGTTGAAATCCTTCATTTTCAGCTTATGAATGGTCCGGTACATTTTATTGACCTCACGAAAAACCAAGATATCAACCGTGTACAGTACCAGAAAGAACGAAGTGATAAAGCAGGAAATGGCCGTAACGAAGAGCATGCCTTTGGATACCCCTTCCACAAAGGCCAGAAAAGAAGTGGTGATCAGCGATATTAGAAATGCCAGTATGATGGCAATGAAACGCGGGCTTAATGACATGGTGGCATTACGAAAGGATTTTGGCTGATTAGCAAACCGTTAGTCAGCAAAATTTAATATTAAAAACGACTATACTTTAAAACTATAAAGTTAATAATTCTGATTTTAACAAAACCCTATTTCACGCTCTGCCCCCATTTATTAATTAATTGTTAATGTAGCGCTTACCCGAAAATGCGTCAATGAAAAGGCAGCTCCCGATCCGGAAAGCTGCCTTTGGTAAATAGGAGTTTTGTGTTTAGAAACCGCCGCGGTACTTGTAAGTGCTCGATACTTTGTCAATAGCGACAATGTAAGCTGCGATCCGAAGCGATACCTTATATTTTAATGATGTTTCATACACTTTGTCGAAGGAATCCTTCATAATACGGTCGGTGCGTCGGTTAATGCGTTCCAGCGTCCATTTGTACCCGATCCGGTTCTGCACCCATTCGAAATACGAAACGGTAACCCCGCCGGCGTTGGCAAGGATATCGGGGACGACCATAATGCCTTTTTCATTGATGATATCGTCCGCTTTGGAGGAAGTAGGGCCATTGGCACCTTCTACGATCATTCTGGCTTGAATTCCGGAGACATTCTTACGGGTAATCACGTCCTCTTTCGCAGCAGGAACCAACACATCTACCGGCAATGTCAGCAGATCGTCGCCTGGAATCAATTCGGCGCCGCCGTAACCTTCCAGCGAGCCTTTGTTGCGCTCACGATAAGCTACCGCATCGGCGACATCAATTCCTTTGTCGTTGTAATATGCTCCTGAAATATCGCTGATCGCGTGAATAGATACGCCGCGTTCGCGTAGCAGCAGCGCTGCGTAAGAACCAACATTGCCAAAACCCTGCACAACCGCAGTGGCGCGATAAGGATTGATTCGTAATTTCTCCATACCTGCCAGCGCGGATACCATTACACCACGGCCCGTTGCTTCTGTACGCCCGAGAGAGCCGCCTAGCACCAGCGGTTTGCCTGTTACCACGGCCGGTATCGTCATTCCTTTGGATTTGGAATATTCATCCATCAGCCAGGCCATTTCTCTGGGGCCGGTACCCATGTCCGGTGCTGGAATATCCTGGTCGGGGCCGAAAACATCGAGTAATGCTGTAGTGTAAGCCCGCATCAGCCTCTCCATTTCGCCTGCCGACATTTCCCTCGGATTACAAGCTACACCACCTTTGGCGCCGCCGTAGGGGATATCCACCACAGCGCATTTCCAGGTCATCCAGGCGGCAAGTGCCCTTACTTCGTCGAGGTTCACATCGGGATCGAAGCGGATACCTCCTTTACTGGGGCCGAGAATAGTAGAATGTATAACCCGGTAACCTTCGAAAGTCCTGATCTGTCCCGAATCCATGGTAACTGGCAGTCCGACAATCACTTGCTTACGCGGTACTTTTAATATGTGGTACATTTCTTCCGAAATTCCAAGGAGGTCTACTGCCTTATCAAATCTTTGCATCATTGACTCCAGGGGATTTTCTTTATCCTTGATTGGAGCCGGCTCTATATATGACATTCTTGATTTATTAAACGATTGATAATAAGTTAGTTAATGAATATAATCTTATTTCTAATACAAACATACGGTATTTGTTTAAATAAAAGCAAAAAACTAAAATATCTTGAAATAGTATAAAAAACACTGGAACATAGAATGTTTCAGTGTTGGTATAAAACTTAAAATTATGGTAATGTTTTATGGAGTTAACCCAAATTATTTAAAGGGTTTCCGGGCAAAACTGAAATGGTAAAAAATAAAAAAAGGAGGCATAATTTATGCCTCCTTTCAAATATTCCTAAATGGGTGTTATGCCATTTCCATCTTACCGGAATTACGTTTACGATCGTTTTCTTCCAGATATATCTTCCGCATACGCATGCTTTGCGGCGTTACTTCAAGGTATTCGTCTTTCTGGATATACTCCATTGATTCTTCCAGAGAGAAGTTGATCTTCGGAGCGATTCTTAAACCGTCATCTGTACCAGAAGCACGCATGTTGGTCAGTTTCTTAGCTTCCTGCAAGTTCACAACAATATCGTTCGGGCGGTTGTGCTCTCCGATAACTTGTCCACCGTAGATTTCATCACCTGGCTCTACGAAGAAACGTCCGCGATCCTGCAATTTGTCAATAGTGTAACCTGTTGCAGGTCCTGTATTTTTAGAAATGATAGAACCACTGATACGTCCAGGGATTGGTCCGCGGAATGTACCGAATTCTTTAAAGCGGTGCGTCATTACAGCTTCACCTTGGGTCGAAGTCAATACATTGGAACGAAGACCGATCAAACCCCTTGAAGGAATCAGGAATTCAAGGTGTTGCAAATCTCCCTTTGGCTCCATAACCAGCAATTCACCTTTACGTTGCGTTGCCAATTCGATTACTTTACCAGCAGTTGATTCTGGTACGTCTACTACCAATGTTTCGATTGGTTCAAGACGTTCGCCTTTTTCATCTTCTTTGAAAAGAACCTGAGGCTGACCTAGCTGCAATTCGTAACCTTCACGACGCATTGTTTCGATCAATACTGACAAGTGAAGGATACCACGTCCGAAAACAAGAAATTTATCTTCTGTATCAGTAGCTTCTACGCGAAGTGCAAGGTTCTTCTCAGTTTCTTTCATCAAACGGTCACGAAGGTGACGTGATGTAACAAACTTGCCTTCTTTACCGAAGAATGGGGAGTTATTGATCGTGAAGAGCATGTTCATAGTAGGC
Source organism: Dyadobacter sp. (assembly GCF_039919315.1). Lineage (GTDB taxonomy): Bacteria > Bacteroidota > Bacteroidia > Cytophagales > Spirosomataceae > Dyadobacter. The sequence continues at coordinate 37,509 of NZ_JBDSFX010000070.1, read as the reverse complement.
TCATCAACCGCGATACGGGTAATTGCTTCTGGATTTTCAAGATCAGCCAATGTATCACCGATTTCGAAATCTTCGATACCAGTCACTGCGCAGATATCACCCGCAGAAACTTCGGCAACCTTTACTCTTCCAAGACCTTCAAATGTCTGAAGTTCTTTTACTTTCACCTTTTTGATCACACCGTCAGCTTTGCAAAGAGACAATGTAGATCCTTCTTTGATTGTTCCTCTTTTCACACGACCGATGGCGATACGGCCAACGAATGCATTGTAGTCAAGAGAAGTGATTTGCATTTGTAAAGTACCTTCTTCGATAACCGGTTCAGGGATCGAAGCAATGATGGTATCAAGCAGGAATGTAATATTATCAGTTGGGTGTTGCCAATCCGGCCCCATCCAGCCTTGTTTTGATGAACCATAAACGGTCGTGAAGTCAAGCTGATCTTCAGTAGCGCCCAGGTTGAACATCAAATCAAAAACGTTTTCCTGAACTTCTTCAGGACGGCAGTTTTCTTTATCTACTTTATTTACAACAACGATAGGTTTCAAACCCAAATCAATGGCTTTGCCCAATACGAAGCGCGTCTGAGGCATAGGTCCTTCAAATGCATCGACCAGCAATAATACGCCATCCGCCATTTTAAGTACGCGTTCCACTTCACCACCAAAGTCTGCGTGACCAGGAGTATCGATTACATTGATTTTATAATCTTTGTAACGAACGGATACGTTTTTAGAGGTAATGGTAATACCACGTTCCCGTTCAAGGTCATTGTTATCAAGAATAAGGTCATCAAACTCCTGGTTATCGCGAAATAACTTTGAAGCGTGAATGATTTTGTCAACCAATGTAGTTTTACCGTGGTCAACGTGCGCAATGATTGCGATGTTACGAATGGCTTGCATTGTTTTATAGATCAATTGTTTACGGATCTCAATAAGCAGAATGGTTTTACTAGACTGATCACCGCTGTGCTTTGTTTCGACTTAACTTTAGTCAAATAGGGTGCAAATGTACGAGTTTTTAGCTGAATAACAGTATTTTACAATTAATTTATTGTTAACATGCGAAAAACGAACTTTAAGCCAGGAGAAGTGCAAAAAGTGAAGAAAATTATTGGATAGTTGCAATTTCAGGATTTGAGATGTAGTATAGGTTTTCAGGGTCAAAATCAACCCCATTGTTCCAGGTTAATGTGCCGTAGGAGTCGAGTTGAACAGACTTGAAATAATCTTTATCCGCCAGACGACTAATCAGTCCGTCATTTATATTTTTATACTTTTCAACAATACCTCGAAGATCCACAACTTTCACCTCGTCTGTATTAAAGAGGCAAGAGACGGTGTAATTCTCGACAGAAATTATTTCCTTAATATAGTGTAGCATAATAATTTATTTCAACGGTTCGATCCTGTTCCAAGATTTGAGATCCTTTCCTAGATTCTTGAAATTTTCCAGTAGCTCTTCTTTATGTAACACCGCCTAGGCTTGCACAAGTTTCAATTGCTTCGAGGGTAGACAACCTTCAATCAATTCTGCATGGAAATGAGGTGGGTTGTGATCATCAAAGAACATTTTAATAACGATTCCAAGGAAACGGCTTACTTATGGCATAAAAGTGTGTGTTATTATTTGATTCAAATATACAAAGTTTCAAGCCAAGTAGATGACGGAGTTGGCATTAGCCGCATCCTTTGCTTTCTTTGTAAGAACTGAAATATCATTACAACTTCACTATGAATAAAAACTTGCTGACTTGTTTATTCCTGTCAATTACGACTTTGTCTTTTGCACAGGACGAAGTGACTAAATATGCTGATAGTATTACACCGGAAGACCTGAAAAAGCATTTGGTGATCATCGCTTCGGATAGCCTGGAAGGAAGAGATACCGGCTCGCCGGGCCAGAAAAAAGCAGCTGAATATGTTTCGAAATACTACAAGGAATATGGTTTAATGCCTGTTGCAGCGGCTGCCGATGGTGGCAAAAGTTTTTTACAAAAGTACAGCCTGTACAAGCGCGGCTGGGGTGAAGTTTATCTAAAAGCCGACGGCAAAAAGTATGAGTTCAACAAGGACTTTTATGTCAGCGGAGTTTTAAATATTCCACAGGAAATCACGGCGGATGTCGTTTCTGTAGGGTATGGTATTGAGGAATCGGCATACAATGATTATGCGAATGTGAATGTGAAGGATAAGGCTATTGTGATTTTTGAAGGAGAGCCAGTGGATGCGAATGGTAAGTATTTGCTGAGTAGCGGCACCGAAAAAACGAAATGGAGCGGACCAGTTTCGTGGCAGGTTAAAGCCAAACTGGCGCTGGAAAAGGGCGCGAAATATGTGTTTATCATTACGGATAAAACCGGGGAGGATCTGGATAAAGAAATTCGTCAGCGCGCAGTAATGGCGAGGAGATTCAGTGCACCAACATTGAAACCGGTTCAGGAAAGTCCGGATAATGTCGCTGCCTTTGTGGTATCGGCTGATCTGGCTGCGAAGATCCTAAATACGTCTTCTTCCAAGTTGACAAAAAGCAAAACGACCATTGATCAATCGGGTAAGCCGCTATCGAAGGCTTTCGAGGGGAAAGTAGCTTTGAAGGCAGAAAGAATCAGTGAAACCATTGAAACTGAAAATGTGGCTGCATTCATGGAGGGAACGGACAAGAAAGACGAGGTACTGGTCATTAGTGCCCACCTCGATCACATTGGTATTTCGCCAAACGGAGAAATTAATAATGGTGCCGATGACGATGGTTCGGGAACCGTTTCTTTGCTTGAAATTGCTCAGGCATTCAGCAAAGCCAAAGCAGAAGGCAAAGGTCCAAGAAGAAGCATTCTGTTCCTGAATGTGACTGGCGAGGAAAAAGGACTGTTCGGATCAGAGTACTATTCGGAAAATCCGTTGCTGCCGCTCAAAAACACCATTGCTGACCTCAACATTGATATGATTGGTCGTATCGACGAGGCGCATAAGGACGATCCAAAATACGTGTATTTGATCGGTTCCGACAAATTGTCGTCGAAGCTGCATACCATCAGCGAGGAGGCGAATAAGAAGTATGTGAATTTCAAGCTGGATTACACATTCAATGATCCCAATGATCCGAACCGTTTTTACTATCGTTCGGACCATTACAATTTTGCCAAAACAGGGGTGCCCGTTATTTTTTACTTCACAGGCGTGCATGAAGACTACCACAAGCCTGGCGACGATGTGGAGAAGATTTTGTTTGACAAGCAATCCCAAATCGTGAAACTGGTGTTTTACACGGCTTGGGAATTGGTCAATCGTGACGAGCGGATTGAAGTAGACAGCCATAAAGAGTAATCACCGGTTCACCGGAAAAGCCATGAAAGAAATCTTGTTATCAATAGCGCTGTGCGCTGCTAGTTTACTCTCGCAGGGGCAGGTACCGAAAGAAAACTCATTGCTTTGGGAGATCACCGCTCCCAACAATCCGAAACCATCCTACCTTTTCGGGACAATACATTTGATCTGTCCGGTAGACTTTTCGTTGAGCGATTCGCTCAAAGTGGCTGTGACGCGCACGCAGCAGATTGCTTTGGAGGTGGATATGGACGATCCGGGAATGATGGCGGAGATGATGAAGACCATGAATATGCGGGACGGTAACGAACTGAAAAAACTGGTTTCGGAGCAGGATTATGCCAAAATCAGTCAATTTTACAAAGACTCGGTGGGGATCGGCATTGCCATGTTTGAAAAAGCCAAGCCATTTGTTCTAATGGGTCCATTGTTCAGTTCCATTCTCGCATGCCAGCCCCAATCCTACGAAATGGCGTTGGTGGAACTGGCTGGAAAGCAAAAATCAGAGGTGATTGGTATCGAAACCCTGGGTGAGCAAATGGCGATTTTTGATACGATCCCTTATAAAGATCAGATCAAAATGGTGCTTGCATTGATCGACAGCTTACCACAGGCGCGAAAAGAATTCAAAAATTTGATAGCGCTATACAAATCTCAGAATATCAACGAATTATATAGTATGACACTGAAAAGTGACTTTGGGCTCGATGGTAATGAAGAGGTTATGTTATTTGCAAGAAACCAGAAATGGATCTCCCGCATTCAAAAAACAATGTCCGAAAAACCCACATTCTTCGCTGTGGGAGCAGCGCATTTGGGTGGGGAAAGGGGCGTGATAGCACTTTTGCGGAAGGAGGGGTATAAGGTTAGGGCTATAAAATAGCCTAGGTTTATGAATTGTGAGTTTTTAAGAGGGTGTTTGCACAGATGAAAATCCCGCAATATGTAGTGTTGATATTCAGTCCGTCAGGTTATTTCAAATTTGGCAGATCGGATAAAAAACTCAAATCCGTCAATGACAAATCATTTAGATGAAGTTCGGTTGGGAGAGGCAGGTTGGCCAGTTTTCTCAACTCTGCAGCTTCCAGACTGTTTCCTATTTGACGCCGAAAGTTGTTGTAACTCCATAACGGACACAGCACGAGCCGACCCCTTATTCTGAATTGGACGATGAGCTAGATGTCATAAGCAATTAGTACATGCTTATGAACAAATGAACAATCCTATACCTTATCCGGATCCGGTTGACGCAATTAAATACCTGAGGGAAGAAAATGGCTGGAAAAATAAAGATTTGGAGCAATTCATAGGCCCCAAGTCAAGGGTATTTGAAATACTTAATCATAAGCGATACGTTAACTTACAGCAAATTCATAACCTGCATAAGCACTGAGGATTACCCCTGGAAATTTTTATAAATGAGAAAATGCCGCAAGCAGCATAGCAATGCCGCGATGAAAATACTAGTTCAGCTGCCGAAGAACAGTGTCGCACAAACTCAGTCACGGTGTTAAAAGTGACGCATTGATTGGTGAGATAACGAAATGATACACTTTTTGGGTCTTTTTAGCCCGCCCCAAAGCAAAACTCTGTCAGATTACCCAGGATATAGTTTACCCTCCTCTGTTCAACATGTTCCAAATGGGCGCTGATCCATTCTTCGGAATAATCATTTTCAAGGATTTTCTTAAATTCTTGTTGCAAATAAAGTTTGACATCCTCTTTCGCTAAACGCATCTCCCCCACAGCGACGTCCGGTGATTCAAAATGTAAACCAAATCTTCAAAGTCGGTACTTGTCCTTCCATCGCTGCTACCTCGATTCTTGAATGCCTCCAACTTACTTGCGACCAGATACTCCGGTCTGAAAATATTAACATGGTAACCGTCTCCTAAATCATATTTTACCGCAGATTTAAAACCTTCAGGATACCAGATATTGCTGAATCCAAGAACCGCTTTGTCGGTAGGCATAACGTCGACAATAATTCCCTGGACTTTATATCTGCAGATTACACCGGATTCAATGTCATTAGTAAATCCTTTGGACCGTAATTTTTCGTTAAATCCGCATAAGCTTTGTACCCAGTTACTTCAATTAATATATCTACGTCGTCTGTGGGCCTTATTTCCTCTGCAACACGCTGAACATATAAGGCTACTGTTGCCCCACCGACAAAAATCGCCAAATCTTGCAGCTCTTCCAACGCGTCATACACAGCCTTGATTCGCAGAATATTTTCTCTTTGGCTCATTTTTTAAGGATTAATATCTTCATCTGTTCCAAGGCCATTTTCTTTTCTCGCGCTCGCCCAACCCGCAAAATATCGATACCGGATAGTAATTTGTAAAGTACCTCATCATCTAACACTGCTTTTGTTACTCCCTTGTGAAGCGGTTCGATGGAAAGACCCCGGATAGCTCCCTGCTCGTCTTTCCAAACGTAATCTACTGACCCCAGAAAATGTGCTTTGTAAAAGGGGTTTGAGTATGCTGTAGGAACACCGGTAACGATTTGCCCCGGCACTACGGGAAAAACGTAGGGCAGCCCGAATTCTATAAATTCCATTAGGTTGTTAGTCCGGACCTTTTTTTTGCTTTCATCTATTAACCCTGCAATATGGCTCCTGCTTAAAGATTCCGAAACTTCGGATACGCTTATATAGAGCTGTGACGACAAATCTCTGTATTGCCATGGTTTATTTTCCAAACAAACGATTTTCAGCAATATCACCACGTCCAAGGGACGCATTCCGTTGTGAGCTTTCATGAGGTAAAGATACACATTCGTTCGTTGTTTGCAAATCGCGAACAACGAACGAACACTACCGATTAAAATTCACTTTTCCGATTTTAGTCTCATCGCGGGGAATCGATTAATAAGTGCGTCCCTTTCCCTAGTCTGACGCTTGTTTATCAAAGCTATTAGCTTTGATCTTATGACAGAATTGTAGTAATTTTTTCATAAAAAAGGGGCAACTCTTTTAAGTCCATCTTTATTTTTGCTTCTGGGTGTTATCAACCAATGGTCTGCCACATGCGGGTTTGATTCAAAAACTCCTGTGATGAAGAACGCAGAAACCTGAGTAAAAACTGGTCCGCTTGAATTCTTCAAAATACCATCCATTTCTGTTGAGAAGATTTACAGTGCGCAGTGGCGCCTGGCGTGAGAGAAGAATGCATTTTTGTCTTTTTGCTCTGCTCTCACTTTTAAAAATCCGGACTTTAGCTAATTTATTGATTCGTTTTGTAGATTTCAGGGTTACTGATTTGCAATACTTCGTTAAATTCGAAGTATTTCTCGTATACAAGACTACCCTCTATGTTGAACATTGATAAGCTATTTAAATATAATTATGGTGTCATTCCTGGACGAAGGATGACAAGTGAAGAACTCGCTAATCTTATTAAAAAATTTTGTCGCTTGATCTAAGCAAGTGCCAACCATCTTATTTAAAGTACATTATTGGAAGCTAACTACAGACTTCACCCTGAGAGAGTCAATAATTAAAGCTGGCACTAAAATTTATCGAGGTATAATTTATTCGAGCCAGCCGTATAACGTTTCCTATCTATCTTATCCACCAGCCGATAAAGCAAAAATGAACCGTGCAAGCCGCGATGGCGAATCCATGTTTTATGGATCGATAAACCCGTTGGGGCCAATCTGGGAACTGAATCCCTCAGTAGGTGACAAAATGGTAATTTCTAGATGGCATGTGGTAAACGATCTTCATTTAAACAACGTAGGTTTTACTCCCACTGTGTTCGAACGTCTGAGCTCTACTCGGAAACCACAAATTTTCATTGGCGATGAACGGGATGAAAACCACCCTGACAATATTCAGGTGTACAATTTTTTGGCAGATAAATTTTCTCAACCTATTGGAAACAACATAGATACCTACAGATTAACTATTGCAATCGCTGAGAATTTGATTAATGGATTAGATGGACTCGTTTACCCAACAATTGCATTGACTGCTAACTTTGACAATGTGGCTCTATTTCCAAAAGTGGTCGACGACCAATTGAAATTAGAAGCTGTGAGTTACGATGAAATCGTCTTGGTAGATTCTCATGACATCAATTATCGACTTAAAGGAATCGACTATTCCAATACGTTTAGTTCTGATGGTACAATTTGTTGGAAAGGGAGAGCTGGATTAGTTTTGCACGCGACGAAAGAATGGCGTGACAAATACTATTTCACAGTCGAGCACTAAAAACAGTAACTTCATCATCAAGGCTTTACAAACCGGTTGATGCAACGGGAAAATTTCATTAATACGATTGACGATGACTTACTCGCAACTGTTTTTTCGGAAAAGGATCAATGAACTTACATATGACGACATCAAGGATTTTTTTAGGGTCGCTCAGGAAGAATCTGACAAACTTGAATTCAAAAGTTTCGGATCGGATCTGAATTCCAGACAACCAGAAAATCCCGGGCAAAGAGTAGGTAGAATTGTTAGAACAGTTTGTGCGATGTTAAATTCAATGGGAGGCTTAATTGTTTGGGGAGCCCCAATTGGCAAGAACAGCAGTTCTCAAAAAGGAAAAGGTCTTCAAAGGTTCATTGGCACCGGCTACCGAACGGATAGAGAAGGATAGCTTCGTTAGCAGCATAAGTGATCGCATAAAGCCTACACCTGCTCAAATACGCTTTCAATCCTTGGAAAAAACGGGATGTTTGTCTACATTCTGGAAGTAGATCAAAGTCCCTATTCACCTCATCAGGTTGACGATAGGTATTTCATGAGACTGGACGGGCAAACTCGTCCAGCTCCGCACCAATACATTGAAGCATTATTCCGGAAAATAACTTACCCAAACTTAGAGGGATACGTTAGACTTCAGAAAATCAGTAGTAAGGAAGAAAGACATTATATCATCAATGAAATCGAAATAAGCCTGTTCATTTTTAACCTGTCAGAGATTCAGAATGAACATGACGTTTATTTGCGACTTGAAACGTCCATAGGCACCTTCCAAAACTCGTTAGACTATATAGTAGAGGACAAGTATGCAAAATCTGTCGAATTCAAACCACAATCAACATTGTATTTCAAGTCTCCTATTCGAAAGGTACGACATTGTATTTCTGGCAAAATTCGTTGATTAATGCAAACTATAAGCTTGAATTACAGTTGTATTTTGGTGGAAAAAAGAGTCCTTTAAAACTTTCAAAATATATATTTGATTTTGGGCCAGATCAAAAGGAATTTTTTCTGCCAATTGAGAAGATGGAAAATCAATTAGTGTCTGATTTAGAGAAGGACGCTTCATATTCGCCAATAGATCAAATGGATCAGCTACTTCGTGACTGCTTTGATCCGGACTGGCCGTAATTGCTTTGACTGATTACACAGCTCGAAGCGTTATGATGTGGGCACGGCTTCCACCCAAATTGTTACCGGTCTTCTCCCGGCTATCCCGTACAACAAAGTTTCCACCTCATCCTAATAGTGAATTGTACCTCGCTGATCCTCAATTTGCTTCTCTTCTCAAAATTGAACCCAAACCAACTATAGCAACTAAAGCAAAAAGCACCTAGCAAATTAATGCTAAGTGCTTGACTTTCAGGGCTCCCGAAGTTGGGCTCGAACCAACGACCCTCTGATTAACAGTCAGATGCTCTAACCGGCTGAGCTATTCAGGAATTTCAAATCCGATTGTTTATCTGAATTCTGGTGCAAATCTACGAATACAACTTATACAGCGCAAGCATAAATTCTAAAAATTTCTTAGCTCTGTACTTGTCGGAGGATTAACTCCTTGACTTTCTTGGCATCACCCTTTGTAAAATTATTGATAATTATTTCCGGACGCATCCTTGGTATCACTCTGACCGTCGAAAAAAATATGCCGCTTTCGATTTCGACCCCGGATATGTCAGTGTAAAAAACGAAGTTGTCTGTACTTTTGAAAAGCTTCCTTACTTTAAAAGTCACGCCTTTGTCCCCAAAACTTACTTCATCAGGAAAAAATGGGTTCATTAACCCGCTGGCGCTATATCTTTCGTTCATGTTATTTAGGTTATTTGATAAAAATGGAGACTACAAAGGTACATACACGACCTTCTTGGTTTCAAAGAATTCTTCATTAAAAAAACTTGAAAGCTCGTAAACACGAGCCTTTTCCTTTAATTCTGACAGCTCTTCCTTGAGATCGCCTCCTTTAAGATATAAAATACCGTTCCTAAGGTCATGAAAAGAATTTCGATTCATATTCTTTTTGACCCACCCTACAAATGGCGCCATTCTGGTCACAGCCCTGCTTACAACAAATTCATAAGAATCGTCGAGCTTCTCTGCTCTTGTTTGCTCAGCCCTGACATTGTCCAGGCCCAATGCTTTTGCAATCTCCTGCACAACACGGATCTTCTTTCCAATGCTGTCTACCAGATGAAACTGCGCGTCCGGGAACATAATCGCAAGCGGTATACCCGGAAATCCTCCTCCGGTACCCACATCCAAAACGCTGGTTCCTGATTTGAATGGCTGAACTTTGGCAATTCCAAGTGAGTGCAGCACGTGCCTTTCATATAATGTATCAATGTCCTGACGGGAAATCACGTTCACACGCGCATTCCAGAATTGATATAGCTCTTCCATCTGCCCGAATTGATCACGCTGGGTTGCGGTCAGGTCCGGGAAATATTTATCAATCAATTCCATGATTTTCGGGGTTTTCTCTTCGTCGCGGTTATAAAACCGAAAACGAGGTAATAAATAAAAAGTGCAAAATCCATCAGCAAAAAGCTGAACCATTCTACCGTTTTGTCAAGCTTCAAATTGATAATCACTAGCAGAAACCACTGAATGATCCACCTTACACCAAAAGCAATACCAAGCGACTGAAGGAGTAACATGTCCTTGGCAATAAGTCCGAATACTAAAAGGGCCATGCCCAGTGTCCATATGGCCACATGAGCCCCTGACAGCAGTCCGAGAAAAACCTTGTTGCGAACCTTGTAGTATCGGCTTACGGACAAGTGTCGCTGTTTTTGTCTGTACCAGTCGGCCCAGGTTGTTTTGGGTTTTGAATAAACGAATGAATCTTCTTCTATAGATATGGTTGTATTATAACTCGTAGAAACCTCATTCAAGAAAATATCATCATCCCCACCGAAGATATGCCGGTGTGTATAAAATCCTTTATTGGCGAAAAACACGGATCTCTTGTAAAGAATGTTTCGCCCTACCCCCATATATGTAAGCCCCGCCAATGCAAATGAAAGGTACTGAACGGCGGTATAGAAAGTCTCGCAACGTATAAACCAATTCAGCAAACCACTTTCCCGCATGTACGGAGAAAACCCCAGAACGATATCTTTCTCTTCGCTAACCCGGGAGGTCATGGCCGTAATCCAATGGTTAGACGAGGGCCTGCAGTCTGCATCAGTCATCAATGCGATCGGATATTTTGCCTGCTTCATTCCCACAGTTAATGCGTATTTCTTAGGCGTGACATGATCAAACTGGTCATTGATACGTATGTACCTGATGTGCCTCCATTGATTGATATTTTCACGAATAAACTCCTCACTTCCGTCGTCAGAACGGTCGTCGAGCAATATTACTTCAAAATCAGGGTACTCCTGTGCATCCAGCAGAGGGATCAATTCATGCAGATTATCCTTTTCGTTCCATGCACAGACAAGCACCGTCACACCAGGCATCGAATTGCCATAATTAGCGCCTTTCCCGTAAAATGCCAGTCTGGTAAAAAAGAAGAGATAATAGAATAACTGAACAGACACAAACGCGACTAGCGCATAGAGTAAATAATCGGCCACAATAGAAGAGAGATGTAAAATTTTTCCATATTCCATGCAAATATACTGTCATTGTCAGCAATGTTCGAGACCTTAACCCTATTTTTGCACATCAGCAATTTAAAACCTTTTAATGAAGTTTACATTACAAGTTGAGGACCCCCATTCAAAAGCCAGGGCCGGTTATTTAGAGACCGATCACGGGGTAATTCAAACACCTATCTTTATGCCTGTTGGTACGGCAGGAACGGTAAAAGCGGTTCATCAGCGCGAACTGAAAGAGGATGTAAAAGCGCAGATCATATTAGGAAACACCTATCATCTTTACCTGCGTCCTGGCCTTGACATTATGCAAAAAGCAGGAGGCCTGCATGCATTCAATGGGTGGGACAGGCCTATACTGACAGATAGTGGCGGTTATCAGGTGTACTCATTAGCAGGCACGGGGAGGAAAATCAACGAAGAAGGTGTGGTATTTAAGTCACACATTGACGGAGGGGTACACACATTCACCCCAGAAAACGTCATGGACATCCAACGTACGATCGGGGCTGACATCATCATGGCTTTCGATGAATGTACGCCCTATCCCTGCGATTTCACTTACGCCAGGAAATCAATGGAAATGACTCACCGCTGGTTAGTGCGTTGCTGCGAAAGATTTGATAGCACGACGCCACTTTACGGACACAGCCAGACACTTTTCCCCATTGTTCAAGGAAGTGTGTATAAAGATCTTAGGAAGCAGTCGGCAGAATTTATCGCCTCTTGCGACCGGGAAGGAAACGCAATCGGTGGTTTGTCGGTCGGCGAGCCTGCGGAGATCATGTACGAACTAACTGAGGTAGTGTGCGACATATTGCCCAAGAACAAGCCGAGGTACCTGATGGGCGTAGGTACCCCAGCTAACATTCTGGAATGCATAGCGCTGGGCGTTGATATGTTCGATTGCGTAATGCCTACACGTAATGCACGCAATGGCATGATTTTTACTACTGAAGGCATAATCAATATCCGCAATGAAAAGTGGAAAGACGATATGTCACCGATTGATGCAGGACTGGGAGGATACGTTAGTACATTTTATAGTAAAGCGTATTTGAGGCATTTGGTAAAATCCGGTGAGATGCTTGGAGCGCAGATTGCCAGCGTCCATAATCTAACTTTTTATTTGTGGTTGGTCAGTAGCGCCAGAGAGAAGATAATTGATGGTACATTTCTCTCCTGGAAGCGAGAAATGGAAAAAAAATTAATTCAACGGCTTTGAAAGTTCAAAAAAGGAAGTTTCTTTCGGGTGAAATTTGAATTAAATAGTAGGAAAGTTTTTCATTTATATCGACATCGGTTGATTAAATGATATTGTTAACCTATTTTTGTGCGCACTAGGTTGTTGGTTAATGTACGTTTAGCCATGAATTAAATATATAATTTTACTCATAATTGACTATAGATCAATCCTAGTTAATCTTAATAACGCTAACTTGAATAGTATGAAAAAAGTATCCCAGTTGATTTGTTCGTTTGCCTTGGGGGCAATGATGGCGCTGCCTTCATTGGCACAACCGCTGGAGCAACCGAATTCTCCGGATTACAATCCCAAAGCAACCTACGATGGCCCTTACAAATTGAACACTTGGTCAATTTCAGCACACATTGGTCCCTCTATGTTCTTTGGAGATTTGAGAGAGTATGATTTTTGGCCAGTTACGAAAACTTCTTCTGACAGCCACAAAGAATCCGGGACTATTCAAGGAGGTTTGACTTTAAACAAACAACTTTCATATTTGTTCGGAGCGCGTCTTGATGCATCCCTGGGTAATTTGAGAGGTATGAAACGTCGTAACTATAACCGTTATTTTGAAGGTAACTACTTCGATGTTTCTGTTGCAGGAACCGTCAACCTGAAAGGACTTTTGATGGGACCTAACAAAATGAAGCGTTGGAAAGTTGATGCGTATGTTGGTATAGGACAGGTGTTTTACAACTCAACTGCGTATGATCTGACGGGTGGTGTTCCACTTCGTGAAACAGGCAGCATGAGTGACTGGATCATTCCGACAGGGCTGAATGTAAATTATGAAGTGACTAAGAGAATTGATATTGGTCTTGATTTCCGTTTGAACCATACCAACTCTGACTTCCTTGATGCTACTTATGGTGGTGACTACGACAGAACGCCTAACGCTATGGAAATCAAAGACCAGTACAAAACCTCCCATAAAGGAAATTCTGAATTGGATAGCTACGGATATGGCTCAATTCAGGTGACTTACAAATTGGGTAAGAAACCACTTAAAGTTGCGAAAGTTGACGGCAAATGGGATTACAAACCTGACGAAGGCGGATACTATCACCTGCGTTATACAGATCCTAAAGTGTTGATCAAGCCACCGAAAATCCTTACGCTCGAAGAAATGGATTCCGTTGCGAAAGCAAACCGTCCAAAAGATATCGATCCAAGATTGTTACTTGATACAGATGGTGACGGTGTTTCTGACTTCTTCGATAAAGAGCCTAATTCACCCGCAGGAAGCATTGTTGACGGTGGTGGTCGCGTTCTTGACTTCGACTCTTACGTTAAAAATGCACTTAAAAATGGTGCAGCTTGTGCAGAGATCTTTGCTAACGTAATGTTCGATACTGATAAAAACACGATCAAGCCAGAAGCACAAGAAATGCTTAAAAATGTTGCGAAGTTGATGAACTTGAACGGATGCCGCTTGCAATTGGCAGGTCACACGGATCGTCGTGCAACCGACCGTTACAACATCGCACTCTCACGCCGCCGGGTTGATGCAGTGAAAAACTTCCTGATCAACGAAGCTGGTCTGACAGATCCTAGCAAAGTAATCGTAGACTACTTTGGATCGTTTAAACCAATCGCTGATAGCGCGAAACGTGAAGGTCTTCAGAGAAACCGTCGCGTAGAACTTAAACTTCTTCCATAACGAAAGGTTTGAATAAATCAAAAGAGAAAGGCTCCCAATGGGGGCCTTTCTCTTTTATACATAACTTTGCAAATCCCTGACCGGGGCCATCACCATATACACAGAAACATAGAATTAATGAAACAATACGATTATCTCATAGTAGGAGCAGGTTTGTGGGGATCAGTTTTTGCGCATGAAGCAACTAAAAGAGGAAAAAAATGCCTCGTAATTGATCGCAGGGCACACACTGGCGGCAATGTATATTGTGAAAATGTAGAAGGTATCAACGTCCATAAATATGGAGCGCATATCTTTCACACTAACGACAGAGAAGTTTGGGACTACGTCAATTCATTTGTCGAGTTTAACCGGTATACCAACTCCCCAGTGGCCAATTACAATGGAGAGCTGTACAATCTCCCCTTCAACATGAACACCTTTTACCAGTTGTGGAAGGTGAAGACGCCCGAGGAAGCCAAAGCAAAAATTCGTGAGCAGGTCGAGGAAGCAGGGATAACCGATCCCCAGAACCTGGAAGAGCAAGCTATTTCGCTGGTTGGTACCGATATCTATGAAAAGCTCATTAAGGCTTACACCGAGAAACAATGGGGGAGGAAAGCAACGGAATTGCCTGCATTCATTATCAAGCGCCTACCCGTTCGGTTTACATTCGACAACAATTATTTCAATGATAAATATCAGGGAATTCCGATCGGCGGTTATAATAAGCTTACCGAGGGACTACTGAAAGATGTTGAAATCAGGCTGGATGTGGACTTTTTTAAAAATCGCGAAGAACTGACTGCTTTGGGCGAGACTGTCGTTTACACGGGTCCAATTGATGAGTATTTCGATTTTCAATTTGGCCAGTTAGAGTACCGCAGCCTTCGTTTCGATAACCAGCTGCTGGATCAGGAAAACTATCAGGGAAATGCTGTGGTGAATTATACCGACGGTGAAACTCCGTACACCCGCATCATCGAACATAAGCATTTCGAGTTCGGTACCCAGCCTAAAACGGTGATTACACACGAATATCCACAAGAATGGGTGAAAGGCGCGGAACCTTACTATCCTGTTAATGATGATAGGAACACGGCCGTTTTCAACCAGTACAAGGCATTGGCTTCACAGGAAGAAGATGTCATTTTTGGAGGAAGATTAGCCGAATACCGATATTATGATATGCACCAGGTGGTGGCTTCTGCTCTTAAAAAAGTCAAAGTGCACTTCTCCTGACCATTTACAGTTCAATTTTAAAATCCTTGTTCTTACTTTAAAAGAACAAGGATTTTTTATTTAAATATTTTTTCAAAAATTTTCCGATATCCGCGTTACCTAATTTACTAACGTCCGTCTAAACCATATTACTCTTTATAATATGGTATGAAGGAACAATATCTGAGTGCAATTACGAGTACAGGCAGCAGCACCGACACGGGTGTGCTAAACGTTCGTTTGTTAAGGGAGATAGCCCGTAACTGGTATTGGTTTCTATCCTCGCTGCTGGTCTGTTTTGCCGCCGCATTCGTTTTCCTTCGCTACACTACTCCGGAATATAAAATTTCTGCGTCACTGCTGATCCGTGACGATTCGCGTGGTACTGATTTCGGCGACGCCGCATTGCTTGAAAGCATTGGGCTTTCCAATGGGCAAAGCAGTGTCGATAATGAAGTTCAGGTCCTCAAAAGTCGCACACTGATAGAAAAAGTCGTGAATGACTTACAGCTATTTGTACAGTATTATGCAGTCGGTCAGGTCAAAACGACAGAACTCTACGACAAATCACCACTCCGGTTAAGGCTTCTAAATCCAGAGTATAACCGGGAAAGATCATTTACCTATCACCTCCATCAAACGACCAACAACGGCTACCACCTGATTGTGAATGCTCAGCGCATTTCAGGTTATTTTGGAGACACTATTTTGCTTCCGCACGGTCGGGCTATCCTGACAAAGACTGCCTATCGTCCAGCTCTCGACGACAATTACCACATTGTAATCACCGCGCACGAAGAGTCAGTAAAGAAATACAGCTCCGCTTTAACAATTTCTGCTCCCAATAAATTAGCCAGTGTAGTACATCTGACATTGAATGAAATACTCCCTGTAAAAGGTGAATTGGTGGTCAGGCAACTCATTAAAGACTATTTGGCTGCCAGTATTGCTGACAAAAATCGTATTTCCGACAGCACACTGGTTTTCATTGATGTCACACTAAAAGCCGTTTCCAAAGAACTGATAGACATTGAGAAACACATTGAAAGTTACCGACAGACTCACCGGCTCACAGACATGGACGAAAATGTTCGCCTGTTATTGCAGGATGCTGGCCACTACAACAGAGACGGGCAAAATCAAGCAGTGAGG
Organism: Dyadobacter sp.; assembly: GCF_039919315.1. Taxonomy (GTDB): domain Bacteria; phylum Bacteroidota; class Bacteroidia; order Cytophagales; family Spirosomataceae; genus Dyadobacter. The sequence continues at coordinate 21,098 of NZ_JBDSFX010000070.1, read as the reverse complement.
CTAAAAATTGTCGCCTCGCTTTTGAAATATATAAATGAAAATCCCGATCACCTCGTCCCTTCATCACTGTATTTAAATGATCCTCAATTCACATCGCTGGCTGAGAAATATAATGAAATTCAACTACTGAAAGAAAAAGCGCTGGTAGCAGCAACAGAAAGCCACCCGATCATCAAGACACTAGATGTACAGCTGACGAGCCTGAGAGCTGATCTCAATGTCATGATAGCCTCCCAAAAAAGAGAGCTCGAAGTTAACATTGCTTCATTAAATCAATACAACGCGGCTTACTCAGCACAACTGGACCAGATCCCATCGAGACAAAGAGTACTACTGGAGTATTCACGGCAGCAGCAGATCAAGCAAGAGCTATACCTCTTTCTTCTTAAAAAGCGCGTGGAAACGTCCATTTCAAAATCTGCAACGATAGCGAACGCAAGGGTAATAGATTCGCCAAAGGCCGACCCAGCTCCCATTAAACCTAACCGGCAACTGGTACTCCTGATTTCAGGATTTCTGGGCTTGGGTTTTCCGCTGGTCACGTTACATCTCAAAGACATTTTGAATACGCGCATTACTGGTAAAGCTGAGATATTACAGCATTGCGATATCCCTGTGCTAGCTGAAATTGGCCATCAGAATAAAAGAAGTAAGCTGCAAGACAACATCATTACAGAGCAATTTCGGGTACTCCGAACTAATATCCAGTTTTTAGCCCCTACTGAAACGTGCCGTAAGATCCTGCTCACGTCCGCAGTAGGCGGGGAAGGAAAGTCATTTACCGCAGCACACCTGGCTCATTCATTTGCAATGACAGGTAAAAAAGTAATACTGCTGGAACTCGACCTGCGAAAGCCGCGGCTGGCCGATAGTATGAAATTGCTGGCAAAAGGGTTTACCGATTTTATGATCGCCGGTGGTTCATTAACACATTACATTCAGGCTGTGGGGACGCATTACCCCTTCGCTGTTCTGACCTGCGGCCCCTCGCCTCCTAACCCGGCCGAAATGCTTTCGCTTCCCAAAGTCACAGAAATGATGGCCTGGCTTACTGCAAACTATGATGTCATTATTATGGACACTCCACCCATTGGTCTGGTGACCGATGCCCGGTTACTGGCCCAACATGCAGATCTGTCGCTGTTCATAATCAGACAGAGATTTACTCATAAACATCAATTGAAATACATTCAGGAATTGTCGGGCCGGCAGCAATTGCCTGGATTAAGTCTGGTTATCAACGATATAGAAGCTCTGCCGGGGTATGGCTACGGTTACTATGAAAGAAAGCAACCGCTACGGCAACTATTTGGCAACGTGAAAAAATTCCGATTTCTGACTTAAAACGAACGTAAATGCGAGACGATATTTATATCATCGGTGAAGTTGGTCAGGCCCATGACGGAAGTATAGGGATGGCACATTCCTATATTGACGCGCTTGCTACGGTGGGTGTCAATGCAGTAAAATTTCAAATGCACATGGCCGAAGCCGAGAGCAGCATTTATGAGCCATTTCGAAGTGGTACTGATTTCTTCGATCCTTCAAGAATGGATTATTGGAAACGAATAGCATTTACCACAGCCCAATGGATGTCTCTAAAACAACATTGCAAAGAAAAAAATCTTGATTTTATAGTCAGCCCGTTTTCAATTTCCTCCATTAATATTTTACATGAAATTGGAGTAGACAAGGTAAAAATTGGCTCAGGTGATGCCGATAATCTATTGATAATCAATCAAATCGTGAAGCTGAACAAGGACATTATCATTTCTTCCGGCCTGAGCACAGTCACCGAATTGGATCAGTCTGTTGCTTATCTTAAAAGTAAATATTGCAATCTCAGCCTGTTACAATGTGCCACTTCCTACCCCACCAATCCAACGCAATGGGGACTTAATGTGATCGGGGAGTTGACGGAGCGCTATGGTATCCCTATCGGCTACTCCGATCATTCCGGAGACATTTATGCCTGCCTCGCCGCTGCCAGTATCGGCGCGCGGATGCTTGAATTTCATATCACTTTTGATCAGAGAATGTACGGCCCGGATGCGTCCGCGTCTCTGAATGTCGATCGGGCGATTCGAATGGTAAGAGGTGTGCGCGAGATAGAAATTGCATTGAAACACCCGGTTGACAAAGCCGACAATGCTGGTTTTGAAACATTAAAAATCGATTTCGGAAAGTCACTCGCTTTAAACAAAACATTACCAAAAGGGCATTGCATTGCAATTAATGACCTAGAAACAAAGAAACCTTCCGGATACGGCATTCCTGCCAAATGTTACAACGACATCATTGGGAAACACCTGGTCCGCGACGTAGAAAAATGGGCGTTTTTAAATTACCAGGATTTGATATGACAAGAAAAATTTGCGTTGTGGTAACTGCCAGAGCCAGTTACAGTCGCGTAAGATCACTTCTTCAGGCGATCTCACAGCATCACGATCTGGAATTGCAATTGGTCATTGCGGCCAGTGCTTTGCTGGACAAATACGGGTCACTTTTACATTGCATTGAAAAAGATGCCCTGAAAATTACCGCGAAAGTCAGCAATTCACTGGACGCCGAAAATTCAACCGCCGCGGCCAAAACTACTGGATTAGGTACCATAGAACTAGCTTCTGTTTTTGAAAATATCCGGCCAGACCTGGTCGTGACGATTGCCGACAGATTTGAAACCATGGCCACTGCCGTGGCAGCAGCATTCATGAACATTCCGCTGGCGCACATTCAGGGGGGAGAAATTACAGGCAACATCGACGAAAAAGTACGCCACGCGGTCACTCAGCTGGCCGACATTCATTTTGCGGCCACCCAAGCTGCCGCAGAACGCATTGTTAAAATGGGACAGCAGTCCGAGAAAGTACATTACACCGGCTGTCCTTCTATTGATCTTGTTTTTGAAGTACTGAATGACCCGCAGTTGGATTTCGATCCATTTTGTATTTATGGCGGCGTAGGAGAGGTTTTTGACTTGTCGAAACCATACCTGATGGTGATGCAGCACCCTGTAACAACTGAGCCTGCCTATGCGCGACAGCATATCCAGCATTCGCTGGAAGCGATCAAAAGCTTAAATATTCCTACGCTCTGGTTCTGGCCCAATGCTGATCCCGGTACAGGAGAGATATCCGGAGCAATTCGCTCTTTTCGCGAGCATCATGAACACCAGCCCATTCACTTTTTCAAAAACATAGAACCCATTCACTTTCTGAAACTATTGAAAAATACCGCCTGCCTGATCGGAAATTCCAGTGCCGGGATCCGGGAAGGTAGTTGCCTGGGAACTCCTGTTGTGAATATTGGCTCGCGGCAGCTGGGTCGCGAAAGGGCACATAATGTAATGGATGCAGAGCCCGAAACCGAGAGCATACTAAAAGCAATCCACGATCAGCTTGACCATGGGCCTTATGCCCAAAATCACCTGTATGGAGATGGGAATTCCGGAAAACGGATTGCCAATCTCCTTGCTACCAGCCCATTGACTTACCAGAAGCGATTGACTTATTAATGACAACAGTTCCAAAAGTACTGGGCATTATCCCTGCCCGTGGCGGCTCAAAAGCTGTTCCACATAAAAATATGAAGCATTTGGAGGGCAGGCCATTGATATGGTACACCATCGTTTCTGCCCTTGCTTCCTGTTTGCTCGATACGGTGATGGTTTCAAGCGATGATTCCGATACACTGAATTTCGTCGGATTATTTCCGGAAATCGAAATTCCTTTTGTCCGGCCAACATCACTATCGTCTGATCAAACACCCGCTTTTGATGTAGTTCACCACGCAGTAGAGCACTATTCAAAACAAGGGATTTCGTTCGATTACATCTGCCTACTTCAACCGACATCTCCCTTTCGGTGTAAAAAGCTGATCGATCAATGCATTCAACATGTAATTGATTCGAAGGCGGATAGTCTCGTTACGGTGCGACGGACACCACAGCAGTACAATCCGTACTGGGCTTTTGAAGCAGATCAGGAGTCGCAATTATCGCAGGTGGTAAAAGGCGCTGCTATCATTCCCCGGCGGCAGGACTTGCCGGTTACGTATTACCGCGACGGCAGCATTTATGTTATCAAAACCAGTTTACTTCAGCAGGGCCTGCTGCTGGGAGAACGAATGGTAGGCTTCGAAAATAAAAATTCTCCCGACATCAACATCGACACACAAGCAGACTGGGAAGTTGCTGAAAAACTCTTGGCAAATGGTGAATGGATCTAAAAAAAGAATTCTGGTTTTGATTACCAACAGCTTCGCGGCGATCAATGTCCTACATAGTGGAGTCATTCAAAAAATGGCTGAAAAGTATGAAGTATTCCTGCTTTCAACCCTTATTAAACAACAAGAAATTGATCAGATCAATCAATATTTCAACATACGTGTTCACATTGTGAACTTGGAAATCCCGTCTGAAAATGTCGTGCTACGGTTTTTCAGACAACTCGAAAAATGGTCGTTCTTCCATTTTTTCCATATTGAGACCCAGAAAATCAAAACCTCTACGCGACGAAATAACTTTAAAAAACTATTACACCCCCTCGTGTTTTTGATGAATGTCTCCGGCCTCAACAGGATCATGTTAATCTATATCCGAAAAATGATCATTTACCAGACGAGTTATTCTCGTTCGCTGAAAATACTGGATCACTTTCATTTTGCGGGTGTCATCTCCACGTCACCGCTTGATATTAGGGAGAACAACGTCGTCAATTTCTTAAAGACCCGGAAAGTGTCGTCCATGGCGATGGTTATCAGCTGGGACAACCTTACATCCAAGGGTATTATCAATGCAGATCACCAGTATATTTTGGTCTGGAATCAGTTCATGGCCGATGAGTACCGGCGGTTTTATGCTATTTTTAAAAGCCAGGACAGGCAGATTCGCATTACAGGGATACCACGGTTCGACATTTACTTTCAATCTGAATTAGAAAAGACTGCGAGCAATTTCAGGCTGCGATTTAAGATTCCTCCGAACAATAAAGTTATATTATTTGCTACCAGCGCATTCAAACATTTCCCTGACCAGGCTCTGATCATCAACGATTTAGTTGAATATACCAGACGAAGGGTTAATATCACAGTCATGATCAGATGCCATCCGGCTGATCAAATTGACCGTTACCGGTCATTCATTTCCGAGAAATCTATCATTATCTGGCATCCCGAGAATCTGCCCGGCGCAGCAGATGAAATTTTTAACAACTGGATGCCTCCACCCGATTTCCTGAAAACGCTGTCCATTACCATGAAAAATTGTGAGGTATGTGTCCAGGTTGCTTCCACGATACGACTCGATGCCGCAGCGTGCAACAAACCGGTGATCAGCATTGCCTATGATGGCCCGCGAGTCCTGCCATATTCGAAATCAGTAAAACGATTTTATGATTATTCGCACCAGCTTCCATTGAATCGGGTAAAAATGGACCAGATGGTTTACAACAAGCAGCAGCTTTTCGACTCACTGGATAAAACTTTGAACGAGGGCTGTGATGCTGATTACAGATCGCTGGTAAAACCATTCATTCATAATTTGGAGCCAAAATCAGTTGATTCAGTCATGCAAAACATTCATGAATGGTTGCGTTGATCACAGAGATCGGCAAGAAAATGGTCATCTCGGTTCTGCTTGTGATGGTACTCGGGTGTGTATGTCCGGCCCTGCTCGCGATCGGAGAAACTGCATTTCAAACGGTGGTTGTATTCTCATTTTATAGCTATTGTGCCATATCCTTATTCAGTTATTCGAGACATAAATTGTTTCACGTTTTAAGCATTCCTGTATTCACACAATTCCTGCATTTATTTCAAAAATATACATTCACGGCAGGCGCTAATTCTATCTGGCGTCTGCTTCCGTTTATCATTCTCAATCTGTACTTTTCACACTATTTCCTTACAAAATACCTACCCCCGACAAACAATGAAAAGCTGCTACTGGCCTCTTGGGGTACTATTCAGGCATTCTTCCTGATCATTTCTCCAAATCTGGATCGAGTTGTCTGGGGTGGCTCCCTACTGTTCCTGGTCACATTACCAATGTATTTTTTATACTTGAAAACCGCCATGGCAGCCGTGGATTTCAGGTCAGAAATGGAAAGCTATTTGTGCTTGCTTTACATCATTCTCGGGCTGGGTACCTTTGGATTGGTCATTGCCGGATCGGGCTACAAAGACTCCGATAACTTGCTAGCCACCAGAAATATATCCGACACCAACGTGACCATGGCCTACTTCATATTGCTCTGGCCATTTGCTTTGTTGTTTTCTGAACGAAAACGCTTTTCAACATTACTCTTATTAATTATTTTCGGAATTTTTATTGGCATCGTCGTCTTTTCATTTTCGCGCGGCGCAGTGCTTATTGTTGCCCCCTACCTGCTCATTTCCCTGATTTTGCTCCGAAACCTGTCTCAAGGTAAATGGATGATGATCACAATCGCAGTACTCGCTTTATATACGCCCGAGCTTTTCAGCTTTCTTGAAAATGACGATCTTACCTATTTTTGGCAACTCCGATTTGGTAATATCATTTCGCTTTCTTCGGCCCTTGCGAGGTTACAGGAAATAAGCGGTCGTGCGGAAATCCATGCCATTGCTTATCAATTATTTCTCGAAAAGCCATTGGTGGGGCACGGCACAGGGAGTTTTGAAATACTTGGCCCGGGTTATCGCGAAGCACATTCATTGCTTTACACGCTTTTAGCGGAACAAGGCGTGATCGGAGTACTATATATGTACCTCCTGTTTGGCTCTCTTGGAATGTCTATGTTTTCAGTTTTCGCGAGAGGAAGGAAGTACCTGATTTTGCCCGTAAGTTTTGCCTTTTATCTGTTGTTCAATCATACGGTCGGTAGTGTTTTCGTGATCATTCCTGGCAAAAGTGTTACCATTAACTGCATTGCACCAGTCCTGCTTTTGTGTCTCTATTTTTATGTCAAAAGCTTCGGCGTACTCTCACCCTCAGTGGCTCGCAAGAATGCGTAAAGTGCTGATTATCGGCAAAATACCATTGCCTATTGGTGGTGTCACCATTCACGTCAGCAGGCTCATTGAACAATTGAAACAGAGAAAATTTGAACAATTTACCCTTTGCGATCTGGGAAGAGAGAAACCGTATGACATTATTGTTAAAATACTGAAATACAAAACAATACACCTTCATATCTCCAACCCATTTTACCAGCTTCTGTTTGCCGCTTTTTGTAAATTAACAGGTAAAAAATTGCTGATTACTTATCATGGCAACTGGGGGAGGTATTGGCTCGCCGGTAACTGCGCGGTGAATATGTCCGCATTCCTTTCTTTTACACCGATCGTGCAAAATGAAGAGAGTTTTCGCCGTGCCCGCCGATGGAACCGTCATGTCCGGCAAATTTCTACTTACATCCGCGGGTCACCTAGCATTCCACTCTCAAAAGGAACTTATCTCAGGCTGGCTAGATTTACTGAAAATTATCAAACGATATTCAGTACGAATGCGTGGAACCTGAAATTTGACAGAAATGAATGTGAAATTTATGGTATCCTCGCGATTATCCGAAGCATGCAAGACGGATCGGGACTGGCATTGATTGTTTCAGATCCCTCTGGTCACTATGCTCGATTCGCGCAGGATAACTTAGAAAAAATACCTGATAATGTGTGCTTTATCTCAGAACCGCACGATTTCAGGAATGTGCTTGAATTCTCCGATGCCTTTATCCGCAACACCACGACCGATGGTGTCTCGCTGTCCATTTATGAAGCAATGGAGTCCAACGTTGTTATACTGGCGTCTGACTCGGTACATCGACCCGCATTTTGTAAGGTTTTCCAAGATATTTCCCGGATTGACTGGCTGGATGAACTGGCGGCCGGAAGGGAGAAACTCGATTTGCATGCCAGAAAAGCACTTCTGCCTGACGTAGTGGCCGAATTAACAGCGGTTTATCGTCAATGCCTGGGAGGTTGATAGCGTCAGCTTGGCGATGGGAGTGGGCTAGAAAAAACAAAGGCATAGAAAAATTTCCATGCCCTGTTTCACACTATACACACACTATATTTTTAATATTTTATATATATCTATATGATAAATCTTAGATTACGTTCCAATACCGCAAAATAACAAACTAAAGTCATGAGAAAAAAACTTTCGATTGTGAATTTCTAAATTCTAATCAGAAAATAATGGACAATTCTATAAAAGTGACCTCCTGAAAATACTGTGGCATCAAAATTACGGAATTATTACTTAATTATTGTTCAAACTACTATACCTGATTACTTTCGTACAACCAATACTCATCTTAATTTCTCTTCATGGAAGCATTGCTTACCACAGACGCACTCATTAGTTTACTAACCCTGACACTTTTGGAGGTGGTGCTGGGAATTGATAACATAATTTTCATAACTATTGTTTCAGGAAAGCTTCCTGCGGACCAACGAAAAAAAGCTCAAAACCAGGGATTGCTAATTGCATTGTTGTTAAGAATAGCATTGCTCTTCGCCATTTCGTGGGTAATTGGCCTGAAACACGATCTTTTGACACTTTTTGGTCATGGCTTCAGCGGACGTGATTTGATCCTTTTGGGAGGCGGACTTTTTCTTTTATATAGCACTACCAAAGAGATTCACCATAAACTGGAAGGTGATACGGAAGAAAATCCAGGCGGAAACGTTCCTAAAAGAGGCGCATTGACATTTGGAAGTGCTTTGGTGCAGATCGCCCTTTTAAACATCATTTTTTCTTTTGACTCCGTTCTGACTGCCGTCGGATTGGTGAAAGAAGTACCGATTATGATTGCTGCGGTGATTGCCTCAACATTTATAATGATTGCCTTTGCGGCTAAAATCGGCGATTTTGTAAATAATCACCCCTCTATTAAAATTTTAGCGCTATCATTTTTGTTAATGATCGGTACGCTACTGGTGGCCGAAGCATTCCATTACGAAATACCGAAGGGATACGCCTATTTTGCAATGGCATTCTCATTCTTGGTAGAATTGCTCAATATGAAACTGGATAAGAACCCCAAAGGGTCGGTTAAACTACACGAACGCATCAACTGATCAACTTAATTAAGACAAATGCGCATTAATCCCGAAACCGTTGAACGGATCAAGCAGGCAGCCGACATTGTGGAGGTTGTGGGGGATTTTGTGTCTTTGAAAAAAAAGGGGGCTAATTACTCAGCCTGCTGTCCTTTTCACAACGAGAAAACGCCATCCTTTAACGTCAATCCTTCCCGGCAGATATACAAATGCTTCGGATGCGGCGCAGCAGGCGACTCCATCAAGTTTGTGATGGACGTTGACGGCATTGGCTATGGTGAAGCATTGCGCTATCTGGCCAGTAAATACAACATTGAAATAGAAGAAGAGGAGCTTACCGACGAGGAGGCAGTGCGCCAGAATGAACGGGAAAGCCTATACATCATCCTGAATTTTGCCAAAAACTTTTATCAGCAGCAGCTGCATGATAGCGAAGAGGGACAGGCAATCGGACTAAGCTACTTCCGCGAACGGGGTTTCACCGGCGAAATCCGGAAGAAGTTTGAGCTCGGCTACAGTCTTGATACCTGGGACTCTTTTTCCAAAGAAGCGCTGGAAAAAGGTTACTCTTCACAAATCCTGGAAAAAGCAGGACTGCTGATTCATAAAGAGGGCAGTCAGACTGCTGGTTATGACCGATTCAGAGGTCGGGTCATCTTCCCAATCCATAATGTGGCGGGAAAAGTGATCGCTTTTGGCGCCCGTATCCTGAAATCAGAGAAAGGCGGTGCCGGACAAAACCAAAAAGCTGCCAATCAGCCCAAGTATCTCAATTCTCCTGAAACCGAGGTTTACCATAAAAGTGATGTCCTTTACGGGATTTTTCAGGCTAAAAATGCAATACGCCAGCAAGAACATTGCTATCTGGTGGAGGGCTACACGGATGTAATTTCATTGCATCAGGCAGGCATTGAAAACGTGGTTGCGTCCTCAGGAACGTCATTGACGGTCGAGCAGATACGGTTGATAGGAAGATTTACCCCTAATATTACGATTCTTTATGATGGTGATATTGCGGGTATAAAAGCAGCATTGAGAGGTCTGGACCTGGTTTTGGAAGAAGGGTTAAATGTGAATGTCGTCCTTTTTCCTGACGGCGATGATCCCGACAGCTACGTTCGCAAGGTGGGCGCTGAGGCTTTTAAGGCGCATTTGAAAAAGGCGTCAAAGGACTTTATCACTTTCAAAACTGAGATTCTTTTACAGGACGCGGGCAATGATCCTTTCCGGCTGGCTGCGGTAATTGGCGAAGTGGTACATAGCATTGTTAAGATTCCCGATGCGATAAAAAGGCAGGTTTTTTTCCATCGCACATCAGAAATGATGAAGGTAGATGAGCAAATGCTGATTACCGAAGGCAATAAGCTCCTTCGAAAGCTGCATACGCAAAAACCGCAGGAACGTAATACCAGGCAAACGTCAGCTCCCGAAGGCCGAAATGATCTGGACGCAACGATAAGTGGCTTTCGTCAGGATAGTTATGACATGCCTCCTGATCTGTTTGCACCGGATGCCGACGAACCCGAAACTCCCCAGCGGACGAAGCTGTACTATCAGGAAGAGGCATTTATCAGATTGCTGGTAACTTACGGAACCCGGGAATTGGAGCCAACGATCACGGTCTGTCAGTATGTGCTAGGCCAGATCGAGGGGATCGATTTCAATGATACTGTTTTGCATCATTTGCTGACATTGTTCCGCGAAAATTACAACAGGGGTTACGTCCTGCCTACCGATTATTTCAAAAATCACCGTGAATCTGAGATAAGGGAGATGACAATCAATTGGCTTACAGTTAAATACGAGCTAAGTGAGCTATGGAAGGATAAACATGAGATCATTGTACCGACCGAAACCGACGTACTCGATAAGACATCAATCAGCTACATTTTGAGACTAAAAAAGGCTTTTGTAGAGGAGAAAATGAAACGCTGCCTGCAAGAAGCGGTTCATGTGAAATCAGAAGAAGAACAAACTAAGATCATGAGCGAATTCATGTTCTATAAAGGTGTAAGCATGGCGGCCGCGAAAGAATTAGGCAGTGTTATCGGATAGTTCACGTTAGTTTGTAACAGGATATGAAAAATCGCCTGCCTTTATTTTTCTCCGCGCTTGTCCTGCTGTTGTGCAGCTGCAATTCTTCCTACAAAATCCTCAAACCGAAGCAGGAGGATAATTTCAAGCTTTCAGACTATGCTACGTTTGGATTTTATGACATTGAGGCAACTGGCGACACTATTCCTGAAAATTTCGAAAAAAACACGGCCATTATCAAAGAAGCCATTGCCAAAAATCTGCAAGCCAGAGGTTTGGATGAGGCCAGGGATGCCAATTTGAAAATCAACATCGCATTATCCGTAAAAGAAAAGCCGCAAACCAGGCAAACTGATTTCAGAACAGAAGGCTTACCGAGGTATATGGGCCAGCGGCGTTATTCCTGGAAAAGTGAAGAAGTAATAGTAGGGAAGTACCGGGAAGGTACATTGATGATTGATCTGGTTGACGCTGTGAACAACAAGATGGTATGGCAGGGAGGAAGCAGCGGGATTATTCCTGAAAAAAGTAAAAACTTTCGGGAGGAAATGAACCAGATTATTCAGGAAATCATCGTTGGCATTCCTAAGTAGGCCCATTTAAATCAAAAAGGGCTGCTTCCCGGAGGAAACAGTCCTTTCAATTTCTTAGATATTGGAGTTTATGCATTGTTGTTAACTACGCTGCGTACTTTTTCATTCACATTTTCAGCAACTGAACCCGCTTTGTCTTTAACAGTATTTACATTTTTCAAAAAGCCGTCTTTCAATTTATCAGCCAAAACAGATAGTTCTTCAAGACTTTTCTCGTACTTATCTTTTGCGCTTCCACTAAGGTCAGTCGCTTTGTGCTTAATCAGTTTGCGGGTATCTTTCCCATTTTTAGGAGCAACCAAAAGGCCGATAGCGATACCTGTCAGCAATGCACCAATTGAGCCGATTAAAAATTTTTGGTTCTTGTTCATACGAATTTCCTATTTTGTGTTGGTAAAACATTAGAACTGTAAATTAATAAAAATACTGTGCCACCTTACTCATTTGTCAGTCCCTTTCGATCTAACGGCAAGCTTTGGATTATTCTGCTCTCCGTTTTGCTGTCACTTCCTGAACTAGCGTCAGCCCAATGGAAGATACTCGACCTTAATTCCAAAATCAATATGCGTGCGGTACACGCCATTTCACCCACTATATGCTGGATCGGCGGTACTCGCGGGACCGTGCTGAAGACTGTCAATGGTGGTAAAAGCTGGACAACCTATAAAGTGCCCGGGGCGGACTCGCTCGACTTTCGGGACATCCATGCATTCGACAAGCAAACTGCCGTCGCCACGAGTGCTGGATTGGCAGAAGCCGACAAAGCGAAAATATACCGGACAGAGGACGGCGGAGCCTCCTGGGTGCTTGTGTACCAATCTACACAAAATGGGGTTTTTCTGGATGGAATCGACTTTTGGGATAGCACTAAGGGTATTTGCATGGGTGATCCGGTACAGGGAAAACTGTTTATCCTGACCACTCAGGACGGCGGAAAAAGCTGGCAGGAACTTCCGATGGAAAAGCGTCCCGCTACTGAGCCCGGCGAGGCTTCTTTCGCTGCGAGCGGTACTTCTATTCTGGCAACCGGGAAAAGTGATGTATACGTAGGTACAGGCGGCGGAAAAAAGGCGAGAGTGTTCCGATCAGAAGATTATGGCCAATCGTGGGCAGTATCTGCTACCCCATTGCCTGGTGGCCCTACAAGCGGTATTTTCGGACTGAGGTTTTGGTCGAAGAAAAATGGAATGGCTGTGGGTGGCGACTACAAACGTACTACGGATTCCACGCAAAATGTACTCACTACCGAAGATGGCGGGATTACCTGGAAGCTCGCCAGCATGACCAAGCCGGCTGGCCTAAAAGAATGCATTGATGTGTATCACAAAACCAATGCGACCTGGAACGGCGACACGCAAATCCGTTCTGACAACTATGCATTAATTTCCACGGGACCGTCAGGAAGCAGTTTTTCGCTGGATCGCGGCAAATCGTGGAGCGTGCTGGGAACCGATGGTTTTCACGCTGTAAGCTTCTCCGGGAATGTTGGCTACGGTGTGGGAGCCAATGGGTTGATCGGTAAAATAGAAAAAATCCCTACCAAAAAACGGAAGCGGAAACTGGTATTAGTGGATCAATAGCGCGCCGAACCTCACTAAATCAGATCCTATCAATCAATTCTTTCACCTTCCTAACCTCGCGGCCAGCCAAATGATCGGCAATGGCGGCGGCATGGTCACGGCCGTTTTCTATGAAAACCTTTTCCGTAAACACCCCAGCCATCACGGTACCGCAGAGATAAAGACCTGGGACATTGGTTTCAAAAGTCTCAGAATCAAATGTAGGAACCTTGGTTGTGGGGTCTAACAATACGCCGCAGCGCGCCAGCAAATGTTCATCGGGCAGGTAGCCTACCAGGAGAAACACAAAATCAGCAGGCAGCCATTCCGTTTCGCCAGTTTCGATGTTTTCAATTTGAAGTCTTCCGGGTTCTATGGTCTTGGTAATGCTGTTAAACCGTGTATGGATTTTCCCTTCCTTCACCCTGTTTTTGACATCGGGTACCAGCCAGTACTTCACTTTTGTACGGAAATCTGCCTCTTTATGAACAATCGTGACGTGTGCGTCGTGGCGGTACAATTCCAATGCAGCTTCCACCGAAGAATTGGAACCACCCACCAGCACTACATTTGTGAAAGAATATTTGAAAGGCTCATCATAGTAATGCGAAACATGCGGTAGATTTTCACCAGGAACATTCAGCATTCTGGGAACATCAAAATAGCCCGTTGCCAGCACCACATTTTTGGACTGAAAAATCTGACCGTCATTAGAATAGGTCAGAAAAGTACCATCAGGCTGCTTTACAGTGCGGTCAACATCTATAAAAAGCTTGAAATTCAAGTGATAGTAGCCTGCTACTTTGCGATAATATTGTAATGCTTCATTTCGATTGGCTTTCACCTCGGAGATAGCGAATGGCAGGCCACCTATCTCAATGTTTTCGGCTGTCGAAAAGAACCTCATACGTCTTGGATACCGGCGAATGGATTCGGTCAGATTTCCTTTTTCAAGAATCAGGTAATCCTGCCCGCTTTTGGCAAGTTCTATACCCATTGCGAGGCCGCAAGGCCCGCCCCCGATGACTATTACGTCGTATATATGCATTTTTATGTTGGCTATCGGCTTTCAGCGGTCTGCGGTCAGCTTTACTATACCTCTTTTTAACCCCCTAATTTAGATATTGGTTTCTGAACTTTGTAAATTACCTTACTGTTCAAAATGTTTAATTCCATTCAAATCAAGGTTTGACAGACGATATCAGGACTTTTGCTGAAAATCTCAATGCATGGGGAAAATCCAAAACTCCTTTTGTGTTCCTTGTTGATTATCAGATCCGCAAGCCCAGGGCCTGGAAACTGGCAGATGTTGACCCGATGGAGGTGCTTTTTGATTTCAATGGGTTTTCAAATCAGCTGACATCCGAGAAAGAGGAACTTCCTGCTGATCTGTATTTTCATAAATTCCCCGTTCCATTCGTGGACTATCAGGCTCGTTTCGATTATGTAGTCGATAATTTGAAGGCCGGGAATTCATTTTTGGTCAATCTTTCAGTGCCTACCAGAGTTGAAACCAATTTGAGTCTCTTTGAGATTTTCAGGAACAGCGAGGCGCCTTATCGATTTTGGTATAAAAATGAATTCGTCTGTTTTTCACCTGAAATATTTATCACGATCAGCGGAAACCACATTTCTTCTTTTCCAATGAAAGGTACCATTGACGCTTCCATACCGGATGCCGAAAATGTGATACTTGGCGATCACAAAGAGGCTGCCGAGCATGCTACCATTGTTGACCTCATTAGAAACGACGTGAGTATGGTCGCTGAAAAAGTCTGGGTAGAGCGGTATCGTTACATTGACAGACTGCAAACCAATGACAAGACATTGTTACAGGTTAGCTCCGAGATTGCAGGATTACTTCCGGACAATTTTGACGGTAAGTATGGCGACTTATTATTGAAACTACTTCCGGCCGGCTCCATTACCGGTGCTCCCAAGCCTAGCACTTTGCAGATCATCAAGGATGCAGAGGGTTACGACAGAGGTTATTACACCGGAGTAATGGGTTATTTTGATGGACAAAATTTCGAAAGTGCTGTGATGATCCGATTTATTGAAAATCAGAATGGGGACTATATTTTCAAAAGTGGTGGCGGGATTACCGCACTCAGCAATGCACAAAATGAGTATCAGGAATTAATTGATAAAGTTTACCTTCCATTCAGTCATGTCCCACACATTATGTTTTGAAACGATTTGCGTTGAAAATCGTCAACTGAAAAACCTCTCATATCACGAAGCAAGGCTCAATAAGACGCGACAGGAACTTTGGGGCTACCCGGATCATTGGAATTTGTCAGAACTGATCGAGATCCCGGATAGTGTCGAAAACGATAGTTATAAATGTCGGTTGGCTTACAATGAGAAGATCGATAACATTAAATGGGAACCTTACACCAGAAGGACGATCCGCAAAATCCAGCGGGTGTATCATGAAACCATTGACTATTCTTTCAAATATGAAGACCGGGCCGAGCTGAACACACTCTTTGCGCAACGCAACGATGCAGACGAAATCCTGATCATTAAAAAAGGACTGGTTACTGATTCTCTGTACTGCAATGTCGCTTTTTCGGAGGGAGGGCAATGGTATACTCCATCTACGCCATTGCTACCAGGTACGCAGCGCGCATTTTTGCTGGATAAAGGTCTTATTCAGGAAGCAGATATTTTTGAAAAAAACCTCTCGAAATATCGCTGGATTAAGCTTTTTAATGCAATGGTGAGTTGGGAGAATGCGCCGGTGCTGGAAGTTGAGCTGATAGGTTGACGATCTTTCTACAAAGGATTATTGTTTGTATATTTGATTCAATAAAAAATGATGTAAACTATGAAAGTCAATATAACTTCAATGAATGCCGGTTTATTTAAAACCCATGAATCACATTCTCCGGAAGAAATATTGGCGGCGGGAGGAGCAACTGCTTTTGGCAGAAAAACTGGTAAAAGTAACGAAACACTTATCCTTGCTCTTCAAAACCTGGCCCCAGCAGAGCCTTTCTCACAAGAAGAATGGGACGGCTTGATGACTCAACTTGAGTCTGATAAGTAATGAACCTTCTTTTTGACACAAATATCATCATCCACGTTGTTAGGGCTGTAGATACTACTGATATCATTCGATTCCTTAATCCACTTAATGCTCCTGTTTACACTTCGATTGTTTCTGTCGCGGAAATAAAATCGGTCGCTCTACAAAATAAATGGGGTGCAAACAGACTGAATATTTTAAATCACTTTCTGGATCAGGTAAACATTATTGACATCAACAATTTGAATGTAAACATTTACACCGCCATAGATGCCTATTCTCAAAAGAAAAATCCTGATTTCCTGACTTATCCGTTCGATTCGCCAAGAAATATGGGCAAAAATGATCTTTGGATTGCATCACTAGCGGCACTTTTGGGTCTTCAACTTATTACAACAGACTCTGATTTCGACCATCTTAACGACACATTTTTCGATGTGAGAAAAATTGATCATCAAGATTTTCTCGCTTTTTTTAAGAAGTAAACTCATAATAACCAATGGCCTCTTTTTTTGAGGAAGAAACTACCTTATTTGCCGATTTAATACTGCCGGTTCCGATTCCCTCGCTATTTACATACAGAGTGCCCAGGGAAATGAGCGGGCTTATTAAGGTTGGTGCGAGGGTCATCGTACAATTTGGGCAGAAAAGAGTGATTACGGCGGTCGTTGCCAGGCTGCATTCAAATCCTCCCGTTAAATATCAGGCTAAATATATTCTCGAACTGCTGGATGAGCAACCCATTGTCACGACCCGTCAACTGGAATTGTTCAACTGGATTGCTGAATATTACTTGTGCAACATTGGTGAAGTGCTCAATGTCGCCCTTCCCGCCGGTCTCAAAATTACAAGCCAGTCACGCATACAGCTCAATCCCGAATTTCAGTATGAGGATCTGTTGACAGAGCAGGAGATTCTTGTAGTCGAGGAAATCAAAAAACATCAGACCCTGAGCTACGAAGAAGTGGAGCGGCTGCTTCAAAAATCAAACATCACTTCTATCATCAAGTCACTGGTAGGGAAGCGTGCGGTGATTTTGTACGAAGAAGTGAAAGAAAGATATAAGCCGAAAGTTGCGCGCAAAATACGCCTGACCGCCGCTTACCTGACCAATGACTCACTCGGCAAACTCGCAACGTCGCTTGATAAAACGCCCAAACAGCAGGAAATCCTGCTCAAATACCTGAGCTATATCCCGGTTTACAACAATCCTGATCTGAATCAGAAAGGATTGGACAAATCCATTTTCACACAGGATGACGGAATCTCTGACGCTTCGCTGAATACCTTGATCAAGAAAGGCATTTTCGAACAGTTCGAGATTTTCATATCCCGCTTTGATGATATCCCGGTCGGTAATATGGGATCCATTACGTTGACCGACTCACAAACCCAGGCTTCCCGCGAAATCCATGATCATTTCCAAGATAAGGAAGTAGTGCTGCTGCATGGAATAACCGGAAGCGGCAAAACAGAGGTTTACATTGAGCTGATCAAACAGGTTTTGGAAAGCGGTTCACAGGTTCTGTTCCTGCTGCCGGAAATCGCCCTGACCACTCAGATTGTGGTGAGACTAAGGAAGGTTTTTGGGGATGTGATGGGTATTTATCATTCCAAATTCTCCGATAATGAGCGCGTTGAGGTGTGGAAAGGTATTTTGGATGGCAAATTCCAGTTTGTTGTCGGCGTACGCTCAGCCATTTTCCTTCCATTTGATAATCTTGGGCTGATCATTGTTGATGAGGAACACGAAACTTCGTACAAACAACACGATCCTGCGCCGCGGTACAACGCCCGCGACGTAGCGGTGATCATGTCCTATATGCATAAGGGTAAGACACTTCTGGGCTCCGCGACGCCTTCATTAGAAAGTTATTACCATGCCAAAAGCGGTCGCTATGGGCTGGTCGAAATGACGCAACGCTTCGGAAATGCTGCTTTGCCTACTTTTCAATTAATTGATACGAAAAAGGAGAAAAAACAGAAACAGATGAAAAATGAGTTCTCTTCCGTCCTCATTGACCATTTGCAGCTCAATCTTAAAAATAAGGAGCAGACCATTCTGTTTCAGAACCGGCGCGGCTACTCGCCCTATCTTCAATGTGAGGAATGTAACTGGATTTCGGAATGTGCCAATTGCGATGTCAGCCTCACTTACCACATGAAGGTCAGCGAATTGCGCTGTCATTATTGCGGACATAAAGAAGAAGTTCCCAGAACTTGCCCCAATTGCGGCTCGCCGAAAGTGAAGACAATGGGTTATGGAACCGAAAAAATAGAAGATGAAATCAATTTGATGTTTCCCGAGGCAAGGGTGCAAAGAATGGACCTGGATACGACCCGGGCGAAAAATGCTTATCAGCAGATCATTCAGGAATTCGAAGATGGCGGGATCGACATTCTGGTAGGTACCCAAATGGTGAGTAAAGGGCTGGATTTCGACAATGTCAGCATGGTCGGCATATTTGATGCAGACCGGATCATTCATTTTCCTGAATTCAGAGCCTCGGAACGCGCATTCCAAATGCTCACACAGGTGAGCGGACGCGCAGGCCGGCGGGCGGATAAGCCAGGCAAAGTCCTGATCCAGACTGCTAATCCTTCACAAAAACTTTTGGAAAGGGTCGTTACCAATGATTACCACGGAATGTACGAATCAGAGATCATTGAACGTGAAAAATTCAATTATCCCCCATTTACCAGACTCATAAAAGTGACGGTGAAGCACATAGACGGGGCTGTTTCGAACCGCGCCGCTAAAATTCTTGCTGAAAAACTGACAGCCAATTTGGGGGCGAGCCGGGTTCTTGGTCCGCAGCCGCCGCTGGTGGAAAGAGTAAGAAATCAGTTTTTGTTCGATATTCTCATTAAACTTGAACGAGAAAAGATTAATTTTAAGGCGGCAAAGTCGTTTATACAAGAAAAAGTCATTGATATTCTAACCGATAAAACCATAAAAGGCGTCCACGTCGTGATTGATGTGGATTGTGTTTAGTAAATTCATATAATACTGCAATTAAATCTATGTCTTCCAAGAAAACCAAAATTGTTGCTACCGTAGGCCCAACATCAGAAACAAAAGAAATGCTTCATGCTTTGGCAGTTGCCGGCGTAAATGTTTTTCGTCTAAACTTTTCTCATGGTACGCATGCAGACCACCTGGCCAGGCTTAATACCATTCGCGAAATAAACGAAGAATTCGGATTGAACCTTGCCATTTTACAGGATTTGCAGGGACCAAAAATCCGTATCGGACTTGTAGCTGAAAAAGATGGTGTATTGATCGAGGCTGGAAATAAACTGATTCTTTCCAATACAGAAGTTTTAGGTACTGCTGAAAAAGTGAGCACTCCTTACGACGGCATGTACAATGACGTGAAAATAGGTGACCGTATTTTGATGGACGACGGTAAACTTGAAGTGCTGGTAACAGGAATTGAAGGAAGCGATGTTGTAACTCAGGTTGTTTATGGTGGATTGTTGAAATCTAAAAAAGGTGTAAACCTTCCAAACACCCGCGTTTCAATGCCTTCTGTAACGACAAAAGATTACGAAGATCTTGATTTCGGACTGGAACATAATGTGGAATGGGTAGCACTTTCGTTTGTGCGTACTGCTTCTGAAATCATTAAAGTAAAAGAATACATCGCTAACAAAGGCAAATTTGCGCGTTTGATCGCAAAAATCGAAAAACCTGAAGCAGTAGCAAATATTGACGAAATCATCGAAGCTGCGGACGCAATCATGGTTGCCCGTGGAGATTTGGGTGTTGAATTACCGGCAGAAGAAGTTCCGATGATTCAGAAAATGATCGTTGACAAATGTAACAAAGCTGGTAAGCCGGTTATCGTTGCTACGCAAATGCTTGAAAGTATGATCGAAAGTCCTCGCGGAACACGTGCAGAACTTAGTGATGTGGCTAACTCTGTACTTGACGGTGCGGATGCAGTAATGCTTAGCGCAGAAACAGCTTCTGGAAAATATCCATTGCTTGCTGTTGAAACGATGAGCCGTACGATTGAAAAGGTTGAGGAAAACTCTATTGATGTTTATTTCAAACACCATGCGTTTGTAAACGAAAAACCAAGCGAAAACAAACTGAATGACAACGTAGTAATGAGCGCCTGCCGTTTGGCTCGTGATACAAATGCTGCTGCAATTATCGGTGTGACGCGTTCAGGATATACTTCTTTCCGTCTTTCGCATCACCGTCCAAAAGCTAGTTTGCTAATATTTACTTCGGATAGAGCTCTGATGAACACATTGGCGCTTTATTGGGGAACTAAGGTATATTTCTACGATAAAGATCAGGATGTATCAACGGATGATTTGATTGAAGACATCAAACTTTTCCTTATCGAAAAAGGTGAATTGAAGAAAGGTGACGTATTCATTAACACATTGAGTATGCCGGTTTCAAAATCCCGCAAAACAAATGCTGTTAAATTGAGCGTGGTAGAATAAGCTTTAATTTGACATAATATGAAGCAGTGGAATTTGATTCCACTGCTTTTTTGTTTTCACATCGAAAAAATAAATTATTTGAATTTAAAAGCCCGTAATCATAATTCGCTTATTACTAAGCAAATCAAGGAA
This sequence comes from Dyadobacter sp., assembly GCF_039919315.1. Taxonomy (GTDB): domain Bacteria; phylum Bacteroidota; class Bacteroidia; order Cytophagales; family Spirosomataceae; genus Dyadobacter. The sequence continues at coordinate 240 of NZ_JBDSFX010000070.1, read as the reverse complement.
TTGTCAAAGCATATTTTTATATTTGAATATAGCAAATCGAATGACTATGATAGCTTCACCAGGTCCGGGTAGAATTTCGACAGAGATTTCTACCAATGAAATACCCAGCGTTTTGATCCATGAAATAATTGACGGCAAACCTTTGTATAGAAAAGGTTACCGTGAGGTTTTGGCCAAAACGAAAAAGATCGAAGATATTATGGGTTGTAGTTCCTTGCAGTTTTTTATCATTGACTATAT
>NZ_JBDSFX010000069.1:0-10752 GCF_039919315.1 Dyadobacter sp. | reverse complement strand
AAGAGATTAGTTTGTTCGTTGGTGAGGTTTCAGGTGCGTCCTCGATGTCTTGGCTCAACGGGACAAGTGGGAAGATGAATTGTCAAGTTACCCCATCTAAATACTATGGCCAGTATTTTTATCCTGAGTGAGCTATTTTTGTCTCTTTACATACTTAGGTTATGAATATGTAAATTTGTAAACGCGAGCCAGAGCTATATACATGCATAATTTTAAACATGTATATAGCTCTGGCTTAAGTATATCTGACTATGATGATGAAATACCTTTTTTTTATAATAATTATGTTTCTCGTCGGTTGTAAAGAACAGGACCTGGACCTGAAAATCCCGTACGCAGGTGACAAACTCGTGTTATGGGGCAAACTTCAGGCAAATTTACCAATCAGAATACAAGTGACAAAAACCTTTAACCCTGTCGGAAAAATTCCTGCCGAAGTCACAGTTAACAATGCTACCGTCGTATTATATAAAAACGGCAAAGAATATATAACGATTTTGCATTCCGGGAAAGAGCCGGGATTTTATACTTCTGACAGCCTGGTGCAGGCGGGAGCTACCTACCTGGTGCAAGTATCGGCACCTTCTTTCCCCACTGCGGAGTCGGCCCTTGTTACTGTCCCATTGGCATTGCCTGATATGACTGCGATAAGAACACGTGATGTTGTCGGTCAAATGAACCATCAAACCCCGCAAGATCTGATAAGTTTGTATTTTACAAAAGAAGATGCCTTACTCGACAGGCACTTTAGCATCAAACTGACAAATTACTATATAAACGATACACTTTCCAGCTATCCCTATGCTTCGGCAGACAATATATCCGCCAATGAAGAAGATTGCCATACCTGGGGCATAGAAGTAGAGAAGCCCGAATATAATGACATTCTAAAGGCCATTGTTTATCCTCAAAGCCGTGTTTTCCTGATGTCCAATCAGTGCTTACCTGCCCCTGCCGTTCCGCTCAAATTTTATGTGGAAAACGGAACTGATCTCAACTCTACCATCCGCGCCTTGAAAGTAATAGTACGTGTCGGGGTTATTTCAAAAGATTTTTTTGAATATGCGAAAATAGAAAATAAGCAACCTGAGGGTGTTGATCATCTGGTACTTCCCCCCCAGAAGGCATTGACCAATGTCAAAAATGGCTATGGACTTATTTTTGCGTCCAATGAAAAGACCATTGAACTACCATGACCCAGCCATTTGCCATTGTATTTGCTTTGTTATTTGGTCTGATCGCACAGCGTAGTTTTTCTCAAAAACTTACAGTAAGTGGAACGATACGTGATGCTATGAGCGGAGAGTTGCTCATTGGGGCTTCTGTAAGTGATAGTATTTCGGGAACGGGTGTGCATACCAATGCATATGGCTTTTTTAGCTTTGAAGTGCCTTCACCGGATCATTATCTCAAAGTCGGCTATGTGGGTTATTTGCCTGTATACGTAAAAGATCTTTCAAAGCTGAGCGCTCCGCTGGAGATAAAATTATCGCAGGCAAATAATCTACATGAAATAAATGTCAGGGAAAATAAAGTTCTGGGCTCTCCAATCGGGAGTCTGTCAATTCCTATTGACAGGATTAAAGCGTTGCCGGCCTTACTGGGCGAAGTCGATGTTTTAAAAGCATTAAGCTACACTACGGGTGTTTCCACCGGTACCGAAGGGAGTGCAGGCTTATATATTCGGGGCGGGACCCCGGACCAAAACCTGATCCTGCTTGATGAAGCGCCTGTTTACAATGTGATGCATCTTGGTGGCTTTTTCTCGGTCTTCAATCCAAATTCTTTAAAATCGGTGGATCTCTATAAAGGGGCATTCCCTGCCCGATACGGAGGCAGACTGGCCTCAGTCATTGATCTGACTATGAAAGATGGGAATAACCAAAAATTTGGTGGAGAAGTAGGACTAGGCCTGCTCAACCAGAAACTTACCCTGGAGGGGCCAATCATTAAAAACAAAGCTTCGTTTATCATATCCGGACGGGTTTCTACATTAGGCCTTACTTCCTTGCTCAGTTTACGAAAGAAACCCAGCTCTGGGACAGGAGAGGACCGTGTTTATCGTTTTTATGACCTGAACGCAAAATTTAATTATCAGATCAATAAAACGGATCAGGTATATGCCAGTGTCTACAATGGCTATGACCGGTTTAAATATGCTGAATGGAGTATCACCAACAATGGAAAAGAAACGGAAACAGCTGTTGGGAACAATTGGGGGAATACCACGGCAACGCTGAGATATAGCAAGGTTTTTTCTCCCAAACTGTTCTCAAGATTTGCCCTGCTCTATTCGAAATACACGAGTGAATACACCAATAATTTCGAAGATGAAGGTGTAAATGGACAACCGTCTAGTCTTTATCGCAACACCAATGCTGGTGTAAGCGATTGGGGAGGTAAAATCCAGTTTGATTATTTTCCTGCCAATCAATTGAATATAAAATTCGGTCTGGACGCTACCAGGCATTCCTTCAGTCCGTTTGTTACGAAAAGCAACTATAATGGCTTGTTTGATAATACCAAAGAAGGGAAGCTTCCTGCGTCTCAGCTGGATTTTTATGTTGACAGCGATATTGCTTTGACGTCACAGATCCGGTTTAATGCAGGCTTACGTTACAGTCTTTACAAAGTCAGTGGCCGTACATTCTACAACCCGGAACCGCGACTAGGGGTAAACTGGTCACTTCCGGGCAACTGGTCGCTGAAAGCAGGTTACTCGGTGATGAATCAATACCTTCATTTGCTTACAAACAACGGCTTTGGCTTTGGTTACGATGCATGGCTACCGTCTACGGATAAGGTGGTTCCGTCAAGGGCTAATCAATTATCAGTCGGATTATACAAAATTTTTCCCGTCTCAGGCTGGGAGTTTTCTCTCGAAGTATATACCAAAAGGATGAAAAACCTCATAGACTATCCTGACGGTACTAATTTCACTGGCCTGCTTGCCGATTCCTGGGATGATATTGTTATAAAAAATGGTATCGGCCGTGGAAAGGGAGTGGAGTTTATGATCAGTAGGAATATAGGCAAATTCAAAGGGTCTTTTGCTTACACTTTGTCCAAATCGGAAAGGAGATTCGTAGGAGTAAATGACGACACCTGGTATCCAATGAAATACGACAAAAGGCATAATTTGTCGATTACGACCGGATATGCAATCGGCAAGAAATGGAGCCTGAATACCACTTTTGTTTATCAAACGGGACATACTGTCACATTGCCCGAGGCCGCTACCATTACTGAGAATGGTTCTGACCCCAAGTTTATATACAACAATCGGAATAATGGAAGAATGCCCAGCTTCCATAGGCTGGATATTGGTGCAGTCAAATCTTTAACCACCGCCCGTAAACGCAAGGCTGAGTTGAGCATAGGATTGTACAATGCCTATAACCGAAATAATCCTTTATATCTCGATTTGAAGATTCAGCGGATTAACTCCAAGCCAACAGCAATTTCAATAAAGCAGGTTTCATTTCTTCCAATATTACCCTATATAGGCTATACGCTGAAATTCTAGCCAAACCACGTCTAAAACAATATTTCTATGAACAAAATAGCCAAAGTCTTCATTGTTTGCTTTTTTATGAGCGCACTACATAACCTAGTACATGCACAAGAAGCGTCGATAGTGAGTGAGCCGGCTGCGCTTCCTAACGAAACATCCCCCAAAGAGTTAAGAAAGGGTAGTTTCACTTTGGCCTTAAATGCTTCTGGATCTGGTGTTAATACTATTAACCATTCCGGCAAGAACTGGTCGCTCGCACCCCAGGCAGGTTATCTGGTAGCAAATCGTTTGGTGGTAGGGTTCCAGTTATCGATGGGCAAATCGTCCCAAAGACTTAAGACAGGCACCCCGGCTGCTTATATGATTCCTGAATATGAATTTTATTCGGTTCTTCCGGAAATATATTCCCGCTATTACTTTCTGGATTTCAAGCTAAAACCATTTGTGCAACTTTCTTCAGGATATAACTTTCAATGGGGTAACGAGCAGAAGGGCAGTTTCGAAGCTTCATCTAATTCTCAGAATTTTGCCTTATCCGGTGCATTTGGGTTGAGTTTCCGTATTAGCAGGCATATTGGTATAGAAGCGCTATATAATACCCGTTTTGATAATAATTCCAGGATCATAGACTCCAATGAAAATCTTAAATACAGGTTGGGTCTTTCGATGTTTATTAGGTGAATCTCCTCATGCTCAATCACACACCCGTCATCAAGGGAGTTCGAACTGGTGCAGTGTTGAAAATTTTAAGTAGATTGCTCGACCGAATGTTTGGGGCTCGGAGCGAACATCATCCAAAGGACATTTGTCATTGTCTCTACCAGCTGTGCTCCTACCCGAGATGTTGGAATCAACGCATCGAACATACCCGAATGATTAACAATCAAACCTAATGAGTCTTAGGAGGTTTGCTGATCTCATTGAAAACATCTTGATGGGCTACTTACAAAATCTCGAACAAATACGAATATTTTCGACCATTCTCGAACAAACACGACTTTTTCGAAAAAGACAAACGTCAGCCCAAAACGCTCGCGATCCTAAGGCAAATTTACACAGGATAGGTAAATCCCATTTCAATAAACTAGATTCACAAATCGGCTCAACATACGGTTTCGAAGATTTTGAAATCCAAATGAGCCGCCTGCTTTGCGCGTCTGGCCAGATGTACGATTGTAATACAATCGCCGGTTGCTGCGCACCCGATCTGGCCTTCCCCTCCAAAGTCGGTCCAGGTTTGTGAAGGAGTTTTATATGTTTGAAAGTGTAGATAGGATCGTGATGAAAGAAGAAAAATCGAACAAGACAAAGCTTGTAATCTTCCGGCTGACACCCAAAGAATACGCCATATTGGAAGCCAAACGCAGCCGCACCACATGCCGGAAATTAAGTGAATTTTTAAGGCTTTTTATCTTCAACCGACCGGTAACTGTGATCGAAAGGAACGGTTCGCAAGATCAGATGATTGGTGAATTGTCGGAGCTGCGGGAAGAACTTAACCGGCTTAGCAACAACTTCAACCAGGCGACCAAACGCCTCAATGCGGTCAACCAAATCTCAGAATTCAGAAATTGGATCGCCAGCTACGAAGCTGAAAAGGCATTCCTGTTTTCGATAATGGAGAAGATCAAATCGCAAACCGATAAATTGGCAGATCGATGGTTGCAGTGATAAACACCAGCAGCCGGCTCCGGGCTGTGCTGCAATACAATGAAAAAAAGCTGGAACAGGGACATGCGGAATGCATTTCGGCTTTCAACTATCCTAAGGATGCGGATGCGCTGAGTTTTGACCAAAAGCTGAACCGGATTCAGCAGCAATTGGCTTTAAACAAAAGGACAAAGGTCAATACGGTACACGTGTCCCTGAACTTTGACCCCTCGGAAAAGCTGAGCAAAGAACAGCTCGCGGAGATTTCAAAAGCCTACTTGAAAGGTATTGGATTTGAGAAACAACCCGCCCTCGTATACGAGCACCGGGATGCTGGTCACCGGAATGCCGGTCCAACCCCATGTGCATCTCGTGACAACAAACATCAAAGCAGATGGAAGCCGAATTTCACTGCACAACCTGGGTAGGAATGAATCGGAGAAGACCAGGAAGGAGATTGAGATAGATTTTGGTTAGGTAAAAGCACAAGATCGAAAAGTGCAGGAGTTTAATCTGAAACCCGTCAGCATTAAAGCGGCGTATGGAAAGTCAGAAACCAAGAAGGCCATTGCCAACGTGCTCGAAAAGGTTCTGAATGACTACAAGTTCACCACGATGGGAGAATTGAATGCGGTGCTTAATTATTATAATGTTGCGGCGGACATTGGCTCGGAGGGTTCGAGGATCAGAAAGAACAATGGCCTTTTATACCGCGTGCTGGATGAAGATGGCAACCGGCTTGGGGTGCCCATCAAAGCAAGCGACTTTCATTTCAAGCCAACACATAGAAAGCTGAAAGTGCGTTTTCTGTACAATGAGATGAATCCGAACCGTACGAAGGATTCGTTACGTGTTAAGAATAGTATAGATTTTACTTTGTATGGCAAACAAAACGTGTCATTGCCCAGGCTGATCAATATTCTTCAAAAAGACGGGATTGATACGGTAATCCGAAAAAATGAAGAAGGCCTGCTGTACGGCATCACATACTGTGATCATCGTACGAGATCCGTCTTCAACGGAAGTGCATTGGGTAAGCAGTATAGCGCGAAGGGAATTGCCGAGCGATGCATTGAGGGTCCTTTTTCTCTTCATCAGCAGAAGTCTCAAAAGATAGGGATGGATGTGGGGCAAGCTGTTAGTGCCGGCAATGTTTACTATGCCGGAAATGGTAGTGCGTTGGAGAATGATAAGTCAAACGATTTTTCCGGGCGACTATCTTGTCGCCCGGATGCACGGAGTAGCGTTTGTTACCGTCGTAGGCCTTCATCGAACCCTTTAACAGGAACATAAAATAGTGTTCGGTATGAAGTATTCCGGCGAAATTTCCGGGCCTAAATGGCAGGAGTGTATTTTATTAATTTCCACGTCAGAATAACTAGTTTTGCAAATTTACTTACTTCGGTCGGCTGTCCACGCTTGCCAGAATCGCTTCTTCCTTGCTGCGCGGATGCCAGTTTAAAGTTTCAATTGCTTTTTTGTTAGACATTCTAGTATAAGCTTCTGACGCTGTTGGTTGCAGGTCAGCAATCAAAGATGCGCTTTCGGGACGTTCCTTTTTAATCAGTTCGGCAACGTCATAAAAACTTACAGCCCCTTCCGATGTGGCCAGAAAGCGTTGCCCATTTGCTCCCGGTGGCAGCATTGCTTTGATATGGATGTCCGCGACATCGCGTACATCAACGACACCAAATGTAAAAGCAGGACTTTCTTTAATGTTACCTTCAAGGATTGCCTGGATAACTCCCTCGAAAGAGGCAGGATAAATGCCGCCGATGATCGGACCAAAGATTCCGACGGGATTAATAACGACCAGCTCCATACCTTCGCCCTGATTTTTGATAAATTCCCAGGCTGCTTCTTCTGCAATGGTTTTGGATTTGATGTAAGCAGGAATAGCAGCGTTTTTATCTGTCCAGTCATTTTCATCGAAAATATGCCCTTTGCGGTCTGAGCCATAGCCAATTGCAGCAAATGACGAAGTAAGCACCACCCGTTTTACGCCCGAATTTCTGGCTGCTTTCAAGACCCTCAAAGAACCGTCGCGGGCTGGAATAATGAGATCATTCTCGTCTTCTGGCTCTGTCAGTGGAAAAGGGGAAGCTACATGCAACACATAATCACAACTTTCAACAGCTTCGTCCCAACCCTTATCGCTCGTGAGGTCTGCTTCAACGAAAGACAATTTTGAAAAATCGGCAAGCCCTGCTTCTTTAAGTGCGTCAACGATACTTTGCGTTTTGGATAATGTCCGGAGCGTGGTTTTAACGGTATATCCTTGCTGCAAGAGTTGTAAAATCGCGTGGATTCCCACAAATCCGGTTCCCCCGGTAACTAATACTGTTTGATTGCTCATTGTTTTTTCTAATAGATTCTAATGCAAATATCCGAAATTGGAGAAGGGGCAGCTTTGTTGTGAAGCTCAATTTTGGTTTGTTGTACGGTTCAGATCCATTTAGCTTTCTCTGGACCTCTCTGTCTGTACCAGTCGCAATCGTAGCTTGCCTCAGAATGGAAATTTAACCCCGGTCAATTTGTTCTCCCACTTCCCATAAGCTACTTGCTGAGGGTAAATTTTTTGCCTGTTTTGGGATTGCTGCTGGTCCTGGCAGACCTTTTAGCTTCATAAATCCCGCTGGTCCCCAGTAGCTGCCATTCGTTGCGGCATCATCCGTAGCTGCAAGCAGTGAAGGTAAAGCGGCTTTGTCGGCAGATTGAGAAAGCAGCGGCGTAATGATCTTGGCCATCAAAAAACTGCTTTTACGCTGCAAATTAATGGGTGAGCCGCCCGGATGCACTGCGATTGAGATGGAATTTTCTGAGCGAATCCAGGTCTGCAAGATCCAGGGTTACCAGCATGATGCGGGCAGTCGGCACAATACGCGTCACTCGCCCCTTTGCAACATCTGCTTTTTGCTGATCACGGCTAGTCATGATGAGTTGAGCTCCCTTTTTGGCTAATGCTAAACTGGTTTCAAATACAATCCCCGAATTGGCCCCGGTAACAAGCATAGTCTTCCCGGACAGATCCGGTATATTATCTGTGGTTCACTTTTCCATGAAGATTTTGGTTGTAGGTCAGCTCAAACTGACGGAGATGTGTTTAATTAAAACTCGCCCGAAATTCAAGCGGGGTCCGGTTGGTTTTATTTTTAAATAATTGTTGAAAGACTGAGGCCGCTCGAGACCCAGTTCGTAGGTGATCTCGGCAACGGAAAGTGTTGTAGTCGAAAGCTTTTCTTTTGCCTTTTCAATGATCACTTCCTGTATGCGCTGCTGGGCGCTCTGGCCGGTTAATGTGCGCAGCATATCACTCATGTATCTGGGTGAAATGTTGAGCTGTGACGCGATATCATCCATGGACGGCAGGCCGCGGTCAATGGCCGCTTGGGAATCAAAATATTGGTTTACAATCTTCTCGAACTGGACCAATAGTGCATTGCCTGCCTTTTTTTGGGTATCAATTTTTGTGAAGATCTCGGCGACGGTTTGTTCTTCCTTTCCTGAAAGATGCAGGGCCTCATTGAATTCGTATGAAAAGTACCCATAGCTTTTGATGGTGGTGCCCAGCATGTGCCCGTATAAAAAATCGGGATGGAACAAAAGCATCCAGCCACTGCCGCAATCCTGGATAAGCGTGTTCAAATCAACGAGCTCAACTGCCTGCACCTGTTTGGGGGCACGCTCACCAGCGGGTGTAATGGCGCAGGAAGCGAGAGCAAGCGGTGAAATTCGGAAATGGATTCTATCAGCTGCATGACTGCAAATTTACCGGATAAATAATTGTTTGATATCACGCATGGATGCCGGTTGGCCGATTTCTTCACGTCTGGGGTAAAGTGTTATGGCCAGCGGAAGCAGTGTCGTTGTCGAGTTGGTTCAGCTCTGTTTCCGATGCCGGGTTACGCATGGTTGCGATGACCTTCCAACCTTTGCTTTGAAAAAATCTGGCGGTGGCTTTTCCTAATCCCGAGGAAGCCCCGGTAATGGAAATTGTTTTTTACATGATCTTTGTTTGATAATTTGATAATGCAAAGTTGGGCTGCAAAAAGCGCTCGGATGTTTCCAGATCGAGGAAGGTTGTTTCCGAATTGACGAACCTACAAACCATTGAAAAATAGATCGTATACTTTGTTAGGAGCTAAGGCCGGTATTGGGTCGATGCATTGGGGAAAACACTTTATACCTTCTCTGGCGACACCGGCAATGTTAGTAATTGCAACGGCGATTGCGCGGCAGTTTGGCCGACTTTCTTTACAGAGCCGCCTGTTGTTCCGTCAACTTTGAAATCCAGTGATTTCTGCAAGATAACGCGGGCTGACTCGAATCCACAAGCAACATTTGTTAAAAAGCCGGTGTACTTCTTTTCAAAAGAGAGCTACGTGGTGAGGTAGAAGGGACATTGGCTAATTGAAGCTATTTCCTTAAATACTACTTTAACTAAAAGCACCCGCGAATTTAAGCCATAGAGAAAATCCGTTTTTAGGTTAATAAAGGAGAGGATTTATTCGTCGCTACCTTGTAAATGGTGGGCAATTCAAACCAGAATAAGGTCCCTTTACCAAGTTCGCTTTTCACGTGAATGGAACTTTGGTGTAGTTCCAGTATCTTTTTTACGATAGCCAAGCCGATACCCATTCCTTTTTTTTGCTGATGGTCACCGTCGAGTTGCTTGTACCTCTCAAAAATATATGGCTGTTCTTCAGCAGCAATGCCCTTGCCAGTGTCGGATACCTGAACCTGCACCCCCGCTTGCGTATTTGTCAGCTGGATGCTGATGCTTCCCCCATCCGGCGTAAATTTAAATGCGTTATCCAAAAGGTTTTGCAGGACCCGTTCTGTGAGGGCAATGTCTGCAAATACAAGCGGCAATGTTCCTGTCGTGTCCAGATCGAGTTTGATCGACCTCTCCATCGCACGAAGGTGGTAGGCCATAAGAATGTCGGAAGCCAGCTCATTGAGCATAAATTGTTCTTTTTCAGGCGTGATCTGGTTGGCTTCCAGCTTGGCGTATTGAAAAAGTTGCTCCACCAGTCCCGAAAGTTTTTTGGTGCTGTCCAGTACTACACCCAGATATTTACCCTTTTCAGCATTATTCAGTTGGTCTTTTTTGATCATCAGCGTTTCTACATAGCCCTGCATAATGGACAGCGGCGTGCGCAGGTCATGCGAAACATTAGCGATCAGTTCCTGCCGAAATTTGTCGGTCGCGGTGATCTTATCAATGTTATCTACGATCACGTCGGCCATATCATTGAAAGTGGAGGTCAGCATTCCAATGTTCCCCTTCGAATGTCCCACGATACGTGCAGAGTAATCGCCCTCCTTGAACCTTTTCACTACCAGCGCTATTTGACAAATGCTATCGGTGATCAGGAAAAAGGTAATAACCCCGACGATGAACGCGATTAGCAACGTACATAGAAAAATATACAGGCCGAGCCTGAAATTGAGGTTGCTGTTAAGGGTTCCCAGGATTTGTCTTTGGGTTTCACTGGCGAGTATGGCATAAACGTAGCCTGCTAGCCTGCCGTTTTCATATAAGGGCGCGGCAGAAAAAATACCAGGCTCGTCAGGTTCTTTGGGAT
>NZ_JBDSFX010000068.1:0-51342 GCF_039919315.1 Dyadobacter sp. | reverse complement strand
CCTTATATTGTTCCAAATCCTTACAAAGAAAATACCGGCAAAGTATCCGCAGGCATTGATCCAAAACTGGACTTCGCAACGCGTGACCAACAGACCAATCCTTCGTCAGTAGCGAGTAACATTCGCGAGGGCTCCATCGGGCTCGGATACCGTGTGCCTATGATCGTAGCGTCGCCTTGGTCGCGCGGCGGATTTGTCAATTCAGAGGTATTTGATCATACTTCATCATTGCAATTCCTTGAAAATTTCCTGGAAAAGAAGTTCAACAAAAAAGTAAAAGAAGAAAATATAACACAATGGCGTCGAACGATCTGTGGTGACCTTACTTCTGTTTTCAGGCCATTTAATGGTGAAAAAATAGAGAAACCCGCATTTCTGAAAAGAGAACCTTTTCTTGAAAGCATTCACCAGTCACAATTCAAACAAGTCCCTGAGAACTTCAAGAAACTGACTGCCGCTGAAATCGAGGAAATAAATAAAGACCCTGAGAAATCTCCTTATTTCCCCAAACAGGAAAAAGGTATCCGCTCGGCATGCGCATTACCCTACGAGCCTTATACAAACCTGCATTTTGATCAGGCCAAAAACAGTATCGCATTGTCATTCAAGGCTGGGAACAAGGTTTTTGGAAACAAAGCGACCGGTTCGCCGTTCCGCGTTTACGCCATGAACCCTTACCAGAATGATCCGCTTCGTGCATGGGATTACAGCGTAGCTGCCGGGGATATGTTGCAGGATGAATGGAAAATCGATGATTTTAAAAATGGAAACTACCACCTGCGGATTTACGGGCCCAATGGTTTTTACCGTGAATTTTCGGGAAATAAAACCAATCCATTGCTGCAAATCACCTGCAACTACGAAGCGTCCGGATCTTCCAAACTGACTGGGAATGTGGTGGTAACGATCCAGAACAATGATTCAAAATCCCATACAGTTACGCTCGCAGATAACAGCTACGAAACCGGAAGCCGCAGCAAAATCATTGCCGCCGGCGCCAAAACGAACATTACCTTGAATCTAAACAAATCATTCAACTGGTACGATTTCAGCCTAAAACTAAAAGGCAACGAAGCCTACGAAGAACGCTTCGCAGGCCACGTTGAGACAGGAGCAGTAACTAAGACCGACCCGTTAATGGGTGGTGTTGTGTAGCTTTGTTGTTACTTTTCAAAAGGAATCAGCTTCCGCAACTTCTCATCACGAAGGTACAATCCTGCCCATACGAGCACACCGAATGTAAGTGCGAAATAGAGTGGCTGTCCTGCCCGGACCATGATAGCGATGGCGCCGCCGAGGTAACCTGTCAGTAGAATCGCCCCTAAAATTGCGGTGCGTGGGATGATGTAAAGTATCGTGGCAATGAGTAGCACGATGCCAATGCTCTGAACCTGATCCACCGGCCAGCCCAGCTGCGCCGAGCCTTCGATAGAATGTGATTCTTTGATGATTTTCATAATGGCGTCGAATAGCAGGAACAGAATGCACAGTGCGCTGATGATTTTTCCGGCCAGTAATCCTTTGTTACTTTGGCTTTTAACAGTTTGATTTGCGAATGTAGCTTCCATGATGGTATAGGTTTATAAGTGTTTTGGTTGATTAACTTGACATTACAAAACTAGCCTATACAAAAAGGATACATACTGTGTGATTCCGGCAATATCAGGGGGCGATTACGACATTCGGGTACAAATCCACCATTACTTGTTGTAGTCGCCTCGTATATACTCGTCAGTGAAATGGGTCTTGCCCTTAGGTTTTGCAAATTTATCCGCATTGTATTTTCCGGAATCGCCGCGCGGAATCGATAGCGAAGTCCATTGGTCATTCAAAACCATTTTACCAATAAAAACGATCTGTCCGACGTGGTAAGGATAATGTGCCAGCTGACGGTTAATGGCCTCCGTGACCGTATGGCCCTGGTTTCTGATATAAACCAGTTGGTTAAAATTACTTTCATTCAGCGAGTCCAATGCTGCAAAAAGACAGTTCCAGCCCTCGTTCCACTTCGCTAGTAACTCCGCCCGGTCGCTGATATCGTTTTCAAACTCGCCTTCCCGGTCACGCCATTCTTTTTCTCCGTCGGTCGTCAGGAAATCCGTCCAGCGCGACAGCATATTCCCCCACAAATGCTTGACAATGGTAGCTATACTATTGCTTTCTTCATTGTAATTCCAAAAAAGCTGCTCGTCAGTAACCTGGGCGATGGTTTTGTCACCCAGCATTTTGTAATACTCAAATTGTTTCCGAACACTTTGCAGATAATCGTTTTCCATGGCTGCTCAATTTAAAGGCTGAAAATTGAGGTTCAAATTACAAAACGCAGATCAGGAAGTAAATGGCTTAACTACTATCACTTCTCCATAATGTACTTTGATGTCAAAAATATCCGTCAATGCAATGTTCCTCACGCTCGCTAGCAACAAACGGATCACTCCCGCGTGTGTGACAATGCACACGCGAGTATGTGCTTGGGTGAGTAACTCATTCCAAAATTCCATGACCCGGTCACGCATCTGCACCATACTTTCCCCGCCCGGCACGCATACAGTCACATAGTCATCCATCCAGCATTGCAAAGCCACCTGATCGACGGTGTCCCAAGTTTTCCCCTCCCATTCTCCAAAATCCAGTTCCTGCAGACGGGTGTCGATAATAAAATCCGGACTTATTTCCTTCGCCAGTTCCACACAACGGAATGCGGGGCTGGAATAAACCACTTCGAAATGCTCAGGAAGTTGACGCATTACCACTGCCAGCTCGTCAGGAAAGGTATCGTGTAAAAGCAGCTCTTTTCGACCGTAAATAAGGCCGGGCTCTAAAACCGGGGTCGTGTGGCGGATCAAATATACTTCCACAATGCGACTATAAAGAGGTAAAATCCAGTCTCACTAACCTGCTGAATAGCCCCCAGGCAATCGCCGGTATATCCGCCGATCCATTTTTTGAAATAACGGCTCATGAAAAATGTAATGGTGCCAAGGAAAACCAATGCTAATAACACCAGCGGTTCCTGTTTGGAAAATGCAAGCAGTATCAATGGAATAACGCCAAAAAAGCAGGCTGCTGTTAATGTGAGCCAGCTGGGTTTTTCAGCCACAGGTTTGGCCTTGCTATCGTTAGTATCGCGTGCGTAATTTTGAAAAAAAATAACAAATGTGGGCATCAGACGACTTACGGAATGCCCGGCCACCAGTAAAAGTACCAATGCAGCCTGGTCTCTGACTGCCAGGATCTGTAATAGCGAGAATTTGAATGCAAGAATCAGTACTAAGCCAGTGGTACCATAAGTTCCGAGGCGGCTGTCCTTCATGATTTCGAGGATCTTTTCCTTTGTCCAGCCTCCGCCGAAACCGTCGCAAACATCAGCCAAACCATCTTCATGAAATGCGCCCGTTGTCAGTATCGAAGCTGTCAATGAAATCAATAGGCCCACGGTCACGTCCGTAACATACAATCCGCCCAGCCAGGCGACTCCGGCAATCATTCCGACGATCCAACCAATAAAAGGCAAATACGCCGTTGCAGCGCTAAGGTTTTCCGGCTGGTAGGCGACCCATTTCGGTACCGGAATTCTGGTGTAAAATTGTAATGCGGTAAAAAAAAGCGTTATCTGCCGTTTCATGATGATTTATTGCTGACCCCTGCGCTTTCAAAGCTAGCCATTTCATCGAAAAAAGCCACCGCGCTGGCCAGTATCGGGTAAGCCAGCGCGCAGCCGGTTCCTTCTCCTAGTCGTAAACCCAGCTTCAAAATCGGCTCAGCTTCCAATGCCTGCAATAATAGCCTATGCCCCTTTTCGTCAGACTGGTGACAGAAAACAGCATTAGTTTTCACAGATGGAAACAGCTGAAGTGCACATAAATAACTCGCCGAGGCGATAAAGCCATCTACCAAAATAATCATGTCCTGCCTGGCAGCCTCCATCATCGCACCGCACATCATCGCGATCTCAAATCCACCAAAAGTTTGCATCACAGTCACCGGCTCGTTGCCTGCATGTTGATGTACTTTTAATGCTTCGCTCAATATCGATATCTTTTGTGCCAGCTGCTGGTCGTCCAATCCGGTACCTCTGCCTACGCAATCTTCAATGGGTATAGTGAGCAATTTACTCATGATCAACGCAGCAGAAGAGGTATTACCGATTCCCATTTCCCCGAAACCGATCACGTTACAGCCAGTTGCTTTAACCTGCTGCACCAATTCAGCACCTTTTTCAAAACATCTGCTGCATTCCTCCGCGGTCATCGCGGGCTGTTCCAGAAAATTTCTGGTGCCATAATTGATTTTCGCGTCAATCAGTTTTTCGCTCTTTTCAAAATCATAATCGACACCCGCATCCACCAGCAAAAGCTGAATGTCATGCTGCCGGGTAAACACATTGATCGCCGCGCCTCCGCTTATAAAATTGAGCACCATTTGCGGCGTCACCTCAGATGGATACGCGCTCACGCCCTTCGCCGCAATGCCGTGACTTCCTGCAAACACAATGATGTGGGGATTTTCCAGTTTTGGAAACAATGTATTTTGAACCGAGGCAATTTGAAAAGCCAGTTTTTCCAACATCCCCAATGCGCCCAACGGCTTGGTTTTGTTGTTTATTTTTTCAGAGATTTCTGTCGCTATTAATGTATCTGTTTTCATGGCGTATTATTTTTTAAGAATTAATGGCAGGCCTGAAACCATAAAAACAGCTTCCCCTGCGAGTGCCGCGACATATTGGTTGGCCCAGCCCTGTAAGTCTGTAAATTTCCGTCCAACCTCGGTTTCCGCGTGAACACCCATTCCTATTTCATTGGAAATGATAATGAATGTGCCCTGCATCTTTGCTATGGCATTTATTTCGGTTTTAAAAGCCGCCAATGCACTGTCTATGTCCTGATCGTGCGCCATAAACAGGCTGGTAAGCCAAAGTGTAACGCAATCGATCACAGCAGTACGACCAGTCAGCGGAAGCAGGTGCAGGTCCTGCTCACATTCAAACAAGGCCCATTCCGGCCCGCGCTCCTGCCGGTGACGTTCCACTCTTTGACCAAAATCCTCATCCCAAATCCTTGCCGTGGCCACGTACACGGGGTCGCTACTTTTCTCCAAAGCCAGCTCCATGGCATACCTGCTTTTCCCGCTTCTCGCCCCACCTGAAATGTAAATAATCATCTACTCAGCCGTTTTAAAGCGCTTGTACAGAAACAATTGCCACTTCTCTTCCGCCACACCAGCCTTGTCCATTTCAGCACGTGCCAGTGTAAAAAATAAGTCCGATAAACGGTTGATATAGGCAGGTATCGCCTCGTGTACTTCGTCCGTTTTGATCAATGAAACCAGTCTGCGCTCGCCCCGTCGCATTTGCGTGCGTGCTACATGGCATAGTGCCGAAACCTCATTTCCGCCCGGCAACAAAAAGTAATCGGAAGGCGAGGTCATGGCGGTTTCCAACTCGTCGATCCATTGTTCGCAAAATTCCGCCCCGTCCACCGGCATCGGATTTTTGTTCTCTTTTTTGGCGTCCGAAGGCCTCGCCAAATGCGACATCATATCCATCAGGTCTTTCTGGATTTTATGCAAATTGGGTTGCCAGGAATGATCATTACCCAGCTTCACCCGCAGTACCCCAATGGTAGAATTGGCCTCATCGAGCGTTCCAATGCATTCGATCCGCACATCATCCTTGCTCACGCGGCTGCCGCCGAACAATCCGGTCGTTCCTTTATCCCCTTTTTTGGTGTAAATCTTCATTCAGTTAATTGGTTTGTAGTATATCAATTGATGTTCCGGCAGCAACTCCGGATGCAATATTTTGACCAGATCCGCCAGTACCAGATGCGGGTTCACAGCACCCGACTCCCAGTAATCATTGGCTCCCTGCGCATTGGTGCGGTTGTGATAGCCGTACACTTTGTTGGTTTTAAATGCCTTAAAATCAGCATATCGAACGTCCTTCGCCAAAATATCCTGCCTGGTTTTCAAATTCCCAATGCTCACATTCAGCCAGTAATCAGCCTGTAAAGCCACCGGGTACACGGTTTCAAAGCTCAACGGCAAACTGCCTGTCGCTTTGGTATCAGCCCAATGATACGTAGCTCCCGCATCTTGAAAAAACCTGTTGGCGTAACTATTCCCATTCGGTACAAACCACGCGTCTTTGGAATTCATGCCGGTGATCAGGCTGGGCTTGTTTTTGGCTTTTTGAGCAAGGGCAGCAAGTCTTTTGTACTCTTTTTCAACTGCCATAAACTTCTGATTCACCAATGCTTCCCTATTCAAAAGAGCGGCGAGCAGCTTCACCCATTCTGCACGGCCCAGCGGCGTAGTCTCCACCCATTCCGAATTCACCATCACCGGTATACCCGCCTGATTCATAGCCTGGTAGCGGGCCATTCGCGTTACCGGGCTGCCGGTAGCCATGATGAGATCCGGGTGCATACTGATCAGCAGTTCCTCATTCAGCCCCTGTTCCTTCCCCACCTCTGCGATTTTACCGGCACCAATCCTCGCCAATACCTTCGCCGAAGACACGTATTTCAGGTTTCCCATACCTGTCAAAACCTCCTCGGCTTCGAGAAAACCAACCAGACCAATGTGCAGCGACGACATCACAACCAGGCTGCGTACCGGTATTTCAATGATCTGACTGTCGGAAAATCCACGGGGTCTGGGCGTACCGCGCTGCACGAGTACGAAAGTGGCGGTATCGATGGTTTTTTCGAAAGGACTTACTATTTTGACCGTTTTATAATTGCCATGATAGGCGATGGAAAAGCCATTGGCGTGGTTGATCTTCACTTTTTCAGGAAAGAGATCCGCTACTGCCGCTGCTGCATCGCCTTTTTCGTAAATAGCAGACGATGTGCTACAAGCTGCCAGCAAGCCCATCATTAACAAAAGAACAGCCGTCAGACAAACTTTGTGATTGATACTGCTCACACGTCTGATCTCGTCGCTCTGGATCACCCGTTCCGTTTCACCGATGTAGGGTTTCTCAACTATTTTTCCATGGTACACGTTAGGCCCCCCAAAACGGCAGTCCAGGATACCAGCCAATGCAGCTTCCGGGTAGCCAGCGTTGGGGCTTTTATGCTTGTTTCCGTATTTAAGAATTGCTTTCCAGCCTCTTCCGCTGGCAGTCAGTAGCACCATTAAAACGGCGGTGATGCGCGCAGGGATAAAATTGGCGACATCGTCTAGTCGGGCGGGAAATTTACCAAACCATTCATAGTGATCATTACGGTAACCCAGCATCGAATCCATCGTATTGATCATCTTATAGGCCATCATTCCGGGAACCCCGCCGATCGCGTAGTAAAACAAAGGCGCAACGACACCATCGCTCAGATTCTCCGACATCGTTTCAAAAACAGCGATCCGTACCTGATTTTCAGTCAATTGTGAGGTATCCCTACCCACGATGCGGGCAAGTTGTTGGCGTCCTTCATTCAGGCCACGGTTCTGCAAAACTGAAAACACCTGCTGCCCCTCTGCAATGAGATTTTTATTGGCCAAACCGAAGTACACAAAAAGACTGTTGATTAACCAAAATAGTCCTGAATACTTCCTGAGCGCATTATCTAACACTGTAAAGAAAAGAAACACCAAAACTACCAATGCGACGGAAAGCAACATTCCCTTGATAAACGGGAAGCGTCCATGGTTCAAAAACC
Source organism: Dyadobacter sp. (assembly GCF_039919315.1). Classification (GTDB taxonomy): domain Bacteria; phylum Bacteroidota; class Bacteroidia; order Cytophagales; family Spirosomataceae; genus Dyadobacter. Next base: position 43,681 of record NZ_JBDSFX010000068.1, on the reverse strand, counting down.
GCTCTCCGGCTGCTATCAGATTACCGAAAACGCGTACCGGATGTGGCCAATGATCCGGGTCACCGAGCCAGAGATCCAGCAGGTAACCAGTGAGCAGAGGTGAAATCAATAATATAGCGTTTTCCATTCCTCCAATGCTTTGATCAATAATCGATTATGTTGAGAACTCAATGTAGCAATGCGAAAATGCTGCCTGTTCAGACTTCTGAAATTTGCCGCGTCCCGGATGAGGAGCTGGTGATTATTCAGTAAAAATTCTTTCAGCTGCCGGGCACTTTTGACCATTGTTTTTCCAGTAAAAAAATGAGTACTGCTGTCTTCAATCGCGATGGCATCGTTTTCCCGCAATTCCCTGACGAATGCATCTTTGTCGGCCATTATCTGCTGAATAGGCAACTGAATGTCTGGCCAATTTTCAAAAATGAATGTACCCGCAGCAGCAGCCAGCGCGTTCACGGTCCATGGAGGTTTAATGGCCATCAGCCGATTGATCATATCTTCATGTGCGAGCAGGTAACCTAGCCGCAGGCCCGGGATCGCGTAAGTCTTGGTCAGTGAGCGCATCAGGATCAGGTTTGGGTAACGTTGTACGAGCGGGGCAATGGATTTTAAGTCCAAAGTAAAATCGATGAATGCTTCGTCTACTACGAACACGCAATGCGGGTTCAGTTTCAGCCAGTATTCCAGGTCTGGAAAAATCTGTCCGGTGGGATTGTTCGGATTGCAGATAAAAACCAGGTCGGTTCTCAAAACCGGTAATTCCAATGCTTCCTTCCAGTTCAAAAACGTGACTTCATGATCAAAAATGAGGCAGGAATCTTCATATTCTGAAAATGCAGGGATAACAATGGTTGATTTCTTACCAGTGAAAAGTTGCGCGATCAGATAGATACTTTCAGCTGTCCCATTGGAGGCAATCACCTCATTCACAGCACATTTATGGTGCAGTGCAATCTTTTCGCGCAAACTTTCCGAAACCACTTCCGGATAACGATTGACGTGATTCCACCTCTCAAAAACATATTCCTTCATCCCTGCCGGCTCTGCCCCGTACCAGACGTTGGTGCTGAAATCGGCAAGAATTTCCCTCCCGTACTTATATCCATCATCTCCATGCCCGTGCAACATTTCGTCTTAGTATTGTAAGCTTTTGTAAATCAACTCCATATCTATATTCTCCCGGATCAGATCCGCCAGCCGGTCGTATTGCGTTTCTTTAAACCTTTGAAAATCAAATATTTTATCAGAAATTTCAGTAGTGTAAGGCGCTAGTACGTCTTCAATGACCGCACCATTGTCCAGGATACCGTGCAGGTAAGTGCCCCACACCTTGCTGTTTTGATAATAACCATCCTTTCGGCCATCGCTCAGCATCGCAACGGGCGACTGCTCTTTTATAAAATAGGTTTCACCCATGTGTATCTCGTATCCTGTACAGTTTTCGCCGTTTTCCCGGAACGTAAACTGGCGTTGCAATGTGGTTTTTTCACCTTGCAGAATGGTTGTAACAGGCAAAATTCCAAGTCCCGGAATCTGTTCAATCTCTCCTTCCACATGCAGCGGATCTTCAATCGTTTCGCCCATCATCTGGTAGCCACCGCAAATACCAATCACTGTTTTTCCAGCCTTGTAAACTTCGGTAATGGCCCTGGCCACACCATTATTTTTCAATGCGAGCATATCGGCAATGGTATTTTTACTTCCGGGAATGATCACAATGGACGCTTTTGAAATCTCCGCTGGATCATTGGTATAAAATAAATTGACCCTCGGATCATTTTCCAATCTGTCAAAATCGGTGAAATTGGAAAGACGGGTCAGCAGAATGACGGCTACATTCACTTTTCCCTCCACCGCGGTACGGTATTTGGATTCCAAAGAAACAGAATCCTCCTGTTCAATATGGATGTCGCGAAAATAAGGCAGAATGCCCGCCACAGGTAGCCCGGTAAGTTCTTCAAGCATCTTTTTCCCTTCTTCAAACAACCGCGCATCCCCTCGGAACTTGTTGATGATAATGCCTTTCATGCAAGCCTTTTCCTCTGCGGTGAGCAAAGCAATGGTCCCATATATACTTCCGAACACACCGCCCTTGTCAATGTCCGCGATCAGGTAGGTAGCGGCTTCGGCGTGGGTGGCCATACGTAGATTGGTAATGTCCCGGTGTTTCAGATTAAGCTCCGAAATGCTCCCGGCCCCCTCCATCACGATGGGATTATACTGCGCCGCAAGACGATCAAATGACTGTTTCACGGCTGCAAACAATTCGTGTCTGTCATTCGCCATGAAATACGAGTAGGCCGACTGATTTCCAATGGGTTTGCCATTCAAAACGACCTGTGACGACTGGTCACTGGTAGGCTTCAAAAGCACCGGGTTCATATCCGACAAACAAGGTATTCGGGCAGCTTCGGCCTGTACTGCCTGCGCGCGCCCTATTTCCAGTCCTTCGGCAGTCACATAGCTATTGAGCGACATATTTTGCGCTTTGAATGGCGCTGGTTCGTACCCGTCTTGTTTAAAAATCCTGCAAAATCCGGCTGTGATGACGCTTTTACCAACATCCGAACCAGTACCAACAAACATGATGGGCTTTAATTTTTCACTTATCATCTGATTATTCTGGTTTTGATCAAATGAGTCAGATTTTCCGAAGAAAGCTCATCCAGGGACAAACATTCAGCTCCCAGCGCGGATGCAAGCTCCTGCGCTTTTCCAAATCTGAGGTATCCGGTTTCGGTATCAATAACGAGTGCACGAACCGATTTTTCAGCCATTTGGGAAGCCACCAGCAACACTTGCCGCCATGGATCGCCACCACCCGGCAATGGTACATTGGCCTTTCCATCGCTCAGTACCACGAGTAATGGTTGCAAATCCTTCGCTTTTTCATAAGATTTCAGTACTTCCGAAGCGAGCAGCAACGCGTGCGACAATGGCGTGCGGCCTCCGGTCGGCAGAAGGTCCATTGAATCCTCAGCGTCATTAATGCTATTGGTGGGTTCAAGCAAAATAGTGGCCTCCACGCCCCGAAAAGAGATTAACCCGACCATATCTCTTTCTTGATAAGCGTCTTTCAATAAGCCCAATATACATCCCTTCACTGCTTCCATGCGCTTGCCCGCAGCCATGGAACCTGAGGCATCCACGACAAACAGTATCAGGTGGCCCGCTTTGCCGTTTTTTACTTTTTGATGCAGATCTTCATTCCGGATCATGAGGTGATCGGGGTCGCGCATGACGGCATGCAGGATCGTTTCATTAACTGCCAGATTGTGAACAGTATGTGTTTTTTCAGCCCGCACCTGAAAACCTCTGGAAGTTTCTAACGCCTTTTGACTGCGACCATTTACCAATTCAGGAATGGTGATCGGCTGCTCGCTTTTTAGGGTCGGTACTACCGCTTCTTTATCACTGCCAAAAACCTTTTCATCGGCTATCTCTGGGCAATTACCCTCACCACATTCTTCGGAATCCTTATTTTGTCCAAGATCCTGATTTTCCTTCGGCTCGCTTTTCTGCTGGTCAGTTTGATTGTTAGGATTAGTTTGAGATTGCTTTTTGCCCTGTCGGTGGTTGAGTACTAATTCGGCTGCCTCGCGGATATCTTCGGCAGTAACATTCAGTCTACCCGCCCACGCCGCCAGCGCGGTTGCCGTTTTAAACATAACAATATCTGCCCGTAAGCTACTGACTGACCGCTCAATACACAACTGACTGATTAAAGTAAGCAGCCCCTCCGGCATTTTCACGGAGGGTAATAATTGCTGGGCTTTCAGTATTTGTGATTGTAAGGTGAGTTGTGCAGCTTGCCATTGAGATACAAACAGTTCCGGCCCGCTCTCAAACGCGATCCTTCTGCGTACCACTTCCACCCGGTCGACCAGGTTCATATGCCCTTCTACCTCAACCATTAATCCAAAACGATCCAGGAACTGTGGACGCAGATTACCTTCTTCCGGGTTCATCGTCCCAATTAACATAAACCGCGCAGGATGGCTTTCAGAAAGCCCTTCCCGCTGCACCGTATTGATGCCGGAAGCAGCGACATCCAGTAAAATATCCACCAAATGATCGGCCAGCAAATTCACTTCGTCAATGTACAGTATGCCCTGGTGGGCGCTGGCGAGCAATCCGGGCAGGAATTTTTTCTTCTTTTCGGAAACAATGGCTTGGAGATCAAGGCTTCCCAAAATCCTGTCTTCTGAGGCGCCCAATGGCAGATCGACAAAAGGTACAGTCATTTTTTCTGTTTCAAAACCCTCTTCCTGCGATGTATGGGGTATAATGGCCGACAGACCTCGTACCGCCGTCGTCTTGGCCGTCCCTTTTTCACCTTTGATCAGCACGCCCCCGATAGCAGGATTGATGGCACACATTAGCAGCGCCTTTTTCAACTTCTCCTGTCCGACTATGGCGGAAAACGGGTACAAATTCATGTTTGTTATTTTTTCAATTCAATAAAAATTCACCTCCTAATCTGCCCTGGATTCCAGTAATTCCTCACTTTTCAGGTACAGATCTTTCAATTCCTGCAATGCTTTTTCCGACGGATTTTTCCACAATTCCCTTTGTACCGCTTCCAGTAACCTTTCCGCAATGGCCTGCAATGCCCAGGGATTACTTTCCGCGAAAAACTGCTGCATAGCCCCGTCCAGCGCATAGGTTTCGGCTACTTTCTCATACATCCAGTCGTCCACCACATTGGCTGTGGCATCATAGCCAAACAGATAATCGACGGTAGCAGTCAGTTCCAATCCGCCTTTATATCCATGTTTTTTAATGCTCTCGATCCATTTCGGATTCACAACACGGGAACGAAAAACCCGCAATGTTTCTTCTTTCAAATCCCGCACGACCGGTCGTGATGTATCGTGCGAATCGCCAAAGTAATGCTTGGGCTGACGGCCCGTGAGATTGCGGATCGTAGCGATCATTCCGCCATGAAATTGCAGGTAATCGTCGCTGTCGAAAATGTCATGCTCCCGATTGTCCTGATTATGAAGCGCGACCTCCACCCCGGAAAGCCGCTCTTTGAACTCGTTCCGGGCATCGATGCCCTGCACATTCCGGGTATATGCGTAGCCGCCCCAGTTCACATAAGCCTGGGCGAAATCTGCGTCCGTATGCCAGTTTTTTTCATTGATTAATGGTAGAATACCCGCTCCGTAACTTCCCGGCATCGAACCGAAAATGCGGTAAGCAGCCCGTTCTTCTGCTTCTTCGACGGACAACTGGTTATCTTTTTGAAGCTCCGTTAACTCTTTTAAATAATGCTTTCGAATAAAATTCTGCTCTACATTTTCATCGAGCGCAATCGCCATTTGCACCGCATCGTCCATCAGATCAATCAAATGCGGGAAAGCGTCCCTGAAAAAACCACTGATCCGGGTTGTCACATCAATTCTTGGCCGACCCAATTCTTCCAGCGATATGATTTCCACACCGGTAATTCGTCTGCTTTCCGCCTGCCACACCGGACGTACACCGAGCAATGCAAGCACCTCAGCCACATCATCCCCGTGGGTACGCATGGCGCTCGTGCCCCAGATACTGATCCCGACGCTTTCCGGGTAACGTCCCGTTTCCTTGTAATGGCGATCCAGCACTTCTTTCGCCAGCTGCTGCCCTACCTCCCACGCCGCCTTCGATGGCAGTACCCGTGGATCGACCGCGTAAAAATTCCTTCCCGTGGGCAGGATATGCGCCATCCCACGCGTAGGCGCACCGCTCGGCCCCGCAGGTACATACCCGCCTGAGAGCCCGTGCAGGAGATTTGTTATTTCCTCATCGGTTTTGGCAAGATTAGGAAGCAATTCATGGCATACAAACTCCATGATACCGCGAATACAGGTCAATGCAGGCTCGGTTGGAATCATATCCAGTGTTTCGTAAAGAACCTGATCCAGTTTTTTTATATCAAAGCCATGACGCGCCAGCAGCCTGAAAAGATGGTTTCCAAGTTCAGCAAGTACTTCGAGCGCATCCGCTGAGGTGACCACTGGTCTTCCTGCCAATGACTGAAAATGCTCAGAAACAGCTTCCAGTTTCTCTCCTTTATGATCGAGCAGCGTGTTTATTTCAAACTGAAAAAGTGTTGCGAGTTCTCCCTGCAAACCGGGAACATTAGCATTAGGCAGCCTGGTGAGCGATTGCAGCATATCCACCAGCGCATCGTCCTGGGGCATTTCGCCTAATGTGTGCAGCCCGTTACGGATCTGCGCGGCACCCAGTTCACACAAATAGCCGTCGATATCTTCGATCAAATGCGCAATGTCCTTCCCATCCATTTCGGTGAGACTAACCGGAACACCCTCGGGCGTCATCTCATCATCCCAGTCGTGTTTATGATCGCCGTGGACGCGGCTGAGCATGGCCGCGAGATCGGTATCCAGGTTAGTTTGTTTGATCAATTCCCAGATTTGCCTTTGTAACAATGGCAATTTGGCCGGATCAAGGCTTTCTACCTGATAATATTCGTCTACCAGCTGCGTCAGTTGAGCGAGTTCGCCATAGCTGTCCGCAGAAGTCATGGGCGGGGTCAGGTGATCGATAATAACCGCATGTGCGCGGCGTTTTGCCTGCGAGCCTTCGCCCGGATCATTGATAATGAAAGGATAAAACAATGGCAAATCGCCTAAAAAAGCATCTGGAAAACAGTTTTCCGACAACCCTATACCTTTGCCCGGTAGCCATTCCAATGTTCCGTGCTTGCCAACGTGCACAATCGCATCGGCACGCCAGCTATCCCTGAGCCAGCGATACAATGCGTGGTAATGATGGGTCGGTGGCAGATCCGGCTGGTGGTAAATGGCGTCGGCATCCATCCCGTACCCACGCGGCGGCTGTAATGCTACAAACGCATTGCCCAGATCGAGTCCGGCAAGTGCAATATTGTTTTCATGCACATAGGTTTCTCCCGGCGCCGGGCCCCATTGCTTTGTCATTTTTTGTTGCAATGCAATGGGCAACTCCTGAAACCAGTCTGTATACTGTTTCGCTGAAACACGACCAACAGCATTAGCAAGCTGATCCAGCGTCAGGTAATTTTCGTCGTACGAACAGCGGTCTATCAGGGTATGGATCAATTCTGTCCCGGTGGCAGGCAGGTTATTGATCTGGTAACCTTCGGCCTGCATGGCATGCAGCATGTTCATGAGTGAAGCAGGAGCATCCAGTCCGACGGCATTTCCGACCTGGGATGCCTTGGTATTGGAATTGGTAAAAATGAATGCTACCCTTTTTTCTCTGTTTTTTAAATGCCTGAGTCTTGCAAAACGTACAGCGAGGCCGGTTACCCGCTCAATCCTGTCGTCCAGCGGTTCATAGCCTCTTGTATCTTTTCCCTTTTCTTTGAATGAAACAGGAACGGTGATAATGCGGCCGTCAAATTCAGGAATCGCCACATTCATAGCCGTATCCAGCGGATTAAGTCCCCGGGCAGACGATTCCCACGGACCGCGGCTCATTCCGCTGGTAATGGCCTGCAAAATCGGAACGTCCAGGCCTGTCAATGCCTCGGCGGGTTTGCTGATGGTACCGGCTGGTTGAATATCGGTAATGGCAAATGAAATGGTATTGATCAGTACGTCAAAGCGAAACCTGGATGGGATTTCGAAAAATTCGAAGGCAAATGGTATGCCGGTTTCAGGGTTTGCGGCTTTCAATGAGGAAGTAAAAACGGGCAGCACATTGACCCCCAGGTCTTCCAGCGACCTGATCATCGCATTCACAAAGCTGACATTTCCACTGATCCAATGTGCCCGGTAAAAAGTGATCCCAATGATCGGCAGCGCCGGGTTATAATATTTCAACCAATCGGACATGTCTGCATTTTCTGGCAGATCAGGATGGTAAATACCATGTTCTGGGAGATTCAGAGGCGATTCGGCCCCAAAACCGGTCAGTAACAAGTGATCCGATAGAAAATATAACAGTGATAAGAAGTTGTTATAACCCCCTGCCTGTAGGTAGGCCAATGTTTCATGCAGGATTGCTGGGGAAACCGTAGAAACGGCTGCAAATTCCGGGTTCAGCTCGCCAGTTCCACTGACCACGATCAGATGCTGCTGCCTTTTTTGAGCAAGACTAACAAGTTCTCCAAAACCAGGAATGCTACTGAGTCGCCCATGAATGCGGACAATGATAATCTGGGCCTCGGCCAATTCCCTTTGAAGCAATTGCTCCATTTGCTCCTCACTTTTAATAGCGAGCAAACTAATACCCAGTGTTTTGGAAAAATCATCCGGCAAGAGCTGCATCGTGCGGTTCAGCGTAAGCAGGTCTGTATCGGCATGCGTCAGAAAAACAATCCCTTCGGACGGCAATGCAGTTTGAGCTGAAATAGTCGCTGTTTCTGAGCCTTTCCAGGTATAAAATTGAAAAACATATTCAGCCAGATCGGACGGCGGTACCAGGTAGCGGTCCGCCTTGACCATACTTTCGAGATAATCAAAGATCGCGACGATTTGCCAGTCGTTGTTAATGGAATGGAACCAAACCGAATGTCCGTCGAACAGTAATGTCACCACATTAGCCAGCGTACAGGGGCCCAGGCAGCCTCCTTTCGTCATATGCACTACATTGCGCAGCTTTCTGCGTAGCCATTCGCTTTTGTAAAGTTCTACCGGAACCGGTGCATAACCTCTGTCTACCCGTCCGCAGCAGCAGGCATTGTAGCAATAGGATAAATGTCCCCGTCGCTGCACCAGGTTTATCGCCTTGCCATCCGACCGGGTAACGCGCTGTCTTTTCATTTTTCGGTTTTTGGCTGTGCGTTATCATTCCGTGACTCGCTTTCAGCATCAATGGTTGTTAAAAGTTGCTCAATAAATTCAGGCTTGTCGCCCCAGTACAAGTGTGTATAGGATGCGAATGTATTTTTGGACCGGTACATTTTCGTGTCCACTGCTATTCCTTTTGCATTGGTAAGCGTGGCCGGCACAGCTTGAAGCCTTTCATCCGATATTTTGGAATAGTGAAACTCATGCCCGCGTACCTCCCTGCCATTCCAATGCATGATCCTGTATCCCAGGGTCATTTTTGCATTTTCCATGGAGGTATGGCAGTTTAAAACGCCGGTCATTGGGAAGCTTTCACCTTTGCTGTTGATCAAGGTTTTGGCGAGATACATCAACCCGCCACATTCGGCATAAGTCAGCCCGTCGTTGCTGCAATAATGATGTATACTTTGGCGCATACTTTCATTGTCTGCCAATGTTCGGGCAAACAATTCAGGGTAGCCGCCGGGTAGGTAAAGAAGGTCTGTTTCAGGCAAATCGCTGTCATGCATGGGACTGAACCAGGTTATTTCGCCAAATTGGGACAGTACCTCAATGTTTTGATGGTAGGTAAATGAAAATGCTTCGTCACGGGCAATGGTGATTCGCAGCTTCTTGCCAGTTTGAACAGGTATGCTTGCTGGTGGTTCGTTATTGACAAGAACCTGATGACGGGTAATTTCGAGGAGCCGGTCGAGATTTACTGTCAACGGTATCTGCTCAGCTAGCTTTTGAATGATTGCTTCGTAGTCAGTTTCGGCCGATATATGCAGTCCCAAATGTCGGGAAGGAATGCTCAGATTCCTGTTTTCAGGCAGATACCCCAGTGCTTCTACACCAGCATCTTCACATGCATCTTGTAAAAACCGGTAATGAGAAGCCGTGTTGACAAAATTGAAAATGACGCCTGCTACTCTGATATTTTTATTGAAATTTTTGAAACCATAAATCAACGGAGCCACCGAATAGGCCATTGAACGGGCATTAATGACCAGTATCACCGGAATGTCCAGCAATTCCGCAATGGCTGCGCTGCTTCCTTCCATTCTGTCCGCCCCATCGAACAGACCCATTACGCCTTCGGTCACCGACACATCAGCCCCGGCGGAGTAGTGCCTGTAAATTTCCTTCACATGCTCCCCGGAAGTCATAAAGGTGTCGAGATTGATGCTTTGCGTCCCGGCAGCGGCAGTGTGATGGATGGTGTCAATGTAGTCCGGGCCGCATTTGAATGGTTGGACCTTTAACCCTCGCTCCCCCAAAGCGCGAAGCAACCCCAACGTAATGGTAGTCTTGCCGGAATTGCTGGAAGGCGCGGAAATCAGGAAATGGGATGGATGTTCGGACATTCTTTAAATCTTTAAACCGATTTAAAGCTCTTTCAGTACTTTGGCAGCGTCCGCGAAAATGAGGGGAGAATAGAAAGGATTTTCAGGACGAAAAGATCATTCTGAGATCAGAAATGAGGTATTTCTGAAAAATTATCCAAACCAGACTAAGCTTCAAACCGCGAAAGCGTTGTCAACATGGAAAAGGTAGGTTTCCTGACTTGTAACTACCTTGCGGTGTTACTTACAGTTGCGCGACAGCTCGTGATTCTCACACGATTCCCCTCTAATGCATTAAATGCAAATCCTTTTCCTGTTGGAAAAATATTGTAAAGAACTTGTTTGGTCGTAAAGGTAAAGGATATTTCAAATTATAACCGTTTTTCACTCAATTCAAAAATTCACTTCCCTCTCTCGCAAAATAAACTAGCTTTGCGCTTTCGTTGGTTTGCGCCTTTGGCGCGATTAAAAGGGAATCCGGTGTGAATCCGGGACAGTACCCGCTGCTGTAAGTTCATTAAAAAAGTTTTGGCATGAATGTCACTGGGACTTGGTGTGAATGAGACGACAAGTTTCAAAATTCACTGCATAACCCCGGGAAGGCGCCAAATTTGAACGAGTCAGAAGACCTGCCAGTTGAAAATATCCGGTTTTGCTTTCGGGAAGAAAGGTAAGAGGAATCTGGCAGGCTGCATTGCGGTCATTGTCTTCTCCTGCATTTTCCCGTGAGTTTATTTTAAAATTTACGAGGACTTACAATGCTCCATTACATTAACAAAACAAACTTTCGAGGGTTTTCCGGCCGCAAGGCAATGCTATCGCTTGCTTTCTCACTGACTGCATCTATCGCTCATTCACAACAAATTACCACTGATTCCACAGAAGGCAATGCTTTGGATCCGGTAGTGGTAACGGCTGCGCGGACCGAAACAAAAAAGGCGACGATTGCTCAAAAGCTTGATGTGATTACCAAAGACGACATTCAGATGACACCAGCCACCGATCTTACGGATATTGTCAGAAAAATATCTGCCGTAGATGTGATCCAGTATCCTAATCTTTCATCTGGAATCGGTATACGGGGCTTCCGGCCTCAGTTTTCGGGTCTCAATCAAAGAACTTTACTGCTGATAGACGGTCGTCCGGCGGGTGCTACCAATTTATCCCAGATCAACCTGAATGGTGTGGAGCGCATAGAGGTTTTAAAGGGGCCGGCTTCCTCACTTTATGGATCCCAGGCGATGGGCGGGGTTATCAATGTGATCACTCGAAAATCCAGAGGTGATACCCATGGAAATGGTTTTCTGGAATGTGGCAGCTTTCAAACATTACAAGCGGGACTAAATGCAGGCGGGAACCTCACCAAACGGTTCGACTACGACGTTTCCTTTGCTTATTTTGAAAGATCAAAAGATTACAAGATCGGAAAAGACAACTGGCTGAGGGACTTGTCAGGATATACCAGTGCACAAAAGAACTATACCGCCCAGCCCATTCAAAAAGTAGACGAAACCGTTGATGACGGCGCGAAAAGACCATTTACCCAACTTCATTATTACTCCGGGGCCTTACGATTGGGTTATCAGTTTAGCGAGCAATGGCGTATGGATGTTCGCGGCGAGAAATTCCAGGCCAGGGACGTTGAATCGCCGGGTGAAATAGCATCAGGGAGTATAGAGGCTAGTAAAAAGGACATTGACCGCGCTACTCTGGAAGTGTCCGTGACCGGCGCGATCGGTAACCATTCTCCTACTTTTAAAGTTTTTACGTCAGAAGAAAATACTGCTAATTACACGCTGAATGTGTCTGGAAAACCAGTTGTCCCGTTTCGTTCCGCACGTGGGCATAATGCGTGGCGCGGTGTGCAGGTGAAGGATGTCTGGAAAATGGGAATGCATTCTTTGGTTTTGGGATACGATTATCTCAATGCAAGTACCATCAGCAGGCGGTGGACCAACGATACGACAGAACGTGCCCCTACCCAACCTGAATATGCTATTATTTCTTCCGCATTTTACGCACAGGCGTTGCTGAACTTCGGAAAACTCGCCGTACAGCCTGGGGTACGGCTTGATAACATTACTTTTGATGTGCGCGAAACAGCCTTACTGCCTACTTACAAAGCCGGAAAAAAGAGCAATCCATTCACGAGCCCGAGCCTGGGTATCACTTACGCGCTGACATCTTTCCTGCGGGCGAAAGCAACGGTCGGCCGAGCATTTGTGACCACGGATGCGTATAGCGTGGCGGGTTATAATGAAATACGCGATGCCAAGGGGCGCATTGCTGTCACTACGGGCAATCCGAATCTCAAAAACGAAAGTAGCCTGAGCTGGGACCTCGGATTGGAGTTAAACAAACCCAAATCCGGCATTTCAGCAGGAATAACTTATTTCTCGACACAGGTTCAAAACCGGATCGCAAAGATCATCAAAACGGTGAATGAGCCTCTGCCTAACCTGGACGTGATTGTATCACGGGCGACATTCGTCAATGCTGCAGAAGCCAATATTTCGGGCATTGAAACTGCATTGGCATACGATTTCGGAGCGGCCAGTGACGGGAGATATTCATTGAAATTTTTCTGGAACGGCACTTCCCTACTTAAAGCGAAGGAGGTAATCGTCGGAACGGATGCGTCGGAAACAACCCGCCGGATTCAGAATGTGGCGCGTAATACTTTCAATTACGGCATTGAATACGATAACTTGAAGTGGCTGCGCATCCGCTTGTCGGGCCGGAGTGTAGGAAACCGGACTGACATCGACTATACCGACCCGATCAACCCGGAAATTGAATATCCGAACTATATGGTGCTAGACTTTACGGCAGCATTCAAAATTACCAGCCAGCATTCGATTTCTCTAAAACTAAGCAACCTGACTGACGAAAATTATTACGAAAAAAGAGGATATAATCTCCCAGGGCGGGCGATTGCTGTGAGGTATGATGTTAGGTTTTAGCAGATACCAAGAGCAACTCTCATATACCTATTTTGCTATTTTGGAAGAACTTTTCTTTTTCGCCAGTTCTTCTTTACTTCTGGAAGCCCAGTCACTCATTAATTTAACATCCTCGGCAGAACGCACGCCATTCCAAACCATCATTGGTCCATCACAGGCTTCGTCTTCCAAGTCCGGATTATTTTGAGTGTTTTTCTTTTTGATTAATGTGTCCATTTACTAAAATTAAGAATTTTTAAAGTAGTAGTCAATTAATTTTTGCGCATTATCAGACTCGATTACCATTCTTAGCCCAAATATCGATTTGGCACCCATTCGTTGATAATAAGGAATCAACCTGTTTTTTGCATCAAAATAAATGTATCCGTCCATACCGTGATCCGTCGAAAACTTACAACATAATGCAATAAGTGCTTTCCCTATTCCACTGTATAACGGGGCACCACGCTTATTGAAACGGCTCGTTTCCATGTTAGCACATTCCAAAATTCCGGGTGTTGGGCGAAACGCTACTAAACCCTGGACGGCGTCCGGTTCATAATAGACAAACATTTTGTAAATGATGTAATCTTCATGTAAGCTGAGAAAGTCGAAGTCGAACAAGTCCGTACATCGCTTGATTTCTTCCTTTGTTGCAGGAGCCGCGATAGCATTGCATTTCTGGCCGGAAGTATTAGATGTGAAAGCTGATGTTAGTGTGTATATTTTATTCATAAAGTCGAAATTAAGCAGAAAAAATAAATGAGCAAGGAGCGAATGTATTCCTTTCGCCATTTAGTCAATCACAATTATTTTCCCTCCCGCAAACCCATTATAATCCTGCTTTTATGATCTTTGCGGTGATTTAAATCGCCATACATGGATCTTCATTACTTTTCAGAATCGCCTTTTCAGGTTCAGCTTTGCTTTGGTCAGGTGATCGAAAACCTGGAAAGATCTTCGATTGATCCTGGTAACCCTTTGGCGGAACGTCACAAGAGTTTGTTAGCAGAGGCAGCGAAAGTCCCGGAGCTCAAAAACGGCATTACTGACCCTTCGCAGATAAGCGACAACCTGGATCTCATCCATGACATCATGGCTGATTTTTTTCCGAAAGGACTTACCTTGAACGAGATCAAGGCCGTGAGTATGCCTTATTCTGGCTTTATATTCAACCACACTGAGCGTTTTAAAAATATTTTGAATGCAGCAGGAGATGATTTTGATATCAACATCAGGGATTTTGATGATCATCAGTTTTATATTAGCAGCTGCTGTCTGATTTTGTTGCAACATTATAATGTAAACCTGGATTTCAGCAGGCCACTTTTTTACGACATTCCCACCGCAAACGGCCTCATCAAACATTACAGGATCCTGTACAACGGAGATTTCATAGAGATCCTTCCCACAGAAAAAGCTGTGACGCTGACCGAGGACGACATTGACTTACTCAGAGACAACTACGATAACCTGGCCCTTTGGAAAGAAAAATTCCCGGCACGAAGCTGGATTGTGAGGGGATTCGCGATCATGACTTTGTACGATGCCACGGTGGAAAGCGCGGTTTCCCTGCTCAAAGAAAAGCTGCTGGGCATCAATACGATCGATTTCAGGCAAAGCATTTATTCTATTTTTCAGTCCATTTACCGGATACCTGATATTGAAATTGGCTTTACCGTCTTTAACCAGGAAGAAGGAAAGTTCAGCCCGGATACATTTGGTCAGCAATTGCCCAGTTTTATCTTGTTCAACACCCATAAGGTGGATGTGAGGCAAATCCTATGCGACCAGTCCTATGAAAGGCTCATTGTAAAAAAAGCGTATTTCAGTATTTCTGATACCGCCGAATTTTACGCTCAAAACCCGGCAAGCCCGCTGGCTGCGACGTTTTTATCCCAGGGTATACATAGTTTTATCCTTGCGCCTATCGTCAAAAACGACTACCTGTACGGCATACTAGAAGTGGTATCGGTCAGACCAAAAGAACTGAATGCGATCAATGCCAATAAGTTAGCCGTTGTCATGCCGTTCCTCACGGATACGATTGAACGACTTGCGGCTGAGCTGCAAAATCAGGTACAGGCCGTTATTCAGGAAAAATTTACAGCTATTCACAGCAGCGTTTACTGGAAGTTCAATGCCGAAGCCCAAAAGCTGATCCACTACCGCCAGCTTGGCGAAGCTTATGAACTAAAAGAGATCATATTTTCGGAAGTACATCCTTTATATGGCCAGATTGACATTAAAGGATCTTCCGAAGCCCGAAATGCGAGCGTGCAGAATGACCTGAAAAAGCAGATCACGACACTACTGTCTCTGTTAGACGGAATAGAAACCAGGACAAAACAGACCGGTATATTCCAGTCTGAAAAACGCAAGCTCAGCAACTACCTCACTGACCTGACTATTTCGCTGAAAGCCAGCACGGAGCAGTACGTCAATAGCTATGTCGAAAATTGCATTCATTTACTTATCAAGGAAATAGCCGATCCTGATTGCACTGCGGAAATTGACAAGTACCTGAAAGAAACCAGTAAGGAAACCGGCGATTTCCATGCTTCCAGACGCAGATATGAAACGACCATTTCGATCATTAATGATAAAATGGCCAGGATCATTGACCATGGTCAGGAACAGGCGCAGACCATCTTTCCGCATTATTACGAAAGGTTCAAGACCGATGGCATTGAGCATAATCTGTACATTGGCCCATCCATTTCGCCCGGACAGCCGTTTGACACAGCCAAACTTTCAGAGCTGCGACTATGGCAGCTTGCCACTTTGTGTGAAATGGAAATTGCACATGCTGCACTAAAAATGACGCTCCCCTACCCGCTCGACGTCACCACGCTGGTCCTTGTTTACCATTCCACGATCGACATTCATTTCAGGCTGGACGAAAAACGTTTTGATGTGCACGGAAGCTACAATGCACGGTATGAAATTGTCAAAAAACGCATTGACAAGGCTTTTGTGCGCGGTACCGACGAGCGGATCACACAGCCTGGCAAAATTGCCATTGTTTATTCCAGTCCAGCCATTGAAGAGGAGTACATGGGTTATATTCAGATTCTTCAAAAACGTGGATTACTAAGCAACCTGGTCGAAAAATTAGAAGTTGAGGATTTACAGGGCGTATCTGGTCTGAAAGTCCTGAGGGCGAGCCTATACCGAAGCTAGCCTCGCAATTTTCTTTTCAATGATGCTCTGATCCGCCTTCGATTTTGCCATGGACAGGGACGTCCGGAAATGGGTTTCCGCTTTGGAATTATCAATATCCGTATACAATTCCCCCAGCAGTGAATGGTACAGATGATTGCCCGAAAGGTCCAGCTTTTCAGCTTCCATAATCGCCATTTCCTTGCCTCTCGCCTTGGAAAGGGCATAAGTCCGGTTCAGCGCGGCCATGGGCGAGTACTCAATCAGCAGTAATTGATTATAAAACTGCAATATATTCTGCCACTTTTCAGTCGTATCACTTTTAATGGTATGCCAATACGCAATACCGGCTTCCAGGTGGTACTTGGAAAGCTGGCTACCTTCCGAAGCCTGGTTTAGAAAATACTCCCCCGTCCGGATCAGTTCCTCATCCCAAAGCGCCTCATTCTGATCTTGATACAGGACTGTTTCACCATCTGAACCAGTCCTGGCCTCAAATCGCGAAGAATGGAAGCACATGAGTGACAGTAATGCATTCACGGCTGGCTGGTTTGTCTTTTCGTTTTCGAGAAGCAGATAAGTAAGCCGCATTGCTTCCAGGCACACGTCCTTTCGCAATGTTACGTCTCGGCTCGCTGCATAGTAGCCCTCATTGAAGAGCAGGTACAGTGTGGTAAGCACGGTTTCCAGCCGTTTTCCCACCTCAGATTGGCCAGGAAATTCGATCTTCACTTCGTTTTGCCTCAGCTTTTCCTTTGCCCGGAACAGTCGCTTGTTAATGGTTTCTTTGTTAGTCAAAAAGGCAGCTGCAATTTCCCCGATTCCAAAACCGCACAGGATATGCAGCGACAAACCGATCTGCGCCTCTGCCGGGATCGAAGGATGACAAACCGCAAACATCATTTGCAGCTGGCTATCCGCAATATTCTGCTCCGACAAATCAATGTTAATTTCCTCACTATCAAAATGCTGGTTATCGATCTGATTAATGACCTTTTGGTTAAAAAGCTTATCCCGGCGCAGGTAGTCCTTCGCTTTGTTTTTCGCCACGGTGTAAAGCCAAGCTACCGGATTTTCGGGCAGACCCTTTATCGACCAGCTTTCCGATGCCAGCAAAAATGTATCACTCGCAATATCCTGTGCGATCTCGATGTGTTCCAAACCAAAAAGTTTGCTGAGTACAGCAGTTATTTTCCTGTACTCAGTCCTGAAAAGATGTGGTAGTAGTTCAGTTTGTTCCATTGATAAAAAAGCCTTTGCAAAATACAAAGGCTTAGGAAATAGTTTGAGCAGCATTGTTTACATCACGACAATCTCGCGCACCTCCACATTACCGCCAGCCAGCAAAATGGGGCACCCTTTTGAGATTTCAGCCGCATCGTCCAGCGACTCCGCACGGATGAGGGTGTAGCCGCCGATGGCTTCCTTAATTTCCATGTAGGGGCCGTCGGTTACGACCTGACTTGCATTCACCACTTTCCCGGCCGGGTTGAGCCGGTTACCACGGTCGATCAGCTTGTTTTGGGCAGCGATCCCTCCCATCCAATCCATCCATCTTTGCATAGAAGCCTGCATTTCTTCTGGTGATGCAGTAGTTGGAGCGTTGGCACTTGATCTGAAAATCAATAGAAAGTCTTTCATTTTTATAAAAGTTTGATGGTTAAAATCGAATGACGAACGCGGAATCAGGAATTGGACAAAAGTTGACATTTTTTTTTCAAACAAATTGAATATTCCCGACTGGTATGATTTTTAGCACTTTCCATTTAAAAATAAATCTAATGAACAACCCTCGTCACAGATCGAAGAAGAGAAGGATCGCAACATTTTTTCTGGCCCTGGTGGCACTAATTATAGTCGTCCGGCTTATCCTGCCTTATGTCGTCCTGCATTTTGCCAACAAAAGCCTGGCGAATATGAATGGTTATTATGGTCATATAGAAGACATTGACCTCTCCATTTTACGCGGCGCTTATAAAATTGATAGTATTTATCTCAACAAAGCGGATACCATCACTGGTAAGCAAACACCATTTTTCGCCTCTTCGGTCATCGACCTTTCCGTTGAATGGAAAGCTTTGCTGAAAGGATCCATCGTCGGTGAGCTGGTTTTCCAAAGGCCTTACCTGCTTTTTACAAAAGATAAGGTAGAACCCAAAGAGATCCTCAAAGATTCGGCAGATTTCCGGAAAGTGCTGGACAAGTTCATGCCCCTGAGCATTAACCGTTGCGAATTGAGGAATGGAAAGATTCAATTCAAGGATCTAAGTACTACCCCACACGTTGACATTGAAATGACGGACCTGCACGTAGTGGCCCAAAATTTAAAAAACAGTTACGATTCTTCCGCAATTCTTCCCGCTACGATCAATGCGACGGCGCACGTGTACGAGGGGCAGCTGCGGATGGACGCTAAGCTGAACCCGCTGGCCGACGCACCGACATTTGACATGAGTGCTGAACTCAAAAACACCAATCTGGTCAAATTGAATGACTTTTTTCAGGCCTATGCTAAAATTGACGTGAACAAGGGGCGCTTCGGACTTTACACGGAAGTCGCTGCCAAGGACAAAGCATTTGCTGGCTATGTGAAGCCATTGATTCAGGATCTTGACATTTTAGGAAAAGAGGACCGGAAGGATAATTTATTCCAAAAACTGTGGGAAGCGGCTGCCGGAGGTCTGGGCGAAATTTTCGAGAATCAGCGTAAAGATCAGGTAGCGACCAAGATACCTTTCAAAGGAAGCCTCGACGATCCCAAAACAAATATCTGGCTTGCGATCACGAATATCATGCAAAATGCATTCATTCACGCCATTCAACCATCCATTGACAATGAGATCAACATTGGATCAGTGAAGGCGCAAAAAAATGAAAAGAAGACTTTTTTACAAAAGATCTTCTCCAAGGATGATAAAAAAGACAAAAAGGATCAGAAAAAAGATAAGAAATGAGTCGCCTCACTCCAAATCATTCATTTTATTACCGTTAGTGGTGTTCGAAATACTTTTCCGTTTGTGCAGGTTTTGCGCAGCGTCAATGGAGTGGGACTTATGAATGTCGCCATCCTCTTCCGACATATCGGACAGTGTCTGATAAAACTTCTTCAACACGTCCAGTTCCGACTCGCTCAGGTCCTCGATATCCACGATACGGTTGCTGGCGTGGCGGCTGGCGGCGATCAGTTCATTGAGTTTGATCTGAATGGCTTTTGAATCCTTGTTTTGAGATTTTTGGATCAAAAAAACCATCAGGAACGTGATAATGGTCGTTCCGGTGTTAATAACCAGCTGCCACGTATCGGAGTATTGGAAGATCGGGCCGGTGATACCCCATACGATAATGATGGTAAAAGCAGTACCGAAGGCCATTGAACTACCCGTCCAGCTAGTGATCTTGGTAGCCATTCGTTCGAAAAAATTAACTTTTTCTTTGTGCATAATTTGTGAAGGTCTGAAAATGAATCGTTTTCAATTATTATGCCTGAAAGTTACTTTTTCATTGCATTTTCAAACAAAAATACGCCGTTTTTGTTGGCAACGACTATATCCTGTTTTTTGTCTGCATTGATATCAGTCACAACAATATTCAGTCCCGCACCCGAATCATTGTCGATCCTATGTTCCTTAAAATAGGGCTCCTTACCCGGAGTAAATTCAAACCACAGTAGGATAGCGGGGTCGCTATCTCCCGGATCACGGCCGTGATGAGCCAGAAATCGTTTTCCAGTAATATAATCCTTCCGACCGTCTTCATTCAGATCGGCCATGATGGACGAATGTGTTTGCGCAGTGGTATTGCTCATGAGGTGAGTTTTGAAGTCGATTTTGCCATTCGCATCCTTCACCTGCTCATGCCACCATACACCCAACGCATGTGCTGAGGCGCTCACGACATCATTTTTACCATCCCCATTCACATCCAAAATCTGCATGTGCGAGCAGGCCTCGCCCAGGTTGGCCGGGTGAAACTCCCAGTTTCCCGCTTTCAAATCCCTCGTTCCCTGGAACCATCCTTCCTTGATCACCACATCACTGATACCGTCATTATTGACGTCCCCAAATCCGATCCCGTGGGAGAAATTTTCGGTACCGTTGACATTCTCTTTGCTCAACGGATAGCGCTTCCATTCCGTATCACCGGCTTTTAGAGGAGCTTTTAACCACACAATCTGCTTTTTTTTCGGATCGCTGCAAAGGATATCGAGCTTTCCGTCGCCATCAATGTCAATGAACCCCGGCGACTCATTGGCTATACCCATGGAATCAGCAATGATATGCTTTTTCCATTCACCCGGTTTATTTTGATTGTTTTCAAACCAAAAACCGGGTTTCCCGGGAAAATCAACGATCACGACATCCTCCCAACCGTCCTGGTTCACATCCATTCCCATGTTGAGAAATGAATTGCTATACTCTTTTCGCGGGTCAAATACCCGGGAAGGAGCCATTTCATGTTTTGTCCATTGGGGGGCTTCAAACCAGTAGTACCCGGCTACAATGTCTGGCTTGCCGTCCTTATTCAGGTCAGCAACTGCCACTCCTTCCGAGATAAAATCACCGGTGAGTTTGGTCTTTTTGAAATCGGGTGATGTTTGGGCGATTGCGATGCCGGATGTCAGGGCTATGGATGCGCCGGTTAGCCAGAAGAGGACATTTGATGGGATGTGCATGCTTTTCGTTAGTTCTTGGTTGGCAATAGCCCCGGACTTAATCCGGGGTTAAGGGGTGTCCGGGGTTTTAAAGTCCGGGGTTGAGGGCTTTGGCGATGAGCATCTGGGTTTCGTGATTTTCGTGCGACTCTGCCTTGCCGAGTTTTTCATTCAGGTCTTTCAGCACTTTTTTCGATTCTTCGGTGCCGATCGCAGCTACGCGCTGAATGGTGTATGGCAATATTTTGGGCAGCTTGGATTTCTCGGCCATTTGCAGCGCACGTTTCATGTCGAGTGCGGCCAGTGGTTCAGCAGCATACCACACCATCAAAGGAAGGTTATGGTCATCTTTGTCTTCGGCTTTTTGAACCAATGCATCCAGCACATCCCAGCGCTGGCTAGGATCTAGTCGAAGCATGCCCGATGTGAGGTACAGTCTTACCAGTGACGAATTATCACTTTTCGCCAGCTCTGCAAAGCGTTTCAGGGTTTCGGGTGACACCGTTTTCCCTTCTGTCAACAGCTGTATAGCCCAGCTTCTCACATATTCTCCTTCGCTTGATAGTAGATCCGTCAGTTCTTTTTCAGTCAGGCCTTTCGTCACGTGAAGTGTCCATAATGCGCGCAGCTTTCTGGTTTCGTCGGGATTTTTCGCCAGAATTTCCTTTAATGCTTTGTGTACTTTTTTGTTGGGCCCTCTTTCCTGTAAAATCGTTCTCGCCTGGCGCACATACCATTCATTTCGGTGCAGCTGATAGTTAACCAGTTCCATATCCGATGCTTTGGAAAGATCCGCCTTTACCCATTTATCATTTTCATGACTGATCTTAAAAATCCGGCCCATGGTCTTATCATGCACATCGGGATTGGGACTGTGACATTGGTTTTTATCATACCAGTCGATCGCCCACACGGACCCGCTAGGATCGTATTTAAAGTTCAGCCACTGTGACCAGGAATCATTCATGGCCAGAAAGTCCGGCTTGTGAGAGGCTACATAACCAGATCCATTTCTTTCAAAATGGTCAATGTTAAGGCGCGCACCATTAATGTTGTTCATAAAAATCTCATTCCGGTATTCCTTCGGCCAGCTGTCACCACCCAGGTAAATCATCGCTCCGGCATGCGCGTGACCACCGCCCGCAGATGCAGAACGGAAATTACCCGCATGTGGCCCGCGCTCTCCTACCCAGTGCACGTGGTCGCCTATGGTTTTGATATCGTCATAGGTATAAGGATTGAAATGCTTGCCCGCCTGACGCTGGTACCGCGCGCCCTGGATAATGTGGTACATGTGCGGGATTACGCAAACCGTGATGAACGGATGCCCGTAGTCATTGAAATCGATGCCCCATGGATTGCTGGAACCTTCGGCAAACAGCTCAAACTTGTGCGTCACTGGATGCAACCGCCAGACCCCTGCATTCAGTTTGGTGCGTTCCGAGTCGGGCGCGCCAGGCTTGCCTACATTGGAATGCGTAAATACTCCGTGCGTGCCGTAAAGCCATCCATCGGGCCCCCATCGAAGGTTATTGAGTATCTCATGGGTGTCTTCGAGTCCCCAGCCATCCAGTAATGTTTGTGCAGGTCCGGCAGGTTTATCATTCTTGGCATCAATCGGAATAAATAATAAGTAAGGAGCAGAACCAAGCCATACACCGCCCATTCCAACTTCTATTCCACTGATCAGGTTGAGATTTTCAGCGAAAACTTTCTTTTTATCCAGCGTGCCATCCCCATCGGTGTCTTCCAGAATCAATATCCGGTCCCTGCCCTGGCCCTCCGGTGCACGAACCGGGTAAGTATGTCCTTCTACCACCCAAAGTCTCCCTTTTGAATCAATTGTAAAACTGATAGGCTTCACTACCTCCGGCTCAGAAGCGGCCAGCGTTACCTTGAATCCTTTGGGGGGAGTCATCGCTTTGGCGGCTTTTTCTCCTGAAAGTCCTGCATTCAACACGGGATCGAGCGGTGGAAGTACAATGATATCCTTCTGTTTCAGTTCATTGGGGAAATCTGGTCTGCTGGGGTAGAACAGAAATTCGTCAAAGTTAATATGTGCCCATTTGTCGTTGGCAATGTAGGGTATCTGCGAAATTCCGGTCTCATTGTCGATGATACGGATGAAAATATCCTTGTTCAAATAAGCCTGTAAATCCACCACGGCAGGCTGCAATGTCGCCCTGCCCTGCCCGGTAATGTGGTAAATCACATTATCAGTTCCCGCCAGTACCAGTTCCACGCGCGTGTCCTGCAATGCACCCCCCGAAACCCGGAAAGCGGCAAAAGGCTGGGTCACTTTAAATGGCGCGGAAGTAAGCGTACCAGTCAGTTTATAATTGGTAGTACCGCCGCTGCTCAGAAAGTATTTGCCCTCAAAGCCAATATTCATTTCTTTTTCATGAACAGGGGATGGATCTGAATTGAAAAGCGGATTAGCAAAAGCGTCACCGGTTGCAGTCCAGTCTTTTAATGTTCCGGTTTCGAAATTCAGGTTCAGTGGCTGCCCGTCTTTCGTCGGAAGCTGCCCCGCGATCGTAGCATTGGAAATAGCCCCCTCCACGACTTCAAATGTGCCAACCATTCCAGCGGCACGGTGACCAGGAACCGAGCAAAAGTAAATATCGCTTTGCAGTGCCTTGAAAATGAGACTGGTACTCGATCCTTTTTCGAGAATTACCTTGCTTTTGATACCAAGTTTTTCCAGCGCGATGTCGTGGGTCATGAGTTCACCATTGGTAATGGTGATGCGTACTTTATCGCCTTTATTCGCTTTCAAAGTAGGGTTACGCGAACCATCTTTTCCGAAAAAACCGAGCATAGTAGCTTCCAATGCATAGTCGCGGTCATATTTGGTGGTGTCTTTGGGCTGAGCGGTTTTGGATTGCGCCATCCCGGAAGGTACCGCTAGCGAGAGGATGACAAAATGTAGCAGTAGGCAACGTATTTGATACATAGCATCAATGGTTAATTTCAGCAATAATTTCCTATTAAAGTCCTGGCGTCTACCAGTCCTACTATACATGCAAAATCATATTACCAAATTTATTAGTAGAGTACAGTAGAGTATTCTAAGATTCAGTTTTCTGAGCCTGCGAACGCCCAGTTTAGTCCTGTAATCTTATTTTGACAATCCGCGTGATGAGGTCCAGCGGCATGGGCTTGTCGAGCGGGAAATGTACCGATCCTTTGGAGCCCTTGTACTGTGAAAGTTCCTCCCCGAGTTCTTCCAGTAATTTCCCCGATACCGGATATAATGCAATGTGCTTTTTCCAGCCCGCGAAATAAATCAGGTAAGAGCCGCCGAGCGTAAACGTGGGCATATCGTAAGAAATGGTCTCCCCGGCCTCAGGCGCCGCTTCCCGAATGGTTTTTCTGACTGCTTCCAGTATCACCTGGGTTTCTTTCGGAAAACCGGCAATGTATTCGTCGATCGTTTTGGGTTTGTTTGCTGACATAGTGATTGATATTTACCGTTTTACAGAAAGAAATCACCACAGACATTTTAATGTCATCCACGCAAAAAATATGCATGATACTCAACGGTCTGAAAACAAAGAAGAGGACTGGATTAGATTTGATGCATCATTTACTACCTATGATTTGCTATGAAATATTTGTCTCTTCTCACTTACCTGATCGCCTTCCTGGGCAAGGTTACCGTAATGACCCAGGCGCCGAATAAAATTAATTACCAAGCCGTAGCACGCGATGCAGCCGGCATGCCGCTGATGAATCAGGGTATTAAATTGCGCCTGAGTATCCGCCAGGATGCTCCCGATGGCCCGGTACAATATACCGAAACCAGAAGTATTACTACCAATTCGCTGGGACTTTTCAGTATGGCCATTGGCGACGACGGTGCTTCAGATGTAACGGGCTCGGTAGCTTTCACATCATGGAACAGCGGCGACAAATTTTTGAAAGTCGAAATTGACCCGAATGGTGGCAGCTCATTTGCAGATATGGGTACCAGCCAGTTACTGAGCGTGCCATTTGCACTCAACAGGGCTGATAATCAATGGCTTTCGAATGGCCCCAACATAAGCAATAAACATTGCTGCCTTCACAAGGTTTGCTGCAACCCGACACATATTATCGTCTCAAACCGGTTGATTATGATGGTACGACTAGCTATTCATCTATTATTTATGTTAAGCAGGCTGCTGCTCAGCGGTTTTCATTGTATCCCAATCCAACCGGTGGTATGCTCAATCTGGCGACTAAGGAGGGCGGCGCCCCGCTACATATTGTCATTTACTACATCAATGGCCGCGAAATGCTCCAAAAAACACATATACCCGCAAGTGTAATGTCCATTGACGTGCGGCATTTGATACGGGGCAAGTACATCAAAAAAGTACAGTATTTTAGCCTATTCCTGCCTGTCTCCATTGAAAACTTTAAAAGACACGCGCTCAACCTACCCCCTATTCAGCATCATGGATACGGATTGTGGTACCCGGTCGACGGTAATGCCATCGTTAGAACGGAACGGAAGGGAATATTTACGGGGATGAAGGATCATTACAAAGTCCCTCATTTCTACTTTTTCGTCGTCGATTTGAACACGCAATCAACTACTAAACTGAATCTACCGCTTGATAAGGGTTCGGCAAGGCAATGTGTGATCCGTAAAAATGGTCTTGAATATATTACTGCCAACTCGGACCGCGAAGGAAGTTTTACCTAGATTTATGATTCCAAAGAACACAAACTAGAAAAAGGGCTCCAATTCACCGGAAATGTAGATAACACGCTGCGAATTAACCAGCTACATTAGATTTGGCTCACAGTTTTTCGACCTCTTCCAAAGTCAGTTCCAACAGCTCTGATATCAGAGAATTATCCAAGCCTTTTTTCTTCATTCCACGGGCGACAGTTATTTTTTCTTCCTGTCTGCCCTCAATGATACCTTTCTCAATTCCCTCGTCGATTCCTTTTTCGAATCCTTCCTCTCTTCCCCTTTCCATTCCTTTCTCAAAACCCTCCTTCTGAATATAGTCCAGCGAGTTATACCAGTCCCATTGATATTTTAAACTTGAATCGTAGGCCATCCTTTCTATTTTATTTAGTTTACAGACTTCTGCGATATTAAACAATTTACTGAAAATGGGCTTTCTCAAAAATACTGGAATTTTGTCCAATTTACTCAGGTTTTTTAACAAAAAGAACCAGTTGTCCAGTTCCGTAACGAGCTCTGATTCAGTTTTATTGAACTTCGGCATTTCAATAAAAGTATATCCCAGCTTATCATAAAATACCTCGCCCGTACCAAGTCTGGTTAGTTGTATTTTATGCAAATATTGATCCGGTAGCGTATCATCGAACGTAAAATCCATTAAACCGATTAAATAAACTGGTTTCAATCTGTAATCCCAACGCGGTACGCCCGGCGGAGCTTGCTCGCGGATGAGTGATGATGTGTAATAGACACATCTGTCTTTAAAATATTGCTGCCGCAGTCGCTGTACTTCGATGATGAACTGCTCCCCGTCCAATCCTGTACAGGAGAGGTCAAATATCACCCTCCTGTCTTCGAGCAGCTGACCAACATGTTCATTTTTATTATAAGCGAGATCAACGATCTGCCTCTCGCCGAGAAACAACTGATTGAGAAAATCAATCAGTAAATCTTTGTGCGGCTCTGAACCGAACAACCTCTTAAATCCGAAATCAGTGAACGGATCGATAAACCTGCCGATGGTATATTCCTGCATAAATCAGTGTGTGTGTGAAAAGCCCAAATATATCAATTCCCTTCACTCGTCATTGAGTTTTACAACGAACGGTCGAAAAATCCCCCTTTTATTTATCCAATGAAAGAGAATGCCTAACTAAACCCAAATCAACTGATGCAACAAACAAAAAGTACTTTCGGGAAGGTTTGGTCTAATCCGATTATAATTGGAATCTGTTCGGGGGTAGGCCTGCTAGCCGCCCTTACCGGTAACGGGATCTGGAATGTTACATCGTGGCTTACACTGGGCCTTCCGGTCGTGATCACGGTGTGGTTTTTGTCAAAACCGGGGAAGAAGACAAGGTCAAGATAAGCCCAACTGCCTCATAAAAAGCTCCTTATAGTTACTCCCAATCGGAATTTCGGTTTCATTGATAAACACCCTATTTCCTTCAATATGATCGATTTTTGACTTATTAATGATGAAGGACCGGTGAACGCGGAGGAATAGCGATTTCGGGACCAGTTCTTCAAAATTGGAGAATGTCATGGCAGGAAGTAACGTGTTCTGCACCGTTTTGATTTTGGTGTAGTTCCCGTTTGCTTCCGCATACAGCAGGTCATCGTGGCGGATTTTGTAGATCTTCCCGTCTGTTTTGATGAATATAAAATCTTCTGTTTTCGGTTCTGTATTTTCCTGAAAAGTAACGGGAGTAGTGTTCAATTTTTCAATTGCCTTGTCCACCGCGACCATAAACCTTTCCATTGAAAAAGGTTTCAGGAGGTAATCACAGGCCGAAAGATCGAAAGCGTCGAGCGCGTATTCCTTGTATGCAGTTGTGAAAATAACCTGCGGCGGGTTTTTCAGCGTTTTCAAAAACATTATACCATCCATAACCGGCATATTGATGTCCAGAAACAGGATATCAACCCTCTGCTGCTGCAAAACCGTCTTGGCTTCCAGCGCCATACCACAGGAAGCGACTACATTCAAGTATGGCAAATGCCCGCAATATTTATTGATGATATCCCTCGCAATGGGCTCATCGTCAACGATCAGGCAATTGAATGTCTGCATATTATTTGATTTTCAGCCTCAGGTTCACTGTATATTCCGTATCTCCGTCTTCGATTTCCAGTCCGTGCTCGCCGGGGTAAAGCAATGCAAGCCGTTTGTTCACATTGGCTAGCCCGAACCCGCTATGTTTATCGTCGATTTGTTCTTCCGTAACAACCCGACTGCGCGAGTTTTCAATTGTAAAAAGAATGTAATTCGCCCAGGTTTTCATGGTAATGGTAATAAAAATCTCATGCTCTGTCGTGTTTTTGGAATGTTTGAAAGCATTTTCAATGAATACAATGAGGAGCATAGGAGCAATTTTTACCGTAGAATCCCTCACTTCTTCCAAATCGGTCGTCAGTACCAGCCGGTCCCCCAGTCTTAATTGCTCAAAATCAATGTAATTGCGAATGTAGGCCAGCTCGTCTTTCAAAGGCACAAAAATCTCATTCGCGTCATACACCGAATACCGCAGCAGCTCCGACAGTTTCAGCAACAATGCGGGCACCTTTTCATGCTGGGTAATGGAGAGCCCGTACATATTATTTAATGTATTGAACAAAAAATGAGGGCTTAACTGCGACTGCAAAAGGTGCAACTCGCTCTGGCTTTGCGCTGCCAGTGTCCGCGCCTCCTTCAACTGATTTTGCGAAACGCCCCGCGCCAGCTTGATCAGCATACCGAGTGACACACTGAACAGCAAAAATGGCAGCCAGTACAGCAGCAAACCCACAGCCCGGTTGTTTTCCATCGGGTAATCAGCATGAACAAAAAGCCAGGTAAAGTTCAAAACCATTACCAACGCAAGTATAGTCAGAAGGCTATTGGTAACCGGTTTATTATTGGCAGTCCAAAGCAGACCAAAGTACCTGCCTAGAAAAACACCTGCAAAAAAGCAGAATGTCGCAGCGGTGGCAGCCGCCTCGTCCAAATGCGTATGTAGGGCTTCCAGGTAAGCCTGTATCGCCAGCCAAACGGGTACCGAAGTTATAGCAGTCAGGAGGAAATATACCCAGATTGAGATCTGCTCATTTTTGGAAAAATTCTTTATTGAAGTCATTTTTATTCCTTTTGCATGTGACATTACAATCGCAAAATTCGCCTCGCAATCATCACACATCAACTTTCTCGGTCAGACGGGCCGTAATTCCTGACAGAAGCCCGATAAGCGGTTTCAAAATGTTTTGTCAGCTCAAAAACCCGTTCTGTCAGTGATTTGGGAAGTTACAACACATTTATTTCACGTCGCTGCTTGCGTAGTCAATATTTGACCATTCTTATTAGCAACGCAAATCAAAAAAAGCCATGAAAACGTTTATCAGCATCCTTTTTTCACTCTTTATAATATGGACAGCTTCGGCGCAAAACATTGAAAATAGCATCTCCGGGGCTGTGAGGGACACCCGCAATGAAGTCATCCCGGGCGCTACCGTCAAACTACTGAGGGCGGCCGACTCTTCCATGGTACTGGGTGAAATTACAGACATCGACGGCAAATTCCGGTTCAAAAAAGTAGATCCGGCAACCTACCTCATCAGCATCACCGCCATGGGCCAGAAACCATTTACCAGCGTTTCCCTGACAATAGACGAGGCACATCCGTCGGTTAGCATGCCGCCAGTGATCTTGCTTCCCGCCAAAAACATTGAGCTAAATGAAGTTACTATCAAAACAAAAAAGCCGCTGATCGTTCAGGAAATAGACAGAACAGTCCTGAATGTAGAATCCATGATCAGTAGCGCGTCAAGCAATACTTTGGAAATATTGGGAAAAACTCCGGGTGTTAGCGTTAGTGCGAATGGCGAGATCAGCCTGAATGGTAAAAGTGGCGTGATGGTACTGATCGATGGCAGAAGTACTTATATGTCCGGCCAGGACCTGGCTGCTTACCTGAAATCTCTGCCTGGCGGCGTGCTTGATAAAATTGAACTGATCGACAATCCGCCAGCGCGTTACGATGCAGCTGGCAATGCGATCATTGACATTCGTCTGAAAAAAAGCCGCGCCGGAGGACTGACCGGCAGCGTTTCATTCGGTGCGAGCATGGGCAAATATGCAAGGAATAATGATGCCATTAACCTCAATTACAACCGTAAAAAAGTAAACTTGTTCGCCAATCTGGGTTATAATCACGAGAAAAATTACAGCCTCGACGTCTACGACAGACGGTTTTACACCATTGATTCCAAGCCATCTTCCTTCATAGATCTTGTCAATCACCAGACTTCCCGAAACAATGGTTTCAATGCCAATTTTGGAATGGATTTCGCGGCTACGCCTAAAACCACCTACGGTTTGATTGTCAATTTGAATGGTGGAAAAAGAACGGGAACGCTTGATTATGAGAGTACCAACTTTAATGCCACGCATAATCTTGACGCAATCGGCAGCGGCGACAACAGGGCTCATGACAGCCGGGACAACAAGGGTTTTAACCTGAATATGCTGCATAAATTTAACACTACCGGTCGCGAGCTGGCCGTGGATGCCAACTACCTGCGATACCATTCACAGGGTAGCCAGACGATCCGGAATACAACATTTCAGCCGAATGGAGCGGTTACCGGCCAAGAGGAGTTTTTATACCACATTCCATCATTGATCAACATTTACACTGCCAAGGCTGATTATTCGCATCCGCTCAAAAACAAGGCGAAAATGGATGCGGGTTTCAAGTCGAGCATTGTGGATAATGATATTATTTTCGATCATTTCAATGTAAATGAAGGCATTCAAACCATTGATAACCGCCGGTCTAATCATTTTAAGTACCACGAAAATATCAACGCTGTTTACATGAACGGGCAAAAATCGTGGAGCCGTTTAGGGGTGCAGCTGGGTGTTAGGGTGGAAAATACGGAGGCCCGTGGTAATCAGATCGGTAATGATTCGATACCGGGCATACGTTTTACCAAAAGCTACACTGGATTGTTCCCAAGCGCTTTTTTGAGTTATAAACTGGATAAAAAAGGCAATAATACATTGGTACTGATGGCGGTACGAAGAATAAGCCGTCCAAATTACCAGTTACTCAATCCATTCGTAGTCTTCAAAGATCAGTACTCCTACTCTTCCGGCAATCCGATGGTGACCCCGCAGTACCAAAACCGTTTGGAACTGAAATACCAGCACAAACAATTCCTGAATATGGGCCTGAGTTACAACAAATTCACGGACGTCATTTTCCAGACTACCCAAGCCGTTGGTGAAATATTCACGACCCGGCCCGAGAACATCGCAAACGGCTACATGGTGTTACTCAACACGACAGTATCCGTGTCCCCGACCAAATGGTGGTATACCAATACGACTTTGAGGTTATCAAGAATGGAGATCCAGGGACCGGTTTATACCGAGCAACTAAGCTTTGAGACCAACATTGCACGGCTGGAAGTGAACAACTATTTTACAATGAAAAATGGGTGGTCCGCCGAGCTGGGAGGCTACTATGCAAGCCGCGACCTGAATGGGCAAACGGTCACATCAGGGATGTACCGGGTGAATGCGGGGATCCAGAAGAAGATCTGGAAGGGCAAAGGTAACATTAGTCTGAGCGCCGAGGATATTTTTCACACCTGGATTTACCACAACAAATCGCTCAGCCTGAGACAATCCGAATACTTTCAAACCAGCGAATCCGACACGCAGCGAGTTGGCCTATCAATTTCCTACCGGTTTGGCAAGGACACATTCGCCCGTAAACGCAGACATAATAACAATGCTTCGGACGATGAAAAAGGAAGGATTGATCAGTAACAAATTGGGGAAAATGAATGTTAAGACGTAGTTACCGCAGATGACACGCCGTATCTCGTCCCAAAATGAAAATACAAACCTTTGCCCCGACACCGGCGCTGGCCCCGTTCATCAAGAAGTACCTCATCATTGAATCCGGTGAAGAATTGGTGAACAGGGTTTTGCCGGAAACGTCGCTGGTAATGGCGTTCAGGGTTCGGGGTACGGTGAGTTATCTGAATGATCATGTCAAAAAAGAATTACCGGTCTCGGTTTTATCGGGCGTAAGAAAATCGCGGCAGCTGATCAATTATTCGAAAGGCGCAGCAAATGTTCTGGTTATTTTCAAAGAAGCGGTGGCAGCCGTGTTTTTCAAAGAACCACTTCACGAGTTGCTTGGTGAGAGCGTTTCAATGGATGATCTGGCTGGTTTTAAAGACATTACCCGCATAGAAGACCAGTTGGCCGAAATGACCGATGATTGGCTGAGGATCAAGGTCTTGGAACATTTTTTACTTTCCAAGATCGGTCATTACAAACCGGATATATT
Organism: Dyadobacter sp.; assembly: GCF_039919315.1. Taxonomy (GTDB): domain Bacteria; phylum Bacteroidota; class Bacteroidia; order Cytophagales; family Spirosomataceae; genus Dyadobacter. The sequence continues at coordinate 11,793 of NZ_JBDSFX010000068.1, read as the reverse complement.
AATACTGGCCGCCATTGAGCGAATCCGTACAGCCAAAGGCGTCATTAGGATCAAGGAATTAGCAGACGCTCTCTTCATTAGTCAGGATGCTTTTGAAAAACGTTTCCGACGCGTCGCAGGGATTTCTCCCAAGCAATTTTCAAATATTATCAGAATGCAGTCTATTGTCAATGAAGGACTTACACGAGACGCATTGGCCGACGCAGCTTTTCGTGCCGGTTATTTTGATCAGCCCCATTTCAATAAAGACTTCAAATTATTTACCGGGCAAACCCCTTCGGAGTTTCTCAAATCCCCGCTGCTCTGGTGATCAAGTTGGACTGACTACCTACCATATCTATATTAAATGCAGTTGGTTAGCCTGTAATTGCCGCCTCATTTGAAACAAAGGCAGGTCAAATTACACTTCAACTTCATCCACACCATCATGATCATTAACCATTACATTTTTCATTATGTAAAAAGAACCTTTCAATTTCGCTTTCCAACTTGCCGTGCAGTCATGGGCTGTCTGCTAATGCTTGCTTCATTGCAGGTTAACGCGACGAATTACATGGTGAGCGTCACCACGGACGGCAACGCGACGGACCAGCTCCGGGGTGCTATCCAGGACGCCGCGCTGACCGCTGGCCCGCACACGATCAGCGTGCAGGCAGGCACGTATGTGCTCACATTGGGACAGATACAGCTCGGCAACAACCCTACCGACATCACGATTACCGGCGCTGGTGCGGGCAATACCATTATAGACGGTAACAATGCAGACCGGATTTTGCTGATCAACCCCGGCAGGACGACCAGTAATGTGAACGTCACGATTTCGGGCATCACTTTTACGCGAGGCAAACTGACCAGCGATGTACTGGGCGGAGGCGCCATTTTGGCCGGCGGACCAGGTAGTGTGTTAAATATTTCCAATTGTAGTTTCACAAACAACACCATCGATCCCGCTCATGGTAGCAATGGCGGGGCGCTTCATTTCGAAGTTGGTGCTAACGCAGGTGCCATCGCCTCGTTTTCGTTCACACACTGTATTTTTTTAAACAATTCAGCCTCAGGAGCAGGTAGCAGCGGCGGTGCGCTGAGCATTATCTCAGGAGAGGGCAACCCCGGTTTCTCCGCGACTATCCAGAAGAATAATTTTATCGGAAATTTTGCAACGAGTGCTACCGGAATTGGCGGCGGCGCTATCATGGTCAACAATGGATCAGCCATTGGAAATACCGTAATGATCAATTACAACCGGTTTTCAGGGAATGGTGTGCATTCCAATAACACCACCCGAAGTGCCGTGGCGGTTCAGGTTTCGCAAGGAAATGTGAATGTCACCAACAACTGGTGGAGCTGTAACCTGGGAGCCAAGGACTGTTCCAATAAGGCAGCTTCAACAGGTGATATGGACGATCCCAAATACACTTTTGCGCCATATCTCATGCTAAATACAACAACTGAAAACAGCGAAATCTGCCTCGGTCCGCCGTCCAACACCTCTTTGATCACCACAGGTTTCACCCGAAATTCGGAGAATGAGCTCATAGCAGGAAGCGATCTGAGTGCATTGACTGGTCAGCCCGTTACTTTCTTCGCCTCGCTGGGGTCGACCTCCAACGTCACTGCCCCCATTCAGCCAGGCGGAGAAGCTACTGCTACTTTCAACACCATCGGCGCAGGCGGTGCAGCGAGCGTTAGCGTGTTGGTAGACAATGTTCCTTTCAATGACCCATTTTCAAAGGTTAACATTCAAATAAAACAGCATGCGACGCTCCCGCTCGCAGCAACGAATGCGACTATAACATTAATAGCAGGTGAGAATTTACTTCAAACTGGCAGCTGCACATTGATCGGCTCAGTTACTCCCCTTTCTCCGACCGACCCTGGCGGGAACATCATAGGAAAAGTTTGGGTGGAAAACAGCGCTCCGGCTTTCAATGGAGGCTTTTATCTGGCAAGACATTATGAGGTAAGCTCTGAAAATGTATTTACGGCAGCGGTGAAATTGTATTTTCTGCAATCTGAATTTGACTCTTACAATGCTGTACCCGGCCACGGGCCCGACATGCCGGTGAATGCAACGGACATGGCCGGAAACAAAGGCAATATCCGCATTGCTAAAAAAAGTGGTACCAGCTCTGACGGCAGCGGCACTCCCGGCAGCTATCCCGGCACATTTACCACATTGGCTCCTGCCAGCGTAACCTGGAACAGTACATCCGGCTACTGGGTCGTCAGTTTTGAAGCAAGTGATTTCAGCGGCTTCTTTCTCACCACAGACCCGGATGCGCTTCCGGTGACGTTGGTGTCATTCCGTGCAGAACCATTGCCAAACCAGACCGTCAAAATCATGTGGACCACCACGTTCGAGACCAACAATAAAAGCTTTGTCGTTGAACGCAGCAAAGATTTAAAGATTTTCGAAAAAGCAGGGGAAGTCAGCGATTTGGAACCTGAAAGCAGCGATTTAAAAAACTATGACCTAATTGACATCACACCCTATACAGGGACGAGCTATTACCGGCTCAGCCAAACAGACATGGACGAAAAACTGACGAGATACAAAGCCACGGCCGTCATACTTCGCCAGGAACCCTACGGCATATTCCCCAATCCGGTTATCAGAAACAGCCCATTTGTGCTGCGACTGGACGAACCCATTACTGCGACCGTAACTTTCACAAGCCTCGCCGGACGAGCAATACCCATTGAAACCATTGACAGACAATCCGGAAATCTCTGGCTCAGGATACCGGAAAAGATACCGGTGGGTGTATATCTGCTCAAAGTAGCTGAACGCGGGCAGACGCGGACTCACCGTTTAATGTTGGAGTAGTAGAGAGAAAAAGAGGAAGGTCGCCTGACCATCCTCTTTTTAGTATTTATGCGGTTTGATCATCAATAGTAGCATCCGGCGCATTTTTCTTCACCGATTCGATGCCGTTATCACGGCCGGAAGTGCTTTCGTACATTTCGCTGCTTCCGATCACCTGACCATTTCCTGCTTTGAGGGAGAAGTAGTATTTACCATTTTTAGAAGTCAACCGCTCGTAGCGGCCCTCATCCGGGGCGTTTTTTCTGACGGATTCAATTCCGTTCTCACAGCTTGCTTTGGTGGAATAGCCTTCGCTTGCCAAAATCGTCTGTCCGTTGTCAGCTTTCAGGTTGAATTGGTATTCACCATTAGCCCTAGTGGACACTGCAAATTTACCCATAGTAGTATATGTTTGATTGAGAATTCAAAGTATGGATATTTTTGGGGAAGGCAATGCTTTGAGATTTTTTAATGTGGATCATCGCAACCGAGGCCGACATGCTTAACATTGCCATGTGGGGCTGCACAGCCAAAGACTGGAAGCAGGCCAATCAACAAAGGGTCTTAGATGGGAAAAATATTAGGGACATGGCAAATCGACGCGACTTTTTATAAAGGCAGTTTTTACACTTTTTTGGGAGAGATCAATTCCGCATTCCCGGGACGTTCGCGGCGATAAAACCCATTTCGAAGAAACGTTTCACGATGATGGTAAAACCGATATGTATCTGGCGATGAAAAACTACTACGACATTGGTTTCAAAGGCCCGATGCGCCCGGACCACGTCCCCACCATGGCCGGTGACAGCAACGAACATCCGGGATACAGCAACATAGGCGCCCTTTTCGCGATCGGATACATGCGCGGGCTGATCGAGTCTATTGCGAAATTGGGTGAGTAGATCCGGCTATTTTTTTCAAGATCAATGGGATAGCCGGATCACGGTTTTCAAGCAAGTCCTGGCGGGTTGGCAAGATAGTCATGTCAGGAATAATGCCTCTGCCAGGTTTCTCTGCGGGTTTGACAGCCATATAGTAACCTCCTACCGGGACACCCAGATCCAGTCCGGTTGCTGGGAGCTTGAAAATAACGAAGGTACCGCTGTTGTCACCCTCATAAGTCCCGCCCGATTCGGCACCTGCGAAAACGCCACGGTTTTCGCTCTTGGCGACCGCCAGAAATTCCGAAGTGACTGAGTAGCTCAAACCATTGGTCAGAAACCAAACCTTGCCTCGATAGGTGTCTTTTTGAGGGTGATGCGCTCCCAGGTTTTTATGTTTTTTGAACAAAAGCCTCCCCTGTTCATCCTTGTGAATGAAAAGTCTGGCCAGACCGATGAATTTCGGAAAATAAGCCGCTTTATAGTTGGGTACCTGCTTTTTAGTCTTGACCTTCACTTCGATCCGGTCGTAGTAATTGAAATCTTTCACTGCCATTCGGGCAAACAGTTCCTTTCCCAAAACATCATTGCCGCCTTCATTATCCCGCACGTCGACGATCAGGTTTTGAATGTTCTTTTTCCTGATCTCCGAAAAGCTCGAATCCAGAAAGCTGATAAAATGCTTGTTGCCATTGTTGGAATAAAAACCTGGTATCCGCAACAATGCGACAGAATCATTCTTCATTTCCAGTCGATTCGTGGCGATTAATGAACTTGTCTTTTTGTTAAGTTCCTGCCAGGTTTCATTAGAAATCCCAGCCACATCCGACGATGTCTCCCGACCCGATTCGTCTTTAAAAGCCAATTGAAATTCTTCACCGTCTTGAATAAAATCAGCATACCAAGCACTGAAATACTGCTCAATCTGCGCATCAGCAGAGGATTGCACGAAACCATCGATGAACATTTGCTTCCGCAACTCCTTCACGATTTCACCGACAGGTTTCCCATTAATCATTTCCAGATACTTTCCCCGAAAGCTTTCATTGGTTGACTTAACAATTAACAATCTGCCGCCGTCGTCAAACCGGACAATGACAGGCAAAAGATGATCGGTATGAAAGTAAAATGGGAAGCCTTTCATAGGCGGGAAAAACTTGGTATGACCGCAACGTACTTTCACCAGCATGGGATTTACAAGCCTGAAAAATGACTTCAATGTTAACGAATCCTGTTTTTCTAAAACAGTGCGAACAGAATCACAAGCTGCATCAAACTCTCCCTTTTTGCCAAATCGGTCATACCCCGGGTGCAGGCCTTTTACAGCGTTTTGGATGAATGAAAGATCCTTGATCAGCACATCGGACGGAAAGCGTTTTTCATAAGCGGGTTGTGCATGGCTTAGACAGAAAAACAGGGACAGGGTAATAATGGTGGTGTAGATTGACAATTTCATTTTTTAAATTTTCCGCAATGTTTGCCCGAAAAATCGTCCTGATCGTCTCTGCCGACAAGTTCAGACCAAATAATTTGGCTATTTTTGAGGTTTCACATTCGCTTTGATCTTTGCACTTTTACTTTCCGGCATCATTCAGGGGAGCTTTCTGATCTTCCTCCTCTACAAAAAAGGATCGAACAGGATTCCCAACCGGATTCTCTCATTTTTCATCCTGCTGGTCATTTTCCATCTTTTCCTGATTAGCCTGGACGTCGAAGACCTGTTCATTGCCTACCCTCATTTCAGCAGGTTATCGTGGCTTTTACCTGTTCTTTACGGACCGCTGATCTTGCTGTTAACCCAAAGTATCGTCGAAATTGATTTTACTTTCCGGCGGGCCCATTTGCTTTACGCCATTCCGTTTTTGGTTTACCTCGTTCTGCTGACACCCTATTTCTTGTCGGGAACCGCCTCCAAAGTGGCTTATCTGTCCGACCCGGTTATGGTGAGCCAGGCAGATTTTGGCTGGATGAATCACATCACCAATTACCTGCACATCGGTTTTACTTCGGCCGCATTGTGGTTTTTCTACCGCAATGTCGGCGAGCGTTCGCAGTACTTTTCTGACGATGCCCGTGTCAATATTCGCTGGCTGCAAGAATTTCTGTGGCTCCTGTTAGGCCTGATGGTTTTCGCACTTTTTACTTTTTATGCCAAAAAATATCAGGTACCACACTTTTCAGGCATTTATCCTTCGCATTTTATATTGGTAGTTGTACTGGTGTACTGGATCGCCTACAAGCTTTTGCAGGAAAAAATGGCCTTTGCGCCCATGCAGCACAATACGTTCCGGACATCAGAAATTGCAGCAGAACCAGTTTCCGTTAAATATTCAAAGAGCGGGCTGAACAGCGAGGGCAGCACGATGATCGCAGCAAAATTAAAGGATCTTATGTCGCGCGAGAAGCCCTATCTCAATCCCAGTCTGACCATCGCGGAGCTCAGCGACATGATGGACATTCCCAAGCACCAACTTTCTCAGGCGATTAATGCTGAATTAGGAAGCAATTTTTATGAACTGATCAATCAGTACCGATTAAATGAGTTTAAGCAACAAGCTATCGATCCGGCCAACAGCCATTTATCCATTCTCGGGATAGCTTTGGAATGCGGCTTTAACTCCAAGGCCACATTTAACCAGGTTTTCAAAAAATCAGAAGGGACAACGCCCTCGGCTTATGTTAAACTGCACAGATCGTAACTAGTTCTTTACCCCCATTCCGAACACGTACTATTACCCATAAATACCCCAAAATCAACGCATTGACAATGCGATAATTTCTATATTATTTTAAAAGATAATAAGTTGTTTAACCTAAACCATGTAACACGATGTCTTCAAGAGGTTTTGTTAGGATATCTAATCTGATTACACCTGCCCACCATGCTTTTGACCCGCTTTCCAAACAGGAAGCATTCGATCTCATCGCCGGATTCGAGGGATTGCGGGCCAGCAAGAGCATTGACGTTTCACAAGCCTCTTTCTTTCTTGACAAAACTACCTTGGAAGAGCTGCTGACCGAAAACCGCAACGGCCCCAATCCGGGAGGGGATTTCACGACCGGCTTTCATTTCGACGGCCTCAATGTATATTTCGGTCTCGATGAAAATAACAAAATGCTCCTGCTTATGCGCAGAGCCTCATTAACCAGCAGACCAGAGGTATTTGAACAATATAATGAAGTATCACAAACCATGCCGGTGTTTAAGCCTGTTACCAAGACTTTCGAGCTCGTGGATTTCGCCTCAGTTTCTTTCAATAAAGGTGAAAAGACGCAGGCTTATGTGATGGATGTGAATGACAGCTACTACCACGAGCTGCGCAATAATTTCAAAGAGCGTTTCCGTGAGGGCACGCCTGAATTCACGGTCAAGCTTCCACCCAGGGTGTTCGCAATTGCCAACAGCGCAAATGTTTCCAGGGCGGTCGCCACTAGCGGCGGACTGAGGGCGATTAATCTGCCCAGACTGGTAACAGGCTATTTTTTGGGCAAAAACGCGCTCATTGATCAGCTCTGGAATGGCGAGGGCAATGGTGTCGGGATCAAGTTTTTTCTCGGCTACGGATCGCCAAGCCGCAACAACGAACCTTTTCGGATCATGCACATCATCGCTATTGGCGCCGAAAGCGAGGACGCGACGATTGCGGACTACCCACGGGAAACCGTGTGGGGTACCCTGCCATTTTCCACCGCCCGGCCGTTTCTGACAAAGCAAGTGTCCCTAGATCCAGGCAACCCGTCGGAGCCACCGCCACTGGGTGACGGCAGCACGCCTAATATGACGTCTTCCTGTGTACGCCGGCTGAACAGATAGCCATGCTTTTGCTGATACAGAACATTTTTGACCAACTCGCGCAGATCAGCGCCTATCTGTGGTACCTGCCTATCCTCGCCGGTGCGTGGCAATGGCGGCGTCTGGATACCACTTTTCGGTTGTATGTGATGGGTTCGGTGTGCTCCGTTTTCCTGGTAACCGTGCTCGCGCAGCTGCAATTACGTAATGTGGCCTACTATTGCATGCCGTTGCTTGGGAGTGTGATATTTGGAATGATCTTTCAAAATCTGTTAAACCATATCGTCCAGCCGAAACTCATTGCCGGGTTATCCGTTCTGATCTGGATCGTGGTGTGGCTGTACATCATTACGTACGGCATTCAGGAGTTTCAGCTGCGGTCGACTATTCCTTATGATGTCATTATGATGGCACTGTCGGGTATTTACATTACCGATCGGCTCAGAAACAGCTCTCACATCAACGAGCCGCTATTTTACCTGGTGCTGGTGTTGCTCATTGATTTTTGTATCAACCTCTTTATCGATGTCATGAGCAATTTTCTGACGGCTTATTTTTCAGATAATTTCATGGATCTGCTTTGGGACAAGATCATTCCCGCTTATAACCTGATCAAGATCATTTGCCTGATCGCGATCCTATTTTCCGTCAAACCCAAACTGCCCAGCCTTGATCGAATGCCAGAATTTGAACATTGAATGTACCCGATTTGCCGGTAAAAGGCTTGCTGCGCTAATTGCAGCCTGTGTTTTGCTATGCAACCTCGCACCGGCTCAGGACATTCAATTCACCTCTTTTCTGGCCACCAACGAAGAACAGGATTCCAGTTATAACATGGGCAAACCTATATCCCTCCTTTACAATCAAACACACATTATCATTCAATTCAAAGACATAAAAGACTCATTGAATGCACGTTACGCCTACCGACTAGAAGGTTTCGACAAACGCTGGCATGAAAACGGGAAGCATACCATTGTCAATTACATCAATCTTTTCGGGGGCGATTATACCTTGCAGGTCAGGAATCTCAACTACCCGGAACACATTGCCTCGCTCCCGTTTCACCTTGATGAAGCTTTCTGGCAAAGGCCCTGGTTTGTGCCCATGATCGCCGCCTATGTGCTGCTGATAGTAGGCATCGTCCTCTATTTTATCCGAATGTACCGTCTACGTAACCAGATCCGCCTGCAAAAAATCCGGAACGAAATTGCTGCCGACTTGCACGACGACGTGGGTACCGCATTGAGCAGCATTACTTTTCTTGGTGAAATGGCGAGATCGCGGTTTGACAAAAAACCCGAAGAGATCCGCCCGATTCTGGAACGGATCATGGACGAATCGAAGGAAATGATGCAAACTATGCGCGGTGTGGTATGGGTTATTAATCCTCAGAATGACCAGGCCGAAGACTTTTTCGAGAAGGTCAAATCATTCGCAGAATCAGTTCTTCAAAGCAAAAAAATAGAGCTGAAATTCACGGCCAAAGACACCCAGCATTGGCAAATGGGCCTGGAAGTGCAACGAAACCTGTTTCTGATCTTCAAAGAAAGTGTAGTGAATGCGGCTAAGCATTCCGATGCATCTCACGTAGCCATGACCATACAGAAAGAAAAAAACTATGTCTGGATCCTGATCAGCGACGATGGAAAAGGATTTGAAGAGGACGTCTTGAATGAAGGAAATGGCCTGCGAAACCTGAAAAACAGGGCCACCCAGATCGGCGGCGACTTGCAAATTAATTCAAAACTCGGCCAGGGAACGCAGGTCAAAATGGTCATCCCGATCGCATGAATTCGCTATTGACTGTGTGCATCGCTTTATTGACCTTTGATCCGCTAAGTCTTCAATGCTAACATTTTAGTTAAAATATCATGATCCGGGTAGCCATTTTTGACGATAATAAAACCTTTACCGATAATCTTTCGCTGCTGTTCGAAGGGAGCGACGACTATCTGCTAAGCGGCGTTTTTTCCAATGCCCTCAATGTGCTCCAAAAGGTAGCCCGCGCCAAGCCAGACGTGATCATTATGGATATCAAAATGCCGGAAGTCTCAGGGATTGAGGCGGTTAAAATCATTAAAAAGGAATTTCCGGGCATGCAAATATTGATGCAAACTGTATTTGAAGACGAGGATAAAGTTTTTGCAGCCATTTGTGCGGGGGCTTCGGGCTATATTCTCAAAGGTACCTCGCCCGACCAGGTACTCGAATCCATTGCAGAGGTGTATACCGGCGGGTCGCCCATGAGCCCGAGCATTGCGCGGAAGGTTTTGTCGTTTTTTCAGTCGGTGAACCAGCCGGAGCCCGAATTTTATGACCTATCCAAACGTGAGAAAGAAATTCTGAAATGCCTGGTCGATGGCCAGAGTTACAAAATGATCGCCGAAACCTGCTTCATCAGCATTAACACGGTCAATTCACACATTCGCAAAATATACGAAAAGCTGCATGTGAACTCCTCTCAGGAAGCTGTTTCGAAGGCATTGAGGCAAAAACTGGTTTGATTATCCACACCATTGCTCATTCCTCCACCATTACTTTTCTGAACAGATCTTTGATCAATGCAATCTCGCTGCCATATTGCGTTCTCCTCCGAGTCGCGAAGTGCAATGTGTTTTTAAGCTTCGGCGAACCTTCCCACAACAGTTTGACCAGTCCGCTTTCCACTTCTTTTCGACACAGAAAATCAGGGATTACTGCCAGGCCTTTTCCGCTGGTAAGGCAGCGAACGATGGAGTTGATGTTCGGGACAATGTAGTTAGGCCGAAAATCAGGGTTACTGTTGAAATTGAGTTGCCAGAACCGGAATAAATGTTCCATATCGCTGGTCGTTCCGTACCACTTCTGCTCTTTCAGCCAGGCCAGGATTGCATCATTGTCTTTTTTGTTCAATAGTTCATGAAAAGCAATGTCATCCACCTCATTACCACACACCATCACAATGGTTTCCGAAGAAAATGCCTCATGCTCAATATTGGGCGATGTGCCTTTCTGAGGCGTGATGATTAGGTCCAGAATTCCCTTATCAAGCTGGTCGAGCATTTCCCGGTACTCGCCGAAACGGATGATGACATTGAAAGGTAATGTCGAAATGTACTGTTCCAGTGTAATCTGGAAGGTTTCAAAACACATTCCAACGCTGATGGTAGGCGTATGTTTTTCAGTGCTCTTCTGAAAGTTCTTCTCTGTGTCTTCCAGGCGCATCAAGGGCTCGATAATGGAATTGAATAGTACCTTACCCCGCTCGGTCGGGATCATGCGCCGGCCCGTGCGGTCAAACAGCTTATAACCTACATAACTTTCCAACGAACCGAGGTGAAGGCTTACGCCCGGCTGAGAAATAAACAATGCCTCGGCTGCGCCCGTGAGGGTTCCAGTTTTATATATAGCCTTAAAAGTGCGGTACCATTCCAGATTGACCATGTGATCTAATTATTATAATAATGATACAAATGTATGATTTATGTTATTTTTATAATAACTAATACCCCGGTAATTTTGTGTCATAGCAATTTGAAAAACAAAAAGACATGACCAGAATATTCATCATTAACGGCGGGCAGAACTTCGGACATTCAGGAGGCAGATATAATAACTCCGTCACAGCATCCACAGAGGCATTTTTTCAAGATAACAAAGACTTCGAAGTCCGTACGACGCACATTAGCAAAGGATATGTCCCTGCCGAGGAAGTCGAAAAATACAACTGGGCGGATGTGGTCATTTATCATACGCCGGTATGGTGGTTCCAGCTGCCACACGAGTTCAAAAAGTACATTGATGTCGTATTTACAGCCGGTCATAACAAGGGCATTTACCATAGCGATGGACGGAAATCCGACAATCCGGCGATCAATTACGGCACGGGCGGGCAGCTACACGGCAGACATTACATGCTGACTACCAGCTGGAATGCTCCCGCGACGGCATTTACATTACCTGGCGAATTCTTCCATGAAAAAAGCGTTGACGAAGGACCTATGTTTGGCTTCCACCGCATGAATGCATTCACGGGAATGAAGCCGCTGAAAAGCTTTCACTTTCATGACGTTGAAAAAAATGCGGACATCAACCGCGACCTGGGATACTACCGTGATCACCTGGTCCATGTATTTTCCGGTACTAATGACCTGAATTCAAAAAAAGTGGAAACTGAAGAACCCCAATATACTCCGGTTTAACCTGCCTAAACGACACTTGAACACAGGTGTCGTTTTTTCAAAAAATCGCCCTTCGCAAATTTGTCCGGTTATTAATTAAATAATTGGACATGAAAAATTTCTTGCTAGTCTTAACTGGCCTCTTTGCAT
>NZ_JBDSFX010000067.1:0-177317 GCF_039919315.1 Dyadobacter sp. | reverse complement strand
GAATGGAAGTCACTCTTCCAGCCTTCACGTCTTCAATACCTTCTTTAATGGCATTTAACACTTGTGGGTCCGAAAAAAAGACATCAGTTTCAGTACTTTCATCAATTGGCGTGAGTAAAACTGACTTCTTATTCTTTCCCCGGTGAATGATCACCCGTTCTTTCTCTGCAAGATCGAGATAATCCTTCTGCTTCCCCCGAAATTCCCTAGCTGAAATGATTCTCATGGGTGTACGAATTTGTGTACACGAAGATAGGGGATTTTGTAACTCAATTTCAAGTTGGGGCAGACTGTAAATTCCTGAATGAAAGGAAATAGTAATTGTACGATTGAGACGATTGTAAGGATTGAGGAGGTTTTGGGGGTTGAGTTGATTGGGGTTCGTAAAATTGATTAGTCAGAGTTGAATAGTAGCTTTATAATGTAAGCCACTTTCTTACCTAATGACTATTTTACCTAGTAAATTAAAGAAATCGGGCTTGATTTCTTTGTGATAACCAACCAAAGATTTGTGGATTCGGATTCCTTTCTTGAATTAAAATGACAGTTGAAGAATTTAAAGAACAGGTACGTACTCTTGATTTCGACGAAGTCCTTAATCAGGTGTTGCTTTCTGAGGATGCAGCACATGTAGAAGCATTGCATACGCAATATATTAAAACAAGATTGTCTGAAAAATTTCATGTTGATATCGAGTCTATTCGACTTATTGTGGTTGGTTCTGCAAAGCTTGGATTTTCGATTGTCGAGAAAAAAAGGAAAGATCTGCCAAAACTTCCTAGATACAGGCCGTTCAGTGCGGATTCGGATGTCGATATAGCTGTTATTTGCCAACCCATTTTCAAATATATTTGGAATGAGTTGTCAGAACACTCATTTAGGGCACCGTATTATCCAAGACAATCAGATAGGCTGGGAGATTATTTGGTATGTGGTTGGCTTCGACCAGATCATTTCCCGAGGAATGTAAGGTTGCGGGCGTGTGACGATTGGTGGAGACTTTTTAGTAGTTTGTCATCCCAACAGTATCTTGGTCGTAGAAAAATAAGGGCCGCCCTTTTTTTCAGTATCGAGCAGCTTAGTTTATACCAGAGTAAATCTTTAAGAGAATGTGTAAATATTGAAACCGCAGGAGAATAATGAGAACAGCACCAAATAACAAGAAAATTAGAGAATTAATAACAATGGTGAAGGATGGTAAAATTATTCCCAGGCCTGAATTTCAACGGAGACTTGTTTGGTCTCGTGAGGATAAGAATAAATTCATTGATACGATTTTAAGAGGATACCCTTTTCCGGAAATATACTTAGCGGACGGAGATGTGAATCTGGATACTGGAGAAGGGACACAATTACTTGTTGATGGTCTTCAAAGAGTAAATACGATTTTTCAGTATTTCAATGGTGATAAAGACTTAAAATTAATTTCGGTACCAAATTATTTAGACCTTGAAAAAGATGCAAAACAAAGCTTTTTGCAATATGATGTTGCAGTTAGAGATCTCGGCGCGGTATCTAAGGAAGAAATAGTTGAGGTATTCCGAAGACTTAATGCTACAAAATATTCCTTGCTAGATATTGAAATCAGTAATGCGGTGTATGCAGGAGCACTCAAAATATTTGTGGAACGTTTTTCTGGAAATTCATTCTTTGAGAAGCACAGATTATTTAATTCAGCTGACTACAAGAGGATGGGGGATCTCCGCTATTGTCTCACAATTGTTGCGACATTGATGATTGGGTATTTCAATAGAGATGAATCATTTGAGGATCTTCTAGAACGTTTTAATGACGATTTTCCCGATGCCGGCATGATTGAAAATAGAATACAACTAGTTATTGACTTTATTGAAGAATGCGGGTTTGATGCGAATTCTAGGATATGGCGAAAGGCTGATATGTTTACACTATTTATTGAGTTAGATGTAGCACTTAATATTAAGGGTATGTCATTACAACCGGGGGAAATAGTCGAGCGTATAGATGAATTTATGCGAGGAATAAACTCACAAATGAATGGGACTTCTTTGGCGCAGGCGGTATATTACAAAGCAGCCTTACAAGCCACAAATGACAGGTTAAATAGGGTTCGAAGAGGTGTGGTTGTTGGGGGACTGATTGAGGGTAAAGAATGGAATAACATAGAAAATGAATTGCAAACCCAAGGACTGGCCTAATTCAGGCTTGTTTCTTAGACTCAGTTATAATCGCCTCTTTCTTTAAGACGTGATTCTTAAACTGCTCGACAACACGTGAAAGATTTTCCTTATCCACAGCCTCCCAAAGGTTGAAATTCACCTTTAACAATTCAAAATTTGCAACATTAGACTCAATTTTTTCAAATATTGATTTAACAACATCATGTAGAGCCACAACATTCATACTTACTATCGCTCCCTTCTTTTTAAAGAGCGACCGTTCAGCAGACGAGTCGAACTCGATTTCCACGTTGTTTCCTTTTGGGAAAAAACTATGCATCATTCCATTACGATAGACGGCCCGAAGTAACTCCTTTTCCGTCGTATGCAAGCTGAGTGCTCCATAATCAAAAAAGTCTTTGACATTTTTATCGAAGTTTTCTGAGTATGTTCCAGTCGAGTTCAGTAATATTCCGAAAAATTGAGCCGTGGAGATTAGGGTAACAGCCATGGGTATTGCACATCGCGCCAGAGTGGAATCGAAATCGTAATATGAACGTTGAATATTCACTGTGGTTGTGAGAGTTGAAGAAGTCGTAGTTGTTGAAGAATCCGTAGTTATTGATTGCGTTGACATTCTAGCATTTAATTTTCTTCTTTCAACTTCCTTTTCACTAGCCCTGCCGATCTGAATTAACTTATCTAAATCGCCTTCGAAAACTACTTTTTTAAAGTAGTCTAGTAATACCGGTATATCCATAAAAGTTTTTATTTCAGTCAGTTCTACTTTAATTAGTTACCCCCAATCAACCGCTCCAACCGCCCCATCATCTCATCCTTCTCCTTCAACATCCGCTCATAGAGTGCCATCTTTTCTTCATGAAGTTTTAAGACCGCATCAATAGGGTTGTTGTAGTTATTGATCAGGGTACTTAGCTGAGAGTTGTCGTTGAAAGTGCTGGAAATTACAGTGATTGCCTGTTGTTCATCAAAATTCCGAATCGCCTCAGCCGGGATTTTAAGAATTGCTGCAACTTGCTCCAGAATATCAGAATCGATCTTTTCTCTTTGTTCAAGTAAAGAGACTTTTTGCTGGTTCCAATCTTCGCCAAGCTCAAACGCCAAATAATCTTGTTTAATTTGGAGCATCTCCCTGAAACGCTTTAAGTTACGGCCTTCGTGGATCTTTGGATTGGAGGTAGTATGTGCCATGTGGAAAGGGTGTTTGGTTAAAAAAAGCAATTTATATAAATCTGCCCGGAAGTGCTCGGATATCTTACAGGCTTGGCGATGTATGTTACCGGTCGGATTGTGTTGAGAACAGACGCAGGCAATTGAACTGACTTCAAGGGAAAACCCTAAGTTTTAAAAAAGTAGGGTTTTCCTTAACCAGTCCGCATGCTGATCCATCCTATTTTTGCAGGAAAAAATTCTATTTTTTCGATTCCCAACCATTCCTTCTGTGATGAGATCGCAGGAGAGGTTTATTTAAAATAGTATTAAACAACTTGAATAATGAAAATCGGAAAAAGCAGACGTGCTGTTATAAAAAG
Organism: Dyadobacter sp.; assembly: GCF_039919315.1. GTDB lineage: Bacteria > Bacteroidota > Bacteroidia > Cytophagales > Spirosomataceae > Dyadobacter. The sequence continues at coordinate 173,626 of NZ_JBDSFX010000067.1, read as the reverse complement.
TGTAGCGGCGGGAGCAGGCTTGCTCAGCATGTTGCCGACATTGACAAATGCGTGGGGCGCGACTGAAAAAGCCCTGGGGCCTGTTCTCAACGGGCAGATCAGGCATTCGGTATGCAGGTGGTGTTACGACAAAATTCCTTTCGAAACCTTTGCGGAAGAAGTGAAAAAGCTGGGGATCACCTCTATTGAGTTGTGTGGGCCATCTGAATGGCCGGTTTTGAAGAAAATGGGCTTAACCTGCGCGCTACCCTGGGGTGAAGGTTTGACCAGAAGCCTGGACAAGGGATTTTGCGATCCCGCCAATCATGACGAGCTCATCAAAGGATTTGAAGATATTATACCAAGGGTCAAGCAAGCAGGCTATGATCAGATCATTTGCTTTTCCGGAAATCGCCGTGGAATGAGCGATCTCGACGGAATGAGAAACTGCGCGGTTGGTTTAAAAAAACTGATGCCCATTGCCGAAAAACACAATGTGACCATGGTGATGGAACTGCTCAACAGCAAAGTCAATCACAGGGACTACATGTGCGACCATACTGCTTGGGGAGCAAGTCTATGTGATATGGTAGGATCTGAAAAATTCAAATTGCTGTACGACATTTACCACATGCAGATCATGGAAGGTGACGTGATTGCAACTATTAAAAAATACAGCAAATACATTTCGCATTACCACACCGGAGGCGTGCCGGGAAGACACGAAATTGACGAAACCCAGGAGTTGTATTACCCGGCTATTATGAAGGCCATTGTAGAGACGGGATACAAGGGATTCGTCGCGCAGGAATTTATCCCCAGTCGCAAGGATGACATAGCATCTTTAAAACAAGCAATAGGCATTTGTGATGTTGCATGATCATGTCAAATTACATTGCCTTTTTTTAGCTCATCTTAATACAGTAATATTTATTTCAAATGCATATTAATTTCAAAATAAATAAAATAGCAATCGCTTTCGCGGCGCTCACATTGTTGTCCGGATCCATGGCTCGGGCTCAAAAACTAATTGATCCCAAAGCAACAAAGGAAACCGCCGCACTTTACAAAAATATGCACGAGTTGGCCAAAAAGCATACACTATTTGGGCATCAGGACGCAACGGATTATGGACATGGCTGGCGTGACGAACCGGGAAGATCGGACGTGAAGTCAGTTGTTGGCTCGCACCCGGCAGTAATTGGTGTGGACATTGCGCCACTGACGGGCAGATCCGCAGAATCCATAAAGAAAAGTGAAGACCGCCTGAGAAAACTGGTTACTGATACCTATACGCGTGGCGGAGTGACGACCATATCCTGGCATTTTTCCAACCCGGTGTCCGGCGGCGGTTTCTACTGGAAGGATTCCGTTTCGTTGCCAGGCGTTAAATACATTGTTCCGGAAGGTAAAAACCATCAGGATTACAAACTCATTTTGCAGGGGTTGGCGGGTTGGTTCAAAAGTCTTAAAGGAGCCAACGGGGAGCAGATTCCACTTATTTTCAGGCCGTATCACGAGTTTGACGGCGATTGGTTCTGGTGGGGTAAGTCCCATTGCACACCGGACGAATTCAAGTCATTGTGGCAATTTACTGCTGGTTATTTGAGGGATAGTCTGGACGTTCATAACTTGATTTACGCGTTTTCTCCCGACAACAAATTCAATAGCAAAGAAGAATTTAGCGAGCGTTATCCCGGCAATGAATGGGTGGACCTGGTTGGAATGGATAACTACGGAGACATGGGCCGAGATGGCAAGTACAACTTAGAGCAGGCTATTAGAAAACTCAAAATCGTAAATGACTTTGCACTGGAAAACAAAAAACTCGCCGCCTTTACAGAGACGGGTCTTGAATCCATCGTGAATCCGGTTTGGTATACGGATGTGCTACTTAAAGTACTCCAAAAGAACAAGTTAAATCTGGCTTATGTGCTCGTTTGGCGCAACGACACCAAAAGTCCAACCCATTATTACGCGCCGTTTCCTGGCCATTCCGCCGTACCGGATTTTAAGAAGTTTTATGACGACAAATACACGCTATTTGAGAACGATTTAAAAAATATATATAACAAATAGTGCTTTTGCATCAGTAAAAGTGACAGCTTTTATACTGATTATACCAAAATTGATAAATGTCTTTTTGGGAAAAACTTTGCTATTCCTAACCCCTTAGTTATTATGAAAAAAATCTATTTAAGCATAGCGCTTTTAGCGGCATTCACCAGCACAATTGCCCAGCAAAAAGCACCGCAGGAATTAAACTATAAAGCTGATCTCAAAGCCAACGGAACCAGCGAGGACAAAACAAAACGCATTGATTCGCTGCTGCAAAGTTTTATTGATCAGAAGAAAGCGAGCAGCATTGTAGGTTTTGTCGCCAAGGGCGGAAATGTTGTGTATAACAAAGCATTTGGATACAAAGACGTTGAAAACAAGGTTCCGGCCGCTGTGGATGATTACTATATCCTGTTTTCTCAAACCAAAGCAGTGACAACGGTAGCTTTTATGACCTTGGTCGAAAAAGGGTTGGTTTCGGTTGATGATCCGGTTTCTAAATATTTCCCCGAGATTTCCGATAAAGTTGCGACTGCCATTAAAGAGGATGGAACATTTGAGACAAGGCCGGTGAAAACACCAATGACCTTCGCGCATTTGATGTCGCACTCGTCGGGAATCAGCGCCGGGCTGGTAGGAAAGGCACGTCGCGCCGAAATGGAGAAAAAAAATGCGGCTGCAACCTCAGCAACAACAACAGCGGCAGGGCCGGGACAGCGAACCGGCGGAGCTGGCACGGCGAAATATCTTAAAGACGAAATGATCGCACTTGCAAAATACCCGCTGGGCTTTGATCCTGGCAGCGAATGGAGTTATCATATCAGCACGAATATGCTGGCTTATATGGTCGAGCTCATATCGGGCAAAAGCCTTCGCGAATATGTCAAATCAACGTTACTTGATCCTTTGGGGATGACTGAAACAGACTGGTACTATGAACCCTCGAAACTCAGCCGGTTTGTGAAGGCTTACAGTGACATTGATGGCAAACTGGTGCCGCAATCCAACAAGTTTAGCGAGACCACGATCAGCCCCGTCCAAACTTATGCAGAGGGAGCTATCGGCCTGAACGGACCTATAGGCGACTATGCCAAATTTTGCCAAATGCTGCTTAACAAAGGTGAATACAATGGCAAGCGCATCCTCAAACCCGAAACGATTGAGCTGATGACCAAGGTGAACCGCTTACCAGCAGAGAACTCCGGCGGAAAAGGGTTTCAGTTTGGACTTGGATTTGAACTCTATAATACAGAAAAGAAACCGGTTCCCGAGGTTTCCAACACCGCATTTGCCTGGGGAGGACTGTACGGCACAGATTACATCATTGATCCCGAAAACAATATGATTGTCCTGTTTTACCTGAATATGCCCAAGCACGAGCCGATGTATAAGCCATTTCTCAGCAAAGCCTATCAGCTCTTCAAATAGTCGTGTCAGCCATTAAATTTTCAACATTGCCAAATTATTCAAGCCTTTTTCTAATGTCAAAAACACCCGATTTTCATTATAGCAATGTGATAATGAAGCGCATGCTATTTTTTTCTGCATTGCTAAGCTTGCTGTTATATACTGAGACTTCCTTTGCACAAACACCTAAAAAGCCGGAGAGTAACCGTTTCACCAAAGTGGTTCTTGCGCAAAGGCTTGAAGAGCCCATGCAGTTTCAGGTCCTGAAAGATGGTAGGGTACTTTATGCGGAGCGGAAAGGTAAGTTGAAGGTATATGATCCAAAGTCACAAGCCATGGAAACGGTGGCTGAGTTTGCGGTCAGTACAAAATATGTAAATAAAGCTGGAGAAGTCACCGAAGGGGAAGATGGGTTGCAGGGAGTAATCCTGGATCCGGATTATGACAAAAACCACTGGATTTACATTTATTATTCCCTTGCTGGTGAAGAAGCGAAAAACGTGCTGGTTCGCTATGAATGGCATGGTAAGGAGTTACTGGAAAGCTCGCGAAAGGTGGTTTTGGAAGTGCTGGTGCAGCGCGAAGAATGTTGCCACGTAGGTGGAGGGATGCTTTTCGACAAGGACAAAAACCTCTATCTGACTACGGGGGATAATACATTTTCCCGTGCTTCCGACGGTTTTGCCCCGCTTGATGAAAGACCAGGAGAATCACCCCGCGACTCCCAGAAATCATCTCCGAATACGAATGATTTAAGAGGTAAAATCCTCCGTATCCATCCAGAACCAGACGGTACGGCGGGGGCCGCCCCTTACACCATTCCAAAGGGCAACCTTTTTCCTGTGGGAACGCCGCAGACCAAACCCGAGATTTACACGATGGGTAATAGAAACCCTTGGCGCCCAACGATCGATTCGAAAACCGGATGGCTTTACTGGGGAGAAGTAGGCCCGGATGGTTCCCGCGACGATCTGGAAAAACGCGGACCGCAATCCTATGACGAATTCAACCGGGCCAAAGGGCCAGGATTTTACGGATGGCCCTATTTCGTGGCCAACAACAAAGCTTACGTCAAATATGACTTCGCCACCAAAGTTTCCGGCGAGCCTTTTGACCCTTCCCATCCGTTCAACAATTCTCCCAACAGCACAGGCTTAAAGGAGCTCCCCGCTGCGCAGCCTGCATTTATCTGGTATTCAAAAGCGCAAAGCCAGGAATTTCCGCTGATGGAAAGTGGGGGTAACAGCGCAGTCGGCGGGCCGGTATTTAGAAAAGATGATTTCAAAAACGCATCGCGATTATTTCCTGAATACTATGAAGGAAAATGGTTCATTACCGACTGGGTCCGCGGATGGATGAATGTGGTGGAAATGGATGAAAACGGCGAGTACAAATCTATGGAGCGTTTTCTGCCCGATTTGAAATTAAAAGGGCCGATCGACATGAAATTCGGGCCGGACGGTGATCTGTATGTACTTGAATACGGGAATGGATACTTTAAAGATAACCCGGAGGCCGAGCTGATCCGGATCGAGTACAACAGCGGAAACAGAAAACCATTGGTAGAAGCGTCAGCAAGTAAAACGGCAGGTGCGCTTCCGATGCAAGTCACGTTGTCATCGGAAGGAACGAAAGACTTTGATGAAGGCGACGCGCTGCAATATGAATGGGTTGTCAGGAAGAACAATGCGGTTTTTAAAACAATGAAAGAGGCTAATCCAACCATTACTTTTACAACAGCCGGCACTTATCGGGCAACCCTGACCGTAACAGACAAAGCCGGGGAGAAGAATACCAAATCGGTTGAAATAAAAGCGGGCAATGAGCCTCCGGTGGTAGAATTTGAAATTACCAAAGGAAACTCCACCTTCTATTTTCCTGGAAAAAGCATTCAGTATGAAGTGCGCGTGAGTGACAAGGAAGATGGCAGTCTTGCAAACAAAAAAATATTGCCTTCTCAGGTTTCTGTCAGCACCAACTATCTTTCAGAGGGTTTTAACTTAACCCGGATCGCACAAAAGCAATTAAGTGTGGATGCTTCGGCGCAATATGCAACCGCGATTTCGCTGATCAATAATGGCGATTGCAAGGCTTGTCATGCGATTAAAGAAAAGGTGCTAGGGCCTTCTTTTACAGCTATTTCTGCCAAATACAAGGGTGATCCCGCCGCAGTAGCAGGTTTGTCCAAGAAGATATTAAATGGTGGTTCAGGTGTTTGGGGAGACGCATTCATGCCCGCGCACCCGACCATGGCGGACAGCGATGTGAAAGGAATTGTCCGCTACATAATGAGCTTGTCGGATGCACCGAAACCGGCCAAAACATTACCTGTAAAAGGCACTTATACAACGGTTGCACCAAAGGGTGATACGGAAGGCAGCTTCATATTCCGTGCTGCCTACGCCGACCGTGGTACAAAAACAGCTCCCTCGCAATCGTCGGAAGCAACGGTTATCCTTCGAAATCCGGTCGTGCCGGTAGCACTTGCCGACCAGGTCAAAGAAATAGGTTTTAACAATGATAGTACAATGGCATTTGTCAGAAATTCCGGCGCGTCTTTCAGGCTCAAAGGAACTGATCTGACTGGCATCAAACAAATTGAGATTATCCGTGCTTTCGGCCGGAAGGCGCCGACACCTCCTTCCGGAACGATTGAGGCGCATGCAGGCGGCGCAGATGGAATGCTGTTAGGTAAGTTTTCCGGTGAATACAGTGATAAAATGGTCTTCGACATTGCTGCCGAGGCAGGATCAGGTGTGAAAGATGTTTATTTTGTCTTTACCGGAGCTCCAATCGGAATTAAAGCAATCCGGTTTGTCGCAGGTGACTAAATCAATCCATATCAAATTTCATAGTTGTGTATAAGCATATTTTTAACGGTGTTTTCCTTGCGATGGTAGGAACCAGTTCCTTTGCCCAGCAAGCGCCAACCATCATTCCGATTGAAACCAGACAAAATGTTCTGGTGCTGCAAACAGACAAGGAAAACCATCTTGGCATAACCTATTTCGGAAAGAAATTAAGTCAGGCAGCAGAGTACAAACTCATTCCATCGCAGAGCCGCCAACGCGACGGAAATGCGGGGATTTACAACTCGGCTTATACGCCGGCGGGCACATGGAATGTCTCCGAACCAGCGCTGCAACTTACGCATGGCGACGGAAACAAATCATTGGATCTTGTTTATGTGAGCCACAATACCGCAAAGGAAAATGACAATGTAAGTCTTACGAGCATTTTCTTGAAAGATCCGGTTTACGCAGTGGAAGTGACACTTTTTTACAAAACCTATTTTCAGGAAAATGTGGTGGAGCAATGGAGTGTGATTAAAAGCGAAGAGAAGAAACCCATTACGCTTCAAAAATATGCTTCTGCCAACCTCTACTTCATAGCAAAGGATTATTATCTGACGCATTACAACGGAACCTGGGCCAAAGAAATGAACCCGGAAGAAGAATTATTGACAGCTGGAATTCGGGTATTGGATTCTAACTCGGAACACGCGCCAATCTTTATCAGCCACCCAGTTTTTCACTGTCATTTGATAAACCTGCAACAGAAACGGAAGGAAAAGTTTTACTGGGAACATTGGCCTGGTCGGGAAATTTCAAAATGGAATTTGAGGTTGATTCGTATCATAATTTGCGATTAATCGCCGGAATAAATCCTTACGCTTCAGAATATCCGCTCGCTTCAAAACAGGAATTTAAAACGCCGTCTTTCATCTACACTTTCTCAGAAAACGGGAAAGGAGAAGCAAGCCGCAACTTGCATAATTGGGCCAGAAAATATCGAATTTTGGACGGTGAAGGCACCAGAATGACACTGTTGAATAATTGGGAAGCCACTTATTTCGATTTTAATCAGGAAAAACTTTCTGAGCTTTTCAAAGATGGCAAGAAGCTGGGTGTTGATTTATTTCTGTTGGACGACGGCTGGTTTGCCAATAAATATCCAAGGAACAGTGACGGAGCCGGTTTGGGAGATTGGCAGGAAAATGTAAAGAAGTTGCCCAATGGGATCGGCTATCTGGTGAAAGAAGCACAGAAAACGGGGATTAAATTCGGGATCTGGGTTGAACCTGAAATGGTAAATCCAAAAAGTGAGTTGTATGAAAAACATCCGGACTGGGTGATCAAACAACCGCAGCGCCCGGAGCATTACATGCGAAATCAGCTTCCCCTGGATTTGTCAAATCCGGAGGTTCAGGATTTTGTTTACGGCATTCTCGATAAACTTTTTACCGAAAATCCGGAGATAGCCTACATCAAATGGGACTGCAATGCTACAATGTTTAATCCCTATTCCGCCTACCTTGAAAAGAGCAAGCAAAGTCAGTCCCAACTTTATGTGGATTACGTGAAGGGGTTGTATAAGGTTTTGGAAAAACTGCGGGCGAAATATCCAAAAGTGCCGATGATGCTTTGCTCCGGCGGAGGCGGTCGCGTCGATTATGAAGCGCTAAAATATTTCACAGAATTCTGGCCCAGCGACAATACCGATCCTTTGGAAAGAGTGTTTATGCAATGGGAATATTCTTATTTCTTCCCTGCAATTACAATAAGCGCGCACGTTACGGATTGGGGAAAACAACCTTTAAAATTTCGCACGGATGTAGCCATGATGGGCAGGTTGGGCTATGACATTGTGGTAAGTCATTTAAATGAAAAGGATCTTCAATTCAGTCAGCAGGCGGTTACCAATTACAATGCGGTGAAAGACGTCATTTTCCAGGGTGACCTTTTCCGATTGGTTGATCCTAAGAAAAATGATTATGCAGCATTGATGTATGCTACCAAGAGCAAATCGAAAGCTGTTCTATTTGCTTATATGGTAGGAAACAGGAACGGCGACGGCTCCGATTCGCCGATTCGCCTGCAAGGACTGGACGCTTCCAAAAACTACAAAGTGAAAGAATTGAATCTATATCCTGAAACAAAATCTGCATTGAAGGAAGATCAGATTTATTCTGGAGAATACTTGATGACGGCTGGTTTTAATCCGGTTGTGAATGCGAGAAGGACGAGTGTGGTGGTCGAGATCGAGGCAATGTAGCGACTGCCCTTGAAGGTACCCTTTGAAATAGATAACCATGCTTATGTATCCAATACAAAATCGAAGAGGTGATCTGTTCAGAACTGTCCGAATTATAATCTTTTGCTAACTCCGTTATGAACGTACTTGATATTATTCCAATACTAGGTAAATCGTCCCTGGGGCACGCTAAGATTCACCCGCAGCAAACACTCAGTAACCTTTTGTTCAGACGGCTATATCTGTCAATCCGTCAGCACACACCCTGGAAAGGAACGCTTGTTCTTGATATTAGTAATAATCATAACTCGAAGGACCCGAATATCAAAAGCGATTTTCATAGCTTCCTCCTGTCGATGGGGGCATTGACTGAAATTGTGATCAATCATAAACGTGCATTTGTACAGCTTTATGCCCGGTGGCTTTCAGAACTGGGTCGACAGCCTGACCGGTTACGGGTTATCTATGACAAAGAAATTGGCTTTATCGAATACGATATTAGAGTTGAGATGCAAAAGGAAAGTATCGTCATTCAAATTCTGTAAGTCAATCTTCGTGCTCTAACCAGGGTCTTTTTTTCTGACATAAAAAAGAATTTTCCAGGAATGCTTCAAAAGAAGAACGTCGTATCTGCAAAGTATGAAAGCCGAGGGCAGTGTGCAAAATATGTGATCATTTATTGTCAATTAACTTTAATACAGCTACAAATGAAACAAGTAAACAAATCAACCGGTAAGCCGCAAGCCAAAATTTATGTATCAATCCTGATCCTGCTAATGCTCTTGCCAGCGATGGTGGTAAAGGCCCAATTTCCGACACTTCCAGATGGTTGGTCGGACGCTTATGCCTATACAAATGGTATTCGCATGCATTATTATCACGCCAAACCCGCACCAGGCAAACCTGTCATAGTCATGGTGCATGGCTATACCGATATCGGGCTTAGCTGGACCACATTGACCCTGAAATTACAGGACGCTTACGATATATATATGATTGATTCCCGGGGGCATGGTCTGACCGATCCGTTTACGCCAACAGATAATGGACAAACAATGATCAAAGATGCCGTAGATTTTGTAAAGGCAATGAAGTTTGAAAAGCCAATTCTAATGGGCCATTCAATGGGCGCCGCTACGGTAATGCGGGTCGGTGCATCCTATCCCGATTTGGCAAAAGCCATTATCATGCTCGATCCGGGTTTGGGAAATCGTCCACCCGTGGCCGCTGCATCAACTGCCGCATCAGGAGGTCAGCCGGCAGCAGCGCCAGCACGGCGGCCGAACATGTTTAAAAGTCCGGATTCGCTTGTGATGGGGAACAACACTCCCTTTGATCAGGTCGTAGCGGCAGGCCATCGCGGAAACCCGTTATGGGATAAGGTGGATATATACTATTGGGCATTTTCAAAAAAGCAGTACCATGGACCTTATACACCCGAGCAAGCACAGTCAATGACAGGTACCATGAGTACTGCAGATGCCCTTGCAAAAATTACGGTACCGGCACTTATCTTAAAAGCCGATGCAAAGCCGGAAATGCGAAAAGCTAACGAGGAAGCGGCGCGCGTCATGCAAAAGGGGAAATTGATTCACATTGATGGAGCAGGGCACAATCTGCATCACGATAAGCTGGATAAAACCGTGGAAGTATTAAATGAGTTTTTGAAGAGTTTATAATTATAAATCAAATAGTTATTTGAACCCATCGCCTTTGTAGAGCAAACATAAACGCTTACAACTGATACGTGAAATGAGACATTTTACCTTATTACTATTATTTTGTTGTAGCGTGGCAGCTAACTACGCGCAACCGCCAGGTACGCCAGCTCAAACTTTAAAATATATACCGTTTGAAGTGAATGCTGACAGCAGCGCTACATTTCGTTTTTATGCACCCAATGCAAAAACAGTTACACTCGGTGGAGATCTTAAAGCCGTAAAATCTGAGATGGGCGCTGATAGCGTGTGGACAATAACTACATCTCCCGGGCTGAACCCAAGTGTCTATCGCTATCATTTTTTGGTGGATGGAAATAAGGTAAATGATCCCAAAAATCCGATGGTTGCTGATTTTCGCCCGATGGTGGAGGTAGTACCAAAAAATAAAGCACTTTTCTGGCAGCAAAAAGACGTGCCGCACGGTTTGCTTTCTATTGTATACTATCCTTCCAAAGCTACGAATACAACCCGTCGCATGTTTGTCTGGACGCCTCCAAACTATTTTGCAGACAATAAAAAGCTTCCTGTTTTATACCTGATGCATGGTGGCGGCGATAATGACACCAACTGGCCTGGGCAAGGAAAAGCAGGCTGGATCCTTGACAATTTGTTTGCTGAGGGTAAAATTGTTCCGATGATCGTGGTCATGCCCGATGGAAGCATTCCAACTGAAACCTTTGCAGAAGATTTAGGAAACAACATTATTCGTTATATAGAGCAAAATTTCAGAGCTTTCACCGATACACCGCATCGTGCAATTGCAGGACTTTCGATGGGTGGATTACAAACCCTGGAAACACTGCTGAAATTTCCCGATAAGTTTGCATATGTGAACGTGATGAGTTCCGGATGGTTTGCAAATAGACCCGGTATCTTTGAAAAGTATGATCCATTGGTGAAAGCGGCAGCTGCCCGAATAAAGCAAACCGTAAAATATTTCATCTTCACAACAGGGGGCGCATCAGATATTGCAGACAAAAACAACGACCTTACAAGAGCAGTATTTGAAAAATATGGTCTTAAGTCTGAGTTATCAAAAATGGAGGGAGGGCATAGCATGTACGTGTGGCGCCATGATCTTTATAATTTTTCTCAGAAAATATTTAAATAGATATCAGGTTGTTTAAAACATACTTATGAAAGGTTTCAAAATAGTAAAGAGTTTATTTACGCTCGCAGCTGCTTGCATATCCTTTTTTGCTCTCAGCCAGCCACCACGAGGGCCTTTCGTTGTATCACCTAAGGTATTGCCCGACAAGAAAGTAACGTTTAGCTACCTGGCGCCATCGGCAAAAGAAGTTAAGCTTTCCGGAGGCCTGTTTGGGGCTTCAAATGTTCCGATGATAAAAGATAGCATCGGTATCTGGAGCGTTACCGTTGGCCCTGTAAGACCCGATATTTATTCTTATAATTTCGTAGTAGATGGGGTCAATGTGATGGATCCGGCCAATGAAGATTTTTTTCCCAATGAACGGTTCAAGTCAAGCCTGTTTGAAGTTCCAGGCTTTACACCAACGATATCTTCGGTTCGTGATGTGCCGCATGGTTCCGTGAACTATGAATATTATCCTTCTGTCGAAGGCACAACCGGTACCGTAGTGGTTTACACGCCTCCTGGATATGATAAAGATCCTGCAAAAAAATACCCGGTTTTTTATTTGATAAGCGGCACAACAGATACGGAGGAGTCTTTTTTTAAGGTTGCGCGTACCAACTTCATACTGGATAATTTGATTGCAGAAGGCAAAGCAAAGCCCATGATTGTTGTCATGCCTTATGGCAACATGGAAGCAAGGATAGCTGAACAGAAAGGCGGCCCTAAACCAGCAGACCCGGTAAGAGACAGCCCGGATGGCATTGTGAGGATGCGCCGATTTTCAGATGATCTGACAAAAAACCTGATTCCTTTTGTGGACAAAACCTATCGCACCATTGCTAACCGGGACAGTCGTGCCATCGGTGGTTTTTCCCGGGGTGGCGGGCAAACGTTACGAACTTCTTTTTGGAACATTGATAAATTTGCGTGGATATGTGCCTACGCTGCAAACCTACCTACGAGTGAGTTGGACGGTGCCTATTCAGCCATTACTTCAAATGCGGAGAACACCAATAAGCAATTAAAACTGCTGTGGGTAAGTGTAGGAAACGAAGATTTCATGTACCAGGACGTTGCGCCATTTTTGAACTATCTCACCGCAAAAAAGATCAACTATAAAAGCCTGATCACAGGGGGAGGTCATACATGGATTAACGTTAGGACTTATTTGACGGAAACTGCTCAATTGCTTTTTAAATGAACAACCAGACAGCGATGAAATATTACATTTCTATAATAATCCTGACATTTTTGGGGTCAATCGGCTCTTTTGCCCAACGGCCACCTTCTATCGCTTCACCGCAAATACATGCTGATAACACGGTAACATTCAAATATTATTCCAAAAATGCTAAAAAAGTGATGGTGAGTGGAGAGTTCCTGGATGCTCCACAGGCCATGACCAAAGATACCTCGGGTATTTGGAGCATTACGATTGGTCCTGTTAGGCCTGAAATTTATCCCTATTCCTTTCTGGTGGATAGTGTACAGATTTCAGATCCAAATAACACCTATCTTTTTGCTAATGAACGCTTTAAGCGCAGTATTTTGGAGATTCCAGGCAAAACGCCATTAGTTCATTCCTTACAAAATGTTCCGCATGGAAAGATCAGCTATCGTTATTATAAATCAAAAACGCTTGGAACGACCCGCCAGATACTGGTATATACACCTCCGGGATTTAATCCAAACGGTACAAAAAAATATCCTGTCCTGTATTTAATTCATGGAGGGTCGGATACGGAAGAAACATGGACCAAAGTAGGACGTGCCAATTTGATTGCGGATAACCTGATTGCGCAAGGCAAGGCCGTTCCAATGATTATTGTGATGCCTTACGGAAACGTACGGCCAGCCCCGATGCCCGATTTTACCAAAGATGTAATGAACGACATAATTCCTTTTGTTGAATCAAACTACCCGGCTCTGGTAGACAGCAAGCATCGGGCCGTTGCAGGATTTTCTGTTGGTGGAGGGCAAACACTTAATATCGGATTGACCAACACCGACAAGTTTGCCTTTATATGCTCGTACGCGCCTTATACTGCAACGGAAGAATTCCAAAAAAACTTTTCGAATTATTCGCCGGATGCTAACAAAATCAACAGCCAGTTGAAGTTGTTTACGATTAGTGTTGGTACAGAGGATTTTTTATTCGAAAGCGTGAAAAAGAACATTGCCATGTTTGAAGAGAAGAAAATTCGTGTAAAAAGTTATATCGTCCCGGGAGGACATAACTGGATAAACTGCAAGCAATACCTCACGACGACCTTACAGGAAATTTTTAAAGATTGATTTAATGATGAGTAGGAAATAATGTTTAAATATAAATCTTGCCCTATGAACCTGAAAAACATATCGATAGCTCTTTTAACACTTGGTCTTTCGCTTACCCTGCGGTTTACCGTTGATGCCCAGACATCCGAAGAAAAACCACTGTGGCCATCGGGTATCAAAGATAATCCCGTGAAATATACTACTGCCGAAGAGGTGGTAGATTTCGATGTAAATCCCCAGTCTCTTTCAAAAAAGAACCGTGTCTTTCGCAAAGTGTCCGTACCTACTTACGTTCTGCATCTGCCACCGCCCGGAAAAGAAACGGGGGTCGCCGTAGTGATATGTCCCGGAGGCGGTTTTGTAGATAATTGGTTCGATCGTGAAGGTACCGACCTTGCACTTTGGCTAAAAGAACAGGGCGTGGCATCGTTGGTGTTAAAATATCGCTTGAATACCAGAGATAGCAGCAAAAATTTTGTAATTCCCAGAGATACCTATTTCGCAGCTGCATTCGACGATGCAAAGCAGGCCATCATCACTTTACGAAACGATGCATCTAAACTTAAAATTGATCCCAATAAAATTGGCATAGCAGGTTTTTCGGCTGGTGGAACATTGGCGGTAGAACTCGCAGCAACCGACGAAATAAATGAAGGCCCCGGCAAGGTTAGCTGGAAACCCAATTTCGCAGGTCTTTTTTATGCTGCATTTTTAAAAAATTATCCTGTTAGAAAGGAAAGTTGCCCGCCGGTTTTTATCATCAATGCCCACGACGATAAGTTGACTACGGCCACCAAAAGTGTTGAGTTTTATACATCGTTGCTGAAAGCCGGTGTTACGGCCGAAATGCATATTTACAACAAAGGCTCTCATGGATTTGCAATGGATTTTACGAAAGGAGAAACTCTAAGGTATTGGCCTGAAAGTTTTTTAGGCTTTTTGAAGGATATAGGAATGATTCAAGGAAGGTGAGCATCTTTGAAAAAAGACAAGTTATTACTCCGCAATGCTGATAAAAACAAATCAGCATCAATCGGTTCACATTAACTTAGTGTTTTAACTTGGATTACTTTGTTTTGGAAAACGGTAAAGATAAGGAGCCTTATTGGCAGCGCCGGTGAATTTTTTTTCCAGGCGCTCGAGTGCATTTAACTCCAGAATCTTTTTTGGAAAGTTGTTGGCCGCAAATGATTTTTCCAGAATCGTTTCGTAAAGTTCTTTTACCTCACTCATGGTAAAGGTTTCCGGAAGCAGATGAAAGGCGAGTTGTTTGCGGTCAAGATCGGCGCAAATACTCTCCAAAGCCTCATCAACCAGTAGATTGTGATCCATGATCATCTGGGGCACTGCTTTGATTGGATACCATTTGATAGACTGATCGATCTCATGTTTTTGAGCGACAACTCTGTTGATATCAACCAGGGCGTAATAGCCAATCCCTATAAATCGACGGGTAAACCATTCATCTTCCCTGCGCTTGGTTTGATCGTCCAACGAATTTGGATTAAGTTCAGTAAGTTGTCTAATAAAATCCTTACTGTTTCTGCTCGATTTCCCCATGGTTTTAAACGATTCCAGATAGATGTTCTTCAAACCAGTTCGGTCTTGTAGTATGCGCCTGGCTGCCTCGTCCGTATCTTCGTCCTGATAAACAAATCCACTGGGCAACGCCCAGAAATCTCCTTTATAATTGAGCTTAGGAATGAGCACCATGAGCTGCTTGTTGTGATAACCAAAAATGACGCAATGAATCGAGACCTGATCTATATAGCCTTCTTCACTTGGAATATGCATAGGTATAATAAAATATGTGTAAAGATCCGAAGCGCTACGGTTTGCCGTAGTACATCAGCAAGAATAATAAAGAAAATAACAACAACCTACCGGTATTAAATCGATACAAGCAAAAAGCAACATTTCTCTAGTGGGTGTTTTGATTTCGCCAGCGTGACCACTCATGTGTCTGGCTGGTCGGCTAAGACCGGCACAGGGTTGCCCACAGAAGCTCCCAAACAGGGATCAGGAATTCTGTAGTCATAATGGGATTAATGTAGGCAGAATGTCTTCCTGGCCGCATTGCACTTCAAAGATAAATTATTGAATTAATTTATTATCTATTTTATTAGATAATAATAAAAAATTCATTTTACCTTTGTGAGGTAATGGTATTAGATGGATATAATATTGAATAAAATTTATTATCTATTTATTTAGATAATAACAAATTTTTTCTTTTACTTTGGTTTATCATTACAGCGATTGGTTCAAAAGATAATATCCATTGTTCTGACGGTCAGATTTTTAGCTTTGTGAAAAGAGCTTTTCCATTTTTCACCCAGGCTTCCCCCTTCAGGAAGACTGTTAAAACCCCGTTACATACATCTCATATGAAATGCAGCTTTATTAAAAGAATCAGGTTGAGCTCAGGGCTGGCGCTGGGAATACTAACCTTGACAATGATGTTTGCCAGCTCTGTTTACGCAGAAAGTATAAACCCTGCGACTGTTTTTGCAAAAAGTCCCATTACTGGGTTAGTAACAGATGAGACTGATAGCCCGTTACCAGGTGTTACCGTTCAGATCAAAGGAACGACGCAAGGGACTGTTACTGACACGGATGGTAAATTTCGCCTGGATGTTGAGGAGGGAGCCGTTCTTGTTTTCTCCTTTATTGGGTACACTAAGTTGGAATTAGCCGTTAATGGTCGTTCTAGTATTACGGCTCAGTTGAAACTTGAATCAAAAGCGCTCGAAGAGGTAATTGTGGTTGGGTACGGTACCCAAAGAAAGTCTGATCTGACCGGCGCTATTTCTTCGGTCAGTGCAAAAGATCTTGCCAAAGCAACGCCGATAAATACCACAGAAGCTTTGCAGGGCAGAGCTGCAGGGGTAATGGTTTCAACCAATTCCGGATCGCCCGGCAGTGAAGGAACTATACGTATAAGGGGGATCGGTACGGTAAATAATAATGATCCGTTGTATATTGTCGATGGTATGTTTGTCAGTAGCATTAACTTTTTAAGTCCTTCTGATATTGCCAGGCTTGAAGTTCTCAAAGACGCATCGGCCACAGCCATTTACGGATCAAGAGGTGCTAACGGTGTTGTGTTAATTACTACGCACAAGGGAGCGAGCGGCAAGCCTGTAGTTTCTTTCAATGCAAATACTTCCATCAGCAGGGTGACTAATTTGATGCCAACACTGAGCAGAGAACAATTTCTCGATTATCAGAAAACAGCTTTTCTAAATGGATATTTGCGCTCAACCCCTAATGCTGATCCCTCCATTGATCCGTTCACGAGCGCCAATCCCTTTTTCAATCAACTCAAACTGATTAAGGCGCAGTATGACAAAGGGACTTCTACGAACTGGGTAGATGCGCTGCTGAAAACGGCAGTTATTCAGTCCTATGATCTGGGTATTCGTGGCGGGTCCAATACGGTTCGTTACGCTGCGAGTGCGGGTTATTTTGATCAGAAAGGAATTCTGGACAACAGCGCCTTTAAACGATACACCTTCAGGCTCAACACCGATTATAATCTTGGCAAGCGCCTGGTTGTAGGTGAAAACTTAAACATCACCTATTCGTCTACACTAGGTAAAGGTGGATTTGCAGAAGGAAGGTCTAACAATCCGGTCGTTCAGGTTTTAGGGGCGGATCCGATGTCACTTATTTTGAACCCCAATGCCAATGTCAATGATGCTGATTACCGGTACAATAAATATGCTTCGTCAGTTACCGGATCACCCAATCCGGCGGCTTCTATTGAACGAATCAATGATCTTACCAACCAACTTAAAATTGTTGGCAATGTGTATGCAGAGCTGGATGTGCTGAGTAACCTGAAATTTCGTACCAGCCTGGGCTACGATTACACCACGGTCGATTTTTCTTCTTACAATCCAAGGTTCTTAATTTCAACTGCGGAACAAAACCCGACCAGCGCTGTGACGCAGAATATGAGCTCGTTCTTCGGTCAGCTTTGGGAAAATACGCTGACTTACAATACGAAAGTGAACAATCACTCCGTGACTGCTCTTTTAGGGTACACCGAAGAGTTATATCAGGGTAAATTGACCGAAGCCACCCGGCAGGGAACCGCCAACAATGACCCGGCGCTGCAGGTATTGAATGCCGCAACGGGCGCGATTTCACTGCTCGGAAACAAAACCCACTATGCGAACCAGTCGTATTTCGGTCGTATCAATTACGTATATGCAGACAAGTACTTACTGACAGCGACGGTGCGCCGAGACGGATCTTCAAAGTTTTCCTCTGGCAATCAGTGGGGGACATTCCCTTCGCTGTCAACAGGATGGCACATCAGCAATGAAAAATTCTTTCAAAAGCTAAATGCTGAATTCATTAGCGATCTTAAACTGAGAGCAGGTTGGGGGCGTATCGGAAACCAAAGTCTGCCTGGCGGAAACAATAATCCATACTTGTCGCTGGTTGAGGGGGCTAATGGTTACCGCTACGTTTTTGGTGATGGTGTTACAAACGGTAACTACCTGACGTCGCTGGGTACACCCTCGATAAGCTGGGAAACTTCCGAACAAACGAATTTCGGGCTGGACTTTGGCCTTTTTCGTAACCGATTGACGGTTTCAGCGGATTATTTTATAAAACATACGAAAGATATGTTGCTTCAGGTCGGATTACCTTCCTATTCCGGATTTCCCAGTATACCCTACACCAACGCAGGTAACATTGAAAACAAAGGTGTTGAGCTCGTTATGAGTTATGCGGGTAAGGTAGGTAAGCTAAACTACAGCCTTTCGGCAAACGCATCCCGCTTTGTAAATAAGGTGATTAGTTTGGGTACCGGTAACGCGCCGATAACAATTATGGACCCGTTGACCAGTCTGAGTATCAACCGTACTGAAGTTGGACGATCGATCGGAGAATTTTATGGCTGGGTAACCGATGGTATTTTCCAGAATATGGCTGAGGTGAATGCGCATTCAAAAGAAGGTAAATTGATTCAACCCAATGCGCAGGCTGGTGATTTTCGTTTTAAGGACCTGAACGGGGATGGTGTAATCAATGCCAGTGACCGGGGCTTTATTGGTAACCCGCTGCCTAAATTCACCTATGGTTTCAACGTGAACGTGAGCTATCAGAATTTTGATATCGCCTTACTTTTTCAGGGTGCCTACGGAAACAAGCTGGTTAATGTCAACAAAAAATACTTTAATACCTTAAGTGGAGCTACTGCGGCAAGCCTGAATGCATACGAGGCCGCCTGGAGAGGCGAGGGAACATCTAATTCTCAGCCCATCATCTCTACCGTAGAACGTAACGACAACTTCAGGGTTTCGGACTGGTATGTGGAAGATGGTTCTTACATGAGACTAAAAAATCTTCAGATTGGCTATAAACTACAGGGGGCCTGGGTTGAAAAGCTGGGTATAAGCAGCACGCGTATCTGGGTGGGAGGGACAGATCTTCTGACTTTCACAAAATATAGCGGTAACGATCCGGAAGCGGGCTTGTCAGCTACTCCACTACAAGGTGGATGGGAGTTTTCGCCTTATCCCAAGATGAAACGATATAGCCTGGGAATTAACCTGACTTTTTAAGTTTTAGATCACTTATCTGATAACATTCTTTCGTATGAAAAAAAATATTTTAAGTGTGATGGTTTTGACCATTGCGCTACTAGCGGCCAGTTCCTGTAAAGAAGATTTGCTGGACAAACCACCCTTTGGCGTGCAGACTGATGATAGCTTCTTTAAAACATCAGATGATCTAAATAAAACTTTAACAGCAGCTTATAGTTATCTAAATGCATCGGGTTTTCCACCTCCTGAAGCGGCGTTTTGGGCCATTGGTGATGTCGCTTCCGACGATGCCAATAAAGGAGGCGGGGCTTCGACAAATCAACCGGGCATATATGATCTATCACTTGGTCAGCAGAAATCAATTAATAGTATCATTAGCCTGTATTGGTCTAATCTTTATGCCCGAATTGCAGCCTGCAACCTTGTCATTGAAAAGCAAGCTGTTGTGAGCGGAGATGCCAATGAGATCAAGAAAATCGTTAACCAAGCCAAATTCCTGCGTGCTTACGGGTACTACGCCCTTGTGACCAATTTCGGTGATGTCCCAATGCCGCTGATTTATCTGGATCCGGCGGGCGTAACCTTAGTCAAATCACCCAAAGCCGATGTATGGGCGCAGATAGAAAAAGACTTATTGGATGCCTCTGAGCTGCCAACAAAAACCCAGTGGGGCCTAGCAAACGACGGACGCGCAACATCCGGTGCTGCGCTGGCGCTGCTGGGAAAGGCCTACATGTTTCAGAAAAAATATGTACAGGCGGAAGCGTCCTTTAAAAAGGTGATTGACGAGGGGACGTATTCTTTAGCGACCGATTATGGATCCATTTTCCGAAAAGCATCGGGAGACAATAACAACCCCGAATCAATTTTTGACATCAAACACAAGACCAATACTGGTAATACACCCGGTGAAGGTTCTACACTTTACTATTTTCTTATGCCTAATGATGTAGCCATTGGTGGCACCGGATATAATGAGGCGACGGATGACCTTGTAAAGGAATTTGAAAAGGGAGATCCAAGAGCAATTTATACGATCTCGTTCAGAGGAGATGTTTACCCAAGTGGCGCATCTACCTATACGCAGAATAACAATGGGTCTGCCAGTGGACGCTCAAACCGTAAATATTTTGTCGTACCAGCTGAAAGGACATCGCCCACCATATTTGATGAAGCAAAAAGTAATCACCTGATCCGGTATGCCGAGGTGCTGCTCTTATATGCAGAAGCGTTAAACGAAAACGGAAAATCCTCCGAGGCGCTTAAATGGGTCAATCTGGTACGTCAACGTGCCCGTAATACACCCGCCAACGATCCACAGCGTATCTCGACCAGCTATGATCTGACGTATACAGGTAGCCTGTTACCTGATGTCACAATGACAAATCAGGCGGGTTTGCGCACGGCAATATGGCACGAGCAACGGGTAGAACTGGCGTTGGAAGGGCTTCGCAGGGAGTACCTTGTGCGTACGGGGCGGCTCGGAGCAAGAATGGCTGCTGCCAAAAATATTCCTGTCATGGATAGCAAATTTGATCTGTTGCCGATCCCGCAAACAGATATAGATCTGTCCAACAATGTAATCATCCAAAATGCCGGATATTAATCTTGATAACCCACCACGAGCGGATGCTCCCCGCTTAGGGGCAGAATGATGGCAAAACAATAGAAATTCAGCAAAGACTTTTTTTCATTTACAATTAATATTCATTCAAAAATGAAACATCAGATTTTAAGAAAAATATTAACATTTACGGTGGTATCATGGATACCGTTATGCGGATTTTCTCAAAAAAACAATAATTTTTCCATTATTGAAAAGCTTCCGCCAGCTCCAAAAACAGAACCGTTCGTTGTCAAAACGATCCCGACGCCAAAAAATGTTATTGAGACAGATTTGATCAACTACCTGCCTGATGGAAAACACATCATTTTGGAAGCTCATTTTGCGGGTAAGAAAAAGAGCGATCTGGCTGTGATGAACGAAGATGGTAGTGATTTCAAATGTCTTACCTGCGATTTGAAAGAAGAAATTGGCGATGAAATGCCGGTGCCTCTGCCAGATGGCAAAACCATTTACTCTCCCCGCGGTGTCCTGGAATGCAGCCCTTCAATAATAGATTGCAGGGAATCCCGAATACTTCCACTGGTATATCCGGAGATTCCCGGTGGCAAAATTGTAAGGCGAATAGCGACAAATATGTCGCCCAATGGAAAGCATGTTGCAACGGGATTGGTAACAAGCAGAGGGTATCTTGTAATCGTAAGTGAACTGATTAGAGTCTCAGATGAAAAAGGAGACCGCTACGAATTGCGAAATGCAAAGGTCGTTGCAAGCAGCCCCAATGAGGCAGATTTTGCTGCATTCAGGCCTAAAATAGACGGAGGTGGTGAAGTGAAAAGTTTTGCCGACGGTGGCAAATCGCTTATTAACCTTGCACTGTTTGAGAGCAGTAACTACGATTTGGCAAAGATTGACCTTACAACAGGTGAGATTAGCCGAGTAACGAAGCATTTTAGCTATGACGAAGGGACCTATCCATCACCGGACGGAAAATGGCTGATATTTCAAACACATAGACATACCCCTCGTATGGATGTTTTCGGGCTAATTCCACGTCCTCTTATAGCAGGTTTGCCACAGGCAGCCGGTGTTTCCATGCAGCGAAATGCAGAGTTTGAAGAAAACTATAAAGCAACGCGCTTCTATGGCCTGACCATGGCTGATAGCTACGGGGACAGAGCAAGATTACCGGAAGACGGCTACACCGGTATCAATATAATGACCGATAAAGAAGACTCTAACTTGTATAACCATTTGGGAAACTTTGCCTGGCATCCGTCGAGTACCCGTGGCTTTTTCTGGGAACAAAAAGATCCTGAAACGGTAAAAGAGGGCGAACTCACGGGAAGACTACGATTCATTGAATTTACCTCCAGAAAGCCAACCAAGCCGCTTCCGTCGGTATTTCCTGATATGAAATGGGCGCCTGACCTGAAAGATTTTAAATGGACAAGCGCAACTTATCCTGAACAAGGAACGCTTAAAGGAAAAGTTTCTGGCTATGCTGAGATAACTACGATGAAACCCGCAGAAGGATCTTCCGATGAGCCCAGGCGCGTTATCAAGTATGTAAACTTTACCGATGATGGTGAATACGTTCTAAATGGCACAGAATCTTCCACGTTAAGAGCAGGAGGATATGACAAGCCCGTATCATGGGATGCCGACATAAAAGTAAGTGGTAAGCACACAGGGTTTTTACTTGCAAAAGATGTAAAACTCGGAATTACCACCATGTCATCGGGAATTATTAAAGCTCAACTCGATAAGCGCAATGTTGAAGTTGACCTGGCCAAAGGATTGCCTACCGGAGTTCCAGGCGTGTTAAGATAGGTATTTTGGTATGCCTGATAACCATTCACACAGTCTATGCCTGAAATTAGCACGGTATTAAATAGTAAGCTTCCCGTTTATCTTTCCGGCTTTACCCGATCAACCCAAACACAAAGTTTACGTTTATATAAATACGCTATGCGACTTATAAAGGCTCGATTCTCGATGCTTTTTCTGCCATTCTTCTTTGCGACTGGGCTTCGGGCACAAACCGATCTGACTCAGTTAAATGGTGAACTTATGAGGCAGTTCACCACGAAGGATACCTTGTTTAAGGAGCCTTATGTAGATTTGGATGAGTGGCGCGATGTTCCCGTCCGTCACCGCTATGTGCATGGCGGGTTTAAAAATACCAACACGAAGTTCTCATTTTATTTTCCAGCCAGGGAACACTATCAGGGACGTTTCTTTCAATATATTACCCCTTTTCCTGATAACGAAACGCTTTCGCAAGGTGCTAAGGGGGAGGCCGATAAAATTGGATTTTCGGTCAGCAGCGGCGCGTATTTTATTGAAACGAATGGAGGAGGCAGTATTGACTTTAGTAAGCCGAGCCCTAATTCAAGTCCTTCCATTGGTGCCTATCGGGCTAATGCAGCATCGGCACAATATTCACGGGTGGTAGCCTTAAAGCTCTACGGTGGGCAGCGGCCTTATGGCTATGCATTTGGAGGTAGCGGCGGTTCTTACCGGACAATTGGAGGAATGGAGAATACCGAAGGTGTATGGGATGGGGTGGTGCCGTATGTTTCGGGCTCGCCTATGGCGATCCCAAATGGCTTTACCGTTCGTATGCACGCGATGAGAATACTTAATGATAAGTTCCCCCAGATCATTGATGCACTCGAACCGGGCGGAAGCGGTAATATGTATGCGGGTCTTAATACAGAGGAGAGTGAAGCCTTGCGGGAAGTCACAAAAATGGGATTTCCAGCGAGTTCTTGGTTCGGTTATAAGCGCATGGGAATTCATGGATTTCTGGTGCTTTACCAAGGAGTGGTCGGTTCGGACAGAAAGTACTTTGAGGAAGACTTCTGGAATAAATCCGGCTACCTGGGAGCGAATCCAACCACCTCGCTGCTCAAAGCCAGAATTCAGTACATCAGTAAAATAAAAGCAGGGATTTCTGCCGATCAGGCAGTACAGTTGAAATTGACAGCACCACTTTCATCTCAGGACAGGGGTACTGCCGATGCCGCCTGGAAAAGTATCGGCGGCGTGGAAGGGGCTAAACCGGTGGCATTTCAGCTGGAGGATGTGCTTCCCGATATTCCTTTTTTGGGGGGTGACTTAATCATCAAAACAGGTGCCGCTGCTGGTAAAGTGATACAGCTAACCAAAATTTCGGGCGACAAGGTGGTGGTGGGGCCTGTTGACGCTGCGGTGCTTCTCATGTTGAAGCCGGGTGATCAGGTTCAGGTGGACAATTCTAATTTTTTAGCGGTACAAACCTATCACCGGCATCAGGTTCCCGGAAAGGAGTACCCCGTGTATGACCAGTTCCGGGATACAGACGGTAAACCGATTTATCCGCAGCGCCCAACGCTATTAGGGCCGCGTTTTACAATAGGTGCCGCAGGCGTTTTACCTACCGGTAAGTTCAAAGGTAAGATGATCATGCTCGAATCACTGATGGACCGGGAAGCTTTTGCCTGGCAGGCGGACTGGTATAGGAGAAAAGTGAAGGAGAATCTGGGTGATAGTACGGATAGTCATTACCGACTTTGGTACACAGATCATGCCCTGCATGGAGATGTTTCCATTGAGGATGACCCTACCCGCACGGTTGGTTATTTGGGAATACTCCAGCAGGCGCTACTTGATTTAAGTGCATGGGTTGAAAAGGGTATTGATCCGGCAGCTACTACTGAATATAAAATTGTGGATGGTCAGGTCATCATACCTGCCAAGGCGAACCAACGCCGTGGTATACAGCCAGTAGTGGATCTTAAGGCTAACGGCAGCAAACGGGCCGACATAAGGACAGGCCAGTCTGTTACGTTTACAGCCGAAGTGGAAGTGCCTGCTAATCAGGGTAAAGTCGTTGCGGCTGCCTGGAATTTTGAGGGATTGACAAAGGAAATCGAGCCATCGGCGGGATGGGATTTTGCTGGTTCAGATATTTTTCCAGTTGCTGCCAAATTTAGTCCGATAGATAAGACAGGGGCTCGGGTAACCATTGAGATGACCTACACATTTTCCAAACCAGGTACCTATTTTCCGTCGCTGCGCGTAGCTTCTCAACGACTGGGTGATGACAAAACTCCTTACACACGAATCCAAAATCTGGACCGTGTCCGGGTGGTTGTGAAATAGGACTGATAATGTGTGCCTGGCCAAATGGAAAGTTATCACTTTGTTTATACGGCAAACATCAAGAATTTCATTTAGGTAAGAATTCATTTTCAAGTGCCTGATTACTCACATCGGACATCTTGTATTTACATTCTATGAATGTTTTTGTATGGTCAAGGTTGTCTCATATCGCCTAGATATTGCAAAGAGGAAGAGACTCGAAATCTATCGATTAACTACAGATCCAGATACACTTGGCTAAGTCTTTTAATTAGTAAGGGCATGATGCGACGACAAATCCCAACCGTCTACAATTCTCTGTGCTTACTATACTGAAAACAATGCTGCCAACTTCCTCAAATCCTCCAACAAAAAGTTCGAGTTTTGTACCGTTGGGTGCACAAAATAACCTACCAAAATTAGCTAAAAGCCTGCAAATCATTGATTTGTGGGCTTTTTTATTTTTCAAGATTAGTCAAAATATGCAAATATTTGCAATATTCTGGTGAGCAATTCGAGACTTGAAGATGACGAACGAAAGTGCTCACCAGAATTGATTTAAGTATTTGTTATTCAAATAGTTAATGAAATAAACATCTTGACTTTCAAAAGCTGCAAACCTACTTTTTTTCACTTAATAAGGTATGTTATGCAGTAAAGCATTCTCAATTCTTTTTTATTTAAAAAAGAGAAACACCTACATCAGCGGCGAAATGTCAGTTTACATGCGGTTGACCATCAACAACGAAAGATCGGAAATTGCTTTGAAAAGAGATTGCGATCCACAAAAATGGAATGCCAAGGCGAGCAAGATGATTGGCTCAAAGCAAGATGCAAAGGACTAGAACTCCTATTTGGATTCGGTTAGAGGAAGGGTTTATCAATTTATCAAGAATTACTTAATTCAGGAAAAGAAATTACCTCTGAGAAGATTAAGGATAAGATTCTTGGTATTGAGGATCGTCCCAAAATGATATTAAAAGGGCAAAGGAATATATCCCATAACACAACGATGAGGTATCTCTTGTACTTCAAAAAAATTGTGCTTTTGTGTGTCAAAAACGGCTGGATATTACGTGACCCATTTTTCGCATTCAGCATGACCAAAGTTGACGTCGACCGGCGGCCACTCGATGAAGAGGAGCTAAACGCCATCGAATTGAAACGCTTTCCAAATGAGAGGCTTAGATTGCATTAATCAAGACAAGCTCTTGCCTGTAATGACTAATCAGCGAATGAATTCTTACCTAAAAGAAATTGCAGATGTTTGCGGAATAGAGCGGAATATCACGTTCCATCTTGCGAGGCACACCTTTACAACTACCGTCACACTGTCGAACAATGTGCCAATTGAAACTGTATCCAAGATGTTAGAGCATAAAGATTTGAGAACAACTCAGCATTACGCAAAGATTACAGACAGGAAGGTGAGTAATGACATGGAAGCGCTGAGAACGAGACTTGAAGCAAATCAATTAGAGTCATTGAAGATTAACAAACAAACTCGACAAAAGGGCAGCTAAATAAGTGGGCCTATGTTCCGAGACTTTTGAAAGCCGCCAAAAGCTATCAGGTCGACGATTTCGGTCGCATTCAGCAGATAATCAAATTCCCAGCCTCGGTAATATGGCCGCAAAACATAAAGCAGGTTAGCCACATCAAAATCCCGGTCTTTAACTTTGTCCTCATCCAGGATTGCAACAAACTTGTTCCGCAGGAATTCATAGAAGGAATTAAAACAAGCGAATTTGCCGGACTGTGCGATATGCGCATAGAAAAGTGTCAGCGCATTGGACAAAGCCACATACTCACTTCGCTTGAATACCTCATTATCCTTTTTCCAAAGTGCCAGGATCAGCGTCTTGATGCTTCCCTTTTTTTGGTGTCCAGCGCGTCACTTTCGCCGATGTGGAAGGGATTGAACTTGATTGGATTTGTTTCCTGGTAGGTGAAATAGTATCCGCCGACCAGATCACATAGTCCTTTATAAGAATGCCTAACATCGACAATACAATGTGCGAACCTTGCTCGTAGTAGCTTCTGACCATGTGGTTGGTAAAAAACGCCTTGCTGCTTCCCGAAGGGCCAAGAATGAATTTGTTCCGGTTCGTGCAAATCCCCTTCGTGATCGGCTCATCGCTAATGTCCACATGGACCGGTTTGCCTGTAAGCCTGTCCCCAAGTCGCAAACCGACCGGACTGATCGAGGAACGGTAACCCGTTCCCAGGTTCAGAAAACATGAGGCTTGTTCGGCAAAACAGTCAAAGGTCTCATTCATCGGGAAATCTGCCGCATTGCCCGGGATTCCCGCCCAGAAAATCTGGGGCGCCCCAGTTGTCTCCTTTTTTGCGACAGCTTCCATTTGGGCAAGTGCAGCCGAGACTTTGTTGTTTAGTTCATTAAGCTCTTCCTTCTCAGTCAAAACCAGCAGATTGAAATGTGCCCTAACCGGTATCCGCTGGCCAGAAATTGCCTCGTCACCCTTCCGGGCAGCTCGTACCGAGTGATGCTGATAGGTATATTACTGAGAATATGAGAAAGGTCGGAGAGTTATTGAATATCCGCGTTCTGGATCATTTGATTGTGACGGCGGAAGGGTTCTGCTCGTTTGCGGATGATGGATTTATGTAAAAGTGATCATAATCTTACTGTGATATGCCTCGACAGCATTATCACAGTTATCCGTAGAAATCGGAACCTCCTAGGATTTATGAAACTAAACTTGGAGCTTTTCATGTGGAGTAGCCTTTCTTTTAACAAAAACTTAAAAAAACATCCACCAGAACGCCCGCCATTGATCAGCATCGATGATGACAAGAAAAAACGTATATAAGACAATGTAAGCAGGTAATCCGATCAGATATGGCCGGTATATTTGGTTGTTCATTCGCTCATAAACGATCAATCCGATCATGATCAGCAGTCCCACGACCAGACCCGGAAAGCCTAAACGCCCCAGAGAAGGATTAATGAAGGGAAGGACACACAAGACCATGTAACGCGCGTGATATCTCACATTGTGCCGGTAATAAACAGCCAGGATGTAAGCACCTGCAAAGAACGTCATGTCAGCAATGCCGATAAGCCGTATATCTGGCTGACCAGCCGGAACCGGGCTATTTCTGATGAATACAAAGCGCTCGATCAGGATAATGAAGAGTAGGACGGAGTAGGACGGCTGGCACCAACACATAGGATAATTTGCCAACCATCCGGTGCAAATCCGTTCTTTTGGCACGGATTAACAATGGCTGGGTGATCAACATGGCGAACCACAGTAAAATTGTAAATGCATGAAGATGCATCAATGTGGTGATGTCTTGAAAATCAGGAAATTTGCTGAAGTAGGTTTTGTGAAAACCTACAAAAATCATCAGCAACACGGCGATAAACAGGTAATGACTATTACGGTAAACTTTTTCCATGATGTCGTTTGATTACCTGGACAAGCTCAATTGCTGCGGGCGTATTTCTGCATGAACGAAGGCATTTGCTCATAAAAAACCTCATGATTATACCGTACATCCAGCGCCTTGAAACGTGCAATGCTTTCCGGTGCAAATGGATCAGCCTGTTCATTATAGAGGTCATTTCCAAGTTGAGCCAGTTCTTTAAGGTATCCCGCGAAGTTTTGTGCGCTGGGATACATATCGATAAATTTTGCGGGTTGGTCATGACCGTTCCAAAAAGTATGGACGATCCCGCGGGGCCTGAAATGATAACCTCCCTTTGGGATTTGGTGCACCTGGTCGCCGAGCAGAACGGAGATTGTTCCTTCCAGGACATACATAATCTCGTCCAATTCATAGTGAACATGAGGAGGAGGTCCCATCTGAAAAGGGTTTAATTCTGTTTCAATGCAGGAAAACTGGCCGTACGTCTGCTCATGCTCTAGTTTTACGTGAACGGTCATTCCCAGCACATTCAGTGATGGTGCATTGTAAGCATTCTGGCCTGGTGGTGTGTAAGCTGGTACAAATACTGGGTCAGCACTTGCCTGGGTCGATAATGGTTCCATGTGAAGAAGCTTAGAATGTGAATAGTTTGATATAGCTGATCGCAAAACTATCGATCGAAAAATCCCGGGTATAGTACAAACCTGCCAATTTTAGGCTTCATCGCGTTTTACGAATTTGAAGTTTTCCTTTTGCATGTTCGTTTCCAGTTTGCCAAGCGTTATGGAGTCCGATTCAAATACGTTCACACTTGGTCGTTCAAATTTTTTTTCCTGCTCAAAAAAAGCGACCGGGTTTTGATTGGAATACCGTTTAAACGCCCGGATCATGTGCATTTGATCAAAGTACCCACAGTCGCCGGAAATTGCCGCCCACGACTTTTTGGGATGCAACATTTTCATTTTCAACACATTATTAAACCGTAAAAGCTGAATGTATGGTCGCGGCGAAAGTCCGGCCTGTTCGGAAAACCGCCTTTCGAAATTCCGAACACTCATGTTTGCCTTTCGGGCATATTCTTCGACTGTCAGAAATTGAGTTGTTTGGTTTAATTCATTGGAAATAAAACTGATATTGTTTGCGATGAGATTGGCATTTTTTTGTCGGTTAAGCAATGAGAGAAAAAGCCGGTCGCAAACCGAGGCCATTTCATGTGTGTCCGCGGCATTGATCAGTTGCTCACAAAGCGTTTTTGAAAAGTTGCCGAACACATCTTCCGCCCATACCATCCGGTTTGTGATATCGGAAGTGGGGATACGTGTTAATTTTTGAAAACCATCCGGCTTAAATTTGATCAGAAACATCAGGTAGTCGCCTCGGAAATGCACTATGCCATTATACTGCGTGACCAGGCCGGTGATGTAGCTTCGTTTACCCGCGAGTGAACAATCCGTTCCGCCTTGATCATGCGTAGGTTCATCCCTCAAATAGAACATCAGGGTTATATCATCGCTGGCTGGCCACTGGCTTGCGTAGGCAACCTGTTTGCCGCAGGAAGTTGCCAGCACATAATCTTTCACAAAAGGCCGGAGGGCCGGGTGAGGCAACATCAGGTAGTTTGTAACCATTCAAATATTTGATAATCAGTTCTTAATCAAATATACTTTTAATTTAGAACGTCCGGTATTCAACTTACTTACCGGGTTAAAGAAAGAAGTAGCAATTCCGATTAAGTTGCGGCCTACATGCATATTGGCAGGTTTGTACTAGCGAACTTACTGAGAGGTAATTTGTTTTACAGAGCCATTCACTATTATTAGTTTCAATTAATCTGAGATTTGATGCAATATTACCTGGCAGGTTACTTTCTGATCCGGCAAGAACCGGTTCTTTACTTCGGTGAGCAATTGAGAACAATCAACACGGCTAGTTCATGTTTTAATGAACACCTGCTGGCAAGCTGGTGCTTTTACCTGAGAAGCGAAGAGGAAGAAGCTGAAATTGAGCAGAGTCTTATGCTTGGTCCTGGTAAAATCGACAAAATCAGAAATTGGGTAGAGCATGCCCGCAATGCAGAATTGCTTGGCGTGCACAACGTTTTTTTTGATCTGGAAACCTTACAGAAATATAAAAGCAAATTCTTTTCGCATCTGCCTGATCTGAAAATAGTTGCTATATACCTCACAAAGCCATTTTTAACCAGCCTCATCGCGGCAGCCGAGCCGGCCGCGCAATACCAGATGAGCGGCATTTATCAACTCGCAAAGAGGTGGGTACCCGAGCAGAAGCACGATCAAGAAACGCTTTTAGGGTTCGACATGATTGGCATTGAGCCGGGTGGCGCGTTTCATACATTTTACTGTCACGGTGGGGACGGGTATCGCATCGGGGATTTCGATCTGCGGATCAATCAGTATGGATTGTTTGATGATTACGAGGACTGGGAAACGGTCATGAAATATGCAAATGAATACGCCACGTTTGAGCCCGTTCCGTGGGTCGTTTGTAAAGTCAAGTTGATCAATTAACACAATACCTCTTGACATGAAACACGAAATTACCTACGCCACGACGGATCTGGAACCTGTGGCACCAGTAGATTTGACGTCACTTGCCAACCAATTGGTTGAGCTGGGATTGCATCATATCCTGTTGTACAGTTGAAGGACGGCTCGTGGTTCGCCCGCTTTACTTGCTCAGACTCATTGCCGGATCCTGATTCGGAGGTTGACGTAATGCTCACAGCCATTGAAGCGCTGGATCATCATGGAAAAAGCATTTGGTAAACTTGTACCGAACGTAATTTTGACATTGCGTAATATTGTGGTGATGGCCCGTTTGCATTCAATCAGAAACTTTTGCCTTCGACCTTAGCCCGGATCGCTGCCGCCCAGGCTGGCATTGTGATCACAATCTATCCGGTGCTGGATACAGATTCCGTGATAGCAGTCTCGCCAATCCTATTTAAATTATGCATCAACTTGTCGACACTTAATTCGTCAGGGTCATCGCCAAGGTCGTGCACAAGTTCTATGCCGTTTCGATTATTGTTAAAGTGAATGAAGTATGGTGTCAAGCCAACATCGACCAGACGTTTGTACCGGTCAGTTTCGAGCTTATTTGAGGATTTCAGAACTGGCTTGAGCCCAACGCCTCCCTCTACAAACGCATTCAGGCGCTTGACTAAATTGAGAGCACAACCGAAATCGGAGAATGCGGCTGCTGGTTCGTCGAACCTGTTAGCGAATGCAGCAATTACCCATACAAAAGTTGAATTGTCAATCTTGGCAATGTCAGAGGATGACAGTCCCACGCTATGATAAAGTTCTCGCGTAGTCATTGGGGATTTGGTAGCCATAACGAAACGTCAGTTTGTTGATGAATGAACAGTTGAGATATTTAAAGTATCAAATCAATGATCTCAAAATATCTAAATAGCTTCTTAAATTCAAGTAGCTGAGAGAAATTATGCATGCCTAAATATTGGTCCGAAATGTTATCCTCTGATTGAGTAGACATGAAGACGCAAAAATTTCTTACAACTTTGCGAGCCGGTCATTTAGGTCCACCAGACCAGACTTTTGCAGACAATCGGCGGACAAAGTCAATAGCTGATTTTCAAATTGATTTTGATCTGGTCATTCATTCCTGGGAGACTCATGATGGTATCATACACACTGGTCAAATCTTTCACGTTCATCATGTCATATTCAGTTAAAATTGGAACTGTACAAATTTACCAAAACCCCTCCAAACGATCCTAAGGAGAATTTACCTAGAACAGGTGACTGAATTTTAACCTCTTTACTTTCGCCATTACAAATCAAAACAAGCAAGCGGAATGAGGGAGAGAGCGAGGGGAAATGACGGCTTACTGACGTTGGCCCAGATTAAAGAATTAGACATTGCCGACTATCTGTTGGAGCTCGGATATGAGCCGAACAAAATCCGAAACGTTGACAATTGGTATTTGTCACCTTTTAGAAATGAGCGGACTGCCTCATTTAAGGTCAATCGAAATCTTAATCGATGGTTTGATTTCGGCATCGGAAGCGGTGGGAATCTTGTCGATTTTGCATTAATATTTTATCAGTGTACAGTTGGCGAGGTGGTCAAGATATTTTCCGATTACCTTGGCTTTCTATACGGTCAATTTCGATGACTTGTCACGTAGTCATAGGTGCAATCCGTTGAATCCTGAAAGCATGCTTGATATTGCTGATGCGGTTATAGAATTTAATCGCAATTACCGGCTACACATTCGGCGGTTCCGGCTACACTTTGGGCTTTTCAATTCCGGAATTTTGTATCGTAACAATCAACCATACGATATGATATCAGGAATTGAAAATAAAGTAGTCGTTATCACCGGGGCGAGCAGTGGCATCGGTGAAGCCACGGCTGAGCTGCTGGCTGCAAAAGGAGCGAGGGTGGTGCTGGGTGCCCGCAGGTCAGACCTTTTAGCAACGTTAACAGAACGCATTAAGAAAGCAGGCGGGCAGGCGGTTTACCTGCAAATGGATGTTACTAAGCGGACAGAAGTCGCCTCGCTGATACAATTGGCTTTGACTAAATTTGGAAGGCTAGATGTGATCATCAACAATGCAGGCATCAGCCAGCTACAACTATTGGAGGATATTGATGTAGAAGGTTGGGAGCAGATGATCAACGTGAACTTGAAAGGCGCGCTTTATGGCATTGCCGCCGCGTTGCCGGTTTTCAAATTACAGGGTTCGGGGCATATTATCAATATCATTTCGACAGCTGGCATTAGTATTGTGCCCACAATGGGCGTTTATGCGGCTACCAAAAATGCAGTTCGCACGATCAGCGAAGGTTTGCGGCAAGAGTCAAAAGGCCGTTGGCGGGTGACAGGGATTTCTCCGGGGTTTGTAGATACGCCATTCGCGGGCAAAATCAAGAATGAATCCATCCGGGATGTTCTGACCCAGCGAGCGAGCCAGATTGCTATTCCTGCCGCGGCCATTGCGGAGGCAGTTGCCTACGCGATCGCCCAGCCGGATCAGGTGGATATTGGCGACATTGTAATCCGCCCGGCTATTCAGGATTAAAGAGATCATGTTGTAAATTAGTATTTCAAAAAGCATTAAATAGCTATGCGGGGGCAACCAGTGGTTTTCGACAATATTTCAGCTTTAATGGAGCGTGTTGGCTTGCGGTCGCCCCTGCATCCGCTGGTCACAGTGGTCAATTATGATGAAAACAAGCCCCATTTAGCCGATGCGGGGAGCCAGTATTTACTGCATTTTTATAAAATAGCATTCAAGTTACGGTTCAATGGCAAGGCCAAATATGGACCGGGATCTTATGACTTTCGCGATGGCGGGCTTGCTTTCGTAGGGCCAAATCAGATTGTCGAACTATCTGATGATTTGGAGGAGCATGAGGGTTATGCCTTATACTTCCACCCGGATCTCCTTTACAAACATCCGCTTTCCTCCCGCATTCACGGATATGGCTTTTTCTCCTATTCGGTTCAGGAAGCATTGTTCCTTTCCGAAAAGGAGAAATATGTAATCCAATCTGTTTTCGAATCGATAGCCACGGAGCTAAAAACACAAACTGACCATTTTAGCCTGGATGTGCTGGTTTCACAGATCGAACTGCTGCTGCATCATTGCAATCGATTTTATAACCGGCAATTCCTGACCCGTAATGAGGTGCATCACGATCTGATTGATCAGATGAATGCGTTTTTAATTGAGCGCTTCGAGAAAAAAGATGCGCTGGTAAGTGGTTTGCCAACGCACCAGGAGATAGCTGAGAGATTGAAAGTTTCCCCGCGCTACTTGTCCGATATGTTGAAATCGCTTACCGGAAAGACTACCCAGCAACACATTCATTTGAAGATGATTGAGAAAGCCAAGGAAATGTTTGGGAGCGATTCACTGACCACGGCAGATGTGGCATATGCACTGGGCTTCGAGCATCCGCAATCTTTCAACAAATTATTCAAGCAGAAAACTGGCCTGTCGCCCGCCGCATTTCGTAAGTTGCTAAATCCAAATTAGAAACTGATCAAAAAAAGACCTATTGTAAAAACGGGATGTGGTGCAAGAGTGATAGTTTGAGTGGCATCAACTTATGCATCCTGTACACTGATGATGGGTCATTTACTTCGCGAGAACATAAGCTTTGGATATAGTGGCTACGGCAGCTTATTGATCAATGAGACGCAATAATAGTACAGTTAATATTCTTTCTGGTACGTTAAATTGTACTGAGAAAGTCTATAAAGTAGCACTGGAACCGTGTAAGTTGAAAAGATTTTCACAAGCACAGGCCAAGGTAAGTCTGTCGCAAATAGCAGGGATTAGATAAGTTTTACCCTTATTTCATTTTCATACCCTTATGCTCGTTTTTCATTTGAAGGCAATGTAGGGCGCAAGCACCGTACTGCTTGTAATTTTCATGAACTGAAAGAACAGTGTTGCTATTTTTGTCTTTGACTTCACAAGTTCCATTCATAGGATTGGATACCGTTAAGCTATCTACTGCCCCGCTTTGGACATGATAAAGGTATGTGCCATTTTTTGCGGCTTTACCCATGATTTTACCGGTGGCGGCATCAACAGCGTTTCCCTGGTCATCGATGTGGGCAATTTTTACTCCTGCAGCATCTTTTATGGTTCCCTCACTGGTAACCCAGCCAATGTGCTTTCCTTTTGCATCAGTCACCTTACCCTGCGCATCAATAGACGGTATTGGTTGTTTGTAAGTTTGTGAATATACATTTCCAACTGCAAATACAAGAAATGCCAAAAGGAAGATAAGTTGGTGCTTTTTCATTTGATAACCGATTTTATAGTTTATCAAATTTACCTTCACTAACGCACAACAAAGATGATAAAGATCACATATCCAGCTGCTTCCAGTCAGGTGAAGCCGGGTCATTTCAGGTTTGCGGGATCTACGTAGCTATTTCACTTTGAGTAGCTTGGCGTTGATGGCAACCACAATCGTAGATGCACTCATCAGGACTGCCCCCATTGCCGGGCTTAACATAAAGGAAGGGTACAAGACACCGGCAGCCAGCGGAATGGCTATCACATTGTAACCTATTGCCCAGGCAAGGTTCTGCACCATTTTTCTGTATGTAGCCCTACCAAATGTTATCATTTGTACTACATCCATCGGGTCACTGTTAACCAGGATGATGTCGGCAGTTTCGGCTGCAACATCAGTCCCCGAACCGATCGCAATACCCACATCGGCCTGAGCCAAAGCCGGTGCGTCATTGACACCATCACCGGTCATGGCAACAATTTCCCCTTTACTTTGAAATTCTTTGACCTTGTCCTGCTTCTGGTGCGGCAGTACATTAGCCAGATAACCATCCATGTTCAGCTTTTTGCTTACGGCTTCTGCAATTTTTTCATTATCCCCGGTAAGAAGAAAAGTCTTAATATTCATCTTTTTTAATGCGGCAATCGCATCAGAAGCACTTTCCCTTATCGAATCAGCGAAGGTAATCATGCCGGCCAGCTTCCCATCTACCAGTATAAAATTTACGGTATCGGTAGCCTGGTCAATTTGGTCAGGAATTGCAGGAACCGGAATGTTTTCCTGATTATAGTAATTCGGTCCGGCGGCTACCACTTTTTTCCCGTTCACAGTTCCCATCACGCCAATACCAGGCATGTAGTTAAAATCAGCTGATGGCCAGAGCTCCAATCCTTTCTCTTTTAATTTCCGGATAACCCCGTGGGCGATATGGTGTTCAGAGTTCTGCTGAATAGCCGCGGCATATTGCAGAATCTGATCGGCTGAAAACTGGTTGTCCTGGATGATAATTTGCTGGATTTCATGCGAACCTTTGGTAAGTGTACCTGTCTTGTCGAAAATAATTGTAGTAAGATTACGTGCATTTTCGAAAGCGGTGCGGTTACGGATTAACAGTCCGTGGGTTGCTGAAAGCGTTGTTGAAATGGCAATCACAAGTGGAATGGCTACGCCCAATGCATGGGGGCAAGAAGTTACCATAACAGTTACCATTCTTTCCAAAGCAAAAGACAAGCTTTGCCCGCCTGAAAACCAGACTATAAAAGTCACTACGCCTACAGTGATAGAAACCAGTGTCAGCCATTTGGCAACCTTATCAGCCAGATTCTGTGTACTGGATTTAGCACCCTGCGCCGTTTTGACCATACTGATCACCTTTTGCAGATACGTGTCGTCCCCCGCACCGGTAACATGAATTTTCAAGACACCGTCGCTATTTATAGCACCTGCTATGACTTTGTCATCTTTCTTTTTTTGGACCGGAACACTTTCTCCAGTCAGCATACTTTCATTGACATAGGAGCTTCCTTCCTGTACCATTCCGTCAGCCGGTATTTTCTCGCCAGGCTTAACAAGTAATATATCACCAGAGCGAAGATCTTTCAGAGCGATATCAATTACCTGATTATCCCTTTCCACATGCACCACAGCGGGAAGTAAAGCCACCAGTGATTCTAATGCCCGTGATGCGGCCATCTGGGATTTCATTTCTAGCCAATGCCCCACCAGCATGATATCGATCAGGGTGGCCAGCTCCCAAAAGAAATCCATGCCTTCCAGTCCGAAAACTACTGCTACACTATACACATAGGCAGTCGTAATTGCAACGGCCACCAGCGTCATCATCCCCAGGTTTTTATTCTTGATTTCACTCACAAGCCCAGTCAAGAAAGGCCAGCCTCCATAAAAGTAGATGACACTACTCAGGATCAAAAGCACGTATTTGTCCCCGGTAAATGCAAAGTCAAACCCGGCCATTTGCTGGATCATATGCGAGAGCAGTAACACAGGAACTGTAAGTACTATACATATCCAGAAGCGTTTAAGGAAATCTTCTGTATGATGCCCCGCATGCTTGTCATGGCCTTGATGCTCATCCATTTGCTTTCCAACATCATGATGCTCATGCATCGAATCATCTTTTTGCATGTGGTGATGACTGTGGTGATTTTCCATTTTATTTGACTTATGTGAAAAAGGCAAGCTATTTTATGGGTCAATAATTCAAAGTCAATCCAACACCAAACCCCATATCGCTATCGTAATGCGCTGTGGCACCCACATACCTGGTAAAAATATACCGAAGCGCGGCCATATACTCCTTATCGGTATTGACCATCAGGTTCATTCTCAGCCGCTTTGAAACGGGTATATCCATTCGTTCCAGTTGAAAACGCAAAACACCATCGGTGAAAATCTCAGCTTGTGCCGTAACCAGCATAGGCAACATGTAGTTAACACCTGCACTAAAGACGGATCTCTGGTCTTTAGTACTGCGCTGGCCAAAAAGATTGGTTTCTACTTCGCCCATTTCCATTTTTCGGTACCGCCAGTCAAAACCAATGAATGGCATTAGCCACTGCATCTTCCCAATGTAGCGTCCCAGGTGCGTTTCTACCTCATATCCGTGGTGGTCGTTATAGCCCAGCCTCCATTCGGAACCAATGCTCCAACGTGTATTTTGTATCATCGCTTCACCATCGTTACCGTTGGTCGCAATATCGTTCTCGGCCATGAAATGAAACTGGCGGTCATCGGCAAACAATTTACGTTGTGCTAACCTGGGGTTAGGGATCTCGGGGTTAGCGGGGGAATTCTCATAGGAGAAAACCGCGCCCATACCGCTCATCATGTGGTAAAGGATATGGCAATGAAAAAACCAGTCACCACTTTCAGTTGCGGCAAATTCAAGCGTGTCAGTTTCCATGGGCATAATATCAATGATATTTTTCAGTGGCGCATTAAGGCCCTGCCCATTGAGCACCCGGAAATCATGTCCATGAAGGTGCATTGGATGCCGCATCATGGAATTGTTGTAAATGACCATACGGACATTTTCACCTTTTTTGATCAGGATCTTGTCGCGTTCTGAGACCACTTTATTGTCCATGCTCCACACGTAGCGGTTCATGTTGCCAGTCAATACAAAGCGGAGCTCTTTTACCGGTGCGTTTTTTGGCAAAGAGGTGTTGCCGGGTGATTTTAGCATGGCATAGTTCAGGGTCGTAATCGAGGACAATGCATTGCTATTGTACATGTTATGATCAGCATGCTCGTTTTCACCAGCCTTCTTGGGATCATCCATTTTCATGCTTTCCATATCCATTGCTTTGCCTGTATCCTTCTTTTTGCTTTTTAAAGCCCCGGTGATTTCAGGATACATGACCACGTTCATATCCATCTGGTTCAGGCTCATATTCATGCCCATGTCGTCCAAATCACCATTCATTTTCATCATGCCGTTCATCATCTTCATGCCCTCAAAATATTTAAGCCGGGGCAGGGGTGATGCCAGTTGTTTTACTCCTTCACCCAGGTATAGGGAAGCAGATTTGGTCCGGTCTTCTGATGTAGCAAGAAACTCATAGGCAGTGGGCGCAGATCCGGGTTTAACAGCCGGGATAGTAACAATCACATCATAGGTTTCCGAAACTGCTATGATTAGCCTGTCTACTTCTACTGGCTCGACATCGTTTCCATCATTAGCGACAACAGTCATTTTACCACCTGCATAAGTAAGCCAGAAATATGTAGAAGCGCCACCGTTCGAAATCCTTAAACGCACCTTATCTCCTGGCTTGAATTGGGAGAGCTGGCTTTCATTTTTTCCATTAATAAGAAACCGGTCATAGTATACGTCGCTAACGTCCATAGCAGTCATCCGCTTGAATTCGTTACCTACTTTGGTCTTAAAGTAGCCCTGACTGATTGCCTCAGAATAACTTTGGGTCGCGCCCTTTTTGATGGCAAACCAATCATTAGCATTATGCAGCATCCGGTGCACATTATGCGGGTTCATATCTGTCCACTCACTGAGTATGATAGGCACAGTGGGTATCGCTGGCTCTTTTTTCTTGTTCAGGATCATCGATCCGTACATGCCGATCTGTTCCTGCAACTCGGTATGGCTATGGTACCAGTGGGTGCCATTCTGAATGATGGCGAACCGGTACAAGTGCGTGGTATGGGGCTTAATCGGCATTTGGGTAAGGTTGGGTACCCCGTCATACTTATTGGGCAAGAACAGTCCATGCCAGTGCAGGGACGTTTCTTCGTCCAGCTCATTGTGTACATATATTTCGGCAGTGTCCCCCTCTGTAAACGTTAATGTAGGCATCGGGATTTGCCCGTTTACTGCAATGGCACGCTTAGGTGTCCCGGTAAAATTTACAGTTGTGTCTTTTACGTATAGATCATACCGGACTATTTTTTGGCTGTAAACCTGCCCCGAGATAAAAAAGAGGATTGCTACTGCGGCAAGAGCTTTATAAATAGGGATTTTAAGAAAATCCATCATATATAATAATTTAAATTAAGAAGAGAACGCTGCCCTGATGGCGATAAATCATTAACCTATTGCAGGTAATGCTTACGTTGCCATCAGGGCAGTCGTTGCTATTTGAGTGTTTCAGTGGTTTTGCCACAGTTCAACATCTGTGCGCCATAATAAGGGTTTTTAATCGCCGACACCTGGCTTAGCCAGTTGGCACCTTTTCCGTCTTTGGCCATTGGGCAATGCTGATAATAAACCGTCTGTGCAGGCTTTGCCGACTTGATGAGTTTATACATATTCTCAGAAAGAGAAGAGAAATGGTCTCTTTGGTGACCTAGATCTTTGGTTTCCTCAATGTGTTCGGCATCAAAATTCAGATCTTTCACGACTTTCATCCAAACCATATGCTGCTCGCTCCCAAGCTCGTCCATCTTAACAGCTTTAAGTGCCTTTACAAGGCTTGTTGCTTTCGCGGAAGTCGCATTTCCGTCTGAGCTAACTAAGGCATCCTTTACTGCATAATAGGCATCCAAAACAGGCTTCAACGGGTCAGCATCAGCTGACTGAGACCTCGCAGCTGCTTCTATTGACGCGGCACCGTGCTCATGCCCGGTCATTTTCTTTTCAGCTACCACTTCATTCTTTCCAATGCGCCCATAACGGCAGCATTCTTCCAGTTTAGCATAAGCATCATCGGGTGCCAGATAGCTGTTATTATCATATCCAGCTAATGCGATCTTTTTCAGGATCGCATCCAGAGAGGTCTTTTTACTATCGAAAGTCACAGCGGCAACCTTCGTTTCTTTATCCCAGCTTGCCTTGGAAATATTTTTCTCAAATGCAGCTGCTTCAATCCCCTCCTTGCACTGGGCGCATGACCCGGCAATTTTTACATTCTCGGTAGTGACATTTTTAATATCTGCATAGGACAGGAAAGTGGACAGCAATAGCAATGTTGCCATCAATATTTTAATTGATTTCATCAGAATAGAATTTTGAGCTTTAAATAATAAGTTTTGTCCGAAGGAGAAAGTGCTTCGGAAGGGCGCACCTGTGGCTACAAGCAGCTTAGCAACTTATGTTTGGGGGTATCCAGAGTGAAAGGTACACCGGCTTGGGAGAAGCCTGTTGAAAGAACCAGGAGGTAGTATTATCAAACTCGGCAACGGGTTTTTGTAAGAGCCCTGCCGGCTGAACTTTTAAGGCAAAAATGGGAACAGAGTGGGCGCAATCACAGCCGGATTCATTACAGCTATGGCTGCATTTCGTATTACTATCATCGGATTTATGGTTTCGATGCCTGGCACAGCAAGCTTTTTTATGGGTAGCCACATGCTTTACTTCTTTTTTCACCGGACTGTGTTTGCTACCACATGCCTGACTCACTCCCACTGGTACCAGTAGGCAAATTATCATCAGCAGTAAGAATACACAACCCCTCATATTGAAATATACGGTTTTACGCAATACAAAGATTGCGGTTTGTTTCCAGTTATTTTCTACATAATTACTATGCCATATTGCATAATTATGGAATCGGCGGATTGTGAAGGTAAATTGTAGGGTTTACGCCTTTTAGGATATGTGCAGAACGTTCTGGATTTAAGCTAAAATATGATGTTGTTGAAATTCCTAATCGCCATTACCACTTGCTTTATTTTCATGTCAGGCCATTCTAATAACCATTTGGAATCCGGAGGCGGCAGCTGGACATTTATATGGCTGAACCTTCAAAACCGGAAGTAAAACTCGGCGGTGGCCGCACACCGGTACATCGCCTGTTTCCAACGCTTTGAAGTAAAATATCCACGAAAGGCCTGTGGCAATTCCCGACAGGACAAGGAAAATGAGGTTGGTCCGGCTGATGTCTTTCACTTCCTTGGTTTGTCCGCTAAAAAGAACAATTCCCCAAGCGATAACAAGTATTACGACTGTCCTGACAGCCATAGCTAGGTTGCCACCAATGCCTTTGACTCCCACTTTTGCTAAAATGGACGTTGCGATCGCAAACATGGCAGAATGCAAAGCATAATATTTCCACATAATTGAGCTTGGATAAGAAGGAAGAATATTGATGTATAAAATTCAACTGCATAACGGAATTCAAAAAGAATTCAAAATTCGCAGATAGGTTTATCGCTTAAATGGGCTTGGAATACCCGCTGGCGACACCTTCAAATATGCTAACTTAATGAAAACTGCTTCCCTGTTGGATCTAATTGAGGCTTTTGTATCGGCTCAATTATCTGTCTGTGGTGACGAGCTAATCTATCATAATCTAAACCACACATTAAGCGTGGTAGGAAATGCTTCAAAGATTGCAGATTACTACGAGCTAACTGATTCCGAGCGGTTTGTGGTTCTCGCTGCCAGTTGGTTTCATGACCTGGGTTATATCAGCGGAGATCCTGCCGGTCACGAGCAACGCGGCGCTTCGATTTTCCATGAATTCGCAAATAGTTTATTCATTGAGGGTGATCTCATAGAGCATGTCACTGGCTGCATTTTGGCTACTACGCTACCACAAAATCCGACAAATCTCTTGGAATCAATTGTCTGCGATGCAGACCTTTATCATTTTGGCACATCAGAATTTGCTAAAAAAGATGCTTTAATGCGAGAGGAAACCAGCCGCAGATTAAAAAAGGATATCTCTGCCGGCAGTTGGCTGGCCGGATCCGCAAAGCTATTACGGTCTCACCAGTTCAGCACTCCCTATTGTCAGGACAAACTTGCTGCTCAGAAGCAAGAGAATCTCAGGCAATTGGAAGCCCGGATACAAGCTGGTTCCAAAGAAGATCAATAAACCAGCTGCTGTTTCCGAGCTGCCTTTCCCCATTTGTACTGATGCGTCCAGTATGCCGCCTTCATTGATAAATATCCAATACCTGCGCCTACGAGCACGTCGCTGATGTAATGCCGGTTGTTGGCCACGCGGAGCAACCCAACAGATGAAGCCGCTGTGTAGGAAGCATAGGGTATCCATGGGTAGCGGTCTTTGTACTCTTCATTCAAAAAAGTGGCTGCCGCAAAGGTCTGCGTGGTATGGCCAGACGGAAACGAATTGTAGCTGCTGCCATCAAGGCGAAGCGTGTGCTGCTTCAACCTTAAAAAATATCTTAAATTAATTAAAAGAAAGATTCTCAAAAGCGGAGCACTAGAAGCTCCGAAGTCCGTTAACGGTACCGATATCAACTATTCGAGTAATTTTCCTGCCTTTTCCAGAGCATTTTGAAAAGAATCAGATATGCCCTCACCGACCACGACGACATGCTTTCCCTTGAAGTAATCGGCAGTTTTAAAATCCCGTGTGTGCAGCTGTTCACCAGTAAAGAGATCTGCTCCCAGGTAATTAGGGATGTAGAAATTTTCCCAGGTACCGGTGGCATTAATAATGCCTAATGCAGAAAATAGAGTTTCGGACGAATCAATATAAAACCGCTCGGATAGCCCGGCTTGACCAGCACCTATGACTACAATCTTTGTCTTATATCGGATTTTATCTGCCATTTATCATTGTTTTTAGAACCGTTCCAACTCTGGGCCGCAATGAGGGTCGAAATCCACCATTACCCCGCTTTTTGACATCAGGGCCTACCAAGAGGCATGCTTTTAGGGCCTGTATGAAAACAACGTTATCCTCGGATATTTTTTTAGTGTAGCCTTTTTCGATGTCGTCTTGCAGCAAAAACTTTTGTTCATATAAATGGCTACAAACGTTGAGAGGTAGATTTCCCTTTGATGTCAGCTTGATTGGTGCCTTTTGCAAAATGCTATAAAGAACATCGATAAGGCGAAAGAATGGAATCTGGTCAATAATATTGTCCGGAAGAGTTGCCTGGCGGCGGATGATTGATACCTGGCCAATGGGGTTATTGAGCAGTACATGCATTTGCTCAGCGGACCATCAAAACTTACCAATTCTTTTTTGTTGCGTGCTTGCATAAAAGCCTGAAGGTTTTGGTTGAGCTCTTGCTGTGACAGCCGCCCTAATGCCGCCTCTGGATGGGCAGCCAAGAATTCCTGCATAATTTCATCTGCGAACCCCATTTCCAATGCG
Organism: Dyadobacter sp.; assembly: GCF_039919315.1. GTDB lineage: Bacteria > Bacteroidota > Bacteroidia > Cytophagales > Spirosomataceae > Dyadobacter. Next base: position 130,046 of record NZ_JBDSFX010000067.1, on the reverse strand, counting down.
CTATCGATATTGCAAATATAATAGCTGTCCATTTATTTCATGGCCATGAGTAGCCAATAGAGGAATTTGTTGCTATTTACAAAAACGACCGTTTAAGTAAATAGTAGCTTGTCGTCCATCTTTTCAAATTCCGTTTTTTTAACGTTCTGTCTTAAAGTTTTAACTTTTAGACAGAACTCATTTTACAGTTGTCTATTTCGGAGATATAGGCCCGGTGAAGTCCGTTTTAGACAACAGTCTTTCAATACCTGATCGAATTGCCCGGAAGAGCACGGTTTGCTGAAAAATTGCATAGTGGATGCTACCGAGTGGTTCAAGATGCTTGGGTGTCTGGTCGAGCAGCAGGCGCCTGTCTCTCCATTCCATATATGCCAGGATCAGTACCTGGGATATATGGGACAGCAGCAAGGCCTAGCGACCGAAACAATCAAAGGCCGGTCTTTTATTCGGTCTAACATATTCAATGTCAGACAATAAAATTTATTTGGCCAGTCATTTTTTAAATCCGAATATATAGCAGGCACCCAACGGCAATAGTCGCGAAGGTCCCCCAGCAATGGCCTCCTGGGAGTGATAGCCTGATCGGCCTACTTAATCGTTAACTGATTAACGAGCGTACCTACTTTGGCTCCCTGGGTCAGTCCAGCGCTTATGGATAATCCGTAGTGAATACCGCCCAGCAGCCGCGACCGTCCCGCTTCCCGGGCATACTCCTGAAATGTGTTGTAAGACCGAACACCATAGCTTGACTCATAGGTTTTGTCACTAAACTTGAAGCCGACACCAAAGAGCTTTTCCAGGACAGCTGCGCTAGCTGCGGATACAACCGCGTGAGCTGCCGAGTATTCTGGATGGGGCGGCGTAGGAATGACAGGGTTCCAGGTGCTCTTATTCATCACCGTGCGAATGTAGGTAAAGGGCCGAAGCAGATTATAGTTATACTTTGTTTTGAAGGTCGAGACAGCTGCATCGCTAAGGGCAATGCCGTGCAGCGCATAGGCCGCTGCAGCTTTTAACAGGTCCTGCTTGGTAGTAACCAGAAGTTGGGTAAGGATGTTGGTGGCGTGCGCCGGGACGTTCAAATTCCCAGGCGTATCAGCCCAAAACCTCGCTGTGGTCGTATCCGTTTTGGTGAGCGATTGTGACGTCGTGTAGACCTCGTTTGCCATCGCATAGAAAGCCGATCCGGGGTCTTCGGAGTAAGGAGTCGGTGGCCCAGGCTGCGAACTGACAGCACTGTTTGCTATAAACGTCCGGGAGTTGCCCCAGCGCGGTAAAATGGGGACTCCGGTAGGTGTAGGCACCCATAATCCGAGTCCGACCGGGGGCGTGTAGGTAGGGTCGGTCACATTTTTATAGGCTTGATGGCCGCCATCCGTTTTCGACCATTCAAAGATCGCATCGGCAACCTGCCGACCATAAGTCTCGGCATTCGTCAGTTTGTCAGGACTGGTCAAGGCCAGAAATTGATTTTTATAAACCGTTTCCAGTGAGTCGATGGTTTTCAGGTTGGCCGCTGATGTACTTTCAAAGAACTGTCTTGTGATGCGGGCCATGGCTGCATTAAGGCTTTCTGGCCAATAGTACTGATCGCCACTTTTGTCGGGCGTAAGTGAACTCCCACCAATCTGGGCCAGTAGTGACGTGTTGCCTTCGATGACGGGCAGAACTGCTTCATACATGGTAATACCCGCATAGCCAAATGACCGGTCTGAAACGACGGAATTGTAACCGGCGGTGCTGCGGGTCAGCCTGATATGCATCTGCATCCACGCATGGGCTACATCAGCAGAGAATATCGGATCAGCTGGCGAGGGGTGGTCTTGGCAGGAAACTGTTAGCAGTGTACAAACAAACAGCCTGATTGCGGATCGCATGAAGCGTGGGGAGTGTATGGATCGGTTCATTGAATGGTTAATTGTTAGATTTGGTCGAAAAATAGTACGTCTGAAAAGGTCCTGCTGGCTTATTCGACCAGAAAAACAAATGGGTTGTCAGATAGCGTAGTCACAAAGATGCATGTCGTTCGTCGGCGATAACCGACATGCATCGCTGAAACAGTGTTATCGGACGATAATATTGATTATGAACTAATTAGGTACAGAATTAATCGCTATCTTTTGATGAAGTTTCCGGATATTCTCTCAACAGCCGTCGCATGAACTGGTTCAGGCAATTACTCGAAGCCGACAATACTCCCCAGAATTGGCTCCTGCGGCACAGTCTGTATTGGGTGGTGTTTATGGTTGGGTTGTCGGTTGCGAATATTAACTTGTTTAGCAGCTTTCCGGAAGCACTTCAGAGCGTGTTCATGGGTCTCCCGCAATGTGTGCCAGGCACGTACCTTTTTCTTTATTTTGTGCAACCAGCATTATTGCGGATGCAATACCGTCAGTTTCTATGGCGGCTGTTACTGTGGATGCTGACTTTTCTGTTGTTTCGGCAGTTCCTCATCATGGCAGAATTGCCGACGGGCCTGTCACTGACTAATTTTTCCCGCAATCCGTTTCAGATCATGTTTGATACAGGATTTATGATGAATAATTGTTTCGTATTCCTGGCGGCTTCGATGAAGATGTTTCGGTATTGGTATCGGAAAGAACGCGATAATCAGCAGCTAGAGCAGGAAACACTGCTCATGGAATTGCAGGTGTTGAAGGCCCAGGTTCATCCGCATTTTCTCTTTAATACGCTCAACAACATTTACTCATTGACATTGCAGCAGTCCGTCAACGCATCAGAAATCGTGCAGAAACTATCAGGTTTGCTCCGGTACATGTTTCGCGAATGCAATGCCCTGGAAATACCTCTGAGTAAAGAAATCGAACTGCTCCGAAACTACACCCAACTCGAACAAATCCGCTATGGCAATCGCCTGAATATGGACCTGACCGTTCGGGGCGACCTGACCGGTAAGAAAATTGCTCCTCTATTACTAATTCCGTTCGTAGAAAACGCTTTTAAGCATGGTGCCTCGCAGCAAACCGACCAAGCCATTATTGAACTTTGCTTGTGTATGATGGATAATGAACTGAATTTCAGGATAGAAAATAGCCAAAGTGCCGATCTTACCCAGCCACAAACGCCGCACAGTGGGTTAGGTCTGGCAAATGTCAGGAAGCGGCTGGCCTTAATCTACCCGGATCGCCATCAACTGGCTATTCGTTCGGAAAGCACCCGGTATCTAGTCGAATTAAAGATTCAACTGAATTAAGCTTATGTTCCCGTTTCTACCCAAAAATCGTTTCTATCGCCACGCGCTGTTCTGGCTGGTCGTGGCAGCGTATTTTTTTATACCTCAATGGATTTATCATGATTACATTGACACGGTTACGCATTACTATGTCGACGGCAACGGCAGACCGTTCGATTATCAGCATTCGCCCTATTTTCTGACTATTCTGTTCCTCTATGGGTTAGCCATTGGTATATTCTATGCTTATGCGTTCCTGCAGTGGGCGATGCCCCCGCTGCTGAGTGGCCGCTATGGAAAGGGCCTTGGGCTATATCTGCTCATCACGGTTGTGGTTTGTTACGTAGCACGGATCACCAAAGGATTACATATGTCTGTAATAGATCCACTCCTGCAAGGCAAACCGTTACGCCCATTTGAGATCCGGTATTTTAATGATTATTTCTTCGATCAGGTGTATATGTATGAATATAGCACCATTATTCTGGTTCTGGCTGTTTACAAATTCTTTACTAACTGGCGGCAAAAACAGCAGGAAGCCAGCCGCCTGGAACGGAAAAGAATCAGCACCGAAATTCAACTGATAAAAAGCCAGATAAACCCTGACTTCGTGATCCGCTCGCTTGATGAATTAGATCGGCTGATACTGCAAAAGTCCAAGCAGGCCCCCGAACTGGTTCTAAAATTGGCCCATTTGCTACGCTATATCTTATATGAGAGTAAGGCTGAATGGGTGATGCTGGTGAGGGAGATTGATTTGATTAATCAATACGTTTTTCTGCAACGGGCCATACATCCCACTGACATGGAGATATCGTTCACGGTCCGAAGGGCTACTGAAAACCACTTTATTGCACCTTTATCGCTGTTCATCCTTGTTGAAAACGCATTTCAGCAACTACCGGTTGGAGAATCTGGCGAACCAGCCTGGATATGCATCGATCTGGCCGTGACCGAAACACAGTTAATACTGAAAGTCATTAACGGGCAGATGAGTAAGCTGACCAATAACTCAAAACAACTTGCTGATATACAGAAACAATTGTACTTCCATTACCGTGATAGATATGACCTTCAGGTACACGCAGAACCCGACGCTTACATCGTAACACTGACCCTGCCTTTTGTTGTATCAGCGATATCTCCATTTAGCCAACCGTCAACGTCCCAGCCCTCGCCCTACTATGAAACTACGCTGCCTGCTCGTTGACGACGAGCCACCCGCCTTAGATGTGCTGGAACTCTACATCGGATTGGTGGAGGGGTTAACCGTAGCCGCCCGTTGCGAAAATGCCCTGCAAGCCTTTCAGGTATTACAACAGCAACCTATCGACCTGATGTTTTTAGACATTTCAATGCCTAAACTGATCGGCACCGATTTTTTGCGAACGCTGCGTAACCCGCCCCCGGTTATTATCACCACGGCTTATCGGGAATATGCCCTTGATGGCTACGACTTAGACGTGGTCGATTATTTGATCAAACCCATCCCCTTCGACCGGTTTCTGCGGGCGGCTGGCAAAGTTCTGAAAACGGTGGACACTCCATTAACGGCACCCCTTCCCGAAAAGGAACCGAGTCGATCGACCGAAGCCGGGTTTCTGTTTTTCCGGGCCGACCGTAAATTAGTGAAGGTGATGACTTGCGACATTCAATATATAGAAAGCCGGAAAGACTATGTCCAGATTTTCACGACAACCGCCAAGCCCTTGGTTGTGAAACAAACCATCAGCGCTCTCGAAGCCATGTTGCCCTCCGATCAGTTCGTACGGGTACACCGGTCATTTATTGTAGCAGCGGCCCATGTTTCCACCTATACGCCCCGGCACGTTGAGGTAGCACGGCAAGAGTTTCCCATCGGGCGGTTTTATCAAAAAGACGTTGAGCGGGTGCTGAGGGTTAGTTCGTAACAAATGGTTCATCGCCGCCCACTAAGCTTAAAAAACCCTAGTTGTAAAACAAAATCATGGAACTATCACCGATTGGAGCAACCATAGAAGAAAACAAGTCGTTTGCTGATCATCCTGACTGCCAGACAAGCCTACCCATGACGATTGAGTTCTTTAATAGAATTGGTTATACACCGCCATGGATAGGTTATTTTGCCAGGATCAATGATAAAATTGTAGGGGGCGCCGCTTTTAAAGGAGGGCCAAAAGATGGTAAAGTAGAAATTGCCTATAGCACATTTCCTGCCTATCAACGTCAAGGTATTGGTAGCGAAATGTGTAGGCTATTGGTAGTGATTGCCTTGCATAACAATCCGGCTATTAAAATTACAGCCCGAACACTCGAGCAAGAGAATTATTCAACACGGATTTTGAAGAAGAATGGTTTTAAATGTGTCGGTACAGTTTGGGATGAAGAAGATGGCACCGTCCTGGAATGGGAGTATCGAAGCACTATTTTAAGCAATAGCATAAAGTCTTGGTGAGCTAATCGAGAGTTCGTTTAAAATCGAAAATTAACTCGCTCAATATGAATTAGTTATAGCTAAGGTTCTGCAATCGTTCGGTGCACCATACGAGACAAAGCCAGATTTTCTGGATTTGTCTCGTTTTTTTATTACCTCTAAGTCCTTCATTTTCTGATAGATAAGGTTGGCAAACGCATTGATTCTTGGAGTTCGATATGCTTTTCCATCAAAAATTCGGCATTGAACCGAACTTGCATCCCGAGCTACAATCATAATAGTAGTATAGTTATACTTTCCTCTTGAAGTTGGGGAGCTCCTATCTTACGAAATCAGACATAGTTCGACTCACTGCATCTCCACGTCAACATGTTTCAAACCGTACAAAAGCCCGTAAAATCATTGCTTTGTGGCTTTTGTACGATTTATAACGCGAATCCAAATTGTTCAATATCAAACAAAAGCAAAGAACTTCCGCTCACTTCATCGTATTTCCCAAAATTTCCATTGTCGCCTTCTGACGGCCCTCAACAATTTGTTTAGCCTTCAATGCCTTTTGCTTTGCCTGTGCGGGCTTTTGGGCAATAGCCAGTACAGTGGGGACAATACGCGCCACTTCTTCGGGCTTGTCCATATCAAAAAGCCAGTCGTCGAGCCCAATGTCGTGCCACATAAAGCCTTTGGTAGTTTGTTCGGTGAACCGGCAAACGACAGCGGGAATGCCATGACCGACGCACATGATGGGCGAGTGCATTTCAAGTCCGAATAATCCTGCGGATTTCAGGTAAGTACTCAGCGCTTCGTCCGTCAGCCAGTAGCGGTCGCGCCATACCACGCGGTCCAGGTATTTCTTGGGTAGCTTGTCAAGCAGCACTTCTTTACCCAGTTTGACATGCGTTTCGTCCTCCGGACAGATCAGGATCTTCAAATCCGTTTTGTCCAGCACAGCCATCATTGCCTCCCGGATTGGAGCATTATCGTGTTCCTGCATTTCCTTGTTTTTCCCATCTTTGAAGGCGTCGAAAGGTGTATTCCGGGATTTTACCTCCCAATAAGGAGTATAGCGCTGTCGTGGGATCACGCAAAGGAATTTTCCCGGGGTCAATCCATTGGTTTTCAAAAACGCGTCGGCTAATTTATCATTTCGAAGGTCTACTGCAAATGCTCCGTCAGGTCCGAATTCCATGATCGGGCATTTTACGCCGTTTTTACGGGCATATTCAAGCGACGGCGAATCTCTGAAAAAAGTGAACGCTGCATTCGTAAGTAGTTCCGTATCCGTTTTGAGCGAAGCGATTTGCTGCTCGGTAGGTGCCCCGTAAAAGCCTGGAAACGTAATGCCATAGATACCATAAGGTTTACCGGTTTCCTCGCGCCATCTTTTCACATCAGCCCGCGCCACCAGAAAAGGCCCCGATCCGTGGAGGAGGAAATCGCCCTCGGCAAAAGCCTGCTTAATGAGCTCAGGGGTATTTACGATCTTAACATTGGGGAATCGCTGTTCAAGAATTTCTTTTACACCATTACCGATACTGCTCGGCCAGAGCCGGATTTCTACATCGGGAAGGTGTTTTTCAAGAATGGTGAGCACACCCGGCGTGTGGCCGATGTCGCCAATGTTGACGGTTTGCCAGGAAGAGCGAAGGATCACTACTTTTTTCTTTGCCGGAGTCGCACCCAGGTTCTGGCTGAGCAATGTGGCCAGCGCCAGGCTGGAAGTTCGTAGAAAATTGCGGCGGCTGGTCTGGATTATCATGTCGTTAGTTATTTTTTTAGCTTTTTCAATGTTGGCTTTAATGTTCAGGAATATACATTTTCTTTTAAAACACCCATTGTTTTCTTGAAAATCCCGTCGACCAGGTTCATCGCTTTTTTGACTTTCGCCTGTGACTTTGCTGGATTCCGGATCATATCGAGCACCGCTGGTGTAAGTCGGGCTACGTCGGCAGGAGTGTCCAGATCGAACAGCCATTCGCCCAGCCCGACATCCCGCCACATGAAACCTTTGCTGGTTTGTTCCCTGAAACGACAAACGATCGCAGGTATACCATTCGCCACGCACATAATGGGAGAATGCATTTCAATACCAAAAAGACCGGCGGAGCGAACATAGGTACTGATGGCCTCGTCGGTAAGCCAGTAGGTGCTGCGCCACACCACTTTCGCCTTCACATCGTCGGGCAGCGGGTCGTACAGCATTTCTTTTCCAATTCGCACCTGTGTTTCGTTTTCGGGCACGATCAGGACTTTTTTCGATGTCTGCCGCACCACTGCGATGATCGCCTCGCGGATCGGCTTGTTATCCTGCTCCTTCATTTTATCATTATAAGCCTCCTTCGCTTTGTCCACAGGCCGGTTCTTGCTTTTGAGCTCCCACCAGGGAGTGAAACGGTACTGGGGGATCACACACACAAATTCCCCGTCTTTCAGGTTATGCTCTTTCAAAAATGCGATCGCGGGCGCATCATTCCGCAGGTCTACCGCAAACGCCCCGTCGGGAGAGAAGCCTGTAACCTTGCAGGTCAGTCCATTGGATTTGGCAAAATCATAGGAAACCGAGTCGCGGAAGTAGCAGAACCGTGCCTGGTTCATGAGCTCAATATCCAGCGGATCAAACTTCCCTTCCTGCTCTTTAAACACATAACTACCAGGGAAGGTAATGCCATAAATACCAAAAGGTTTACCGGTTTCTTTCCGCCACACATCCAGATCCTTACGTGCCACCAGGGAAGGCCCTGATCCATGCAGCATAAAATCGCCTTCCTTCAACGCTTTCTGCTTGTCTTCATCGCTTTTAATGATTTTTACTTTGGGGAATCTTTTAGACAGCATTTCTTCCACGCCGTCTCCGACGTCAGAAGGCCACAAACGCACCTCGGCCTGAGGAATGTGTTTTTCTAAAAGCGTCAGTACGCCGGGCGTGTGCCCAATGTCGCCGATGTTAACCGTCTGCCATGAGGAGCGAAGTATAATCACTTTGGCCGGGGCGGCGGAAACGTTTTCCAGTGCGCCCATCACCAATCCCATCAGTAGCGGAGTATCTTTTATAAATGCTCGTCTGTTCATCATTTGATTAGTATCGTTTGGCCGTTTTGCCGGGCTTGTTCAAATTCTTTCACTGCTTTCCTGACAACTGGTATATCGCTTTGTGATAATTTCTTGACAATGTCGATAACCTCCGGCGGATGCTGGCTGCTACTTTTCAGCGCATTAAGAATCTTGACGGCCATCCAGGGATTCTCAGCATTCAGATCTTCTGCAACAGTATCGTACCATTGCTTCGATAATTCGGACACTGGTTTCAGCCGGGTCAGTATCTCTACCTTTTCCGGCTGTTTTTTTGCTTTATAAATAACCGCTAACCGATCCTGTATTCCTGGTTTTGTCAGATCCAGCTGTTGTAATGCATTCAATGCTACCGTCCGCAGGGTTGGATCGGTGGAATCAGTAAGGCCGTCGAGCACAATGGATTCTGTGAAAGCATCCTGCGGAATGTGGCCCTGCCCAAACATATCAAGCAGAAAGGGAAGAAACTTTGCTCGATTGGTCTGCAATGTTTTTTTCAGCTGGTGGTTTTGCGTTAGTCGCTGGGCGGTCAGTTTTGCGAGCTGCTCCTTTTCGCCCACATGGATCAGGTGCCAGAGGGTATGCGTGGTGTACACGGCCTTTTCAACAGCCGCCTCCGCAATTTCATGTTTTGTTGCCCCGGACACTGCATCGACGCTGCTGTCTGCGGGTTTTTCATCGACCAGCTCACTCAATGAGTACTCCCGCAATGGCGACCAATCGTCTTTTAGGATCGACATTAACTTGCGGTAGTCCCAGGCCTTGAAGTCGCTGTGATCGGTTTTGGTCAGCGGCTCCTTAAAAACTTCAAGACCGGTAAAATCTCCCTTGAAATCCCAGTAAATACCCACATCGATCGGGCGGCAGTCGCCGGTGAGGCAAACCTCCGTGGCAATGCGCCGGTACCAGTACATCATGCCATCCGAACTGGTATATTCCCGCACGGAAAACGGTTCCATGTGGTCATCATTCATGCTAAAAGAAAGCCCATCCGTACTCAAAGCCAGCTGTTCCAGCTCAGGGGTACGGTAATACGTCCTTTCCGACATTTGTCCAAAGCTTAGGGTCGCGGAAAGCGATAAAAACAGCAGTAACAGGCGTATTCCAAGCATAGGTACCTAGATCTCAATCTCTTTTTTCAATGCTTTCGCAGGCTGTGGGTAGGAGAGCCCCGCCAAATGTTTCTGCCAGCTTTGAGGTTTGTAGCCCCAATCTTTTCCGGTAAGTTCATGCAGCTCACTGAGTGCAAATGATTTATAATTGTAATGCAAATCGTCAAGATATGCGTGCAGAAGTTCGTATCCTTTCTGGCTTCCGCAACGTGCCATAGCAGCTGCAATGCTGATTTCCAACGCGCCACCATGCACTTTCCAACGCACTTTATCATACTGTGAAGTTACATAGCCGCTGATATTCGTGTCTTTCAGCAGGTTCTCAAACCCACTGATCAGCGACGGATCGGGAATGCGCTCAGCGTACATGGCCAGGCTGACGATACGGTTGTGAAAAGGCACTATTTTAATGTCGATGCGCTCGTTATAGTAGTCATTGGTGCGGGGTACCATTCCGCCACCGGAACCGGTTTTTTCAAGAATATATCGGATGGACTTCATTTCCGACCCGTTGCCCGACATACCCAGTAATCCAATGTTCTGATTGATCTTCCAGAAAAGCCCTTCCAATTTGTTCTTTTCACGGCCCCTAATACTGTCGTAATCGTCGATATAGCCTTTTGGATAACCATCTTCCTGTTCCAGCTCGAAAAGATTAACTAACTCTTCGCCGATCAGCGCATTGCCACCGGCATCTCCAAACCATGCCAGCATTTTGGCCAGCAGGAGCTTTCCGTCTTGGCGGTCCGTTTTTTCAAAACGTTCCTTGATCAACGGCAGGATTAGAGATTTTTCGATCCGGCTGCATTCATACAGATACTCAGCCGCACCCGATTCCAGCTGTTGCACGCGGCGTTCTATTTCCGCAGCATCGGCGCGCAGGTCGCCTGGTTTTTTACGCATTAACTCGGCCGGCAGGTATCCCAGCGAAACCCATTCTTTTTGTAATGTACTCACGTCGTAGTCTCTCGGACGAATCTTTTTCCAGGCAACATCCGCGGCAATCTGTCCGGTCAAGTAACCGAGTACGAGCAGGTCTGCGGTCATGCGTGTGAATTGCAGCGCATTACGGCTTTGTCCAAACCCACGACCGGAAATCAGCAGGCCGTCGAGCTTTTTGGGAACAATCGACCGGTAAGGAACTTCGACGGTAATGTCGTTGGAATGGGGCAGAAGAAACCCGCATTTACTGAACTCGGAAGATGCGACATTATGCGGGTCAAAATCGCTGCTCGCCAGGGCAAGTACGTCTTCGAAATGCCTTTTTTCAACACAATCAATCAGGTCAAGATTGTGAATGCCGTCGATTCGACGCGATTCCCTTACTGTCATAAAAGGATGGAAATCGTAGCAATGTGCTTCGTAATGCGATATGAAAAGTCCACGCTGCTGTTCGGACACTTTTCTGTTATCCAGAATGTCGTAGTCCCGATTAGTCGCCGAGGGTAATTTTCCTGAGCCGGCAATGTCCCACTGACTGTAATTTTGAGTAAATCCAATCCTGGAATCGCCGATCTCAAAGGTAGCACCCGCCATCGCAGCGACATCGCCGTCGCCGGTAGCGTCGATCGTAGCGTCGCCAAGCACCAGTTCAAGCTGACCGTGACGGCATATGACCACGCCTTTTACAACATTACCATGAGTAACAGCCCCGCACAGAATCGCCGACGAAATGAATTGGCCGCCTTTATCCAAAACCGCCCGGAGATGGTAAATCTGCCGGCCAACCTTTTTGTTCATATTGACTTCCAGCGCCAATCTTTCGGCTTCGTCATTTTGCTTTTTGAAAAAAACATTATCCTTCACGCCGTGATAGTAGCCCATTACGCCGCCCATTGTTTTGGTGCCGCCCAGGTCGTTGAAGTAGTCGATCACGATGGTATCCGCACCTTTGTCCACCGAGCCAGCTGCCGCCAGCGCCCCGGCCGTACCGCCGCCCGCGACAACTACTTGCGTTCGACGTTTGGCGACAACTGCATCCGTCCAATCGAGATGTACGGCTTGGAGTGGAACATTAAAGCCGGGTTCTTCGACTTCTTCGAACTTTACTTTCCTGATATCCAGTTTCTTACCAGGCAGAATTAGATTTTGCGGAGCGCCGGTTTGCGCCGGGATTTTTATCCGGTCGACCAATTCCTGCGCTTTTTTCTCCTGAGCCAGCAGCGACGAGGCTGAAAGCTCGGTTGAGAAACTGTCCAAGATATAATGTCCGCTCAATGAGGTTGTAGGAGCCGCATTGTCGGCCATTGTCAGAGAAGCTTCAAGCGCATACTGTTGTATCTGAGCGGGGGCGAAGCCGGAGCCGAGTGTTTTTATTTTAGTACCAAGCTGCGCCGCGATCTGGCGGCCTTTGTGCTCTATTTCTTCAAGTTTATCTGTGTCTACCGGATATTCGAATGCCAGGAATGCCTGATCATCAGAAAGTTTGCCGGGATACATTGTTAGTTTGTTACCTTCCAGACCCAATGAAGCATCAGTTTTAATTTCTTTGAAGGTCGGTTTACCTACTTTATTTACTTCTATCACAAAACCCGCTTTCTGCACTTTTAGCGACTTTCCAGCAAGTCTCCTACTGAATATCAGCTGGTCCGAGGCATCAATGAAGGTTTTACACGGAACTGAAAATACACCCTGTTTTGTCGCTACTAACACGCCACTCACTTGGCCTTTGCTTTCAAACAAACCGCAGGTATCGGTCATCAGGAGGATATCCACCTTTCCGAGCAGCAGGTTTCGCACCATTCCTTTTCGAATACTCCCTTTGAAGAGCGCAACGTGATCGCCAAGCTGGCTTTTCCCTTTCCCGGCAGATTTTGTATTCTTGATTTCGGGCTGTTCCTGCTCAGGCAGCAAAAGCTCCTGCAAATCCGGACGTAGCGTGTCGAATCCCTGTGCACTGAGCCAGAGCCGACTTTTAGCAGCCAGCTCGAAACCAGGGCTTGACCGTTTCTCCACGATCAATACTTTCTTCCCTTTCGACGAAGCATGCAGCGCAGCAAAGTAACCCGAAAGTCCCGCTCCATTCACCACGATATCGTAATGTCCGACCGCATTCTTGCCGTCGAACTGTTGACCGATCTCGGCCATCGCCTGTTCGCTGAGCATGGAGCTGGTCAGGAATACTGCGCCGGTGGCAGGTAGGGTCAAATGCAAAAATTTACGCCTGTCCATAGTTGGGCTCGTTTTACTTGTCTTTTACAAGTGTTTGAGGTTGAGTTTCTTCAATTATTTTTTTCAGGTCGGCGATGTATACTCCCCTGTTATTGTCGTCGTAACCATTAAAGATCACATATCGGCCGGTGCGGTCCCAGGTAGGGTGGGCGTCCATCCGGAATGAATTGTCCTTCACGTCCGGTACCTTCACTTTTGCAAGAATAATCTCTTTTCCAGTGCTGGTATTCATTAGCCGGATCGGCACAATTCCGTCGCCTTTGGCTACGCTTGTTTCGTGGTTATAGGAGTCGGTAATGATCAGCGGCAAGCCTTTCGGGTGAAAACTGGGGTGGCCGGAACCGGGAGAAAAAACGGTTTTCATCTCCGAACCGTCGTATTTGGCGGTGATCAGTTCCAGCCCGTTACGAGTACTGTCCACTTCCAGGTTCATGGAAAAATGGTCGCCGTCGGGCATCCAGGCCATGTGGTGCCCGCCTTTGGCGTATTGTTTGGTGGTGATGGCAGTACGAATGTCGGTGCCGTCAGGTTTGATCGTAATGAGCGCCACCTTTCTCGGTCCGCCTGCTTTGGGTTTAATGATCAGACAGGTCATCAGCCTTGTACCCTGCGCATTCCACATTGCTTTGAATGTATATATCTCGTAATTTTCCGGATCGTCAATCCCTATTTTCGGTTTGGCTTCGTCAAAAATCCTTTTGATCGAGGTGATCATTTTAGTTTTGCCCGTGGCGACATTCGTTACAAAAAGTCCATCATTGCTTACGACTCCGGAATTCTTGGTGCGAAACTTTTCCGGCAGGATCACGCCATAGCCTGATTGGGCATAGACCGAATTGATCATATTATGACTTGCGGCCTGGTTTCCGTCTTGCGTGACCATGAATGTAGCACCTTCCCATTTTCGGGATGTTTTACGGATCGGGTCGTGTAGGATTGTATATGCCTTCCAACTGCTGGTATCTACCTGATTGTAAAATAGTTCATGATCGGAAGCACCCCATTGTACATTGGCTCCTACCTGCATTTCCCAGCCGAATGAACGTTCAATAACGGTTTCTTTATTAGTGGCCAGATCAATCAGCACGACTTCTCCTACGTCGCCTGCTTCCGGGTAATGGTCTTCGAACGGGATGCGGAATAAAGCGATGTATTTGCCCGACGGGCTGATAGGCGAGGTGTCGTGAAAGCGGTGGATGATCTTGCCGGAGGCCACCTTGCGGATCGGAATGTCGGCAGCTCCGCCCGCCAGATTTTGCTCTGGGAGTACCATTCCGGAAAACGCGGCTCCCAGCAAGCAGATCAATGTGATGATCAAAAAGTTTTTCATAGTTAATGTCGGTCAAACAGGCTAGTAACCTGGATTTTGTACCAGCTTCGGATTCGCATCCGTGTCGGATTGCGGGAAGGGGAATAGTACGTGGAATGGCTGAATCTGTGGGTTCCGGTTGAAGGTAGTCTCCGCTTTTACTGCCTCAATGAGCTTTCCTGTACGCAGCAGGTCGAAACGACGGTGGTTTTCGAAAGTCAGTTCGAGGCGTCGTTCCAGCCAAACGGCTTCTTTAAAAGACTGATAGGTCAAATTGGTCAGCGCAGCAAGTTTGGCACGAGTCCGTACTTTGTTCAATGCGGCATAGGCTTCGGCAGTAGGTCCGTTGTTAACTTCATTTAATGCTTCTGCGAACAGCAGCAACAGATCGGAATAACGAAGTATCGGAATACTGGTACCTTCGCCACCACTGGTTTTCGCTGTTTTATCCCACAATTTTTGGAATGAAACTGCTTTTGTAAAATCCGGATCAGTTATTGAAAGCTCGGTAGTAGTGCCATTATAAGTGTAGGATGTCAGGAAAGTAACCGGCTTTCTTGTATCCTGAGCTGAATATAGATCGTACAAACTTTTGGTAGGACGAGCAATGCCGCTCCCGCCGCTTGGAAAAATGAGGGCACCTCTTACCCCATATCCTCTACCATGGCCGTGCCCGCGGACATCTGTCAGGTACTGGATCTCAAATATATTTTCTTTTCCACCTCTGGCTGAAAGCGCAAATGCATCGGCAAAATTGGCGTACAAATCGTAAACACCTAAATCGATCACCTGTTTGAGTTTCGCGACAGCCTGAGCCCAGTAGGGCGATTGGCGGTCGGTACCTGCCATTGTCACATATACTTTGGCAAGCATTCCCATCGCAGCGCCTTTTGTTGCCCGGCCAACGTCGGTGGCAGGGTAGGTGGCGGGCAGGACTGCTTCCGCACTGGCCAAATCTTCCATAATCAATTTATAAACCTCATCAACAGAAGCTTTTTCAACTTCGAGACCGTCAAGCGATGTGGTTTCGGAAGTCACAATGGGTACACCGCCGTACCATCTCACCAGATTGAAGTAATGCACTGCCCGCAGAAAACGCGCCTCTGCAATGTAGCGGGTTTTCAATGCTTCGTCCATGGTGATCCCGGGCAGCCTGTCAATCACAATGTTCGACCGGTTGATGCCCCGGAAGCCACCGGCGTATTGGGTGATAAATGAGTTTGCCGTTGTGATCTCATAGCGCCAGAGCTGCGGCCTGTCTGCCGCACCCGTGAGGAACGGAATCGCATCGTCGGTTGTCACCAGATCGGCAAAAGGATCGGTGTTTCCGATTGCGGCGTAGCAGGCGCCCAGAGCCGCTTTCGCATCCTCCGCTGTCTTATAATAGGTAGCATTCGTCAGGTTGGTGACGGGTGTCAGGTCGAGTTTGCTTTCGCAGGACATTGTCAGTATAGCCGGAAGCAGATATATGAGGTAACGTTTCATGGGAGTAATTTTAGAATGTCAGATTTAATCCTACAAGAATGGTTTTAGCAGCAGGATACCCGCCGTAGTCGATACCTTGGCTCAGTGAAGAACTTCCGTAACGGTTCACTTCGGGATCGTAACCCGTGTATTTGGTCAGCGTGAACAGGTTCTGGGCGGCAATGTAAATCTTCGCTGCCTGCGCGTGAAGTTTGCCGCGCAAGCTCTGCGGCAGGTTATATCCAAGCGAAATGTTCTTGAACCTCAGGTAAGAACCATCCTCCACATGCAGGGTAGACAGTAGTCGCGAGCCGCCCGCTGCGTTGGCGCGGGGAATGGTATTGCTAGGGTTAGTAGAAGTCCAGCGGTCCAGAACTCTGGCCGACTGGTTGTTCCCGCCTGTGAAATTAAGCTGATCGAAAGACCCGTAATTTAAGATTTCATTGCCATATGAGCCTTGAACGAACAGGTTAAACTCAAATCCTTTAAAAGCAACTGTGTTATTGATTCCTCCGAAAAAGTCGGGATTGGCGCTGCCAAGAATGTCGCGGTCGCTGTCGTTGATTGCGCCGTTACCGTCGCGGTCAACGTAGCGAATGTCGCCAGGCTTGGCTGTTTTCTGGGCAGAGTTGTCTATATCCGATTGGTTCTGGAAAATTCCGTCCATGACCAGTCCAAAGTAGTTGCCGAGCTCGCTGCCAACGCGGAGTAGGATCGGATTCTGAGAGGTGTTCGAGATCGTCGCGTCCGAGCCGGTCCGGAATTCCTGCCGACCGTCGAGTGTCAGGATTTTGTTCCGGTTGAATGTTACATTGAATTCCGAGCTCCATCTTAAACCACCTTTATCTATATTAATGGTATTGAGCGCCAGTTCCACGCCCTTATTTTGCACGCTACCAATGTTTTTAAGCGTCGTCGAAAATCCTGAGGAAGTAGGTACGCTCACGTCGAAAAGCAGGTCGGATGTTTTTTTGTAATAGTAATCGGCGGAAATGGTGATCCGGTTACGGAACATGCCCAGGTCAAGACCAATGTCAAATTGCGCATTCTTTTCCCACCTCAAATCCGGATTGGCAATGCCCCCTGTGGCCGAACCTGTGTTCAACACACCTCCGATCACGTAGGGCGCTGAGCTTATGTTAGCCAGATATCTGTAATTACCGATCTCCTGATTACCCGACAATCCGTAGCTGGTACGCAGCTTAGCCTCTGTGACTGAGGGAATGTTACTGAACCATTTTTCATTATGAAGCTTCCAGGCCAGCGCTCCCGATGGGAAAAAACCCTGCTTGCGGTTAGGGCCAAATCGTGACGAACCGTCGCGGCGGCCGGTCAGAGTTAGTAAAAAACGGTCGTCATAGCCGTAGTTCACGCGGGCCAGGTAAGAGATCAGCGCCCATTCACTGGCTGTGGAAGTAGGGGCGATCAATGTAGATCCTGCTGACAGGTTGTTATATTCTGCAAAATCATCGGAAAACGTGTTGGCTTTCGCCACTGCATTTTCAGCTTTGATCTCCTGGATTGTATAACCGATCAGGGCGCTAAATGAATTTTTCGGGTTAAAAGTTTTGGTATAGTTTAATGTGTTCTCATTAAGCCAGTTGAGCCGTTGCGTGCTGGTGATCGCCGCGCTTCCCAGCACGCTTGCGCCCAGGATCGCATTCCGGGTGACGTAATAGTTGAGCCGGGAAGTTTGCACATCGGCTCCAAGGCTGCTTCTGAGATTCAGGCCTTCCATGATCTTAATGTCGACAAATGAGTTGGCCAGTAACCTGATTGCTGAGGTTTTGTTGGTAAATTCATTCAAAAGCGCCAGCGGATTGTCGGCTCCGAGACCATTGAGTTGTCCCTGGTTTTTGTAGTAGGTGCCGTCGTCATTGTACTGCTTGAAAGTCGGTGAATAGTTCATGGCCGCGCTGATCACACCTGTGTAGGAGAGGTTGCCGGTAGGTTCCGTCTGTGCATCGTTGTTCTCAGTATAAGCTCCCTGAAAAGTGAGGCCTACCTTAACCCGCGAGGATATGTCTGAATCAATGTTCGCACGCAATGAGTACCGTTTGAAGTCGGAGTTTTTGATGACACCGCCCTGGTCGTAGTAGCCAAAAGATATTGCATACCTCGATTTGTCTGAGCCGCCTGAAATGCCTAGCTGGTGATTCTGCATCGGCGCATTTTGAAGAATGGCGTCCTGCCAGTCGGTTCCTTTTCCGATCGTTGAGGGTAGTGGCCGGTCAGCGTTTGAACCGTCAAAATAGGGCTTGCCGCCGTTGTTTACCTGTGCCTCATTGACAAACTCAGCAAATTCCTGTCCGTTGAGCAATGGTATCTTGCGACGAACCGACTGAACCCCGTAATATCCTTCATAGCTCACAACCGTTTTCCCGGCTTTGCCATGTTTGGTAGTAACCATCACCACGCCATTCGATCCCCTTGAACCATAGATAGCAGTTGCAGAAGCGTCTTTCAGAATTTCAATGGATTCGATATCGTTTGGATTGATCGAGTTCAGGTTATCGGTCGGGAAACCGTCCACAACGTAGAGTGGGTCATTGCTGGCATTGACCGAACCTGAGCCACGGATCCGAATCGTAGAGCTACCACCGGGCCTTGCGGAGTTGCTCACCACCTGCACACCTGCCGCTCTTCCCTGCATGGCACGGTCGAGCGAGACAATGGGCGTTGCTTTAATGTTTCCTTCCCCGATCTTGGAGACCGAACCCGTCAAATCGCTCTTTTTAACCGTACCATATCCCACTACTACTATCTCTTCCAGCGCCTTAGTATCAGTCGCCAGCTTAATCGACAAATGGGACTGGTTGGTCACCTCCATTTCTTTTGAAATGTATCCCACAAATGAAAACACCAATGATACCGGTAAGCTGTTCAATGTCAGCTTGTATTCCCCGGTGGCGTCGGTAGCTGTACCTTGCTGGGTACCTTTTACCATTACACTTACACCTGGAAGCGGCTCTCCCGCTTCGTCGGTTACCTTGCCTGAAATAGCAACGTCCGCGCGTGCCTGAGCCTGCGACGTGGCTGCAAGTGGTTCATTACTGTTGGGCCTTCCTGTTCCAGTTTGCGGATCAGCTGCATTGTCAATGCTTGCGGTTTTAATGGCTCCCGGTGCCAGGTTGTTGGCACTGCTGCTCCGGTCGACGATCAGATAGGAGCTTTTGTTGACCTTTTTATAGGTCAGGCCCAGCGGAGCGAGCATTTCATCGAGGTTTTTTTCAACGTTCCATTGCTTATTAATCCGAAAGTTGGAGACCTGCACACCATTTGTTGCCTGCGAATCGAACAGGATATCGATCCGGAAATAGTGTTTCAGCTCGTTGAGCGCGTCTTTTAGTAGCAATTGTTTTACCGGACGCTGCGTATTGGTATTCTCTTGCTTCCTTTGGTTAATGGCCAGCGCCTGGGCACTTGCAGGGAAGGAAATGAGCAGATGGAGAAAGAATGTAGCTCCCCAAATGGTAGCCAGGTAGAAATGTCTAGACATGGTCGGGTTAAGTTGATTAGGAACAGTTTGATAGGGTAGCGGCCGGGAATGCTGATATCAGCCGGTATTTTAATGGTCTGTAAAAAGCACTTTGTTGTTTTCGCGACTTACCGAGAGGTCGAGAACTTCTGCGATTGATTGTAAAAATTCGTCGATGGTCCGTCCTTTAAAAGAGCCCATTAATTGCCGGTTAGCGATCGTCTGGCTGCTGAATGTCACATCAAGTCCGTAGGTTTCGTGGAGCTGGTAAGCCATTTCTTCCAAAGTTGTTTCGTCGAACACAAACCTTTTGTTTTCCCACTCCGAATAGGCTTCCGGTGCTTCCGTGCGGGTCATTTCCATGGGTCGGTCCTTTTTGAGCTTCACCACGTCGCCGGGTTTCATGATAAGCTCTTTCTCGTCGGCAGCTTCCACGTAATGCAGTTTCACTTTCCCGTTGGTAAGCACCACTTTGGAGCCGAATTTTCGGGCCGACATGGTAAACTCAGTCCCCAATACCTCCACGGTGAAGTTTTCAGGCGTGTTGACGATGAATTTCTGATGATTTTTCAGGTGTTCAACGTCGAAACTTGCATCGCCTTTCAGGTATACTTTCCTTTCTATTTCCCCAAAATTCCAACGGGATAATTTCAGGATTGAATTTGCATTCAGCTTCACTTTACTGCCGTCACTGAGCTTAAATGTCTCAATCTCTCCGTAGCCGGTTTGATAGGAAATGTAGTTAATCGTATCCCAGTTATACCAGGTGAGCCCCAATGTAACCGCAATCACTGCGGCGATCTTGCCAGCGTGGTTTCTGGTCCATTGCGCCAATTGTGCACGGAAGCTGGACTGTTCTATGGATTCTACGGCTTCTTCTTGTTCAATGATAGAAAAAAAATGTTCGAGCGCAACTTCGCTTTGCGCGTCGTACTGGAGATGGTTTCGTTCCCATTCTTCCAGCCATTGATAGTAGAGCTCTTCGTTTGCCACGTCAGCCAGCCAGTTTTCAATGGCTGTCCTTTGTAGCGGGGATGTTTTGTTTGCAAAATGGTCGAATATAAGCCTCTTGCTGATCGTTGGTTTCATATCAGATCCAATGTTCTTTTAGGCCATGGCGCATAGACAGCAGCGCCCGACTGATGTGTACTTCAACAGTTTTGATGGATATCCCCAGTTCATCGGCGATCTCCTGGTATTTCTTTTCTTCAAATCGGCTCATTAAGAATATCTTACGACATTGAGGAGGAAGGCTTTGCACGAGTTGCTGAACCTGGTTTAAAACCTCTTCGTACTGGGTGATCATGTCAGGTAGTTGACCATTACCGGATACATGAGCTGCCGCGGCGTCCAATTGTTCCATAGGCCGGAATTCCAGCCGGATGTAGTTGTAAGCCTCATTACGCACCGAGCGGAACAAATAGAACCGGTAGGAGGAAGTGATATTCGCATAAGCCTTGGATTTCCACAATTTACAAAACACCTCGCTGACAATGTCCTGAGCTACCGTATCTGAATATACGAAACGCGCTGCGTGGCTGCAAAGCACTTTATGGTAACGCTTGAACAACAATTCGAAGCCATGTTTCGGACTTTGGTTGAAACCGTTCCTAATCATCCATTCACTGTCGATCGGACCATCCGGCTGAGCTGGCGTCCGCCCGAGGTTCAGCACTTTGTCTGGCTCGTCGCTTTCCCCGGGATTATCTTCTAGCAGGTTTTCAGTCATAAGAGACGGACAATTAATTCTTTGAATCGGTCAACTATATACAAGACAACTTTTAGAAAAATACCCCTTAATCAATTCAGGATTTTTTTTAAAAAAAATGTAAAATTTTTGGTGCAGATTATTCTGGGCAGGGGCAAAATATCTGTCCGGCCAATTGAAACGTGTGAATCCTTGCGGCCAAACGAACTATAAAGAATAGAAGCTTTGGCAAATTATGGAAAACAGGACCGACCCAGCAGTTGGGATCGGTCCTGTTTTCGGTGAAATAATTTTAATACCCGGGATTCTGAGGAAACGTTCCACCCATTAAATCGATCTGGTCCTGCGAAATTGGCCAGCGTACCATATGTGGTTGCATCACTATACCAACTTCATTAGATTTGGCACTACCAAATTTTTTATAAAGGCTCACCCGCTCGACAAGTACTCCCATTCTTTTAAGAAGGAACCAACGGCCTCCTTCAAAGGCCAGTTCCCTGGCATGTTCGTCCAAAATTGCATTCTGATCAATCGTTTTTAAGTCATAAGCGTGGTCGCCAAAAGCTCTGAAACGAACCTGATTGATATAGCTAAGTGCTTTTGGATCGGTTGAATTGTTTGTCAACCTCCAATTCGCCTCGGCAGCCAACAGAAGGGTCTCTGCATAGCGTACCAAAATAATATCCTTGAAGCTCGCAGCCGTACCTGGCGCCTTTACAAAATCCTGATATTTTTTCACACTCCAATGGTATTGCCGGAAGTTGTCGGGATAGGACGATTTTGGTAATTTTTTACCAAAAAAGGGTGAGCCAGGTTTGTTGCCTATGATGCTGTCCGGATAAAAATAGGCAGAGAAACGTTTGTCGGGAGAATGACCCGTAGCAGGATCCCAGCTCATCAGGCTCTTTAAATAATTGTTGGGAGTAGTCCAGCCATAACTGTTTCCACCGTAGATATTATCTTCAATGACGTGACCACCCGGCATCTCATAATAACGGCATTGAAACACGGCTCCGATCACCGTATTACTACCTCCTGCCAACGCGTCATTTCCTCCTAGAACCTGATCCAGCTGAGAGGTATAGATCGCTTCCGCATGATTCACATTCGCACCGAAAACATTTTCTATTGCCTGCAGTTGATAGCCACCTTTTGTAATGACTTCTTCGCATTGCGTTGCCGCGGTTACCCAGTCATTTTCCCAGGCAGCTACCTGGGCGCGAAGGTGACGGGCCAGCCCAAGGTTAACCTGGCCTGGTTTTGCTGTGTATGACAAATTGGCTAGCGCATAATCCAAATCAAATTTTATCAACCCTAAAACCGCTTCTTTCGTTGCGGGCTCGTAAACGGTTGGGGCGAATGCATTAGCCGCCGTGGTCGGGATGGTATCGATCAGGATGTTGTCATACAATTGCCAAAGTTTGAAGTAGGTCATCGCTCGGATGACTTTGGCTTCTGCGATCAAGGTGTTTTTACTGGCCGGCATGGTAAAGTTTACGTCACGGGCACTGCTGATCACGGCGCTCGCTCTGTCGATCAACTGATAACCTGCCGGCCATTTACCTCTGGGGAAGTTGATGGCGTTCATGCTGGCTTTGTAAAGTTGGGCATCGTTAAATGTCCGCGTACTTCCCAAATCATCTGCGCAGTAGAGCCAAAGATTATTTTGAGTTGTTCCATTTGCATCACTCACTCTTTCATAGGTGCGTTGTAAGTTATATAGGCCGCCAAGCGCTACTTTCAGGCCGGCCTCATCTTTATAAATAACGTCAGAGCTAATTCTTGTGAAATTTTCTTCTTGCAGCCAATCGGTGCAGGAGGAAGCAAGGAACATAAGTCCGAGGATTCCAAAAAGCGTTGTACCAATATTTTTCATTTGTATTTTTTTTAATAGGAAGAGCATAAAGTGTCCCTGAATTTTATTTTTATTCCCTGATACCATCTTTTCTACAAGCTAAGGCTCAAT
This sequence comes from Dyadobacter sp., assembly GCF_039919315.1. Lineage (GTDB taxonomy): Bacteria > Bacteroidota > Bacteroidia > Cytophagales > Spirosomataceae > Dyadobacter. Next base: position 107,166 of record NZ_JBDSFX010000067.1, on the reverse strand, counting down.
CCGAAAATCAAGTTTCGGGTCATTGGATAGGCATATAAGTCTTGCTCAGGGCTGTAGGCCTGATAATTGGTTTTGGTAATCAGGTTTTGACCCGTTACATAAACTCTTGCCTTGCTTAGTTTTATCTTGGAGATCAGGTTTGACGGCAGCTTGTACCCAATGGTAATATTTTGCAGTCTCCAGAAAGAGGCATCCTGTAATCCGATATTAAACATACCGGGAGGAGACGTACCTGCATTGGGTTGCGGATAAAGAGATGCAGGATTTTCCGGTGTCCAGTAGTCTACCTTAATACCATTTCTATTTCCTCTCAGGTCGCCACCCGCCGTGTAATCGTATAAGAACTGATTGTTTCGGATAATTCCCTGTACAGTGTATACGTCCATAGAAAAATCAAAACCTTTGTAGCTGGCATTCAAATTAAATGATCCGATCCACTTTGGATTTTGAGAGGTGATGCGGGAATCGGCGGCATCGATTTTTCCGTCATTATTGACGTCTTCTATTTTAGGTGTTCCCGGTTTTGGTGCTGCGTTTGTAAAAGGATCTTTGAGTGGCTGCGCCGTAGCCTCATTCACGGCAACGGGTGCCTGTACTCCGTCAATCTCCCATTTACCTGTTGCAGGATTGAAGGTTGATCCCGGATACACTTCTGTGCCCTGCCACACACCAAGGTATTTGGGTTGCCGGTAAATCGAAATGGGTTGACCAACGAACCAGTTGTTGGCAACATCGTCATCCTGTATCCCATCATTGTTCAAATCGCCATAGAGACTTATGATCGCATTTTTGTTCATGGTAAACGTGGTAGCGGCCTTTATCACCAAGTCGTTTTTTCTAAGCAAAACCCCGTCCAGACCCAATTCGATTCCTTTGTTTTGAACTTCGCCTATGTTGTCGGGCTGATTGGAATATCCAATGGAGGAATTCAACTGCCGGTATACCAGCATATCGGTAGTCCGCTTGTCGTACACGTCGACACTTCCATTCAGACGTCCGTTAAAGAGCTCGAAGTCTGCTCCTGCATTGAAAGTGGTGGAAGTCTCCCATTTTAGGGTTGGATTGGCCAATTGACTTCCTGGTGAGAAACCGGATACCCGATCGGCACCAAATAAGTAGTCTACCTGATTGGAAAGCGCTAAACTTCCATAAGGTGCAATGGCCTGATTGCCGACACTACCATAGCTTGCTCTTAATTTCAAAAAGGAGATTGCCTTGACATTGGCGAGGAAATTCTCTTTGCTGAGGGTCCAGCCCAATGCCACTGCCGGGAAATATCCCCATTTGTTTTCTGACCCAAAAACCGACGAACCATCGGCCCGGGCGGTGATGCCTATGGAGTACTTGGATTGGTAATCATACTCAGCCCGAGCCGCAATGGACAATAATCTTCGTTGACTTCCCCCGATGGTTGGAACATTGACTAATGCAGATGAAAGACCATAGATTCCGAGAATATCATTTGGAATCTGCGATGACGAGTTCCGGAAGTCATAATAGTTGGATTCGATCGCGCTTTCAACGAGGGTGAAATTCAGATTGTGGTCGCGAACACTCGTCTTATAAGAAGTGATATTTTCCAACTGCCATTCTGCATTTTCCTGGAAATAGATAGAGCCGTTCGCGGCTCCATTGACTACCCCGCTTTCTGATAGTCTCGAATTGTAATTCAGCTCTTTGTTATTCCAGGACCTGCGACTTAAGTTAATCCGGTTGTTGAATCCCTTCATCGGACTGATGTCTGCAAATACGTTGACAATATCGTTTCGGGCATTTTTTGAATTGTCGATTTCATTTAAGTTCAACAGCGGGTTAAAGCTCTCCTGATTCCCGCCTGGCCGGACATTGTATGATCCGTCGGGATTGTAGATATTGCCCAAAGGAGAAGCGGTAACGACCTGACGCACAATCCCCGCAACATCCGGGTCGCTTGATATTGCCAGCTGAAAAGATGTGTTTACACCTACTTTCAACCATTTGGTCAGCGTCTGATCAAGGTTTAGCCGTACTGTTGTTCTGTTAATCTTGGTAGTAGGAACGATACCCGTCATGTTCTGGTAATTGGTCCCGAAGTACAACTTTGTTTTTTCGCTGCCGGCAGAAAAGCTGATGTTATGGTTTTGGATGGTAGCTGATTTAAGTACTTCGTCGGACCAGTCTATGCTGCGATTTTCAGCAATGGCTCCCAGTTCGTCGGCACTAAAAATGAGCGCATCAGCCCGCATGATATTTCCGTTGACCGCTCTGTCCGCCTCTCTTTTTAGCTGCGCGAACTCCTGACCCGTGTAAACGTCAAAATTTCTTTTAGCTGTCTGGGTTCCAAAATAGCCATCATAGTTGACAGTTAACTTACCTGTTTTCCCTCTTTTCGTTGTGATCAAAACGACACCATTGGCAGCTCTCGCACCATAAATAGCCTGTGCCGCAGCGTCTTTTAAGATGTCCATCGATTCGATATCGGCAGGGTTAATGTCATTGATCGAACCAATTTGTATCCCATCAGCAATGACCAGCGGATCACTTCCTGCCGAAAGCGAACTCTGCCCCCGGATCTGTATTTTCGACGAACCTCCCGGCCCGGCATCATTCGTGGTAATGTAAACACCAGCCACTTTGCCGCGCATCATTTCCCCGATATCCAGCGAAGCATTTCTCGTGAGGGCTTCTGGCTTGACAGAAGCGATGGAAGTGATCACATCCTGCTTCCGGGAAGTTCCGTAACCTACCACAACGATCTCACCCAATGTTGCGGTTTCGGGAATCAGTTTAATATCGATTTTTGTGAGATTGTCCACCGTTTTTTCCTGCACGGTATAGCCAATGTAACTGATCACTAATACTGACTTTTCATTTTCTACCGCCAGCGTGAATTTTCCGTCACCATCCGTAACCGTACCATTTATGGTACCTTTCTCGATCACATTAACTCCGACGAGGGGTTGATCGGCCTGATCAACCACAATACCTGTTAATTTAATTGAAAGCATTTTCTCAGCATTCGCTTGTATCGAACCCAGAAGAAACAGCCCTATTAAAAATTTAACCAGTGTATTTCTTAAAACAGGTAAAGGTTTTTGCGTCATTTTTTGAACATTTTTAGGTTTACATTTTGAGTTTCTACATGCATCGAAGCACATTTTTTAACACGAATTTCGATGGTGTAAAGATGATTGTCTGCGGTAGTTCAGAAGGGCTAAAAATGTCTGTAAAAGGGGGCTGAATTGTCCTGAATAGGAGTTTAAGGATAAATATTTTTATATAACCTTGTTCCGGAAATTCTTCAACAATACCGGTTTTTAAATGTATACGACAAGTGTAAGTTGCTGTTGTAGAGGTGTATAAGGCTGTTTGTGTCGCTGCCGAACTGGGTCGAAAAGGATCAATACCACCCTCGATCAGCGTCTTTTGCTGCATTTGATAAAAAATAGGATCTTAGGTTGAGATAATTGATTATTTTTTACTTTAGTTGCTCCCATCAATTGGAAACGACTTGAAGCCGCACTATTTATTTTGCTTAATTTTTTCACTACAGGTCCTGCTGCCTGGCACACAGTTCGTGTGGGCGCAAGATGACGCAGTTAATTATAAACACTTTTCCTATCGCGACGGACTTGTACAAAGCCCGATCGCTGCTTTTCTGCAGGACGATCAGGGCTTTATCTGGTTTGGCAATCTCAAAGGTCTGACCCGATACGACGGATACGAATTCAAGACATTCAATCATGTGCCGGGGGACCCTGGCAGTATCAGCAATGATCGTGTCAATACGGTTTTTATGGATAGCGAAAAATCGATCTGGATTGCAACCGCGCATGGATTAAATCATTTCAACCGGGAGCAGGAAACATTTGAATCCATTGATATTCAGGAAGTGAAGGGCGGAAGAAATTACATTTCCTGCATTGCAGAAGACCAACAGAAAAATATATGGGTGGGAACCTTTGCGGGACTTAAAAAGCTAAATAAAACAACCAGAAAGCTGGAAGATGTGGTTCTTGATCCTGATGCCGCATTAAAAAAAGATGCAGTTTTTTCCCTGTTGGTAGATCGTGACAATAAAATTTGGATCGGCTCGAAGGCAGGACTGCACAAGTTTGACCCGCAGGATCAAAAGGTAATTCCAATGGATAAAGCCTTCGAACGGAATACGGTCATCATCGCATCTAAAATTGTTGTCATCAGACAAGATATCGCTGGCGATGTGTGGTTTGGAACTGAAACCTCCGGGTTGTTCCGGTATAGTCAGAATGATCATCTCCTTCGGGCATACGTTTTTTCGGAATCGCAACCGAACAGTATTTCGTCCAATTGGATAAAAGATATCCTGATCTATGATGCAAATAAAATTTGGATAGCGACTCAGAATGGAATAAATCAACTGAACACCGCCAGCCATGTATTTAGCAATGATTATCACGATGCAAGAAATCCCAATAGTCTCAGCGACAATGCAGTTCGATGCTTAATGAAGGATCGGGCCTCCTGTGTATGGGTAGGGACATTTTCAGGAGGGATTGATTTTTATTATAAGGGAAACTCGAATTTTATCAACATTGGTGAAAGTGTTGGTGGTAGCAACGGTTTGTTGCATCCGCTGGTGAACGCGGTCACAGAAGAAGCAGCTGGTTCGCTATGGGTAGGCACATATGGCGGCGGGCTGACCAGTATTGACAGAGCACAACATTCATCTACTCATTATTCGCTCAGGTCGCAGCAAGCCGGGCGCAGTATCAATGGAATCAAATCGATGGCGGATGATGGAAAAGGCAATTTATGGATCGGTGCGCTGGAAGGGTTGAGCGTTTTTAGTAAAAAAACAAAATCATTTACACACTACAACATTCCCATCCGGGAAGGTAAGCTGAGTGAAAAGATTATTAATTCGATATTACCGGATGATGGTGGTGCGTGGATCGGAAGCAATGGCGGGGGGTTGAAATTTTTTAAGAATGGCAAAACCATCGCTACCTATTTGAATCTGAATCACGGCTACGCGCTGGCTGATAATTTTGTAACCGCGCTACTCAAAGATAGCAAAGAGGGGCTATGGGTTGGTACACAGAATGGTTTGAATTACTTTAATACTTCAACCCAATCGTTTACGCATCTGTACAGGAGGGGCAGGAAGGCGCAATATCAGATAAGCCATAATCATGTTACCTATTTTTTCAAAGATTCAAAAGCGAGATTGTGGATCGGTACTGAGGACGGCCTCAATTATTTTGATGTAAAGACCCAGCGGTTTTACACCCTCACGAGCGTACTGGGACTAGCCGATACTTTTATCCACGCGATCACGGAGGATAAAGATCAGAACCTCTGGTTCAGCACCGACCAGGGCCTTGTTAAATTAACGTTTAAGAAATTTGAAGTTCCGTTTACCGCAGACGATCTGCAAGTTTCCGTCTACAGTGCGAGAGACGGTCTGGCCAGTAATCAGTTTTCGAACACCTGCGGCCTAAGGCTCAAAACCGGGGAATTAGCATTCGGCGGGATCAATGGCTTATCCATTTTTTCACCCGATAAGCTCGTTGGCAATACCAATGAGTCGACTGTTGCTGTGACTGAAATTCTGATCAACAACAAACGCGTTCCGATTTCTGCAGAGTCATCGATACAACGGTCGCCCACGATGGTTGATAAAATCGTTTTAAATCATGATCAGGGACTGGTGACTTTCAAGTTTGCAGCACTCAATTACATTAATGCTGAAAAGAACCAGTACGCCTACCAGATCGACGGATTGTCCAATAGCAATGAATGGCAGGAAATAGGCAACCAAAGGCTGGTGAATTTTACAAGTCTTTTGCCGGGATCATATACCCTGAACATTAAAGCGTCCAACGACAACGGTATCTGGAGTTCATATGTAAGAAGTATTAAGCTGGTGATACTGCCGCCTTGGTGGAAAACGTGGTGGGCTTATACGATCTATTTTTTGTTTTTGGCAGGGTTTATTTTCGCCATCTCACGCCTGCGCGAATACCGAAGGCAGATGCAGGCTGACCTGGATAGGGAGCATCGTCAGAATGAACAGCAGCAGGAAATATATAAGATGAAGCTCAATTTTTTCACGAATATTTCGCACGAAATCAGAACGCCTCTTACCCTCATTCTCGGGCCTGTGGAAAAATTGATCGATAGTTCTGCAAATAAAACGTATGACAGTCGGCAACTTCATTTGATAAAGAATAATGCTTCGCGTTTGATGAAGCTGGTTACCGAACTGATGGATTTCAGAAAGGCTGAAGATGGACAGATGAAAATACATTGCTCCCCGCAGGATGTTGTTTCATTTGCAAGGGGGATATTTAACTACTTTGAGGGTCTGGGCGTTGAAAAGAATATGACTTACGAATTTGCGAGCGATGAAGAATCGACCCTTTTGTATTTTGATGCAAACCAGCTTGAGAAGGTCATTTTTAATCTCCTCTCCAATGCTTTTAAGTTTACGCCTGATCGTGGAAAGATTGTATTGCAAATCGAAAGTCGACAGGGGAACAGTGAATGGGTTGATATACATGTCAGGGATAACGGAAGAGGGATTCCCGAAATCTATCATGCCCAAGTGTTCAAGAACTTTTTTCAGGTCGATGATTCAGCGAGACAAAATATCGGAAGTGGTGTCGGTTTGGCTTTTTCAAAAAGCATTATTGAATTACATAAGGGCACCCTTGATTTCAAAAGTAAGACTTCGGAAGTGGATGAGCCGGGATGTACAGCATTTACTATTTCACTAAGAAAGGGAAAAGGACACTTGGAAGAATGTTATATTGAAGCTTCACCTTCGTATCTATATGAACATTTTGTGGTCGCCGAGCCCGTTGATTCCGGGGAGAACGATGCTGAAACATTAAAAGGTAACAAAAAGAAGAAGTTCACAATCTTGCTTGCCGAGGACAATGCTGATGTGCGCTCGTTTTTGGTGGATACGCTTAAATCAAACTATGATATCATTGAATTTTCAAACGGGGCGGATGCGCTGCTGTCCATGGAGCATGAGATCCCCGACCTGATCGTGAGCGATATCATGATGCCCGGAATGAGTGGGCTGGATTTATGCGCTCACGTGAAGTCAAAGGAAAGCACCAACCATATTCCCGTCATTCTGCTCACCGCTCGTGCATCGGAGTCGCATCAGGTAGAAGGGATGTCCACTGGAGCGGATGCTTATATTTCAAAACCTTTCAATACGAAAATTCTCGAACTTACCATCAAAAACTTCTTGACTGCAAAAGAGATTATGCGGGAGAAGTTCTCGCAGCAGATGGTTTTGCAAACACCATTTAATATTCCATCAGATTCACCAGAAGAGAAATTTATTGCCAAGCTGATGAGCATTATAGAGTCGAAGATAGAGAATCCTGACTTCGATGTGAGTGAACTGGTTGTTGAAATAGGGATGAGCCGCTCTGTGCTGTATAAAAAGGTGCAAACCTTGACTAATTATTCTGTCGCTGATCTTATCAAAGAGATTCGACTTAAAAAGGCAGCTGAACTTTTCAGGCAAACCTCTATGTCTATCGCCGACGTAGCGTTCGCGGTGGGTTTCAACGACAGGAAATACTTCAGCAAGGAATTTAAAAGACAATTCAACTTGTCTCCGTCTGAATTTATAAATACCCTCAATCGTCCGAGCTCACTTCTGAAAAGCCCCTTTTGATGCCAAAAAGGACGAATTAGCCCCCTTTTCAGGATGTTTTTCTCCCTCGGTTTCGGCAATCGTGGCAACCTTTGCTCAGAATCAAATTTTGCCTTCAAACTTTTAAAATCATTTCATGCGATTAAAAATAGGGATCGGCATCTATTGCCTTGTCATCTCAGTTTTTCAGAACGTCAGTGCTCAGAAAACGACATCTCATACGGTGGCTGCACGAAAATCAAATGCTGACACCATGTGGGTTAACTATCCCGCTCGAACGGTTGATCAGCTGCCAGAATTTAAATTCAAAAAAGAGCCTGCATTGAATAAATATGGAAGCTGGCAAATCGATCCGGTGAATGCGACGGGATTTTTTCGCATTGAAAAAATAAACGAACGATGGTGGATTATTGATCCGGATGGATATCCTTTCATCCATAAAGGTGTGGCTGTATATCGTCCGGGTGCGTCGGAAATCCAGAAGAAAAAGATGCAGGAAAAGTACAACGATGAAAAAGGCTGGATAAAAAAAGAAAGTGCATTGCTGCGAGAGAACGGTTTTAATGGAACCGGCGCCTGGTCAGCGGTCGATTTGATCAGAGCATCCGATGCACCGCTTGTTTACACGGTCATCATCAACCCAATGCAAAGCTATAAAGCCGAACATTTGAAACGTTTTGGCGGGAAATATAAAGTAGCAGGATGGCAAGGCTTTCGCTTTGATCTTACGATGGTATTTGATCCGGAATTTGATCGGCATGTTGAAAAAACGATCGGGGAGATAGCGCAATACAGGGATGATAAATTTTTACTTGGTTATTATACCGACAATGAACTTCCCTGGAAAACAGATGCCCTGGATATTCATTTATCGTCTCTTGCCGAGGATGAACCAGGTTATATCGCTGCGAGAAAATGGTTTGATAATCGTAAAGGAAAACAGGCTAACATAGAGGATATTACCGAGGACGATCGTCTTGCTTTTTCTGGTTTTTACTTCGAAACATACCTCAGCAAAGTGGCGGCTGCAATCAAAAAATACGATCCCAATCACATGTATCTCGGTTGTCGGTTTAATCAGATGAATCGACAGGAATTAACGAATCCTGAAATTTTTAAGGTGGCGGGCAAGTATATGGACATTGTCTCTATCAATCACTACAGAATGTGGCAGCCCGATCCGGTCCTGCTAAAAAACTGGGAAAAATGGTCCGGTAAACCGTTTCTGATCACGGAGTGGTATACCAAAGGTGTTGACTCCGGATTGCCGAATAATGGCGGTGCCGGATGGTTGGTCAAAACGCAGCAAGACCGAGGTTATTTCTATCAAAACTTTGCCATCGAACTCATTAAAAGTAAAAATTGTGTAGGCTGGCATTGGTTCACCTACCAGGATAACGATCCTGAAAATATGAATGTTGATGAATCAAACCGGGACTCCAATAAAGGAATTGTGGACTCGGAGTTTAATCAATACCAACCGCTCTTAAAAGAGATGAAAATGTTGAATGACAATGTCTTTAATCTGATCCATTATTTTAACACCGCAAGTTCAAATCAACAAAATGAATCGAAATAAAATGGTATTCCCTGTCGCTCTATTCGCGACATTCATTTTTTTAAATCTTGTCGCTATTCCTTCGATAGCGCAAAAGAAGAAAAATAAAAAAGAGAGTGCCCCGCTCACAGCCTCTCTCAATGCGTATTCTTTCAGTGATCTGTTAACCGCACGCGATCCGAGAAATAAAGAGCAGGTCTATACTTTGTTTAATTTGCTCGACTGGTGTGTTGCCAATCACATCAAGGCACTTGATCCAACCGCGTATTTTTTTCCTACCTATCCCGAGGTTCCTTCTGACGAATATTTAAGAAAGTTCAGAGACAGAGCTGCCGAACTTGGGATCACGATCACCGGTACCGGAATACGGAATAATTTTGCATCGCCAGATCCCAAAGTTCGTGCAGAGGGAGTTCAGCTCGCAAAAGACTGGATCGTTGCGGCCTCGAAAATGGGCGCGCCCATGGTGCGGTTGTTCTCAGGAGATGTTCCGAAAGGTTATGAAGATAAATGGGAGGAAGTGGCAGGATGGATGATTGACTGTTACAAAGAGTGTGCGGCTCATGCCGAAAAGTATGGCGTTCAGATCGGCGTACAAAATCATGGTGATATGCTTCAGACAGCAGAGCAATGTATCTATGTACTGAAAGGTGTAAATTCCAAGTGGGCGGGATTAATTGTGGATACGGGAAATTTTAAAACCAAAGATCCTTACAAAGACATCGAGACGGTAATTCCCTATGCCATTAACTGGCAGGTCAAGGAAAGTGTTTTTGGCTTGGGCAGTGAAGTGCCAACCGATTACAAGCGCTTGATCCAAATCGTAAAAAATGGTGGATACCGGGGCTACTTACCTATCGAAACGCTTTCGATACGCGGTAAGACCTACGATCCCTTTGCGTTGGTTCCTCAAATGCTGACAGAAATCAACAAGGCCATCGACGAAGTGTACAAGTGATCTTGATTTAAAATAATTTATCAACCGATTGAGCAAATGCTAATGAAAAATACATTCAGACAGAAAATTCTTTGCTTCTTTTTATTGCTCAGCCTCGCTATTTCTGTTGATCTGTCCGCGCAGGATGAATTGGGCAAAGGGTACGCATTCGGGCAAAATGAAAAACTGGGCCGTGGAGTGAACATCATTGGTTATGATCCGCTGTGGAAAGACCCATTGAAAGCCCGGATGAAAGAAAAGCATTTCAAGCTTATCAAGGAGGCGGGTTTTGACAATGTCCGAATCGTCATCAGTCCGTTCAAGTTTTCAATGAATGATTCCGTTTATACCATCAAACCTGAGTTTTTCCAGACACTGGATTGGGCAATCAAAGAATCATTAAAAAATAAGCTTATGGTTATCGTTGATTTTCATGAGCATAATGCGATGCAAAAAGATCCGCTGGGTACAAAGCCAAAACTGCTTGTGATGTGGAAACAAATCGCGGATCATTGCAAAGGCTATTCTGACGATGTGTTGTTTGAAATTGCCAATGAACCCAATATGAAGCCGGAGGTTTGGAATGAAATACAAACAGCAGCCTACCAGATTTTACGAGCATCAAATCCTAAGCGCACTATTATTATCGGAACGATCAATGGTAACCAAATTAAGTTTCTGCCGGATTTGACATTACCCGAAGCGGACAGGAATATTATCGTGGCCATTCATTATTATAGTCCTATTCAATTTACACATCAGGGCGCTCCGTGGTCTGTAAAGAACAAAGATCTGAGTGGCATTGAATGGAAACAAACGAAGGAAGAAGAAGCGGCTGTCAGGCTGGATTTTGATTTGGCGCAGGAATGGTCAAAGAAACACAACCGGCCATTAACCCTGGGTGAGTTTGGCGCGTACGAAAAAGCAGATTTGCCTTCCCGTATACGATGGACCAACTACATTGCCAGGCAGGCAGAGGCTAGAAAATGGAGCTGGAGTTACTGGCAGTTTAATTCCGATTTTATTTTATATGATTTGGATCAGGATCAATGGGTAATGCCGATTCGGGATGCATTGATTCCCAGTGCCAAAAAATAGGTCGATGGTATGTTGCGTTTTAAAGGATCAGGTTGGTGATATATTCTTGAAATAAGGAAAATTGAATATGAAAATAGCGCTGGTAAAAATATTGTTGCGTTTCTGTTTGACAAGTGCCTCTTTGATGTTTATCAATACAAGCGATGCACAAAATCAAACTTCAAAATATTGGGGCAAAGTTTATTATGACAGTCAATATAATAATGGTCCGCAAACTATCCCTGGGAAATTGCAATGTGAATACTATGACTTTGGCGGAGAAGGGATTGCTTTTCATGATTTAGATTCGATAAACTCAGGAAGCGGCAGATTAAACAAACCAGACGGTACTTATTTGAATGATTTTAGAATAAATGAGCCGGTTGATATTTCTTACACCAAGTTTAGAGATCCACCGATTGACAACAGTGATTATAATTTATCAGAGCCGCAAAAAGACCAGTTGTACGTTGGCTGGACAAAAGCCGGTGAATGGACAAAGTATACCGTAATGGTAGAGCAAACCGGTCATTATCAAATTGGATTAATGTTTACTTCAAACAAAAATGGGGTTATCAGATTAGCTGTCAATGATAAGTTCGCCACCGGGCCAATTACCATTCCATCCACTTTTACAGCCGCAGACACAGTGCCATGGCGTCAGTGGCATCATTGGAATTACCTGGATAATATTGCTAAAATTCACCTGGAAAAAGGAATACAAACCATCACGATTCATACGGTTGAGATAGGCGATATGAACTATGATTTTTTGAATTTCAAACAAGTGGATTAGGAAAAACAAAGCTATTAATGATTTGAAGAAAAATATTTCATGTACAACAGAGAATTTCGAGCAAGTGAAAATAGATACCAGAATATGGAGTATCGGAGATGCGGGAACAGTGGATTAAAGTTACCCGCACTATCCTTAGGCCTATGGCATAACTTTGGACATATTGATGTGCTGGAAAACGCGGCTAATATATTAAAAGTAGCATTTGACAATGGAATTAATCATTTTGATTTAGCCAATAATTATGGTCCGCCGGTAGGTTCCGCGGAAGAAAATTTCGGGAAAATATATAAGGATAATTTTATTCCTTATCGTGATGAGTTGATAATTTCAACGAAGGCAGGGTGGGGTATGTGGCCAGGGCCTTATGGAGATTTTGGCTCTAAAAAATATTTAGTAGCCAGTCTTGACCAAAGTCTAAAACGCATGGGTTTAGACTACGTTGATATTTTCTATCATCACCGTCCAGACCCTGATACCCCATTAGAGGAAACAATGGGAACATTAGACCTAATGGTAAGGCAAGGAAAAGCTCTTTATGTGGGCATATCAAGTTATCAGCCAGAGGAAGCCGCGAGAGCGTTTGCCATCCTGAAACGACTGGGAACGCCATGTCTGATCCATCAGCCAAAATATTCCATGTTTGATCGCTGGGTTGAAAATGGGTTGTTGGATGTTTTAGAAGAAAATGGCGTAGGCTGTATTCCGTTTTCACCTTTGGCACAAGGCTTACTAACGAATAAATACCTGAAAGGTATTCCAGCTGCCTCAAGAGCCGCAAGCCACAGAGGTAATGGAGCTGTTGATGAGCAAGCAATCACGGACGAAAAAATAAACAAGGTTGGCCTGCTTAATCAACTCGCAGAAGAACGTGGACAAAATTTAGCACAAATGGCACTTGCCTGGATCTTAAAAGACCCGCGGGTAAGCTCCGTACTGATTGGTGCAAGTAAACCAGAGCAGGTATTAGACAGCATTAAATGTCTGCAGAATTATGAGTTTACGTCAAAAGAACTGCAAAGAATCAATTCAATTTTAAATAATGATTAGTAACTCAACTGACCAAGTGCGGCTTGTTTTCAGGATAGTTGTTTGAAAATTAACCGGCCTTATTAAATCTCCGGTATTTACAGGCGTCAAACGAATCAGAATGGCCAGGTTTCTGCAAATAAAGTAAAGAAAAATAAACACGCGCAGTTTTATGGAATTATCAAAAATCCCAATGATACTATTTAATTTCTTAATCGTAATCATACTGAGTTGTTGCAGCAGTAATGACGAAGCAGTACTTAATTTGGCCGAAGTGCCGGAAGTGTATAAAAAGATATACGGTGCCACTGACATGTATGTTGAGGGTGACTTTGTTGTTATTAAGACGAATGGGCGTCCGGATCATAAGAGTCCATACTATAAGGGGACGCAATGGGAGAGTACCCTGTACGAAGCATACAATGGGGATAATCCCGACTTTGCTTTAAATCCTAACGAAATAGCAAATCAGAATTTTACCTTCAAAATACCACTCAATCCTGCCGTCAGTAAGTCTCACAGCGCTACACCTTTGGGTGCGATAGGTGTTTCTTTGAATGGTGTTCCATTTTTTAATCAGTATGCCGGCCCTAATCAACCTTTAACATTTGAAATCAATTCTTTTGATCAGCAGTTAGGACATCCCACCGCAACAAGTCAGTATCATTATCACGCCGAGCCCTACTACCTGACTTCCACAAAAGGAAAAGATTCCTTGCTGGGTTTTTTGCTTGATGGATTTCCGGTTTACGGACCAACAGAAAATGGCGCCACGGTTCTCAATTCCGATCTTGACGACTATCATGGCCACACTCATGTTACTGCTGATTTTTCGAATGGTATTTACCATTACCATATCACATCAAATGATCCTTATATAAATGGAAGTGGTTTCTACGGAACCGCTGGTACTGTCAGTAACTAATAAAAATGATGATAAAGGCGACTTTATTTGGTTTAATCCTCTTTATTTCGCTTCCATGTTGTTTGATCTTGACATCCTGCACAAATAGCCACAAATCGTTGCCCGCATCGAACGAAATTGTTGAGGGAATGCATTTGAAAGTGAGCAGGGGAGTTACGTATTATAATACACAACCATTTAATGGTAAGGCATTTACATTGAATACCCGGCAGGATACGGTGGCAATTGATTTTTACCATCAAGGAAAACTTCATGGTCTTAGCAGATCCTGGTTTCCCTCAGGAAAACTGATGCAAGAACGTTGGTATGAAAACGGACATAAAGAAGGCGTTCATCAGGGCTGGTGGTCCAACGGGAAAATGAAGTTTCAATACGCGTTTAAAGGTGATGAGTATAACGGACACGTAAAGGACTGGTACGTAAGCGGAATGCCTTACAAAGATTTTAAGTATAAAGACGGACATGAGGACGGTCCACAAAGAATGTGGAACCTGGATGGAAGTATCTACGCTAATTACGTTGTGAAAAATAATCGGATCTATGGTTTGTCGGGTAGGAAACAATGTAGAAGTCTTCGGAAGGTGTAATTTTTTGCTCTTTATTTTACTAACGTTTTTGCTCGGCAGCTGTGAAAATAAAGAAAGATTACCCTACTACAACACTGCGGACTTTACGCCTCTGTGGGATATGGATACAGTCAAAAGTCCGGTGCATCGAATCGCTGAATTTTCATTGATTGATCAGGACAATCAACTCATTTCCAATGCAATGTTTGACGGGAAGATTTATGTCGCGAACTTCTTCTTTACATCTTGCCCCAGCATTTGTCCTAAAATGACGACTAATCTGAAATTTGTAGCAGACCAATTTAAGAATAGCCCAGACATTTTCTTTATTTCACATTCTGTGACACCCTGGATCGACTCGGTCGCACGGTTAAATCAATTTGCTTCCCGGTATAAAATTCGTTCATCCCAATGGCATCTTGTGACCGGGAGAAAAGAAGAAATTAACATGTTAGCACGCCGATCTTATTTCGCAGAAGAAGAACTGGGTCTTACAAAAGACTCTGCCGGGTTTGTTCACACTGAACATTGCCTGTTGATCGATCGGGAGCGAAGAATTCGGGGTATTTACAACGGTACGCTTCCGCTCGAAATGCAGCGATTGGCCGAGGATATTAGGGTCTTGATTCAAGAATAATCCAGGATTTTCTGCTCTCGTGGAGCAGGTCTGAGATTTAAGTTTTGGTTGCCCGTTAGAAGGTTTCTTCTGGCGGGCAATTTCTTTTTTGCTGTTTCGGTTCTGCACTCGACAACGCTTTCAGGGACTTACTACGGGCTCTTTTCAATTAGGACATTTCTCTCCCCAAGTTCAGACATTTTTATCCCCTCACTATTACCAGAGACTCCAATATTTACTCCGTCAAATGCAATAAATAATTTGTTTAACACAATTTTTCAACTTGTAAATGAATGACGATGAATCAAAAATTACCATGTTCAACCTGCCAAGGTTGCTTTTAAGCTTTCTGTTATTTTTATTAACTGTGGTTCATGCGCAAACGAACGCGCAGACTTTTCCTTCGGGATTCAGTCGGGTCACCGTGACTAACGGTATGGCGAACAGTACAGCCACCGCTATGGACTTTACACCTGACGGACGAATTTTTGTTGTCCAGAAAGATGGCAGAGTTAGAATAATTAAAAATGGGTCGCTTTTGGCAGCCAGCTTTGCCACCATGTCGGTTAACCAAACCGATGAAAGAGGCCTTGGGGGGATTGTGCTTGATCCTAATTTTGCAACGAACGGTTATGTTTATCTATACTATACCGTTTCAAATGGTTCAGCCAATCGCATTAGCAGGGTTACTGCGAATGGTGACGTGATGTTGGCCAACAGTCAGGTAAATCTTCTGGATATTCCCACAACAGGATTTACCATACACAATGGCGGCGCGATGAAATTTAAGGGTGGTTACCTCTACGTAGCCGTTGGTGACCATGGCGTTTCCTCGAATGCGCAGAGCAAGGATGTGTACTATGGAAAAATTTTACGCCTTAATTCAAACGGTACTCCCGCCACGGGCAATCCTTTTTTTAACGATGCCGGTGCTAACAATGCACGCAAAAGTATTTGGACTATGGGCCATCGGAATCCGTTTACTTTTGATATTTCTGAAACGGGAGCTATTTATGTCAATGATGTTGGCCCGTCATCCCGGGAGGAGATTAATGACGCAACAACCGCTGGTGGTAACTACGGATGGCCGAACGTGACACACGGAAGTTCCGGGAGCGGTTATGTCGGGGCGATATTTTCCTACCTCAATTCATTTACACCAGTCAGTGGCAACACAGACCAGGGCTGCGCGATCTCAGGTGGTGTGTTCGTTGATGCAGCGGCAAGTAATTATCCGGCCTCGCATAAGGGGAAGTACTTTTACCTTGACTGGTGCAACAACTGGATTAATTATATTGATCCGGTAACCAAAGTGAAATCAACATTTGGCAGCAATCTCGGCGCTGATCTGATCGGAATCGACGAAGGGATAGATGGTAACTTGTACTATCTTCAAAATGGGGTGGTCTACAAAATTATCTATACCAATACCAGTGCGCCTGCCATTACGAATAATCCGTTAAGCGTCGCAGTTGCCCAGGGACAACCCGCTTCATTTACGATCAGCGCCTCCGGGGCGAGCCCTTTAACGGTACAATGGCAAAAAAGTGGGGTAGATATTCCGGGTGCTAATGCTCTGACCTATACGATACCCAGCGTATCGGCAGCACAGGCAGGGCAGTACCGGGCAAAGGTGACCAACAGCTCTGGAACTGCTTTCAGCACCTATGCCACCCTTACCGTGTTAGCGTATAATGCTCCACCTGTAGCTCAGATACTAACCCCATCAACGACTGCGACCTATTCTTATGGAGATGTCATTTCCTATTCCGGTAATGCCACGGATGCTGAGGACGGAACTTTGCCCGCGTCAGCCTTTACCTGGAATGTCGATTTCCATCATAACACCCATTCGCATCCGAGCGTAGGCACAACGGGAACCAGGACGGGTTCTTTTGAATGCAGTTACGGCGAACCAGCAGCGAACGTCTGGTACAGGCTTTCGCTTATCGTAAAAGATTCACAAGGTCTGGCGGATACGGCAATTGTGAATGTGTACCCAAAAACTTCGACAGTGAGTCTCGTTACAGAACCTTCGGGGTTAAACGTTAGTCTGAACGGATCACCCAATGTTGCGCCTTATTCTGCATTGGCCGTTGAGAAATTTCCATTCACATTGGGTACGGATCAATTTCAAACATTGAACGGGGCCACCTATGAATTCTCCGCTTGGCAACATGGCGGCACGATGAATCAGAATTTTACGATTCCTGTAAATGATGTAACCTATACGGCGGTATTTGTTCCGTCCACCGTAGTAAATACGACACTAACTGCTAATAAAGATGCGTATGTACGCGATGGGGCCAACGCGGGCACTAATTACGGAGCTACTGATCCGCCAAAAATGGAAACTAAATTAGATGGCACGCCGAATAGCGGTTATAACAGAGAAGGTTTTTTAGGTTTTGATCTTGCTACCATAAGTGGCAGCATCACATCTGCACAAATACGCGTGCACGGAAATCTTGGTGGCGCCGGTTTAATTCCGGTGGGTATGCATTCAGTTTCTAATGTGGCCTGGACGGAGTCAGCTATCAACTGGAACAACAAGCCAGCGGCAAGTGCAACGGCATTAGCTACAACGGACATCAATGATGTAGCCGGGAAATACTATTCATGGGACGTAACCGGTTATGTGAAGGCAGAAAAGGCTGCCGGTAGAAATCAGCTTGCGTTCAATATGAAGAACACAGTTACCAGCGGACCGCAAACAGTCTGGAGTTCGAAAGAAGGAGCGAATGCGCCACAGCTTGTTATAACCAATCTGCCTGCCACACAATCTCCCTTCGGCGGTACAGCTGTTGCACTGCCTGGTAAAATTGAAGCAGAAAATTATGATCTCGGCGGCCCGAACATTGCCTATGCGGATGTTACTTCCGGCAATAGTGGTTCGGCATATCGGACGGATGATGTGGATGTTCAGGCAGCTACGGAAGGTGGTTATAACATTGGATATGCCGCGGCTGGAGAGTGGACGGAATATACGGTGAATGTAACTGCCGGTGGTAACTACAACTTTGAGTTTCGGGTCGTTGCAATTGCCGCAGGGAAATCAATGCACCTGGAAGTTAACGGTGTCAACATCACAGGCGCCATTGCCATTCCGGTCGGTGCCTCGTGGCAGGATTTTAAAAGCGTCACCATTTCAAACATTCCTCTGACCCAGGGACAGAAAGTGTTTAGAATAGTGATGGATACTGCCGACCAGAACATCAATTATGTAAATGTTACCTCAACAAATTCGGCAAGACTTGCAGTGGCATCTGCGATGGAGAAATTCTCAGAAGAGAAAACAGCCGTTGTCTATCCAAACCCGACACGCGGCAGAATCACCGTTGTGACCGAAGTTGAGGATCGGTCTTCCGTTTTCATATCGATCTATGATATCTCCGGGAAGCGAGTCCTGTCAAAAGAATTTAAAGGCGTAAAAGGTCATTTCGAAAAGAACCTCGATATCAGTGCTTTCCCGTCCGGTGAATTTGTTTTGAAGGTCCAAACCGGGGATAATATCAAGTCTGGAAAAGTAATCAAAAATTAGTGCAAGTATCTTCAATCACAACCGGGTTGGTATAATGAACCCGGTTGTGACCATATCATGTCTCAAACAAAAAAACAAAATGATTTATGAAAAACGCAAAATTTACTTCCTATTTAAAACGCCAGTTTGCAAGCCACAATGGTTGTCAAAAACTCTTTATGCTAGCCTTTTTATGGTGTTCTTTTTCGATTGCTTTTGCACAAAGTACCGACAAGTTTTTTGGCATGAACTACTGGGAGTACCAAACCTATACGAATGGCGTAACAGTCGATAAGTTTGCAGAAAATATGGCTGAAACCAGCACCTGGAACTGCTCGATTGTGAGGGTTGGCGGTAATTTTCCCAATGTTTCAAAGAATACCGCGGCTGACAGGGATTGGTATGTAACGGCTATTAACAATATCAAATCAATGAACCTCATTCCACTCGTCCAGTTGCCGATTGATCTGACGGCCACCGAAACAGCCCAGTGGATGGACTATTTTAATGTCACCAAAAACTTAGGTATCGTGTATTGGGGCATTGGTAATGAACCCGATCCTTCGAGTAACTGGGATGGGTGGTATGCCGGTACTGCTTATCAGGACGGGTATAATTACACGGGCTGGAAAGGGCAATTCCGTACCATAGCAAAGGCTATCAAGGCAAAAGACGCCAATAGTATTGTCTGTGGTCCCGACTTCCGGCATTGGTGGGGAACGGCTACAACCGGCCCATTGGGGCAATGGTATAAAGATTTCCTTTATGGTGCATCGGGCGTAGGGACAGACACCTACAATGGCGATCCGATTGTCGATATTTTTGCTTTTCACTTTTACGGTGATGCCAATGAGGGAACCATGATCGGACGATATGCGATCCTGAAATCAATGATTGACGCCACCAACGCACAGCGTCCGGCAAATCAACCACTGAAAATTGCAGTCGGAGAATACAACACAGAGGTAAGCGTTGACCCGGGCATTTTTTCGGCCGGTCAGTACATGGCGATCATGGCGAAACAAGCGCTGGCAAATGGCGCCGTTTATTTTACGCCATGGTCGGTTGAAGAAGGGAATAAATTCAGAATGCTGGAAAGCAACGGTACCCTTCGTTCCACGGCCCATCACATGAAGATGTTAAGTCAGAACAAACGGGGTACTTATATGCAGGGCCAGATCAATGATAATAATACCTATAATATCATGGAGTTTGGTATGCAGGATGCGAACGGATACACCATTATGCTGATGAATAAGTCTTCGACTGACTATCCGTTTTCGGTGAAGTTCTCTACGACAAACGGTAGCTATTCAGCGGCCAATACGCCTTTGAAATTTAGATTTAACGCAAGTAAGAACATTGATTTTTCAAACTTGATACTTTACAAAAACGCTACGTTGTTGTTTAGTTTTGATGCGGCCGGCAATATGTTGAAGAAGATCGAGTACAGAAGCGGTTATACGGCACCGGTTACGACAAACTATCCCGTAGCGAACCCAGCACCGAGTGTATCGCTGCTCGCAAGTGCCACCAACGTTACTTATGGTACACCAATTGCGCTCACTGCGAATGCCACCGATACGGCACCGGGTACGGTTTCTTCTGTTTCTTACTATGATGGGGCCACCTTGCTGGGTACAGCTACTACGAGTCCGTACACCTTTAATTGGGCCAACGCCAGCGTAGGAATGCACAATGTTACCGCCCGGGCCACAGACAATGGAGGAGCCTTTACAACTTCTACGGCGATATCGATTACTGTAACGTCCGCAGCAAGTGATCCCTTAACGTTGTCCTATTTTCATGTGGTCAATAAATGGAGTGCTGACTACCTGAGGCCAAAAGATGGCTTGGCAACTTCACTGATTGTGCAGGATGCCGAAGCTACGGTCCCGGCATTAAGTTCTTTTCAATGGGAGTTCATAGCAGCTCCGACTGCTGGCTATTATCATATTGTCAATAAATATACCGGTTATGCTATTCAACCCACCAATGGTTCTGTTGCTGATAATGCGACATTATCTCAGGTAGCATTAACAACTTCAAATGCTGGCAATACTGAACTTCACTGGGTGATCGAAGCTTCAAATGAATCTCCATACTACTGGATTAAAAACAGGAAATCAGGATTGTACATTCGTCCGGCCGGAGGCTCGATCGACGATCTTATAAATATTGTTCAAAATCCATTGAACACGACTTACTCTTCCTTCAAGTGGAATCTTGCAGATCAGGGGCCACGATCCGGCGCATCGGCCAGACATGCGGCCTCATCTTTATCACAAGAAGAATTTTCTGACGAGGTAAGGGCAATGGTGATCTATCCGAATCCTAGTGCTGATATGATTACCGTTACAACTCAATTGGATGCTCAATCACCTGTATCCGTTGCGATTTATAACGTATCCGGGGGTAAAGTGTTATCAAAGGAATTCACGAACGGAAAAGACCTTTTTGAAGAGCGGTTTGATATCAGTTCACTCCCTTCAGGCGTGTTTATTTTGAAGGTGAGGAATGGAAATCGTATCGTATCGAAAAAGTTTGTCAAAAAGATAAACGCACCTCAATAATCGTCTTAGGCTTTGCTATTGAAGATATAATCAAAAGGCAACAGTTTCCACCTGAAACCAATGAAACTGAAAAGGGGACGAGCCGCAATCGAAGGATAGCATAATAAGTCCTCCATAGAAAATCCAAGGCTTATCGGTATTGCTCTTTATTTACCGGTAGCGGTTTTTTGCTTGAAGACGGCTATAATTGGTGATAATTAACTCAAAGCGATGCTTAAAATTAAGAAGATGAACAGGATTAGTGGCTGGCTATGCTACCCAATTCTATATATACTCATTCTGGGATTATCTATTTCAGCATCGGCGCAAAAATCAGCCAACGAATCCGGTTCACTGCCTAGGCGCCTCATATTTACGAAAGTGGAACAACCTCCGGAGTTTGTAGGCGGAACCAAGGCGATTGAAGAATATCTTTTGGATAATTTGACTTATCCCGAAGGGGCCGACAACAAGTTCAGGAGGCGAACGGTATTTACTAAGTTTATTGTTACCGAGACAGGCGAGATTGATAGTGCCCAGGTTGTAAAAAGTCATAACGAGCTAGTGGATGCCGTAGTGCTCAGGGCAATTAAAAATATGCCAGCCTGGATTCCAGGCAAGCAAAACGGCCACGCAGTCGCTGTCTGGTATAATATGCCAGTTCGCTTCCCCGAGAAGTAAAGGCGCCCTTATCCGTTACCTGGTGGGCGAATTAGCCCAAATTAGATATAAATTTGAAGAAGTTCCATGAATGTGAACCGTTAGCTTAATGGTGTAGGAAAGTATGTCATTCGAGTTGGGATAGGCTTGAACAACCTCTATGAAATACTAGGCCAGAGTCCGGAGCAAACTACTTTTTGTCCTTCGAAAGAGTTGAAATTCCCTTAGGGATGTCTTCGCTTCCTAGACTTGTATTCTGTGGGAAGTATGTTGAACTTGGCTTTGAATGACTTCGCAAAATAATTCGGCGCAGTAAATCCGGTCATATAGGAGATCTGCGAAACGCTTAAATCACCATTTTCTAAAAGTAACGCGGCCTTTTCGAGTTTAATGGAACGAATGAACTGAATGGGGGTTTGTCCGCTCATTTCCAGGACTTTGCTGTACAATGTTCCCCGGCTCATGCCCACGTGTTTGCTCAAATTTTCGACGCTAAGTTGCGAAGTGTGCAGGTTTCCTTCAATGTAGGACAACATATCTTTCAGCAACTTTTCCTGGCTTGATTCCATCTGCGGAGCTTGTCCAGATACTTGGATATGCCGGGAGTAAACGCCTTTTAACAGACGGTTTAGCAAGATCAGATTGTTGATTTTCGCGTTCAGGATGTCGAAGTTGAACGGTTTGGTCAAATAATCATTGGCGCCTGAGCTGAGGCCTTCGAGTTGTTGCTGCTCGCCGGTGCTGGCGGTCAAGAGAATGATCGGAATGTGTTTCGTGCGCTTGTCCGATTTGATTTTCTGGCTCAGCGTAATGCCGTCCATTTCAGGCATCGCCACGTCACTGACAATCAGCTCGGGATGATGGCTGAGCGTTTTTTGCCATCCTTCTTTGCCATTGCTCGCTTCGATGACGTGGTAAAATGGCGCCAGACTTTCTTTTAGATAATGTCTGAATTCGTCATTGTCCTCAATGATCAGTACATTGGAGGGATCTTCCGGATTGGCTTTTTCCACCTTATTGAATCCATTTTCCGTTTCCCCGGAACGTGTCCAAGGCGCTGTTGCGGGTTGGTCAATGACGGGAAGATGCGACTCGGCAAACGGCAGTTCAACAGTAAATGTGCTTCCCGCACCAGGCTGACTGGTCACATGGATCCTTCCCTGATGCAGCTGCACAAATTCCCGTACAATCGACAGGCCAATGCCGCTTCCCTGGTTCAGCACGGTCAGGTCCGTATCGCTTTGGAAAAACCGGTCGAAAATCTTTTCATGCTGGTCTTCCGCAATGCCAATTCCGTTATCGGCAATGTAGATTTGTAGCCAGTGTTTTCCTTCCGGATCCAGTTGCGGCTGCACATGCAGGGCCACTTCGCCGCCTTTCGGGGTGAATTTAAATGCATTCGAAAGCAGGTTGAACAAAACCCTTTCAAGCTTTTCCGCGTCAAAATCCATATACAGTTGATCCAGCTTACTCTCGATCCGAAACTGAATCCCTTTCCGGATCGAAAGGTCGCTGAACTGATCGCAGGTGTCTTTGATAAACAGAATAATGTCCCGCCGTTTCAAGTCCAGTTTCACTTCCTGCTCCTGCATATTTTTGAAATCAAGCAGCTGATCTACCAGGTTCAACAGTCTTTTGGCATTCCGCTTAATGGCATTAACAGGCGGATGCAGCTCGGTCGATTTGGTCTTAACGAGCAGGTTATCAACCGGAGCCAAAATGAGAGAAATCGGTGTCCTGAACTCGTGGCTCAAATTGGTTAGAAACTTGATCTTCATCCGGTCCAATTCCTGCGCCTGCTCCACTTCTGCGCGTTGCTGTTGCTCTTTGAACTGCCTCTGCAGCTTCTGAATGCCGCGGCGTCTCATATAATATACAATCGCAAATGGCGTGAGAATGTAAAAAATGTAAGCGTAAATGGTCAGGTAAAAAGGTGGTTTTACAATCACAGCCACCGACTTAGTTTGCGGACTCCAGTTAATGCCGTCACCGCTGGTTTGCACTTCAAAAACATATTCGCCCGGACTTAAATTGGTATAACTCGCAAAGTTGGTAAGGCCCGTTATATTCCATTCGGATTCCATCCCTACCAATCTATGCCGATAATGCATCTGCTTAGGATTGGTGTAATCCAGCGCCGCGTAACCGATCGAAAAATTTTGTTTGTAATCCAAGCTAATGGTTTTGGCAACGGCGATATCAGCGTCAATAAAGTTGGGATCGGCGGACGTAATGCTGCGGTTACCGATTTTCAGGTCTTTTAAAATGATCGGCGGAACGCGCTTGCTGTTCGGCAGGCTGCGTGAATCAATGTAATTAAATCCTGCAATGCCACCGAAGAAAAGCGTGTTATCGCGAGCGCGGATGCCGGAGCCCAGGACAAAAGTCCTGTCCTGAATGCCATTATAGGAGGTATAGTTGATGAATTTTTTGTTTTTAAGATCAAAATGGCTGATTCCCTGGTTGGTACTCACCCAAATCCGCCCCTGCGCATCTTCCAGTACTTTATTGACAATGTTGCTGGCCAAACCTTCTTTCGCCCCGTAATTGATAAACTTTTTAGATCGCGTATCATACAACGCCAATCCTTCACCTGATGTGCCAGCCCAGATGTTCCCTTTGCTATCTTCCAGAAGCGAAAAAACAATGTTACTGGCAAGCTCACTGCTTTGCCTGTCGAGCAGCTGCGATTTTTGTGTTACCGGGTCGAAAACAGCAATTCCCGTTCCGTGCGAAGCAATCCAGAGCTTCCCTTTACGATCCAGCAGCAAATCCCTGACATAGCCATTCAAAGGAATGCTCCGTTGGGTAATCGGAATGCCTGGATCATACAATCTTTTGAAACCTCTGGTCGCCGGATCGTACAAATGCACGCCGCCGCCATTCGTGCCCACCCACAACTTGCCCGACTTGTCTTTTTCGAGACAAAAAATCTCGTTATTACTCAGGCTCGTCGAGTCTTTGCCTCTTAAAAACTGCAAGTAACTGCCAGTTTTTGGGTTAAACTGGAATAACCCATCCTGAAATGTTCCGATCCAGAGTTCATTGCTGGCCGTCAGTTCCAATGTTAAAATGGCGAGCCCGGAAGCGGCATTTTTATTTTTGGGGTTAATGGGGAATTTCTTGAAAAGGTTGGTCCGGCGATTGTACAAATTCAGCCCCCCGCCGTCCGTGCCCACAAACAGCTCACCCGATTCAGTCTCAGCAAAGGAGGTCACAAATGGGCCGCTCAGACCGTACGGATCATTCACATCGGAACGCTTTAATCCAAAAATGGCGAGGTTCTTATCATACTTATTGACGCCGCTTTTGTAGGTGCCCAGCCAGCAAATGCCCTCATTATCAAATAAAATACTCCGCACCGATTTGTTGCTTAAACTAAATTGTGTCCGCGCATCCGGGCCATAGCGCGTGATGATGCCTGTGCGCGTATCAAGCATGTTCAGGCCGGCATCTGTGCAGATCCAAAGTCGGTACGCATTTTCCCAGGTCACAGCAAAGACCATATTTGTACTCAGCGAACTCTTATTATCGGGCTCGTATTTGAAATGCTTGATAATCTGCCCATTCGCATTCAGCTTGAACACACCGCTGAATGTGCCAGCCCAAATGTTACCTTGCTGGTCTTCCACAATAGACTTCACAGGACGAGCACTAACTTCATCAGGCAATGATTGTAGGTAATTAATGTATTCCCCACTTTTATCCGATGGGTCAATTTTGAACAAACCGGTCCGCGTTCCTATCCAAACCCTTTTTTTGCTATCAACTGCAATGCTGAGGATCATTCCTTTGGAAATCTGATCTGGCATGTTAGCTACCGAGGTGAAGGTACGGATCTGATAGGTTTCCGGATCTACCTGAATTAATCCCGCCGTTGTGCCCACCCACAGTTTACCCGAAGCATCGCTAGTCATATTGATGACACTGTGTGGTGATGGAATGCTGACAAATGCATCTTTTCGCCTATCATACAGGTGCAGCCCGCCTTCGATAGTTCCTACCCAAATCCGACCTTTTCGATCCTGATGCAAACACGAGATATCACTGGACCCGAGCGATGTCGAATCCTTTTTATTATGCCGGTATACAATCACATCCGTGCCGTCGAACCGGTTCAACCCGTCGTCAGTGCCAAACCACATGAAACCGTAGCGATCTTTCAGGATTGCGGTCACCGTGTTGGACGATAATCCATCGGTCGAAGTCAGCGAGGTGAATTTCGGTTCGGCAGGTTGAGCCCATCCTGTGATCATCGCCGCGTGACAGGCAACCATCAGACAGAGCAAACGGAAAGTGAGCAAAATTTTTAAACGCATTGAAAATGGTGGGTTTAAGATGTAGCCCAAGACGAAAGTTATCTCAAAAATGCAAGTTTGTCCCAGAATTGGGCATTTTTTTGACCCATTTAAACAAGTTTCTCCTTAAAATGAACAAAAGTGCTCACAGCGGGCTGTCCCGCTGCGCTACTTTTGTCGACAATTAATTAAATAATATCTGGAAAAAGTGATGAAGCGATTCTCGCAAGAGGAGGTAAAGTTACGCCCAAATTAAATCTTGTCAAATTGACACTTAGAAAACAAACCAACTAGGATCTCATGATTAAATCTAATTCAAACATCAAATCATACAGACAATGCATGAACGTTTATTAACCAAAAATACGCTGGCCAGGATTCTGGGACTTTCTGGTCTTCCTATTCTGCTGCTCGGAGGCGCTTCGATGGATGCAGTTGCCGGCAGCGCGGCATGGGCCGATTACGGCACCAGGCACAGGTCAGCACCAGCGGCTGAAATTGAGGTTTCCGGCAAAGTCACCGGCCCGGATGGTGAACCGCTACCTGGCGCCAGTGTCCTCATCAAATCAACAACAAGAGGCACGAGCGCGGATCAGAATGGGAATTTCCGGCTGACCGTTCAGGATGCAAATGCAGTTCTGGTTTTTTCGCTTGTAGGTTACGCGCCGAAAGAAGTGCTCGTAGGCACGCAGCAGATCATCAACGTAACATTGGCCGTTGATAGTAAGACGCTTGAAGAGGTGGTTGTGGTGGGTTATGGAACGCAGCGGAAGCGGGATGTGACGGGTTCAGTTGTTTCGGTCAGTGAGAGCACATTGAAAGAAGTGCCCGCGCCGAACCTGGTCAATCAGTTGAAAGGCCGCGCGGCTGGCGTCTCGATCATCAGTAACGGAAGCACGCCCGGTTCGCAAGGGCAGATCAGGATCCGCGGTAACCGTACATTGACAACCAGTTCAGGATCGAGCGACGGGCTGGATGGTCCGCTCGTGGTGGTGGACGGGATTCCATTTGGCGGTTTAAATGACATTAACCCGGACGATATTTTAAGTTTGGAAGTTTTGAAAGACGCCTCCGCGACAGCGATATACGGCTCTCGCGGAGCTGGCGGCGTGATCCTCGTAACAACCAAGAGAGGAAAAATAGGCAAGCCCGTTTTCAGTTACGACGGCTATCACGGACAAACGCAGGTAATGGGCAAATTCAATGTCATGAATGGGCAGGAATATGCACAGTTCAAAGCCGATGCAGCGAAATACAACCGGACAGCGCCGGGCACATCGGGCTATTTGTTAACCCAAAAAGAGCAGGAGGCGCTTGACAAAGGCGTGTCCACGGATTGGCAGGATTTGATTTACAAGCCGGGTTTCATGACCAATCACCAGCTGGGCTTGCAGGGCGGTGTTGAAAACACGCAATACTCGCTGGGTCTGGGTTATTTCAATGAAACAGGGATCATTCCAAACCAGAGTTTTCAGCGTTTCAACCTTCGGGCCACCATTGACCAGAAGATTGGTAAAAATATCAAAATCGGGCTTAATACACTGAATACGCTAGCCTACACGAATACGCCAGGTGGTGGCGGCGTCCCGGGAGGATTGGTGCGGCTGACCCCGCTGGCATCACCTTACAATGCAGACGGAACGGTTAATGTTTTCCCATCCGAAGGTTCCATTGATGCGGCAGGCGTGAGTCCGTTGACGATTATGTCCAAAGAAGACTCGTATCTGGGACGCACACGGTCGCTGAGGACATTCAATAGCCTTTATGCGGAGGTCAATATTCTGCCGGGATTGAAATACCGTTTCAATGCGGGTTTGAATTTCAGCCAGTCCAATTACAATGGTTACAATGGCCCGCTGACTTATTTCAACACGGCCACCACGCAGGCCGGATCCACAGCCGAGATCAGCAACACCGAATATTGGGACGTGAACCTGCAACATCTGCTTTATTTTGATAAAACATTTGCAGGCAAGCACAAACTCGGTGTTACCGCGCTTTAC
The DNA here is from genome assembly GCF_039919315.1 of Dyadobacter sp. Lineage (GTDB taxonomy): Bacteria > Bacteroidota > Bacteroidia > Cytophagales > Spirosomataceae > Dyadobacter. The sequence goes on along the minus strand of NZ_JBDSFX010000067.1, from coordinate 78,987 downwards.
GAATACACAAAAAATCACTCACTGGGAAGCCGCTTTACAGTAACGGGTGTGCCTGCCGATTATATCAAAACTTCCAATTTCTCCCTCGCATCGGGCCAGCCAGTCGCGCCGTCTGATTTTGGTAACTCATTTTCGGAAACGGGGCTGCTATCTTACATGGGAAGGCTTAATTATAGCTATGCTGACAAATATTTGCTGACATTGACATTGCGTCGGGATGGTTCTTCGACATTGTCTCCGGCTAATCAATATTTCAATTATCCTGCGATCGGCTTAGGCTGGAATGTCGTGGAAGAAGGTTTTATGAAATCTGCTCCATTCATTTCTAACCTCAAACTGCGCGGTGGATGGGGGATTTCCGGAAACCGAAATGTAGGGGCTTATTCAACTTTGGGTGCTTTATCAGCAGGTTACTACAACTTCGGATTGGGCACAGCCGGGCAGCAACTTGCTTACACGGTTACCAGTTTGCCATCGAGCGACCTGAGCTGGCAATCAACTTCGCAGGTGGATATTGGAGTTGATTTTGGTCTGCTGAACAACCGCATTACTGCTTCGGTGGATTGGTATCATCAAAAAACCAAGGACATTCTGCTATCCGTGCCGCTTCCTCCCAGCAATGGTGCCGGTTCGACTCTGAAAAACCTGGGTAGAACAGAAGGTAAAGGGTTAGAAGTGGCCGCGACTTTTGAAATTGTGAGAAAACCGAAAGGATTCAATTGGAGCATTGACGCGACTTATTTCTTTAACCGAGAAAAAATCACGCAGCTGACCACACCGGATGAAAAATCGAACCTGGGCGCGGGATGGTTTGTAGGACAGCCGCTTTCAGTGATTTTTGATTACAAAAAATTAGGAATCTGGCAAACCGCCGATGCAGAAAACGGGACTCTGGCAAAGCAAACTTCGCCGGTTCAGTTCGCAGGACAAATCCGTGTGGAAGATTTGAATGGGGATAATAAGATCGACGCAAACGACCGCCAGATCCTGGGCAATTTCCAGCCAAAATGGGAGGGAGGATTGACAAGCCGTTTTAGCTTCAAAAATTTCGATGCGTCCGTGGTGACCTATGCACGGATGGGTATGAAAGTGCTTGTGCCTTATCTGACGGGTAACTCCACAGGTTCAGGAGGTTTTGCATTCTTTAATCAAAGCCGGGTAAATCAGGTAAAAACAGATTACTGGACCGACACCAACCCAACCAATGCATTCCCTGCTCCCGATGCCAGCGGCGCTGTGGCCAACTTTGGTTCAACATTGGGTTACTACGACGGCTCATTTATCAAATGCCGAAGCATTAACCTGGGCTACACATTTGAAAGTAATTTGATTAAAAAAATCGGCGCTGCTTCGGCACGGATCTACGTCAACCTAACCAATCCATTTATCATTTACTCACCATTGGTGAAAGACGACCTGGCCGTTGACCCCGAAGGGAACAGCTATGCCACGGGTCAGTCTACGCTGAACCCGCAAGGTGCCAGCGACCGCGGCGCGCCGGAGCGTCAGATTTCGGTAAACCTGAATTCTCCGCCGGTAAGACAATTCACTGTGGGCGTTAACCTTAAATTCTAATCCGACTATGAAATCTATAAAAAATCTGATCACAGCAGCCTTAATCGCTTCCCTGAGTACAGGTTGCGAAAAAGTGCTCGAAGAACATCCGCAATCACAAATCGTTCCATCCTATTTCAACAGCCCGGCAGGTGTGCTTGGCGGGATAGCCGGGGTTTATAACGACATCCGCGGCCAATGGGGAACCGAAGGTTTTACTGTGGAAATGCAGGCCGGGACCGATGAGTTTATCCAGGGTGTTAATGGTGGCGGAGGTTCCGCTTATACTTATAATGGTCTCAATAGCAGTAACTTCGGTTCTGCCTGGGGTGTAGCATTTCAGGACATCAATACATTAAACGGCGTGCTGCAATACGGCGCGACCATTGATTTGCCGGAAGCCACGCGAAAGCAATATCTGGCGCAAGCTAAGTTTTTAAGAGCATTCTGGTACTTCTATCTCGTGCAAACCTGGGGTGATGTGCCGCTTCACACAGAATTCATCACAGTGCCTTCGCAGGCTGCATCGCGCCAGCCAGCAGCGGACGTGTATGCGCTTATCATTCAAGACTTAACAGAAGCGGCAGCCGATCTGCCGAATCAACCTACTGCTCCATTCCTGGGCAAAGCGGCAACCAAGCCCGTGGCGCAGCTGTTGCTCGCCAAAGCATATTTGACGCGTGGCTGGCTAAACAATACAGCTGCCGATTTTACTCAGGCAGCAACCATTTGCGACGACATTATTGCAAAAAAAGCAGATTATGCACTGGACTTATGGCAGGATTATGGTGATGCTTTTGTGCCCGCAAATGATAATGGCAAAGAAACTATGTTCGTAAGTGACCACGTGCTGGACCCGAAATATGGCTATTATCAGGTAGGCGGACAGGCTGGGGGAGGTGCGGCGCAAAACCTGAGTCCTTGGTTTACCAACTGGAATTACCCCAATAACAGCGGGATTAACTCGATTAAAAATGCAGCTGGTGCGTTTGTCAATAGCGGAACTTCCGGCATGCTCCGTGATTCGTATTACGGCCGTCCATATGTGCGGATGCGTCCGAATTCTGACAAGATCGCAAATGGACCGCGTGCCGGCAAAAACTATTTCCTGGATCAGGCATTTACCAACCGCAATGTGGATTCGCGTTATGCCAATTCGTTTTACACCGTGTATATTTCCAATACTGCTGTAAAAAATGAGGCAAATACTACCAATAACCTCCGCGGGATTGCCTATACAACGGTGCCCGGCGCGGATACTGCCGTTTGGCTGCCTGATTATGAAGTGCCAGGCGCACCGCAATTTGTAGGTAAACGGCCGTTCAAGGGCATTGTGGTGCCGCCAAGTCTTTGGAACAATGGTATTTTCCCGGCTTTGAAAAAATTCATGGACCCAAGCCGTGGCGCTAATTTCAATGATCCTTCCACGCGTCCTGCGGTTCTATATCGGTTCTCGGATGTGTATATGACGGGCGCTGAGGCTTATTTTAAAGCTGGCAACAATGCAAAAGCAGCCGCATTGATCAATGTGGTAAGGCAGCGCGCCGCCTTCAAAAAAACCAATTCTACCGCTGAAAATGCTGCTGCAGCAACAGCCCTGACCATCACCGCAACCCAGGTAACCCTGGATTTTATCCTCGACGAACGCAGCCGCGAATTCTTTGGAGAATGGCAGCGCTGGCATGATCTCGTTCGGACGCGCTCGCTGGTGCGCCGCGTACAGGAATGGAACCAGGAGGCTGCGCAGTACGTGAAAGATTTCCATATGCTCCGCCCCATTCCGCAATCGCAAATCGACCGGGTCGTAGATGGGCCGAAGTTTCCGCAAAATTCCGGATATTGATAAATAATGAAATGATGACACGACGCGGCACTTTCCAGGAAAACCCATTGACGCAAAGTGAGGGTCAGGGAACTGCTTTGGGACAGCAATGGCAATATCAAAACGATTAATCCATAAAAGGAATCGCGTTACAGCAGCACGATGGGTTGCTGTAACGCAATTTTCTTGACTTTAATCAAGAAATAATTTTGTTTTTTCTAAAAAACCTCATAGCATTGTATTTCTTAAAGTGTCATACTGACACATTAAGGAAAATTAATTTCAGTTTTTATATGAGGAAAATTTTTTGCCTGTTATTTCTGGCAGTTACGATTACAGGTCACGCACAAACATCGCGGACACAAAAACTTTGGTATAACCAACCTTCCGGCAAAACCTGGGAGAACGCATTGCCTGTGGGAAACGGCAGGCTCGGAGGGATGGTGTATGGTAATGTGGTGAATGAGACGATCCAGCTCAATGAGCATACATTATGGTCAGGCGGCCCGAATCGCAATGATAACCCGGAGTCGCTGACCGCTTTGCCTGAAATCCGGAAATTGATTTTTGATGGAAAGCAAAAGGAAGCTGAAAAGCTCGCTAACAAAGCCATTATCACTAAAAAGTCGCACGGACAAATGTTTCAGCCACTCGGTGACTTGCGGCTTAACTTCCAGGGACACGAAAATTTTTCCAACTATTACCGCGAGCTCGACATTGAACGCGCAGTTGCCAAAACCACTTACCAAGTCGACGGCGTCAATTACACCCGCGAAGTCCTCGCGTCCTTTCCGGACCGTGTGATCATCATCCGATTGACAGGCGATAAGCCGGGTAAGCTCTCGTTTGACGCTTCCTATGTGTCTTTGCACAAAAATAAATCCATTAAAACAACAGCCTCGAAAGAACTTACTATTTCCGGAACGGCTGCGGATCATGAAGGTGTAAAAGGAATGGTTCGCTTCAAGGGAATTGCCAAAATAAAAACAGAAGGGGGCACTTTGACTGCTAATGATACATTATTGACTGTCAGAGGAGCCAATGCAGCGACCATTTACATTTCTATTGCAACCAATTTCAAAAACTACAATGATGTAAGCGGAGATGAAAATGCGCTTGCTGCCTCCTATTTGGATAAAGCATTTTCAAAATCTTACACTGCCATTCTAAATTCGCACATTGCAGCTTATCAGAAATATTTTAAAAGGGTCAAATTTGATCTTGGCACCACAGCCCTTGGCAACTTACCCACGGACGAAAGGCTGAAAAACTTCCGTAATGTCAATGACCCTGAATTGGTTACGCTATATTATCAATATGGTCGCTATCTATTGATTTCCAGCTCGCAACCCGGCGGTCAGCCTGCTAATTTGCAAGGGATTTGGAATAATAAAATGATGCCACCCTGGGATAGCAAATACACGATCAACATTAATGCACAGATGAATTACTGGCCCGCAGAACGCACAAATCTCAGCGAGCTGCATGAGCCTTTTTTGAAAATGGTTGAAGAACTTTCGCAAACCGGAAAAGAGACGGCCAAAACCATGTACGGCGCCAGAGGCTGGATGGCGCATCATAACACAGACATCTGGCGGGCAACGGGCGCCATCGACGGCGCATTCTGGGGAATGTGGATTGCAGGCGGCGGCTGGACGAGCCAGCATTTGTGGCAGCACTATCTCTATCATGGCGACAAAGCGTATCTGGCCAAAATTTACCCGATCCTAAAAGGTGCAGCCACATTCTATGCTGACTTTTTAGTGGAACACCCCAAATATAAATGGTTAGTTGTAAACCCGGGAAGCTCTCCCGAAAATGCCCCGGCAGCGCACGAAGGCTCCTCACTGGACGCCGGAACGACGATGGATAACCAGATCGCATTTGACGTTTTTAGCAGCACAATCCGCGCGGCCGAAATTTTGAAAAAAGATGCAGCATTCACGGATTCGCTCAAACAAATGCGCAAAAGCCTGCCTCCGATGCACGTAGGCCAGCATGGACAGTTGCAAGAATGGCTCGACGACGTGGACGATCCAAATGACCATCACCGCCACGTCTCGCATTTATACGGCTTGTTCCCTTCGGATCAAATCTCAGCTTACCGCACGCCGGAATTGTTTTCCGCAGCTCGCACCACATTGCTGCACCGCGGCGACGTTTCCACGGGTTGGAGCATGGGCTGGAAAGTGAATTGGTGGGCCAGATTGCAAGACGGTAACCATGCATTTACATTGATCAAAAGCCAGCTTTCGCCATTAGGAACATCCAAGGAAGGAGGAGGAACTTACAACAACCTCTTCGATGCACACCCGCCATTTCAGATTGACGGCAACTTCGGCTGCACATCGGGAATTACGGAAATGCTCATGCAAAGTGCGGATGGATCTGTGCATTTGTTACCTGCATTGCCAGATGTTTGGCAAGCTGGAAACATCGGCGGATTGCTTGCGCAGGGTGGTTTTGAACTGGTGAATATGGAATGGAAAGCAGGGAAGCTGACCAAGATTGAAGTCAGATCAAAACTTGGCGGAAATTTAAGGTTGCGCACGCCTGGTGAGCTGAAATCGGCTGATGGTAAGTCGGTGAGAATTGCTTCTGGTGTGAATGCAAATGCATTTTACCAAAATGAAGCCGTGGCTAATGCGGTCATTTCTTCGAAAGTGAATCCCACTGCATTGAATCTGAAGCAAACATTTCTTTATGACATTCCAACACAAGCTGGCAAGACGTATGTATTTGTTGGTCAATAAGTTAATATCAATCATAGATTAAGGTCAATTTATATGATCAAACATTTTCTCTCCGCAACATTAGTTGCATTTTTATGCTTTTCAGAGTCCGTGTCTGCCCAGACGACCAAGCTGGTGAATCCGATTTTAACGGGTTTTTATCCTGATCCGAGCGTAGTGCAGGTTGGAACCGATTACTATTTGGTTAACTCGACATTTTCCTACTTTCCCGGCATTCCGGTTTTTCACAGCAAGGATCTGAAAAACTGGAAGCAGATCGGGAACGTGATCGATCGGTCTTCACAAATGGATTTTATGGGCGAGAAATTGACAAGAGGCCTTTTTGCGCCTGCTATCAGCTATCATAAGGGCACTTTTTACGTCACTTGCACGGACATTGATCATGATGGAAATTTTGTAGTCACCGCCAAAAATCCAGCCGGTCCGTGGAGTAACCCTATTCGAGTTCCGCAAGCGCGTGGCATTGATCCGTCGCTGTTTTTTGATGAGGATAATAAAGCTTACATCATTTACAACAGCGACGCGCCCGACAGGAAACCGTTATATTCCGGTCACCGAACAATCCGCATTTATGAATTGGATCCGGCCACATTGAAAGTCATTGGGGAGGAAAAACAATTGGTGAATGGCGGCGTTGATTTGAGCAAAAAGCCTGTCTGGATCGAAGCGCCACACATTATGAAGCGGAATGGCTGGTATTATTTGTATGCGGCAGAAGGCGGAACTTCGGTGAACCATACGGAAGTTGTTTTTCGCAGCAAGTCGGTTTGGGGCCCATTTATTCCTTATGAAAACAATCCCATTTTAACCCAAAAAGGGTTGCAAGATGACCGTAAAGACCCGATCACTTCCGCTGGTCATGCGCAGTTTGTGGATGGTCCTGACGGGAAAACCTACGCCATTTTCCTGGCTGTGCGTCCCTATGAAGGCAATTATTACAATACCGGCCGCGAAACATTCATCGCGCCCGTGGAATGGAAAAACGACTGGCCGGTAATCAATCCGCCAAAAAACAATGCTGAATATGAATTTACTGTCAATTACAAAGAAGTAAAACAAAAAGACGCACTTCCGCAGGCCGGCAATTTTGAATACACATTAACATTTGACAAAAAGTTGGACCCGGCTTTACTTTTCATGCGCAACATTGACAGTAGTTCCTTTTCATTGTCAAAGCAAAACGGCTTAACCATGAAGTTGAAGCCTGAAACCATCATGGAATTGGGCAATCCTTCATTCATTGGAAAGCGCCAGCAGCATTTATACTGCACCGCCGAAACGGAACTCGATTTTTCTCCAAAATCAGAAAAGGAAAAGGCAGGTTTGACGATTTTCCAAGACGAATCTCACTTTTACTTTTTGAGCAAATCAGTTGAAAATGGAAAACCTTTTGTGCAGCTTCTCAAAAGCGGTGCGGATGGACAAAGTATGGAGCTACTTGCTAAACAGCCGGTTGCAGATGCTTCAAAATCAGTCAAACTGCGCATTGTTGCGGCGGGTGGTTTTTACAGTTTTTATTTTTCCAAAGGCGCTTCCTGGGAATTACTTAAAGACAAAGTCGATGCCAAATTCCTGAGTACAGAGGTGGCAGGCGGTTTCATTGGGTGCCTGTTTGGCATGTATGCTACTTCCTCCGGCGTGCCGACAACCAATGCTGCTTCTTTTAAATATCTGAAATACAGCGGCAATGATCCTATGTTCAAAAACAAGTAAGTATGTTATGCAAAAGCCAATTTAAGAATCTGAACATTTAGAACTGATCGGGCCCACGGAATAGGAAAGTAGCGCTTTTCGCTATTAACAGATAGCCAACAGCTGGTTTAGGTGTTTTGCAGATCAATTAAATGATACAAGTATGCTTAGAAATTGTCTTGTCTTTATTCTTTCCGCATGCGTTTCCCTCGGTGTCTTGGCACAAAAAGCGAAACCGATACGCGTTTTGATCGTGGATGGGTTCAGTAACCACGACTGGAAACAAACCACTGCCGTAACAAAATGGATACTGGAAGAAAGCGGGCGGTTCCTAGTGGAGGTGAGCACGGTTCCCGCGGATAGTTTGGAAAGGAGTGCATGGAACCCGGATTTCACCAAGTATGCATTGATTGTTCAGAATACCAACAACATTCAAAATCCCAGTCTGCGCTGGTCAAGGCAAGCCGAAAAGCAATTGGAGGAATATGTGAAGAACGGCGGCGGTTTGTACATTCTTCATTCAGCTAACAATGCATTTCCTCATTGGAAAGAATACGACAAAATGATCGGACTGGGTTGGCGACGTGCTTCCGAGGGATATGCGTTGGAAATTGACGCAGCAAAAAGCATCACCCGGATTGCACCGGACGAAGGAAAAGGGACGGGCCATGGCGACAGGTTCAACGCATTGATCCAAGTCATGACACCACACCCGATCAATAAAGGATTTCCCAATCAGTGGCAGACGGCTAATACGGAAGTTTACTATTTCCCTCGCGGACCGGCAGAAAACATTACCGTGCTTTCGTGCGCTTTTGATAGCACGAGTACTAAAAGGACCTGGCCGGTGGAATGGGTTGTGCAATACGGTAAGGGACGGGTTTACAATTCGAGTTTGGGGCATCTTTGGAAAGGTGAAAGTTACCCTCCTGCTTATCGCTGCATTGGTTATCAGACGACGGTTATCAGAGCAGCAGAGTGGCTGGCGACAGGCAAAGTAACGTTCCCGGTTCCTTCCAATTTCCCAACAGCTGTGACGCAGAGTCTGCGCCCGGAAGATTCTTTCAAAATGCCTTAGGATAGCAGAAACAACCAATAAATGCTGGACCAATATCTTTCTTAAAGTAAATTTTAAAAAAACGAGGGTCTTTTTACCTGCAAACGGATGCGCATTGTAAAGTTTTTATTGTTACTGATCTTCTTTTCCGGCCAGGTCTCCGCCCAAGTCCATTTGCCCAGGCTGGTCTCGGACAATATGGTGTTGCAGCGCGATCAGCCAGTAACGATTTGGGGATGGGCCGGGCCGAAGGAAAAAGTAACCCTCACATTCAAAGGCAAAAGTCGAAATGCCGTGACGGGTGCGGATGGCAAATGGGAAATCCTGCTGCCTGCGCAACCTTCCGGGACGGGTTTTGAGATGCTGGTTAAGGGCAAAAATCAGATTAAGATAAAAAATATTGCTTTTGGTGATGTTTGGCTATGCAATGGTCAGAGCAATATGGTTATTAAAATGGAGCGGGTGAAGGAACGGTTTCCAGACGATATTGCCAACGCCAGCTATCCCGATATCCGCAATTTTTTCATCCCCACATCAACCGATCTAAACGGCCCGCAACAAGATTTCCCCAACGCGGAATGGAAGGCAGTGAGTCCCGGCGAGGTGCTCAATTTTGGCGCAGTGTCCTACTTTTTTGCCAGAGACCTTTACGATCAATACAAAGTGCCGATCGGCATCATCAACAGCTCAGTAGGAGGTACGCCCATTGAAGCCTGGATCAGCGAAGGTGGTTACAAAGATTTTGCTGACATTCAAAAGGTTATCAATCAAAATAAAGACACTTCTCACGTCGCAGCCAGGAAGCAAAGCACTTTGGACAACGCACCAAAGCAGCCTAAGTCAACCGATTTGGGATTATCGGAGCATTGGGAAAGCGAAGCCTATCAGCCGAAAGGATGGCGGAACTTCAGCATTCCGGGTTACTGGGAAGATCAGGGATTAAAAAACCTGGACGGCGTCGTATGGTTTCGCAGGGAATTTGAAGTGCCCGAAAGCTGGGTCGGGAAGCTGGTGAAACTTTATATGGGACGCATTGTGGATGCAGATGAAATGTTTGTCAATGGAAAAAGCATTGGCCGGGTTACGTATCAATATCCACCCCGACGCTATGAAATTCCGGCTGATTTGTTGAAAGCGGGCAAAAATACATTTGTGATCAGGGTTACCAATACTGCTGGCAAAGGAGGCTTTGTGCCGGATAAGCCTTATTTCATGGCAAATAATGATCAGCAGATTGACTTGAAAGGAACCTGGCAGTATAAGGTGGGCCAGGTTTTTCAGCCAGCGAAAATGACGGAAACTAAACAAGCTCCCTTTGTCGCCCAAAACCAGCCTGCCGCACTTTATAACGCAATGATCGCCCCAGCGATGCCGATGAAACTGAAAGGTTTTCTTTGGTATCAGGGTGAATCTAATGTGGATCATCCGGATGCGTACAAAACGCTGTTGCCCGCACTGATCCACGACCGCCGCAGGCTTTGGAAAGACGAGGATTTGCCTTTTCTGGTGGTTCAGCTTCCCAATTTTCAAGACATTGATTACACGCCCGCCGAGAGCAATATGGCATTGGTCCGGGAAGCGCAGAATAGTGCATTAACATTAAAAAACACCGCTGTAATTGTAACATTGGATCTGGGCGAGTGGAACGATATTCACCCGTTGAACAAAAAAGATATTGGAAAAAGACTCGCACTTTCTGCCAGAAACATCGCATATCGTGACAAAAGTGTAACTCACAGCGGGCCGACGCTTAAATCGCAAAGCATTGTCGGGGATAAGACTTTGCTAACGTTTGACAATGTGGCCGATGGCATTAAATCCACGGATGGCGAAGCATTGCGCTGGTTTGCAATCGCGGATGATGATCGAAATTTCGTTTGGGCAAATGCAAAAATCGTGGGAAAAGATCAGGTTGAACTGAGTAGCGAAACGGTGAGAACGCCCAAATACATCCGCTACGCCTGGCAGGACAATCCCGAAGGAATCAATTTTTACAATTCAGCCAACCTTCCCGCATCGCCATTTCGCACCGATGGCGAACAGCTTGATGACACCAAACCCTGGAAAGGGAAAAAATCCGCAGTTGTCTTGACTTACGATGATGCATTGCATGTTCATCTGGACAATGTAATCCCGGCGCTGGATTCGCTCAGCTTGAAAGGCTCGTTTTACCTAACCGCTTCATCCGATGCCGCCCGTAACCGGATTAAAGACTGGCGCGTGGCCGCTGCCAATGGCCATGAACTGGGCAATCACACGCTTTATCATCCCTGCGATGCAACCGGACCAGGCATGAGCTGGGTGAAACCTGAATATGATCTCAGCAAGTATAGCTTGGGGAGGATACAGGATGAGATCAGGATGTGTAATGCGTTTTTGAAATCGATAGATGGTTTGGATAAACGCACATTTGCATTCACTTGCGGACATAAAAAGGTGGCCGAGGGGGAGTTTATACAAACGCTTTCGGATGAATTCATAGCCGCGAGAGCGGTAAGACACGAAATGCGCAGGTTTGACGAGCAAAAACTGATGGATATTGACTGCTATTCCATGGTGGAACAGTCAGGGCAGGAGATGATCGAGCTGGTGAAGCAGGCGCAGCAGAGCGGGACGTTGCTTGTTTTTCTGTTCCACGGGGTAGGCGGGGAGCATGCATTGAATGTTTCCAGCCAGGCGCACAGCGAGTTGCTGCATTATTTGAAGGAAAATGAAAAGGAGATTTACGTGGACACAATGCGCAATGTCGCGGAGCATATTCAGCGCATGCAGAAATAATTTTTGTCAAAACACCCAAAATGACCAGACGCTGTTTACTCTTATTTTTCACCTGCATTTTGATAGGCCCAAAATCGTTTGCGGCTGATCCGTTGGCCTCTGATGGAGACGATGGGTACAGGTTATGGCTTAAATACGAGCCAGTTACCAATGTTTCTCTAAAATCGGAATATTTGAAATACACAACATTCATCGGTCAGCCAACGAAGGGTGAGATTGCGCAGAGTGCGTCCCGGGAGCTACAACTTGGATTGAAACAGCTTTTGGGGAAATCGATAAGTGTGACCAGCTCTTTTGCAGGTCGGTCCGGCGGAATTGTTTTTAAAATTGAGACGGGTGCAGATACTGCGCAGCTTGCCGAAGGCTATAAGATCCAGCTTTCGGGGGGGAATATTGTGGTTAGTTCAAAATCAGAAAATGGGATTCTGTATGGGACATTTGCCTTGCTGAGACACATACAAATACAGCAGACGATCAAAGGTTTGAGCATTGCAAGCAATCCGAAAGTACGTTACCGGATGCTGAACCACTGGGATAATCCGGATGGCACGATCGAGCGCGGGTACGCGGGACAATCGCTCTGGAAATGGTACGAACTGCCCGAGCGCGTAGACCCTCGCTACACCGATTATGCCCGTGCCAATGCGTCTTTGGGCATTAACGGAACTGTGCTCAATAATGTCAATGCCAGCGCAAGGTTTATGTCGCAGGAATACATTGTGAAAGTGGCCGCCATTGCCAGTGTAATGCGGAGATATGGGATCAAAACCTATTTGTCGGTATATTTTGCCGCCCCAAAAACCCTGGGCGGACTCACTACTTCCGATCCGCTGGACCCGCAGGTGCGCGCGTGGTGGAAAGAGAAGGTTGCGCAGATTTATAAAGAAATCCCTGATTTCGGCGGATTTTTGGTAAAAGCGAATTCAGAAGGAGAACCCGGGCCGCAGGATTACGGCCGCACGCATGCCGATGGCGCGAACATGCTGGCCGAAGCATTCAAACCTTATGACGGCATTGTGGTTTGGCGGGCATTTGTATACAAAGCCGATCCCAGTGCAGACCGCTTCAAAGCAGCGTATGAGGAATTTGTGCCGCTGGATGGAAAATTTGATCCCAAAGTAATCGTGCAGGTCAAGAATGGGCCCATTGATTTTCAGCCACGCGAGCCCTTTTCGCCGCTTTTTGGAAATATGCCGAAAACACCGCTAGGAATTGAATTTCAGATCACTCAGGAATATCTGGGATTTGCTACGCACGCTGTGTATGAAGCGCCGATTTTCAAAGAATGTCTGGATTCGGACACCTATGTGAACGGTGCGGGATCGACGGTAGCAAAGGTGGTGGACGGAAGTTTACACGGATATACGCGCACGCTCATGGCAGGGGTGGCCAATACGGGAAACAGCCGGAACTGGACGGGACATCCGCTGGCGCAGGCAAACTGGTATGCATTCGGAAGACTGAGCTGGGACCATCAGCTGAGTTCAGAACAGATTGCGCGTGAGTGGATTGCGCTGACTTTAACACGAAATCAAAAAGCAAGTGAGCACATTACAGCATTCATGCTGAGATCGCGGGAGATTTATGTTGATTACAACACACCGCTCGGACTTTCGCGTCCATGGATGGGCGTTCACTTTGCGCCGGAACCCTGGCAAAACAAAGGTTCACGTCCCGACTGGACCGCAGTATACTACCACCGGGCCGATTCTGTGGGCCTTGGTTTCGACAGAACTGCTTCCGGAAGCAATGCACTGACGCAATATCGGCCGCAGGCTCAGCAAAAATGGAACAACGCCGACAAAACGCCTCTGCCGTATCTGCTATGGTTCCATCATGTACGCTGGGACAAAAAGCTGGTTACCGGACGATCGCTTTGGGAGGAACTTTGCACCCGCCTTTACACGGGTTCAGATTCAGTCGTGTGGATGCAGCAGCAATGGGATCTTGCCAAAGCGAGTCTTGATCCGCAGGTTTATGCCGATGTTTCGGATCGCTTAAAGGTTCAGCGGCGGGAGGCGATCTGGTGGAGGGATGCTTGGGTGTTGTATTTACAAACTTTTGCCAAACAGCCCATTCCTTCGGGTTTTGAACCAACTAAGCAGACACTGGAAGATCTCAAGAAGTCTGTTAATGTCTATCTGATCAGATAGGCGAAGCATTTATTCATTTCTATTTTATTGCCAAAAACACTTTTCAATGAAGCAGTTACAGTTACTGGATTACGTTATCTTCTTTGTTTATTTCATCATTGTATCCGTTTATGGATACTGGATTTATCACCGTAAAAAAAGTGAATCTGCTTCGACCAAAGATTTCTTTCTGGCCGAGGGTTCACTCACGTGGTGGGCGATTGGCGCTTCTCTGATCGCTTCCAACATTTCTGCGGAGCAATTTATCGGCATGTCGGGAAACGGTTTTTCAATGGGTCTTGCCATATCCAGTTACGAGTGGATGGCCGCTGCGACGCTCGTGATCGTGGCGCTGTTTTTCATGCCAATCTACCTGAAAAACAACATTTTTACCATGCCTCAGTTTCTCAGCCAACGCTACAATCCGACCGTGAGTCTGATTATGGCGATATTTTGGCTGGGGTTATATATTCTGGTGAATCTCACTTCTATTCTCTACCTGGGCGCGCTGGCAGTATCCGGTATCTCAGGGCTGGATTTCAATCTGTGTATGTGGGGATTAGCCATTTTTTCGATCGTAATTACCATTGGCGGCATGAAAGTAATCGGCTTTACGGATGTGATCCAGGTATTTTTCCTGATCATCGGTGGTCTTGCCACCAGTTATATCGCTATCAACCTGGTTTCAGATAATTTTGATGTGTCAGGTCTGGTCAATGGCCTGAATGCGATGAGACAGCAACACGATGATCATTTCCACATGATCTTCAAAGAGGGAAGCACACATTACATGGAGCTGCCCGGACTGACGGTCCTTCTCGGTGGAATGTGGATCGTAAATCTGAATTATTGGGGCTGCAACCAGTATATTACGCAGCGTGCACTGGGAGCTGATCTCAAAACTGCACGTAACGGACTTTTGTTTGCCGCATTTTTGAAATTACTGATGCCGGTTATTGTCGTTTTGCCAGGTATTGCCGCCTATGCACTTTACAACCAGGGGCTTTTTCAGCAGGAAATGACCGAAAATGGCGTTATCGTAGCTGACAAAGCCTATCCCGTTCTATTAAATTTATTGCCAGCAGGATTAAAAGGGCTGTCTTTTGCGGCACTTACCGCGGCAATTGTTGCATCGCTGGCTGGCAAGGCCAATAGTATCTCGACGATTTTTACCCTCGATATTTTTAAGATATATATCGGAAAGAATAAAACGGAGGCGCAGCTTGTCACCCTTGGCAGGATCGTCATTGTGATTTCTATGATTTTGGCTATTCTGGTCTCACCCTACATGGGTATCGATAAGGCGGGCGGTTTTCAGTTCATCCAACAGATGACGGGCCTGCTCTCACCCGGAATTTTTGCATCCTTTATCATGGGGTTCTTCTGGAAGCGAAGCAATTCGGCAGGAGCATTGTTTGCGATTGTTGGCGGATTTATTGTGGCACTTTGCATGCACAACAACTGGCTTCCCTTTGCCGACTGGACGCAGGTTCCGTTTCTGGACAGGATGGGTTGGGTGTTTGTGATCTGCATTGTGGGTATGTTTGTATTAAGCATCATTTTGCCCGACGAGAAAAAGGGTCTTATAATTGATTCAACGATGTTTAAGGCACATACAGGTTTTGTAATTGGAGCCGCGATCATACTGATGCTCCTCATCCTGTTATATACTTTATTCTGGTAACCAGTGCATGTTGAATCGATCAGGTTTTTAAATTGGTGAATTGCCACATTACGTATTGGTCGCCCCAGGTATTGCAATGCTGCCGCATTTTTTTGCTTCTTTTTTTTACCTGGCAGCGAGCGACCTTCAAGCAGTTCTTTTTTTAGGTTTTGAATTTGTGCGGCCTGCATTTCAATTTCTTGGCTTACGATATAGGCCAGTGCCATGCTTATTTGTGATGTTATGGCTTGCATGAGTTCAGCATCAGCCAGGAGGTTATTGACGCCGACCCGCAATTCAGGTTGCTTAAAGCAGGCTTTCCAGGAAGGGGCAAGTTTTTGAAGCTCGATGTCTGAATGATAGCTTACTCTTCGGTAGCGGAGTGAGGTATCTGCTTCCTGTAAATACCTGGCGTACGGCCGGTCACCTTTTTAAATGTCCGTGTAAAATGCGACAAGCTTTCAAATCCCGTCAAAACAGCAATTTCAGAGATGGAGGCGCGGCTGGTTGCCATCACATGGACGGCCCGTTCTATGCGTGTTTCGGAAATGAACGATAGCGGTCGCATACCGGTATGCTTTTCAAACAAACGGGAGAAATACTCTGAGTTCAGATTCGCCCTTTCTGCCAGCAATTTTACATTCAGGGGTAAATGCAGGTTGACATACACAAATCGCATGGCTTCAAGGATTTTGGCAGGAATGATCCTTTCTTCCCTGGCCTGAAATATTTCAGGAACGGTAAAGCGGGACAAAAGCTGAAAAAGTATGCCCTGGGTTTCCAGAAAGTCGGAAATTTTCTGATAGTTGTTAAGTTCCTGATATTCTTTATAGTAGATATTTTTCTCGTAGACCTGGGGATTATCGGAACGATTGATCCCCCGGCCTGGATTGATGTCGACCAGCCGCCGGAAGTTTACCAGATCGATCACGCTGGCTTTTACCTTGTGGATCAGACGAACATTTGAAAATAAAGACGTGCCGTCGGCAGATTCTTCAAAAAACTGTACAAAGTATTGGCTCAAATGACTTTCACAAACCAGATTGCAAAGGGTGTAAGCAGGTATAATGTAGAGGTAGTCCGCTTCGAGCTTCAAGGTTTTGGATATGTCAGAAATCTTCCCTTCACCCGCATCAATGTAGTAGATGCGATGGTATGGGCTAATTACGTTTTTGTAATTCCATCTCGAATCCAGTTTGACGTAGTCGGTATTGAGCAGCGATAGGGTATGCTTAAGAAACCGTTTATTCATTATTCATGAGAAAATGTAGCTAAAAATAGTAAAAATCTGTTTTAGGCAAAAAAAAGTCTGTTTTAGTCCAATTTTTGAAAACAGAGGAGACTAGTTTTGACCATGTTTTTCTATGGTCATTTTAGTGAAACTTGACGCTACTAATTTTGAAGGATGGCGGATATGAGGGGGCCTGGAGTTCAATGGAAAAAGGTAACAGTTTAACAGATGGAGCAAAGAGGTAAGGCCGGTTTCAGGCGTTTTTGTAAAACAATGGAGCTTCGTAATGACCTGGCGTTGATAGAATCCTACAAAAAGGTACACGAAAAAGGGGCTGCCTGGCGTGAGATTACTCAGGGAATGAAAGAGGTTGGGATTCTGGATATGGAAATATATCTGTTGGGAACCCAACTATTTATGATCATGGACACCATAGAGGATTTTGACCATGAAAATGCCATGGCCGAACTCTCTAAAAAACCGCGACAAAGTGAATGGGAGCAATATGTAGCCCAATTTCAAGCGACCAGTACGCAAGCGACGGCCGATCAGAAATGGCATCTGATGGAGCAGATTTACAAAATGGAATAAAAGTAAAACAATGAAACAGAATAGGTTTAAAAGCATGATCGGATTTCAAACGAAGGCTAGCAGAACAGGATTGTTGATTATAATGCTAGCGATGCAATGGGCAGGTAGCTGCCTTGCGCAGTCCAACGCACCCAAACCATTTGGACCGGTACCCAGCAAAAATCAGTTAAAATGGCAGGAAATGGAGTATTATGCCTTCATTCACTTGTCAACCAACACATTCACTGATCAGGAATGGGGTTACGGGGAAGATGATTCGAAAATTTTCAACCCGGCAAAGCTGGATTGCCGTCAATGGGCGCGCGTTTGTAAAGCGGCTGGCATGAAGGGGATTATACTGACGGCCAAACACCATTCCGGGTTCTGTTTGTGGCCGTCGAAATACACGGAGTACTCGGTTAAGAATTCGCTGTGGAAAGGCGGAAAAGGGGACATCGTGCGTGAGCTGGCAGACGCATGCAGGGAATATGGATTGAAAATGGGTTTATACCTGTCGCCTTGGGACCGTAACTATGCCGATTACGGAAAACCTGAGTACATCACCTATTTCCGGAACCAGCTTACTGAATTACTCACCAACTATGGCGACGTTTTTGAAGTTTGGTTTGATGGTGCCAATGGTGGTTCGGGCTACTATGGAGGGGCGAAAGAAATACGCAAGATTGATGCTAAAACCTACTATGACTGGTCGAATACCTACAAGCTGATCCGTAAACTGCAGCCCAATATCGTCATCTGGAATGATGGGGGCGATCGGGCCGATCTTCGCTGGGTAGGGACAGAAGGTGGTTATGTGGGAGAGAAGAATTGGAGTTTATTGAATGCGACCGGCGATGTGAGCTGGGATATGTTGCATCATGGTTTGGAAAACGGTAATTCCTGGGTGCCTGGCGAGGTCAATACATCGATCCGTCCGGGGTGGTTTTACCATGAATCGGAAGACAGCCGGGTAAAGACGCTGCCGCACTTACTGAAAACTTATTATAGTTCCTTTGGCCGGAACGGAACACTGTTACTGAATTTTCCGGTCGACAGAAGGGGTTTAATTCACGAAACCGATGAAAAGGCAGTAGTGGAACTGGCTGATGCCGTTAAAAAGGCTTTTGCGGTAAACCTCGCGTCAAGTAAGAGAGTGAGTGCGTCCAACACGCGTGGTAATGCCAAAGAATTTGGGGCAGACAAAGCCCTGGATGGCAAAAAAGATACTTACTGGGCTACGGATGAGTCGGTCAGGTCGGCCTCACTGACTATTGATTTTGGTCAACCTACGACGTTTAACCGCTTCCTGGTGCAGGAATACATTGCGCTCGGACAGCGTGTAAAAGCTTTTAGCGTTGAAGCAAAAATAGGAGATCAGTGGAAGATGCTGGCTAGTCAGACGACGATAGGCTACAAGCGGATCCTGGTCCTGCCTACTACACAAGCAACACAGCTGCGCTTCACGGTCAATGATGCCAAAAGCTGCCCGCTGATTTCCAATATTGGCGTCTACAATGCGCCACAGGTGCTTACTGCACCATCCGTGACCAGGAATGTGGCCGGCGAGGTGACCATTAAAGCGGCCGATAGCGAATCTGATATCTTTTACACCATTGATGGTAGTTTGCCCACCAAAGAGTCTTTACATTACAGCGCTCCGGTTCCAACTAAGGGAAAAGTGCATTTGCAGGCGATTGCTTATGACCGGCAATCAAAACAGAGCAGTCCCGTATCAACTGAGATATTTGACGTTATTCGCAAAACCTGGAAAGTTCTTGGTGTGACCGATGAAAAAGTGTCGGCTGTCATTGATGGAGATCCGGGTACTGCGTGGTACCAGCCGCGGGATCAGAAGATGCCTCTGGATCTGGTCATCGATCTGGGTAGAGAGGAGACGTTGACCGGTTTCAGATATCTTCCAGGACAGGAAAGCACTGCGGGGATTATTTCGCATTTTCGGTTCTTTGTTTCCAATGATGGCAAGCAGTGGCATATAGTGTCGGAAGGGGAATTTTCCAACATTAAAAATAATCCATTGTGGCAGACAAAAAGTTTTGAAGAGCAAAAGGCTCGCTATATCAAGTTGCAAGCCACGCAGAATACGCAGGAGAATGATGGAGCCGGCTATGGAGAGCTGGATGTGATCACGCGCTAACTATCTAGAATGGTGAGACGATTGAGGTTACCGGAGTGCTTAAGGTCGATCATGCTGATTTTACTGATGCATGCCCCTTTCATATCAGTGGGGCAGGAGCATCGGTTTGTCCATATCGATGCCCGCAATGGTCTGTCGCATGGCCATGTAACGGCCATATACCGCGATGAAACAGGCTTCCTCTGGGTCGGCACGGAATCAGGCCTCAACCGTTTTGATGGCTACAACATTAAGGTCTTCCGTAACGATGCATCTGACTCTACATCACTATTTTACGATTACATTGCAGGGTTGTTTAAAATGCCAGATGGCAAAATGGGCGTTATTACTTCCGTAGGCCCCTGCCTGTATGATCCTGCAAAGGAAACCTTTTCGGGCCCTTCTCAGGGTTTTATGGCTTATTCAATTAGTAACCCTTCCAATCTTAAAACCGTTGTAACGGATAATAAGGGAAACTTTTGGTTTATCATTCACAACGAAGGACTGATCTGCTACAATGAAAAAAGCAGAAAGGCGATTTTTATAAAACATTCAGATCGCGACAGTACTTCCATTGTCAGTAACAATGTCACATCGATTGTGCCACATGCAGATGGTACGTATTGGGTGGCCCATTCCAATGGGATGGTCGAAAATATCACGCTTGGAAAGCAATCTGTGAAGGTGATCAAAAGGCTGAATTTTTTTAATGACCGCAGGCTTACTAAGAACGATTATTTGCAGTGTGAGCTCACGTGTGATAGTGACGGGGATATCTGGGTGTATCCCACGAATTACGACATGGGGGTGGCTTATTTGAATTGGGGGCAAAGCAAGATAAACCATCTTGGGAAGACTTTTGGGAGCCCTAGGCTCAGTTCTAACATGATCACTCGTGTGGTTGGGGATAATAGGGGAGATATTTGGATTTCTAACGGCCAAAACGGTATCGACGTACTGGATAAGAAAAAGCTGTCGGTGACGAATATGTCGCATTCTGCGGAGAACGACCATACGCTGAGCCATAACGCAGTTACCACCATGCTCAAAGACAGCGATGGGATAATCTGGGCCGGGACCTACAAAGGCGGGTTGAATTATTTTCACAAAGACATCATGCGCTTTCCGCTCCTCAACCGGTATTCGAAGCCATACGGGCTGCCATTTGATGATATCAACGCGTTTGTTGAGGATCGCAAGGGTAATCTCTGGCTTGGAACAAATGGCGGAGGACTGATATACTTCGACCGGCGTACCGGGAAATTCACAACTTACCGGCACGATCCCAGCAATTCGCAGAGCCTGGCTAACGATGTGATCGTCAGTTTGTGCCTCGACCATCAAAATCAATTATGGATAGGTACTTTTTTGGGAGGATTGAATTGTTTTGACGGACAAAAGTTTACCCGGTACCAGCATGCTCCTGCACAACCCCAAAGCCTGTCAGGAAGAAGCGTGTGGGAAATATTTGAGGATTCGCAACAGCGACTTTGGATCGGCACCCTCGACGGCGGACTTTGCCTGTTTGATCGAAATACAAAAAACTTCACGAAGTACACTCACCCGGCGCAACGTGCGCTTTACTCGGCTTATATCCCTACCATCTTCGAGGATTCCCGCGCTAATATTTGGTTTGGAACACCCAATGGAATAGATGTACTGATAAAAACGTCCGGGGAGATCGTCCACTATGAAACAGAAAAGAACAATCCCAAATCCATTGGCAGCAACGACATTTTAGGTATTCTGGAAGATTCAAAAGGACGGATCTGGATCGGGACCCGCGGTGGGCTAAGTGTATTGGAAAGGAAATCGAATACATTTAGCAACTATACCGAAAAGCAGGGCCTTCCTCACAATGCCATTCTGTCGATGGTGGAAGACACAGACGGACGGCTCTGGCTGGGCACGCCTAACGGACTTTCATCCGCAACCATTTCATCAGACAAAAATGGTTTGAAGGTGAGTTTCAGTAATTATTCTGAAATCGATGGGTTACAAGGCAAGCAATTCAACGAAGATGCTGCGCTTCGGACGCGCAGTGGCGAGCTGATATTTGGCGGTGCCAATGGGTTTAACATATTCAGGCCAGGCGATTTGGGTAAGAACCGGATTGTCCCCCGGCTGGCACTCACTGATTTTCAACTGTTTAATCGCAGCATTATTCCCGCGCATCCGGCCGAAGGCAAGTTCAGTTTGGCTGCCTCGATCACAACAAATCCGCCCATTATGCTCCGAGCGAGTGACAATGTCTTTTCCATTGAATTTGCTGCACTGAGCTTTATCCAGCCTTCCAAGAATCAATACAAGTACAAACTGGAAGGGTTTAATGAAGATTGGCTGGTCACTAATGCAGGCAACCGGAGAGTTACCTTCACCAATCTTGATGCGGGCGACTATGTTTTTCGTGTGATTGCGTCAAACAACGATGGGGTTTGGAATGAAGATGGAATAGCGTTGCAGGTCAAAGTGCTTCCGCCTTTCTGGAAATCGCCGACCGCGTATTTTTTGTATGTGCTGGCCATAGTCTTGCTTATGCTGGTCATTCGTAAGCTGATACAGGAAAGGGAAAGGATGAAATTCGCAATCAGGCAGACGAATGAAGAGGCAAAGCGTTCGCGGGAGCTAGATATCTTGAAGACGAAGTTTTTCACGAATGTGAGCCACGAGCTGCGAACACCTCTTTCCCTTATCCTCGCCCCGGTTGAAAAGCTCAGTGAAAAAGCCACCGATATTCACGAACGCAGACAGTTTGATCTGATTCAAAGAAATGGTCGGAGATTACTGAACCTAGTCAATCAGTTGCTCGACTTTCGGAAGCTTGAAGAGAAGGAAATCCGGTTTCAGCCTTCGGACGGCGACATTATCCTGTTCATTAAAGATACGGTCTACTCATTCTCCGATCTTTCTGATAAAAAAGAAATCAGGCTAACCTTTAATTCCAATGTCCTGGCGCTGGAAACGATCTTTGATCACGATAAGCTTGAAAAGATCTTGTTTAACCTGCTATCAAACGCCATTAAATTTACGCTGGGACCTGGTGAGGTATCCGTAACGGTGGACGTTCAGCAGACCAGGGAAGACAAGATGGTAGAGATCAGGGTCAAGGACACGGGTATTGGGATTCCCTCTGAAAAACACGAGTTGATCTTCGAGCGATTTTTTCAGAATGATTTGCCGAATTCGATCATTAACCAAGGGAGTGGTATTGGACTTGCCATTACCAAGGAATTCATCCGGATTCATGGTGGCTCGATTCGCGTAGAAAGTGAAGTCGGGCAGGGTAGCTGTTTTATTGTGATGCTGTCATTGAAGACGCCGGGTAGGACGTTGTATGAAGTAGTGAACGAACCAGTCGCGGCTGCTGTGTCCGATATCAGAATTCAAACCGATCATGGATTGACAGGTAAACCACTTATTTTGATCGTTGAGGATAATGAAGATTTTCGGTTCTATCTGAAAGACAATCTGAAACATTCGTATTCGGTGATTGAAGCTTCTACGGGCGAGGAAGGCTGGAACAAGACACTGGATCAAAAACCCCGCCTGATCGTGACAGACATTATGATGCCCGGGCTGAATGGCCTCGACTTTTGTAAAATGGTAAAATCAGACGAGCGAGTGGCCCATACACCCGTTATTTTACTCACCGCGCGATCCGAAGATGAACAGCGTCTGGAAGGATTTGAAGCGGGGGCCGATGAATATATTAGCAAGCCATTCAACTTTCAAGTGCTGGAATCCAGGATTAAAAACCTTATTTCGTCTCGGCAGGACCTGCACGCCCTTTTTGCGCCGAAGAATGGAATTAAGGCAAGTGAAATTCAGATCACCTCATTGGATCAACTGTTTCTTAAGGAAATGGTTCAGGTAATTGAGAAACACATTTCAAATGCCGAATTCAGTGTTACTGATCTGGCGCGTGAATTGGGTGTGAGCCGTTCGCAATTTTTCAAAAGGGTTCAGACGCTCACAGGTAAATCCCCACTGGAAGTAATGCGGTTGATCAGGCTGCAGCATGCGGCCCAACTCCTGGAAAAAAGTCAGCTTTCCGTTTCTGAAATTGCCTACCAAGTCGGCTTTAACAATCCTAAATATTTTACACGCTACTTCAAGGAAGAGTATCACACCCTACCTTCCGCCTATGCCGGTGGTAAACGAGGAACAGCGTAAACCGGCAACGTACCGATCAGGACAATTTTCACCATCATTTGGGATGTTTTATCCCGTTTCCCAAGAATCAGTTTCCCTACTTTTGGGCCACTCATTCTTTGATGCCCCATGAAAAGAAAACTAACAATACTTCTCTGCCTCGAAGTGTTTTCCTATGTATTGCTTTCTGCATTGATCAGTTGGCTGACCGCTTTACTCTGCAACTTATTTTGAGGCGAGGTGCTTGCCTTTACGTTTTTTCTAAATGCTGTTTTGACCCCGCCGTTACATGATCTCTGCCTTAGCGAACATCGCATCGCGCAACGCTGATGATCGCAATGGGTCGTCATCTCCGTATTACAAAATCAAGTTTAATTGAGATAAAATATGTACTGATTTTGTTCATTTGGATCATTTGCGGACTTTTTATCACTTTAATTAGGACTAATTCGTACCATCCCAAAGCACGCTGACCGCATACCTTTGGGGCCAAGTGATTCCCCTATGTAAGGCGCTGTAAAGGTAAGCGCGTGCCAGCGCAGGTCTGTCATAGGATAAAGGAATCCGTTTTTAAATCGCACAGTGTACCGAATTAAGACAAAATCAATGATGAAAAAAATTTACAGATGCTTCTGTGTTACTGCGCTTATTTTGTTTTCGTGCATCATGGCTTATGCGCAACGGCAACAGGTGTCAGGAACGGTTAAAAGTGAAACGGGAAGCCCCATGCCCGGCGTGACCATTCTATTGAAAGGAACAACGATGGGAGTCTCCACGGATCCGGACGGAAAGTTTGTTATTCAGGCAGCGCCTGAGGATGTTCTTAAAATATCCTTTATCGGGTATCTGCCGGATCAAATTACTGTGGGAAATAAGACCCGTTTTGACATCACAATTCAGCCGGACATTGCCACGCTTTCAGAAGTCGTGGTGATCGGGTATGGTGAATCAAAAAGAAAAGATGTTACTGGTTCCATTTCTTCCGTCTCCGGTGCTGAAATCCGGAAAACGAACCCTGTCACCTTCGATCAGGCATTACAGGGGAAAGTGGCAGGTATGGTAGTGCAGCAGGTATCGGGGCAACCTGGCGGAGGCGTTTCGGTGCAGATCAGAGGGATATCTTCCTTTGGGGGCGGAGGACCGTTATATGTGATCGACGGTGTGATTTTAAGCGGCGCAAGTTCGATGGGTGCAGGTACTAATCCGTTGGCGGCGATTAATCCGTCAGAAATTGAATCGGTGGACGTGTTGAAAGACGCATCCGCTACCGCTATTTACGGCTCACAGGCTACGAATGGAGTAGTTATCATTACCACAAAACGAGGCGCAGTAACACCTCCACGCATCTCCTACGACTTCTATACAGGTTTCCAACAGTTGCCCAAGCGAATTCCTACTATGAATTTGCGGGAATACGCCACTTTTATCAATGACAGAAATGCCGGTTTGGGCTGGGGATTTGATAAACGGCCTGAATTGGCTAATCCTCAATACCTCGGCGAGGGTACCAACTGGCAGAAGGAGCTATTTAAAAATGCGCCGATGACTAACCACACCGTTACTATCAACGGCGGTGATGTCAGAACGCAGTACCTGTTCTCAGGTTCGTATTTCAAGCAGGAAGGGATTGCTACGGGCTCTAATTTCAGAAGAATATCCGTTAGATTGAACCTCGACAACAAGACGACCAGTTGGTTGAAGATTGGTACCAGTCTGCAACTCGCGAATATCCGGGAGAATGTAAATGCAACCAGTTCAAACGTAATTAATTCGGCACTCAGCCAAACTCCCGACATCGCGGTGAGGAATGCGGACGGCAGCTGGGGCGGTGCGTATAACCCTAACGGTTGGGTGAACAGTACCATTAACCCATTTGCTGTGGCGACGATCAACAAAGATCAGGCAAACAGAAATCAGTTGTTTGGAAATGCCTATGCTGAGATAACATTCAGCAAATCGTTGACATTGAGAAATGAGGTAACAGGAAGCCTCTCAATGGGTACAGAGGATAAATTTAATCCAAGCTACACCATGGGGCTCGTGAAAAACAATAGCAATAGCGGATCCTATAAGTACAATCAAAACATTTATACCACGGTAAGAAACTACCTTACCTACTCACATTTGTTCAGTGATAAATACAATACAAATCTAATGGTGGGACACGAGGCCCAGCTAAGCAAAGGTGAAAGCGTAGAGGCAGGCCGCAATAATTTTCCGTCCAACAATGTGCAGGTTATCAGCAGCGGTGATCCAACTTCTGCTACTAACTTAGGTTCGAAAAGTCAGAACGCGCAGGAATCGTACTTTGGCCGGTTGAACCTGGGATTGTTTGATAAATACCTGATAACCGCAAACGTCCGGGCCGACGGTTCTTCCAGATTTGCTGCCGGAAACCAGTGGGTAACTACCTATTCGGGTGCGGTAGCCTGGAAGATTCAAAATGAGGATTTTATGAAAAACTTCAAAGATATCAATGAATTGAAGCTGCGGATAGGTTATGGTCTAACGAATAATCAAAACGTCAGGGACTACGCATATACCTCTACGTTAGCCACTGTTGCTACCGGTTTGTCGGGTATTTCCCAGCTCACTGAAAACATTGGAAACCCCTATGTGGAATGGGAAAAAACGAAATACAGCAATATCGGTCTCGACGGTGCATTGTTTTCATGGCGTATCAACTTCTCCGTCGATTTTTATAATCGAAAAACAGATGGGCTTTTAATGCAAATTCCATTGCCATTTTACTCAGGAACAGCTGTCGGCTGGTCTCCCGGAGCATTGGATGCGCCTTACGTAAACGTAGGAACGATCAGTAACAAAGGATTTGACTTTAAAATAAGCTCTACAAACATTCAGGGGAAGTCATTTACGTGGAAAACCGATCTGACGGTATCACGTAACATCAATAAAGTATTAAAGCTGAACACCGATGGCGCATCATTAGTAGGATGGCCATATAGCCAGACAGTTGTAGGAAACTCGATCGGACAATTCTATGGATACAAAGCAGACGGCGTTTTTGCAAAAAAGGAGGATTTTGAAACCCACGCGTTGCCGACTAAGAACGGGGCCCCTTTACCCGTCGCCGCGGCGGGAGGTAGCATCTGGTATGGCGACCTCAAATTTAAGGACATCAATGGCGATGGGACGATCGATGAGCGCGATCAAACCTATCTCGGATCGCCCATTCCAAAGCTGCAATTGGGTTTGAATAATTCATTATCCTACAAGAAATTTGATCTGAACGTATTTTTAACCGGCAATTACGGTAATAAAGTATTCAATCAAATGCGCATGACGGGCGAGTACCCGGGGACAAGCTTCGGCTATCTTAAAGCGCTTAGCAACTACGCGAAACTTGCTTTGATTGATCCCACCAAACCGGATTCTGACATCAACAACGTATATGTGGTTAATCCTGAAACTGATATTCCAGGCATCAGAAATGACAATACCAACGGAAATAACAGGGCCTCCGACAAATACGTCGAGGATGGATCCTTTATCAGATTTAAGACCATTTCGCTAGGGTATTCGCTTTCAGACAAACTGCTGGAAAAAGCGCACATTCACTCACTGCGGGTTTATGTAAACGTATCCAATGCATTCCTGATCACCAAGTACAAAGGAATGGATCCGGAAATTGGCTCGTGGAACCCGCTGAATGCAGGGTATGACAGTGGTTTTTATCCGCAACCGCGTGTGTTTACCGTAGGCGCAAGTCTGCAGTTAACCAAGTAATGCTTTCAGAATATATGCAAAGCTGGCTAATACTTGTCCGGTGATCATACTTCATGTGATATACATTTAAAAATATTGAGAAATGAAAATAAAGAACAAAATAGCGACAGCCCTGCTTTTCGTTGCCGTTTTCACAACCGGATGCAGTGATGACTTTCTGGATCGTCCTCCTTTGTCGCAGATAAGCGCTGATAACTTCTATCAGACTACCAACGACCTGAGACTGGCAACGGCTGCCCTATACGGTGGTAAGCCGTGGGCTGAATGGAATTATAACTGCTACTTGCCTATTGGTGAAGTGCTCAGCGGTAATATGGCCCTGAATTATTGGGGGGACGCTGTCCAGCTGCATACTTTTTCGGTCACTGGAAGCAATGAAATTATGATTGCGAACTGGAAAGCCATGTACAAGATCATTGCACATTGCAATGTTACCATTAAAGCAATTCAGGAAAAGGCACCAGCTTCCATTCCTGAAAAAGACCGGAATGCAGCGATTGCGGAAGCAAAGTTCTTACGGGCATTTGCTTATTATAATCTGGCCCTGCTTTGGAGAGATGTACCCATTATAGAAGATAATACAGAGCTTATCAATTCTCCGTTAGTGCCCCGCAATACGGTCAATGACGTTTTCCAGTTTGTTGTGAATGATCTCCTTTTTGCAGCGAAAAACCTTCCCCTGAAAGACGCCGGAAGGGTGTCGACATGGTCTGCACAAGGTATGTTGGGCAAAGTATATCTGACCTGGGCAGGGTTGGAGGCAAAAGGCAATGGCCCACGCAACCAGGCACTTCTTGACAGTGCCAAACTCCATGCTGGTAACGTCTGCAAACAAAGCGGGTTGTCGTTGCTGCCCAACTATGCAGATCTTTTCAAAACGAAGTTTAACGATAATCAGGAATCCTTATTTGCACTGCAATGGGCTGCGGGAACTGGGTGGCTGGAAGGAAACATGTTGCAAATTTATTCACCGGGTGGTAATGAGATTTCGGCCGCTGGTCAGTCGGGTTGGTATGGGATAGCTCCTACTTACGATCTCTATAAGCAGTATGCGGCGGAAGACTCAATCAGACGTAAGGCCACTATGATGCTTAAAGGCGACTATTACGCTGAGCTGAATGCGGCAGGAGGAGGTTACAAATTTACCGGTAACGCAGGTTTGAAAAAGCACATCATTGGTACAAGGGTAGACAACAGTGCGCCTACGATGACATTGACATCTTCTATTGAGCACAATGCATTGTTAAGGCTTGCCGAAGTGTATTTAACCTATGCAGAAGCTGTGATGGGCAACAATGCCTCGACAACCAATGCGGATGCGCTGCTCTATTTCAACAAAGTGCGTGTCAGGGCCGGTCTTGTTCCGGTAACATCCCTGGATGCTGAAACCTTGTTCAAGGAAAGAAGAGTTGAATTGGCAGCCGAAGGGCATTTTTGGGGAGATTTGGTTAGGCTTTCTTATTACAACGAACCAAAGGCTATCAAAAGGCTTAATGAACAGGAACGGATCCTGTTTAACTACGATGGTGCCGTGGTAACAAAAGGTAGTACACTCGCCAGTGTTACACCTGCCAACACCACTACATTCAAATTACCGATACCCTCACCGGAGGTGACGGCTAATCCCAAATTGTTAGAAGCTCCCGTACCTTACTCGTTTTAAAAACTTAGAGAAATGAAAAAAATCATATATAACAGAATTTGTTTTCTTCTGTTTTGCAGCATTGCTGCGGCTTCACTGCTACTGTCTGCATGTGAGAAGGATGAAGTGGGTGCACCTCCGGTTATCACTGAAATACGAAATTATGCAGCATCGCCCAGCGACAGCCTGGTGGAGACACTCAGGGCTGGACAATGGGTGGTGGTGCTCGGGAAGAATCTGGGAGAGATTTCACAGGTCAACTTCGGCAGCAGACCGGCCACCATTAATGCGACTTTAATTACAGACCAAAGCATTGTGGTGCAGGTTCCTTCGATTCCGTTTGATTCTGTGGCACGGGAAAAAGTGAATGTGGTGACAGTAGTGAATAGCGCTGGTTCAACTTCGTTCACCATCAACATTACCGGTCCGCCTATTATTTCCCGTGTGAGGAATTATGCTACTGCACCGAAGGATACGGCTACCAGCATCATTGTACCCGGTCAGTCGATCAACATCGTTGGATATAATCTCAAAAACGCCCTCAAAATAGCATTTCAGGGAGTCAATGCCGATTTGGCCGGAGCTGTTTACACCGATTCGAGTGTAATCGTGAAGGTTCCCGGCAATTTTTCCGGCGCGGATCCTTTGCTGGCGAATAAAATCACTTATGGCACAGCAGTCGACACCATCAATTATTCCATCCGCATTTTTGACCCGGCAATCCTGGTATATTATAAAGACCCCATATTTACCTTACTCACCGGGGGAATTGGTAAAGAAAAAACCTGGGTGCTGGATATTGACGCAAAAGGTGCTTCAACGAAATTCAAAGGCCCATTGTATTTCTCGGGTGTCGATTATGGCTGGGATAATCAATGTACCAAAACAGGAGGGGATTGCTGGCTGTACGATCCAAATTATGAAAGTTGGATGGGTGCGGCCCAGGATTACGGCACGATGACATTAGGCCTAAGAAGCGGGACAGCCGAGCCTGTCGCAAAGGTGAACCAAAAAGGGATAACCAAAAGTGGGACATTCCAGGGCAGTTACTTTTTTGATGTCAAAACAAAGACCATATCTTTCATTGATGTCGTCCCGCTTAATACGGGGAGGGACCAGGTTTGGTCGAAGGCATATGTCATCAACCTCAAGGAGGACAGGATGCAACTGGGTTTCAAGGATCCGAACAAGGCGGAATTGGCAATTCATAACTATATCCGGAAGTAATGATAAGGCTGGCAACGGCCGGTAACAGGTCTGACTCTCCTCCAATAAATAGAAAAAAAATAATTTCCTCGAACACCTTTTGCAGTTTTACAAAGATTTTATTCCATGGCGGAACATATATTTGCTGACATTTGTCGGAATCCTACTCGCTGGAAGTAATTGTCACTTCAATGATGGCTATGATAGAACTCCGAAATAATATTTCCAACCACATTTCCATTTCTGAAAAGGATATGGAAAAATTTTGCGGCTTATTTAAGGCCGTTCAAATCAAAAAAAAGAAATTTTTACTGCGAGAGGGAGAGGTGTGCCGGTTTGAAGGATTTGTTACCAGGGGTCTTTTCCGCGTCTATCACGTGGATCAGAATGGCTTTGAGCAAATACTTTATTTTGCAAAGGAAAACTGGTGGATCACGGATATTGACAGTTTCACCAACCAAAGCTCTTCCCGGCTTTTTATAGAAGCACTTGAGGATAGCGAAGTACTGATCATAAACAGGGGCGACAAAGACTATGCCTACGAACATATTCCAAAAATTGAAAGGTTGTTTAGAATTATGACGCAAAAAACCCACGTGGCACTGCAACGGCGGATGATTGATAACCTGAGCAAGAATGCCGAGCAGCGCTATATGGAATTCATGGAAAAGCAGCCACAACTGATACAGCGCCTGTCGAACATACAAATTGCTGCTTATCTGGGTATTACAAATGTTTTCTTAAGCAACATCCGAAAAAAAATTTCCCTGGGATCGTAAACGCTACGGTGATTTATTAAACTACTTTAAAGTTTTCGCGGCTGGGTAACATCAACTTTGCATCATCATTTAATGAGCAAATTGATGAAGAAAATCATTTTAACAGCCTTTTTAACAGTTTCAACATTATTAAGTATGGAATCACAAGCACAAGGTTTTAAAACAATTCAGGAAAACGGCCTGAAACTGGAAGTTTTCAACGCATCTGAAAATAGTTTTGGAGTTGCATCCGTCATCCTATCAGGGAAAACAGATGCGATTTTAATTGATGCCCAGTTTACACTGGCCGACGCTGAAAAGGTAGCGCAGGAGGTTAAAAAATTGGGAAAAAAATTAACAGCGATTTATGTTTCCCACGCGGACCCAGACTTCTATTTTGGGTTAGAGGTGTTCAAAAGATATTTCCCGGATGTTACGGCTTACGCTTCCCCGGCTACGGTCGAGTCGATTAAGGCCTCAGCCCAGAAAAAGCTGGATGTATGGGGCGCACGGTTGGGGCAAAGCATTACCTCCAATGTTGTACTGCCACAGGTTTTGAAAGAAAATAGCTTTGATCTGGAAGGTCATAAACTGGAAATTGTGGGATTGGAAGAATTTCCTACCAAAACCTTTGTCTGGATACCCTCCATGAAAGCGGTCGTGGGCGGAATCAATGTTTTCGGAACCACATTCAATCTGTGGATGGCCGATGCTCAAACAGCCGAAGCCCGTCAGCAGTGGATAGCTGTTTTAGACAAAATCGAAAGTTTGAACCCGTCAATAGTAATTCCTGCACACGCTAATTCAGAAAGTCGATTCGACCTATCGGCAGTACAGCATACAAAAAGCTATATTCAATTCTACGAGGAGGCGCTCAAATCGAATACGACTTCCGAGGCATTAATGAAAGCGATAAAATTAAAATATCCTTCCCTTACTTTCGAAACCGCCCTCCAGATTGGAGCAAAAGTAAACACGGGTGAAATGAAATGGTAACATGGAAAACATGACAAATCTCGAAATTGTGAAAAGCACCTATGAAGGAAAGACTTCAGAGGAGAATGGTAAAAACCTGGCAAAGTATGTAGCCGAAGATGTTTCCTGGACAGAAGCCGCAGGTTTTCCGTGTGCAGGCACTTACGCAGGTTTAGAAAATGTGATTCAAAACGTTTTCAAACGACTGGGAAGTGAATGGATCGGCTACAAGTTCACGCCGGAAGATTACGTAGCAGCAGAAGATAAGGTGGTAGCCTATGGAACCTATACGGGTACCTACAAAATGACGGGCAAACCATTCGAAGCAAGGGTTGCGCATGTTTGGAAACTGAAAGACGGTAAAATCGTACGTTTTGAACAGTTTGTGGACAGTCAACCGGTGAATAATGCAATGAAATAGGAAAATTGACGAGATTAACGAAAAACAAAATCCAGTCTTTGTTTTCTGCTTTTAAGATCAGTGGAACCCTGAGCTGTCCGAAGCCAGGGTCCAAAATACTCCAACTCCCGTTTTATTCGAAGGCAAACTGCCCTTATCCCGAAAGGTAGCCCCCATAGACCACTGCGTCGACCGCTCTCCGCGAGACCCTGGTCAAGCCTGACGTACCTCTGATTCCTTCAACTTCTGCCTTACACTCTTTTCCCTTGCTTACTCTCCCCACAGATAGTGAAGTTAGTTCAACGGAAAGCCAATCTAAAACAGATAAAGAGCGCGGGAACATCCAGCGTACCAGCAATACGTATAACGGTATGCGGTCAGGCCGAATAAACAAAGCAGCTCACCCGATGGCATTGGAATACTATTTTCTTTTCCTGACAACGTATAACATGCCGGACCACAAAAGAGGGGGCAACGGGCATCAAGATGAATTTCTGTAATCTTCATCCTATTGGGTTGCCCAATAGTTCAGAAAGCCCCTCTAATCACCTGGAAAGACAGTTTTTTGAACAACAGATGAGCCTGTTACCTTTCGTACACCTGGGTCCTGGCTGCATTTTACCTTTCGTATACCTGTAAAAATTGGATGGCCAGCCTGCTCAAGGCTACGTTTGCATTGTCGCTGGAATTACCGGCGAACAGTGACAACTCCATCTCAATTTGAATGAAAATGACTCATCAACCAATCCTCGCTCCGCATAAGGAGTATGAACGGTTACCCTTGCTGGATGTGCTGCGTGGCTTCGCTTTGTTTGGCGTTCTGTTGGCCAACCTGATACCGTGGTTCTCCGGAAGTGCGCTGGCCCTGGCCGCAGAACCTGGTGGCTTATCGCCCAACTTATCTGATAGACTGGTACAGTTAGGAATGGATTTCCTGATCAGCCGCAAATTCGTGACCCTGTTTGCCTTTCTGTTTGGCCTAGGTGTTGCGGTGCAGTTGGGCCAGGCCGAGAAGCGGAATGCAACGGCCTGGCCAGTCTACCTAAGGCGATTTGGTGTCCTGTTCATCATCGGTTCCTTGCACGCCTTGTTGCTGTGGTGGGGCGATATCCTGCATTGGTACGCGCTGCTTGGGATGGTTTTACTGGTATTTAACCGTCTGAAAAACAAAACAATCCTTATTTGGGGTGTCGGCCTCGCGCTGATCGTACCGGTGGGATTTGTGAACCTGGGTGCCTATTTTTCGACGCCTGCTGCCAGTCATCCGACAACCCAACAGCCCGGCCTGGAAGCCACGGTATTGCCCGTTTTTGCTCACGGGACTTACTTAAATGTACTGCAAAGCAACTGGGCGTTTTATCGTTACGAAATGTGGTCTCCCTTTATGCTGCTCTTCTGGGTCATCACGCTCGGTACGATGCTGCTGGGTGTTTGGGCCGGCCGCCAACGTCTGTTTCACAACTGGCAGGATCATCTGCCGTTGTTCCGTCGACTGTTTTGGGGCGGGTTGGCGATTGGGGTAACAGGAGGTATCGCCCTGTTGATCAATCGGTTGTTCAGAGGCCAGATCCCTGTCGATTCACTTCTATATTGCGGCTTGAAATCCCTGGCTTTTCTTGGCATACCGGCCATGACAGCCTTTTACGTATCGGCAATTGTATTGCTATACCAATCGGCACGTTGGAAAACCTGGCTGGACAAGCTCGCACCGGTTGGACGCCTGTCGCTGACCAATTACCTGACCCAAACACTGGTATGGTCGTGGCTTTTTTACGGTTATGGACTGGGCCTGGGATGGATGGGCCAGATCGGGCCGGCGCTTGCGCTGCTACTGGGGCTCACCCTCTTTGCCGGACAACTCTTTTTCAGCACCTGGTGGCTCCGGCACTTCCGGTTCGGCCCCGCAGAATGGCTCTGGCGTTCACTGACGTATGGACAGATTCAACCCATGCGGACCAACAAAACAATAACAATTATTTCCACATCTAAAATTCTATCTGAATGAAAACCAATCACGTACTCATTTTCGCTATCCACATCCTGCTGACAGTAACTGTGCAGCGGAGTTTTGCCCAAAAAAACTATTTTGCGGGTGCCAATGCTGGTGCCAGCAATTCGACCGGGATTCATAACGCTTTTGTAGGAATTGATGCCGGTATGGCTAATACTACCGGCGAGCAAAACACCTTTATTGGCCACCGATCTGGTCGTTCTACTATTGATGGCTCCTATAATACTTTTTTAGGGTCTTATGCCGGCGATTTTAACGCTTCAGGAGCGAATAATGTATTTATTGGTAACTCGGCAGGCAAAGCCAACACCTCTGGCTCTC
Source organism: Dyadobacter sp. (assembly GCF_039919315.1). GTDB lineage: Bacteria > Bacteroidota > Bacteroidia > Cytophagales > Spirosomataceae > Dyadobacter. The sequence goes on along the minus strand of NZ_JBDSFX010000067.1, from coordinate 44,389 downwards.
ATAACATATTTATCGGAAGCTCGGCAGGCTATAGCAATACAGAAGGGGTAATCAATGTTTTTGTAGGGACTTCAGCAGGTCGTGCCAATACGACCGGTGGCTGGAACACTTTTTTGGGGATGAGTGCCGGGCGCCTAAATACAACCGGCTATAATAATTCTTTTATCGGGACTGAGGCGGGAAGTAAGAACACGACCGGGTATGATAATGCCTTCTTAGGCGTTCAGGCTGGTATAGCCAATACCACAGGTCATAGTAACCTTTTTCTTGGAACACATGCAGGCAGTCGCAACACGATTGGTATCGACAACATCATTATTGGCCTGAGAGCGGGTGAAATCCACACGGAGGGAAATTCAAATATTTTTCTGGGTAATTACGCGGGTGCCAGCACCTACTTCAAGCCTGTCAATTCAGGTCCGTTGACTAACGCTGTTGCCATTGGTTTCCGCGCCCAGGTTACTGTCAACAACGGTTTCGTGCTGGGCTCCATTAACGGTATAAATGGGGCGAAGGCTGATGCGAACGTAGGCATTGGTACTACGTCACCAGCGTATCGCCTTCATCTGGGCAGTGGTGAGGCGGCCAAGCCCGGCAGCAGTGCCTGGGTAGTGGCTTCCGATAGCAGGCTCAAGCAAAACGTTACCTCATTTACCGACGGCCTGGACGTAATCAAGCAGATCAAACCTGTCCGGTTCAATTACAACGGTCTGGCCGGAATGCCCAAAAACAAGCAGTATGTGGGCGTGATTGCACAGGAGATGGAGAAAATAGCGCCTTACACCATTGGCCGGTTTACCAGCCAGGATTCCACCGGACAAAAAGCCGATTACCTGGATTACGACGCCGGCGCTTTGCCCTATATGTTGGTCAATGCCGTTCGCGAAATGGACGACAAGTACGCCCGGCAGTTAGCAGACAAAGAAGCCACTATTGTAAATCTGGAGTCGAGAATCAGCCAACTGGAGCAACTCATTGGAAAATCGGCGGTTGCGTTCAACACGGAGGAAGCGGCCTTCGCCCGTCTATCGCAGAACGAACCCAACCCGACCGGTGGCTTGACCGTCGTCCGTTACCACATTCCCAGTGAAGCAACGACCGCCCAGCTGAGGCTTTTCAGCCTGAATGGGCAGCAAGTGCAACAGGTCGATATTCGTGACAAAGGAGAAGGTAACTTGACCCTAAACACCAGTTTATTGCCATCGGGAGTCTATGTGTACCACCTGCTGATAAACGGAAGAAGCGTGGCCACCAAAAAATTGGTTATCGCGAAATAGTATGGAATCTGTCGCAACACTTCCGCTTATTAAAACCAATCCCCGTGTCTCCAGCATCGATGTGCTGCGGGGATTGGTGATGGTACTGATGGCCCTGGACCACACACGTGAATTTCTTCACAAAGACGCCCTTCTATACCAGCCAACAGACCTGGAACTAACAACTCCAGAGCTATTTTTTACCCGCTGGATCACCCACTTTTGCGCTCCCGCTTTTGTTTTTCTGGCCGGAACAGCAGCTTACCTGTCTGGCCGGAAGAAAACACCTCGGCAACTCAGCTCGTTTTTGCTTACACGCGGCCTGTGGCTAATTTTTCTGGAAATTACGGTCATCAACTTCTCCTTCTGGTTCGACATTACGTTCATGACCATCGAATTACAGGTCATCTGGGCCATTGGCGTCAGTATGGTGGTGCTCAGCGGGCTCCTGGTTCTGCCGAAGCAGCTGATTCTTGGAATTGGGTTGTGCATTGTTTTTGGCCATAACCTGCTGGATAGTTTCTCGATAACCGAAAGCGGGTTATCTTCTCTGGGCTGGTTGTTATTACACCAGCGGCAGATCGTACCGCTTACTGCTCACTTCCAGTTGTCTGTTCTCTATCCGGTGCTGCCCTGGGTGGGCATAATGGCCCTGGGTTATTGCTTCGGGGAATTGTACAGTCATGGCTTTCGCACCGAACAGCGAAAAAAAATGCTGTTTTGGCTTGGGATGGCAGCTCTTGTCGGGTTCGTAGCCCTCCGCATCGCGAATGGTTATGGTGATCCCGTGCGCTGGACCATGCAAAAAAAAACCTTGTATTCGGTGATGTCGTTTCTAAACGTTTCCAAGTACCCGGCTTCGCTATCGTATGTACTGGTTACCCTGGGGGCTACCCTGCTTGTGCTCCGCTGGCTGGAAGGCAAGCACGCGAGGGGATTGAATTTCCTGGCCGTATATGGACGTGTCCCGCTTTTTTACTATGTACTGCATTTCTACCTGATTCACCTGCTATCCGTCGGCTATTTATTAGGGACAGGTGTGCCCTGGCCGGAAATTAATTTTCAGAACGGTTTGGGCGGTGTTGAACCAGGCCAGGGCTTATCTCTGGAAATGACATACTTAGCATGGATATTGGTGGTCCTGACTTTTTATCCCTTATGCTTTTTGTATAACCGGTTTAAAAGCCAAAAACGTAGTAGAATATGGAGCTACCTTTAAAGGCAATCGGGTCTTAGCGATTGACCTACTTGGACATGGCGACCATCAAACGCCTGGCAAAGGACTTCAAACAGTTTGCCAGCGTGACACCCAACATTATCCTGAAAGAATATGCAGAACGGCCAGAAATTATTGTTGGTCTTCAAATCTGGTTCCAGCAAGCTACAATACAGATTTCTCTTAGCCTTACTCGATGATCAACCTTGTGCCGATACGTACCTGACTGTACAGGGCGCCGGGTTGGAAAACAGTCTGATGTATTCGCACAGTGCTGGGATTGGTGGTTTGAAATCAACGATAATCATGGATTTGTCCGCGCAATGTTAAATTCAGATAGTACGCATGTTTCAGATTTGGCTCAAAACAACTAAGGACAAACATTGGTGGCCTGGCGAGATACAATATGCCAACTATCACCGTTCCGCAACCAGATATTTGTAAAACGTCTTTTTGGGAGCACTTGTTTTGCAACGCCTTCTACTGCTGTTTTTTCGTCCGGGATTTCCTGTCCCATTTCAGTTGCTATATCCTGATGGATCGTTATGCGTTCTATGACGCGCTGGAATCGTACCTGATTGATCTTCGAATTTCGGATTAGCGCCTTAATTTCCCTTACCGTCACAATCTTATTGAACGGGTTCATCACCACGTACGCCGGTGACCACAACTTTTCGAGTGCGATGGTATCGCTTTTTAAAAATGCTTCTGTTTCCAGCGCGCTCAATTTCATCACCGCTTTTTCATCGGCGGATTGTGAAAAACTCAAAAATGATACCTGGACCAGCAGGCCTACGAGCATTAGTTTAATGCGTTTCATGATATGAGTGTTTAGGTCAGTTTTCAAAAGAACATCCACCAGAATGCCCTGCATGGATCGGCGTCTATGACAAAAAGAAAAAAGCGTAAATCGATATGTAGGCTGGTAATCCAATGATGTATAAACGGAATACCCTGTTGTTGAAACTTTCATAATAATAATTGACCCCATCATAATCAGTAGCCTAATAATGAGCCCCGGGGGTGCTCAGGCGGCCATGGATGGGACTTGAAACTTGATTTCAGGTTTGCGCCCGATTGAATTATCTTCTTAAAAAAATCAAATTGGGCAGCCGAAAAAGCCCGGTTGGGCACGATATGATCAGAAGCTTGATGTAATCAAAAGAAGCCTACTAGCCATTGCGCAAAGTTTTGCCAATAAGCTGTGTTTGGTACAAATAAGGAAAGTAAATTAGGTATAAAGTATACCAGAAAAATAATGACGAAAGGGCTAGTTATTTTCCTATTGCCTTTAAAAAAATCGTAGACACCGAATATGACTATTATTAATATTGTCAACAAAATAGCGTATGTAAAAGATAGAAACAAATTTAAACCAAACAAGTGATGGAATAACCGCCAGACGGCCGAACTCAACAATGCAAAACCAGTTCCAATCATATATTTAGCATGTGTTGATGTGAATTTCTTGTTTTTTATCGCAAGTATATAGAAAATGAGAAAGGGGAAAGTATTGGTAAATGGACCAAACAAACCTGCCAGGTTTGCATTGTGTTGTGTGTTCTGTAATTCAAGTTTTTGATACAAGCTTCTTTCCATGAGCAACATGAGAATGATAACCAACGGGACAAAGAAGTAAGTAGCTTTTCCAATTGTTCGGTGTAAGGATAGCTTTTTTTGGTTGATTAATATTGGTTGAATAATTAAAAGAATTAGCCATATTATCACGGCAATAGCGTGTAAATGAACAAGAAAGTTTACATTGCTAAATGCTTTGATTGACCCAAAATATGTTTTATAAAAGCCAGCAAAGCAAATAATTGTCAAGATCAGAAACAAATAATGACTTTTTCTGTATATAGTTTCCATACAATTAGCAATTCAAGATTGTGTGATATTTGGCGGGTTTAGTCGGTATTCAGATTTTCATGATAAGACCTATCTGCTTTAGTGAAGCTGCGCAGATTTGTGATGATCAATTACTGCCCGTGTGCGGATGGAGCGTTGTGGGCATTTTCACCTGATGCTGTGTAAGAGGGAGCAAATAACAAATTAGTATTAGTATCGGTCGGGGTTGCATGCATGGCGGATCGTGATTTAAAACAATCCAAAATTATTGTTTAAGGAAGAGCTTGTATAGTACAGATACGCCAATTTTTAGAAATCCGGGCGATTGATAAAAATGAAGTTTTCCTTTGGCAGATTTGTTTCTAGTTTGTTCATGGTGTCAGAATCAGTATCAAAAATGTTTACACTTGGTCTTTCAAATTTTTTTTCTAGTTCAAAAAACATCTGAGGACTTTGACCGGAATACCGGTAGGGCTCACCTTTAATTCGGACCTAAAGATGTTCCAGGTATGTGATTTGTATACAACGGCTACCTCCAAGTTGTCGACGGTGGTGTGACCGAGGTACGATTTTTTGGATTCCTCCGAAAACGGCTCGAACTTACGGGACGTTAATTCCCGACGCGGGGTTGCTATGCGTGCCCCCGACTAACGGTATGGCTGCTAGGCATGGCGATTTTAAAAAATGGAGGTAGATAATATCATTATTGGGTCCGGTGCGGGCGGACTCGCTGCGGCTATTTGTCTGGCACGCGCAGGTCAGAGCGTCTTAGTTTTGGAACAGCATGAGGTCCCGGGAGGCTGGTGCCATAGTTTTTATCTGGACGGTCAGCGTTTTTCGCCAGGTGTACATTACATCGGTAGGCTGGGGGAGGGGCAGTCTACCAGAACGTTGTATGAGGGTCTTCATATTGCCAACGACCTGGTCTTTTTTACCATGAACCCGGCGGCCTATGAACATTGCCGGATCGGAGGGCAGTTGATAGACATCCCGGGTGATGCTGACGCATTTGAGAAGGTACTTGCTGCGCGTTTTCCAGCCGAGAAAAAGGGGATAGCAAGCTATTTCCGGGCGGTGCAAAATGTCAGCGGCCAGTTAGCACTCATTCCACAGATGCAGGGCTTTTGGGACCATGTTTCGATCCCATGGCGGACAAGACATTTGGGTAAGTATGGCTTATTCAGCCTTAAAAGGGTAATGGACTGGCATATCAAAGATCCGTTGCTGAAAAAAGTACTCAGCGTTCAATGCGGTGACCATGGCTTACCGCCCGGCAAAGCAAGTTTCCCATTTCATTGTGCGGTGACGGACCATTATTCCGGTGGCGCTTTTTACCCGATGGGCGGCGGTGGCGCGATTGTAAAAGCGATGACAAATGCGCTTAAAAAGAATGGTGGGATTGTACGGACAGGCGCGGCAGTCAAGCAAATTCTCCTGGAACAAAACGTCAAAAAACGGGCGGCTGGCGTGGAGCTTGTTACCGGCGAGCAGATTTTTGCGAAACGGGTCATTTCGAATGCAGATCCTGGCAAAACCTACCTCGACCTGGTGGGCGTGCAAAACCTGAGCAGGCGATTGTTAAAACAGCTTCAAAAAACAAAATACTCCTGCTCATCGCTGATGCTTTTTATAACCGTTGATATGGATGTCAGACTTGCCGGACTGGACTCAGGTAACATCTGGGTTATGCCCGACCGAGACCCTGACGAAGTTTTTAATGAAGTCCTCGAAGAGGGATACCTGGACTCTGTGGATACTTTTTCGGGGCTTTTCATCAGCTGCACTACCCTGAAAGACCCTACCAGCTTTGATGGGAGATACCATAATCTGGAAGTGGTGACCTTCGTTGGCCACGAGTCGTTCAACCGTTTTAAGGCGGGAAGTGGCCGTGGTTCAAAAGAGTACCTGGACTTCAAAGAGGATCTGATGGAAAAAATGCTCAGAAGTGTGGAACGAGTACTACCGGGCATTCGCACAAAAATTGTGCAGAAGGAACTGGGTACGCCCATGACGAACATGCATTACATCAATGCGACCAATGGATGTGTTTATGGCACCGAAAAGAGTTTTTGGCAAATAGGGGCTTTGGGGTTTAAAGCTGAGAGCGAGATCCTTGATCTTTACTTGTGCGGTGCGAGCATCCTATCCAATGGTGTGGCGGGAGCGACTTACTCCGGCGTGCAAACGGCCGCGAAAATCCTGGGTTGCTCACAAGGAGACCTACTGAAAAAGGACGGCAGCCAAAATCTGCGTGTTTATTCTGCGGAAGACCATTCGGAATATCCCGAGTGGATGAAAAAAAAGATCGAAGTAAGAAAGAAAAGTTTTAAATCAGGTGTTAAGTGAACGTTCGATGCGGTTTCCTGGGCCAGGCCCAGGAAACTTTCGCCACATCCTGAACTGCTGGTTATTAGCTCTCCTTGCTATTATTACGTATGATCGAATAAATATCGGTCCTTCTTCCTTTGAGATTGCGAACACTTCCAAATTGATTTAATTCCCGTAACATATCGATATCAACATCGGCAATTAAAATCATTTCTGTATTCGGGGTGGCTTCGGCTTTTATTCCGTTAGTGGGGAACGAAAAATCACAGGGGGTAAAGACCATTGATTGGGCATATTGGATATCCATATTGTGAACTTTCGGTAAGTTACCAACACTGCCGGCGATGGCAACATAACATTCATTTTCAATGGCTCTTGCCTGTGCGCAGTTTCGTACCCTTGAATAACCATTTTGGGTATCCGTCAGAAAGGGTACAAATAAGATATTCATCCCTTCATCGGCTAAAATGCGGCCTAACTCTGGAAACTCAACATCATAGCAAATAAGAATTCCTATTTTTCCACAGTCCGTATCGAAGGTTTTGATTGTGGTACCTCCCTGCATGCCCCATACCTTTGCTTCATCCGGCGTTACATGCAACTTTTCGAATCGTTCAATGCCCCCGTCCCTTTTGCATAAATAGCCCACATTGTACAGCGTGTTGTCCACCACTTCCGGCATACTTCCGGTAATAATGTTGATATTGTAGGAGATGGCAAGCTCCGAGAAGCGATCAACAATTTTCTCTGTATATTCTGCTAACTTCCGAATTGCGTCCGGTTCTGAGAGGTGATTGTACTCAGACATGAGTGGCGCATTAAAAAATTCAGGAAACAGTGCAAAATCACATCTGTAACCCGACACCGCATCCACAAAATATTCAACCTGCTGCATCAGTTCATCCAAGTCGCTGTATAACCTCATTTGCCATTGTATGAGCCCTAATCTGATGATCGACTTTTTAAAAGCAGCCTGATCTGAAATTTTCTCATAATATACATTGTCCCATTCAAGCAGTACTGCATATTCATTTGAATCTGTATCGCCTTCAAGATACCCTTGCAGTATTCGGGCAGGGTGAAAGTCGTTGGATAATTGAAAATTCAAAACAGGATCGTGTATGTCCTTATTTCTTACTTTTTCAATGTACTCTTTTGGGGAGAAGGTATCGGAATATTGATGGTAATTGGGGATACGGCCACCAAATACGATTCCTTTCAGGTTCAATCTCTCACAAAGCTCTTTTCTGTAATCATACAGACGCCTTCCTAATCGCAGGCCTCGAAATTTGGGGCGTATGAATACATCAATTCCGTATAAAACATCCCCTTTGCTGGTGTGCGTATTAAAACTATAGTTGCCCGTTATTTCTCTATACGTATGCTTAAATTCAACTTTTTCGTAGTCAACAATAATTGATAAAGCGCAGCCAGCCAGTTCATTATCTACTCTTATTCCTACTTGCCCCTCGTGAAAAATCGAGGTCAGTCTTTTGATGTGATGTTCTTTCCAATAGGCATTTGCCATGCTGGAATACGTCTCAATCATCATTTCCTTGATCTCTTCGTAATCTTCCGGTTTTAGAAAAACCAGCTCAATATTCTCAATCGATTTTATGTCTTTGTTAGCTTCCATTGTTGTTTATCTGCTTTTCACCCGCCCTGGCAGGGCGAATGCCAAAGGATATTTTTGTTATAACCGGTTGATTTAAATTATTTTACTTGTCAATTGGGTCACATTAACCTATGATGATATTGACTTTTGCAGCGGCCTATAATTATTACACACTGTCAAAATTGCGAACAATAACCAGAAGTATCAAAAAATCAGGGTATAAGTTTTATCAAGTAGCGACCACTGACGCATGCATGTCAGTATTGGACTGAGCATGGAATCACAAAAAGTAATGAGGTTAATACCCTTCTCTTTTTTTGAACCGGTATAAGTAGGGGGCTTTGTTTTGGGCACCGGTAAATTTTTTCTCCAGACGTTCGAGGATATCCAGGTCAAGGATTTTTCTTTGAAAATTATTCCGGGCAAAAGTTTTATCAAAAATAGCTTCGTAAAGTTGCTGGAGGTCTTTGATCGTAAAAGTATCCGGAAGAAGGTTGGATGCCAATATTTTTTCATCCAGATGGGACCTGAGTGCATCCAGGCCTTTTTTTACTATTTCATTGTGATCAACGATCATCAATGGTAAATCCTTGATGTTGTACCACTCAACGGATTGATCTAGTGCTGTTTTTTTAGGTTTCACCTTGTTGATATCTACCAGGGCATAATAACCGATTGATATAAACCGGCTGGTGATCCAATCCATGTCAGACTTGGATAGTTTGTCGACACCAAAACTCTCAGGGTTCATGGCGACCAATTGATTAAAAACATCCGCATTCGTTCTTTCCGCGTCCCCAAACACGTAAAACTGGTCCAGGTAGATTTCGGACAGACTGGTTCTTTCCTCTAAAATTCGGTATGCGGCCGTCGTTACACTCTCATTCTGGAAAATGAGCCCACCGGGTAACGAAAAGAAATCCCCTTTAAAATTTAGCTTGTTGATCAGGACTTTTAACTGCTTGTCCTGATATCCAAATATCACACAATCGATGGCAACCTGGGCAATTAAGTCTTGTCCGTTAAATAAGCTCATTATTAAATTTTAGTAAATCCTGCTGGCAAAGTTACGCTATAAGCATCCAAATGCTGTTTTTATAACATGACTATTCAAATATAAAATTAAAAATTACTTTATTGTCTTAAAATGAGACATTAAAAAAAATTTGCTTTATATTTGATCGCAAATTGTCCGTTTTGGGAATTGAGCGAACCTATAAAGTCGCTTTTTACCACTGGTATAACTGGAAAAGTATATCGGCCATGGTTCGATTGAAATCAAGAAAAACAATGAATCAAATTTTAAACAAACAAAAAATGAAAAAATTAAGTGTATTTCTTTTCGCCATGTTGATCGGTCTGACAATCAACGGGTTTTGCCAAACCAGCACCCCAGCTGATTTTTTTGCAGGTAAATGGGAAATAACCATCATGGGAACGCCCGACGGTGACAGCAAAATGATCACCAATCTGGTCCGCAAAGATGGCAAACTGACCGGGGAGCTGTTAGATGGTACGGGTGCTGGAAAACCAGCGATCCCTATCACCTCCATTGAAGAAAGTGAAGGTAAAATAGACATTGCATTTTCAGCATCCGGTTACGATATCACCCTCGAACTAAACAAAGTGGATGACGAGAATCTTAAAGGTTCGATGATGAGCATGTTTGACGCGAAGGCGAAAAGGATCAAAGAATAAACCTGCTGATTTTCCCTGGGTCAGAAATGAACAAAGAAACCGGTCATGCTGAAAACGTGACCGGTTTTATCAGGAGTGATATGAAAAATTCTGTCGTAACTATCCGGTAGTCAAAAAAATGGCAACACTCTTAAGGCATCTGATGATTGCGTTTTTCAGCCTACTGGTTGGCTCATTTGCCATTGCGCAAAAACAGGCCGCCATTCTCCCCGGTGAAATTTGGCCTGATAGCGATGGAAACCACATTCAGGCACATGGCGGTGGGATCATCAAGGTGCAAAAAACGTATTACTGGTATGGTGAACAGCGAAGAAAGGATTTGGATACAAATTTCCGGTACGTCAGTTGCTACTCCTCAAAGGATCTGACCAACTGGAAAAATCAGGGCGATGTCATTGCGCTGGCAAAACCGGATACTGCACTGGTCAATAACAAGTGGGTTTTAGAACGGCCGAAAGTCTACTACAATGGCAAAACCAGGAAATTTGTGATGTACATGCACATCGATGGCGCGCTAAAAGATTCACGTTATAATTTCAGTTACGATTATGCAAGGGTGGGCGTTGCGATCAGCGATAAGGCCACCGGTCCGTTTAAGCTGGTAAAAACTTTCAGGCCACTGGATAGGGAAAGCCGGGATATCGGGCAGTTTATTGATGACGACGGCAGTGCTTATTTGATTTTTGAATCCAGACCAGAAAAAGGCTTTTACATCGCTAAGCTTTCGGATGACTATCTGAATGTGGAAAAGGAGATTTGTTTTATAAAATCCCCCTTGGAAGGTGGCGCGATTGTCCATTACAAGGGACTTTATTATGCAGTAGGTTCGGGATTGACTGGCTGGGCGCCTAACCGGAATAAGGTGGCTACTTCCAAAAGTCTGTCAGGGCCGTGGAGTGAATTCGTGGACATTGCTCCTGAAAAAGCCAAAACGTATGGCTCACAATCAACGATGTTTGTAAAGGTCGTCGGGAAAAAAGACACCACGGTGATATTTCTAGCAGATATATGGAAACCAAAAACGCAGTGGGATTCCCGTTATCTGTGGATGCCGGTTGAGATCGGGGACGGTAAACTTTGGGTGCCGGAACCAAAACCCTGGACGCTCGACGTGAAGACAGGAACTTGGAGATATCTAGAATAGCAAATAACCTCGTTATCAACGGTTACAGCTTTAGCTACCAAAAATTTCAGCCACGAATACACGAATTTACACGAATCAGCGGCGACTAATCAATTCGTGATAATTGGTGTATTCGTGGCTAAAAGAATCAAAATTAAAATGACCAAAAAAACAATGGCTGTTTTGGCAGTTCTGCTGGCAACACTCGCCTTTAAACCTGTCACCGAGCAGCCCTCAAAATGGTTTCCGAAGTACGATTTCGATCCCGAAAAATTCCAAAACCCGTCTCAGGAATTCGGGCCGATGGCGCGTTGGTGGTGGCCGGGAAATGACGTGGAGACGAAAGAGTTGCAACGGGAAATTGATCTTTTTGCTGACAATACCTTTGCCGGTGTTGAGATACAGCCGCTGAAATTGGGCATACCCTTGTCAGACGAAAACCGGGATAAGGTGCTGAGCTGGGATACGCCGCAGTATTATGAAAATTTAAAAACGGTGATGGAGCAGTCGCGCAAAAGAGGACTGATCGTGGACATGACCAACGGCAGCGGCTGGCCTGCTGGTAGCGTTATTTTAGAGGCAAATGATGGTTTTCGAAATCTGAAATTTGCCGCGGTCAACGTCGAAGGCGGGAAAGCATTGACGATTGCATTACCCAAAGTAGTAAGCAAAATTGGCAGTGCTGTATTGCAGGCAGTTGTGGCTTCAAAAGTGGTTGGGACAAAGGAAGCGGTATCGCTCAGAACCGTTCCGTTGGACATTAATGCCACTGTGATTCTTACGGATCAGGTGAAGAACGACTCCATCAAATGCAATTTACCGGAAGGCAACTGGAAAATCATTGCATACTGGAGTTTGCCGAGCGGTGAAATGCCAATGGCCGCAGAACCCAAACAAGGTTACGTGGTAGATCATTTTGATTCGACAAAAGTGCTGAAACTTTATACCCATTTGTTCGGAGAGCGCACGGGTTTGAAGCCGTATTTTGGAAATCCCATGCGGGCGATTTTTAATGATAGCTACGAGTTTAAAGCCGACAGGCATTACTCCGCAGATTTTATTCCTTTTTTCAAAAAAAGAAGAGGGTATGATCCAACGCCTTATCTGGCGGCCAACATGCAGCGGGGCTATAATTATGTCCAGTTTATGAACCCGAATGCGCCTAAGGATTTTACATTTGATGCGGAGGCAGACGAGCGCATACGCCATGATTATGACCTGACTTTAAGCGAGCTTATGGGGGCGCATTTTTTGAAAACAAGCAAAAATTTCATGGAGCCAAAAGGCCTTCTGCACCGGACCCAGGCTTATGGGCTACACATGGATATGATGTCTATCGCAGGCCTGGCTTCCATTCCCGAAATGGAAAGTATGCTGGCATCCGAAGCGAATATGAAAATTGTGTCATCCGGCGCGCATTTGTATAACCGTCCGCTGGTTTCATCAGAATCGGTCGTATTTGCCAACAGGGCCTATATGACCACCCCGCAAAAGACCAGAATAGCCGTGGATAAATTATTCGCAGCCGGGGCTCAGCAAATTATTTATCACGGCATTCCTTACCGGTATACGCCGAAAGATTTTGCCAAAGAAGGCTGGTACCCTTTTTCAAGTGCAGCTCTGGCCATTGCCAATTTTGCATCGCAGTACGGCGAAACCGATATTTTCTGGAAATACCAGAAGGACATCAACCAATACATTCAGCGCACTCAATATGCGCTGCGATCTGGAAAGCCGAAAACAGATGTTTTGATTTATTTTCCATACATGAGCGTGGAGCAGATGCCTGACAATCCGGAAGAAATTATGACGATGGGCGAAATGGTTGGCGTTGAGCCGCCACTGGCCAAACGCAAAGAAATTTCGGGCGATAAAAGTATCTGGGCAGAAAAAACCTGGAAACTAATCAATCAATTGGAAGCAAAAGGCATTACCTGGGAATGGGTCAATGATAATTCTATACAGGAAGCGGCGCTAACAACTGATAAACAGATCAATATCCGCGGCAATATGTATCAGGCACTGATCCTGTCGGACAACGTGACGATGGAAATTAAAACAGCACAGCAAATTAAACTGTTGGCCGGCAAAGGAATGAAGCTCTTAAATTCCGGTGTTTTACCGGGCAAACAACCTTCGTTTTTGAATTGGAAAGAAAATGACAAGCTGGTAGGAAATCTTTTGAAAAACGCGCTAAGGCAAAAAAACAGCGTGCAAGTTGCTGATCACAAGCGACTAACCGACTGGATTTCTTCGCTGAAACAAACCGTTAAATTCGACGGAGACTACACTTTTACCCGTCAGGTTCAGCGGGAAATGACTGATGGAAGCCGCGTGCAGTTTGTATGGAACAAAAGCGATCAATGGCAGACGATCTCATTTTCATTGGATAAAAAATATGTGAACAGCTATTGGCTCAATGCCGAGGACGGGAGTAGAACCGCTAATCCGGAACGAGGAAAGGCAACTTGCCAAATCCCGCCGTACAGCTCTGTGGTACTCTATGCTTCTGTGAAAAAAGGGGTAGAAAATCCGTTATTATCGAAGTCTGTTTACGATCCTTCAAAAGCGGCAACAGTTTTAAATCTGGATAAATGGACCATTGTCGCCGATAGTGTAAAAGTTACCGACAGTGGATTGTTTGATTTTAAGAACAACGATAAATTTAAGTTAGCAGGGAGTGAAATTGTCTACACCAGTACTTTTGAATTAAAGGATATTCACCCTAAAATCAGCTACTTACTGGATCTGGGCAAAGTTTATCATACTGCCGAAGTGCAGGTCAACGGTAAGTTGGGAGGCAAAAGAATTTTTGCCCCATACATATTGGATCTGGGCAAATTGCTGCAAAAAGGTCCGAACAAAATTGAAATCCGCGTATTGCCAACCCAGCTGAATAATTTCATAGGCCAGGCGACGGCGGGTAACAAGCAATACAAACAGTTCCAAAAATCAGAAGGGCAATTCATGTCGAACGGACTCGTAGGACCTGTCAAAATTTTAGAAATCAGAAATTAGATCATGAAAAGATACATTTTTATAATAGGGATCATTGCGTTCGGTTTGGTTACAAACAGTTTTGGTAAAGATTTAAGTAAGCCTATCGTTCCGGGACGAATGATCTCTTTTGATGCGGACTGGAAATTCAAAAAAGGGAAGGACCTTGATGCAAAAGGGTTTGATTTTAATGACGCTAACTGGCGAAAACTGGACGTGCCGCATGACTGGAGTATTGAAGATTTAACTAATAGTCCCTCTGATAGTACGATCGGGCCGTTTTATAAAGGCGCTATTGGCAAGAATGCTACCGCTTTTACCGTCGGCGGAACGGCTTGGTACCGGAAAAGTTTTGTTTTAGATAAATCGGCGTTTGGCAAAAATGTTTTCATCCAGTTTGACGGTGTTTACATGAATGCTGATGTCTGGATTAATGGCCATCATTTGGGAAATCATCCCAGCGGATATACCTCGTTTAGTTATGATCTTACCCAGTTTTTAAACCCTGCGGATAAACCTAATGTCATCGCTGTGCGTGTTAAAAATGAAGGGGACAATTCCCGCTGGTATACAGGTTCTGGTATTTACCGCCATGTGTGGCTGTCCGTAGTGAGCCCGGCGCATATTCAAAACTGGGGTGTTAATATCATCTCTGACAAGGTTTCAAAACAATCAGCCGAAATTCATGTTACGACGGATTTTGTGGGGTTAAAAACCGGTACACCTTATTTGGTCACCACAGAATTGTATTCGCGTGATGGTAAATTGATCGCGACTCAAAATTCTGAAATTACATCCGTAAGTCAGATACAGCAAAAGATCACGGTTAAAAACCCTGATCTATGGGATCTTGATCATCCTGTTTTATACAAGGCCAAAATCATTTTGAAACAGAATGGTAAAAAGGTTGACGAATATACACAAGCGTTCGGGATTCGAAGCATCAATTTCGGTGCGAAAACAGGATTCTTGCTGAATGGGCAAAGTCTAAAAATCAAGGGCGGCTGTGTGCATCATGACAACGGACCGCTTGGTGCGGCAGTCATTGACCGGGCGGAAATCAGAAAAGTGCAGCTGCTGAAAAAGAATGGTTACAATGCGGTCAGGCTCGCGCACAATCCATTTTCGCCACAGTTTTTGGATGCGTGTGACAGTATCGGAATTTTGGTCATGAATGAGGCATTTGATATGTGGAACAAAACCAAGACGCCGGACGACTATGCGCTATATTTCAAGGAATGGGGGGTGAGGGATCTGGAATCCATCGTGATTCGGGACAGAAATCATCCTTCCATCATCATGTGGAGTATCGGCAATGAAATCCCGGAGATCGTCGACTCGCTGGGTTATAAAACCTCCGCCTTATTGGCAAATACGGTACGGAAACTGGATTCGACCCGGGCCGTAACCAATGCCGTGCCATTTTATCTGGCGATGGCCAAAGGAAAAAATTGGAATATGACAGCGCCAGCTTTTGCGAGCCTGGATGTGAGCGGCTACAATTATACGATGGGCAAATATGAGGACGACCACAAAAAGTATCCAGACAGGATTATGGTGGCAACCGAATATTTCCCACCCAAAGCGCTTGAAAACTGGAATGCTGTGGAGAAAAACGATTATGTCATCGGGACATTCAGCTGGGCAGCGATCGATTATTTGGGTGAAGCAGGAATTGGCCTGGCGCGGCTAAAACCAGTGGATGAGAAACCTGGCGGTTTTGTCGAAGCTTTTATGTCACCCCAATGGCCAATTTTTAATTCCTACACAGGCGAACTGGATTTGATCGGAAATAAAAAGTCTGCCTCGTATTATCTGGATGTGGTCTGGAGACGGAGCCTCATTGAAACGATGGTTCACCGGCCAATTCCGAAAGGCATGAAAGATATGCCGGGCTTTTACGGGTTTCCTGATGAACTGAAATGCTGGACCTGGCCAGGACATGAGAATGATTCCCTGGAAATCAGGGTTTTTACAAGAAGTCCAAAAGTGAAACTGGAATTGAATGGCAAAGTGATTGCAGAACAGACCGTGCAGGAGGGTTCAATTATTGCTACATTCAAAATTGCGTATACACCTGGAAAACTGGTGGCCCGCTGTTATGAAGGAGAAAAAGAAATCGCTTCTGAAATACTTTCAACAACCGGAAAACCAGCTGCTATCCGTTTAAAGGCAGAAAGAGGAGCAACCAAAGCCAGCCAGAATGATCTTGCCTACATCGCCGTCGAAATTGTGGACGAAGCGGGTCAGGTCGTGCCGAGTTCGGATGATTTTTTAGTCAAATATCAAATATCCGGAAATGGCGTCCTGGCTGGCGTTGGCAACGGAAATCCAAAGGATATGTCGAGCTTTCAGAAACCGGAGAAAAAAGTGTTTCAGGGGAGGGGTTTGTTGATTGTCCGTCCTACGAAAGTGGCGGGTGAAATCGTCATTAGGGCAGAGGTGGAAGGGTTGAAAGTGGGAGAAGTCCGCATCAAGACTTATTGATTTTGCGATGCGCGAATCGATTTTCCATCAGCAGCGCCGCGCAGAGCTTGTTTGGCTGGCTGAGTTGGAACTGTAACCGCCGGTAAAATTCAGGTTCACGGTGAATATTAATTCTTTTTGAAAGTATTTTTAAAAAGACGTGGGGGTAAGTCTAATGTCTATTGTCTTGGTTTAGGACAATAGGTGAGGCCATCTTTTCGGACCTCATCCTTAGAAATTGACCACGAAACTTTAAATAATTTCAAAATGAAAAAATTGCTTGCTTGTATCCTGCTTGGCTTAATGGGGTTTGCTGGATTCGGCCAAACTCCCACCAGCCAGCCCAGCGCTGAAACCCTGGATTCGATCCGGTTCGTCTATTACCGGATGGCCGCATTGAAGTATCCCACGATCCGACAGGCGGGTATTTCGACTGATATTATATCGGAGGCAAATGTGCGTTCAAACCTGAGGGACGGAGAGTTGTTTCAGGGAAAGGCCCAAATCACCCGGGTAAAAGCTTATTTTAATCTGCCGATATCATCCTGGGGCAAGAACACCGTATCTGCGACATTTGGTGTGATCAATGAGCATACCAGCATAAGTAATGTCGTTAACCCCAACTCGCTGCTTGGAATTAAAAACATGGATACGAATTTTACCACATTCAACTTTTCAGGAAGTTTTAGCCGGTCGGATTCAGTTTTCGGTAAACCCGTCACGTACAGTGCGACTGTCTCGGCTGTGACAAATGCTTCATTGAACCGGATGCGATTGACAGGTATGGGATTTGCAACAGTTAATTTAATCAGAAATCCGGTTACCAGCTTGTCTGTTGGTGCTGTGCTGATTGCTGACCGTTCGTCAATTGTCCCTGGTTACCTGCTGATCAGTTACAGCAGAAAATTTTCCAATCTTGGCCTTGAACTTTTGGCAGATCTACCAGCGCGGGTTATCGTAAGGAAAGAGCTTTCTGCTAAAAGTTTCCTATCAGCAGGTAGTGAACTGGGAGGGAATATGTTCTTTTTTAATCCAAAACAATCGGATCTGCCTACCAATGCGATCAGTACTTCACTCACCATCAAATCGGGGGTTACGTTCGAGCATTTACTTTCTAAAAGTATAGTATTGGGCGTTAGTGCAGGGATCATGTCCACGCCCATGACGAAAGCACTGAACACCTATGGAAGCTCATCAGATTATTTTATCAAAACAAAGAGCACAAGCGCGCCTTACGTGAATTTCTCTGTTTCGTTCCTGCCATTCTGGAAGGGTTTGAAATTGTAAGTAATCGTATTGATCCTGATTTTCAGGCGGTCATTGATTTCTATTCAGCACACTCAAATTCCCGCCGCATCAGTTCGATGATGTTTTGGTAAGCTGATAAGTCAGGATAAGTTGCTGGTCTCTGGCCAAACCCAATTTAGAATGTAGCCCGCAGAATAATTTGGCGAATTATCCTGTGGTAATGAACAAATCTGGATTTACTTGTATATCAAAGCCATAACTCGGATTTCGCTGCAACAGTATTTTCCCAAAGGTCTTGAACAGTGGCGGAATGGAGCCGGACAGTGGGTTCGTTTTGGAGGCTTAGTTAGTTGACGGCCCAATTCATTTGCGTGACAAATCTGAAATCCAATACCACAATCTGATTAACGGTCAGCCAGCAGGGTTTGAGCAGTCTAAAGTCATTTTATCGTTACGTAAGCCCCGTGAAGTTACCGTGGACGAAACTGCTACTGAATTCAGGGTTTCTTTGCCGCTGCTTTAATTCGGTGATAGGGGTACCAGCAACAAGTTCAAAGATGGAATGAAATTTAAAATTAGGTGAGATCGTAAAGCGACCTTGGTCCGGAGATTACTTTTCGATGAGAATTTTATCCCGCCTCCGACCATAAAACTTAACCCCTTCATACCAAACCGTAAACACAAACCCCACACTGATACTGATCAGCAACTGGCTAACACTCACCATTTCAAGACTAAAAAACCGGGTAATGCCTGGTATCACAAAAATGAGAACCGAAAGCAGGATTGTGATGCCAATGATCAGCGGCACCAGGCTGTTTTTATAGTGTAATGTCGTGAAAATGGAGTGGGAGAATGAACGGTTTACCAGCGTCAAAAATACATTCGCAGCCAAAAGTCCGATAAAAACCATGGATCGGGTAAGCGCTTCATCATAGGATTGCATCACCGCGTAGTTATATAGCAGCAGCATTCCCGCTGTGATTACCAGTCCTTGCAATATGCTGACTGACAGCTCTTTTAAACTGAAAAAAGTTGATGTAAAGGGTCTTGTTTTTTGTAGTAAGAGGTCCTTTTCCATGGGTTCGTTTTCATAAATAATGGAGCAGGTCGGGCCCATGATCAGCTCGAAGAATATGATATGGACCGGCGTGAAAATATTCGGATAGATCCAGCCCAATGCTAGTGGAATAAAAACGGTGAGGATAATGGGGATGTGAATGGAAATGATGTAGCGGATTGCGTTTTTTAGGCTGACATAAATTTTGCGGCCCATCGCCACAGCATCTACCATTTTGGCCAGATCATCGTCTGCTAAAATCAGCGAGGAAGCCTGTTTCGCAATTTCCGTGCCCTTTTTGCCCATAGCAATTCCGATATGTGCGGCTTTCAGTGCCGGGCCGTCATTAACGCCGTCGCCGGTCATGGCGACAATCTGTCCCTGCGCTTTCAGTGCATTAACAACCTTTAATTTTGCTTCCGGGAACATTCTTGCAAAAATGCTTGTCTGCATCACTTTCTGCTGCAAGGTATTGTCGTCCATAGCAACCAGCTCGTCGCCTAATAAAACGTTTTCTGCACCCTCGAACCCAATTTGTCTGGCAATGTTTTGCGTTGTGGCCGCATTGTCACCCGTAATGATTTTTACCTGGATACCGGCTTTGTAAAATGATTCAAAAACCGAACGGATATTTGCTTTCGGAGGATCATAAAAAGCAACCAGACCCAGAAATTGAAACGAAAGCTGCTGCTGTTTTTCGGGAAATACATCACCGGAAAATGTACTTTCACCCACACCTAATATTCGGTAACCTTTGGCTGCCAGCCCATTAACTGCGTCGAGTATGTCGGTCTGCTGGCTATCCGATAATCCCGAAAGTGCCATTAATGCTTCCGGCGCACCTTTGGCTGCGATGATGCGTTCGCCCTCCGTATTCTCGAATACATGCGTCATCATGGGTGGCTTGCCTTCCAGCGGATATTCATGAACGAGCCTGAATTCCGGTCTGCTATCCACCGCTGAAAGTTTTCCATATGCTTCATGCAGCGCAATTTCCATGGGGTCGAAAGGCACTGGTTCGCTGGACCACATTGCCATGGCCAGCAGTTTTTGACCTTCCGTTTTTAATGTCTCGTCTGGTATTTGAATAGAATTTGTCGCCTGCACATATACACTGACCAGCTCCATTTTATTTTCTGTGATCGTTCCGGTTTTGTCTGTGCAAATGACTGTGGCGCTGCCGAGCGTTTCAATGGTCTGCGTTCGTTTGACGATGATCCCCATTTTCATCAGCCGCCACGCACCCAGCGCCATAAACGTAGTAAATGCCACCGGGATCTCTTCGGGTAAAATACTCATCGCAAGCGTTAACGCTTTCAAAAGACTATCTAAAAACTGCCCAGTGCGAATGTAATTGATACCCCAAACGATCAGGAAAACAACGCCGCCAATGATCGCCATTTTCTTGACGAAATTGGTGATCTGTACCTGCAGTGGGGTAGGTTCCTGCTCAATCGATTCCAGGCTTATTCCGATCAGTCCGAGCCGGGTTTTGTTCCCAATCGCATTGATTTCCGCGATTGCCCTGCCGCTGGTTACGAGTGTTCCCTGAAAAACTTCTGTTTTTGCATCGTTTTTGATAACCGGAAGCGATTCACCGGTAAGAATAGATTCATTTACAGAAAAATCATGCGCTTCCACGATCGATGCATCCGCAGGATTTTTGTTGCCTTCCTCCAATATCAGATAGTCTCCGATCACAAGCTCCTCTCTGAGAATTTCGACTTCGACACCATTGCGGACCACTTTACACTTGGGTTGTGTGAGTGTTTTCAACTCCGCAAGCGCATTACGGCTTCGGATATCCTGGTAGATCGAAATTGCAGAAATGACAATAATGGCCCCGAGCATAAACAAGCCTTCTCCCAGTGAACCCGTCACAAAATAAATGGCGGAGGCGGCGATCAAAAGGATTAGCATTGGCTCTTTGACCAAACCCAGCACGGCAGTTAAAAGGCCGTTTTTGCCCGTATCTTCTATTTTGTTCTCGCCGTGATTGGCGCGGGATTGGTTGACTTGGTCGGTTGTGAGGCCTTGATGGAGGGTGGTAGGGGTGGGCATGTGGGGAGGTTTAATCGGTGCCAAACTGGGCAATCCGCTCAGTACAAATCCGTTCGGTCAATTCTTTCAAGATTTTCACGCGCTCGGCCAGATATTCCAATTCCGATTTTTCGATCTTGTAATTCATGTCATATCGCGCATCGATGTAGGCTTTTTTGAGAAGTTTAAACAGCCGTGCTTCTTCGGCTGTATTTTTAGGAAAAGCAGTTACAAAGTCAGGGTGAAGTTTTTCGACTTGTTTTCCTAATTCCTCAATGTCGTGCGTTCTGGGTTTGTAATCCGTAAAAACGAGGAGAATTGCAGCGTACAACCGTTCAGTGGTTTGATGCAACAAAAAGGCAGCCTCATTATAGTAGGCTAAGTTGTTCTCTCCATTTTGAAAGGCAAAATTGAAGGTTTCCAAAAAGCGGCTTGCGCTTTCAAACCAATGCTTAAATGCATTACTAGCTTTTTTGTGTCTTGCCCGAGGACTCAGCTGTTTCGGCTCGGATAAACTAAATTTTCCGGAGTCAAAAAGCAAAATCCCTTCTTTCAAAATATCTACAAAAAAGTAGTAGTTCCGTTCGATCTTATCATTCACAAACCAAACGCTATGTTGGATAATGTTGGTTTTCGTAATGTCTTGATTAGCCGCCAAGTCCTTGTCCAAATCCTGCCACTTTTTTTGTCCTCTCGCCGCCTTTCTATCTTTTGTAATTACAAGAATATCATAGTCGCTCACATATTCGTACGTCTCCTGAAAATCCTCCACCCAATCGCCGCGCGCATGACTGCCAAAAAGAATGATCATTTCGGCGGGTACTTTGGATAGGATGATTTCGGTGAGGGTTTTTAGTTCGGTTTGTTTGTCTTCGGGGAGGTGGGATAGGGTGGTTTTCATGTGGTGTGTGGGCGTTAGTGTGTGAGATTGTCAGCAAGCGAATTTTTTATGATTGAGTTCTACGTTAAAGTGAACCTTGGCTCCCAATGCGTCAAATACTTTTAGAATTGTTTCAAACCTTGCATTTTTTACGCTGTTCTCTATTTTAGAAATCTGGGCTTTCTGCACGCCTACAAGTTCGCCTAATTGTTCTTGTGTCAGATTGCGTTCCTGTCTTGCTTGTTTGATGGCGTGCCCCAACAAATCAATTCTCAGTTCATTTTCAAAAGCTTCCCGTTTCTCTGTTCCAGGCTCGCCAATGTGTTTGTCAATCATTTGGTCAAGCGAAACTGTTTTAAATTTATCCATAATCATTTCATTTTTGCCTTATTGTCCAAATATTGTTTCCTTATTTCTTCGGCTTTCTTAATTTCTTTTGATGGTGTTTTCTGCGTCTTTTTTAGGATGCCGTGTGTCGCCACGATCAATGTTTCTTTACCATCAATTTTGTCCCAAAACGAAAAAAGCCGAAAAGCCTTGCTTTTGTAGAGCGTCCTAAACCCAAATGCAGTCATTCAGTTTTTTGAAAAGCTCATTGTCGTTCACAAATTGAGATTTCTTGATGTTATAGTAAATTTTCTCTCTTGTTTTCTCGTCAAGGGTTTCTAAAAACTCGACGGCTTCGGGTAACAATGCTATCTCAAAGTTTGGCCTCATTCGCAAATTTGTCAAAGGTATGAAATTTCCCAATTGGGAAACAGTGTGTTAATGAAATTTAATCCTCCACCCAATCGCCACGCGCACGACTGCCGAAAAGGATGATCATTTCGGCTGGGACTTTGGATAGGATGATTTCGGTAAGGGTTTTAATTCTTCTTGCTTGTCGTCCGGGAGGTGGGAGAGGGTGGTTTTCATGGGTGTGTGAAGATTTGCTGTTCATATTCCTCGTATAAATCATAGCAGAGTGATTGATCGGATAAATATCGCCCAGTTGCTAGTTGAGCTTTGAAATACTTATAATAATCGTCATAAGCATTTCCAAATATTTCCTTCCAGGCGTCATCCTGCAACTCAGTAACAGTTATATTTTTGGCGGTTATTAAAAGCAAAATGTGCTGTCCTCTCTTATTACCAATGCCATCCTTCCAAACAACCAAGCCGATTTCTATTTTCTCATTATCAATTGAAATGATGTGCTCATAGAGATATTCGCCAATTGAAGTCGATCTGATTTTCTGAATCTCACCATTTTCGTCCACAGTGTTAAATGTCAGGTTCGTTATCTCAAATTCAATTAGAATTGGGAAGACAAGCTTTTCATGGTCAATGTCTAGCTTTTTCTTGTCAACGATTACTTCTGAAAAAACATGAGTTGTAAAATCGTTAAGCTTGATCGTGAGTTTATTTGCCGTAATTTTTGTCCCGATAAACCAACTGTCATGTAACAACCCCAGGTACTTATAATAGAGTCCAAGTCTATGTGCATTCTCTGTAACCAATTTTTCATTTTCCTCAAAAGTATTTGCGTCAATTTCGATATCCACAAAATGGTCAGCCAATAATGGTGCAACATTTATAATATTCTTTGTCATACCGTCACACTCAGTTTCAAATTGCCACCCAAACCTTCCCTAACAATCCGCATCAACCTTGAAAGCCTGATGTCGCTCGCGTTGTTTTCAATGCGCGAAATGTAAGTTTTCGTCGTACCGCATTTTGTCGCAAGTTGTTCTTGTGTCAAACCTTGTTTCCTGCGCAATTCCTGAATCATAGCCCCCAATTTAAAGGCTTCGAATTCTTCTTCGAATTGCTCTCCCGCAGCCATTCCTCGTTTTCCGTATTGGTCATCCAAATGTGAGTAGAAGGAGGTTGATTTTTTATTTTGCATTCCGTTGTTCATTAGGCCAATTTAACATACTGATTTTCCAACGTCACATTGAAATGAATATCCGCTTTCAAAGCCTTGAAGACTTTTAAAATGGTGTCAATGGTCGCACTATTGGTACTACTTTCTAATTTGGATATCTGAGATTTTTGTACGCCAACGAGCTGTCCCAATTGTTCTTGTGTCAGGTTACGTTCTTGCCGTGCTGTTTTTATCATTCGCCCCAAAACGTCCATACGAAGTTCATATTCGTATTCATCCCTTTCAGTTGAACCGACCTGACCGATATACTTATCTTTCATTTCAGCAAGTGAATATGATTTCATTTCTTTCGCTGCCATCTTTTATTTTAGGATCGTTAGTTTGTTCAGCAAGGTCTATATTGTAAAATACCTTTCTCGCAGATTTTAGGTCAAGCCCGGCAATGAATTTGTCAGCTTCTTCTAAAAACCTGGTTTGAAAGTATCGCATTCGTTTTTCAGGCGAAGATGCAGAAAGTTTCCAAATATTGCAACATTATGGCTGCTGATTTTAGATAGTTTGGCGGATCATCACCAAAGACGAAAATAATGGCGCATGGCTGGATTGCGAAGATTAACCGTCTCGACTCCCCCTCAACTCTTCCCAAAAACCAACAAAGGCACCGCCGGATGGTACGAATACTCAGCCGATTTGCTGGACAGAAATATCTTCTCAAACAAATTCCTGTGATGCTCGGTGAACATGACTAGCATGGATGGCTTGGTCCTCAGGATGGCTGCTTCGATATGTGAAACCAGACTTTCGGCGGGTTCAAAAAACTTAATGTCCAGTTTCAGGTGCAAGTGGTCCGACTTTTTGGCTGCCTGCTCGATCTTTTCAGGGTCGATGTGGGTTTGCAGGAAAGTGGTGAAATGGAGCAGTTGTACTTCGGCTTTGATAGGAGTGGCAAATGCGGCGACGGTTTCCAATTCTTTATCCAGGTTCGTAAGATCGGAAGCATAGAGGATACTCGTAACCTTTCTGGATTTATACGTATAGGGCACAGCGATCACGGGTATGTCGGAATTATTGATCAGATTGGCTGTATTCGTGCCCAGAAGTCTTTGCAATTTGCCTGCTCCGCGTGTGCTGATGCATATAAAATCAAAGTTGTGCTCACCTGCATATTCCATGATATTGCCTTGGGCGAAAACCGAACTTTTGATCACACATTTGCTGTGTTCCGGTTTGATTGCAAGTTCCTGGTAAACCTTTTCAACAAACAGGTCAAGCTTCTGCTGAACCTTCGCGGCTTCTGATTTTTCATATTCCTTGATCTTAGTTGTAGGCCAGGCAGTGGGCGACATAATATTGTAGGAATGAAAGAAAGTCAGGGCAAACTTACTTTGCGAAGCCAATTGAATGGCAAACCGTAGGCCAGCTTTGGAGCCCGACGAGAAATCGGTGGTAACAAGTATTTTTTTCATGATTGATGGATGATCGGCTGGTGGGGAAGAATAAGTTTGAATAAAGGTCAGCCTATTTTGACCGCAACTTGTTACAGATCTGCCGCTACAAGTTGCATTAATCACAGGTGTGATCAACGCCTGTACTACTTTATCGGGAAAAGTAAACGGACAGTTTGTATCACCAAAACAGGCGCAATCCCGGCGGCCAAAATCAGTTCCAGTGTTTCTATATCAAGCATTTGAAGGGACAATATTTGTCGGAGGAATGGTATAAAAAAGGTGGCGATCATAATCAGGATGCATAAGGCCAGCGCCATCCAGATGAATTTGTTACGGGTGATTTCATTGTTGAAAAAACGAAGCTTTCCGGAATACATATTAAACACATGGAGCAGCTGCGCAAGCGAAAGCGCGAAAAAAGTGATGGTATTTCCTTCTTCCGCGCTCATTCCCAATCGATTGATTGCGTACCAGTATACACCCAGTACGGAGGCTGTCATGACGAGGGCATAAAATACAATTCTTTTCCAATCCGCTTTTTGTAAAATGGGCTGTTTGGGATCCCTGGGCGGAGATTTCATTAGTTTTTTGTTGTCTTTTCCTACCCCGAGTGCGAGCGCCGGGAACACGTCGGTAATGATGTTGATAAAAAGGATTTGCAAGGGTAGGAGCGGGCTCCCCACATTGAGAAAACCGGCAAAGGTGACGACGAAGATTTCACTCATATTGCAGGACAGCAGAAAGACGATGAATTTCCTGATATTTTCAAAAATCACCCGTCCCTGCTCAATCGCGTGTACAATGGATGCGAAGGAATCATTTTTCAAAACCATATCGGCCGCTTCGGCGGCTACTGCCGTGCCGCGAAGTCCCATGGCTATACCAATGTCCGATTTTTTCAGCGCAGGGGCATCATTCACACCATCGCCCGTCATACCGGCAATGTCTCCCTGTTTTTGGTAGAAATCGATCATATCCAGTTTTTGCGCGGGATTTACCCTGGCAAATACACGGCATTCCATCATCTTTTTTTGGTCATCAGCAGATGAAAAATCGAATGATTCCAGGTCTTTCCCCGTGAGGACAAGCTGCTCATCCGGCCCGACCAAATTTACCTGTTTCGCGATTTTCAGCGAAGTGGCGGGATGATCTCCCGTAACCATAATGACCTTGATGCCTGCATCATGGCACGCATTCAATGATTTGATCACTTCCTTACGCGGCGGGTCCAGGAACCCGATCAGTCCTGCATAAGTCAAATTTCCTTCATGTGTAAAGTTTTCTCCCGGTTTTACATTGGTCTGCCGGTAGGCGAAGGCCAGGGTGCGAAGCCCGTCGGCTGCCATGAGCTCGGATACTTCCAATTCTTTGTCCCTGTCTTGCTGATTGTTCCAACTGCAAAGTGCAGATACTTCTTCCACCGCACCTTTTACACCAATAAAATAATCGGCTCCAACCTGATCCAGCGTTGCCATCATACGCGTCTCAGAACTGAACGCATGTTCGGCCTGCCGCTTGTAATCATGATGTAATTGGTGCAGATCTATACCTGCCGCACGTCCATACGAAAGCAAAGCAACTTCGACCGGATCGCCCAATTCTTTCCGGTCCGATTTCTTTGAGTCTAATTGTGCATTGTTAACCAACGCGCCAATTCGGGCAAGCATTTCAAGTTCGGGTGAATGGATCAGCTGTTGGTCTCCTTGTGTGACTTCAAGTGTTGCAGCGCCACTGTTGTCCGAATTCAGACGAACGGTAAAGTCGTTTCCGGCTACCCTTAGCGCATGGACTTCAATTTTGTTCTGGGTGAGTGTCCCGGTTTTATCGGTAAAAATAACATTGGTACCGCCGAGTGTTTCCACTGCAGACAGACGTTTCACAATCACTTTTTTCTCAGCCAGGCGGAGCATTCCGTAGGCCAGCGCGACAGTTGCCACTACCGACATACCTTCCGGAATGGCCGCAATAGCCAGCGCAACGGCGGTTTCAATAAGTTGTTTGATTTCCTGTCCTCTTAAAAAGCCGACGATCAAAAACAATGTCGCCATACCCAATGTGACCCAGATCAGCACTTTTCCTAATGCATCCAGTTTTGCTTCCAAAGGTGTAGCCGTGCGTTTGGCTTCGCTGACCATGGTTGCGATCTTGCCCAGCTCTGTTCCTTGCCCGATACCGGTTACCATTGCTTTGGCATTGCCATTGGTGATGGCAGTTCCCTTGAACAGCCGGTCGTGCCGGTCGCCAAGCGGCGCATCTTCGGCAGATGCATCAGTATTTTTCTGAGATGGGACAGATTCGCCTGTTAATGCAGATTCGTCAATCGTCAACTGGTTGACTTCCAGGATCAATGCATCGGCGGGTATCAAATCCCCGGCTTCTAAAATCAGGATATCGCCTATGGTCACCTGTTCGGAAGGGATTTCGATAATGAGTTTGTCGCGAAGGACTCTTGCAGGCGTTGTGTCTAGTTTTCGCAATGCTTCCATGGACTGCCTTGCATTGTATTCGAGCACAAAACCGGTGGCCGCATTGATGATAATGACAGCAATCACCGCAAAGCCTTCAAGCGAATCGCCAAGAAAAAAGGATACGACTGCGGCGGCTGCCAAGATCCAGACGATCACACTATTCACCTGCCGCAAAAGAATGGACCAGATGCTTTCAGGTTTCACTTGTTCCAGTGCATTCAGGCCAAATTGCTGAATGCGTGAGGATGCTTCCTGATTGGACAATCCCGTTTTTAAATCTGTAATAGCGAGCTTGCCAGGCTCCTCGGAGGTATTTTGGCGCGGTGTTTCTGACATGTTGCTAGTTTATATTTCGAATTACGCATTCCCTTATTTCTAATATGCAACGCGTATCTGCCATCTTGGGCTACTCCTGTTTTTCTGCCAATTGACCCATCATTTTAGGGTCTTCACTATTCGTTAAAATGACAAATTGGGCCGGTTCAAGTTTTAGTTTGATAAAATGCCGGTTCCCTTCTTCGTTGCGCAGCACACTGATGTGTCCCGACTGGCCGTATATAAATTTGAACTTGCTTCCCTCTGGGTTCAGCAGCGGATCTACCAATACATATTCTTCGTCCTGATCAGTAAGGGAGCTGTTGTAGGCCACGATGATTTCCTGGTCATAGAGGACTCTTGAAAAAGCGAGCAAGCATTTTTTGAATGATGGCAAATGAAAACTTTTGCCATCGTCGGACAGTTCACGCATATACATCCGTCCAAATTTCAAAATCGGGCTATGCTTTCGAAAAGCCGCAATGAAGGCGATCTCTTTATAAATCCGGGCCGATTTATTCAGTGCATTTAAAGAAGCGTCTTCGAGGCTGAACATTGCTTCCCTCACATTGGAATCACCTTCGCCTGATCCTTCAAAACCCTGTTCGGTGCCGTAGTAGATACATGGGGTTCCCAGGGCACAAAGTAAAAAGCCAATTCCTGCAATGATCTGATTTTCGGTAGCACCATTTCCAAACCGTTTTTTGAAAATCTGCCCAACCTGGTCGTGGTTGTCAATAAATGTTACCAGAAATTCACCGAATTCACCTCGGTTCATGGCATTTTTTCGGAGCGATTCATATCTGGCGATCAGTTTGTCGGGTGTTGCTACGCCATGGATTACGTCTGCCAGAATGTGGTACAGCGGAAAATCCAGCACAGAATTAAGCCCGAAATAGATGGCTTTATCTTCGACGACCACGGAAGTTTTAGAGCCAATGTATTTATTGTACATATCTTCCGGACCGACAAGCTCGCCAAACAGAAAAAAATTGCGTTTCCCGAGTTTGTAAGCATATTCTCTCACATGGGAACAGAATTGGCTGACATAGTCTTCACCCATATGCTTGACGGCATCGATCCGAAACCCATCAATGTCGACTTCCTTCACCCAGTAACAGTGAATTTTAGTCAGCATTTGCTGCACATAAAGTGCTTCGGGAGAAGTGTCATTTTTGAAGCTTTTCAATGCCAAAAAATCCCCGTCCCTTGTTTCCGGGTAACTGTCGAAGTTCCGTATCTGCCCTTTTCTCGAATAAATCTCCGGATTTCGAAACTCGATCGGCAACGGTCTCTGGTCATAACGCCAGGCTCCAAACGGGAAGATGGCGCCCTGGTTATAGTAATAATTTTCATCATTGGGATAAGACCAGTTATCTCCGCTGTGGTGCAAAACGATATCCATAAATACCCTTATGTCCAAGGCGTGGGCAGCATCAACCAAATCTGCCAGGTCCTGCTTTGTTCCAAAACGCGGATCAATGTTCAGAAAGTTTTGGATCGCGTAACCATGGTAGGAAGTCGGGTTATTTTCGAAAACGGGGCTCAGCCAAAGCGCGGTGCAACCCAGGTCATTGATGTAGTCCAGATGGTTGGTGATTCCTTTCAAAGTCCCGCCGCATATTTTTTGCAGCTGCTCCGGACTTCCAAAACCACTTCTTCGGGCGTTATCTGCAGCAGGTTTTCTGTTCAGGTCATCGTGAAACCGGTCAACCAGCAAAAAGTAGATGAATTCCTCTCTCCATTCCCTTCCGGAGTTTTTCCAGTAAGTTTTACCAGGCTTTGGGGCCAGGTCAATATCTTTGATTGAGGTAATCCCGGTTTCATTGATCGTCATTTTTAGTAGAAGTTTTGGCCGGTAATTGGTCACTGCAACAAGTCCAAACCAATACGTTGGCGTGATTTACAACATCGGCCGTGGTGCTATTGGTGAACAGATGTTTCAAATCCCGTTTTCTACGGGTTATCATCGCAATCATGTCTGCATTGGCTTCGCGTGTAAAATGGAGTATACCCTCTGTCACATTTTTATTCTTTAAAACGGTAATCCGAAAATTGCTAAGCTGGTAATGCTTTGCATATTGTTCAAGCTTTTCTATGATTTTTCCATCGCTGGAAGTACTGCTGGTGTTGATGCGCAGGATTTGAAGTCTTGCGTGAAAAAGCGTCTGAAGATGTTTAATCTGTTCAATCATTTCTAATTGATTAAGTTTCATATCGCATGGGAATACGATGTCATTGATTGATTTGGGATTCATTGAGCCTCTTACTGCGAAGACCGGAACGGGTGATGTCCGGACGATCTTTTCGATGTTTGATCCCATAAAGTATTCGCCCCATCCGCGCGAGCCACGGGTTCCCATTACAATCAGATTGATGTTGTCGTCTTTGACAGATTTTAGAACGGAGGTCAGGAACCTTCCACTTAGAATTTTCTTTTGGACAATAACCCCCGGACTCTGGCAGGATTTAACCAGCCTGGTTAAGCTTTCCAGGGCATGGATTTTAAGTTCCGATGTTATCGGGGTGCTGGAAGATTCAGGGACTACGTTCACCACAAGCAACTCTCCTTCGATTTGGGTAGCCAATTGTAAGGCAAAAATCAGGGCTGTTTCGCTATACTTCGAAAAATCACACGGTACTAGAATTCTTTTCATAATAAATGAATTCCGGACAGTTAAGCATTTTGTACTTGTGTAATTAAGTTCAAACAAACTCCTCAATTACTAGCGCTATTTCTTTTTTTGATAAACCGGAATATTTCAATTGTAAAATAATCGACTGTCGGGGATTTAGATTTATGAACTTCCAGTATTTGGGGTGGCTAATGCTCAGAAAAGGCCTGAAATTTTCCTGATCCTGCTCCCTGACTAGGACATCGACCTGATTATCAGTCTTGTGTAAATCATTGTCTTGTAGCTGTCTGCTCACGATTTTGACCATTTTTCCTGTTCTGAGCAGAACTACTTTTTCACGGATCAGTGTGTTTTCCATATTTGATGTTGAAGGGGCCTTTTTTTTGCAAAGTCAAATCGGTTCGACTTTTTGCGTATTACCCTGTTTGCAAAGGTGAATTTGTTTAATACGGAAAGGTTACATCCTGAGATCTATAAATTGCAAATTTCACTGGTTTTTGTATTTACAATCACCCGTCCTTTTCCCTTCAAAGTATCGCTAAGGCTTGAAAGGGTCAGCAATGAGAAATGATGTTTGAAGTCGTAATTTCCTAACCTGAATCAGTGAATCATGCAACCATCTTCATTTTTCCTGTAACAATCTGTCCGCTGAATCCGAGGAACTTTGCATAACTATGAAAAGACTACTCAAAGTAACAGGTATCGCCGTCCTGGCAATTGGGGCCATCTGGACATTCCTGACGTTCTGGGCCGAAGGTACCGGGCCAGAACGAAGCTGGAAAATGGGCAGTCAGACGGCAAAGAAGCGGGCGTTGATTATCTATGATCCTGACCCGTTCTATAACCTGGACGAGCAGGTAAGCCGCTCATTCGGCAAGGCCCTCGCCGATGAGGGTATGCAGGTGACCGTTGCCACGGTCGCAGCAGCCAGACATTTGGACAATCAGCCGGTTGACTTGTATATCTTTTGTGCCAATACCTATAATTGGCGGCCAGATTGGGCCGTGAGCAATTTTATAGAAAAAGAGGTGGTACTGGATGGTAAATCAGTAGTCGCCATTACTTTGGGAGGAGGATCCACAGAGGCTTCACAACAGATACTTGAAAAATTGATCGTTGAAAATAAAGGGAAACTGCTGGATTCCCGATCCGTATGGCTCCTTAGGCCAAATGATGAATCAAAAATGAACCAATCCAACATCGAGGTTGCGGTTTCAATGGCATATACCTGGGGAGAACAGGCTGCTTTGCAAATCAAAGCTCCTCAGGCAAATTGACAAACAGACAGGATACGCTTTCGATCATTAAATATTCGCACATATGTACACTTCGATCATTGCGGCTTGCTGGATCACATTTATTCTAGTCTGGCTTGTCATGGGCGGGCTGGCCAAAAAAAACATAAACAGGAAAAGACACCTCAGCGGTCCGACTGTCTGGACGGTCATCGTTATTGCAATTGTCGCGTTTTTATTGCACACTGAGAGGTTCAAGTATCTCATTACCTATCATTTATTTCCGTCTACTCCATTTATACAATACATGGGAGTTTTTATCTGCGCTGCCGGAATCGCATTTGCGATCTGGGCAAGAATTCATTTGGGCAAGAACTGGGGCATGCCGATGTCATTGAAGGAAAAACCAGATTTAATAACGACCGGTCCCTATCATTTTGTTCGTCATCCTATTTATACAGGTCTTTTGGCGGCCATCCTGGGGACCAACATTGGTGGAAGTTTCATGACGCTTATTTGGCTGCTTTTGGCTGCCATTTTTTTTATTTATAGCGCAAAAAAAGAAGAAAAAATGATGCTCCTTCAATTTCCGGATGAATATCCCGCCTATATGCAACGATCGAAAATGCTGATTCCCTTTATCTTCTGACATTATCTAATCTTTTCAGGTCCAAATCCCGCGGTATGAGAGTACCCGGCACCGCGACCCGGTAACTTACATCCCGATCCCGTAAATTATCTCGACACTTCCCCGCGGATTTATATAAATTGCTTTTTTTAACCAAACACCTTTCCACATGGCACATACTACCTCCAACCCGAAGATCCACGAAGGCCGCAATCTTAAAAGATTTCGAGAACTTTTCGGCCTCAAACAAGACGCGATCGCGTTTGAGCTCGGCGAAGACTGGAACCAGCAAAAAATATCCCTACTCGAACAAAGGGAAAAGATCGATTCCGACATATTGGAACAGGTAGCGGCGATTTTGAAAATTCCGGCTGAGGCGATTCGGAATTTTGATGAGCAGCAAGCAATCAACATTATATCGAATAATACTTTTGATAATTGTGTTCAACCAGCCTCAGTTTTCAATAACTCTACAATCCATCCCATTGACAAAATGATTCAACTTCATGAGGAGAAGATTGCTTTGTATGAGCGGATGTTGAAGGAGAAGGATGAGATGATGGAAAGGTTGGAGCGGTTGATTGGGGGGCGGTAGACAGATGCTGATTGATGCAGGGCGGATAGAATTCTTCGCTCTTAATCAATTTGCAAGTCACCAAACTGCTAAAAAAATGATCAGTTATGATTCAAATAAAATTGATAAATTCATATCGAATCTATTGGGAGGAGAAAAAACTGACAATTAACGTAAACTCAACCTACCGCCTTACGCTGTCCGTAAAGTACTTTTTTACAGCTTGATCGAAGATCGTTCGGTGACGTCTAACTTGGTTAAGAATCTTTGGCTCGTTCATTATTTGCGACGCTCTTTTCACGTATGTAAAATAATTGCTCTTAAATTCCTCTTCTAACTGTTTCCCACTATATACAAATCGGCCGTAACGGTTATAGGTCAAAATTTTGAACCTCCTTCGCGTTTTTATCTTATCCAAATTTATATTTGTGTATAGCTTGTACAACCTTCTTTTAAACAAAGCATTGGGAGATACTGGATTTTTTTCAGCTGCCAACGCAGCTCTCTTCGATCTGCTTTTAACAGCAAGAATCAATCTTCGGTAAAATTTAGAGAGATTCGCAGACTTGATGAGAGTTTTGTATCCGTAAAATTCAAATCCTAAGTAGGTCAGTGCTCGATCGGACAACCAAGCTCCATCTTTGAACAAGTTGCAAGTTACCTTTCTTGAGCTATCAGCCTGTATTATGGTAGTGAAAAAAAATTGTTCAGTTTTATCCTTACTAATTTCGACTTTGCTATCACTCTTAAGGGCATTTTCAATGTATTTGAGAATGAACTCCTTATCCACGTCATTACAAATGATTATAATATCATCAGAATATCGCCGATAATAACCACCCCTTTTTACAACAATTTCATCGACAATATCTTTGTCGAATTTAAGTAAATACAAATTCGCAAGTGTTGCACTAATTGGCAAACCTTGGGGAATGCCTACAACTTTTCCCGTTGAGTTTATAAATTGATTTTTATAAATTTTGAATCTTCCATCCTTCACAGCCTTTCGAAATGAAGTGGGACTGTCAAAAAATGCGGAAACATTATCTTTTCTAATTTCAGCTAGATTTTTTTCATCAAAGCCACTCCTGAAACCAAAACTACCTTTTCTAACTCGCAGGTCATCTCTAAGAATATAGTGAAATTGAGTCGTTGCTTTAAAAACGTTATAATGATCCTGAGGAAGTGTTGTGTAGCCAAATATTTGCATCCATGCTTGCCTAAGAAGCTTATGATCCATAGAACTAAAAAATTTTTCTATATCAAACTTAAGCACCCAACAATGATCTTCCGATCGCTTTCGGATTTCTTCAAAAACCTCGTGAGCAAAATGGATAGTACTCTTATAGGATTTTGATTTAGCGCCATTTTCGATTCTGCGATAGGCAGTGACACAATCACATAAATATTCGGTGCTTTCCAGTTCTTGCAGGTAGGCTTTCTGGATTTGCTCACCATAATAACCGAAGATCATTGAATCAATGTGTGTTGCGTAATGAAGTGGACGCAATTTCGAATGAGATTTGCCAGCAAACGAATGCGATCTAACGTCTCTACCTTCCGCTATTTTAAACCGGCGAACCTTTATGTTAGTGTGGATTAATGGAAAGAAGGCATGCTTTTGGACAAAAACTGGATTGCTCACCTTTCCCAATACTTCGGCTCTTTCCTTCCCGACATTGATTTGTCTGGTAAGGTGCAAATATCCACGGTTTTTCAACCAAGTTGACTTTCTTTTTGGCCGCATCATAAAGGACTCCGGAAGTAAGTTGCGTATCAGATTACAGATTGCATACGCCTGTTGAGGCAGACCGTTACCCAATTTCTTGAGTCACGCGACATTTTCCAATAATAAAGTAATTAATCAAACAACATCATCAATCATGGTTACACAATTGACATTCATGCTATTTATCACTATATTTGTTAACTGTATAACAGGGGAAGTACAAGTCTTGAGCATGCTCGTGACTGTGCTTCACAATACCTTCAATCAGCTTCAGATGATTTGCATCGAAACCGTTTACAAGGGCAGTTATGACAATTTACAGCCTTCGTGTACTAATCCACACAAAGTAACAGCGGTCCATTCCAAGTGCTAATCATATCTGTTTCCGGAGTCCTGCTCAAAGATATAAGATTTGTATATACTTTCCATTATGGCGAAGTTTTCTATTGGTGATGTTGTTACTTTTAAGACGCATCCTTTTGATATTATTACAAAGGATGTTTTAATCAGCGGTGAATATTCGATGATTCCACCACTCATGGTTATAACAGAGATCATAGATAATTCTGTGTTAATAGAAAAAGACATTCACGATAAATATGCATGTATATGGTATTCAACGAAGGAAAATACATTTAAGGACGGCTATTTTCCTGAACCAGAACTTAAGCAGTTTGATTTCCCGGCTGATGTCGGCTCTGTTGACATATCAGTGGGTGACCTTGTCACATTAAAGACTATGCCGATAGAGCTTGGAAAGAGAAGGAGTTTTTTACAAACTGAAACAGATTCTACGTTTTCAAAAAGCACTAATTCTATAACGGCCTTATTGAGTTTTGTGAGTCCGGTGATGCTTGTAGTGGCCATCGATCCTTTTGATCCAAGTAAAGATAAGTCCACGCCCGCTGGTGTCAAGCCCAAAAAAACCTATCCAGAAACGGCTGTTAAGTGCAAGTGGTTCAATTCTGTATCAGAGAAATTTTCAGAACGGCATATTGCAATTAATGCGTTGTCTAAGCTACCGAATTTAAAAAATAATCTCATAAGTCTTTTCAGCGATTCAATCCTGCACGGCAACCATTTAACTTCTGAGGGAACAATTATAAAACCCAAACAGATATCTAATCGAAGTGGATTATATTTCATTACTTTCTTCGACTACATCAAGTGTTCCGATACGACTGCTTCATTCTTAAGCTTTAAGGCTCTTCCAGAAACGATTGAGGATCCAATAAAGAGGTTTGCTCCAATATTTAAGAAGAGAGGAAAGAAAGCCAAAAAGACTTTAAGGATTACCACTAGCGTGGAAGACTTATTTACAAAAGCATCAGAAGGTGAGCATCGCAATTATATTAAGATTAAATATAGAGATCAATATGGTAATTTTACCATAAGAACCATAAGTCAATATGAGATAATCAGTGGGGAAGATTTTGAAGAAAGTACAGAACGTCTTGTAAAATATATTAAAGCTTATTGCCATCTAAGAAATAGCGATCGGCATTTTAAATTAACAAATATATTAGAGGCATATGAACTAAATCTACCAATTAATAGGTAAGAATACACCAGGATATATTGACGGACCTGTCATTTCCATATTAGTACGAAATTCCACAGATGGAAATTTCATAGATACCTAGCATACGGCTGGCATTATTCAATAGCGGTATCTTAAACTCTTCCAGTAAATTCAAGTTCGTTGGGGTTCCCATGGTCGGGCCTGTCGTTGGTAACTCACCAGCGGAGCTATCGACACACAAATGCAAATCCGCAGCATCAACCGGAAACTAGATTTACTGCCGCAAGCCCCATGACGCTCGTCACCCTTTTCCATGTCAACGGTCATTCCTCCCACCGCATTAAAAGAAAACCTTTGCATCTGCGATCACATTACCGTGGTCGCGAAGTTTTGGGCATTACAAATTGAAATTTATAAAAACGTATGAAATCATTAGAACAAAAGGTAGCCATTGTGACGGGCGCGGGATCGGGGATAGGGCGTAGTGTTGCGCTTATTTATGCGGCAGAGGGGGCCAGCGTAGTGGTATCCGATATTCAGGACGAAGCTGGGCTGGAAACCGTGGCGATGATCGGTGAAAAAGGAGGGAAGGCGATCTATGTAAAAGCGGATGTTTCATTGCCTGCCGACAATGAAAAACTTGTTAATGCCGCGGTTGAGGCGTTTGGGGCATTGCACATCGCCTGCAATAATGCGGGTATCGATGGCGTCACTGCGCCTACGGGGGAATATCCGGTAGAAGCCTGGGACAAGGTGATCGGTATCAATTTGTCGGGTGTATTTTACGGCATGCGGTACCAGATTCCGGAAATGCTTAAAGCTGGGGGCGGGGCGATTGTGAACATGGCGTCGATCCTGGGCAATGTTGGTTTTGCGGGCAGCCCGGCTTATGTCGCTGCAAAACATGGTGTAGTGGGGCTAACAAAAAATATCGCGCTTGAATACGGAATGAAAGGGATCAGGGCCAATGCGGTCGGCCCGGCTTTTATTGATACCCCATTATTGAAAGATCTCGACACTGCCACGATTGACTGGCTGATCACAAAACATGCAATAGGAAGGCTGGGAAAGCCGGAAGAAGTTGCCGAGCTGGTATTATGGCTGAGTAGTGACAAGGCATCATTTGTTACAGGATCCTACTATCCTGTCGACGGCGGGTACCTGGCCCAATAATGGTGCATGCAAATCATGGGTTTGATTTTTTCGCACAGGTAAACGGATTACCGCTATGATTGTCATCGTTTCAGGACTCCCAGGATCGGGAAAGAGCTTTTTTGCTTCCCGGCTTGCCGCCGTTACCAACGCGCTTTATTTCAACAGTGACAAGATCCGGGCCGAACGGGACGCAAAAGGCAAGTACTCATTCAAAGACCGACTTTCCATTTATTTATATATCGCTGATCAGACAGGAAAAGCGGTAGACAAAGGGCAGCATGTAGTGGTCGACGCCACTTTTTACCATCATGCCATGCGGGACCTTTTTATTGAACTTGCAGCCATGCACCAAACCCCGATTTTTATGATTTTGGTGGAAGCCGACGAAGCCTTGATCCGGGAGCGGCTGAGCAAGCCGCGTGAATTCAGCGAAGCTGATTTTGGGGTATACGAGAGCTTGAAGGAACAGTTTGAGAAAATAGATATGCCCTGCCTCAGGTTGAAGTCGGGTACCGACAACATTGAGGACATGATCAAGCAGGCGAAGGAATATATATCGAAAGCGCATGACGGAAACTGAGATTACGGATCTGGCCGAAAATGGGGTGTACAAAGCAACGCCCCTTAAAGGTAAAGTGGAGCATACCCATATTTCCTGGGTAATTATCTCTGGCAAAAATGCCTTTAAGATTAAAAAGCCGGTCGCCCTCAATTTTCTTGATTTTTCCCGACTTAAAGAAAGAAAAGGCTTCTGTGAGAAGGAGTTACGGTTAAATCAACGTTTTTCAGGGATCTACCTGGATGTATTGCCGGTACGACAAACCGATCATAGCTGGCAAATCGGGGAAGGCGATGGCAAGATTGTGGATTATGCCGTCAGGATGAAAAAGATGGCGGCTTCCCAGCGGATGGACAAAATGCTAAGGCAAGGCCGTGTTCAAACCAGCCATATTCTGAGCCTCGTTGATCAGATTGTTGCATTTCATCAGAATGCAGCCGTCATTGACAGGCCCTTTGATGCAATAGAAGCCGCCAGTAACTTCAATGATCTGCAAAGTGTCCGGCCGTTTGTTGAAAAACAGTTGGGCGGCAACTACGCCGATATCATTGATCTTTCGATCCAATGCAGCGATTCGTTTTTGAATGTATATGGGACAAGGATGCGGGAGCGCGTCCGGCTGGGTTACCAGAGAGACCTGCATGGGGACCTTCACAGCGGCAATATTTTCATTTACAAAGAGCCGGTGATTTTTGATTGCATTGAGTTCAATGATCATTTCAGACAGATCGACGTGCTGAGTGAAGTGGCTTTCTTTTGCATGGACCTGGAATACTGGGACCAGTCCGCTCTTTCCGGGTTATTTATGGGCCAGTATGCAGATCGGCTGCCTTGTATGACGTCCCCGGATGATCAGCGGATCTTCACCTATTACAAAATCGTACGCGCCAACATCCGGGCAAAAGTGCATGCTTTAAGTGCGATGGAAGACGGTGAAAGTGAAAATGGCGAGGAACTTAAAGCATGCCGGAAATACCTGGATTTGATGAGAAGCTATACGGATTCGTGGTTGGCGCTCAATCATGAGTAAGATCATATTGAATGCGTATCCAAGTCATTTTAAGTGCTGTAAAGGGATGGTAGTTTAGCAATGTGAAAGTCGGTAGACCTGCACGCTTAAAAATGATATCCCATGACTTACCAACCTGCTAC
Source organism: Dyadobacter sp. (assembly GCF_039919315.1). Classification (GTDB taxonomy): domain Bacteria; phylum Bacteroidota; class Bacteroidia; order Cytophagales; family Spirosomataceae; genus Dyadobacter. Next base: position 5,326 of record NZ_JBDSFX010000067.1, on the reverse strand, counting down.
ACATCAAATCACTTTTGTACTGCCTTTGTATTTCTGGAAGGCCGAAATTGTATTCACCAGGCAAGCTTCAAAATCTGAAAATTACACGGTGCATATATCGTCAGGCGATACACCGCGACATGTGGTCTCAACGGAAAAACTTGGAAAAGGGCATTGGCGTGCCATGCTCAACTGGTCCGACGGCCGCTCACAGTATTGCAGCGAGAAAATGATTGAGGTTCTTTAATGATTGTGACATAAAAAAAGGATCGTCGGCGACGATCCTTTTTATGTCGGGAAGCTTAGGTATGGGCTATGAAAATGGGCAGTGAAATATTTTTGAGTAACAACTCGGCAGTGCTTGGGAGCAGCAGCCTTGATAAGCGGCCACGCCCAAAAGAACCCATGATAACCATTGTTCTTTTTCTGCCATTCAGCAAAGCGTACAGCTCCTCAACGATGTCGCCGTTCAGCACATGGAAGTCCATGTTATTATAATGTGCTTTGATCAGCCGGTGCAGTTTTTCAATGTCAGGTTTTGGATCATTGGCCTGGTCACGGACTTCAATAATCGTCAGTTTCTTTTCATCAAGCTCAGGGAACAGATAAGTAAACTGCTTCATGGCATAAACGCAAGAGGCGCTTTCGTCGTAGGCAAAGAGAATCTGGTCTATTTCCTGGAACTCTTTGGGGGCCAGGATAACGGGACATTCAGCTTTCGAAACGATCATCTGCACCGCTTGGCTTAGTGCCCGCTCGCTTTCGTCTTGGTTTACTCCCAAAATCAACAAATCTGCAAAACGGCTCTCCTTGATAATCTCCTCTGTGCTTGCAGGGTTCGCAGTCAGCATATGGAAAGGGGTACGGGCGGTTGCACAACTTTTTGAGGCAGCTTCAACACTTTTAGCCCTTTGTGCGGCGCTGTCGGGAAAAGCGGACGAATCGCTTATGCCGAAGGTTTCTGAGTATGGGATTTGGTAAAGCAAGTTCAAATCGCTGACCGGCGACAGATCTTCCGTAATGATCCCGCAGAGCCGGGACTGTGTGAGCTTGGCGAGGTAGCAGGCAAATTCGATCTGCCCGGCATTGAAATTCTCAGCGTCTATCGCTACAAGTATATTTTTCATTACCTATTGGATTAAATTGTGGAGCTTTTCATTTTTTGAATTTCGAACCGAACACATTTCACACCAGTGCAGGGGAGGATTGCATGGTCCCGTGTAGCCGAAGTTGCTCGTGCCAGCTAAATGCCTCTTCCAGCATGTGGGGGGTATGTCCACCTCGTTCGCAGGCATCTGTGAAGTACTTCAGTAAAGAGTATTTATAATCCGGGTGGGCACAGTTTTCAATGATCACTTTCGCGCGCTGACGCGGTGCAAGTCCCCTGAGATCGGCCAGGCCCTGCTCGGTCACGATGATATCAACGTCATGCTCGGTGTGGTCCACATGCGAAACCATCGGCACGATCCTGGAAATCGTCTCCTGTTTACCGGCAGAAGGTGTTACAAAGATGCTCAGGGAGCTGTTCTGGGCAAAATCACCCGATCCGCCAATCCCGTTTATCATGTTTGTGCCACCTATATGTGATGAATTTACATTTCCGTAAATATCGCATTCGACTGCCGTGTTAATAGCGATGACGCCGAGCCTCCTGATCACCTCAGGTGCATTGGTGATGTCCTGCGGCCGCAGGACGACCTTGTTTTTGTACTGCTCAAAATCGTTGAAAATACGCTGATAACAGGGAGCGGATACAGTAATGGCCGATGCCGACGCAGCGCGGAGTTTACCGCAATCGAAAAGATCGAATGCACTGTCCTGTAAAACCTCTGAATACATGGTCAGGTTTTCAAAATCACTATTCACAAAACCTTGCAACACCGCATTTGCGACTTTGCCTATACCTGCCTGAAGCGGCCGCAATGATCTGGTCATTCTGCCAGCTTGAACTTCCATACTGAAGAAATCCATAAGATGTCCGGCGATGGCTTCCGTTTTGGCATCCGCAGGCGCAATATCTGCCGGACTATCGGTAATGTCACTCAATACAATGCCGATGATTTTGCTAATATCAATCGATATGGCATCAGTTCCAATCCGCTGACCGGCGGCGGTAATCGGGATAATAGCATGGGCCGGGTAAATTCCGGTGAGGAAAATATCATGCAATCCGGCCAGCGAAAGCGGCACGGCTGTGTTGACCTCAATAATGATTTTGTCTGCCAGCTGAGCGAATACAGGGGAGTTGCCCACGGATGTGGTGGGAACAATGCTTCCGTCTGCCCTGATCTGGGCGGCTTCGATGATAGCAATATCAATTTTTGGCAAATGGTTGTTTTTCAACAATTCGGCCATTTTTCCCAGGTTTTCATCAATAAACATCACGTCGCCCGCATTGATACGGTTTCTCATCAGCGGGTCTGTTTGAAATGGGACCCTGAGAGAGACTGCGTCGGCGCTGGCGAGCGCCCCGTCGGTTCCGTGGCCCAGGGAAGCGCCGGTGATCAGCTTGATTTTAAAAGGCTCCAAAGCTGCCCGCTTTGCAATTGCACCTAATACGACCTTGCTGTCGCCAGCCTTTGTAAAGCCGCTGGAAGCTACCACCATTCCGTTTTGGAACAATGAAGCGGCTTTGTCAGCCGATATGATTTGGTGTTTTAAAGCCTCATGAAGAATTCGTTCCGAGCTAGGCATATGCAATGAGGGTCAAAATTAATGGATTGTTACCGCAGATCGGCTTTGCTGGCTGGTAAGCCCATGGCGAATCATAAGCGATGCAAGGGGAATTTGAAAAATATCCATGGGCATCAGGATGTTAAATGGATGAAAGTGGCATTGATAATCTGATCAAAACTAACACGTTCAATAGGCTGTTTTGATGACGGAGGTTTCAGGTTTTAATGACGTTCGTCACTTTCTGAAAATTTACCTTAACTAATCTGTTGAAAAATGAAGTTGATCTAGCTTATAATTTTACCATCTTCCATATTGATAATCCTGTGCGTCCTTTCGGCGAAACTTTGGTCGTGGGTGACAATTAGTAATGTCTGGTTAAATTCTTCGGCCAGTCGTTTAAAAATATCAAATACCACTTCGGTATTTTTTTTGTCGAGGTTTCCTGTCGGCTCATCACCCATGATGATATCCGGATCATTGATCAGTGCGCGTGCAATGGCGACACGTTGTTTTTCACCTCCCGAAACCTGATTGGCACTTTTTTGTGCCAAATGCTCGATACCCAGCATTTTTAACCTGTCCATCGCCTTTTGTTCTATTTCTTTCAGAGGGAATTGATTTAGTTTCAAGGCGGGCAACATCACGTTTTTCAACACTGTGAATTCATTGAGCAAATAGTGGAATTGAAACACAAACCCGATTTTCTCATTGCGGACAGCGGCAAGCTGCGGCTCTTTTTTGTTTTTCATCGAAACGTTGTCGATCAGCAGATCCCCTTCAAAATCTGTATCCATGGTCGATAGAATATATAGCAAGGTCGATTTGCCACACCCGGACTTGCCGGTTACGGAAACAAACTCACCTTTATTGATAGAAAATTCAATATCGCTCAGTACTTTGACAGTGACCGGGTCACGGAAATATTTGTTGATTTTCCGGGCTTCCAAAATCGTTTCTCCCATTTTATTTCCCTCTGATGATGATGACCGGATCCACCTGACTTGCTTTTCGCGAGGGAAACCAGCCGGCCAAAAAAGTGGTAACCAATGAAAACACGGTGCCGATGACATAGAAAGTAATGCTGTAGCTGATCGGATAGGTCTTTATCGTGGGCAGGGATGCCGTTGTGAAAGGAACCTGGTCAATGATGGCCGAAAGACCCAGGCCAAGCATCAGGCCAAGCAATCCGCCAAAGAAGCCGATACTCAGCGCGATGACCAGAAATATACTTTTCACATCCTTCCCTGAAAAGCCAATGGCCTTTAAGATCGCTATCGTATCCATTTTCTCGAAGATCATCATGTTCAAAATGTTGTATATCCCAAATCCGGCGACGATCAGCAGCGTTACACCAACAGCATAGGAAATGAGCGTACGGACAAAGCTGCCGGTCTCAAACTGCGCGTTTGCTGTTTGGATGTCTTCCGCATCGGATACAAAAAGCTGCCTGTATTCTTTTGCAATACCAGGTGCCTGGTTCATGTCTTTGAGCTTGATCTGGATGTCGGTGATGTAATTGGCTGATTGACCAAGGAGTTTCTGAGCGGTCATGATAGAGGCGTAGCTTTGTGTTTTGTCAAGTTCCTGAATGCCTGACTGAAAATAGCCTACTACTTTTAACTGAAAAATTTCGCCTTTTGCAGTGGTCACCTGCACCACATCCCCCAGCTCAGCGAGTAGTTTGTCACCCAGATCTTTTCCCAACACAATACTATTGGGTATTTTATCCAGATCGGTAGCCGTACCCGCTATGATGTATTCACCGAAATGAAAAAGTTTATTTTCCTTTTGCACGTCAATTCCGTTTACTGCCCCTGTTATATCTACGACACCATCGTTAAAGAACACCTGGGCGGTTATTTTTGGAGAAAAACCCAGGACTCTTTTGTCATTCGAAAGAGCCTGCATGACCGCACCGTTATTATAAATGGCCTGCCGGCTCCCGGAAGCTTTGATGGAACGGATGAAATTGTAATGGTTATGATAAGATTTAGCCAGATTGATGGGCTGATTCACATTGGGTTTTATTTCATTGTATAGCCTGATATGGGGTGTCCGGTTCAGGATCAGGCCGTCGAGCATATCATTGAGGCCATTCATGAAACTAAGCAGGGTAATAAACATGCCGATACTAAAAGTGACACCGATAGCCGCAACCAAAGTCTGTCTCCACCTTGCCAGCAGGAGCGCTTTTGCGATATCGAAAATTAGTTTGAAGTTCATTCCTGAGGCATTATAATGACATCACTACCCTGCAAGCCTGAAATAATTTCGACCTTTTGATAATCTTTAAGTCCGATTACAATTTTCCTTTTTTTATTGTTTTCGAGCAACACGTAATCGCCAGGCATCAGGTAATTTCTTGGTATCGTCAAAGCTTTCTCTTTTTCGCGGATCACAATGTTGGCTTCACAGGTCAGGTTGGGGTACAAAACCGCAGGCGGTTTTATAAATCCGGCTTCAACAGTGAAGGATTTGGACCGCTCGTTCATGACGGGAATTACTTTGCTAACTACCGCCTGAAAAATTTGTCCTTTATAGCTATCCATCGTGAGCAGCATTTTTTGCCCCACCTTTATTCTTGTAATATCATATTCGTCGATCTGCAATTCCAATAAAAAATCATTTGCATCTCCTACCAGCGCAACGGGGTTTAAAGTATTGACCATCT
>NZ_JBDSFX010000066.1:0-56357 GCF_039919315.1 Dyadobacter sp. | reverse complement strand
AATTGGGCAGTACCACCAGCACGCCAATGATCTGGTCACGATGTTCCCTGAACAAGGCCGCACATTTTTGCGCATCCTGAAAAGTCTCAACGCCCCCGAGTTTCGTTGCCTCAGTATCCAGCATGATTGCATTGATATTGAGCTTTTTCAACAAATCAATGATCTCAACCCTGGCCTCAGCCACCAGCCTGTCGGGAAAAAAGTCCCTGTTACCTATGATTACACCGATACTTCCTTGTTCACGCATGTTTTTCTTTTTTGGCCCAGGGCTGAAGCCCAGGGTTGGTGTGTACCCGGACTGGGTCCGGGGTGGTGGCCGCAAGCCCAAGACTTAAGTCTTGGGTTCTCCGGTTCATTCTGCGATGATGAGTTCGATTTCGTTGTCTTGGAAAAGCTGCTTGTGTTTTTCTTCGATTCCTGCGTCGGTGATGATATAGTCGATCAGCGACAGCGCCCCGAGACTTGCAAATGCACTTTTTCCTATTTTTGTCGAATCCGCTACCAGATAAGTCGTATCCGCCGCATCGATCATTGCCTTTTTCACAACCAGGTCACTAATACTCGGATAAGTCAATCCTGATTTCAATGATAATCCGGCCGTCGCGAGGAATAACTTCTGGACATTCAGCCCTTTGAAAAAATCCGCCGCTTTCTGGCCGGTGAGTGATAATGTAGGTGGCTTAAATTCGCCTCCCGTCATGATCACTTCAATTCCCGTTTCAGCTCCCAAAAGCAATGCAATGTTCAGCGCATTGGTGATCACTGTCAGGTGCCGGTTACTGTTTCTCAGCTTTTTAGCGATTTCAGTTGTCGTTGATCCCGAGTCCAGAATGATCGTATCGCCATTTGTAATGTATTCCAGACATTTGGCTGCGATCAACTCTTTTTTGTCCAGATTCTCTTGGTTTCCCAGTGAAAAATTACGGACCTGATCTTCCACATTTTTAAGAAATGCCCCGCCGTGTTCCTTGATCACAAGCCCGTCTTTTTCCAGTTTATCCAGATCCTGACGAATGGTCACTTCGGTCACTTTGAACAGCCTCGCCAGGTCAATCACCTTCGCGGAGCCATCCTCTTTAAGCAATTCCAGTATTTTATCTCTTCTTTGATTTGCCAGCATTATATTATTGTTTTTTGTCCTTTTTTATCTAAAAATAGATTTAAAACAATTAATAACTACCGGTGCCGGAAAAAATAGACACATTCTATTTAAATACGCTCAACAAAAACATTAAAAGCAAATTTAAGAAAGTAAAAGAAAATAAAAAATAATAATTGAAAATAAAACAACGTAATTGTAATATTATTTCTAAAATTCCCACAACTGGTTTTTACGGCTTTCATCGATCCATATTATCATGAAGAATCTTCATTTTGCAACATCACTTTGTCTGGTCCTAACTACCTCAGGCGCAATATTTTCGCAAACTCTACCCCCGGCCTCCGCTACCGAGGACTGGTCAGTCAAACCTCCGCTGGTTACCCCTGCAGAAAACTACGCGCAGCCTTCTTCGGATGCGATTGTGCTTTATAATGGAGCGCAGGATCTAGGTAAATGGGAGCATTTAGATGGTTCCAATGTAAAATGGCAGACGACCGGTAACGAAATCACCATTGTTCCGAAAACAACGGACATTCGCACGAAGCAAAAATTCGGAAATGTACAGCTTCACATCGAGTGGAAAACGCCCGACCCAAAAGAAGACAAGGATATGAACCGCGGCAACAGCGGGGTACTGTTGATGGGACTTTATGAATTACAGATTTACGAGTCCTATAACTACGACACCCGCATTTATTACAATGGGCAGGCTGGCAGTGTATACAAACAACACGCTCCGCTCGTCAATGCCGCCAGAAAACCACAAACCTGGCAGACTTACGATATTGTGTTCGAAGCCCCTGTTTTCAATGCAGACAAGACACTTAAAACACCTGCATTCATGACTGTATTTCACAACAATATACTTATCCTTAACCACGAAGAACTGAAAGGCCCCATGATATACCAGGGCTATCCCAAGTACGAATACCATGAAGCTAAATTGCCATTGAGATTACAAGAACACAACAGCAGGGTCAGTTTTCGGAATATCTGGGTTCGGGAGCTGTGAAGGAATTTTCGATTTTTAGAATATAATTCCAAAAATTGAAACATTATTCTAAATTTGCACAACACAAACACACACTTGATGGTTATTATTTCCAAAAGGGCGATTAATGAATTTGCAGTAACAGAGCCGAGAGCCACCGATGCACTATTGAATTGGTATCGCCACTCAAAGGCAGCCGATTGGTCAAATTTCGCTGACATCAAAAGGACATTCAATTCCGTGGACTCCGTGGGTAATGAACGCTATGTTTTTAATATCAAGGGCAACGACTACCGACTGATTGCAAAGATTCATTTTGATGTCCGGACTGTCTACATTTTGTTTATCGGCACTCATTTGGAATATGACAGAATCGAAGCTTCGACTATTCAACATAAGAGCTAAATTATGAAGACTGAAAAAATCACTTTCGTGAGTGAAAAAGAATATGTGAACGCGATGGGGGAAATACGCACTTTAATGGACAAAGGTGAAGGTAATCTTTCTGCAAGTGAAGTCAGTAAATTGAGAAACATGGCGGTGGCTGCGGAAGAGTTTGAAGATTTTCACTATCCGCTTCCGAAACCCAAAACCATTTCTGAAATGGTTGAATTGAAGCGCTTTCAGCTTAAATTAACGCAGGCGGCGCTGGCTGACATGCTCGGACTGGGAAAACCAAAGCTCTCCCAGATCCTCAGTGGTAAACGTGATCCCGATGTTCCGTTTCTGAAAGCGGTCTATAAAAAGTTGGGCATTGACCCGGCCTTTCTACTGGATAATGCCTGATTTACCTCGCCAGCGGCAGCCATACTGACATATCCGTATGGCCACGATTGCCCCAGGCATAGCAAGGAACCAGCTTCACCTGAATGGTTTCCGGCGCCTGCGTAGACACCTCGCGGTAAAGTTTCTTGGTCCAGTCTGAATGGTTAACGACCAATGCATCGCCCTGCAAACCTGTAATCGGACTATTTTCAATCATTAACTGAACTGGTTTCAGATTATTCTTGGCGGAAATAGCAATGTCAAAAATCGTTTTACCCTTTGGGAGATCGAGCGATTCGAGGCAATAAACGATTGGTCCGCGCTTCACGGCTATCTGATTGCGGGTTTCTTCCACCAATGGATTAGACTCGATCAGCTTAACGGGCATCGGAAGCATCAACTCAATTTTATCACCTGCTTTCCAATTTCTCTTGATCTCAGCGTAGGTTCCGGGCGTAAAGTGAAGCGGCTGATGCGTTCCGTTAATAGTCAGGCTAGCATTGCTACACCAGCCAGGAATACGGAAAAAGGCCGAAAACGACTCTGCTGGCGCTTCCTCAATTTTGATACTTATTTTACCATTCCACGGATAGTCGGTGGTTTGTGTCAATTTAAGCGCGCCACTTTTAAGCTTAGTATGAAGGTGATTACCTCCGTAAAGGTTAAAAAAAACGCCTTTTTCGGACAAACTATAAGCATACTGGCTCACCTCCGACACAGTACGCACCACATTAGGCGGGCAGCAGTTGGACTTTGAAATGTAACTCTGCCGGTCTTTGGACCACCGCTGCTCAAAGGGAACAGCATCAGAATAACTTAATGGGTTGGTATACAAAAACTTATCTCCTTTCAAATTGATCCCGGACAGAATACTGTTGTATAATGCAAGCTCAACAATGTCGGCATACTTAGCATCAGCCGTGATCTGCAGCATGCGCCAGTTCCAGAGCACATTACCAATGTTGGCACAAGTTTCATTATGCGCTGTGTAATTTGGCAACTGATAATCGCGCCCATACGCCTGGTGGATTTTCTGCACTTCATCCGGCTTGTAAGAAGTACCATCGGGTGAAACACCGTCGTATAGTGAGCCGCAACCGCCCGTCACGTACATTTTGTGTTGGGTAACATCGTCCCACATCACATTCAGCTGACCCATCAAAGCCGTGTCGCCCGTTTCGGCGTACACGTCCGCAACGCCCGCATACAGGTAATTAGCGCGGACGGCGTGGCCCATTACTTTGGTTTGCCGTAAAAATGGAATCCGATCCTGATTATCGTCCGTACCTTCCGTGGCGCCTTTGATCGCCACCAAATGCTTCACCAAAGTCAGATATTTTTGGTCGCGAGTCGTACGGTACAACTCGGATAACCCCATGTAATGTGACGGACATATCGCATTGCGCGACTGCTCGGGCGTGGCTTTGTTGTAAAAAACGATCAAAAAATCAGCTGCTTTTTTAGCAACTTCAAGCAATGTAGTTTTGCCGGTGGCGCGATAATGGACGCAGGCAGCAGTCATTAAGTGACCAAAATTGTAAGCTTCAAAGCTCAGCCGGTCATCGAACATTTTAGACTCACCTTTCTGCTTTTGCTCGATGATCGCTTTGGTATAAATATATCCATCCTCACGCTGCGCCTTGGCCATCACAGCAATGGCCTTGTCCATGAGGTCATCCAAGTTTTTATCCTTGGTAGCCGCATACATGGCTGCTACGGCTTCAAATGTCTTGTAGAAATCGCCATCATGGAATGAAGGTCCTTTGAATTTGCCCTCTTCGAGACCGGCAGCTATTTCGAAATTCCGGAACGAATGACTGATTTCAGGGTCGGTGTAAGTTTTCCAAAGCTGTGGTACCATCGTTTCGCGGCATACCTTAAATCTGTCGGCCCAGAACCCCTGCGTCCATTGCACAGCGTCCATATCCGGGCTGCTTAATTTCGCAAAAGCGCTTTGTGAAGTGTTCACCAATGCATTTTTCTGAGCCTGAACATATACTGCTGTCAAATAGAACAGTGCTAACGCTAAGGCAATTTTGCTTTTTTTCATATTTCGAATTAATTGAAAAAGACTTGCCAAGTCTACAAGACTTGGTAAGTCTCTACAGTCTCTAAAACGGCTTGCTAGTAACATAGTTAATATTAAAGACAGCTTCCTTATCCTGTCTTCCTGCATCCGGCAAGTCGTACATTTGATCCGTCGGCGTATCCGCATTTGGAAAACGGCGCGTATCTCCCGTCCTGAATGCAATGCGACTCACCGATTCCAAAGGAGCAAAAAGCACATTGTTACCCATATTTTTACCATTTACCGAAATACTGTAAAGCCTCGTTTCGGTATTCAGCTGCACTTTAATGTCATACTTTTCGCCAGATTTATATTCCAAAAGAGTCTTGTTCCTATAGCCCGCTTTGGTCCTGAAAATTCCCGTCGAATCAAATGATAACCGGATGCCCGGCATACCCTTTGCATCCTGAAATTCAATGTCGAGCAGGCCGTGATCATTTTGCTGTGGAATAATAGAAAATTCAGCAATCAGTTTTTTGGTCGACGGGATCACGCGCTCGGCCTTAGCATAATCGAATGGATCAGCATCCTGCAAAACAAGGATTTTTGATCCGGCAGAGCCTTTTCTAACCTGCACCTGCGCCCACAACGGGCTGTAAATGTTCCACTCATTCAACTCTTTACCATCCGGCAAAGCATTAAAATCGTCAGTCGCATGCTTTTCAGCTTTCTCCTTCAATGGTACCGGAACCGACGAAATCCAGATATCCTCCTTATTCATACTGTAAGCAACCCAAAGCTTGCCGTCAGGCGGCGCACCGTCTCCTTCTGAGATCCCGCGAACATATTGCGGCCCGTAAGATTTGTAGTTGCCACCGTAACGCATGGCAGTTATTTCACCATTGACCAGCAGCAGATTTTTATAATTCAAGCCATCATCACTGACAGAAATAGCCAAAGGCCAACGAAATTCTGAGGGATTGTAAACCGTAGCATACTTTCCATCAGAAATGCGCTGACCCCAGATTTTAGCATTACTATTCACGAATCCTGGCGCCCTTTTAGGAGAATAAAGCCACGATTTCCCTTCGTTTTTACTGATACTGGTCAATGCATTTTTCCAAAGCCCTACTACCCTGCCGTCAGGCAAATGATAGTAGATGAGCGCTTTATATTCACCTTTCAAAGAAATCAACGGATCATTGCGATCGGCTTCTTCCACCCATTGCTGGGTTACCAGCCGGTTACCGAGCAACTCTTCACAGGCCTGCACAAAACCTTTGTCGGGACTCGTCGTATACATCGGGTAATCCGATTTTTGAGTCCAGGAAGTGTTATGCCTAATGAAATAAATCGGACCGAAACTGCCGTCTTTTAGCACTTCGCGAACCACCCGGCCGATTCCGTTGCCGTCATTCGGGTCATCCTTCGCATCTAGTACGATTCCATAAAATCCGAGCGTCAGTAACCTGTTGTTTTTGGAAACAAAAAAGCCCATGCGCTGATGCATCACCGCATAAAGGTCTTTCGCCACGCCGGGATGATCCTTTTTGACAGTACCATCAGGAATTTTATAAGGCGGAAAAATTACCACTGGCTTCGACCATTTAGTACCGTCTTTGGACTTCTGTAACAAAGTTTGCCCCGGCGGAATGTGCTCTCCGACGGGGTTACTCAAATAATTCAAATAAAAACTGCCATTCCAATAGGCCAGCATCGGTGCATGGTTGTAAGTCCAAGACAAAACCGTATCCGGGTCATTTCGCCGCGCACGCATCGTCTGGTAAGAATGCGCACCGATCGCCGGACTCAGCTGGCCGTGATGGTAATCCACATTCACCAATGTATTTCCAGTATAGCGAATCGTGTCCTGCGCAATTGAAATTGGCGAGTCCAATACGCTCGAAATGAGTGCTATACCTGCAATAATTTTATTCTTGTTCATTAATTTTAGTACCCGTTATTCTGGGTAATTTTGGCGTTTTGATCTCTGACAATGTTAGGTATTGGTAAAATCAGCTTGTCCTGCGTCACACTTTTACCTTTTTGTGTCAAAACCGGCAATGCTCTGTTGGTGCGCTTCAAATCGAACCAGCGCTGAAATTCAAATGCAAGTTCCACACGGCGCTCATGTTCCAATGCCAGATCTACTGTCGAATACTTGGCCGGATAACCCGTCTCCCCATAAAAAGGCAGATTGGAACGCTTCCGGACTTGATTCAGGTAAGACACGTCACCCGTAGCCTCGGTTAGCAGTAGAAGCAGGTCAGCGTAGCGCAATACTATAAAATTGTTGTTGGAAGCAATGCTCTGGTTAATGAGCGGGGCCGTTTTATCGGTCCATTTTTTTGGAAATCTGGCCGCCGTGAAATTTCCTTTCGCATCCGTGAATCCTGTATCAATGGACGCTTCTTTGCGGGTATCACCCTTTTCATATTCATTCCAGAGATCATCCACAACCTGGTTCATACCCGCGCCATAGAAGCCCAATGCATTGGAATTAGGGAAAAATTCGAGGTAATAATTGCTGTACGGATTGGTAGCAGCGCCACCGAGATACTGGATTTCGAAAATAGATTCTTTCGTGTTTTTGTTTTTAACATCCCACAACGAAGCATAAGAAGGCAACAGTTCATACTTTTTGCTGTCATAGACTTCTTTAAGCTCTTTGGCAGCATTGGTTTTGTCACCGGAAGTAAGGTAAACTTTACCAAGCAATGTCTGCGCTGCACCTTTTGTAGCCCTACCCGCAATGGCGGACGTGGCCGCAAGCTTGGTTTTTGCCTCCGCCAGATCTTTGATAATCTGCGTGTAAATCTCGGTAGACGGCGCGCGTAGAATATTGTAGCTCTCAGCCGCAGTCACAGGAGCCGTCACCAGCGGCACATCACCCCATATCCGCACCATATTAAAGTAATACAGCGACCTCAGAAACAACATTTCGCCTTCCACCTGAGACTTGTAGGTTGCATCCAAATCAGCAGTTTCGATCTTACTGAGAATGATATTAATGTTGTACAATGACTTATAGAAATCCTGCCAAAACTGATAAACCATGGTATTGGCCGGAGCCAACGAGTAGTCCCGAAACTGCCATTTGTCAGCCTGGTTACCCGAGATATTGAAGATCGTAACATTGTCCGACATCAGTTCACCAGCGTAGGAAACCGGCCCCTGCGGATGATACACCGTATAAAGTGTATTATAGGCAGCATTCGTCGCCAGATCGAAATCTGTTTTGGTTTTGTAAAAATTATCAGCATTCGGGTTCGATACCGGCGCCAGTTCGAGAAAAGATTCTTTACATCCCCACGAAACAGCCACAAAACTGATCATGGCCAGGAATTGTATGAGCTTTTTCATTTTTATCTTTATTTTTTTGTTTAAAAATCTGCCTTGATGCCTACTGTAATCACCCTTGGTAATGGATAAGAGCCATAATCCACACCCTGGAAAGCGCCAGGTACCGGGGCATTGCCACTGCTGTAGTTACCCGCAGTTTCCATGCTGCTGCTGTAAGAAGTGGTTCCGTAAGTGGTGTTTTCAGGATCATAGCCGGTGTACTTGCTGAACAAATGCACATTCTCGGCATTGACATAAATCCTCGCGCTGCTTACTTTCAATTTATTGGTCCATTTGGCAGGTAAGCCGTAGGATACCCGTACATTTCTTAACCGAATGTATGATGCGTCCTCGACCCAGTAAGAAGAAAATTGCTTCTGAAGGCCCAGATAATTAACCGTTGGTTTGAAATGTTTGCCGTCACCAGGCTCGCTTTCTGAGCGCCAGTAATTGTACATACTCGCGAAAAAATTCCGGCCATTGTCCCAGGTACCGAGGTAACGGACATTGTTATTGGCAATTTCTCCTCCAAATGATCCCTGGAACAAAAACGAAAGCTCAAAACCTTTGTAACCCACTGTATTAGTGATACCAGCGATAAAATCCGGCTGATAATTACCCAGGGCCGTACGGTCCGCATCAGAGATTTTCCCGTCACCATTCACATCGCGCACTTTCGGATCGCCCGGTGTCGTACTCGCGTGGTGCGGGTAAGCGTCGATTTCAGACTGATTATTAAACACGCCGTCGAAAACATATCCATAGAAATTGGAAACCGGCTGGCCTACTTCCGTCCGTACCGTCACCACATTGTCTACATATTGAATGGGCGCGTTTCCTGCACCTAGTTGCAGCACCTTATTGCGGTTGTGGGATATATTAAAATCAGTAGTCCAGGTGAAGTCACCCGTTAAATTTTTGCTCGAAATGTTTAGCTCAACACCTCTGTTACGCATTTTTCCAATGTTGGTCAATTGGGAAGAGAAACCCGTAATGTCCGGGATCGGAACGAACAAAAGCATGTCGCGGGTGATGGAATTGTAGTATTCTGCAGACACATTCAAACGATTATTGAACATGCCCAGATCGACGCCAATGTTAAACTGATCCGTCTTTTCCCACTTTAACCCCGAGTTAGCAAGGCCACTGACCTTCAATCCATTGGCGAGATTGGTTCCGTTAACGTAAGGTGCTGCACCCAGCAGACTGATGGAGCCGTAATTAGGGATCTGGTTATTACCCGTGACACCATAGCTCGCTCTCAATTTGAGGTTGTTGACCGCCGGCAGCGCGGACATAAATGCCTCGTCCGAAATCAGCCAGCCCGCCGATACGGAGGGGAAATACCCCCATTTATTGTCTTCTCCAAACCGCGACATACCGTCACGACGAATGGCGCCGGTTAAGAAATATTTGTTTTTGAAATTATACTGAACACGAGCAAGATACGAAAGCAGCGACCATTCACTAGCCGTGGTATTTCCGGCGGTCACCGTTCCTGCATTCAATGTATGCACCAGATCGTTCGGGAAATTATTGGCGGCCACGTACATGGTTTCATCCCGCTGCTTCTGAATGGTGTAACCCAAAAGTCCGGTCAAAGCATGCGCTCCAAACTTTTTGTCGTAAGTTAATGTGTTTTCACTTAGCCAGTTCAGCATGTAGCTGTCGCCAGAATTCCCTTGCGCCGCGAGTACTGCCGAGTAGCCGTAACCCTGTTTATCATTCCAATAAAAAGAATTGCGCATGTTGTAAAGGTTGCCACTGATACTGGTACGAAACCGCAGATTATCAATCACTTCATATTCGAGAAACCCTGTTGCCAATGTGTTGAAAGACTTCCTTCCTTTATCCACTTCCCGCGTCAGCGAGTAAGGATGCCAAAGGTTCATATCCGCAAAAGAGGTAAACCTGAACCAGGTAGAATTCGGATCACGGTAGCCCAGATTGCCATTTTCGTTGTAAACCGGGAAATGAGGATTGCTTTGTAAACCCAGGCTGATCACATCACTTTTGCCTTGCGTACCTTCCGTGCGGTCAAAAATGGAGGTAAGCCCGAGGTTCAGCCCTACCGTCATTTTGCTGTTAATGGCCGTTTTCACATTCGAACGCACGGCGAGTCTTTTGTAGTAGTTCCGGTCCAGAACAGCGGTCTGATCCAGGTAAGCGGCAGAGAACATGTATTGGGTTTTTTCAGTACCGCCGGAAACTGAGAGCTGAGCCGTCACCGATGGCGCGGTTCTGAACATCACTTTCTGCCAGTCAGTACCTTTTCCAAACTGTTGCGGATTATTGACAAAATCCTCAGGGATTTTCAATGTAGCAGGTCGTGCGCTATTCGGGTCGCTTGCATTGCCTCCCTGCGCCGTCCATGCATTGTTCTTGGCATCCACATAAGTTTCAATAAACTGCTGCGCATCCATCATTTTGACACGCCGCACCACTTTCTGGCTTCCATATTCTACATTGGCGCTGACATTCACCTTACCCGGCTTGCCCATTTTAGTAGTGACCAAAATGACCCCGCTCGATCCTCTGGAACCGTAAATTGCAGCCGAAGAAGCATCTTTTAGTACTTCAACCGATTCAATGTCCTGCGGATTAATAAGATTCAGGTTAAAATTTTCCAACGGCACACCATCCACTACGATCAGTGGATTAGTACCGGCCGTAATGGAGCTTACACCCCTTATTTTGATCACTGGCGAAGCGCCCGGCGCACCCTGGGATTGCGAAATATTGACACCAGGCAAAGTCCCGGCCAGCGACTGCGTCACATTGCTGAATGAGCGGTCTTTAAATTTATCGTAATTGATAGAAATCACAGCCCCGGTGACCGCACGCTTGCTTTGCGTTCCATAACCGACTACTACCACCTCTTCCAACGACTTGTTTTCAGGTGAAAGCCGAACCGAAAAGTCAGTTCTGGCACCTACGGTTTCTTCCATCGATTTGTAACCTACAAAACTGAAAACCAGCACAGTAGCCTGGTCTGGCACATCGATTTGAAAACCTCCCTCTGCGTTAGTGGTTGTTCCGCGTTGTGTGCCTTTGATCACGACGCTTACACCCGGCAGGGGATCCGCATCGCTTACGCCCGTTACCCTGCCTTTGACCGTCAGGGTCTGTGCATGGACCACCGGTGCTACCAGTATCAATGCCAGGATGATAGGTAAGAATTGTTTCATAATGAGTTAAACCGATTTGGGTTGATGCTGAAATTTTCTTTTACTTTCTATTTTATTCTATTTTTTACGAAAAGTATAAATATTTAAACAGATAAAAAACATTAAAGCAATAAATATGTCTTATTTCCATAAAAAATTGTTAAATTCTATCTTACACATCCATTCAGTCAGTGTAAAGTAAAATTTAACAATAGGTATACAGCAGAAAAGATTGGTATACGCAATAAATAGAAGAGTTTTAGAAAGAATAGAGGAGGAATAATTTCAAAAGAGAGAAATTAAGAGATATATTGACACACTTAAATGGCCTGCACGTAATACCAGCTATCATTTTCAAAAACAAATGTCGACTTTTCGTGGTGAACCTGCTTTTTGCCTTGTCGGTCGGTGTAGTAAGCTCTGAATTCTACGATAAATGTATCAGCGTGAAGCACTTCCAGCTTTTGCCAATTGTTCGTTCTGGCCCATTGTTCAATGTCTTTTTTGAAAAGGCCCGCTCTCTGAGAACTGTGCGTCGTATCAAAAAGGTAGTCCACCGCGACCATCACATAGGCGCTATACCGCGACCGCATCAGTTTCTCCGCCGAAGTCGCCTTCGCTGTACCTTTAATAATAGGGCCACAGCAACGGGAATAGGGCTGGTCGGAACCGCAAAAACAGGTTTTCATTCGTGATGAGTTCTTTACAATTTGACTTCCACAATCCGCAAAGCCAAATAAGGCCTCGCCGGCAAGCGGATGGATTTGTGGTTTTTGTCGAAGATACGGTACTCGGTCGGTTCGGCAGTTTCAAAAATCTCCGGAAGCTTTGTAATCGTCATATTCCAGGTATCGATCAGCTCGACGGTGAATTTGCGATTGGCACGCGGGCCAGCTTTTTTAGGCAAACTGAATGTCCATTCCGGTTTGATTTCCTTGCCAAAATAAACCAGGTAATAGCTGCTATCGGCGGTCGCGGTCTGATGATCCTTCCACGGATCGGCCAGTTCAAGCGGTGCAGGAGCAGCTTCCAGTATTTTTCGTAAAAACCCGATCCTGGCAGGACTACTACCAATCAGTCGTCCGCCTTTTGCCCAGAAAATGGTGTCGCCCGCATTTTTATAAGTTTCCCCGTGCGTCACATACGTACCCGCGATCACGCCGTGCCAAAAAGCCGCTGTCATTTCTTCTCCACTCAAATGCCCCCAGCGCTGAGGCAGGTCGCCCTCGTAACACACTTCATCATAAATCATTGGCCTGAAAAATACATCCCGCAGCAGCGTCGCCCGCCCGAAATCTTCGACAGTTGAACCATTCTGAATACTTACGTGCGTAAATTCGGGTTTCCAGTTGTCATAGTAAACGCTGCCGTTGTGAATGGAACAAAGGTGTTTGTATGGATCGGCCGCCACTACCGCTTTGGTATAAATATCCCAGACATCACGCGGCTTGGTTTTAATGTAATCGAACTCGTTGGCTACTGACCACCACACATTCCGAAACGACGAAAGCCGGGATGTCAGGTACTGAATGTAACGGAGGTCGTTCTCTTTTCCGAGGCTGTCGAACCCCCAGTGCCCTTTGTCGTAGGGATGAAAAATTATGATATCCGCCTCAATACCAAGGTTTTTCAGATCGTCGATGCGCTTTTCGAGATGCTTGAAAAAGTTTGGGTCAAATCTTGACAAATCCCAGGTAAACGTCGTTTTTCCTTTGCTATTTTTCGTTTCACCGGTTTTAACATAGGGATAGAACTCCGGCTCATTTTCGACATTAGCATAATATTTTGGAAAAACACACATCCGAACTTTGTTGAACGGCGCATTTTTCAATGTCTTCAATGTAATTTCTTCCAGCTGCTGCGGTTGGTGCGTCCAGGCATATAATGTAGTTCCAAAAGGATAGTAACGTTTTCCGTCTGCGTATTTAAAATGATAAGTGTCGGCCACCTGAACCGGGCCATGATTGTCTGCCTGAGGTGTAATGCAGGTAAATGAGCCCGTTTTTGCATTGAGCAGCTTATTGTTACTGATCGTTTTGTATTTCCATTGACCTATTTTCTGTGGCATAAAACGGATCTTGAAACTCCCACCGCCATCATAGAACCCATCGACCTTAATTTTCTCAGTGCCCTGCGTGAATTCGGCTGCTAATGTGACCTCAGCGAATGGGTTACCGTTTTGTGGGCCAGCCAATGTGACTTCGAACCGATCCCAGCGTTGCACTTGCTCCTGTGCCAGCGCGCACATTTGAGCGCAAAGAAAAAATACTAAAACCGCTACCGATGATTTCATAAATGATGTTTTTTTAGGGGAGACTTGCCAAGTCTTGAAGACGGGGTCGCCAAGACTTGGTAAGTCGAGTCTATGCTTTCACTACTTCCTGCCAACCAGCATAACCCTTCCGCACATAGGCAGTATCGCCAGCTGGCCTGGTAAATTTCCGTTGATTATCAAGCTCCTTCAAATACGCCAGATCCCTATAAACCCCTGATTTCAAACCAGAAAGATAAGCGGCCCCCAGCGCAGAAACTTCCGGTAATCCCATGGTAACGACTGGCTTACCGAGCAAATCGGCGAGAAATTGTACGACAAATTGATTAGAAGTAAGCCCCCCATCAATTTTCAATTCCTCCAATAAAATCCCTGTATCCGACTGCATCGCGTTGATCACATCCTTGATCTGATAGGGAATCGATTCCAGCGCGGCGCGGACTATGTGGTTTTTATTGCAGTCAAAAGTGAGGCCGGTAATGGAGGCCTTGCGGTTCATATCCCAATGTGGCGCGCCCAATCCACTGAACGCCGGAACCAGGTAAACACCGGCATTATCCTTCACAGACCGGGCCATCTGTTCCGTTTCCTTACTATCCTGAAAAATGCCCAGACTGTTTTTCAGCCATTCAATAGTACCTCCGCAAGTAACAATAACGCCTTCCAGTGCATACTCAACGTGGTTTTCAGTACTCCATCCAATGGTGGTGACCATACCCTGTTGCGACTGCCGTGGCTCATTTCCGATATTCATGAGAATAGAAGAGCCCGTACCCATCGTCGCCTTGGCAATACCCGGCGCAAAGCATCCTTCGCCAAACGCCGCCGCGTGGGAGTCCCCTATCATGGACATTACATGCACATTATCAGCCAGTAAACCATTAAAATCAGTTTCTCCAAAATCACTGGAAGACGCCTGAATGGCAGGAAGCTTCAAACCGGACAGACCTAATTGCTCAATTAATTCCTGATCCCAGGAAAGGGTTTTCAGATTAAAAAACAAAGTCCGTGAGGCATTGGTATGGTCGGTCAGATACGATTTCCCGTTGGTTAATTTGTAAAGCAACCAGGTATCAATGGTCCCGAAAAAAGCTTTTCCGTTCGAAATGGCATCTTTTACTTCTTCTACATTTTGATAAAGCCAGATCACTTTTGTCCCTGAAAAATAAGGATCGATCAGTAAACCTGTCTTCTGCTTAATCTGATTTTCGAGACCTCGTTCCTTTAATTTCTCACAAACCGCCGTTGAACGTTTGCATTGCCATACTACTGCATTATTTAGCGGCTCGCCAGTTTCATCCCAAATCACAAACGTTTCCCGTTGATTGGAAATACCACAAGAACGAATATCCCGCACGTCGCCTCCCTTGTTTTGGAAGTCCGTCAGGCACTTTTTAACTGACGCAAGGACGTTTTCATAAATCCCGAACGGATTTTGCTCTACGTAGCCCCCGTCCAGATAAAGGGTTTGCAAAGGTTCATTACCACGCGCAACCGCCCTGCCATTTTCGTCGAAAATAAGGCTTTTGGTACTGCTGGTACCCTGATCAATGGATAAAACAAAGGAACCTTTCATGATTTAAAAAGACGAAGCAATGGGTGATCGGCAGGTCGCCACATCCAAAAGCAAATAAAAAAGAAAAATAATCGAAATAAAAAGAAAAAATTAAAAACGATCATCGCCAACTCTACTCGAATTTCACATTATTTAAAATCACAATGTCCTTTCGACGCGATTCCGGGGTTACCAGCAACCTGACCAGGGTTCCGTTTTTCAATTCACCTTCCACAATTGTCTGATAAGGTGCGTGCAGTTTGAAATCAACATTCCATTCTTTTGGCCAGGCCGGAAAAAGGTAAATGCTGTCTGTGACGGTCTGTATGAGCATTTCCTGCAAGCCGATCATACCCGATCCACCCCAGTTATGATCCGGTACCCAGTCATGCCCCGGCCCCCAAAATGCCGGAAACCTTCGACCCGAATCTTGTAATTTTTTAATGGTCAAGGCCGCAGCTTCTTCGGTAAGGCCTAATCTTGCGCAAAAAATATTGTCCTGATGCCAGCTGGTATAGTTCCGGTTTTTGATCGCCTCCGTATCGTACTTCCAGGTATTGACCGCTACATCCAGGTCGGGCTGACCGATACCATACATTCCGAAAGGATAAACCGGGTATAATTGCGGGATCTCCGTATTCTGAATTCTCTCCCAGGCTTGTGCAGGCGCGATCGTTTTATGACCCTGCATTTCCCTAAAACTAAACGGTGGAATGCGTTTCCGTTGCGCAATCCATTTAACACGTTTGACTTCCTTGATATTTTGAGACGGCAGCATGATGAGCCTGTCCAGCACGCTGATCAGACCTGCCACTGTCGTAGTTGAATTATAAGCCATTTTGTAAGTTTCAGCCGCAGATCCTGGAAATAATACCAGTTTACCATGCTGGTCCAATGTTTTTGCGCTGCGCTTTCCGGCCAGGTATTGATAATGTTCGTCAAAAAAATCAACGCAACTTTCAATGAGCGGCAAATAGCGACTGATATCTCCTCCGGTAAACCGATGTTTTTCCAGAATCATAAAACAAAATTCAAGCGAGGTATCCCAGAGATATTCCAGCCACGGGTTGAATTCCAGCCCGGGATCAAAATCAGCCGGTCTTTTGGAGCCATACTCCGCATAATTAGGCAGACCGAAAAACTCCATCTGCTCGGTAAATGACGCCCCACCGTGCCCCCAGTAATGTTTTGTCCGAATTTCAGCATTGCCTAATGCTTTTTGATAAAATTCAAATTGTGGTTTCATCCACTCAAAATCACCGCTTTTCAGCATAGGCCCGTAAACCAGCCGTTGGTTTTGCGCCGTGAAAGTCCCGCCACCCCAGTTACGATGATCCGGGCTGAATTTGTAAGACGAGTCTACAAAAACAGGATCATAGGTAAACAAACCGCCATTAAACTTTGTGGGTAAAGTTCCAAAAGCATTGCAGCCCAGCATGTAGCGAAAAAGTTGGTAGTTGCGCCCCACCTGCCACACCGCCGAATTACTGTCTGGCATGGTAGCATTCAGGGCAATGTGGCTTTTCTCCCAGTATTGTTTCCACCAGTCCAATGTTTTTTGCCTGGCTTCATTACCAGCTATTTGTGATTCGCTTTGAATTTTTTCAAGCCCTTTTTTCCACTGATCAATGTCCTCAGTCTGGTCAATGTGCAGATATACATTCAGCCTGTGATCGCGGGAAGCTTTTTTACTTTTGAGCTTAAATGACTGAAAATCAATACTCGCATATTTTTCAAAAGCCTGGGTGTTTGACTCAACAGGAACCATATTAGCTCCTGCCATTAATCCGCCATAAGTCAACCCTTTCAACGGATTCCATAAGTGTTCCTTGACGACATCCAGTTTCTGCTGACTAACGACCTTGTCAAAAATCGTTGCATCGCGGTTGCGGTGATAGAACAGCACTCCATTTTTGGTGGCTTGAATACTGTCTTTAAATACTATAGCTTTCTCTTTTACCCATTTAAACGAGCTGGAATTCTTTTCCAGCCCCTTCAATTCCCGGTCCTGCGTCCGCCAGCTTTCATAGGCTGCCACCATTTGAACCTTCGTGCTACTGTTCACATCTACCTGGACCACTGGGCGAAACACATCCACCCAGATCTTTACATTCGCTTGCAGCGTTCCTTTTTTGCCGATAATCTGCACATATCCTTCTTTCAATTTCAATTCTTGCTCAAATGTCGAGCCCGCGTCGAATGGATTGGGGTAAAGCTTGATACGCACCCTACCGAGCTTGGGAAACACATTGTTTTCGTCAAAAGCGCCGCTTCTTGACATATAAAAAAGGATATCACCCTTTTCAACCCATACATTCAGACCAATATCCCCACCGCCACAGGGCATCGACTCACCGGAATGAGCGCTTTGGCTTTTCCATTTCAGATTGTATATCTCCGGTGAAAATACCTGTCCGATCACTTGACCCGCAGAAAAAATGATTAAGCAAAAAAACAGAAATCGAAACATTGGAGGGTCTGACATTGATTGATTCAAACGGATTATGCGATTTAAAGGCAAAGCATATTTGAGATGATGTGGCGGTTTACTATTTTTAGTTTTATTGACATTATTAACCGAAGATGTCACTTTTCCAATCGAACAAAGATTTAAATATGAAAAAGGTAACGGGTCTTGGCGGCGTATTTTTTAAGTGCGACAATCCGCAAAGTATGAACGAATGGTACGCCAAAAATCTCGGACTAGCTACCAGCGATTACGGGACAACCTTTGAGTGGCGGCAGGCCGAAGATCCGTCGAAAACAGGATCCACAACCTGGTGCACGTTTCCACAGGGCACCGAAAACTTCAATCCGTCGACCCAATCATTTATGATTAATTACCGGGTAGAAAATCTCGTTGCGCTGGTAGATGAACTAAAAAAGGACAACGTGACCATTGTTGATGAAATTGCTGAATACGAATATGGCAAATTCGTCCATGTGCTCGATCCAGAAGGAAATATCATTGAACTTTGGGAACCAGCGGGAGAATAGAAGATAGCGCACGAGACTTATTCAAATCATTTCCAGCTGGTTATGCCGGCTGGAATATCGATTTCATGTAGGCCGTATTAGCGCCAAAATTCCCTTTCACATCCTGCGGCTTGCTAGCATCCCTTGATCTTTCGATCACCAGCCAACCTTTCCAACCCATTTTATCCAAAGTATTTTTCACTTTTTCCATATCCAGCCGGGTGTTATTTTCAAGCCATACGCCGTCTTTATCCGTACAGTGAATCTGGCAAATCCGGTCCTTACCCAGGATTTCGAGTTCCTCGCAAACATTTCTTCCCGCTTCCAGCGCATTGGAAAAGTTAAAATAGATCTGAATTGATTTTGAACCGACCTCTTTCAGCAATTTCACCTCTTCGGCAGCGTCGAGAGCCGTTTCAATTCCAATGATGACGCCCGCTTTTTCGGCCAGAGGCGCGATCAGTTTCAGCCGTTCTAGGATCAATGGCCTCAGTTCCGGGTTTTTAACCAGGTCACCCTGCACGCCTAGCGGAAGGAATGCCACTTTCACATTGAGCTGCTGCATGGTACTAATGCAGTCCGAAACCATTTTTTTTACCCCATCTCTTTTAGCAAATGACTGCGCATAAAAGCCAGTCATGGCCAAGGAGCATATTTCGAGATTGAGTTCTTTCGACTCTTCAATGTACTGCTTTCTGATCTCCGGATCGGCCAGTTTGTTATCAAAAGTTTCGCGTGTACCCAGTCCACCCATATCCACCTCCAGTCCGTCCGCTCCGATCTCTTTTGCTAAGGGTAATGCGCTCAATTTCTGACGTTTTAAGATCATCAGATCGATGACTGCGATTTTGTAGCGGTTTTTGTTTTTGTTAGTTGAAGTTGCCCAAGCCAAACTTGGCAATATCGATAAGGCCGCTATGTTGCTCATAAATCTGCGGCGGGTGAAGAAAGACTTGTTAAGTCTTGAAGACTTGCCAAGTCTGGGGACCTCCCCTTTTAATTCGGCCATTGCTCGTTCAATATAGGTTTCGATTTCAATTTCGAAGGATCAATCTTCACATACTTAATGCGTTCCCTGCGCCAGGTGTAAACGACATGCACCATTCCATCCGCCGTTTGAATCACGGAAGGGTACGAATACTGGCTAATCGGTGAGTCTTCCAGCACAAGCGCCCCTTCCCAATTTTTACCGTCATTCGAGATCGCCACATTCAGCGGCGTGCGGGGGCCTTTCTTTTCTAACCCCGGCGGTTTGACGTGGTTATACACCAAAAGTTGCCTTCCGTCGCGTAGCGTTACCGCGTCAGTTCCCGAGTTGTTGTTAGGCAGGTTTGAAGCCTGCATTTTCGACCAGGTTTTGCCTTTATCCGTCGACCAGGACTCCATGATCGAACGGTTCTGGCTGCGGCATAAAATCTGCAAATCTCCGTTTCTGTGCAGCAGGAGGCTTGGCTGAATGGCGTTAACCAATTTACCATCATTAATTGGCCCCACTTTCCGCCAGGTTTTCCCAAAATCAGAGGTTACCTCAAAATGCACTTTCCAGCCATCGCCCTCCATGCTCGACGGGCACCACAGCTCCCCATTTGAGAGCAAAACAGGCTTATTTTTAATCGGACCCAAAAATCCCTCTGGTAACGCATGCGGCTTCGACCATGACTTCCCATTGTCTTTGGAAGTAAGCATAAAACCCTTCCATTTCGGCACATTCGGGCCTACTTTATAAAAAAGCAGCAGATCTCCCTTTGGTATCTGGTACAAAACCGGGTTCCAGCAGGCATAGCGCAAAGTATCGTTAACGATACCATTACTTACTTCAACAGGAGCCGTCCATTTACCACTAACCGAGCGACTTACCCAGATTCCGACGTCAGGATTACGTTCCTTGGTACCACCAAACCAAGCGGTTACTAACCCGACAGGCGTCTCAGCAATCGTTGACGCATGACTCTCAGGAAACGGCGCTTGTTCGAAAATAAACTCGTCTGTCAGAATGCCTTCCTTCTTCTGCGCTTTTGAGGTGGTAATGGTCGCCCAGGCGACCAGCAGGACAAATGATAATCTGATGTATTTCATTGGATTTAGGTTTTGTGCCTGTGGCACTGATCAATTCTTTTCTATTTTATTTTGTATTATTTCAAAGGCATTTCAGCGATCATTATCTTTTGCAGTTTGGAAGCCGAGCCTGCTTTTTTTCCATTCACAAGTACCTGCAAGCCTTTTCCTTTTTTATAATGATCTCCATTTTTGTCCCAGATAATGGTCAGGATCTTGCCATGATACAGGACATTGTCGAGACAAAACCAGTCCCATTTGTCAGCAGGAATGAGTGGATTCACTTCGATTACCTCATCTTCCCGCGGCCGCAGGCCTACTAATCCCGAGATAATCAGGTCATTGAATGTCGAATGATTGTAGTACCGGCTTCGTTCCTGATCCCCTTTTAGCCAGTAACCCGTCGTCTCGTCCAGGTACTCGCCAATGTATGGTTTGCCGCGATAGTACTGTGATTCCACGTACAATTCGAGCAGACGAAAATAGGTAGTATCGCCCAGTATCTTGTTGCCTGTCAGGTTCAAGCGATTAGCCATCCCGGTCAATGTCTGGGCGGTAGCGAACGGCCAGACAGCCCCGTCCCATTCACATTTACAGCAGCCGCGGGTACGAAAATCAGGGTGCCTGCGCTCCGCAGTAGTCAGTCCGAACGGAGCCCGAAAACCCTTTGGGTCAATCACTTGCTGCCAGGCTGCGTCGTATTTTTCGTCGGGCAAATTGAAATACCACGGAATAAACCCGATCGCCTCTCTGACGCCTGCAAACGCTCCGGTACCCCTTTTTTGTACCGTTTCAAAAAACTGGCTATCGTTATTCCAAAGCTTCTTCTCAATCAGATCTTTTAATGTATCAGCCTTGGATTTGTATGTCGAAGCCTGGGCATTGTCGCCTTTCAATGTGGCAATGGCAGAAAGTGCATTTGCATTTCCGAACATATAACTATTGATTGTCGGTCTCGCATTCTGCTCTCTCCTGCCCCCGCTCAGTGACTCTTCCATGCCGTCTTTTACGTCTGTTTGCCAGAAAAGTCCGTTCTCGGTTCGCCGGTCTTTTTCCCATGTTTGGTATTCCTGATCAAGATCGGGCAACATATCAGTCAGAAAATCCTTGTCATGGGTAACCTTGTACCTGTTATAAAGTGCATCGGCCGTCCAGCTACTGAAAGTCAGCAGTTTTTTCATGCGGCCGCCCTCGTTACCGCGGTACCACACGTGCACGTAATCGTTCAGGTAACGCTGGTCATGCAGCCACCTGCCCTCGTATATGTGATGCCCGAGCGCACAGCTGATCATGTTGTACTTGTCCGCGTAGCTGCGGGCCACGAGGAATTCGGTGAAAATAAATCCCTGCGGCGTCTGATGAATGTGTTTTCGGAATGTCCACCAGCGGTAATAGTAAATTTCCTGAAAGTTATCCTGCGGACAGTCAAACAGCGGAATGTTGGCTTTCATCCACTCCCACGACTGCGCATTGGAAATTAAATTGACCTTACTTTCATCTTCCATGCGGTTGAAATGTGCCACATGATGCCTGAAATCCTCCGCTTTCAGCACAGCCGGTCCCGTACTTCGCTTTGAACACGAACTCATCACGACCAGCATGAAAAGAAAAATGTATGTGTGTCCTTTCATGAATGTTCTATTTTTTTGATAACCATAAAATGACCGGCGCGGCAGTTACACTATCTCGTACTGCGTTGATTTTTAAAATCTTACCCGCCTTTATTGTTTCTATTTTGCCAATTTCAGCACCGG
The DNA here is from genome assembly GCF_039919315.1 of Dyadobacter sp. Taxonomy (GTDB): domain Bacteria; phylum Bacteroidota; class Bacteroidia; order Cytophagales; family Spirosomataceae; genus Dyadobacter. The sequence continues at coordinate 34,370 of NZ_JBDSFX010000066.1, read as the reverse complement.
TCTTACTGTCAATCCGATGGAGCTGAAAAATACCTTTCCATTTGGTAAGATCGAGGTTCAATGCCTGGCTTGAATCCTGATAAATGATCAGTCCTTTGCTTGAATCTGCCAGCGCATAATGTTCCGAAATCGTGACTGGTTTCATGGAAGATGCTGCTGACAAAAATCCTTTCACCTTCACAGCCGGTACCGCGCTGATAGAACCTCCGGCCATCAAAACGGCCCATCCATGACTGTCGTAACCATCGGATGAGTATAAAACTGCTTTTTCAGGATATTTCCGACGGTATTCGAGCACGGATTTATAAATAGCATCAAAGGAGACCTTACCCGTTTTCTGAATACGGGCGTGTTGGCGCGGTGCCAAATTTTTACCGCCCTGCGGTTCATAAGTAGTCCCGTCCAGGCGACTGTGCCAGTAACGAATGTCAATAATGTCAACGATTTTGGAGTAATCCGGATCATTCAAAATAGCATCCTGAACATCTTTCGTCGTACTCAGCGCAGCCAATGCGTTTTTGCCATTTTCCTTCTCCCATTCAGCAATCACGTCCAGCCAGAACTTTACAAAATGAAGCGGACCGGTATATTCGGCACTAACAAACTGAATGACACTGTTTTGATCTCTAAAATTATCCAGACACTTGCGAATGTAGGCCTTGTGTAATGCCTTTCTGACCGGATCTTGAATGTCATAGAACTGTTCGGCCATAAAAATCCGCTTGTCACCCGCATAAGGTGGCGGCTCAGGAAAGCCAGTTTGGTTGATGTTATTGGCAGTTCGCCACGGGAAATCAGCGTAATGTGCACCGGCTTCGAGGATGTTATGCTGAAAATAATTCTGGTGGTAAAGTATCAACCCTTTTTGGTCAGCGAGGACAACAAATTGCCTTAGTCGCTCCCAGTACCAGGCGTTGTACTTCGTCAGATCGTATTTGCTGAGGTTATCCCAGGCAGCATCCTTGCCGCTTCTGGCAAAAGGCTGCTCGTAAAACGGCGGCCAAACTTCCCCATCCATGCGGCGGGTGCGCTCGTGATCGTCCCGGCGGCGGTCGTACCAAAGACCGTAATTATGATCGAGTACTGTGGTGTTTTTTGCCAAGAGTGAATCCGTCATTTCATCCGGATCGTCAGTCAGGCCATTTCCGTTTCTACCCGGAACAAATCTGGTAATGTGTGGTTTCGCAGCCTGCACATCGTGCGAACGAGTACTCCCCCGCCACCATGTTACCTCCTGCCGATTTCCGGTAACTACCTGATCACCACGAACCAGCCAGCCATTTTTGATGGCCAATGGTGGCAGCGGTTCTGGCTTAACAGGTTCATTAACACCTATTTCGTCAATGGTTTTGACATTGGAATGAGTAACGGCAATTGCATTTCGCTGCGCGGCACCATCGATCCATTCAGCCAAAGTAGTGATGGGAACATGGGACGATGCAGCCAGTTTAGCAGCCTGTTCCATACTAGGGCTACTGGAAGCTTCCGATTCTTTTGGTATTAAAAATGCACGTTTAATAGCCTTTTGCCCCATTCTCTCCGACAATTGCGCATAGTACAGGCTTCGCGGTTGAATGTGTTCATTGACATTTTCCCAATAACCATCACCTGCAAATTGTGACCAGATCCCGAAACCATAATTTTTGGCAGCAGGTGGACTGAAATTCTCTACCCGTGAGGCACTACATTGCCACAGCATGCAATTCGCGGCTGTCCATCCTGCTCCCTGCCCATCCTGCCCACGGTTTTTGATCGACAATGCATTTCCATCCACATTCACATTATCGAAAAGAACGCCGGACGCCCAGCTATCAATGGTACCGCTGAAACTGAAAGGCAAATAGGACTCGCATTGGACAAATGCATTCGGGCCGGCAGCGCAAAACCCGGCTGTGAAATCGTGGTAACCATTTGCTGCATAGCATCTTTGAAATAACGTCTGCTGGCCCTGGGTAAAGAAGGTATATCTCCGCTGACCGCCAATTTCGGATATCGGCTCCGTCGATTTGCAGTCCTCAACGGTAACTTTGGAAGCCGTTTCGTAAATCGCTACCGCGGAGCCTGCCAGGTGTTTGAAATGAACCTGACGAACCCACGCATTTTCAACGTTTTCGAATGTAATGCCCATCCAGCGATGGTCTTCGTCTTTTGCATTGGTTTGGTCAAAAGTGGATTCAATGGTCAGGTTTTCAATTCCTATGTGGCTGATCCTGCCCGACCATTGATAAGTCGCCACTTCTCCCCCCCCATAATGTGCATCAAGTGCGGTGGTAATAGGCACATCAATGGTCACCACATTGCCAGAAACAGCTTTTACCTCCCGGTCCCAAATGATATCCCGCTGCTCTGGTTTCCATCCCAGCCAGCCGGTTTCCCCGCCAAATTCTTCCATTTTCAAATCCCTGATCCATTCTTTTGTAGACGGTCTGCGGATCTGAATGCGATCGCCTGGTTTGAATGTCGATGCCATCTCAACGTTGAATGTGACGGCATTGACTGGTACATATTCATCGGTAATCTTTACTTTCCGAGTTGCTTTTAAATCATTTTTACCCAAAACCCTTATAATCGTTTCGCGACTTACACCCGCGCCAAGCAGTGTAGTACCATTGATTCCGACGCCACTTCCTCGCAAAACTACACCCGAGTTTTTGATCAAAAGACTTCCATTGATCGAATGAATGCCCTTTTCCAGCAATACCGCGCCGCGTATGCCATTTATATCTTTCGGTAAAGTCGCTAAATAGTCTAATGCAGACTGGATTCTAAGCGTGGCGTCTCCCGGCCTGGCAGGAACAACGACCGCAACCGGTACCTGAGGAATCTCCCGATCGCCACCCATGTAGCCGCAATGTGAAAAGTCAATGATCCGGTTACCCAACGAATCTGGGTGATATATAAGCTTTTCGTCCTGTCCCTGAGCAACTGGTGACGGTAGTTTGACATGCTTTTGAGCCACGGATGCAAAGGAAATAAGGAAATACAATCCCGTTAAAAACAGGATTGTATCCGTAACAGTAACCCTAGATATGTGACTATCTGTTTTCAATTAACCTTATTTTTTAACTGATGATGTTTTCAATGATGCCAGCGTATCGTGGTTGTTTTTCGGGTCTTTCCAATCCGTTTTCTTCTTCGGATCAATGCCGTTGATGAATTTTTCAATGTTGGAATAACCGTCCCCATTCATGTCTTTCTGAGCGTCAGAGGCATCTTTCGGATTCAAACCGACCTTGTTTTCCCAATCGTCGGGCATACCGTCATGATCTGCATCGGGGTATGGTGTTCCTTTATATTCAGGGTAACCTCCTACCTGTGAAACGTCGGTAATGATGCCATTTCTGTAAGAATCAATCGGCAGACGGCGATGCTCAAACTGCGTTTTAGGCAATTTTACACCTTCGATCGGGTTAATCTTCCCCGTACGTACCTGTGTGGTCACACGTGCATCCACGGGATCGCGCTTAGGTAAGGTAGCACCCGCATTATCGAGCACGTAGGTGAAGGATTCTTTGGCACTCATGATCGGAAATTCGGGCATAGGCAATGGCTGGTTCCATTTGATCTCGTCGCGGTACTTACCAGTGTTGGGCAAATCCTCCACCTGCACGCCACCGTCCCAATTGTCTTTGGTAACCTTATCGTGACCTTCCATAATGTTCCCGGCAACATAGGCACGGCCAAAAACCAGATGATCGAGCTTGCTCCTGCCTGCTTCGGGTTTCAGGATACGGTACCCGATCGGCGAATCTTTCGGTGTTTGCGGGCCAGGTTTGAAATAGTTGTTGACAATGTTATACATCGCCCGGTAATCGCCACCATCAATGGAGCGGTGTACCCAGTTGAAAACCACATTATTTGTAAAATTGAAAATACCAAACCAACCGATCGACGGATTTCTTCCTGCATTATTAGCCCACAAATTCCGCATGAAAGTACAGTTTTCCCCGCCCAACGTACTCCCGAATGAGTGGTTCCAGGTATCGAGTGTTTCCGAAAAAATTGAATTTTGTATCGTAATGTTCACGGTCGGCAACTTTTGTTCTGGAGCACCCGTGCTATCGTTATACATGTGACGATACATGGACATATTCTCATCCAATCCCCAGCTCGCAGAAACGTGGTCTATCATAATATTTCCAATCGGATTACCACCAATGGAATCGTCGCGTCGCCCCACAAAAGTCTCGCCGCGGCGGAACCGCATATGCCTGATCACCACATCATGGGTATTGATCCAAACTGTTTCGCCAGCCACACACACTCCGTCGCCAGGTGCGGTTTGCCCCGCGATCGTAATGTACGGAGCGCGGATAATCAGCGGCGTTTTGATACGAATGATACCGGCCACATTAAAAACAATGATACGCGCACCGCCTTTTTCGCAGGCATCACGGAGCGTACCGGGACCGCTGTCGGCCAGGCTGGTCACCACATATACCTTACCTCCTCGACCACCAAAACTAAATGCACCACCGCCTTCCGCGCCTGGAAATGCAGGAATGTCCGATTGTGGGAGATCTACCGGCCGGGCTGCCCAGGGAATGTAGGGCTTGCCTTTTTTGGCTTCCTGCTCAATGACAGGCAATGCTTTTTGCCATTCAATCTCTGATCTGCGGTTTGCCTCAGCTAGCAATGAATCGCTTGTCTTTTTCGCAGCCGAAGGGATTTTTGGGTACTGGGCGAAGGCTGCTGCGGTTGTCAGTAAGACCGCAGCAAAAGGAAAAATGAAATGGCTTTTTAATTTCATAATATGTTTGTTAGCGTTTTTTCGAATTGCAGTTGGGCGTTGGCCGGTCTCCGACCGGCACGAGCACAGTGCATGAACATCGGTCAGAGACCGGCATTCGCTCGGACGTAGTCAGAGACTACGCCCAACTTTAAGCGAGACTTGGCAAGTCTGTCTCTATTTCAAAGGATCAAACGTACCCGAAGGCCAGCCGAGATTCTGTTCCAATCTTGAATTATTAGATAACGCCGTCGAAGGGATCGCAAAGAAATAATACTCAGGCAACCAGTTGATCGTGTACTTGGTATCAAGCGGTTTGGGCACAATTTCAAAGTAATTACGATAAGCTGAGTCAAGGCTCATTCCGTCGCGGCGTGCTGCGAAATTTTCGGCTGAAATGGCTGATGTTTTCAAATTAATGGTCACCCCATTACGTCTTTTACCATTCAATTTCGATTCAAACTGTTTCCAGCGGCGGAGGTCCCAGAACCGTTTTCCTTCAAAAGCCAGTTCGATCTGACGTTCGTGCAGAATGGCTTCAAACATTTCCGCCCGTGTCATTTTAGGTTTAAGACCATACAGTCCATCGGTACCTGCATCAATTCCCGCCCGTTTTCTGATCTCGGTCAGCTGCATGTAAGCTTCGTCGAGTTTATTGATCCCGCAGGCTGTTTCCGCAAAATTTAGCAGCACCTCTGCATAACGCATTTCGATCCAGTCGGTACCGCTATTGGCCACTGCGCCGGTTGCCAGGTTGGGATCAATGGCTTTACGGACATAAAAACCGCTTACCGTCGCTTTTTGCTCCACTGTTTTATTGTTGACCATGTAAGTCCAGAGCCGGTAATTACTGCTTCCGTTGATATGCCAGGTAGCTCCGTTGAATGCGATCGTCTGGTCGAAACGAGGGTCACGGTTTTTGTAAAACAGCTGCGCATCGTAGCCAGAGCCCTTTTCAGTAATATTTTTTCCGTTTTTCATGGGAAATGCCTGCGTCACGTCCCAGGTGGGCTGGTTGGAGCCGCTGCCGGTGCCCAGGTATGCAGGCCGGGTGTTGTTGTCCCAGGTCTGGTTTTTATTGATCTGGTCCCCTACCTTGTTATTATAGCAGGTTACCCACACAGCTTCGGGGTTATTGGCTTCGGTAAACCACAGGTCTTTGAAACTATGATGTAACTTAAAACCATTGGCCGACAGCAGCTCAATCGCTTTTTTATTCGCATCATAAGCCGCCTGCCAGCGCTCTGGCAAGTCATTCGGATTGAACTGGGGGCTCGCCCAATGCAGTAGTATTCTTCCTTTAAAACCCGCCGCAGCGCCACTGGTAATGCGACCCCAGTCGTTGGAATCATTCCATTTACCAGGCAGATTTTCAATGCCAAAATCCAGGTCTTTCGCAATTTGCGCAATGCTTTCAGAAGTGGTAGCGCGTGGGATAGCAGCCTCATCCTTAGCCTCCTGACCAATCGCATCCAATGGGTCCAGTACCAGCGGAACGCCGCCATATAACTGAACCAGATCGAAATAGCGGTAGGCCCTGAAAAACGCAACCTGCGCCATCAGTTGCTTCTTATAACTTTCACTCAAATCGCCAGCAGGCATTTTGGCCAGAAACTGATTGATCGAACGGATCTTGCCGTAGTTATTGGTAGCATTGACGGCAGTCCCAAAGTCAGCGACGGTGTTCACTTGTACAGTACCTTCGAAAAACCTTGTTTCGCCGGAAATCTCGTCGGTACATTTCAAAAAGTCCCCCGTTGGCCATACGGGCAGGTTTTGGTCATACACATAATCCACGTAACCTCTTGCCAGCAATGAATCATTGAAAACCTGCTCTTCATTGAAGGCCGACAGATCGGTTTTGTCCAGCACCTTTTCGCAGGCTGACAAAACCATTGCAATCAACATGATAACGATATGTTGCGATTTCATTTCAGTCAGTTTTAAAGTGTAAGATTTAATCCCAAAGACCAGGTCCGCATCACCGGGTACACATTATAGGTACCGGCAGCATCTTTGTAATCGTATGGATTGTAGAAATTGACGGGGTTCATGGCTACACCGATGAATTTCAGCCCCGTTACCCCCAGACGCTTGGTCACATTCGGCCCGAGCGAGTATGATACATTCAGGCTGCGCATGCGTAGCGAGAATGAATTTCTGAACCAAAAAGAGGATACGACATTGTAAGTATCTTCATAAAATGGATCAGGATATTTCGCATTGGGATTCTCCGGCGTGTAATGATCCGCCCAGAAAACGGGGCGTGATACATCCTTTGCGGCCTTCTTACGAGCATCGCTTTCAACCGACGCCTGCCCGCCAAGCGAACCCGCCGTCACCATATCCAGCCTGAAACCTTTAAGGCCAAAACCTAACGAAAGTCCGAATGTATAATGGTTATTTTCTTTGTTGGTCAGCCAGTCCTGATCATCCTCGGTGATTTTTCCATCTGGCGCGGCGTAGCTTCCATCCGTCTGCCTCGGCCCGCGAATATCCTGGTAGTAAAGCATGCCCGGTTTTGGTTTTTGCCCGAAAATAGAATAGTCCGTATTTTTTTCAAGATACTGATCCACATCCTGTTGTGACCTGAACATGCCGAGGTACTGATAACCCAGCACGCCGCGGTCGCTGGACTGGCCGGTAGGATCCAGCCAGGTACCGGCGTTGACATTGGACACATCCACCAGCACATTCCTGTTGTCATTCCAGGCCAGAAATGCATTGACATTGTAATTAATATTCTTGCCGATCTTGTCATTCCAGCCGGTTGAAAACTCAAAACCAAATGAATTGACCGTCTCAAAATTCTCGGAAGGCATTACGGAGCCAATCGTAAGAGGAACAGAAGACGATAACGTAGTCAGGAGGTTGTACCCGTGATCGTGAAAAGCATCCACGGTCGCCGATAACCTGTTGTTGAGAAAAGATGCGTCCAGACCGATATTTTTCTTGGTCACATCGTCCCAGCGGCCGTAGTAATTGGGCAGTTTTTCCAATTTAATCCCAACAGTCCGGTCGCTGTTTCCGCCAAAAACGGCCCCATTGGAAGCCTGCGGCGTGTACCGCTGCAACCATTGCCAGGCAGCAGTGCGGTCGCCTCCCAGAAACCCGATCGATGCGCGTAGTTTCAGAAAGTTGACGAATGCGATTTTTTCCTTGAATAAGTTCTCCTCGGAAATCACCCAGCCGGCCGAAACCTGAGGGAAGGTGCCCCAGCGGTATTCGGGCGCGAATTTGGTTGAAGCATCCCTTCTGAATGATGCTTCCAACAGGTATTTGTCAGCATAACTGTAATTTAACCGGCCTACATAGGACAGTATCCCGGTTTCGTTGGCCGAATTAGGACCAATATCCTTCGCCCCCAGCGCCGACATTAAATAGTCATTCCCACCTTCAAAAATGCCCTCCTTCATGGTAGCAATACTCTCCGAATAGATCTCCGACTGCTCCACCAAGGCCAGCGCACTTACCGAATGCCGGCCAAAATCCTTGGCATAGCTCAGGTTGACATTCATCTGATAGCCATCTGTATACCCCGGATTAAACCGCAGCCTGTCACCATTATTGAGCCTGGTGGGTGCATTAGGGGTACCTCCGAAAATGTGCTTGTTCTCGCCCTGCATTGAAAACCCGTACACTTTATAATAGGTACCAAACTGTTTACCCCAGTCATTGCCCAGGTTTTTGTTATACACGGTCCTGATTTTCAAGCCCGGAACAAATGGCACATTGTATTCGAGATAGGCATTGACATTCAGCACCACATTTCTGGCGCGGGAGTAGTTGTCCAATTTTTGTGCTTCAAAAAAGTGAAAACCCGTCGCATTGGAACCACCCGGTAGCAGTACCGGAAGACCGTTCAAATAGGGCGGGATAAATTGGGGCGTGTTCAAAAGATTGGTCACATCCTTCTCCACATTTTCGCCTCCCTGTTTCAGATAAAACAGTTTGTTGTCAGACAAATTACCGCTCACCCCAAGCCCTACTTTAATGTGCGTGGTCACTTTCACATCGGTGCTCGCACGGAAATTCCATTTTTTATAACTGATATTATCGACATTGCCATTTTGGTAAAAATAGGCTGCTCCGGCAAAAAATGTGGCCCGCTCCGTACCACCGCTGATATTGACTGTGTGGCGGGTGTTCAGCGAAGGTTTCCAGGCCATGTCAAACCAGTTGTAATTGTTGTTTTTGAAATGTTCCAGCTCGTCGGGCGTGTAAAATTCCGGGTCTGTTACGGCCAGGCCTCTTGTTTTGTTATAATCATTCAAGTAGGTAGCCAGCTGCACTCCATTCATTACCTTCGGCTTATAAGATGCTTCCGAACTTCCAAAGGTGGTGGTATAATTCACCTGCGGCTTGCCTGCTTTGCCTCGTTTGGTACGTACTACTACTACTCCCAATGCGGCCCTGGCACCATAAACGGCAGCGGCGCCATCTTTCAGAATGGATAAGTTTTCAATTTCAGAGGCATCCAGTAACTGGAAATCCGCCTCGGTACGCACCACATCGTCAATCACATACAATGGAGAATTGCTTCCACCGTCCTTCGAAGCCTTGGTAGGGTTACGGATCACAATAGACGCGGCAGTACCCGGCCGGGCCGTTCCTCCGCTTACGGACACACCCGGCAATTTGCCCGCCAATGCGGAGGTAATGTCCCCTACCGGCAGCTCATCGATCTGGTTCACTTTCACAGTAGCCACTGCCCCGGTCAGGTGCGACCGTTTCTGCTCTCCGTAGCCAATCACCACGACGTCTTCCAATGCCTTCACATCCGGTTCAAGTGCAACTTCCAGCGATGTACGATTTCCTATTTCAATGGTTTGTTTAATAAAACCTACATAGCTGATAGTGACGCTTCCGCCACCTGAGGGCACATTTAATACAAATTTCCCTTCCGCGTCCGTAGCGCTGCCTGTGTTTGTCCCGGCGATTAAAACCGAAACTCCTGCCAGCGGTTCCTTCGAAAGACCGTCCGTCACCACGCCTTTCAAGGAGCGGGTCTGCGCTATTCCACTCAAAGCCGAAGCGAGAAGGAATAAGGTGAGTAGCAAATTTCTTGTCATGTAATCGAGCTATTTAAAATATCATTATTTTAATAATACCTCGGTTTTTAATTGATAAAGTCCAATTCAAACCATGAACAAGTCTATTTTCACTGAATTTAGAAAGCAAGCATTTATTATTTTTTATTTCTGCACACGATGCCGGGAACGTTTGCATCACTAATAAATAGCTAATCGAAAAAATAAGAAAGTGTTAAAACGACACAAAGGGAACAAATCTAAAATTATCGAAATAGACTAAAAACTTTTCGATAATTTGTATTATTCCAACAATGAAGATATTCGACAGAATGTGTAGTCGGAATACTAGGTAGCACGCGACGGTCCGAGGCCGTGAAATTCTCTTTTTGGAAAAGTATTTCACCCCAGCAGCTGTAAATAACAAGGGTTTGATCAGCAAGCCGCAATAGATGAGTACCCAGCCGGCTGCATTGCCCTGTTCAAAACCGATGTTGCTGCAATCCAACTGTGCCAGGGCCGGGATGGTCATTAAACAAACGAACGCCAATGCACGTAAAAATCTCAAAAATGTACCTTTACAGGTTATCATTTCTGGGTAAAAATAATTGTCCTGCACCGATGGGGGTTATTACCCAAATTGTGTGTCCTGATCATATCAGGCTTGTTGTCAATTCATTGTAAAAAGCCATTGCATGAGTACGGACGATCAATCTGCCACGTCCTGCCGCACCCAGAAACTATAAACTTGTAACAAAAATTTAAATTCCTGAACCTAGATGAAACGTAGAGAAATCCTGAAAGAATTGAGCCTTTTACCACTCGCCGGCGGCGTTGTGAGCAGTTTAGATGCATTGGCGGAAAGCGATCGTAAGAACAATTGGTTTAAAAAGACAGCAGCGGCAGTCTCAGCGCCGGGTCCATTGAAAGCCGGACCGCAGATTTATCAGTCCATTGGGGTCGAGCCGATCATCAATTGTCGCGGCACATTTACCATTATCGGCGCTTCCATTGAGCTGCCCGAAGTGCGGCAGGCTATGGAATATGCTTGTCAGTACAATGTCCAGATAGACGAGCTTGCATTTGGTGTGGGTCAGCGGCTGGCCGAAATCACCGGAGCGGAATGGGGAATGGTATCTGCTGGTTGCGCAGCCGGGATGAACGAGGTTACTGCCGGAATTATCGCTGGCGGTAATCCTGAAAAACTGATCCGTATCCCTAACCTCGAAGGTTTTGAAAAAACAGAAGTCATTATCCCGCGCTCGTCCCGCAATGTGTACGACCATGCGATACGCAACTGCGGCGTGAAAATCATCACGGTAGAAACCTTGGAAGAACTCCAAAATGCATTGAACCCACGTACGGCGATGATTTACATGATGCCGGGCGGTGATCCCTGGACGGTTCAGAATGTAGCCAAATTGGCCAAACCATTGAATGTTCCGATTTTGGTAGACGCCGCCGCGGAAAGGTTGACCATTCCGAACATTCACTTACAGGCAGGTGCTTCGGTGGTGGCATATAGTGGTGGAAAAGTGATCCGCGGGCCGCAATGTGCCGGTTTGATGTTGGGTAGTAAGGATATTTTAATGTCGGCCTGGCAGGCAAGCGCCCCACACCACGGACCTTGCCGTGACAACAAGATCGGTCGCGAAGAGGTAGTAGGAATGCTGGCGGCCGTGGAAGCATGGGCTGTCCGCGACCACAAAGCCGAAATGAAAACATGGGTTTCCTGGCTGGACACAATCGTGAAAAAAGTATCCGGCATTGATAGCGTACAGGCGGTGATCCGCGAACCGGCGGAAGGCGCATTGGACAACGCTACGCCCAACCTGACCATTACCTGGGACCCGACGAAGCTGAACATTACCGGCCAGGAAGTAGCCGACGAATTGTCGACGACCAAGCCGAGGATAGCCGTAGGAACAGGTTTCCGCAGGTCACAAGCCGGTGCGGCAACGACCGCACCGGCTACTCCGACGACTTCCATTTCCATTGCGTCTTATATGATGGGGCCCGGCAATGACAAGATTGTGGCCGAGCGTGTACACGAGATCCTGAGCCGCAAACGCAGCGCACCCAAAGCCGAGGCGCAAATGAAAGCCCCGGCAGCGGACGTGAGCGGACGCTGGGATGTGAGCATTGATTTTTACACCAGCAAAAGCAAGCGTACTTTCCTGATCGAAAAACAGGATGGCAATTGGCTTTTCGGCACGCATAAGGGTGAATTCGCTACAAGGGAACTGGCGGGCAACATTGACGGTGACGAAGTCCGGTTCCAAAGCCGGTACACTTTGCCGGGCGATAACGTGGTGATGACGTTTTATGGAAAACTGGTTGGCGACACGATAACCGGTGAAATTGATATGGTAGAATATGTTACCGCCAAATTCACAGCCAAAAAAGCGGCGTACCCGACAAACCGTCAGCGCATTAACATTCCGGCAGGCCGCCCATTGTCAACCTAACATCCTTCTGGCTCAAAAAACATGCTACCAAAGTCTTGCGACGTATCATTAAAATATTACTTTTGCATCACGAAAATCACGGCCAGGTGGTGAAATTGGTAGACACGCTACTTTGAGGGGGTAGTGCCTTCGGGTATGGGAGTTCGACTCTCCTTCTGGTCACAAAATGCTTCTAGCGATGCTAGGGGCATTTTTTGTGTTACGGCAGCTCCAATTTTTTTGATAAAGTAAGATACGTACTCTCAAAGGTCTAAATGAGCGAGGTCTGTAGTCTCTTCCCACAATAAAAGGAGATCCTCATAAGTTACTGATACTAAACCTCCATGAAGATGATACTCCGTATTTTTCTCCTCTTTTCAATTGCATTTACTTTAACACTTTGTCGCAGTGCTTTGGCGTGCAGCATGTGCAAAGTGACCTTTAATGGAAAGACTTACCTGGGCAACAATGAAGATTCGTGGCAAATCGGGTCCAGGATTAGATTCGTTAACGCGCCGCCGGGAAAATTGGGTGCACTATATGTCAGTTACCAGGATCTTTTTGCGCAGGGAGGAATGAACGAAGCCGGGCTGGCATTTGACGGACTGACTATTTATAAACCAAATATAAAAGTCGATTCGACCAAGCAAAATGTCACTGATTTCAGGGCATTCGTGAGTGACATTATGCAAAACTGCAAAACCGTTGAGGATGTCAGAAAATATGCAGTTCAATTTAACAGGAACAAAATCAGCAACGGGGAGCTATTTTTCGCTGATAAAACGGGCCATTACCTGATCATGGAACCTGATACGATGATCCTGGGAAATGATGATAAATACATTATTGCAAATTTTTGCCCGTCAATTACGCCCGAAAAAGATCGACTGGACTGGGACCGTTATCGCAGGGGCCGGGAATACATCAACAGACATCACTCCGATACAACTTCCAACTATTGCCTGGCTTTGGTAGACACCATGCATGAATGCCGCGAAAAGATGGGAGAAGGCACCATGTATTCATCCATTGCTGATCTGGAAAATGCAGATTACAGCCTTTATTTTTATCATGATTATACCAGGGAAGTTAAATTCAATCTAAAAAAAGAACTGGCCAAAGGTGACCATACCATTGAAATTGCCTCGCTGTTTCCAAAGAATGCGGAATACGAAAAGTTAGCTAGTTACAAGGTCCCACAAAATGACAGAAGGCTTTTCCAATTCTTACTTTTATGCGGCACATTATTCGGTTTTTCAGGAATGTATTTTTTAATCAGCTATTTAAATAGCCTGAGATTGTCGTCCCGGATCCGGGACCCAAATGATATTTTTAAGCTGCTTTTATTTCTTATCAGTATTTCAATGCTGTATTATATGTACGCATTGGTGCGAAACCCTGCCATATTTTACAGCAAAGCTCCCTATCGGCACTTCCAGTTTTCAATGCTGGACATTGTGGCTTATCTGCCATTCATTCTACTAGTATTGATCGGTCCATTTTTAAAACTGAACATTAAAATCTTTGGCAAGAATACCTGGTGGCTGTCATCCAAATTGCTTCTGACATTGAATAACCTTGTTTGTCTGACCTTGATATCTTTCTTCTTTTACTGGGGTTTCTATGATGTGTTTTAGGACGTGATTCGCAACGTATGAACAGCACCGTGCCTGATCCGGAAATAGATTTGGGTCGCCCATGCAGTCCGGGCCATTAGATAATTAACATCCTGGCCGTTTGATCATTTTGGCTTTTTGATGACATAGGTTGCTTACCTTTTTCATACATATTTGACAGACATGAGAACAGCACAAGCCAATTCGAAAAGACCTTCGTGGTCAATGCTAATAGTTGTATTAATATGGGCATTGATGAGCCTGCAAGGTTTTGATAAGCTTTCTCGAACTAGTACGGTTTATGGTAAAGTAACGGAAATTGGCGGGGCTGGCGTTGACAGCATTGATGTCTTATTTACTGCAGTTAAACTTTCAGGTGAAGAAGGGTTACTACGTAGTGCAACGGATAAGGACGGCAAATATAGTGGAACCGTGAATGTGCCCAAAGGATATGGAACGTTGCATGTTGCAATTCCTATGGGTGGAAATCCAAAATTCACCAAGGTATACCGGGGTTACGACATTTATATTAATGGAAGAATGAGTAATAATTGTTGTCCGGTAGAAATTGGCGGAAAGACGCAATACGATTTCAAATTATACAGGTAGCTTAAACATTCATTTGACTAGCAGATGAATTGGATTACCTGATATTTATTCTTACCGTTAAATAATTAATATCCCCGCCGTTTGTTAATTCCACCACTAAGGCAACACAGGTTACTTACATATTTCAATCATATTTGATTGAAATGAAATCAGCAAAAGCAAATTCGAAACGACCTTCCTGGTGCAAGCTAATCATTATCCTGATTTGGCCATTGATCAGCTTGCAAGGGTGCGATAAGCTTTCACGTACTAGTACTGCCTATGGGCGAGTAACTGAAATTGGCGGGTCTGGTGTCGATAGTGTCGCAGTCGTCTTTGTAGCAGTTAAGCTTTCGGGCGAAAAGTTCTTATTAAGTGTTCTAACAGATAAGGATGGTAATTACAGCGGGACTGTTGATGTTCCCAGAGGTTACGGAACATTGGATGTGAGCCCCCCTGAGAGTCGAAATCCCAAATACACTGGTGTATATAGAGGCTATGACGTTTACATTAATGGAAGAAAAACAAAAGATTGTTGTGCGTCAAAAGTTGGCGGAAAGACGCAATACGATTTTAAACTATACAAGTAGCTTAGATCTTGATTTAATCAGCTAACAATGAAGGTTTTTTGAAATAAATTCATTCATTTTTTATTCCTACCATTAAATAATAAGTATCCCCGCTGTTTGATCATTCTAGCATTAAAATAACACAGGTTACTTACATATTTCATACATATTTGACAGAAATGAAATCAGCAAAAGCAAATTCGAAACGTTCTTTCTGGTCAAAGCTAATGGTTGTATTAATATGGCCATTGATCAGCTTGCAAGGGTGCGATAAGCTTTCTCGCACCAGCACTGTCTCTGGCAGAGTAACTGAAATTGGGGCATCTGGTGTCGATAGCATGGCGGTCCTTTTTGTAGCAGTTAAACCTGGAATTGAAAAGGAATTACTACTGGTTTATACCGACAACACCGGCAAGTATAGCGGAACTGTAGATGTACCTAAAGGCTATATTAGATTAGATGTGATCATTCCTCCGAATGGAAATCCAAAATTTACTGACGTATATCGAGGGTATGACCTTTACATCAATGAAAATAAAACCAAAGAATGTTGCCCGGCAAAAATTGGGGGAAAGACACAATACGATTTTAAACTGTACAAGTAGCTTAAATCTTCATCTAATCAGCTAAAAATGAAGGTTTTTCAGATTAAATTCACTCATTTTTATTCCTACCATTAAATAATAAGTATCCCCGCTGTTTGATCATTCTAGCATTAAAATAACACAGGTTACTTACATATTTCATACATATTTGGCAGAAATGAAATCAGCAAAAGCAAATTCGAAACGTTCTTTCTGGTCGAGGCTAATTATTATCCTGATATGGCCATTGATCAGCTTGCAAGGATGTGATATATTTTCTCGCACTAGTACTGTCTATGGAAGAGTAACTGAAATTGGCGGGTCTGGTATCGATAGCATAGACGTCGTTTTTGTAGCAGTTAGGTTTATGGCGGAAGAAGGACTGCTACGCGTTACAACTGATAAAGATGGCAATTATAGTGGAACTGTGGATGTTCCCAAAGGATATAAAGCGTTGGTTGTTGCCATTCCTGATGGAGGTAATCGCAAATTTTCCAGGGTGTATCGCGGTTATGACTCATACATTAATGGAAGCAAAATCAAAGAATGTTGCCCGTCCAAAATCGGCGGAAAGACACAGTATGATTTTAAACTGTACAAATAGCTTCGACCTTCATATGGTCAATTTAAATTGTGGTTTTTCAAATTAAATTCAATCATATTTATCCTTACCATTAAATAATTGCTATCCCTGCCGTTCGGTCATTCAGCACTAAGACAACGCAGGTTACTTAACATATTTCATCCATATTTGATAAAATGAACTCAACACAAGCAAATTCGAAACGACCTTCCTGGTCCAAAATAATCATTATTCTGGTATGGCCATTGATCAGCTTTCAAGGATGCGATAAGTTTTCTCGAACCAGCACTGCCTACGGGCGAGTAACTGAAATTGGCGGGTCTGGTGTTGATAGCATCGATGTCGTTTTTGCGGCAAATAAGCTTTCGGGCGAAATAGGATTACTACGTGTTACTACCGATAAGGATGGCTATTATATCGGGACCGTGGATGTTCCCAAAGGATATGGAGAATTGAACGTCGTTATCCCAACAGGCGGAAATCCAAAATTCACCAAAGTTTACCGTGGACTCGAAGTATATATTAATGAAAGACAAACAAATGAGTGTTGCCCCGCAAAAATTGGCGGAAAAACGCAATACGATTTTAAACTGTACAAGTAGCCTAAACCCTTATCTAATCAGCTAAAAATGAAGGTTTTTCAAATTAAATTCATTCATATTTATTCCTACCGTTAAATAATTAGCACCCTTGCCGTTTGGTCATTCCAGCATTAAGACAACATAGGTTACTTACATATGTCATACATATTTGACAGACAATGAGATCAGCACGAGCAAATTTGAAACGACCTTCCTGGTCAAAAATAATCATTGTCCTGATTTGGCCATTGATCAGCCTGCAAGGGTGCGATATATTTTCGCGTACCAGTACTGTTTATGGAAGAGTAACTGAAATTGGGGGGTCTGGTGTCGATAGCATCGCCGTTATTTTTGTAGCATACAAATTCTTAAGTGAAAGAGGATTGTTACTGGTTTATACAGACAAGAATGGCAGTTATAGCGGAACCGTAGATGTTCCCAAAGGGTACGGAAATCTGGACGTTATCGTTTCTCCGAATAGAAATCCAAAATTTACCGACATGTATCGAGATTATGAGGTTTATATCAATGGAAATAAAACCAAAGGATGTTGCCCGGCAGAGATTGGCGGAAAGACGCAATACGATTTTAAACTGTACAAGTAGGTTAAATTTTAATTTAATCAGCTAAAAATGAATTGGATTACTTAATTTTTATTCTTACCGTTAAATAATTAATATTCTCGCCGTTTGTTCATTCCACCACTAAGGCCACACAGGTTACTTACATATTTCATACATATTTGATAAAAATGAGCTCAGCACAAGCAAATTCGAAACGACCTTCCTGGTCAACTATAATTATTATCCTGATATGGCCAATTTTCAGCTTGCAAGGGTGCGATAAGCTTTCTCGAACCAGCACTGCCTACGGGCGAGTAACTGAAATTGGCGGATCTGGTGTGGATAGTATCGATGTCGTTTTTGTAGCATATAAGAATATATCGGGTCAAAAAGGGTTACTACGGATTACTACCGATAAGGATGGCAATTATAGCGGGACTGTGGATGTTCCCAAAGGCTATGGAAATTTGGACGTAGCCATTCCTAGTGGAGGAAATCCCAAATTTACTAGGGTGTACCGTGATTACGACGTTTATCTTAATGGTAAAAAGATTAATTATTGCTGCCCGGCAGAAATTGGCGGAAAAACGCAATACGATTTTAAAATGTACAAATAGCTTTAGCCTTCATCTAACACACTAAAAATGAAAAAACTTTACGGTTCATCAAAAACAACATTTTTCATTCTTTTTATTCTTACAGTCAGCACCACCTATGCTCAGAACAGCACTACATATCGTAAAAAGGTCGTTACCGAACTTTCAAAACTAGACCTCGCCGGGATCAAAAATGGTGTCTTCTTAAACTTGTCTATTTTCAGTTCAGCCGAACTGGATAACTTTCGAAATCTAAAACCTAACCAAAAACAGACATCCTCAAATGCTGAGAATTGGGAGAATCTCTACGAGAGGCTCTCGCGTGCGCAGCTAGTCGAAAAGCGTAAAACCTTTCCTGAGTTTACGCTTTTAACCGGAACGAGCATTCAGAACAAAACGAAGAACAATATCATCCCCATTGGTATCCTGGATGTAGAGGGGACTTTGCTGACTGAACAGCAATTAAAGGAGGCAGAGAAGAAGAACAGTATCAAAAACAATAGCCCACAAGAATACGAAAGAATACGTTTCTTATCGGCCTCAGTTTTACAGGAGGAAGTTTACCAGGCAGAGGTACAGTTCAAAATAAGCCCCGATCTATTGATCACTAATCGTGCATCTTCCATTCAGTCAGCTGAAATTGATTTCAATGACGGAAAAGGATTTACAAATTATAAAATTGTAAACCAATTGATCGATCACACGTTCAACAGCTTGGGAAAGAACTCTATTAAGATAAAGCTACAAACTCCTGAAGGCCCCTACTTGTTTGAAAGTGTTGTCAATGTCACGCAATTCGAGCGAAAAACACCGTTTAGAGAATTTCAGATGACGGCCTCGCCGATTGCGTTCGATACAGTCACTTACAGGAATGGTTCCAACAATCGTATATCAGTTGTCCCAGGAGCCAATGTCAGAATCCTTCTCGGATGTGATGGTGTCTTCAACAAGCCACTTCTTCTTGTCGAAGGCACCGATCTCGGAGAGGATGTAAACCTGGATAAATTGGAAGCATTTTGGACGGGAGGCCAACAGCGCGTGCTGGAAGATTACACGGCTGAAGGTTATGACCCTGTTTTCTTGGACTGGCAAAATTCACATGATTTCATTCAGAACAATGCCCAAGTGCTTAAGGCGGTAATTAATGAAATCAATCAGACCAAAGTAGGTAGTAACCAATTGGTTGCAATAGCTACCAGTATGGGCGGATTGGTTTCCAGATGGGCTTTGAGGGAAATGGAAAATGCGTCCCAGCAACATCATGTCAGTCACTTGATATGTCATGACACACCGCATCAGGGAGCCAATATTCCGATAGGATTGACTCAGCTATATTGGGAGACTCCCTTAGATGTGATGGAAAATCTGCTTGTATTTGCACTCAACAAATATTGGTCTAATTACTACCATGCCCTGCAAGCGCCTTCCTCCCGGCAAATGCTCATGCACTGGGGAGGAGAGGGCAATGTAGGTGTTGGAAATAAACATCCTGATTTTGACAATTTTCGCACAGCCTTAACATCGCTCGGCAATGGCGGATACCCGGCTACTTGCAAAAATATTGCTATGATCAATGGCAGTATGGACGCATCAGACCGATCCCTTTTCGACGATTTCAATTATGGGGACAGAATTGTTCTGGGCTGGGTTCCTGGTTTCAAAAGGAATACAGCTTTTGATATTCACACCAATGATCTTTCGCAGAGCAAACAGGTCCTGAGAATAGCCGTCTTACAAATTCCTCCAAAGTTTCCTACATTCCTTTTAAAAACAATCAACTATAACAATTCTGTCAACGACGATTTTCTTCCTGGTGGAACGAGTTCTGTGGACGACAGGGTAATTGAATTTATTAGTAAAAATAAATTTAGGTTTGCATTTGTGCCAACATTTAGCTCCATTGATTTCCAGGGATCCAGAGCAACGCAGATTGAAAGGGAAATGTTAAGTTCCGTGGCGGTAGATGCTGTAACAGGGCCTGGACGGCAAAGTCCTTTTGCCGCTATTTATGGGAGAATTATTAATACATCGCATGGCCTACAGTTCACATTACCTTGGTTCGGACTTGGAATATCGGAAGGCCTAATTACTTTTACCGGCTGCGCCGCTGCTCCAACCCCACCTGCCCCCAATGTTTATTTTAGTGGCGGAAACCCTTGTTTTCCTTTTGAGGCCCACCGGGAGAACCATTCTTTTGACCTCACTGTAAATATTCAACCCACCGGAATTCAATACCGGCAGATTCTGAAACTTGAAAAATTGGGAACGGATGAAATCCAGGAGGGATATGTGGTGGCTGGGCAAGACAGTTATACTTTCCAGGTTTACAGTGCCGGACAATACAGGGTTACTTGTACGCGAAGTTATCCCGGTCGCCCGGACTTGATAGCCACTGCACAGGCTACTGCTAATGTCAGTAACTGTATAGTCCTACCAGTTATTGGCGATACTGATGCCCTGTTACCTAATTTGGACTGTAAAGGCTTCTGGGAGAATGACTACCTGGTTACTTTGCAAAATGATGTAACGCAACACGTTTTTGCACACTTAACGCCTAGTCTCGACCTTTACGCTTCCATTGGAGAAGATGATCCGACAGGGATCTTTGTAGATCCGGCGACGCTGGAGGCTAACGGCTTCTTCGCTGAATTTGCAGCTTGCTTTTCGGCAATAGACCCGCGCATTGCTTTACCTGTTGTACTTCAAAATTTCAACGCCCGGGCGGAGGGTCAAACTGCGCTGCTCACCTGGCGTACCGCCAGCGAAATCAATAGCGAACGTTTTGAAATTGAACGTAGTCAAACCGGAAGAGATTGGCAGCAAATTGGTAGTGTACATACTAAAAGCGTCGGCATTGAGAGTACAGATTATTCTTTCACTGACGAAGACCCGTCATTTAACATAGTCTATTACCGACTCAAGATGATCGATGCGGACGAAAGTTTTGCATACAGTAAGATTCAATCCGTTCAACTTGACGGTGAGGGAATCGTAGTCTATCCCAACCCGGTAGAAGGAGGTAAACAGCTCCGATTGCTACTAAACGATAGCAAGGTCGAAAAAATCTACATGTACGACTTGGGTGGAAAGGTGGTCTACGAAGCCAATGGCCCTATTGAACAGATCAACACGAAGAATCTGATGAACGGCCGATACGTGCTGAAAATTCAATTCAAAGACGGCACAGAAAGTAGCCAGGTGATTATCAAACGATAATTCCGACAAAAATCGAACCTGAAAAAAGGGCAGTCCGGACTAATTCCTGACTGCCCGATTTATATTTGCAACTGCTGCGCCGTTACTCCCCAGCCAGTATCTTCTTCAAAAAATCACTCGTATAGTTTAGCGTCGGTGTAAACCATGGCTCGAAAAACATAAAGGTGTGGGGTGCTTCGGGGAAGCTGTGTATCTCTGAATAAATGCCCAATGCATTCAATTTTTTGACCATATCATCGCGCCCGGCGTGCATGCGCGCTACTGAGCTGTTGAGGAATAATATCGGTGGCGTGGTTTTCCCGGCATGATTTAATGGAGCGGCTTGTTCCCAAAGCGCAGGCTTCTGGGTTTTGGAATAGCCAAACCAATTTGTAGCCGCGGAAATGGAGCGGGAGTCATCGCCCTCCCCTGACTCGGGGTGAATAAATGCCAATGTTCCGTCAATGTCAACGATGGCTTGAACGGTGCTGGAGTATTTTTGATAATCGTCCCCGCTTTCAAAAGTTGGATCGCCATTCGTGGTACCTACCAAAGCCGCGAGTTGCCCGCCAGCTGAAAATCCTAAAATAGCAATCCTTGCAGTGTCAATACCGTATTCCGAACTATGTGCCCTCAACCATTTAAGAGCCATTTTCAAATCGTGGACAGCGGCCGGATAAAGCGCATCCGTCGACAGGCTGTAATCGGCAGTAATGGTGACAAATCCGCGGGAAGCGAGCTGCCGGGCCAGCGTGTAGTTATGCGTACGGTCGCCCGATCGCCAACCCCCACCAAACACCATGAGTACGGCCGGCTCCGATTTGGATGCGGCCTCTTTTTTGCGGTATACATCAAGGTAGAGGCTTCTTTTTGGGTATTTTTTGTAAATGATGTTTTTGAAAACCTGCACGCCCACAGGCATGGTGGAATCAGCAATGGTCATGTCCGGATGTGCTCTCTTTTCGTTTCGATAGGAACCATTAACCGAAAAACTCGTGTCCCTGATACCTGTCGGGACGATTTGTCCAAAACAAAATCCGGAGGTTAAACTGGTCAGCAGCAGAGCGAAAATGTATCGTTTCATTTTTATTTTGTCCAAAAATGTAAGCCTTAGCCGGGTATCAAATGTTTTAATGCGAGGTAATAATTTGTAGTTTTAGTACCAAAATAGCAGAAGCGGCCGGAGTGATCTTGCTACCTATGCTGACCAGAAAAACTTGAAAATTATGTGGGGAAGGTGTGGCTTGTTGGGCGATAGGTCTTTAAATCTGCTGGCAGGGATTTTACTGTTTTTTTATCTCCCGATCGCTGCCCGTGCGAGCGAGCCAGGGCGGGTATTGCGCTACTCGTTGAAAGAGGGACTGTCATTTGGGATCGTCAACAGCATTGTTCAGGACACGACGGGGTTTATCTGGTTTGGCACGGGCGATGGCCTCAACCGTTTCGATGGTACGTCTTTCAAGGTTTTCAAACACAATCCCGACGACCCGCAGAGTATTTCAGGCAACTACATTAAATCAGTTTTTCGGGACAAAGAAGGCACCATCTGGACCACTTCCCGGAACGGTATCAACGAGTTCATTTCTCAAAAAGAAGTGTTCCGGCGTCATACGCCCTATCCAAATAAAAACAGCTCAGGTAGTGACGTAAGTGACATTTCGCAGGCACGAGATGGCAATTTATGGGTTTCGCTGAATGGATCCGGGTTCGCATTGTTTAACAAAAAAAACGCCAGGTTCACTTACTACAACCAGAAAACGCTGCCGTCGCTGGGTACAAATTCTATATTAAATGCGCGAGAAGATTCCCATGGTCTGCTCTGGCTCGGCACGCGCGATGCCGGACTGGAGGTTTTCAAGATTGGAAAAGACCGGAAGCTCTCGGAGGCTGATCTGGATTTGAAAGACGTTCCAAAGGCGCGCATTAACAATATATATGAAGACCGTTTTGGCAACATCTGGATTGCATCGGCAAAAGGACTACTACTGTTCAAACGCGATGAGGAAAAATTTTACATTTTGAAAGTTTCGCCGCTACTTAAAAGCGATATCTATCTGTCTATTCAGGAAAACAAAGAGAAAAAACTGTTGATCGGCGTTCAGGACGGGGGCTTGTACAGCCTCGATATGAACGAGCTCATTGATCGCAAACCCAAAGATTTCACATTTGAAAAGGTTACCGATTCGCAGCAGGAAGGGATTACACAACGTTCTATCCAGTCAATATACATGGACAGGGATGCCAATATCTGGCTGGGGACTTATGGCGAGGGTGTTTATCTGATCAGCAGCATTGCTGAGAAATTCAGAAAATTCGAGAAAAAAATAAAAGATTACCGGGCCGAAAGCTACCTGCGTTTCTACGGAATTTGCATCGACAGGGACGGTTTTTTGTGGATGGGTACGGATGGTGACGGTATTTACAAAACCAAAAGTTCAGGCGAAGTCGTCAAACATTATGCCGTGGATGGTCGCCCTGGCAGCCTGACCGACGGCGCGATCATCTCTGCATACCGGGATAGCGGCAATGATCTTTGGTTTGGCAGCTACTCGCAGGGCCTTTTCCTCTATAACAGGGCCACAGATTCGTTCAAACGATTCGCTCATGATCCCGCAGACCCCACGAGCCTGGGCAGGAATGATGTGCGGGTGATTTTTGAAGATTCCAAAAAGAACATCTGGGTCGGGACCAATGGCAGCGGACTGGCACTTCTGGACAGAAAAACCGGGAAATTTAAAAACTATATTCCGGCCAACAGTACCATTACTTCCAATGATGTGAGGGCGATTGTGGAGGATCAAAAGGGAAATCTCTGGATCGGGACCTACGGTGGCGGGCTCAATTATCTGGACGTGAAGCGCATGCAGTTTACGTCGTTTTTTAATGATCCAAAACAGGCCGACTACCTCTCGAACCACATTATTTTTTCGCTGTACCTGGATACGCGGCAGAAACTTTGGGTGGGATCCGAAGGAAATGGCTTGCTGGTGTATGATACTATTAAAAAACAGACGACTCATTTCAATGAAAAGAATGGCCTCGCCAATGACGTAATCAATGCGATACTGGCCGAAAACGCGGACAAAATTTGGGTAAGTACCAATGAAGGAATTTCCAGTATCAATCTGTCGGACAATAAAATAGATAACTACGACCAGAGCAATGGATTGCAGGCGGGTCAGTTCAATCCCAATTCGGCGCTGTACAATATCAAAGAAGGATTCATGTGCTTTGGTGGAACGGAGGGCTGGAATTTGTTTTACCCAAAAGACATTAAAACGTCTTCCTATGAGCCCAAGGTAATGCTTACCGGCTTGCAACTCTATGGCCGCGATGTGGAAATTGGTGAGGAAATTGACGGAGAAACCATTCTTTCACAAGGCATTGCAGATCAGGATAAGCTGGTACTGCAACCCAAACAATCGGTGTTTTCGATCCAGTACACATCTCTCAACTATGCGTATCCGGAGGGAAACAGGTTCGCCTACAAACTGGAAGGTCTCGATGAACATTGGAACTATGTTAAAGATGAGCGTTCGGCCACGTACCGCTATCTACCGGCAGGAACGTATCATTTTAAGGTAAAGACGGCCAATCAGGATGGTGTTTGGTTTGAGAACACTGCTGCATTGGAAATCAGGATTTTGCCTCCTTGGTACCAAACCTGGTGGGCTTATCTGCTCTACCTGGCAGCGATCATCGGGCTCATTTATTCTTACCAGCTGTACAAATTACGGCAGGCCAAGCTCAAATACGAAATTCAGCTGGCCCATTTTGAAACCCAAAAAGAAAAGGAACTGAACGAAAAGAAGCTGGCCTTTTTTACACACATCTCCCATGAATTCAGAACGCCGCTTACATTGATTATCAATCCGGTCAGAGAGCTTTTGAAAGAGAGAACAGGCCAATCGGACGGCAGCCTGGACATCGTTTACCGCAATGCAAAAAGGCTGCTCAGCCTGGTAGACCAGCTACTGTTATTTAGAAAGGCTGACCTGAAAGCTGATAAACTAAAACTCGCTTCCCATGACCTGCGCGACATGGCCTATGAAGTATTTCAATGTTTTATCCATCAAGCTGAGCAAAAGCAGGTGGGCTACCAGTTTATTTGCGACAATGAAGGGCTTGAATTAGTCTGCGACCGCGAAAAGCTGGAAATCGCTTTGTTTAATCTGGTTTCCAACGCATTGAAGTTCACCCCACGAAATGGAAAAGTAAGCCTGGAACTGTCTGAAACCGAAAATGACATACACATTCTGGTGAGAGATTCCGGGCCGGGCATTCCACCCCAGGCGAAGGATCAGATCTATTCGGTGTTTCACCAGTTTCAGGATAGCCGCGCTGCCTCGAAAGGAGGTTTTGGCATTGGCCTGTTTTTAACCAAAACCTTTGTAGAAAGTCATTATGGTCACATTTCACATGGGCCTAATTTAGGAACAGGGACCGTTTTCACCATTGAATTACAAAAACAGCATCCTAACCTAATCCCAGACCAGGAAGCGGTATTGCAAACCGAGGGAAGCTCGGTATTCCTGGAAGAACTTTCAGCAGATGACATTATTCTCGCCCCTGCTGCCAAATCCCGGCAACAAATGGTGGTCGACGAGCTCAGCTCCGATGTGAAAACCATGCTGATCGTTGATGATGACGCCGATATCAGGCAATATGTCGGCCAGATCTTTAAGGAGACATTTAAACTTTTACAGGCTGACAATGGTCAGGACGGGCTGATATTGGCCAAAAAGCATCTGCCCGACATTGTGATTTGCGATGTGATGATGACCGGTATGACCGGCATTGAAATGTGTCGGCAGATGAAAAGTGATTCCACTGTGAGCCACATTCCGGTGATTTTGCTCACGGCAAGCACTTCTCAACAGGTACGTTTGCAGGGCATAGAAGGCGGCGCGGATGACTACATCAGCAAGCCTTTCGACACAGAACTACTCGTGGCGCGGGTAGGCACGATACTTAAAAACCGTAACGATCTGCAACGTTATTTTTACAACGAGATCACATTGCAGGCGAATGATTTCAAAATCTCCTCGGAGTATAAAGACTTTTTGAAGGATTGCATCCGCATTGTCGAAAGCCATCTGACCAATCCCGGTTTTACCATTAAAGTACTTGCAGCGGAAATCGGAATGAGCCATTCGACGCTTTACAACCGGATCAAATCCATTTCAGGGCAGTCGACCAACAGCTTTATCCGCTTTATCAGGCTGCGCAGAGCCGCTCAGATTTTGATCACGACCGATATCACGATTTCCGAGGTGGCTTATCAGGTTGGTATTAATGACATTAAATATTTCCGGGAGCAGTTTCAAAAATTGTTTGAGATGAAGCCTTCCGAATATGTCAAAAAATTCCGCCGACCTTTCCATGAAAACTTCCAGGTCAACCGGGACGTTTTTCAGAACAAATTGGACAATTAAGGTCAGCTGTTACACTATTCCGTTTTCCAGGGCTCGATTCTCACAAAATCGAGCCCTATTTATTGAATTACCCCCTCTTTAATGTGAAAATGCCCCCCGCCTGAAACATTCAAATAATCCTACTTTTGATTGATCAGTTTATAAAATATCTGCTCTGTTTTTAGGCCAATTATTTCCATCATTAATCAGTTCTGTATGAAAAAAATTTTTCATCAAAAACCTATCCTGCATCAGCCCTCCCATCATGAGGACGGAATTACGTGGAAGCACGGAATTTTCGCAATCCTTTTTTTGATGCTTTCCTCGCTAAGTTTTGGACAATCCTTCAACGTGAAAGGCACTGTGACTTCCGAGAACGGCGAGGCATTACCGGGGGCCAGCATTATCCTGAAAGGTACTTCTACCGGTACCACTACCGACGCGGATGGTAAGTATGCTTTAAATTTACCGGACGCATCGGGTACGCTCGTGTACACATACCTTGGCTATGTGGCGCAGGAATTAGCGATCGCGAACCGCAGCCAGATCGATGTGAAACTGCTTAATAATGATAAAACGCTGGACGAAATCGTGGTGGTCGGATATGGTACCCAGAAAAAAGCAACGCTGACCGGTTCGGTATCGGAGGTAAAAGGCTCGGACATTGTAAAAAGCCCGCAGCCCAACCTTTCCAATTCGCTCGCGGGACGTTTTTCTGGTTTTGTTGCCAATAACCGTGGCGGCGAGCCGGGTTATGACGGTTCGAGCTACACCATTCGCGGTTTTGCTTCCACCGGAAATAACGACGTTCTGATCGTTGTGGATGGTATTCCCGGCCAGGTTGGCGGACTTGATCGTCTGGATCCTAATGATATCGAGAGCATTTCTATTTTGAAAGACGCGTCGGCCGCTGTGTACGGAAGCCGCGCTGCGAATGGCGTGATCCTGGTCACTACTAAAAGAGGTACTACCGGCAAACCGGTCATTTCGTATAGCTTCAATCAGGGCTTTTCCTCTCCTACCCGTCTGCCCGGGCTTGCTGATGCGCCTACGTATGCGACCATTCTGAATGAGATCGACTACTATAACAATCCAGCCGGCGGTATGAACCAGTTTTACACTGCGGAAGAAATTGAAAAGTTCAGAAACGGTTCTGATCCGCTCAATTACCCGAATACGAACTGGCAGAAGGAAACATTGAAAAGCTTTGCGCTCCAAAACCAGCACAATCTGGGGATCAATGGTGGTACTGACAATGTAAAATATTACGTCTCGCTAGGGACCATTTATCAGGATGGTTTATACAAAAACGGTGCTACCAAGTACAAGCAATACAATTTCCGTTCGAATGTAGATGCCAACATTACCAAGGATTTCAAAGTGAGTCTATCACTTTCAGGTCGTCAGGAAAATCGCCAGTTTCCGGTTTCCTCGGCTGGTAACACATTCCGCTCCATTTACCGCGCCTACCCGACTGTCATTTCCAGATATCCAAATGGCTTCTATTCAACCGGTGTAGAAAATAGCAATCCGGTGGTATTGGGAACAGATATGGGCGGGACTTCCCAGAATCCGACCTCGGTTTTCAATGGAATTGTGCGGGCTAGTTATAATCTTCCTTTTGTGGAAGGGTTGTCGGTAGACGGGTTTTACTCGGTGGATAAGTCATTTAATTTCACCAAAACATTCAGCACTCCTTACACGCTTTACAACTACGACAGTGCCAAGGATGCCTACAATAGCGTTGTGACCGGTGGTTCTGCCGGTAAGGCTTCACTTTCCCAAAAGCAGGTGAATATTACCAACATTACGCAAAACATCCGTTTGAGCTACCTGCGTCAGTTTGGTAAACACAATGTGAATGCATTTGTGGCTTACGAACAAAACAAACGCAATGAGTCGACCTTCGAAGCGAACCGGATCAACTATCCTACTACCTCCACGCCTGAACTTTCGCAAGGTGGCGCGGCGGCTACGGACAAGAACAATTCGGGAAGCAGTTACAATTTTACACGTAAAAGCTTCATTGGCCGTATCGCCTACAATTTCAATGAAAAGTACCTGGCCGAAGTGCAGGCACGGGTGGACGGGTCGTCTGTTTTTCCAAAAGGGAATCAGTTTGGCTTTTTCCCATCGATTTCTGCCGGTTACCGGATCTCGGAGGAGGATTGGTTCAAAAACAGCGTCAGTTTTATCGACGACCTGAAAATCAGGGCTTCTTATGGTTCATTGGGTAATGATAACGTGGGACAATTCCAGTACTACAACAACTACTCTTTCAATAACCAGTACGTCACAGGATCCAATGTGATTACACCCGGAATTGACCTGACCAAACTGGCCAATCCGAACATTACCTGGGAAACTTCCAAGAAAATGGATATCGGGTTGAATGCCGTGGTATTAAAACGATTCAATATTGAAGTGATCTATTTCAGTCAGAAAAGATCCGACATTCTGGCGGCAAGAAATGCGTCTATCCCCAACACTTCCGGTATTGTAAATCCATTCAAAACAGATAGCAACACACCATTGGTACCGGATGAAAATCTTGGAAAAGTGAATAGCAATGGTGTCGAAGCGACTTTGGGATACAATCATTCCGGAAAATTCCGCTATTCGATCTCGGGTAATGTCACTTATGCCAAAAGCAAGATCGTTTTCATTGACGAGGCTCCCGGAACGCTTGACTACCAGCGCCAGACCGGCGGAGCATTGTACAGGGACCTGTACTACCGCTCGCTGGGTATCTTCCGCAGCCAGGCTGACCTTGATAAAAATCCGCATTTGCAAGGTGCTCAGCTGGGTGACCTGATCCTGGAAGATTACAACAAGGATGGCAAGATCACGGCCGACGACCAGGTGCGATCGGACTATGGAAATGTGCCTTTGCTGACTTATGGATTAGTTTTCAATGGTGGCTACCAAGCATTTGATCTTTCAGTTGTGTTTTCGGGACAAGGTATGGTGAGCCAGTATGTGCTGCCAGAATCAGGCCAGATCGGTAACTTTTACAGCAGTTGGGCAGACAACCGTTGGAGCCCTACCAACCCGGACGGCAGTTATCCGAGAGTAGATACGCGTTCGTCATCGTCGATCAATGGCGGGCTTTACAAAAATGATTTTTGGCTGAACAATGCATCATTCGTGAGACTTAAAAACGTCGAGATCGGATATACGCTTCCAAAAGCAACATTGTCAAAGCTTCGGATCTCTACGCTGCGTGTGTATGCAAGTGCATTTAACCTGTTCACCATTACCGGTGTGAAAGATTATGATCCTGAGGGAAATAGCACAAGCGGCCAGTTTTATCCGCAACAAAGAATCCTCAACCTGGGTGTGAACATTAAGTTTTAATAGAAACTGATTGAATATGAAACGAATAAAAAATATAACCAGCGTTGCGGTAGCGATCATGATGGCATCTGCAACGACGATCGTGACCTCTTGTAAGGAAAATTTCCTCGACGTCGTGCCAACCGACCGGGTATCCGATGCCTCGATCCTTTCCGATTCTGTACTGTTTGAATCCTACATTATCAACCGGTACATGGGCACCAGGCTGACCGACAAGGAGGCTGAGGGCACATTACCAGGCTTCGGTCGCGGATTTGAGTATGCGATGTGGTCCTCACTGACCGACGAATCCATTTATAACAATGATGATAATACCTGGCTGATCCAGCGCGGGCAGATCGCCCCTGAAAACACCGGGATCGCGGGAACATTGTGGGGCAGAAGTTACAGGAGCATCCGCGAGATCAACTACGCCCTGGCTAATGTTGACAAAGTACCTATGAGCCAGGACAAAAAGAACAAATTGAAAGGCGAAATGCAGTTTATCCGCGCATTCCGCTATCATGACTTGATCCGTAACTATGGAAAAGTGGTCTTGCTGGGCGACAAAGTTTACGAGATCAGCGACGACCTCACCAGCCAGGACTTGTTCAATCGCGCTGAAATTAAGGCCGGAATCGACTATGCAGTAGCCCAGCTTGATGAAGCGGCGGCGTCGCTTCCACAATCCAATGGTGATAACTGGAAACTAGGCCGAGCCACAAAAGGCGCAGCATTAGCACTGAAATCACGATTACTGCTCTATGGGGCCAGCCCGTTGTACAATGCAGCAACCTGGCAACAGGCGGCAGCAAGTGCAAAGGCAGTGATGGATCTGAACAAATACACGCTTTACACCGGCGGGTACGGAAATCTGTTTACGACCACGGATAATTCCGAGATCATTTTCAGCCGGATCTATGCCCAGGGAGCGCGCCACGTCTGTCTTGAAATTTCCAATGGCCCCAATAGCTACAATGCCTGGGGAGGTAATGTGCCTGTTCAAAACCTGGTGGATGACTATGAAATGATGGACGGCACCAAAATCACCGACGCGGGTACCAGCTACAAAGCTACAGAACCTTACAAAGGAAGGGACCCGAGGTTTTACGCGACCATTCTTTACAATGAGGCACCTTATCGCGGGAGTACTATACAGACATTCACGCCGGGAGGAAAAGATAGCAAGGATGGTCCGTCCAACTGGAATACGTCGAAAACAGGTTACTATCTGAAAAAATTCATGAGTGACGCGTTACCGATCGACAATCCATGGGATGTTGCCGGTACGCAAACCTGGATCTATTTCCGGTATGCTGAAATCTTACTGAACTATGCCGAAGCGCAAAACGAAGCAGTGGGACCTGATGCCTCAGTTTATGCGGCGATCAACGCGATACGCCAGCGTACGGGCGTAGCTATGCCTGTGATTCCGGCGGGCCTTACCCAGGCGCAAATGCGTGAGCGGATCAGGAATGAGCGGCGCATTGAGCTCGCATTTGAAGAGCACCGCTTTTACGATGTCCGCAGATGGAAAATCGCTGACAAAACTGAGAATGTACCTGCTTATGGCATCGAGATCGGCAAGAGCGGCAGTGCTTTCACCTACACTAAAAAAGAAGCATTGACCGGTAAAACCTTCGCTGCAAAGCAATATTGGCTGCCGATTCCACGGGCTGAAATTCAGGCTTCAAATAATAAATTGGAGCAAAACCCAGGATACTAATGCTAGAAGCCGCCTTTTCAGATGAAAGGGCGGCTTTTTTATTTGCCCCCTACCCAAAATCCACGATGATGCGCCAAAACTTTAAGCCCCTTTTTCTTCTAAGCTTTCTCTTATCCATCACAGCTTGCTCAGGAAATGATCCGATTGACAAAAAACAGCCTGAGAACCCTGCCGCAATTACTATTTCGATCGATCCTTCCAAAACATACCAGACGATTGCACATTTCGGCGCCTCTGATGCCTGGTCGTGCCAGTTTGTAGGCAATTGGCCTGATTCGAAAAGAAATGGGATTGCTGACTTACTTTTCAGTCGGGATACCGTCGCCAGCGGGCAGCCCAAAGGCATCGGTCTTTCGCTATGGCGCTTCAATATCGGTGCGGGTACCGCCGAGCAAGGTGCGGCGAGCGGCATCAAAGACGAATGGCGGCGTGCCGAATCGTTTCTCAACAGTGACGGAACTTATAATTGGGACAAACAGGCTGGTCAGGTGTGGTTTCTGAAAGCAGCCAAAGAGCGCGGTGTAAATGAATTTCTTGCATTCCCAAACAGTCCGCCGGTGCAATTTACCAACAATCAAAAGGGGTATGCGGATAATGGTAAACCAAATCTTTCAGCCGCTCAGTTTGACAAATTCGCTGCATTTATGGTAGACGTCACCGCTGGCATTCAAAAGAAAACCGGTATTTTATTTAACCATATCAGTCCGGTTAACGAGCCGCAATGGGATTGGAGCGACGGTGGGCAGGAAGGAACGCCTTTTTACAATAATGAGATCGCGGGTATCGCCAGATCGCTTAGCAGTGCATTGACCAAAAGCAACCTGAGTACCCAGATCGACGTTGCAGAAGCAGGACAGATCGATTATTTGTATTCGCAAAGCAACAAACAGGGACGTGGAGATCAGATCAATGCCTTTTTCAATAAAACTTCCCCTGACTATATTGGTAATCTCCCCAATTTGACACCAGCCATATCG
The DNA here is from genome assembly GCF_039919315.1 of Dyadobacter sp. Classification (GTDB taxonomy): domain Bacteria; phylum Bacteroidota; class Bacteroidia; order Cytophagales; family Spirosomataceae; genus Dyadobacter. Next base: position 1,836 of record NZ_JBDSFX010000066.1, on the reverse strand, counting down.
GGTCACAGCTACTTTACTACTTCCCCTTACAAAAGTGCTGCTGCGAAAAGACAGCAGGTTTACAACTCCTTAAAATCTGTTTCCGGATTGCAGTATTGGATGTCGGAATATTGTATTTTGGGTGATAATGAGGGTGAGATCAAAGGAGAAGGAAAAGATCTGGGGATCGATCCGGCTTTATACATTGCCAAAGTGATCCATAATGACCTGGTCAATGCCAACGCTTCGGCCTGGCACTGGTGGATTGCTATCTCTCCTTACAACTACAAGGACGGGCTGGTTTACATTGATAAAAATAAAACAGACGGGGATTTCAAATCTTCTAAAATGTTGTGGGCGCTAGGGAATTACAGCCGGTTTATCCGTCCGGGAGCTGTGCGGGTAGATGTTACCGGGATTTCAGACAATGAAAAGCTGCTGGTTTCCGCATATAAAAACACCAATAATCAACTCGTTACTGTTATTATCAACCAAAATGCCGAACCTGCTCAAATTGCATTGAATCTTGGAACCACCAAAACATCAAAAACCAAAATGTACCAGACCTCTGCGGCTGATGACCTGCTGCCTCTGAGTCCATTGAAGGATCAGAAAGAGGTTACCGTGGCAGCGAAAAGTATCCTGACTATCGTCTCGGATATGCACTAACCATCATTTTTCAATTAAAAAAGTCCATCCCGCAAGCCTTTCCGGGCATTTGACAAACCAGGTGGTTATGCATACATTTGCATAACCACCTGGTTATATTATTTTAAATCCCGATCATGACAGCGCGCAGAGATGTATTTCAGGCCATCGCAGACCCCACCAGAAGAGCAATGATAGGATTGCTTGCCAATCGCACATTGACTATCAACGACGTTGCCGAGAACTTTGTGATGAGCCAGCCGGCTGTGTCCAAACACATGCATATTTTAATGGAGTGCGGTTTGGTAGTTATGGTAAAAAAGGGCAGAGAGAAGCATTGCCGGGCTAATTTGAGTGCGCTGGAAGAGGTAGCACGCTGGGCAGAACAATACCGTGCGTTCTGGAATGACCGGCTGGATATCCTGGGCGACCTGCTCAAAAACGACGAATAGCGCTAATGAGGAATTATCCGTTGCATTCTCCAACCCAGAACGCTATCTTTATTCCAGGATTTGAGTAACCCCGAAAAAATTTAAAAGATTGAAATACCACCTCTGCACAAAAGCAATTTTGTTGTTGGGCGTTGCAGGTTTATCACTGACCTGTCATCAGACTAGTTTTGGTCAATGTAAGGAAAAAAGAAGCGAGTCGACCCAGCAAAAGATACGTTACCAGACCATTCCCCTGAATGGAAAGCATGAATACCTTGTGCTTTCAAATTCCGGCGAAGAAAAGCTTTTCACTTATCATAATGAAAAGATAGACCTGGTGTACCATGTACAGATGTTCACCGAAATTAAATTCACGTCCAGCAAAGGCAACTTTTCGCTCTATACGACCAACTCGGACCGTGCACCATGGAGAACCTGCTTCACGCTTTCATCACCGCTGATCCCGCAGGAAATTGAAAAAATGAAGGGTGTCTCAAAGATCCAGATCATTTTACCGGAAGAAAAGAAAGTGTTCAGTCTCAATACTAAACAGACTGAAATGCTGCAACAGGCAGTCGCCTGCTTATACTGAAAGACACTTTCAAATGTAAAACAGCTCCTTGTTCAGCTGCTTTACAATGTACTCGAAGTCTTCGGGGTTAGTAGCAAAATCCATCTCATTGACGTCAATTTCCAGTATTTTCCCGTGATCATAATTTTTCACGAAATCTTCGTAGTAATGATTCAGATTAGTAAGGTAATCGGTTGAAATGTCCGC
>NZ_JBDSFX010000065.1:0-33162 GCF_039919315.1 Dyadobacter sp. | reverse complement strand
GACTTAACCAGCGCATTTTTGAAGCCTTTAATTGCTTCTACACTGAATTTTTGAAATTCTTCGAAGTCAGATCTTCTAATTCCCAAAATTCAAATGATCAGGTTAGTTCTGCAACAGCCACGGTGGTTAAAGTGAAATATGGCAAATATCTTATTATCTAAGATTATAGCGTCTCGAATGCGATTTAGGTACGGTTAAAAGCTTCTGCTATACCTTAAATCGTACTTATGTAGCTATGGGAAGCTCGTAGTGCTTGGGAGAACTTACTCTTATCAGGCGTGCAGGTAACAAATACGAAAAACAAGATTATTGCTACTATGGCGACCATAGCTTCGGTAAAGACCTGCAGCTTAAAGGTTCTTTCCTTTTTTTCCTGACAATCATATTAAAGGCCAAATGAACTGATTCGTAAATACTCGTTGTGTAAAGCCCGTCGTAAACTTATTCAGCTTTTCGGTTCCTATAAAAATTCAGCATGCTAATATAATAAAATCTCGATCTACAAAGCTAGCTTCAAAATTCCTACAGTCAGCCGCTTTCATTGACACATAGTGCCCCGTTGAGGCCTCGGATGGAAAATTAGCGTAGTTGTAAAATGGTTAAATAGAATTGAATTTTTATACAGCCAACAACAAACGGGGAAGGACATGGCGGCAAAAATGAAGATGACGAGTATGACGATTGCTGGCGGATACCTAGCAGTCTGCTCATCTGCTCAATTGCAAACAAATGTCTTGTTAAAGACGCGGATGTCCGGGTACAAGTGGCTTTGATTACATTTGTTTTATTTGACCGTAAATAAATATCTTATGAATACTATGACCACCGTTTCGGAAGTATTAAATGACCTAAAATTAAAAGGGTATACCGTAGACTTTAATCTGGACGATAACTGCCTGATCTGCAATTCAAATTCGTTGAAAATACACCCGCAGGACTTTGTGGTTGATAAGCATTACCGCTTCGAAGGGATGTCTGACCCCAGTGATGAGGCTATTGTATATGCGATCTCTTCTCCAAAACATGATATAAAAGGTACTTTGGTAAACGGATATGGTATATCAAGTGATAACATGACGGATGATCTCATCAAAGCGCTGGACGAAACACCCCCGGTTAAGCATCTGAAACAGGCGCCAGATTCAACCCCAACTAAGTCGGCCGAAGCTACTCCGCTAAGGCCGGAAGGTGAACGGGAACTGGACGCACTAATGGTAACGATGGACCTAAATTTGTTAAAAGCCCAGATCAAACAAGAGGCTTCTTACAAGAACGGCGATCGGAATGCCATAACTATTTTTAAGACCGAAGGCATGCGCATTGTTTTGATCGCGCTGCATAAAGGTGCTGAGATGAAAACCCATACTGCACCGGGGATTATCAGTGTGCAAGTCCTTGAAGGAAACATCACCTTTTCTACGGAGCAAAAAACAGCAGATCGTAGTGCAGGCCAGATGCTTGCACTTCATGCAGGAATTGCACACAAAGTTCTTGCCAGTGAAGAATCCTTATTTCTGTTGACAATATCTTCAAGGGTTGAAAAGAAGTAAAGCATTGATCCTCACATCGATCGCAAATTCGATTTCGGTGATATAGCAGGACACTGGATCTGGCAAAAAGTTAACAAGTGATCCAAATTTCTAATGGCTTTCCTAGACGTTTCAGAGCAATTCAATTGATGTAATGCTGGCGCATCGCGGGATCGCCAGGTAACATATCCGTATCGATAGCCCTGGTTCTCACCCAATATCTAGTTTACCCACTCAACTGGCATAAGCACAGCCAGCGGCAAAGAGATACTCAAATAAAAGAGTAAAAAGTCTTTTATTTCCCGAATCTTGAAGATATATTTGCACATAAACCAGATGCAGATGTTTTTTTCAAAAACTTGTGAATACGCGATAAGAGCGGTCATTTTTGTAGCGCAAAAGTCAGAAGGAGGCAGGAAGGTGGGTATTAAAGAGGTTGCCGCTGGTATTGATTCACCGGAACATTTTATTGCCAAGATCCTTCAGGATCTCAGCAAACGGGAGCTCATACAATCCAGTAAGGGCCCAAATGGCGGCTTTTATATTGACAGCAGTGCTCAGAGCAATACACTGGCCGATATTGTCAGGGCGATCGACGGGGAAAAAATATTTAAGGGCTGCGGCCTGGGGTTAAAAAGTTGCTCTGAAACAAAGCCTTGTCCACTGCACAACGATTTTAAAGAAATTAGAAGAAAAATGCATCTCACCTTACAGTCAGCGACGATCGGGGAATTCAATGAGAATTTGAATTTAGGGCTGAGCTACATTAAAGAAAGATAAAATTTTACACATTAAAAGATATTAGGGTCTTAATATATATAATATGACTGCTGTTAGTAAGTATAAGATTATAAGTAGCTTATGCCTTTTGATTTATTTGGTTGCGACTCCTGCATATGCAGAAAGCCTACTTGGGCAGGCTGTTGTGCTATCGGTAGGGATAGTTGCATTGGTGATGGGGGTGGGTGTGCTTTTTATCGCGATCCTGATCAAAAACGTTGTTCAACAGGATCTGAATAATAAAATCAACCCGGGTAAACGGGATTATTCAAGATACCTCCATAACCTGAATAGCCAACAGATCTCATTGCTGCTCGACCGGATGATGAAAAAGCAGCATTTAGGGGTCATTGCGCTCGCTATCCTAAGTTTGGTAAGTCTTCCCTCACTGGCGCAATCGAGCCAACCAACTGCTGACTCGCTGCTGAGCCAGGGCGGTATTTTAATTACCATCGTCTTGATATCAATCCCTGTGCTGGCGGGTGCTATCTTCTTATTTTTCAAAATCACTAATACATTAAACAGGTATAGAAATCAGCAGCGTGTGGCAGAGGCCGGGCGTGTGGCAGCTTACCTGGGCGGAATTGAAAGTAAGGATCTTGCAGTAGCACTGCAACAAAGAAAAGATGCGCTGGATTTTACATTGAGTCATAATGAACTGTCGGGAGCATTGCCTGCCAACGACCATAAAGGTTTGATCAACAATGTCGAACATGAGGCCTCACTACCATTTGTGGCCCGTAAAAGAAAGGCGCACATTCGCCCGAAAGTGGACCCGCAACTTTCCAGGCTCATCACCTGGTTCATCATCACAGCTACTTTCTGGCTTGTTTTCGGGACGACGGTCGGGGAATACATTGGGATAAAATTTGTTGCGCCGGATGCAGACCAATTCAGCTGGCTGAGCTTTGGGCGATTGCGGCCGGTCCATACCAATGCCGTTTTCTGGGGCTGGGCATCGTTAGCGATGCTGGGGTTAGGTAACTATGTCGTGCCCAGGGTCAGCAATACAAACCTATTCAGCATAAAACTGGGATGGTATACATTGATACTTATTAACACGGCGGTGGTACTGGGCACATTGTGTTTGATGGCCGGAATCAATAATGGGGGCGGGGAGTACCGGGAGTACATATGGCCCGTGATGCTGCTTTTTGGCATTGGGCTTCTGCTGACCCTAATCAATTACTTCAAGACAGTCGCCAGCCGCACGACGAAGGAAATCTATATTTCAAACTGGTACATTGTCTCTTCGGTGATTTTTGGAATTGTGATCGCGGTGGTTGCATATGTGCCTCTTTGGCAAAATGGGCTGGGTGAAACAATCATTCAAGGCTATTACATGCACCAGGGTGTTGGAATGTGGTTCATGCTTTTTACGCTCGGGATCGTTTATTACTTCCTGCCCCAGCAGCTCAATAAACCGATCTATTCGTATAGCCTGGGTATACTTGCCTTTTGGACCCAGATCCTGTTTTATACGCTTATTGGTACCCATCATTTTGTTTTTAGTGCAATTCCCTGGTGGCTGCAGACGGTCGCCATCGTGGGCAGTGTGGGCATGATCATCCCGGTAGTGGCAGGAACAACTAATTTCCTGCTGACCTTCAAAGGCGCGTGGTACAAGATCACCGACAGTTATACACTTCCGTTCTTTTTAACGGGTATCCTTTTCTACTTTACCGGTTCCATGCAGGGGACTGCCGAAGCTTTCCGGTCTACCAATCTGCTATGGCATTTCACTGATTTTACTGTTGCCCATTCCCATTTGACGATGTATGGCATTATCTGCTTTTTGCTTTGGGCAGGGATTTATGCACTTATGCCGCGTATTACGGGCCAGGAGGCTCCGCAGATTACTGTTGGCGCGCACTTTTGGCTGGCATTGATTGGTCTTTTGTTTTACACAATACCATTGATGTATGGCAGTACCATGCGCGGATTGATGTGGATGGAAGCTAAGCCCTTTATTGACTCGGTCAGCTTCATGGCACCGTTTTGGCTCTGGCGGGCGATCGGAGGAAGCCTGATGTGGCTCTCACACCTATTTTTTGCCTATAATCTTTACAGGATGATGGTCGCGCCGGGCACGGTTGATATTAAGGAAACGGCATTTGAAAAGCTGAGATCTATTGATCACGTGTCCTGAAACCGAGTAATACTATCCCATTCAATTTGACATCATGGATTTCTTCGATAATCATAACAAACTATTCGGCGCTGCTTTCCTGCTCTTTATCGGCTTAACCGCTTTCGTGGCCGTATTGCCTGCCATTGATAATGAGCAGAACAATGCGCCGCTGCCAAGTGCAGTGCCGCTCAGTGAGGCGGCGATCAGGGGAAAGGCATTGTATGTTTCCAATGGATGCGTGGCCTGCCATACCCAGCAGGTCCGCAATGTGGATATGGATAAGGTTTGGGGCCAGCGGCCAGGGTTGGCGGCAGACTATGCTTCAAATCGCCGCACGGATTTCTGGCGTAATACCGCCACGCTGATGGGTACTGAGCGGACCGGGCCTGACCTGACCTCGATCGGAAGCCGGCAGCCCAGCCGGGAATGGAACCTTGTGCATCTATATAACCCGCGCATTGTGATCAAGCAGTCCATTATGCCGGCATATCCCTGGCTGTTCGAAAGTAAATCCGAGCCGGCAAAAGAGGATGTGGTTGTAAATGTTCCTGATGCGTTTCAGAAAGAAGGAATGACTTTGGTAGCCACCAGGGATGCGCTTGATCTGGTTGCTTATTTACAATCATTGAAACAGGCCGAGCTCCCCGGAGCAACGAGTGCCCCTGCTTTTTTATATGCAAAAGATGAACAGAAAACAGAAAGTACGGACCAATCCATGGCGTCCAATTCTGAAACTGCCGCGAATGGCCAGGCGCTTTACGCCACCCATTGCCAGGCATGTCACCAGGAAAGCGGGGAAGGTTTGAAAGGCGCTTTTCCACCTTTGAAAGGTAGTACAGTTGTACTCGATAAAGATCCTTCATTAATCGTAAACATCATCATGCGGGGCTATGATGCCCGCCAGGAATACGGGGCAATGCCCGCTGTGGGAGCGAATGCAGATTTAAGTCCGGTGCAAATAGCCGCCATTATTAACCATGAGCGCAGCAGCTGGGGCAACAATGCACCCAAGGTATCGGTGCAACAAGTAGAGCAGATTGTGCAGAAAATCAAGGAAATGCCCGTGCAATAGATGCTATGACGGCATTTGTTAAATTAAAAGAATTCAGATTTGATATGAAAAAAGCCTTTTTGTTAGCCGTGTTTGTCTTGATGGGCTTATTTGCTGCGGCGTGCCCGGTATGTGACCAGCGTCAGCCGAAGCTATTACAAGGTATCGCGCATGGATCAGGCCCGGAAAGCACCTGGGACTATCTGATCGTTTCGCTTGCCGCCATCATTGTGATGCTTACGCTCTTTTTCTCTGCAAAGATGTTGATCAAACCCGGTGAAAAGTCCGGCGACCATATCAAAAGGCTTATTATAAACACGTAATGACATGGAAGATAAAAGCACAGTTTTTCTTTTCCTGGATCAGGATCAAACGCCAATCGCCGAGTTTATCTCTCCTGTAAATTTTGAGCTGGATACCCGTAAAATGGTGGATGGTAAACATGAACTGAAAATCGTCAGTAAAGATCCGACGGGCAAAGAAGGTATCCGTATCATCCCGTTCGAGGTGAAGAACGGGCCTGCCATTGCCGTCGAAGGTATCACCGAGAATGCAGTGGTGGATGGAGTGGTTCCATTGATGATCAATGCATATGGAAAAGGGGACCAGAAGCGGTTTCTGATTACCGGAAGTGAAACACCCCAGAGCATTCCGGCCTGGATCTGGATCCTGCTCATCGGCTTTTTAGGATGGTCGATCTATTACCTTATCCGATACATTGACTTGATTAAAATTTGAAATGGAAACAAAACAACAAATACTCGACATCGAGGACATCAAGCTTCTGGTAGATTCCTTTTACGCAAAAGTCAGGGTGGATACATTGCTATCACCTGTTTTTAATGAGCGGATCAGCGATAAGTGGCCGCAGCATATGGAAAAAATGTACAAGTTCTGGCAGACAGTGCTTTTAAAGGAGCATACTTATTACGGAAGCCCGTTTACCCCACATGCGATGTTACAGGTTGACCACACGCATTTTGAACAATGGATGAATTTATTTGTTGGGACCATTGATGAACTGTTTGTCGGCGAGAAAGCCCAAGAAGCAAAGTTCAGGGCGGGTAAGATGGCGGAAATGTTTGAATACAAAATCAAGTACTACCAAAGCGATCCGTCACGTGTGATTTTGTGATATCCGGGTTAAATCAAGATCGTATCCATGATGCAGGATCATGAGAACGAAGGCGAGCGCATGCGAAAAATCGCAGCATTGAGTGATAATTACATACCGGGCTCTGATGCCTGCACTATGTATAAAGCTTGGTCTTTTATGCTTGAAGAATTTGAGAGTGATCAGCACAAGCATACACATCTGGAAAAGGAATTGCAGGCGGCTGATAGCAGAACCTAACATTTAATCAGAAAATGAGGCCTGATAATATGGAAACGACTGACCCAGATCTTGTAATAAACGTAAAGCGGATATATGAACCAGCCAGCAAAAAGGATGGCTTTCGCATACTTGTTGACCGTTTGTGGCCCAGGGGATTAAAGAAAAGCCAGGCCGGGGTCGACCTTTGGCTGAGAGAAATTGCCCCGAGTGCTGAATTGAGAAAATCGTTTAACCACGACCCGGAACGGTGGACGGAGTTTGTTGCAGACTACAACTTCCAGCTCAACAAAAACAGGCAGATTGCAAGGCAACTTATCGCTTTGATAAAGGAGCACAAAAAAATATCCCTTTTGTATTCCGCCCAAAATGAACAGTTTAACAACGCAATTGCGTTGAAAGGTTTCCTGGATAAATTTATGAAGCAGACCATCAATGAGTAAGATATTCCGGTAAGACAATGATTATCCATCCCATTTGTTTAGTGTTTATACTTACAATTCTTTATAGCTCCTGCGGAAGGGACCGGGAAACATTGCGCGAAAGAAAGCCGCAGGTAATTGAAACAATTGCTGACCTAGGCGCCTTACCCCGCTATGCAACAGACCCCGAAGACAACCCTTCGACCCTGGAAAAAGTAAACCTGGGCCGATTTTTGTTTTTTGATCCCATCCTTTCCGGGAGTAAAGACGTATCCTGCGCCACCTGTCATCAGCCCGAGTTCAATTATGCTGAGTTCCTGGAAACTTCCATCGGGGTAAATGGGAGAGGTACTGGGAGCAAGCGACAATTTCTGGATCCCAATGACATTCCGTTTGTAAAAAGAAACTCGCAAAGCATCTTAAACACAGCTTTTAACGGCATAACCAATCACGAAACATACAGGCCTGAACTGGCTCCCATGTTTTGGGACTTACGAGCAAGAGGATTAGAGGCGCAGGCATTGGAGCCGATTAAAACACAAGAAGAAATGCGGGGCAATGCTTACCAGGATCAACAAATCCTGGATGAAATCATCGAGCGGATAAAGAAAATCCCTGCCTATAATGAGCTGTTTTCGAAAGCTTTTCCTGCAGATTCAAAACCAGTCACCCAGGTAAATTTAGCGAAGGCGTTAGCATCCTACGAGCGGACGCTGATTGCCACCAATACCCGGTTTGACCAGTATATGCGTGGTGACAGCAACGCATTGTCGACCAGCGAAAAAGATGGGATGAATGCGTTTTTAGTGACAGGCTGCGCAAAGTGTCACTCGGGTCCCATGTTTTCTGATTATAAGCTGCATACTTTGGGCGTGCCGGACACTGACAACCGGGCAGAAAGTGACGGGGGGATCAATCAGGATTATGCATTCAGGACACCCACACTACGTAACCTGCGCTTTACCGCGCCCTACATGCACAGCGGCAAGTTTACCACCCTGGATCAGGTGTTGTTGTTTTATGAAGATGTGGCAGGAGGAAAGATACTGAACCCGAATGTGAAAGCCGGCAGCATTGATTCGCTCGCCACACACATGGACGTGAATTTCAAAGATATTTCAAGGATCGTCGAATTTTTGAATACGCTCAACGATGATTCCTTTGCCAAAACAATCCCTGCAACTGTACCGAGTGGTTTACCTGTGGTAGGTCTCTGAACACAGAGAGAAGTTAAGCAAAAACATTAACACAAATTAATGTAAAACAATTATAAATTTGGAAGAAGAACAAAAAAGCACAATTCTCTTTACACTGATTTACGGAAATGAAGAATATCACGTCCAGGTCCGGGAAAGGAAATATTTGTCGTTGATGACGTTGATTTCGGATTATGTGAACATTACTGGATTTGGGCTCTGTTGTGGCATGGGGAGCTGCGGAACCTGTATGGTGCAAATAGATGGCCGCTGCACCTTAGCCTGTCAGGTTCCTATTGACGATTGGCTTGCTAATTCAAAAATAACAATTGAGCCTTCCATTGTTTGAACATTAATATTGTACAGTTAATGTGAGTAGGTATACGTTAAATCGTACTGTTGTTTCGTTGACCCGTCCTGAAAGGTGTTGACCGTTTTGTAAATAGTCCTTTTATTTGTTTACTTATTAAAGTTAATCCTGTTTTTGGTTGTCTAAATGGGTTGCCAATAATTTTTTGTAGTAAGTGTTCTTCCATCTACGTTTTAACTTACCCTCCTTCTGATGAGCCTGTTCTGGAACAAGCATATTACAACTCAGGTGCGGACGTTTGAAGTTGTAAAGAAATATGGCTTGCTGAAGTACGGATTGAGCCTGAGCTAGTGAATGAACTTGCTGATGCGCTAAGTACTCATTTTCGTTCACGAGAAGGATAATCTCGGAGTCATATGTTAGCTGACCAGCTTGACGCTTCCAATATTGATAATAGCCTTGTCGCGTGAAGCCAAGCACTTCTTCCAACTGTCGTATTTGAACAGTAGGATAATTCATTAAAATGAATCTGATTGCTTGGTAACGCACTTTTTTTCAATGTCAAGTCCTAATTCCTGTTCTGCAACTTGGATCAGCGTGGAATAGTAAATAGCCTTGAATTTGGCAGCATCCAATTCTTCTTCCAGTAAACTGACTTTAGCCATCAATTCATCAACTTGCGCCGCTGCATCTTTGTCTGCTCTACCAAACTGTGATTTTTTTGAGGTAGATGGAGCTGGCTTTTCGCTAACTGGGTGTTCGTAAGCCTTGTCTTCTACCTTATCTAACCAAGTTTTAACCGTATGACGTGTGACGCTAAATTTGTTCGCTGCCTGAGTAATGTTAAGTTTGCCCTGATGAATCTCAGATACCATTTGAAGCATGGTTTGTCTATGCTGCCGCATACGTAGTTGTTTGAGTTGATCCATAATTTAGTCATTTGTGGTCAACATATTTCAGGACAAGACACGTAAACCTAATCAATGCCTAGTTGCTGTCTGCCACTCTCTGTTATCATTTCAAGGCTCCACTGGGGATCCCATACGAGCGTTACCATGGCTTTTCTATCCGGAAACTGATCTTGCAAAACATTTTCAACTCCATTGGTGATTGCCTCTCCTAATGGGCAATGTGGTGTAGAAAGTGTCATTTTTACTTCAATTGTGTCCGGATGCGATAAATCAATGTTATACACTAAGCCAAGGTCTATGATGTTCACAAAGAGCTCGGGGTCAATGACCCGTTTGAGTGCTTCGATGGCTTTGCTGCTTTGGTCATAATCGATATTATCAGGCTGTATCTGCATGGTTCATGTGCGGTCTATGAAACATTATTTTTACGATGTTGGCGACATATAGTCCTGCGAGCAATATCCACAGAATCGAAGCCAATCTTATGATGAGTGAATTATTAACGACCATGCCCGCAACCAGACTTGCGAGGGCAAATAAATAAATATGAAACTGGTATTTGAGTATCCGTAAATTATATAGATCACTGGGAAGCGGTACTAAGCTCCTCCCTGTTAGTTTTTTGTAATGCTCATTCCAGACAATGAAGGGCAGCGTTTTAAAGGTTTGTCCAAGAATGATGGAAGTAATCCAGCCCAATAGCAATAGCAATCCGTACATTAAGGTCCATTTGGCGCTAATACTGTGATGCGCAACTGGAATGGTCATAAGTGCGGCAATCAGAAAAATGAAGGACACCAGCGTGTGTTTCATTGGTAAATCTATTCGTTTTCGGAGCCTGTTTTTAAACACATCATTCAGGAAATAAAGCCAGGCGATGATGCCCAGGCCGCAGACAAAAGCGTAAAGCATATCCCGGCCTGCATTGTTGTTGAGGTGGTTATCAAAAAGAAACAGGATCAAACCTGCATTCTGTAATATCCATGCAGCCCGCACCCATTTGGTTTTCCTGGATTTGGAAATTAAAAACATCGGCACGAGCTTGACGCTGACACCTGTGATAAGCTGCAAAAACCACCCCGCAAGTCCGGCATGTGCATGAAGTTTCATGACATCCAGGTGATTTCGGCTCATGAAAGGATACCTCAGGTTAACAGCCAGACAAAGCCCTAATGTAACTGTTACCAGCAGCCAAAGCGCCGAACTGATCAAAAACCTTTGATGGATCAAATGATTGTTAGTGCTTTGTGCAGTAAACAGTACGTTTAATGCATAGCAGAAGGTTGCCATAAAGACCAGGGAGCCGCCGGTGATCATAATCCCTCCTGCCTTGAACCACCAGAAAGCCGGAATCAGATGTGCGATACCCGCAGTAAGCAGAATGTACGAAAGGATAGCAAGGCGTTTGCTGTACAGATCGCGCTCGCATAAAACCGGCAGAAGCTCATATGCAGCGCCGAAGATGATCATCGTGCCCCAGCCCAATGCAGCCGTATGGACGACAGCCAGCAGATGCGGGCTGAAATAATGCCGGGTCAAATCCTCTGCTGACAGAAATAACAGTATAGTCAGCACCAGAAAAAACATGGCACCTGTGGCGTAGAAAGGCAGCACGATCCAGGCCGGAGGCGCTTTCCCGATATGAATGTCGTTCATTTCTCTCAGCCGTTTTTATAAATCAAGAGCCGTACTTCGCCTTCTGCCAGGTTAAGAACATGTACGGCAAACTGCGTCTCATTCAGTTCTTCCAACAGGTAAACCGGCACCTTTTTGTGATATACATACAGCGCATCGCTATCGTCGAGGCCGGTCAGGGCATCAAGAATCGTCTGCATGGGAGCGGGCATCAGAAGATGCCTTACGTCGATGCGTTTCACTGCGGGTTCGGGAAAGTTTGCCAGCGCGGCCGCAAAAGACGTTTCATCATCCATGATTAGCGCTTTGCCAAGGGTTTTTTCGACAGAATGGTCTACCTCACAAAAGCGTTTCAAGAACCAGGTGTGATGTTCTGATGGGCCGGTCTGTGCAGTGAATGTGAGCGACTTGCCAGCAAGCAGGCTGATCAGCGGATAGGGGACAAATGAGTTGATGATACACAGGACTTCGCCGTCTGTGAGTGCCCCAAATTTTTTCACAATCGCTTTAAGCGGATCGTCGCCGGATTCCATGACCGGACGAACGTCAAAATCGGAAATTTTATCGTCTGGAATAGTAAGCAGCCACTGCGGTTTTTTTTCGATTTCTTCTTTTTCGTTGACAGCGCCCTCTTGATCAAAGCTGAACCCCAGCGGTATTAATGCCTGCCTGAACATATCAAGGTCACAACCACTTATATTCGCAGCTTCTGACAATGTAATGCGTGAAGCCATTAACTTTCGAAGTAGCGGATTTTTAAGCTTTTCCAATGGCTTTGCAATTGCAGCTATTGCGCCAATGCTGTCAGGATTAGCCAGGATAATCTCCGATAGCTTGGTTTGATTTGTGATTGTGACCATGACATTGTCCGTTTGAGATTTATACCCCAGTGCCAGTCAGCTGCTGCATTTGCAGGGCTTTTGGAAACAGAATATTGTTTTCCAAATGGATATGGTTAAATAAATCGTTTTCAAATTCTTTTAGTTTTTCAAAAAGATAGGTGTACGAATTACATGCGCCCTGCGGCAGCTGATACTGATTGGTTATTTTCCGCAGGCTCCGCAGATCCTCTCCAGCTGATTCGTGTTCCTGCTCCATAAGCGCTATCGCCGAAGCAACCACAGTGTTGTCGCTTATTTCTCCGGTATTTATAGCAGAAGCCAGCTGTTTTATTGCCGGAAACAAAATGGTTTCTTCTTTGTCTAAATGCTGGTAAAGATCTGCAAGAAGTAATTGTACCTGCTCTGAAAGTGTATAGAGTTCCGGTTGGCGGTCCCCGTGGCGGTCGGCTACTTTGTTGGCAAGCCCTTCAATCACCGGGCCGTTTTCGCGGATATAGCTATGATGTACATTGGTGATATAATCGGCCAGAAAACCCGGTTGCCACGCTGCAAAATTCAAGGACTGCTGTGTGGCTGGCAGCTGAGCCGTATCTGCCAGGGCGGCTTCCAATTGCTTCTCGCTGATGTTGGCGGCATGCATCGCCTGTTTTAGTGTCCTTTTACCGCCGCAGCAGAAATCTATTCCCAACTTTTTGAAGGCTTCTGCTTTGCGAATGTCTTTTGAAGCAATTTGCCCGACGTTTTCATCCGCAGGCAGCGATCCTTTTTTTGTGATTTTAACCTGCCAGTGTTTTGGGCCCTCTTGAAGATAACTCCAGGTGAAGATATCACCTCTCTCACCAAGCAGCTGATAATACAGCGGTTTTGGATCGTGGTCATTAAAAATGATAAATGTCTCGCCCGGTTTCAATATATCAAAATGCTGAAAAATCGTGGAATGTTTAAGGCGTGGTTCTATAACAGTTACATCTATGGTTTGAATCGTTTCCATTGTTTTTTAATTAAAGTGTATATTATCTATTTGGGGTAATTAACTGCAAGGCTATTGAAACCTCATAAGTCTTTGTTGTTGAACCTGATGGTGGAAATACTCAATGGTACAGCGATCCAGGTCATCATAATTGCCAGGGCGATCACCATACCAACTTCACTACCGAAAAAGCTTTGGAAAACAGCTCCGGTGTAACCCATCATGGCCGATACATCAATTCTAAGAAGAATGAGCACTCTGCTCAGGTCGATCGGATTCAGGAACGAAAGTGCAACCATTCCTTTTTCAATGGGGTAGTCAGAAAATTGGAAAAGTAAGAACAGGACAAGCGTATCAAATAGCATCGAAAAATAAAGCCATAGCAATATTGCTGTACCAATACCTTTTGCTTTGTCCCTAATTTTGACTGAAGCCAGCATGGCAATGGCTGCAAACACAATAGAAAGCAATACGCCACAACCAAGCATGATCGCGCCTGTCATCGACCAGGCATAGAGCAGGATTACGATACCGGCCCCGGCAAAAAATGCAAGGCTCAGCGAAACGGCCAGTCCAGCGAACATGCTCAGCCATATTGATTTTCTTTGAAGCGGCTGGCTCACCAATAATTCGATAAATTCGTTGCTGTTGTATATATAGATAGTAGAAAATATAATGCTGACCAATGGAACGATAAACAGGATGATGTTCAAAAGGCTGAGAATCCCTTTGGCAGGATTGTCTTCTATACTGAAAACGGAGAATGAAATCACCAGCAGCACCACTGTATAAGCGATCATGATCCGGCTGCGGAGGATGTCCGCAATGATATATTTTACAAGCTTCTTCATCAGTTCTTTAATTCGGATGTATTTACGCTCGCAGCCTGCAAACCGTCACTTTCGTCTTGTTGGCGCATCACCCGGGCAATGGCCCTTGAGAGCTTTTCTTCTCCAGTATCTTTTCGGAGCGCGTGCAAACTTTTTTGAAACAGCATGCGGCCGTCCTGCATGTAGATGACCTCTGTGATCAGATCATCCAGCTCGCTCAGAATATGAGAGGTGATAATCACCAGCTTGTTTTTTTCTTTTTCAACGAGTATTTTTTCCCGCAGTATTTCCGACGAGACCGGATCCAGACCGGCAGAAGGTTCATCCATAATAAGCGCCTGTGAACCGAACATAAAGGCCAGGCAGGCACTTACTTTCTGGCGTGTTCCACCAGATAATGTCCCCATCCGTTTGTCGAGCAGCTTATTTATTCCAAATGATTTTATGAGGTCTTCGTCCAGAAGGTTTTCTGGTATTTTTCGAATGTCCTTCATCATGCCAAGAACTTGCCCGATGCTCATATTCTCGGGATAGCGGCCCATTTGTGGCATGTAACCAATGTCGCTGCGGTAGTTGTAGTCATTAGCTATGCTCTTGCCCTTAAACGTAATTGTGCCACTGTCTGGAATAACCATCCCAAGTATCGACTTGATAATGGTTGTTTTGCCGCTTCCGTTAGGGCCGATGAGCGCAATGCACTCGCCTTTGTTGCAGGAAAAAGAAACGTCGGTGAGCACTTTAAATCTGCCAAACTGCTTGGATATATTTTGTAGGGAGATCATAAGTTCAGCGGTTTCATAACAGGCATGGTGTCTTTGAGCTGCTCAGGAGTCATGCCGGGGATCATTTTTTCTGTACGGTCCAGCAGGCTCACCATAAAACTTCTGAACAATATCATAGCCGGAGGATACCGCTCGACGATCATTGAAAAAAGGCTAACGGGACGGTAAGGCACATCGCCGACTCCGTCTTTGTTCAGGTCATATCCTTCATATTTGTCCCAGTAATTGTTGTCAAAGTTGTTGAGTACCAATGAACTGTTTGTAGCAACGTCAAATGTGTTTGCCCGGAAATTATTTTTTTCAATATGGTTGTCCATGCAGCTGGCCTGTATTTTCAAAGCCCAGCCGTTTGCGTTGAACCGATTGTTATTAATGCGGATACGGGAAGCGCCTTCCATAAAGATCGCGGTTGTATTACCTGAAAATAGATTATCCTCAATATGGCTGTCAGAGATTTCTTTTAACAAAATACCGTAGGCTGAATCCCCCCAGTTGTCTTTGAAAATATTGTTTTTCATATTGACATGATTGGTGTACATCACAGCCACCCCGGCGCCATTGCTGCTAAATGTGTTGTGTGTGTAGTTGTTATGGTGGGCAAACATGAAATGAAGCCCATAGCGCAGGTTTCCGTGGCTGGTGTTATTCTCTACATTGCTGTTGGTTGTGAATTCGAGATACATGCCATCGCGATGACCCTGAATGTGGTTGCCATAAATGGTCAGGCTATCGCTTTTCCAGCTATGAATGCCGTTTCCAATCAGATGCTCAGCTTTTCCATACGCCTTGAGCCGGTTATTTTTTATCAAGCAATGCCTTGACTGCTGCAGGTAAATTCCAAAAAAGTTGTCTTCCAGAACATTCCCCGTTACACTTACATGATGGGTGTTGTAAATCCGGATACCGGCGATGTCTTGCATGGACGACTGGCCCGATGCTTTTATCACAAATCCTTCAACAGTAACATGAGGGGATTTTACCGATATGATCTCGTATTTTTTTTGCCCGCTCAGTACCGGTTTTTCTATGCCTTTCAACACCAGCGGCTTGTCGATGATGATATTTCCTTCCTGATACAAACCTTTGTCGACCAGTATTGTATCTCCTGCCAACGCCATGCGGATTGCCTGCCGGATACTTTTTACAGACTGTGTTTTTCCAACCCGGATCGTCCGGGCAGAAAGCTCCATCACAGTTGCGGCAGGCAGCCAGAGACAGGCGAGTAAGGATATAATTCTAAGGATTTTTGGCATGGTTTTCGGGCGACATTATTTTAGAAGCTCCTCCCATTTTAGTTGTGTCCCTGGAAATTTTTCCTGTGCCTGGCTAAGATCATCCGGGGTTTTGAAACCGGCCAGATTTCCTCCCATAGGGCTTCGGAACGCTTCGCTGTGCAGAATGAACAAGTCTTTTGCCGCTAATAGTTGTCCGTTGTTATGAAAGTCGGCAAGATAAAAAGCCGCTACATCCGTCTTGCTGACAGTACCATCCTCCACATAGGCTAGCATACATTTGAGATCATCGAATTTATAGGCCCTTCCTTTTTTGGTAACAAGCTCGCACCCGAACCGAAGGTCGCTGATCGTCATTTTGCAGTGGCTGCAGGCATCTATACCACTCTGGATGGGCTGTGCTCCCTTGACCCCGCACGACTGGGCTGCCGTAATTCCAACAGAAAGCATGGCCAGTGTAACCATGAGTCGGCTAGATGCTGTTACTGAAATTTTCCTTCTGCTGGTCTGCCATTCACGGAACATACAGCAGGCTGCTATTATACCTGCCAGGATAAATATCCAGCCACCTGCTGCGGGGATGGAATAGGCGCCAAAGTTTAATAACTGCTTAAAACCGATCAGCGGAGGTTGGTAAGACATGCCGGGCACAATTATGGCGGCTTCCGGGTTTAAATTATGGCCGTAATCATATTCCCATTTCCAGAAATCTACCATCGCAAGAATACCGAAAAGAGCAAACAGACCTAGTACGGTATAGCCAGCAAACCGTTTTCCCCATATCCCGGCAGCGATAAATACAAACGCAAAAAAGATGATAAGATAGGGCAGGATAGTGAACTCGGCAAAATCATCGGTATGCAGCGTTTTCATACCAATATAATGGTTTAATCCATTGATGATGTCCACATTACCGGCCAGCTTGTCGCTATAAATTAATAGTTCCAGACCCTCCGGATACTGGGGCGCATCGAGTTGTATGCGCCAGATAGGAAAGTAATTGACGAGTAACAATGCAATGCCACATAAGATGAGCAGCAGACGGTTAATGCCAAGCATACTGTTATTTTTCATGATTGCCGCGGTTGATGTTCAGTTGATTGCAGCCCCTTCGCCCGGGACCATTTAACATCAACTTTTAACTCTTATGTTAAATAAACTTGTCCTGCCGCTTCCGGGGCTGCTGTGAACCTTGTCTTTATTCTGCGGGCATATTAGTGCCGGTGTTGCCTATCAAAGCCACCTTGCTTCCTGCCGGCGACACTCTTACATAACCGGACATTTCCTGGTGAAGCGCGCTGCAGAAGTCTGTACAATAGATCGGGAAAATACCCACACGGTCCGGTACCCATTTCAGGGTTTGGGTCTCCCCGGGCATTACCAGCAGTTCACCGTTATTAGCGCCTTTTACAGCAAATCCATGCGGAACATCCCAGTCCTGTTCCAGGTTAGTGAGGTGAAAATAAACCTCGTCGCCGATGCGTACCCCTTCGATGTTGTCCGGTGTCAGGTGGGAACGGATCGCCGTCATGTACACATGTACTTTGTTTTTGTCGCGTACTACCTTGGTTTGAGCCTCTCCTTTACTAGCATATGGATGCTTGTTTTCCTCCAGTTTAAATATCTTGATCGATTGATCTTTTATTTTATCCGCTCGGATCGCCTGGGCATAATGCGGCTCACCTATGGTAGGGAAATCCAGGATCAACTTCATTTTATCTCCGGAAATATCAAATAGCTGGGCACTTTGCGCCAGTTCAGGTCCGGTAGGTAAATAGCGGTCTTTGGTGATTTTGTTGTAAGCGATCAAATATTTTCCGTCTGGTTTTTTTGAATCCCCCCCAGGGATCATCAGGTGACCAGGAGAATAGTAAACCGGTTGACGGTCAATAATTTTCAGGTCTTTAATGTTCCATTTAACAATTTCAGAAGATACGAACATCGTTGTGATCGCATTTCCTCTCCCGTCAAATTCCGTATGTAAGGGTCCCAGTCCCGGTTTTTGCACCTCACCGTATAAGGCGGCTTCATATTTAATGACAGGTATTCCGCTGTAATCACCCTCAAAGGATTTGCTTTCAATTGCCTTGATCATTTTACTGAATGAGAAAACAGGAATCAGCGCGGCGAGTTTTCCGCTGCTTACCATGTATTCTCCTGTCGGGTCTATATCAATGCCGTGAGGTGATTTTGGACAAGGAATAAAGTAGCACAGATCTTTCAATTCTTTCGAGTTCAATACAATCACTTCATTCTTGAATTCCGAGCTCGAAGTGTGGCTCACTTCGCTGTATTTGTTGTGGGCATATTTTACCTTTACTTTTTTGCCTTTTCCGGCTTTCAGGTATTCTTCCGCTTTTTTCCAGTTCACCGCCATGATAAAATCTTTATCGTTTTTCGAGGCATTTACTTCCAGCAGCGTGTTGGCCTGTTCGGTATTATAACATGAAAAGAAAAACCATCCGTGTGATGGGCCTTTTCCCGCTCTGCTCAAATCAAAATTCACACCCGGTGTTTCGATCTGGAAAGCAATATCCATGTTTCCATCCTTCTGGTCTACACTCACAAAGCTCAGGGTTCCTTTGAAGTTTTTCTTGTAGGTATTAATGGGCACGTCCCCGTCTGCGTCGTCGAGCGGCACACTGAAGCGGGTTCCGGCCACCACGTATTCTGTATTTTCGGTGATAAATGGAGAAGAGTGGTTCCCGCCGCTGTTGGGCAATTCCAATATCTCAGCCGTACGGAAAGTTTTAAGGTCAATGCGGGCGAGTCGGGGCGTATTGTTGCCGTTCACAAATACCCAGCGTCCATCATTTTCGCCATTGGTTTTAGACAGCTGAACATGGTGCAAATCATCCCAGGGAATACTACCATGTGAGGTATTGAGCATCGGCTTAGTTTCCTCACTGAATCCCCAGCCTTTCTCGGGATCCTGGGAAAATACCGGGATTACCCGTAACAAGCGGCCTGACGGGATACCATATACGGAAAGCTGCCCGCTAAAACCGCCTGAAACAAAATTGTAGAATTCATCGTACTTGCCTGGTGCAACATAGGTTTTGGCAGCAGCGTCGCCACTGATGGCTGTGTCAGCACTTTTAGGTTTGCAGGATTGTATGCCACCTGCCAGCAAAGTGACTGAGACAGCACCCATTAAATATTTTAACGTTTTCATAAAATTGGAGTTAATCGGAAAATGAAGAGGTTATTGAACGCCGTCGTTCTGCCGCATGAATTCGAGAATATGCCGTGCGTCATCGTCGGACAAACTCTGATTGGGCATCCGCACCAGACATAGTTCAAGTTGTGCCTGCACCTTGGGATCTTTGTCGATCATCGCATCGGGGCTGGTTATAAAATTCATGATCCATTCGGGCTTATGCCTGGTACTTACTCCTTTCCAGCCAGGTCCAACCAGTTTCTCATCTGTTAGTTTATGACAGCTGGAACACTTAAGGTCAAATACCTCCTTACCAACTCCAGCCATTTTCGTATCAAGCTTTTCTGATATTTCAACCTTGTCAAACTTGCCTTCACCACGTTCAGGGTCATAATCAGAAGTCTTGGGCGTTTCTTCCGTACTTGCCGTTTCGCCGGTTTTTTCAGTATTCTGGCTGCATCCATATAACATTAGTACAGAGAGCAGCAGCAACAACGATTTTTTCATTTTTTTAACTTTTGGTGAAAGTACAAATGTCAATAAAGCCTCT
The DNA here is from genome assembly GCF_039919315.1 of Dyadobacter sp. Taxonomy (GTDB): domain Bacteria; phylum Bacteroidota; class Bacteroidia; order Cytophagales; family Spirosomataceae; genus Dyadobacter. The sequence continues at coordinate 13,498 of NZ_JBDSFX010000065.1, read as the reverse complement.
CAGACAACTAAGAACTGACTATGGCTCAAATGTACAGGCCTAAAAGCCCTCATTTTATGCGTACACGCATAAACAGGTATTGCGAAGTCAAAAGGAAAGTCCATTTGTTGTAGCGGGCTTGTTTTCAGTCAGTTGGGTGCTGCATTGTAATTAGTGATATATGTCATTATTATTCATGGTGACGGTCATGTCTTTGGCCCACAGATGACGGTAAGTTTGGCACCATATTCATCATCCCGTAATTATGATTGAGACCGATCTATTACTTGTTTACGGAGCTGTTTACAAGAAAGTTTACGAGGACGAGGTCATTTTCACGGAAGGAGAAAATTGTCTCTTTTATCATCAGCTAGTAGAAGGCAGGATAGGTTGGTCCAACTTCAATGAAGACGGAAGCGAGATCCTTCAGGGAGTCGTCTGGCCGGGAGAATGTTTCGGTGAACTGCCCTTGTTCGATCAGCAGCCATACGCGTGTACAGCTACCGCACTTACCGAATGCCTGATTATCAGAATTCCGCTGCCCGAATTCAACAGTTTGTTATGCGAGCATGCCGAAGTAAGGCAGGCACTCAACCGAATGTTTGCTCAAAAATTGCGCTTCAAGTTATTTCTGACCCACCAACTTGCCGGCCACTCGCCCGAGCGGATCGTCGATGAGGTGTTTAAGTATCTTCACCTGCATACCAATAACGTATGCGGCGAATGCAATAAGTTAATGTTAACAAGACAGCAGGTTGCCAATCTGACGGGTATGCGGGTAGAGACTGTCATAAGGGCTACGAAAATTCTCGAGAATAAGGGTAAGTTAAGGATAGTTAGGGGCAAAATATTTCTACCTGCATGTCTTGAAACCGACAATATTCAAGGATACTGCTGTTCAAGTTTATGAAACAGATGACAATCCGAGGTTGGACCCGTATCGCTATATTCAATTTGCTCATAGTGGCGTGCCTGGGTCTTTTGATGCGCCTGAAAATATTATTGCCCTTACCCTGGCTCGACCAGCGATTCGCGCTGCATGCTCATTCTCATTTCGCCTTTTCCGGATGGATATCCCACGTTCTAATGCTGTCTGTTGCGGTGCTGGTATCGGACCGCACCTTTAGTAGAATGCTTCCTGTGCGGTATAACCGTTTGCTGGCTTTTAATCTTTTTTGTTCCTATGGTATGCTGGTCAGTTTCCTGATTCAGGGATACGCCGCTATCTCCATTACTTTTTCAGCTTTATCTATACTGGTCGGTTTTATTTTCTACAGGCTCTGTCAGACAGACATCAGCGTTTATGGGCGAAAGCAGGTTTGGTACAAGTATATCCATGTGGCACTGATTTTCAATATGATGTCCTGCTTGGGAACGTTTCTGCTTGCCTGGACCATGGCTACCCAGCCAGGAAATACAATACTCAGGCTAGCATCTTCATATTTTTACCTTCATTTTCAATACAACGGTTGGTTCTTTTTTGGCATCATGGGGTTGTTTCATCAATGGCTTTACCAGCAAAAGATCAGCCTGCCTAATGCTTTAATCCAATTCCGCCTGTTTGCAATTTCGTGTGTGCCAACCTACCTTCTTTCAATTAACTGGATGGCATTTCCCGCTGCCCTGCATGTGCTGACTATTCTGACAGCCTTGATGCAGTTTGTTGTATTCAGCATTTTTGTAAGCGCTTTATGGAAACGAAAGGATAATATAGCAAGGAGCCTTTCGCCTGTTATGCGATGGGGTTTGTTAGCCGTTGCAATGGCTAGTGTTATAAAATTCGGACTTCAAACAGCATCATCTCTGCCGACTGTTGCCCACTTTGCGTTCGGTTTGCGGCCCGTTGTGATCGCCTATCTTCATTTGGTTTTATTAGGCATTATCAGTCTTTTTTTAATCTGCTGGCTTTACATGAACAAAGCCTTGAAAACAACCCGCGTAACAGCATTTGGAATTATCATTTTCGTTTCAGGAATCATCTTCAATGAATTTTTTCTCCTTGTCCAGGGGATAAGTTCTTTATCGGATACCTACATCAGCGGTATGCCGCAGGCCCTGGCTGTCGCCGCTTTGATTTTAGTGACCGGTATAGTGGTTATTTTACGAGAGAACATTATTCCTGTTGCAAAGAGCTCTTAATGCCGGACTGTCAAGCTAACCCCTCCCAGACAATTGGATTGAGGGAACTCTATTGATCGGAATGCCACGGACATTTCAAGGCAAAAAACAAAACCACCCTTCCATCAAAAAGTGTTTGTTCCGCAGGTATAACCATCTTTCAAGCTATTTTGTAACCACTACTAGCGTTTTAAAAATTCGGTGGTTAAAATGAAATATAACACGCATCTCGTTTATAGGCAATGCGTAACCAGGGACGCCAGTTTGGTACGGTTTACTGTTGCTTGTTCACGATAAATCGTACTCTCAAAGTTTGGCAGTTAGAGAAAATTTTGCCATTTATCAAAACAAGTATCTGGATTATAATATTAGAGACAATACTGGTCTAACCATTTTAAAAAGCCGACGCCTTCTCCCAGCCTTTATCAATTTGCATTTTGAGTGACAGACTTGTAAATTTTATGGTAAATGAAATGCACAATACGCTTCAATGACATTTCCATACTCAGCATTGTTTGCTGTTCTGCCTGAGTCAGCTGCAAAGCCTCGTTTGAACCAAACGAGTTCTAATGATTAACCGTAAACCTCTAAGCTCCCGAATAAGTATCTATCTGCCCATTATACCTCCAGTGATAGGCATCAAGACCAAGAGACCATTTCCTAACCCATGCACCAAATAGGAAGCCCAACTACTACCCGTTTTCTGAGCTGCATAACTCACACTCAAAGCGGTAGGGATTAGATAGACCAAATACCATGGATAAATAGGTAAATGAAACAATGTCCATAAAAATCCATGGATCAGCCAACTCCATCGACCGTACACTATCTGTTGACGAGGCAATAAATAGCCTCGAAACCAGAGTTCTTCCCCTAATAAGTTGAATACGAGTAGAAACAGCGCATAACTCACCAACAGCCACCATTGACCCGCTAGAGGTACGCCCATAAACTGGGTGAGTGAGTTTGCTTTAGGGGTGAGCGGATTAAGGACATCGGGCAGAAAAGAGGGGGGGCGGAAAGCCGACAAGCGAGCAATTGCCTGCGCGCTAGGAATTAGCAAGCCTGTAAGCAGAAAGCCAATCACAAACAGACCTATGGCCCAGCCCCAAGCTTTGGGGGTTAGGGCTTGAAACCGGAGTCGTTGCTGAAAGGTAACCCGGTTTAGGGGGTAGCCATCCCGCCAGAGGGCTAGTAGTGTAGCTCCCATCAATGCCGTGAGGGCTAGCGAGTAACTGCCTATGAATGCCCAATAGGGACTAACCCCCGTGTTGAGTAAGTAGGGCATAAGTCCATACACGCAGACGCGAAATGCCAGGGCTGAGAGCCCGAAATAGAGTAAGCTAAGCGGCAGCGCGATGGGTTTAATGACTGGCCATTGGGGTGGTATATCAATAGTAGCTTTCATTGGCGAGGCTGAGTAAAGGCAAGTAAAGTTACTAAAATGCGCTATCTTCTCATGCTCAATTCGGATGAAGTAGGCTCTAATGTGTAGACAAAATTGGTTTCAACATGCATGCCGTCTTCGGCAGCCACCATCGCTAGCTTGCTGTACCGCGAAAGCACTTCTGCCAGTCTGCTTTCGTGATCAGCAGAAAGATGCTGGACTACAATGTAAGCGATTCCATCCAGGTATGTGTTTTCAAAAAGGTAAGTAGCTCATATAGGCCTCCAGCAGATGCGCCAATTGCAACTATATGGTGAGGATCAATTGGGTTCATATGGATCAAGGAACATGCGTTTGGACTTGCTATCACTTTGTGTGTAACATTTTTACCCGCCAGGCCGGGGCAGTATCCTAAACGGGAAAGGAATTGCCTGACTCTACTATTTAGTATCAATATAAAAGCAAAATAGAAAGTTAATTACCGCTTAAACAAATTGCGATCTGATTTTCTGCCAAGATAGCTGTTGTAGGTAGCATATTTGGGTAACAGAATATTAAGTGATAATTATCTGGCAAAACCTCTTTTCCTGAACATAGGTCATATAAACGACATTGGCCCGGAACACTTATCGGACATTGACCTTTTTTTAGGACTGTAAGGAATATAAGAGCAATCAATCGTATATATTGCCATAGCTATCTTAATAAAGTAGCTTTATTATTCAGATGCTTTGCTTTAACAATACATTCTAGCCCATGTACAAACTCATTTTATTTTTGGTAATAGCCATAGCGTGCACAAATGCTAAGAAGGCATCATTTGACCCGTTTGATTATGATCCTCAGGCCTATGAGGAAGTCAAATTGAACTACGAGATCAAAGGTAAAGGAGACACCACGCTATTTTTCATTCATGGATGGAATTTGGATCATACTTTTTGGCAAAACCAAGAGGCTGAATTCTCTTCTTCTTATCGTCTGGTATTGTTAGACCTGGCAGGTTGCGGATTGTCTGGGAAAAGCCGCAAGAACTGGACTGTAGAAAGCTTTGCCAGAGATATTACAAATGTCATTAACAAAGAACAATTGAGAAACGTAATATTGGTTGCACATTCGATGGGTGGAGAAATTGCGTTGGATGTTGCTGCTGCTAATCCTCAAAAGGTAATTGGCATTATTGGAGTAGATAACCTTAAGAATGTTGGTATGACCATTACAAAAAAAGATCGGGATGGCATACAACCTTACATAAAGGAGTTTTTATCTAATTATTCGAAAATGGCAGAAGGCATGGCCAGGGAGTTTACCGTTTCAAAAGACAGTGCTATCATTGACAGGCTGGTAAATAGTTACAAAAATGCTGACCCTTCTATTGCTGTCCCGTCGCTAATGAACCTGTACCCTAAAGCTGCGGAAGCAAAAAATAAATTACCGACCATGCCATTTGCCATGAAATTTATTATGTGCACCAATACACCCTATGATGAAAAGGCTCTTAGTAAATACTGTAAGAATGGCTACCGGATAGTTAGGATTGACAGCTCAGGTCACTTCCCGATGATCGAGAGGCCTAAGCAATTTAATCAAGCATTGACTCAGCTTTTGAAACCATAAACTATAGAACCCACCGACCATTATCACCGCTGCTTCTGATCATATCCAACAGATTTCCGTTTAAACAAAAATTACATTGAGTTCACTTAACATAGCCTAAGGTCACCTGCTTTTTTCACCTTTACTTGTTAGCAACGTCAGGACGCTTACCCGTAAACGCAAAATAATTACCACAGCAAACTATTATCATGAAGCATGCAATCGCATTTTTATCTGAGTAGGGGAATGATATCCTGGATTTTACCAAGCGGGGAGCAGAAACGGCGACAACACACTTTATTGTAACGGCCATCATCTTGACCAAGGATGAGTTGCCAATCGCCAACGTATACTAAGAGCCACGCACGACGGCACTTTACATCGGGGTCAACCGATTCTGAGCTGACAGGAAACAATCACTAAAAGAGAAAAAAGTAGTGGAATAATGGTAGAAAAGGGCTCCGTTACAAAGAATCGTTCTACAAGTTCCTGCACAACTGGCCGACCGGGAGCTCTTCTGCCTGCTACCCGACCGGACGCCGCGCGGCATGGATTTCGTCCAGGGTGCGCTTTTCAACGGAGAACGATTTAGGGTGTTAACCGTAGCGGCCGCCGCGCGGCCGATAATTGGGTTAAATTAAAAGATAGAACGGCAGCGGCCGCCCCCAAAAGAACCTCGTGTTTCGTGTATCAAAATTGATCGGGCCGATATCACCTTTATTGAAATCTCAGCGCCATCTTTGAAGATTTCATCGAGACTTTTCCAGTATAATTGTGAAGATAGTACCACAAAAACACTTACACAAAGTTAATATTTTGAAAAAATGGGCTATTCGAGCTTTCTTGTGAGGGTGACAGTACTTTATGTCATCAGTCTGCCAATAGTATTTTGCGCTGATGTTTTACCGTCTAACTGAAAAACTTTACCTGTCAATATGAGTTTTTGAGTTCGTTCTGTCCAACCTAAACTTATATGTTCAGTTGAAATTTCTTTGGGCGTCCCGACAAACATTAATTCACAGCCTTCAAACTGGCACTTGGCGAAGAAGCGGGTTTCGAAGCACTAAACCGTCTACCCGTACTAAAGTTGATACCAGGTAGAATGTTCAATTAACCACTGAACCCGATTTTTTGTAAAACCCCTGCTGGTGGCTAGTGTTCAATCTATCCTTTATTATTTGTTAAAGACAGTTTTGTTAAACTACTGCTACATTACTAAAAATTGTATCCAAAATGCAACCCTGGCTCAGGCGTCCATTTTGGCCACTTGTCATCTTTTTGTTTAAACCCATCAGGCATCTCAGTGTAATAAGGACGGCCAGCAATACCAAGTGATGGCTCTATAAAAAACTTATCCTTAAAGAGTTTAATGTGATAGCCAACGCGATAAGTGTTGAATATAATGAAGCCATTTCCCACCTTATTACCGTTTTCATTCGTAAATGTTTGCCACATAGGCATTCCGTGTACAGCTGCATAAAGACCTTTCCAAAAATACCTTTGATAAGCAAGACCAATACCATATTCTCTTATATTACCAGGAAATTTCTCTTCAGGGGTTCCGTATGCATCATTATAAAAAGGGTTAATACCAAGCGGCCAGGAATGTTTCCAAGTGATTAGTTCAAGGGAAATTACATCTTTTCCTGTAATACGATAGCCTACATTGAGTTGAGCAAAGCCGGGCGGGTTTACCTTATCTAAATTACCTAATAAAAACAAAGTACTTCCAACAAACCACCGTTTGTACGTACTGTCTGTTTTAGCATATTGAGCATTCACCTTTAAAATGCTTGTTAAAACTAAAAAAAGTCCGATCCATAAAATTTTCTTTTGCATGTCCTTTTTGAGTACTGTTAAACGATGCTGCAAAAGTAGATTGGCAACAGACTTAAAATCGTTAACTTAGGTTAAGAAATGAAGTTGCTCTTTGCTTTTCCCCAAAATTCTTGCTTTTAACCTACTCAGTGATTCTGGTTTTATACCTAAAAAACTCGCTAATTGGTGTTGTGGCACACGTTGAATAAGGTCTGGTCTATTTTGCAGTAAGTTCAGGTATCGTTGTTCAGGGGAAGAAATCTTAAACTCGTCAAAATTAATTTGCTGTTTGGCTAAAAGTTCTTCTGACAATACTCCACACATTACTTGAAATTTAGGAAATTTAGCATTTACCTCAACTCCCATACCTGGGTTTGTAACAGTTAATATGCTATCCTCAAGACAACTTATAAAATAGTCAGAAGGAGCATTATTCATTACACAATGAGGTACTAGTCCTTCCATTTCTGTAAAAAAGGCGGTAGTTTTTTCTTCACCATCTATGATGTAATATTTCCGTATGCACCCTTTTAGAACAAAATATTCTTCCTCCGATTTCTGTCCTTTTTTAAGTAGAATAGTCCCCTTCTTAATAGAGCGGAATAAGTCTAACGAACGTATAGCATTCTTCTCATCTTCTGTTAGGGAAATGTATTTTGCTATAAAGTCAAATAGTATGTCCTGCATTATTTTTGTGTGTTGTTATGTTACTGTCTTCTGTTACACTTGCCACTAACAAGGGCATTTTTACTGACCACTCAGTCGCTCATTTATCGACGCTGTTGCACTCGCCCTGCGATACGATCCGAATACCCGCAGCCTCGGCCATACAGGCGTTGCCGTAGGTTTTATTATTGCATCCGCACACCGGGTCGTACTGCTTCGTACAGCCATAATTGGCATCGACTTTTTCAGTGCAGTCCGTTTCAATACTGGTTTGCTCACAGCCAAAAAGGACTACCACGAGTAAGGATACAAATAAAGTTTTCATCGGTTAACCGGAGTTCGTGTTTAATGATTGGAGGATACCAGTAAAGGGGTATTGGTTGTAAATGGTCAGAAATTTTCTGTCATGACTACTCCACTTCATCGGATACCCACCCGCAGACTTCCCCCGCCGATCCGATCTCCAGGTTCTCCTGCGTGAGGGGGCCAAGGGGATTTTTCAGGTAGGGTTCAACGGCTACCACCGTCCGGCGGCTCAGTGTCCGCTCAATGCCTATTGACAGGTTTAGTAAACGACCCCAATACACCCCGCCAAACCATATGAGTAAGCAGCCACGAGAGCAGAAAGATAGCGTACCTGACGGACATGGGTTAGGCGGAAACGCTACGTTTTCGGACCAGCCAATGCGCTACCAGCAGGTTCGGCACCCAGCTTAACCAAGCTACAATTCGGTAGGCGGTAACAAAATCGCCAAAAGTTACCATGAGTAAAGGCATCCATAGCCGGAGTGTAACGGCACCGAAACAGGCAGCGTAGCTGTACATCATCAGCGTTCGATGCCTGTTAACCTGCCCCTTTCGGATGGCTCGGTAGCTCAGCAAGGTTGTGCTTAACCAGATGCTTCCGAGCAGCAGAAAGCCCGAAGCAGCAATCGGGCCACCGGTTGCCACCCAGCCAATACCCAGCCCGGCTATTGCCGACAGGATCACCGCCCCAACGTAGATGGTACCGACGTAGCGGTGCAGTCGTCGGTAACGATTTCGTAAGCCCCCATGAAACTGCGGCCAGCCCGTGAGCAAAGCCAATCCGCCGAAGCTGATATGGGTATAAAATCCCAGCGTCCAGAGTGCATTTTTCAGCAACAGGTCCGGCTTCAGGCGCAGGAGATTTACCGGCTTGTCGGCCAGCCAGTAGACAAGGGGAAGAAAAGCCACCAGGGTAGCCAATCCACAGGCCAGGATGTATAAGCTCTTGCGCATCATGGTGTATTTGGTTTTTGTTGAAGAGTTAAAAAACGGGGATTGTGTTGTAACGGCTGTCAGGAAAGCTGCATGGCGCAAACTTACACGGTTCGTTCGCCCAACTTCTTGACGTTGGTTAAGAAACGCAGTATTGCTATTTGACGAACGGCGTTACGTATTGCCGGTCAAAATCGCCGATTGATGCCCAGTTGTGCATATAACGGCAACAAAGGCGAGGTTTTGAAATCCTGTTGCAGCAACCGGCCCGCCCGCAGTGTAAGATCCGTTTTACGGAGCGATACGCCCCCCTGTAAACCGTACTGAAAATTGCCACCGGTCGGAATATACCAGCCACTTCGCAGCCCGGCTGTTTGGTCCACGACCGATGCTGCGTGTTGCACGTGCGTGACAATAGCTTTGTCGAAGCCCGCTTCGCCTGCGATGAACCAGCCGGGTTTACAGTAGCCTACAATGCCCCCAAACTCGCCACCAAAGTTGAGCAGTCGCGCCCCGGGGTTCTCGAACCTTCGAAACACACCATTGACCTTGAGCGTAGCCGACAGATTGCCGACCCGTAAAACCTCGACTTGTAGGCCCATTCTGACCTTGAAATCATCGAGCAGCTTGTGCCCCGACGGTATCGATGCGTCCATCGTCAGAGCTATTGGAACCCGGGTATTGAGCCGGTGGGCGTAAGCTGCCCCGTAAGTAAGGCCATAGTCGAGGCCTGCGTTGAGCGTAGCCATACGCTGTTGGGCTTCAAACGAGCGCCAGTTGATGACCTGTGCCTTTGCCAGCTTGGCTAAGGCCATGAAAAAGAGTAGTGTAATCAGGAAATGGCGCATTTCAGGGCTTGTTAAGGGTCTCTAGATAAGTGAGGGCAATGGGATAAAAACTAGCCCAACCTATTGGAAAGGAAAGCATATTGTGCCCGGCCTCGTCGATACGGAGCAGTTGCACAGTTGGGTAGGCCGACGATACATGCTGGGCGTGGGCCAGTCCGTAGGCCCTGTTATTTGCGCTATACACAAATAGGACGCGTGTTTTGTACTGTTTCAGGTTGGTGGTCCAATCGATGTTCTGCTTCTCGGCGAGTTCAAACAATGCCTGGTTGACAATAGCCCCATGTCGCCACGAAGGCATTGGTCCTTCGTCGCCGGTCGGGGCATCGTTTGCACCCTCGGTCTTGCTTTGAAGTGCTAAGCGATAGTCGAGAATCTCGTGGTTGTTTTCTCGGCCCGTGAAGAACTGATCGGCGTACATGACGTCGCTGAACGTCTCGCTGTTTAGCTTCCACGACCGCGCCCGTTTCACATAATCCAGGATGTCGGCGTAGACCAACCCGCCCGGCTCGGCCAGAATAGCCCCGCTGATTTTGGTCGGATTAGCATTGATGTACGCCGACGCGAGCATGGCTCCCCACGAATGCCCAAGCAGGAAAACCTTTTGCGAGGCCGACGTTCGGTAGTGGGCAATTACGGCCCCCAAGTCCTCTTCCATGATGTCGATCCGGTACGTTGCCTTGTCATGTCGTTTCGACAGGCCCGACCCGCGTTGGTCATAGAAGATTACGTAATAGCCTTCCCTGGCGAAGGCCTGGGCGTTGAGCAAATAGCGGTAATCGCTGCCGGGTCCGCCGTGCAGCACCACCAGCATGGGGTCGGTTGGATTGCCGAACGTTTCGGCGTGGAGGTGCGTACCATTGACCCGAATCGAAGGCGTTGTGGCATCCTGATCGACGGTTTTCGGCACCAATGCGCCTGGCAGCGACGGGTCTTCTGTTTGGCAGGCCGACAGCAGCAATCCGACTGTCAGCAGGCTGAGTAATGTTGTTTTAAACGGCATAAGTGTATTGAAGTAAGTGAGCCATTGAGCAGCTCAGGGGCAAACTTCATGACACTTGCGCCCCGAATCGTCGCAGCTTGTAAGGTGGGACTTACTCAACTGCTTTGGCCTGATGCCAATAGGCGGAGGGGAGTTGCCCGGTCAGTTTTTTAAATTGCCGATTGAATGTTGATTTGGAGTTGAAGCCACATTCGTAGGCCAGGGCCAACAGGGTCAGGTGACTGTTTTTGGGTTCTGCGGCCAGTTGTTTGAACGCTTCGATACGTAACAAGGCCACATAGTCGGCGAAGGTCATCCCCAACCGTTCGTTGATAACCTGTGAGAGGTAGTTGGGGTGTACGTCGAGCCGATATGCCAGATTTGCGAGCGTCAAGTCGGGATCGCGGTAAGCCCCCTCGAGCGCCATCAGGTCCGTCAACTGATTGAGTAGGCTGGTTGCCGCTTCATCGGTCAGGCCCGACCGGGCATATTTTTGGCGGTCATGTGTATCCGGTTCGTCGGCCGGCATCGTTGGGAGTAAAACTAAAGTCGGCGGGGCAACTGACAAGGGCTGAAGGACTAGCTCAACTCGAGGCCATTCGGTGAAGATGTTGCCTTGCCGGATGCCGAAGTAGCCCAGCCACAGCACAAAAGCCACTACCGCCCCAAATACGAATTGATCGTCGGTCAGCACCTGCACAACCATCCAGATGAAGCCCATGCCAATGAGCAACCCCTGTATCCAGTTCGGGTGAATGGGTGGCTGCCCGAACGAAGGCACGACAACACGTGACCGATACTTTCGCAGAAACCAACCTGAGGCAATTAGATAGAGTACGCCTGAACATAAATACCAGCCGTTAGACACGGCAGCGAACGTCTCATATCCGATACCATTGTGGGCATAGACATACGTTTTTTCAAGCCCCGACCGCAAAAAGAACGGAATCATGTAGGCATAAGTCGTTGCGGTGGGCAACAAATGCAGCAGCCAGGCTCGTTTCCGAAAGTCGATTTGTCCTGTCAGTGCGCCTACATACAAGTACAGCGATACGTTCTGTAAAGAGGGTATGGGCATGTCAAGCCCCAGCAGGTGTGTGTGCCAAACGGGTTTGGTTATCCAGTTGACGTAGTAGAGCGAAATATGGACGCCAATAAGCAACAGCCAAATGCCCAGCACGGTGTCGGCCGTAGTCCGATGGCTTTTGGTGAGGGCAATGACCGATAGAAAAAGCGCGATACTAATACCAACGACGTAAAACATACTTCTGACATTTATTTTAAGGACACTTTATGACAGTTCAACCCCCATGTACTGATTCAAAAGTAATGACGACGCGGGAGGCTTTAGTGTATGATTAAAAAAGGGCCGGGAGGGATTATTGTTTTTTATACAACTTCATGGCCAGGGCTGCAATGTCTCTGGTAAGTTGCGTTGGCGAATGACAGTCGCAATTACTCAATCCCACCACATGTATGTCGTCAAACTAACTTGGACAACAGCTTAGATAGAAGTCATAAAAATACAATGGATATGGGTATGTCAGCGGTCCAAGACAATCCCTTATATCGGTGGCTGGGATTCATCGTAGGTATTGTCAACAAAAATGGTAGTATATAACAACCAAGTTCAATCCTCAGTGACTAACCCATTAAGACGCAATCTTCATGTTAGGGTTTACTTTTAAAAAGCGAGATTTCAATGAATGTCAGCTGATCAACACTGATCTGGAAATTACGATCCTTGCCCTCAAAGAGCAGGAAGGAAAAGATAGGGTGATTTGGGGAAGTTTATCGCTTGCCCAGTCTCAATTGACGATGGATTAATTGATGAGTTCCGATTATGGATCGTGCCCAATTTGCTTAGGTCATGCAGACTAATGTTTTCAACATTGGAAGGTTAGGAACTGAACTTGAAGCTGATGTCACCCAAAAGTTATTCATCGGGCATTACCTTATTAACATATAAACCGGTACAATGATTTAGCAAGAAAAAGCCTTACGTGAAAGTCGTGACGGTTTTTCTCCCTTTCTTTAATTCAACCCTATGCTGCTGAATTGGTCCAACACTTAAGAGAAAACACCTGATCAAGTGGGACGAAAAATATCTGAGCATCTGGATCAATGAACGTTTTGAGCTGTCATGGACAGTGGATGCGGTCAATTTTGGGGCGCTCAAGTGTAATCCATTCCATAATACTAGGTTAAGGGCTTAAAGATTTCCCAATGATGACCATAAGGATCTACCAGATGGCCCAATCTATACCCATAGTCTTGGTCTGCGACAGGATAGATAACTACTGCGCCAACTTCTACGGCAAATGCAAATAACTGGTCCGGATCTTCGACCCGCAATCCGATGCGCACAGGTGTGCCATGCAATTTTTCCGGACTGAAATGCTTATGCTCTTCCGATTCATCTGCAACAACAAACCTTGCGCCCATGATTGCCATTTCGGCAACCACTGATCCATCCGTATCAGTGTTGGACATAAGAACAGTGGCACCAAATGCCTTCTGATAAAAGGCAATGGCATCTGGACAATTTCTTACGGTAAGTGTGGGGACAATGACTGCCGTATAAGGACTATGTTGATAAATGTTCATAAAGTCTTTTTACTGCAATAGTATGTTAAAAAGTTTAAAAACAGTGAACCCTCATACTAGTCAAACAAATGGATATCGGATCAATACCGGATACCAAACAACTTTCATTTTGTAACCGCTAGGAACTGTCTATCTATTCGGTGGTGGCTGTTGCAGAACTCGAACAAAAACAACTCCATTTTCTTCCAAAACAGCTTGACTTTTTGTAACTTCAGGAATGCAAGGAAGAAAAAACTACACGGAAAAACTGTTCACCAGCTTTCA
>NZ_JBDSFX010000064.1:0-4862 GCF_039919315.1 Dyadobacter sp. | reverse complement strand
GTCGACCATTAACCGGTTCGAAACCAGGCTGATACCACCTGACAATTTTAGTTTGTCAAGATTAGGGTTCTTGGTAGAAATATCCAGGACCGAAGCAACTCTGCCGCCAAATCGGGCCGGTACATTGCCTTTATACAAGTCCAGACTATTGACTGTGTTGGGTGGAATCACCGAAAAGAGTCCGAACATATGTGTTGGGTTAAAAATAGGTGTATCGTCCAGCAGGATCAAGGTCTGGTCGGTGGTGCCACCGCGAATGTTCACTCCATTGGAGGCCTCACCTACGCTGGAAACGCCCGGTAGCATTTGTAAACTGCGCAGAATATCCACCTCTCCGAACGCAGAAGGCAGTTTTTCCAATGTCTTGATATTGATCTGCAAAGCGCCGAGAATGGGCTGTCGTATCGTCTGGTCGAAGCCTTTACTGGTAATGATCACTTCTTCCAACTGGCTGGACGTGGTCGTTAGTAGTACATCAAAGTTAATTTTTCGGGTACCTTCCGAGATATATTTTTTGAATGATCCATAGCCGACATGCCTGATCACGATCACATGGTCGCCCGATGGCAGATCGAATGAAAAGTTGCCTTTCCCATCTACTTTGGCGGCCGACCAGCTTTTCCGGTAATCAATGACAATGGATGCATCAGGCAATGGTGCCAATGTAGCCGAATCCCTGACCGTACCGGTAATGGTAAGCCCCTGGGAACGGGCCCCCACAGTCGCGAGTATCAGAAATATCAGAAAGTAAAGTCTATTCATAAGGCTAATCATGCACTAGGGCGTCCATTTCCAATCTTTTGGTAAAAATGGTGTCCGTGAGCTGTTTCTTTTACAAATGGCAAGCGGAATAAAAGGCCGCTCCGCCGACCGCTCTTCCTGGATAGGATCACGGTTATGAATGGTTTTAAATAGCTGGTTCAGTACAGCCGCGTTATTAATGTTTTTTCGCCAGAGCATTGTCCGGTACTCCGCCACGGATGACGCCGTGAAGAAGCCAATAATGAGTTCATTTTTGTCGTTCACATTCACCACGTTTCCCTGGATCGGCGTGGGCGGAGTGTCGGCTAATGTTCCGGAATTAACAGCCTGGTCTTGAATGAGTTTTAAAAAACGATATGCATTGGGAGTCAGCGAGTTCTGTTGCAGGCTTACCATGCAGGGATTGGACTGAAGTAACGGAATTTGAGCGACCAGCTTGTCTTTTTGCGTTTGGCCATTGGTATAAATATCCGAGTAAATAGTGATGTCTTTGCTGTAAAAAATATCCCAGCAAAGATCCTCACAGGTGTAGTCATACACATTGTTAAACTTCAAGGTAAGGTCTTTAAAGCAGTCCCCGTCGATGCCATTCTCGGCATCAAAGAGGTAATATTTGCCCTGATTGCAGGTAGCGCAGGTCTTCTGCACTTCCCATAACGTCCATTGCCAGCGATAGAAATTCCGTTCGGCAGCCGGGTCGTCAAAATCCAGGTAAATGTCGTTGCTTGGCGTATAGTCGCCGTAGTACTCCGATAGCTTCGAAATTCCTTTGGGGTTAAAAACATCGTAGGC
This sequence comes from Dyadobacter sp., assembly GCF_039919315.1. GTDB lineage: Bacteria > Bacteroidota > Bacteroidia > Cytophagales > Spirosomataceae > Dyadobacter. The sequence continues at coordinate 3,308 of NZ_JBDSFX010000064.1, read as the reverse complement.
TCTCTTGACAGGAGTCACCGGCAGCATTTTTTCAGCTGAGGATTCATAGCTTTTGCCGTCCTCGGTTTGAAATTGTAATGTGTAAGATTCTCCGACTTTACCCCGGAATGAAAGCGGAAGCTGGTAAACGCCTGGCTCATACTCGGTGAGGTCGTACGATTGGCTTTCGTTTACAATGACTTTTGCCCGGGCTTTGGTCAGAGGCAATGTCGACAATCCTTTAGTCCAGATGGTTTGGGTAAATTCCGAGCTCTCATTCTTGGCCTCTGGATTAGTTTTTGAAAGTGTAATGAATTGTGGCCCATCCATATCCGTGACGACGCCATCTACGACAATATATTCCTGTGCAGCTCCAAAATTCACACTGTAAGGTTCCACACAAGCCGATAAGCCAGTAAGAATGAATGTAATGAAAATGGTGAGCCGGTACTGCATACTATTCTATGACAAATGCTTTGGAATGATAAAAACCCTGGTTGTTTTTCAATTTTAAAATATAAAAACCTTTCACGTCCGGTATTTCAATGGTAAGATTCAAAACTTTTCCTTTTGCCTGTTTTCCCAAATCTTCCCTGCGAATTTTCTTTCCGTTTAGATTGTAAGTTTCCAGTTCATAGTCGCCAGCTTGCGGAATGATTACTTTGACAGAAAGCGGTCTGCTGCCTAACGAAGGATTAGGGAATACTGTCAATGTATTTTCAATGGCCAACGGTTCTGTACCCGTAATCAGCGACAAGCCGTCTCTTAGGATAGTGAGGGTCGCGGGTACTTTGCTATCCCAGTTGTAGCGAACTTTGAGTTGCCTGTTAATGAGGTCGAAGTAAGCCATTTCAGTTCCAAACTCGTTCGGAAGAAATACCAAAGGCAATGCCTTCCCATTCAAAAGCACGCTAATCGGTGTGGAAGTGACATTTTCTATTTCATATAGCATTGCCCTTTTGGCAAGAGACTGTGGATGATCCTTTGATCGGGTGGTGGTAATGATAATGCTGTCCGTTGAGACGTGGCCTTTGAAATCAATGAGCTCGTACTTACCATTTTGTAGTGAATTCGGGTCAGCGCCATCGTCATGAAACATGGTGAAAGTAGATGCAGGAACTGAAATGTCCTGGTAAAACTTCACCGTCAGGCTATCTGAGGAATAGAAGTCTGTGGATTTGGTGGTAGTGGATGTTGACAATGGAACAAATCCTCCCGCCTTGGCATAAACAGGAATATTATCGACTGTCAGTTTCGGAAATACGTCACCACTCACGACTTGGTTAGTCCAGAAATCAAACCATTTTCCGGCCGGTAATGATACTTTTCGGGAGGGCATTCCGTGCAGCAGCACCGGCGCTATCAGGAGATTTTCACCAAAAAAATATTGGTCATTGATATTACCCATTGTTTTGCCAGCCTTGAAATAATCCATTGGCATACAGATCGGCCGGCCGGTAGTGGTGTTTTTCCAGGCTAGCGAATAGATGTAGGGTAGAAGCTGGTACCGGATACGAAGGTATTTTTTTACAACACTGTAAAACGGTTCGGTGAGGTTGTACGGTTCTACATTGGATCGCTGCCCGTGAGCGCGCAAAACCGGCGTAAATGTCCCGTATTGAAACCATCGGAGATCAAGCTCCTCGTCTTTTTCAGTTTTGTCGGACATGGTTGCGAAGCCGCCCGTGTCTGAATGCATGTACCCGATCCCCGACATGCCCGATTGGAGCATAATGGGGATCTGCAATCTCAGGCCAGCCCAATAGCGGGCTACATCGCCACTCCACGGAATGATACTGTATCGCTGCGACCCGGCCCAGCCCGAGCGCGTGAGGTTGAAAAGTCGCCTGGCGGGAAAGTCCTTCCGGAAGTTCTCGTACAGATTTTTTGACCAGAATAATGGGTAGAGATTATGTACCTGCAAAGCCGGTCCCAATGCATATACCGCATCTTTCGGGTCATAATCCGGCTCGATTTTGTCCGTCCACCAGCCGCTTACACCTTGGGATGTGAGTCGCTTATAATTTCCCCAAAGCCAGGTTTGTGCGGCGGGTTTAAAAATGTCCAGCGTCGCAACGGTACCATTCCAAATCGTCTGGGTGTAGGGTTCCGTAGTGCCAGGTTTTTGGGCAAACAAGGATGCGTTTACACCGAAATTGTAATTGGACGACTTGGTGGTAACGTACGGATCGGTGATGAGAATGGTTTTGACACCTTTGGCTGCAAGGTTTTTCATCATTCCTGCTGGATCCGGCCAGTTTTTGGCATACCAATCCAGGTTGCCCATAAGGGTTTCATCGCCGTACCAGTACAGGTCCAGCACGAGTGCGTCCAGTGGAAACCCTTGCCTCTGCAAGGTGCTAGCAGCTACCGTGGCCTCGCTTTCGTTTTTGTAGCCGAATTTGGATTGAATGTAACCCAGCGCCCACCGCGGAGGAAGTGGCTGACGGCCTGTTAATAAGGTATAATTTTCAAGAATTTCATCATTATCAGCACCATTGATCAAGTAGTACGCCCATTTTCCCTGGCTTGCCACCTGAACAGTCAGCTTCGTAGAGTCGACTGCGCCCACATACATACGCATGGAACCCGGGAGGTCGCTGTCAAAAAGCAGCCCGTAATGGTGTGACGCGACTATGAATGGAACGTTGAAACTTTGTGATAAACCCGTCGCCTGATCGTAGTAGGCATTTTCGTAGGTGTTGTAAAAATCAAAAGCCTTGCGATTCAGGTCCGGGCCGAATGGGCGGCCTCCTGCGCCATGGAAAACGTCTTTTGGGTTAATGTTAAATGCAAAAGTGACTGAATCGCGCGTTTGCGCAGGTCCGCTGATTTCCTTGATTTTGATGGTAGCGTCAGATTTTAATGCAACGGTCAGAGGGGATTTGTTGATTTCCAGCGTGCATTGGTCTGTTTTAATCAACAGGGAAGTCTTGGTTTCTTCCACATTGTCCAGTGGGTACGAAGGTTTTAAAACGACGGAATAGGAACTGTCAAGAGAAGGCGAGCTTTGCGTAGCCAATGTCTGAATCTTGAAAATTCCCGAATTGAATGCAGTTATTTTCAAAATTCCCTTTGTCCCCTGAATTAATATAGCGTGTTCGGTCCTTTGAAAGTCAACAAAATCCCCCGCGCCCTGGCCGAAAGATAGTATGTTGATGAAGACAAAAAAGAGAACAAACAAGTATTTGTATTTCATAGACTGGAATTGCAACAATAAAGAGGACAAAAGATTAAGCCGCAATTTTCTGCTTGTTTAAAAGTTCTTCAAATTCTTTGGGAGAGACATATCCTAAGGCAGAATGTAATCTTTTTCTGTTATACCATAT
>NZ_JBDSFX010000063.1:0-54232 GCF_039919315.1 Dyadobacter sp. | reverse complement strand
TACCCGTTTGAAAATCAGGAAATATTCAATCAAAGCTATCCGGCTGACTTTATTTCAGAGGGTGTAGACCAGACACGTGGCTGGTTCTTCACGCTGCACGCGATTGCAGGAATGCTGTTTGATTCGGTTGCATTCAAAAATGTTGTGTCTACAGGTTTGGTTTTGGACAAAAATGGCAACAAAATGTCCAAGCGACTTGGCAACGCTGTGGATCCATTCTCGACACTTGCCCAATACGGCCCTGACGCTACCAGGTGGTATATGATCACCAATGCAGAACCGTGGGATAACCTAAAATTCAACATTGAAGGAATTGGTGAAGTGCAGCGGAAGTTCTTCGGGACGTTGGTTAACACTTACAATTTCTTTGCATTATATGCGAATCTGGACGGTTATGAGTTCCATGAAGCCAATTCAGTACCAATCGAAAAACGTACCGAGCTGGACCGCTGGATCTTGTCAAAACTAAATACAGTCATCAAGGAAGTTGGTGAGCAGTTTGATGATTATAACCCAACCAAGGCCGGTCGGCTGGTACAGGATTTTGTGACTGATCAGCTTTCCAACTGGTATATCCGTTTGAACCGCCGCCGTTTCTGGAACCCTTCGCAGGAACAAGGAACCGGATTGACAGAAGACAAACAGGCAGCTTACGAAACTTTGCAGCATTGCCTTGTAACAGTAGCACAACTCATGTCGCCTATTGCACCTTTCTTCGGAGAATGGTTGTACAAAAACCTTACTGACGGCGATCGCGAGGCTTCCGTTAAAAACAACACTGGTTTCAAATACGATTCGGTACACCTTACCTACTGGCCGAAAATTGAAAGCGGCGTAGTGGACGCGGATTTGGAAGAGTCTATGGAACTGGCACAAACGATCAGCTCGCTCGTTCACTCGATCCGCAAAGGTCATAAGATCAAGGTGCGTCAGCCGCTATCCAAGATTCTGATCCCGGTTTTAAGCGATCATACCAAACGCCAGATTGAGCAGGTTACTGCTATCATTCTGACAGAGGTCAATGTGAAGGCTGTGGAATTCGTTCATGATGACAGCGGTATCCTTAAAAAGAAGATCAAACCTAACTTCAAGACTCTGGGACCTAAATTCGGGCCGAAAATGAAGGAAGTAGCAGCAGCGATTTCTGCCATGACTGAGGCTGAGATCAAAGAAATAGAGCAAAAAGGTAGCATTGTCCTAAATGGTGCACTTGATATCGCCATCAGTGATGTTGAAATCATCGCAGAAGACGTTCCGGGCTGGCTGGTAGCAAGCGAGGGAGGATTAACCGTCGCGCTGGACATTACCATTACTGATGACCTCAGACTGGAAGGTATCGCCCGCGACTTCGTGAACCGTGTTCAGAACCTTCGTAAAGACAGTGGTTTTGACGTAACTGATAAGATCAAAATAACATTGCAAAACAATGACGCCCTACTGGCCAACGCTATAACAGCCAATAAAGACTATATCTGTCAGGAAGTACAGGCATTGGATTTGAGCCTGGTGGGCGATCTGAATGGCGAGGCTACTGAAATTGAAATGGATGAGTTTCTGTTGAAGGTTAAGATTGAGGTGGTTTAATGGGGCAGTATCAGGCTTATCCATTCATAGCAAACGAGGCCACTGGTCATTTTAAGTTCCAAAGTGTAGGCAAGCGTGGCATAATCGACAAAACGATAGAATTGGCCCAAGTCGCACCAAGTAGATATAATCTTGCGTTGCTGGATTTCGATCCGGCTGCGCAAGATTATATATTGACAATTCGATTACAGATAATGGTGACATGCCCGAAATTCTTGCAACTGTGATGGCTGTGATTTTAGATTATCTCTCCCAGTACGCAGAAAGGAGTGTCGTCATAACTGGAAACAGTAGTTCCAGGACACGTCTTTATCAAATAGCTATTAATATGATTTTTGATGAAGTTAAACATCAACTGGAAATACTTGGTTACCAACATCAAGAATGGCAAGCATTTAAACCAAACCAATCCTATGAGAGTTTTTTGATAGCAAGAAAATTCTTAGATTAGTAAAAATAAGCTGGCTACAATCATGAAAATTCTGGATAAGAAATTAGATATTCCCGCAAATTTATTACCCCGAAAGATAATCGATAACACTTTGCCGGATCTGTCTGAGCACCCGGTTGTTAAAGTAAAAGCCGAACGAGCTCGCAAATTCCTCGAAGAGCATCCCATTCCTGAGCATCTGCTAAGGAAATAAAAGCCTTATGCAATTACAAAATTCCACAGCGATCATTACAGGCGGTGCTTCCGGATTAGGAGAAGCTACCGCCCGTTTGTTTTTAGGGCAGGGAGCAAATGTGGTTGTGCTGGATTTGAATGAAGTTGCCGGAGAAAAGCTTGAACTTGAATTTTCGGACCGGCTAAAATTCTTTAAGGCAGATGTTTCAATTGAAGCTGATGTTCAGAACGCTATCGACGAAGCTATTCGGTCGTTTCAATCCATTCAAATTGTCATTAACTGCGCAGGCATCGCCCCAGCTCGTAAAATCGTTGGCAAAGTTGACGGTATCTACGGTGCGCACTCGCTTGAAGTTTTTGAAAAAACAATCCGTGTCAATCTTGTAGGGACATTCAATGTAATGCGGCTTGCGGCATTTGCAATGGAAAAGAATGTACCCAATGACGAAGGTGAGCGAGGTGTAATTATCAATACTGCTTCGGTAGCTGCTTACGATGGACAAATGGGCCAGGTCGCCTACGCTGCAAGCAAGGGCGGTATCGTAAGCATGACATTACCCGTCGCCCGCGATCTCGCGAAATCTGGAATTCGGGTGATGGCGATTGCGCCGGGGTTATTTGAAACTCCGCTGATGCTGGGCCTCCCGGAAGAAGCGCGTTTGTCGCTCGGCCAGCAGGTACCATTTCCTTCCCGGCTCGGTCGTCCCTCCGAATATGCATTATTGGCACGATCCATCGTTGAAAATCCAATGCTCAACGGAGAAGTGATCCGGCTGGACGGTGCGATCAGAATGGCACCCAGGTAGCTCATTACGAGTTATTTGTATATCTTTATGGCAATGGGAATATTTCAAAACATATCTGGAAAGCGGTCAATTCTGCATTGGCTGTTTATGGCGACCCTGTCGTCCGGAATATTCCTTTCTTTGGAAGTCAGTTCTTATAATAGGGCAGCGAATGCAGACGCCTTCCTAATTACTGAGAAGTATACAGGCAGCGCTTCCAATGTTCGCTCCATTTATGATTTTTGTGCGCTGCCTGCTCACGGTTTTGAGCATGCCACTGATACCAGGAATCTGCAATTCACCTACATTGCAGCTATCTCAAAAAGGCACGATCATCTCGTAGTTCAACATTCCCTTGCATTCCCGGCGAAGTTACTTTCATTGAGAACAGGTATCACTCAGCACCTTCTGTGCAGAGCGTTCGCTTCCGAAGATCCTTTCATTTTCCATGCCTGATTAAAATTTATTCAGGCCTCACCCAATTTGCTGTTTAATCATGACGGAGCACCATGCTATGCGTTCAATCCGTTCTATTTTTCAATCCAAAATGGAAGATGAAATTCAATATTGTGTTAAAAATTATCCGGAAATGGCTCTGGCGCCTGGCCGTTTCCTATATGCTGGGCTTTGCCAGCGCCATTGATCACGACATCAAATCGATCGATGATTCCTGCTTTAAAATTGAACAAACGATCCCGGACAAGAAAGGTTAAGTTTGAAGAAAAATTCAAACCATCCTGATTCCCAGATCACTATATATTTTAAATTCATCACTGTCCGCCGGCTGATCAGTAATAATCACAGATAACTGATCAGTCGGGCAGACATAGTAAGCCTCCGCTGTCCCGAGTTTCTCCGTACTGGCAAGCGCGATCACTTCCTTCGACGCCCCGATCATCGCACGCTTTACTTCACTTTCTTCATAGTGCGGCCCAGTAACGCCCAATTCTGTATGGATACTGCAAATACCCAGCAAGCAAATATCCGCCCTGAATTTCTTGAAAAACTGAATTGTATCGCTCCCGATTGTTACAAATGAATTTTTTAATAGTCGTCCTCCCGCAAATAAAACCTCAACGTACTCGTGCTCTTCCAGCAATGAAGCAATGGGAAAACTGTTGGTAATCACCGTCAACCTCAAATCCTTTGGTAACATTTGGGCGATCAACATGGCCGAAGTTCCACCATCAAACAGCACAACCTGGTCGTTCTTTAAAAAAGTAAGTGCCTTCCTTGCGATAATTTGCTTCTGCTCATTGTCATAAAACATCCTGTCGCGGAAATGGTGCGGCCCGGGAGAATGCGGCACAGCCCCTCCTCTTACGGATTTCAGTAATCCCTGATCTGCCAGCTCTTTGATATCCCTGCGAATCGTATCCTCAGAAACATTTAGCAAGGCACTTAGTCCGCCCAAATAGACCTTTTGATCTAATCCAAGCTGTTTAAGTATGATCTGGAAGCGCTCCTCTTTTAACATAATAAACTTTTATTTTTTGCAAAGTTATCAAATTTTTAATTTCAATATTGCATTTTACTGCAATTAAGATTTACATTTGTTGCAAATAATTGCAAAATAAAGCATCAATCGAAATGACCCGAAAATCACTAGCTATCGACATGGACAATGTAATTGTCGATATTGAAACCAACTGGATTACCTGGTACCATAAAGAATTTGGAATAGAAGTGACCAAGGAGGCCATGCACGGCATTCCCGAAGATCAGGCTTTTCCTGATCCATTGGCAGCGAGAAGTTTAATTTACAAGCCTGGTTTCTTTCGCAACGCGCCACTAGTTCCGGGTGCGCAGGAAGCATTGTTGAAGTTGCAGGAAAATTTTGATGTATTTATCGTTTCAGCAGCGATGGAATTTCCAAATTCGCTCTCTGAAAAATATGACTGGCTAAACGAGCATTTTCCGTTCATTCACTGGAAAAATATCGTCTTCTGCGGCGATAAGCGTGTTATCAACACAGATTATCTGATTGACGACCACCTTAAAAACCTGGATTACTGCCAGGGAACACCTATTCTCTTCACCGCCGGCCACAACCGTGGAATCGATAAATACCGCAGAGTCGATAACTGGGATGAAGCGCTGGAACTGTTGAGTTCAATCGAAACTATCTGAGACTTTGAAGAATCATTTGATGATATCAATGATCTTCTGAGTCACTTCATTAATTAGACCGGTTTTTATCAATCCTGCCCTGCGAACAATAATATTTTTGTCGGCTGTAAAAATTCGCGTCGGTCTGATGTAACTATCCACAGGTAAAGAACCATTCACAAAATCCTTTGACGTTAATGCAATGGCTAATTTATCCGACGAGTTTTGTGAGGTAATCTGGCATAATAGGATGTCGTCACGTTCTAAATCTGCAATCACCATTGCAGGTCTTCTTTTAGACCCCGATAAATCCGAGAATGGAAAAGGAATGACTACAATCTCGCCTTTTATAAATTTTGCCACGCCTCGTCTTCTTCAGATGTTAGCCAATCTTTTGACAATACATTTTGACTGGCATAATGCGTCAGGGGCTTGTCCTGAGCGTGCGATTCATGGACGGTATCATTGATAGTGAAGGCAATTACCTCAACTTGTTTTCCTACAAAAGATTGAGGCAATTGAATTGAAACGTCCTGATTGTCTGGAACTAACAGCGTTCTGATCATAGCATGTATATTTAAACTTTCATAAATATATGAAATTATCGGATTACGCGCTCTCCTTCACCCGAGCCTTCAACTGCATCAACTCATCGCGTAACCTCGCCGCTTCGAGGAAGTCTAGGTCTCTCGCTGCGGACTCCATCTTGCGCTGCGTTTCGGCAACGAGTTTTTGCAGATCATTTTTACCCATATACTGAACCACAGGATCGGCAGCAATGCGTACTTCACTAGGCTCCACGTACACTTTGCGTACTTTGGAATCTGCCACAGAAGTCTGCTCCATAATGGCTTCCCTGGATTTCAAGATCGTTCTCGGAGTAATGCCGTTTTCAATATTATACTCGATCTGAATGCTACGACGGCGATTGGTTTCATCAATAGCCAACTGCATAGAGCCGGTCATGACATCGGCGTACATGATCACCTTCCCACGGTCATTACGCGCCGCCCGGCCAATCGTCTGGATCATGGAGCGGGTATCACGTAAGAAACCCTCCTTATCAGCATCCATAATTGCTACCAGCGAAACCTCTGGCAAATCCAGACCTTCCCTCAGCAAGTTGACGCCTACCAGCACATCAAAAACGCCCAGCCTCAGCTCACGCAAAATTTCCACGCGGTCCAGCGTCTTGACCTCCGAATGGATGTAGCGGCACTTGATGCCTACCCTGTCAAGATATTTACTCAATTCCTCTGCCATTCTTTTGGTCAAAGTCGTGATGAGTACCCTATCGCCCATCGTAATTCTTTTGTTGATTTCCTCCAAAAGATCATCAATCTGGTTCAGACTGGGCCTCACCTCAATTTCGGGATCAAGCAAACCAGTCGGGCGAATGATCTGCTCTACCACAACTCCTTCCGATTTGCGTAGTTCATAGTCAGCAGGGGTTGCACTCACAAAAATCGTTTGCGGCGTCATATCCTCAAATTCCTGAAATGTCAGCGGGCGGTTATCCAATGCAGAAGGCAGCCGGAAACCATACTCAACCAATGCTTCTTTTCTGGAACGGTCGCCTCCCCACATCGCGCGGATTTGCGGCATCGTTACGTGGCTTTCGTCTACTACCATAAGAAAATCCTCAGGAAAATAGTCGAGCAGGCAGAATGGTCTTTGCCCCGCAATGCGGCGGTCGAAGTACCGCGAGTAGTTTTCGATACCGGAGCAGTAACCGAGCTCCCGCATCATTTCCATATCAAATTCGGTACGCTCTTTCACACGCTCCGCCTCTGCCAGCCTTCCCTCCTTTGTAAAATATTGGATCTGCATGGCCAGATCATCCTGTATTTCCTTGATCGACTGCATTAAAACGTCCCTTCCAGTCACAAACAAATTGGCCGGAAAAATAGCAATGGCGCGTTCGGTAGAGATTTTCTTACCAGTCTCCGGTTCAATGCGCTGAATTTCTTCAATTTCATCTCCGAAAAAAATGATCCGGTACGCGAAGTCGGCGTATCCTGGAAATATATCAACCGTATCGCCTTTCACACGGAAATTACCTCTGTTGAATTCCAGTTCGGTACGGCTATAAAGAATCTCGACTAACCGAAACAGGAACTGGTTGCGACTCACAATGTCCCCCAGCTTGGCGCTGACGATACTTTTCTTGTATTCATGTGGGTTACCCGCACCGTAAATACACGAAACAGACGCGACCACCACCACATCCCGGCGGCCACTCATGAGCGACGAAACGGTATGCAGCCGCAGCTTCTCTATTTCCTGATTGATCATCAGGTCCTTTTCAATGTAAGTATTGGTACTGGAAATGAATGCTTCCGGTTGATAGTAGTCGTAGTAGCTGATAAAATACTCGACGGCATTTTTAGGAAAAAATTGCTTGAATTCGCCGTAAAGCTGTGCCGCCAGTGTCTTGTTGTGGCTCAGCACCAGCGTAGGTTTGTTGACCTGGGCGACGACATTGGCGACGGTAAATGTTTTACCGGAGCCCGTAACCCCTAGTAAAGTCTGTGAAGGTTCTCCGGCGTTCAGCCCTTGAACAAGTTGCTCGATTGCATCAGGCTGGTCGCCCGTAGGTTGGTAAACAGAGGTAAGTTCAAAATCCATAACGAGTAGTAAAGCCGTACCGTTTGTAACGCATTTCAAAGATATATTAGTTTCTTTGAAATGCGTCCGGTTTAACTTTATGCTTGCTCCTGCAAAATTGACTTCGCATTCTCCGCAGCTTTATTTTCTTTCCAATGCTGCCAGTCAATACCTAGCAGCTTAGTCATGCTCTTATCCACAAACGTGTGACGAACCAGGTTCATACCACCACGCACAGCCGTGAAAATGGAATTGTTAGCACGTAATGCAAGACTAAAACCGCCATCCACGTAGCGGATATAATGCCACCACAACGAAGGAATAAAAATCGTTTCTCCGTGATGCAGAATGGTTTCGTGTCCCACTGCCCCTTTCAATGCCGGGAATCTTTCATAATCAGGATCGATCGGATCTACCTTGCTCATCACCGTGAACGGGTGGTGGTACAGGCGTCTGCTTTCTTCCGGAGAAAACAATATTACCTGCTTCCTGGTCTGGAATTGGGTAAGGAAGACGTTGGAGCAGTCCATATCGTAATGGAGATTGGTAATAGAACCCTGCCCTCCAAAAAATACAAATTTGTAAGACTTCAAAAATCCATCCATAATGGTTGGAAAACGAATGTCGTCTGCCAGCTCGGGAATTTTTTTGAAGATATCAAATAAGAAAATACGCAGATCTGTCGGCCCTTTTTCAATGAGCGACAAATAGTCTCCGAACTTCATTGTTTTGGCAATCTGAAAATATTTATCCGCATCATGAATATGGTTATCAACCAAAGGAACATCTAGGCTCCCGTGATTTTCTCTCAGCCACTCGAATGTCCATTTTTGAATAGCAGGCCAATCTTTTGCCAAGTCCGTAAAAACAACGGGACGACTTGGCTTCAAATAATTCTCAATAAATTCCTCGCGGGTAAGTCCGCTACGCTTCTCTATGGGCACTAATTTCATAATAGAAACTGAGTAGTAAGGTAATCGACTATGTTATTAATCCTGTTAAATAATAGGTTAACAGAGACAATCATGAAACAATTCCGACCGTCATATATGCTATCAAATGTATTAAAGAGATTTCAAAAATATAAATTTCATTACAGATAATAAAAATTTATCTTGAAAATATATAGAGTAAGTAGATTAATATTTATCGCCTTAATGAATGGAAAAACGAGGTTCCGCCATAAGCTTTTAGAAACTATCCATTATCTTCAAGCCAGGTCACAACAGCACATGGACTGTTTATCATGAAATATTTCACTATTTCCCCATCTCCTGCGCTTGCCCGGTATGTCCGGTCCTTTTGGGTACTTGAACATGAAGTTTCCGAAGGCCAGCCCTACATTCACCGTACCATGGCAGACGGTTGTGCAGAATTGATCTTTCATTACAAAGGCCGTTTCGACGAGCTATTTGCCAATGATAAAATTGAATTATCCTTTAATTCGGGCATTCACGGGCAATCGCAAACGTTCCGCCGGTTCCTGATCCGGGAAGATTTTGGAATTTTCGGAGTCTATCTCTACCCTTTCGCCATACCCGTCCTTTTTGGTATTCCCTCTACCGAAATCAGCAATGAAATGCCGGATATGGAGGCGTTTCTTGGCAAAAAAGGAGTCGAACTGGAAGAAAAAATGATGTTGGCCACGGATACATCTGAAAGAGTTGAAGTGATGACCCACTTTCTGGAAAGCTGTTTGCGTAGAAATCAGCCTTCGGAACCTGCCGTTTTTTCGGTTATCAATCAAATCATCCGGAGTAATGGTATCGCCAGCGTGCCTGAACTTGCAGCTAGCAGTTTTCTGTCTACAAGACAGTTTGAACGAAAATTTAAAGCATTCTCAGGTTTTAGCCCGAAGCTTTTCTCCCGTATCATCCGGTTTCAGTCTGCATTGAATGCTTATGGAGATAAAGAAAAGTCGCTGACCGAAATCGCTTACGAATGTGGGTATTACGATCAGTCTCACTTTATTCACGATTTCAAGGCATTTTCGGGAGATCATCCCCGGTTTTACTTTTCCGGAAGAACCGAAGGAACCGGCTACCGCGATGTATAATGTCGCGTTTTTCCAATTTTGAGGTATAAGCCGCCGATACCTTTGCTTAAACTTAAAACAAAAAATTATGAGCAATGTAAAAGTCCCCAACGGCCATCAAACATTAATGCCCTACTTAATGCTGGCAGGAGCCGCAAAGTTTAAGGAATTCACAATCAATGTATTTGGTGGAACAATCGTCTCAACACATTTCCAGGAAGACGATCCGAGCCAGATCAAACATTCGGAAGTAAGGATCGGCGATAGTACCATTATGTTTTGCGATGCCCGTGGAGAATGGCCTGCGCAACCGTCCAATATGTTTATCTATGTAGAAAATGCAGACGACACTTTTCAAAAAGCATTGTCCGAGGGTGCAACCAAATTAATGGAGCCATCCGACCAGGATTACGGTCGGAGCTGCGGGGTAACCGATCCCTGCGGCAATGTGTGGTGGATAACTTCTGTACTATGACTAATTACGATAATAAGGTTTTTATTCCGCTTTCTAATTCTGAAAATGGTGAAGTGGATCTGCAAATGCAGTTTTTGTATAAGCAAACGGGTAACATCGTGACTTCCACTTATTCGGGTGGCAGGATCGTTACCGGCCATTTGATTGCCCTGGTCGACGACCGGGGCAATTTGGATATGCGCTATCATCAAGTTAATGACAAGGGTGAGATCACCACCGGCATCTGCCATTCTACCCCTGAGCAACTTCCGAACGGAAAACTTCGTATGCATGAAAAATGGCGATGGACTTCCGGGGATATGTCGGAAGGAGAATCGCTTCTTGAAGAGGAATAACGTATATTGCTTTATCCAAAAACCGGTTCAAATGCGCCATATTCTCAAATTTGCCCTGTCCATTATCATCCTGACGGGATGGGGCAACACTTTTGCTCAAACTTCCAAAATCGTCTCCGGTAGCACCAAATTCAGTGTAAAATTCGTGCTGGGCACTTGCGACGGTAGCTTTGAAGCACCGAAAGGATCAGCTGTTTTTGACGAAAAAAACCTGTCAGGAGCTTCATTTGATCTAAAAATTACGGCTGCAACATTCAAAACCGGTAATAATTCCCGGGATAAGGACCTTAAAAGTGAAAAGTACTTTTACGTCGAAAAGTATCCCGATATTCATTTCAAATCTTCGAAGGTGGAAAAGAAAGACGGGAAATTCCAGGCAACAGGTACCCTCACGATGCGTGACGTTTCCAAAACTGTGACATTGCCTTTTGAAGCCAAAAAAAACGCAGATGGCAGTTATGCCCTGTCCAGCACATTCGAAGTAAACCGGCTTGACTATAAAATCGGTGAAAAGGACTGGAAGCTGAAAGACATTGTCACCGTCACCCTCGCTGCGGTTATCAAATAACCGTTTCCTCGCTACAATAGTCACTTATTTCATTTCTCAGCAGCCTCAATTCAGAGTTATCACATAAATTTTATTCTTTCTTTGTATTTAGTCTAAATAATATATTCATTTGTGAATCTATTTAAATTTATTCTAAATAAATGAGAATTCGTTTATTTCCCCTCCTATCATTATTAACGACAGCAGGCCTGGCTCAGCAACAGACGCCGAGACCAGATTCTGTCAGGACGAATGTTTTGAATGAGGTCGTGGTGACGGCGACCCGGACTGAAAAGCTGCTTTCACAAATCCCTGTTCCGGTTACCCAGATCTCTTCCAATGAAATTAAAAACCGCGGAATGGTGCGGTTGAATGAGATACTCGCCGAACAAACCGGCCTGACCATTGTCACAGATCACGGAAAAGGCATTCAAATGCAGGGATTTTCGCCGGAGTACACAATGATCATGATCGATGGCGAACCGGTGATCGGACGTACATCTGGCACGCTTGAACTTTCCCGCATTGCTACTACCAACATTGATAAAATTGAAATTGTAAAAGGCCCTTCGTCCTCACTATACGGAAGCGAGGCGATGGCCGGGGTGATCAACATCATTACCCAGAAACAAAAAAATGGTTTTTCTTCCTCGTTATCAGCCAGATATGGCACGAATAACAACACCGACCTGTCAGTGGAAAGTGGTTTCAGGAAGAATAAGTTTGACATTGGCGGCTTTGTGAACCGCAACAGCAGCAGTGGCTACGCATTGCGGCCTGAAACTGGTACCAAGACAGTTTCCCCATTTGAAGCCTACACATTGAACCTGAGAAGCGGTTACCAGTTGACCCCGAAATCGGATGTAAGGGTTTCAGTGCGCTATCTTGACAGTGAGCAGGATGACCGATATTTTACCAACGGCCGATTTGCATCTGGAAAAGGGAATGAGAAAAATCTGAGCATCGCCCCGTCCTATCGGGTCAGGTTTAATGATAAACTCAATTCTTCGGCGAGGCTTTATTATTCGTCTTACAAAACAAAGTCCCTTTACAACTACGAGGATGACCATTCCTTGTTCGACCAGACATTCTTCAACCAGACATTTACGCGGGGTGAACTGCAAACGGATTACGCGGTCTTTTCCGGCCTGAAAGTGACTGCCGGCGCCGGTGCTGTACATGAAACCGTGGAAGCTACCCGGTACGAAGATCTGCAATCATTTAACTCAGGTTACGGCTATGTGCAGGCGGACTGGCAGCCTTTGCCAAGACTCAGCATCATCACTGGCGGACGTTTTGACGCTCATAGTGAATACAAATCACAATTCAGTCCCAAGCTGGCAGCCAGCTACAAGCTCACGGATCGTTTCATGGTCCTTGCCTCAGCTGGCAAAGGATATAAAGCGCCGGATTTCAGGCAATTGTACCTCAACTTCACTAATGCGGCGGTCGGCTACTCTGTTTTCGGATACATTGGCGTGGCCGACAGGCTCAAAGAATTGCAGCATGCAGGTCTCATTGAACGGGTACTCATAGATCCCTCTACATTGCAAAGCCTGGACGCTGAAAGCTCTACCTCATTCAATGCAGGATTCAGATACGCACCATTACCCGGGTTGGGCATCACATTCAATGCTTTCCGGAATAATATTAAAAACCTCATCAGTACCCAACCCATCGCACTCAAAACGAATGGATTGTTTGTCTATTCCTACTTCAACCTGAACAGCGTTGTGACGCAGGGCGCGGAGGCGGAGGTAACTTATTCGTTCGCTAAAAATTTCGAAGTGGCGCTTGGGGTACAGTACCTGGACGCTTTCGATCAGGCTGAAAAAGATAAGATCAAGGCCGGCGAAGTTTACACAAAAGACGAAAACAACCGCACCCGATTGGTCAAAATGAGCGAGTATGGCGGATTGTACAACCGTTCCAAATGGATGGCCAATGCAAGAATTTCTTACAACGATATTGAAAAAGGCATTACCGCTTCACTCCGCTCCATTTATCGCGGCAAGTACGGCATCAGCGACATTGACGGAAACGGAATTCTGAATGCAGACAGCGAATATGTGAAAGGATATAATGTACTCAACGCTTCTGTTTCCAAAAGTTTTTACAAAAACAGGCTGAGATTGCAGCTTACCGCCGAAAATCTACTGAATTACAAAGACATAGCCTCAGTGACCAACCTCCCGGGAAGACTGCTGTACGGAGGCATCAGCTTCAATTTTAATAAATAATCATAATCAACCAATCACAATGAGAACTCTAAAAATACCTGTACTAACGTTTTTTGCTGCCTCGATGCTATTTCTGACTGCCTGCAGTGACGACAATGAGAATGAGCCGGTAGTAGTGCCAGACCTGAAAATCAGTGAAGTAAAAGACCTGGACGGCTCGGCGGAATCGAAGAAAGATTCTGCTTTTTTTAATCTTTCCCTCAACAAGGAAGTGACGTCCTCTGAAAAATGGGACATTAAATTCAAGGGAACGACCATTTCCGTGAGCGGAACGGCGCAATTGCTGCAACTATCGAACGGGCAGCTGTTTGAAACTTACACTACCGCCCCAGCTTCCGGTTTTGATGCCACGGATATCAAAGGCTCGGGGTCGTGGTACAACTACACTGCCACCACAGAACCGCAGCACGCGATCATTCCGGTGCCCGGCAAAATAATCGTTTTGAAAACAGCTGACGGCAAATATGCCAAGATTGAAATGATCAGCTATTACAAGGGAAACCCAAGTACCAGCGCAGAGGCATTCAAAGATCTCACAACCCGCCCAGCCGCGAAAACATACACATTCAGATTTGTGTACCAGGCTGACGGCACTACCAACCTGAAATAAGATCAATGTAGACTGGCGGGGTTGTTCCGCCAGTCTATCTTAAATATTTCCAGTTCCTAATCTTCCCTTCCGCAAGCCATTCCAGCGCAGTTCCCATTCTTTTTTCCCTGGTAGCATCACTTTTGGCTTCGGTAATCCATTCCACATACTCCTTTTTCTGTGAGTAACTGAAATTAGTAAACGTTTTGAGCGCCTCCGCATTCTGTTGCAATGCTTCCTTGAAATAGGCGGGAACAATCAGCTCCTTACTAGCCGTGGGCTTTGGTTCCTTGGTCTGCTTTACGCCGCTATCGATCAGCTGCATGGCTTCTCTGATAAAGCCTGACAGATAATTTCCCTTCGGAAGATCATCCAGGCTGGTAATCCTGCCCAGCTGACCCATCGCAGTTTTTTCATCACCGGACGCCAGTAAATTATGCGGATCAGTTAGTTTGGAACCCAGCCAAAAACCAAATGCGCAATGCTGCTTAAATGATGCCATACTGCAGAGAATACTACCCTTATACTCGAAGTGTGGAAAACTCCATTTCATCGTTTCAGTCGCTTCCGGGCAGGTAGCGTGTACGAGTTCTCTGAGATAGGTCAAAATCGGGATCGCGAAAACGGCCGATTTCAAAATGTAGGTATCTATCCGGGGATCGGTTTGGGTCATCAGGTACGCATTATTATTTTTCCAAAATCGACTTCAAGTTATTCAATCCGTCCTGAAAATCCTTTCCTACCGATTTTTCCATGCCCATGAAAGGCAACATCACGTTCATGGGTATAGGCATAGCACCTGTAAATCCCCAGCGCACTTTCGTTGAGGTCGAATCGATCGTTTCGGTGGTCATATAAGCATCGTTCGTGCTTTCAAAAGGTTTCAGGAATCTAAGCTCGGTATTGACACGCTCGCCCTCTTCGATCTTCGTAATTTCCTGCTCGCCTGTACCTACGTCATCATTACCCTCCCACCTGGAAGTGAACCCTATCGTTCCGTCCGTTCCGGTGAAACTTTTCTTCATATTCGGGTCACGGGTTGCCCATACACTCCAATTATCCTGATTTTTCAGGGATTTGAGGTATTCGAAAACTTCGGGCTTCGGTTTGTTGATAACAATTTCCTTTTCAACAGCATAGTCTTTTGGCATCAGGAAAGCAGCAATCAGGACTAACGCGATCAGTCCGAGCAAAATGTAGAGCGCTTTTTTCATCAAGGGATTATTTTGAGGTGAATAACTAAACTTGTACTTTACTTCATCAAGATCTTCAATGGTTTCCATATTCACCATACCGGCTTTTTCCAGTACCCGTATGGAAGCTGCATTATTAACATTCACAAATGCAATCACACCTTTGGCATTCAATGTTGTTTTTGCAAAATGGATTAGTCCGGTCGCTATTTCGGTTGCAATTCCCTTCCCCCAATGCTCTTCCATAACCCGGTAGCCGATCTCATATTCAGCCCCGACCTTATCCAGTTTCGCCGCTCCGATCAACTCTCCTGTCGCCTCCTCCTCGATCAGGTACCTGCCCAGGTAAGTGTTCGCCCCATACTCAGCTAAAAATTTTCGAAGCATATCGTCAGACTGGGGCCGGGTCAGCGGGTATCCGGTCACATACTTCATAACCTGAGCATTGTTACTCAGTCGGAAATATTTGTCACCGTCCGCCGCCGTCATCTTGGTTAATAAAAACCTCCCCGCTTTAATCGTCTTGCTATTCATTGACCTGTGCTATTACCTGCTCAATTTCAGAACATTGAAAAGGTAAAATTGCGCCAAAAAACGCTGAATAGAGCGCTTATAATGTAAAAAATCTATTGAGGTAAAATTTAAACTAAATATAGATTTTTTATCAAATAAGTTACATCAATTCCTGAATGAAAAATTTATTTTTTTCTGAGGTTAACAGCCTCAGAAGCACAATATTCTTCATTTATTTTACCGTTAACAGACATTAACATTTACTAAAATTTGCTTTCTACATTTGAATTATTACATTTGAACTATTGCCAATTTGTATTAAAATCCCGATCTAATAGTTCCAATCATTCTTGAATTCATTATAAAAGTATGAATTTTTTAATGACCTGATCTCAATCAGCATCATGACAAAAAGAACTTTTGTATTGTTTTTCTGCCTTGCACAATTCATGGCATCCCTGCTGTTTTCGCAACAGCAAGCGTCCGCGTGCAAACTGGATCTGGGCACAAATGGCTTTTCTCCCTTTGCCATTGAAATGGCTGAAACTTCGGATCATTTTGTACTGGTCGATGATTCGATCCGCAAAAATGAAACGATCGTAAGGGCTGATGATTTCGAATGGAAGGAAAATTTGTCCGATCTGCTTCGTCATCGCCACTCTACCTACCGGTTTCTGACACTTGTCAATCAGGTTGCTCCTGAATACGTCATTCAGCGTATCCCGAAAGTGATCAGAGAATCCGTAACACTGCTTTCCGTTACCAAAGGTGTTATCACACTCCCTGACTATTACAGTTTTCTTCATCGCCTTTGCCCCTTTTGAAAATCGCCGCAAGCGTTCTTTAAATCCAATTTTCCGTAGCTGACGGACAAAACTGCGTGCCCCTTGCACATTGTTTTGCCGGCCATAACTGCACGACTTTACTGCCGGTTCCCCGCGCAGCTTAAAGGCTATTCCTATACCCGATCAAATATTATCACCCATTTTTACCTACTCATCATGAAAAATCTCCAATGGCCATTCTTGTTGATTATCAGCATTTTCACATACGGATGTGCCTCCAAAAGCGAAGGTATCTCCGAAAGCAAGGATAGCATCCTCACCATTCCCGTTACCGAGCTGAGGCCTCAGAAAACAGAGCTGCTGCGCGAATATGTAGGAGACATCCACGCTATCAGGAATGTTGAAATATATGCCCGGGTAAAAGGTTATCTCGAAGAAGTATATGTGGATGAAGGAAAGGAAGTGAAGAAAGGACAGACGCTTTTCAGGATCAATAATGAAGAATATGAAGCGCAGCTCGCAAAGGCGAAGGCCAATCTCCAAAGTGCTATCGCTGAGGCGAAAGGCGCAGAACTCGAACTAAAAAGGGTACGCTTGCTGGTCGAAAAAAATGTAATCACCAAAACAGAAGTGGAAGTCGCAGAGGCTAAACTGGCGGCTGTGAATGCAAAAATAGAAGAAGCGCGCTCCGAGAAATCCAATGCGTCGCTTCAATTGGCCCATACCGAGATCAAAGCACCATTTGACGGCATTATTGACAGGATTCCTTTTAAAATGGGAAGCCTCATCAATGAAGGAACGTTGCTGACTACACTTTCGGACACTAAAACGGTATTTGCCTATTTCAATGTCTCTGAAAACGAATACCTGGAATACGTGAGAGGAAGAGGAAAAGCCGCTGAAAAAGAAGCGATTGTAGAACTGGAACTTTCTGACGGTTCTTTTTTCAAACACAAGGGTAACATTGAAACGATGGAAGGGGCATTCGATGAAGGAACTGGCTCCATTGCATTCCGGGCGCGTTTTTCTAATCCTGAAAAGCTACTGAAACACGGCTCAACGGGAACGATCAGGCTTACTAATACAGTCGACAATGCTATCCTGATTCCACAAAAAGCCACATTCGAAATCCAGGATAAAAGCTTTGTATATGTGGTGGATAAAAACAATAAAATCAAAACCCGAAGCTTCGTGCCCAAGTCACGCTTCTCGACTTATTATGTAGTAAAATCCGGGCTGGAACCGGGTGAGAGGATCGTATGTGAGGGAATCCAGGGATTGAAGGATGGCGCTACCATTTCACCAAAAGTCATTTCCATGGACAGTCTTCATGTGAATGCTAGCAAAATAGAGCTTAGCGCACGATAAGAAGCAAACAAAACGCTCACCTGATCATTACATTATGTTTAAGATTTTCATAGAACGACCGGTGCTTTCGCTGGTCATATCGGTTTTTATTACCCTGCTGGGACTTTTAGCATTCAAAGACTTGCCTGTTTCCCAGTTTCCCGACATTGTTCCGCCCTCAGTGGTGGTGACTGCTACTTATACCGGTGCCAACTCGGAGGTCTGCGTCGATGCCGTTGCCGTACCGCTCGAAAAGGCCATAAATGGTGTGCCGGGCATGACTTACATGACCAGTGTGTCGGGGAATGACGGGGTTACTACCATTACCATTTCATTTAATGTCGGGGTTGACCCCGATCTCGCTGCGGTGAACGTTCAAAACCGCGTCCAGACTGTCATTGACGAACTTCCCGAAGAGGTAATCAAGGCGGGTGTTACCACCGAAAAAGAGGTGAACAGTATGCTCATGTACCTGGACGTTATGAGCACGGACTCGTCGGCGGCAGAGGATTTCGTTTACAATTTTGCCGACATTAATATCCTCAAAGAACTGAAAAGGATCGACGGTGTGGGCCGTGCGCAGATCATGGGTAGCAAAGATTACTCCATGCGGATCTGGCTGAAACCCGACCGTATGATGAGCTACAATGTATCTGCGGATGAAGTAGTGAAAGCCATTCGCGATCAGAATGTGGTAGCAGCCCCTGGGAAAACCGGCGTTAGCTCAGGTCGTGAGGTGCAAGTACTACAATATGTTTTGAAATACACCGGAAAATTATTCGAACCGGCTCAATACGAGAACATTGTGCTGCGCTCGAACCCGGATGGATCAATGCTGAAACTGAAAGACGTGGCCGATGTAGAATTTGGTACGCTTGAATACGACATGGCTTCCAAGTCCAACGGTAAGCCGTCTGCGTCCATTATGATCAAGCAGCGGCCGGGCTCGAATGCACAGGAGGTAATCAAAAATATCAAAACGAAGGTTGCGGAATTGAAGAAAACGACATTCCCACCGGGTATGGATTACTTCGTTTCTTATGACGTTTCGCGGTTCCTGGATGCGTCCATACACGAGGTGGTGCGCACGCTGATCGAAGCGTTTATCCTGGTAATCATCATTGTTTATCTGTTTTTGCAAGATTTCCGATCAACGCTTATCCCCGCGCTGGCGGTGCCGGTGGCATTGATTGGCACATTCGCGTTTATGCAAATGTTTGGCTTCTCCATCAACCTGCTGACTTTGTTTGCATTGGTACTGGCCATCGGTATTGTTGTCGATAATGCCATTGTCGTCGTCGAGGCAGTGCATGCGAAGATGGCCGAGAAGCATATCGGAGCGCGGGAAGCTACTTTGGAATCAATGAAAGAAATGAGCGGCGCCATTATTGCGATCACATTGGTCATGTCCGCGGTGTTTGTTCCGGTGGCATTTATGTCAGGTCCCGTCGGGATTTTTTACCGTCAATTTTCCATTACGCTTGCCATTTCGATCGTCATATCCGGTATTAATGCATTGACATTAACGCCTGCTCTTTGCGCATTGATGCTGAAAAACACGCACGGCGAGGCTTCCAAAAACTCACTTTTAGATCGGTTTTTCAAAGGTTTTAACAATGGCTATGACGGTATTTCTAACAAATACAGAAAGCTACTGTCGCTCATTATTAACCGAAGAGTCGTGACGGTAGGTTTATTAATCGCGTTTTGTGTGGGTACTTATGGCATTAACACCATTCTTCCAACGGGTTTTATTCCAACCGAAGATCAGGGAGTGATCAATGTGAATGTGACGACGCCGGTAGCCGCTACTGTGGAAAGAACCGAGGCGGTACTGGACGAAATTCAAAAAGTAGCGCAGTCCCTCGAACCCGTCGAATCGGTTTCCAGCTTATCGGGATACAGTCTCATCACAGAATCTGCCGGATCATCTTACGGTATGGCCATGATCAACCTGAAACCCTGGGATCAGCGAAAGGCTTCCGTGCAGGATATCATTGCGGAGATGGAGAAAAAAACCAGGCACATTACCGACGCCGAAATCCAGTTCTTCCCTCCTCCTACCGTCCCCGGTTTTGGTAATTCAAGTGGTTTTGAGCTGCGGGTACAGGATCGATCAGGAAGTGATGATCTTCAAAAAACGGCTGACATTACCAACAAATTTGTCAAAGACTTGATGGATTCGCCCGAAATCGCAAATGCTTTCAGCAGCTTCGATGCGAGTTTTCCACAATATATGATCCACGTCGACGCTGATATGGCTTCAAAAAAGGGAGTTTCGGTGGACGCGGCCATGAGTACGCTTCAAACATTGATCGGAAGTTTATATGCCTCCAATTTCATCCGCTTTGGCCAAATGTACAAGGTAATGGTGCAAGCTGATCCGAGTTTCAGGAGAAGCCCGGAAGATATTCTGAAACTATATGTCAAAAACAGTCGCGACGAAATGGTACCGTTTTCGACATTTATCAAACTGGAAAGGGTTTACGGCCCCGAATTGCTCACGCGGTACAACATGTACACCTCCGCGATGATCAACGGTGACGCTGCACCCGGGTATAGCTCTGGCGACGCGATCAAAGCAGTTGAAAGGATTGCTGCGAAAAGTCTTCCAAAAGGCTTTACCTACGAATGGTCAGGAATGACGCGGGAAGAGATCCTGTCGGGTGATCAGGCTATATATATTTTTGGTATCTGTTTGCTTTTCGTTTACCTGCTTCTGGCTGCGCAATATGAAAGTTTGCTACTGCCATTACCGGTTATTCTATCGTTACCGACCGGCATTTTCGGAGCATTCCTGGCACTGAAACTAATGGGGCTGGAAAATAATATCTATGCGCAGGTTTCGCTGGTCATGCTCATTGGTCTTTTGGGTAAAAACGCCATCCTGATCGTCGAGTACGCCATTATCCGGCAAAAAGAAGGACGTTCCGTCATTGAGGCGGCCCTGGAAGGTGCTACCGAAAGGCTCCGTCCGATCCTGATGACATCGTTCGCATTTATTGCGGGTCTTATTCCGCTGGTCATGGCTTCCGGTGCTGGCGCCATTGGTAACCGGTCTATCGGTACAGCCGCGGCTGGGGGTATGCTCATCGGTACGCTGTTCGGGGTCATTATTATTCCGGGGCTTTACGTTCTTTTTGCCAGCATGGTTATCCAGAAAAAACCTAAAATGGCAACCCCTGAAAAAGAGGAAGCAGTACTTGACTAGCAGCCTTTTGCACAAATTCTCACCAAGATGATCGTTAATGAAACCATATAAAAAGTTTAACTACCTCCTTGTTTCCGGACTAACCCTGTTCGCATCCGGTTGTAAACTCACTCAGCCCGTCGAGCAGGCCAAACGCATTGAAGCGCCGAAAACATTTCAGGAACGGACTGATTCCACCAGTATAGGCGCGATTCAATGGCGCACTTTTTTCAAGGACAGTCATTTAATTGCGTTGATTGATACTGCGCTACAAAATAATCTGGATTTGAAAGTAGCAGTGCAGCGCATTGAAATGACCCGTTCCAACATTCTGATCGCCCATGGCGCATTGCTTCCTTCGGTATTAGGCGATATTTCGGGCGGCGGGAGGAAATTCGGTGACTATACGATGGACGGCGTCGGCAATTACGATACCAACTTTTCCGAGAACATTGATAATGATCGGAAACTACCTGCGCCATTCATGCCCGACTATTTTGTGGGATTGCGAAGTTCCTGGGAAATTGATATCTGGGGAAAGCTCAAAACACAGAAAAAAGCAGCGTACAATCGTCTCTTGGCGTCTGAAAAAGCCAGGCACGCAATCGTAACCGGCCTCATCGCCCAGATCGCCACGTCGTACTACCAACTGATCGCGCTGGACACGGAGCTGGACATTATCCGTAAGAACATTGCCTTGCAGCAATCCGCAGTTGAAACCATTAAAATTCAAAAGGAAGGTGGCAGGGCTAATGAACTCGGAGTACAGCAACTCACGGCGCAGCTGCTTAATACCCAGAGCCTTGAATTTGATGTTCAGCAGAAAATAATTGAAACTGAAAACATCCTGAATGTATTGCTCGGTCGCTTTCCGCAGTCGATTAAGCGCGGCACGACGCTTGAACAAGTACTACCTGCTTCTATCCAGGCGGGAGTTCCTGCCACGATGCTCAAAAGGAGGCCGGACGTGCAACACTCACAGTTAGATTTGCTTGCTTACTATTCCGATCAGCAGGCCGCTCAGCTGGCCTTTTTACCCTCGCTGAACATTACCGCATTTTTAGGTTTTAATTCATTCAAAAGCAGCTTATTGTTTTCGCCAGGCTCCATTGCTTATAGTGCTTTGGGGGGATTGACCGCTCCATTATTAAACCGTAAAGCTTTGAAAGCAGGACAAAAAAGAGCCGAAGCTGCGAGCCTGGAAGCATTGTATAACTATAATAAAACAGTCGTTACAGGATTTCAGGAAGTAAGTAGCAGTCTCAAAAAACTGGAAAATAGCCAAAAAATCGGGGATTTGAAAAAGCAGGAAGTTGAAGTGCTGCAACAGGCAGTAGCGACATCCAAAGACCTTTTCCTGACTGGTTACGCTTCGTACCTGGAAGTCATTACTGCGCAGCGAAGTGTTTTGCAGGAAGAATTGAATCTTACCAATGTGCAAAAAGAACAGTTTCTGGCGCTGATTGAATTGTACCGGTCGCTGGGCGGCGGCTGGGAGTAATCAATGTATAAGACAACAAAAAAGCACGGCTCGTCAAAATCCGTGCTTTTTTGTTGTCTGTTGAATGGCTTATTTCTTCTTGGTACCAGCTAAGCTTGGTTCTTTGGAGATGACAATTAGATCCGCGAGCATTCTGCCCGTTTCAGTGAGGTAGATATCCTTTTTCTTTTTGACCTCTTTCGGAGCTTCTGCTACTTTGGAATCCGTTTCGTCTTCTTCATCTACGTCGCTGTCTTCGCCAAGTTGCTTCATAGCTGCTCTTTTCTTCTCTGCC
Source organism: Dyadobacter sp. (assembly GCF_039919315.1). Taxonomy (GTDB): domain Bacteria; phylum Bacteroidota; class Bacteroidia; order Cytophagales; family Spirosomataceae; genus Dyadobacter. The sequence goes on along the minus strand of NZ_JBDSFX010000063.1, from coordinate 31,498 downwards.
ACATCGCGTTCAATTTTACGCTTTGATTCCTGAAGAGAAACAACTTTGTTCTCCCGCGCTTCTTTGAATTCGTCCAGCGTTTTCACCAGTGTTTTCAATTCTTCGTCAGATTTCAAACGCTGATTGTATTTACCTTTCAGCTGATCGATCACCTTCGGATTCACATTATTGGTCATTTCATACTTCGAAGAAGCAATTTGATCCCATGGTAATGCACTTGGCTGAGAACCTTCGCCATATTCATTGACTTTAAATGCAGTTGGCAATTCCAAATCAGGCATTACTCCTTTCAGCTGGGTACTGCTGCCATTGATCCGGTAAAACTTCGCAACGGTCAATTTCACCTGCCCCAATTGGTCCGTTTCTTTCGGAACCCACTGGTTCAGATCGATCAATGTCTGAACGGTACCTTTACCATAAGTTTGCTCGCCAACAATAATGCCACGTTTGTAATCCTGAATAGCAGCTGCGAAAATTTCAGAAGCAGAAGCACTAAAACGGTTGACCATCACTGCCATAGGGCCATCGTAAGCAATCGCAGGGTCGTTGTCCGACTGAACTTCGATCTCTCCCTGACCTTCTTTCACCTGAACTACGGGACCTCTGTTGATGAACAATCCAGTCAGTGAAACAGCCTCTGTCAGTGAACCTCCTCCATTGTTACGAAGGTCGATAACGATACCATCTACATTCGAAGCCTGCAAGTCAGTAATCAGTTTCTGTACGTCGCGGGTAGTGCTTGAAAACTCTTTCTCTTTATGTTGCGCCCCTTCAAAATCACGATAGAATAATGGAATGTCAATTACGCCAATCTTGAATTCTTTGTTAGCATTATTGATCGAAACAATCTCGCTTTTAGCACGTTGCTCTTCCAGTTTAATTTTCTCGCGAACCAGTCTGTACTCTTTTGGAGGAGTCCCTGAAATCGCATCAGCGGAAATAACCTGCAGACGTACAACTGTTGACTTAGGTCCTTTGATCAATTTAACTGCATCGTCTACAAACCAGCCTACGATATCAACCATTTTGCCTTCGTCTCCTTGCGCAACTGCGATAATTTTATCTTCTTTTTTCAATTGCTTTCCTTTGAAAGCAGGACCGCCAGGAATGACTTCAACGATTTTTATGTAGTTGTCTTCCTCACGCAAAAGTGCCCCGATACCTTCCAGGGACTGGCTCATTTCCTGTTTGAAACGGTCAGCCGAAGTAGGTGCCATATAGCTCGTATGCGGGTCCATAGACTCTGCGTACGCGTTCATGAACATCTGGAAAACCTGCTCTGTACGAATGCGCCCCAAAGCACGATCACGATTTTTGTAGCGGTCACGTAACATGGTAACGACCGAAGTATCCGCCTTTCCCGATAATTTCAAGTCCAGCGCTTCACTTTTCAGGTACTTGCGCCAGGTATCGTTCAGCTCCTCTGTGTTCTTGGCCCACGTCGCTTTATCACGGTCCGTGTTCATGGATTCATCCGCAGTGAAGTCAAATGGCTTTGGCTCCTTTAATAATGTCTGGATAAAATCGCTTCTCTCTTTGTAGCGTTTTCTGAACACATTATAAATCTGGAAGGGAACATCCAGTTCTCTTTTTTGCAAATAGTCATCGAAAGAGTCCTTATTCTTCTCAAATTCCTTGATATCCTCAGCCAGGTAATACAGCTTGCCGTGGTCAATTCCATCGATGTATTTATCAAAAATCGCTTCTGACAGAGAGTCATTTAGTTTTGTCTTCCTGTAATGATAGCTTGATAAAATACGGGTAGTCAGCTCCTCAGCTTTGTACTGAGCCGGCACGGGCTTGATATCATCTTCCATCGAAGTTTCAACGGAAGGCACTGCCGTGGCCTTATCCTGAACGGGGCCCCGTTGCCAACCGAGCAACACAACCGGAATAAGAGTGATTAAGTACTTTTTCATTGTTGAATTTTGCTATTTAACAATTTCTAATAATTCAACCTCAAACACCAAAGCTGAATAGGCAGGTATCTGAGGGCCCGCCGCACGTTCTCCATAAGCCAGTTGGTAAGGAATGAACAATTTCCATTTAGATCCTACCGGCATTAACTGCAGCGCTTCTGTCCATCCTTTAATAACACCATTTACCGGAAACTCCACCGGCTCTCCTCTGTCTACGGAACTGTCAAAAACCGTTCCATTGGTCAGCGTACCGTGGTAATGTGTTTTTACTTTATCAGTAGCGGCTGGCTTTGGGCCTTCACCGGTTTTGATCACTTCATATTGCAAACCGCTTTCGGTGGTAGTAACGCCAGTCTTTTTCTTGTTTTCTTCCAAAAACTTCTCGCCTTCTACCCGCACTACTGCACCTTTTTCTTCCATGTTCTTTTGAAAATAATCGCCAATAAATTTGTTTGCTTCCTCCGACGAGAACGCCGTTTTATCCCCTTTTAATGCTGCGTTGATCGTTTTTGTAAGAACTTCTGTGTTGATATTACTTATTCCTTGTGCAGCTAGCGAAGTTGAAAAACTAACTCCAATCGCCGCAGACAAAGAATCCATCTGATTTTTGAGTACGGTTGCAGTCGATGCTGCTTTTACTGGTGCGGCTGTTGATTTCTTTACGGTCGCTGCGGGTTTGGCCGCTTTTTTAATAGTCTGTGCTGTGCTTTGTGATGTTACCAAAACTCCTAATACTAAGACTGCTGCAATGGTTTTTTCTAATCTGTACATTGAACTGATGGATGGTCGATAAGTTTAATTTAGAATGCATAAGTGATATTAACGAACTCAATTACAACAAAAACACAAATAGTACCTAAAAAAGTTTTAGAAATGTTATTTCCAGATGATAAGCGGTAATTTCACCATTGAGCAATCCATAGAGACATTACCTTGGAAAAATCTAATTTTATATGACAGGTTTTAATCGAAACATTCTTTTTAAACCAAAATAAAACTCTACCTTTGCGGCAGTTTTCAAAAACTTACTACTATACTCTAAATAAGTCAAATATACTATGGTATCTGTTAGACCGGATGAAGTTTCGGCCATCCTGCGCGAACAACTTGCAGGAGCTAGATCAGAAGCAGAACTCGAAGAAGTAGGAACAGTCCTTCAGGTTGGTGACGGTGTTGCCCGCATTTATGGCCTTTCCCAGGTTCAGGCAGGTGAGCTGCTTGTTTTCGAGAATGGCCTTAAAGCCCTTGCTCTTAACCTTGAGGAAGACAATGTCGGAGCCGTGTTACTAGGTGATTTCAGCGACATTAAAGAAGGAGCCACTGTGAAGCGTACCAAAGAGATCGCTTCGGTGAAGGTTGGCGACGGAATTATTGGCCGTGTGGTTAACACCCTGGCTGAGCCGATCGACGGTAATGGCCCGATCCTTGGAGAACTTTATGAAATGCCGATCGAGCGTAAAGCTCCGGGGGTAATTTTCCGTCAGCCGGTTACAGAACCTCTTCAAACTGGTATTAAAGCGATCGATGCGATGATACCCATCGGCCGTGGACAACGTGAGTTGATCATTGGTGACCGCCAGACTGGTAAAACAGCCGTTGCGATCGACACCATTATCAATCAAAAAGAATATTTCGAAAAAGGCGAACCGGTATTTTGTATCTATGTAGCCTGCGGACAAAAAGCTTCTACCATCAAAAGTATTGAAGCTACACTTCGTCGCTACGGTGCAATGGACTACACTGTTATCGTTGCTGCGGGTGCATCAGATCCATCACCAATGCAATTTTACGCGCCATTCACAGGTGCTGCGATCGGTGAGTTTTTCCGTGATACCGGCCGTCCTGCGCTGGTTATTTATGATGACCTTTCCAAACAAGCGGTTTCATACCGTGAAGTTTCCCTTCTTCTTCGTCGCCCTCCGGGACGTGAAGCTTATCCGGGAGACGTATTTTATCTGCATAGCCGCCTTTTGGAGCGTGCTGCAAAAATCATCGCAGATGATACCATTGCCAAAAACATGAACGACCTTCCTCCATCATTGAAGGGGATCGTGAAAGGCGGTGGTTCATTAACTGCACTTCCAATCATTGAAACACAAGCGGGTGACGTTTCTGCTTATATCCCTACCAACGTAATTTCAATTACCGACGGTCAGATATTCCTTGAATCCAACCTGTTCAACTCCGGTATCCGTCCTGCGATCAACGTGGGTATCTCGGTATCACGTGTGGGTGGTAATGCTCAGATCAAATCCATGAAGAAGGTTTCGGGTACCCTGAAACTGGATCAGGCGCAGTTCCGTGAATTGGAAGCTTTTGCCAAATTCGGTTCTGACCTGGATGCTGCTACCAAGCTTGCGATCGACCGTGGACGCCGTAACCAGGAAGTTTTGAAGCAGCCTCAGTACTCACCAGTTCCTGTTGAGCAACAAGTAGCAACTGTTTATGCTTCTACCAAAGGCTTACTGGATTTAGTGGATGTAAACCGCGTGAAGGAGTTTGAAAAAGATTTCCTAACTGTTTTGAGCGGTCAGTACAAAGACACTTTATTAGCATTGCGTGCAGGAAAACTGGATAACAGCGTGACAGACGTAATTGAAAAAGTTGCGCGTGAAATTGCTGTAAAATATCGTTAAACATTATGGCGAGCTTAAAAGAAGTCCGTAACCGGATCGTATCCGTTAATTCCACGCAGCAGATCACCAAAGCCATGAAAATGGTTGCAGCTGCAAAGTTGCGCAGGGCACAGGATAACATCATGCAGATGAGACCCTATGCTCAGAAACTTGGTGAAATGCTAACTACTGTATCATCAGGAGCAGAAAGTGCGGTTGACAGCCCATTGAAAACGGTTCGCGCGATTGATAAGGTTTTGATAGTAGTTGTTACTTCAGACCGCGGATTATGTGGTGCTTTCAATACCAATATCGTTAAAGCAACATTGCTGCTTATCGAACAAAAATATGCTCAGCAAGCAGCAAAAGGAAACGTTGAGATCTTTGCCATAGGAAAGAAAGGCGCAGAATCGCTTGCAAAAAGAGGTTTTGTAGTCAATAAAACCTACATGGATATTTTCGGAAGGTTAAATTTCGTAAATGTCAAATTGGCTGCAGAAGAAATCATGAAGGCGTTTGCGGATGGTCGCTACGATGCGGTGGATTTGGTTTACAACGAATTTAAAAACGTTGCAACTCAGATCATTCACGCAGACCGTTACCTGCCGATTGCAACAGAAGACAAAACAAAAAGAACAAAGAAGTCTGAGGTTAACTACATTTTCGAGCCGACTGAGGAAGAGATTCTTGCTGAATTGATCCCGAAATCATTGAAAATTCAGCTTTATCGTGCTGTTTTGGAATCCAATGCATCAGAGCAAGGTGCCCGTATGACGGCAATGGAAAAGGCAACTGAGAATGCTCAGGATCTTTTGAAAGAACTGAAATTGGTTTACAACCGTACGCGTCAGGCAGCGATCACGAAAGAGATCCTCGAAATCGTGGGTGGAGCGGAAGCCTTGAAAAACTAAGATTTACTTTTAGTATCAAATACAAAACGAGCGGATTATGACAATCCGCTCGTTTTTTGTTGTTATTAACTTAGCTAAAATTACAATATTGGACCGTGATAACAGTTCAACCTTTAAACCATCACTTACCTACATGTTGAAATCAATTCATATAAAAGCCTTTATAATCGTCCTGCTCGTCGGAATCATGCATACCGTTTCCGCGCAGACCCTGGACGAGATAATCAATAAGCACATTAAGGCAATGGGCGGCGCTGATAAACTGTCTAAACTGGAAAGTCTGAAAATTACTGCCGAAATGGATGTAATGAATATGAAAGTGCCCATTACCACGACCATTATCCAGAACAAAGGCTTTCGCAGCGAAACGACCGTGCAGGGCATGACCGTGGTGCAGGCTGTGAACGGGACTACCGGCTGGGCGATCAACCCGATGACGGGACAGACAAAAGCTACTGCATTACCCGAAGAAGCTGTGAAATCCATGACCGCCGAAACGGATCTGACGGGACTTTACAAGTACAAGGAAAAAGGCTACGTCCTGACACTTGACGGCGAAGAGGATCTGACCGGCGCGAAAGTCTATAAAGTAACGATGACATTGAAGAATGGTATCCAGCGGATCAACTACATTTCGAAGGATACCTTTTACATTCTTAAAATTATTGTTCACATGAAAATGAATGGACAGGAAATCATGTCAGAGAACACCCAGTCCGATTTCAGGCAGGTAGAAGGCATTTACTACCCATTTACCTCCGAAGTTTCAACGTCAGCGATGCCCGGAACGAAAATGACATTGAAAATTACTGACCTGGCCGTCAATCCAAAAATTGATCCCAATATTTTCACTATGCCCGAATAAGGTTATTAGAGGCCATTTTCAAAATCCTGGGAAAAATTTCCAGGATTTTTTTTATGTACCTGAAACTAATTTTTGAAGATACGTGTATATACATTAAATGTCATTACATATATAAAACAAATAAAGATATGGCTACTACAAAATGGGCAATTGACCCAACACATTCCGAAATCCAGTTTAAAGTAAAACACCTTGTTATCTCTACAGTAACAGGTTCTTTCAAAGCTTTTGAAGGCGGCGTTGAAACAGAAACAGAAGATTTTGATGGCGCAACAGTGCATTTTTCAGCAGATGTTGACAGTATTGATACCAATCAGGCACAACGTGACCAGCATTTGAAATCAGCAGATTTCTTTGATGCTGAAAACCATCCTAAACTCTCATTTAGCGGGAAATTGAGTAAAAAAGGGGACGATAGTTATAAATTGACTGGTGATTTGACAGTTAAAAACGTAACCAAAGCAGTTGACTTCGCAGTAGAATACGGCGGAAATATGACTGACTTTTATGGTAACAATAAATCAGGTTTTGAGATCTCTGGTAAAATTAATCGGAAGGAGTTCGGCTTGGAGTGGAGTGCTGTAACAGAGGCAGGTGGTGTAGTAGTAGGTGATGACGTGAAATTGATTGCCAATGTTCAGGTAGTGAAACAATAAGATTAGTAAACCAATTCTCATAAGAAAGCGCGGATATTTTTATCCCGCTTTTTTTGTTTATACACGGTTCATTAATACATTTCACGATATTGCCGGAATGTCGGTTCCGGTCAGCGGTTACTTAATAATTCCGGCCTATAAGGGCAAAACCTTATTGTATCGTCATCTAATTATTACTTTTGATCAAAAAAGACTTTTACATTGATTATTGAAACACGTGCTTATGCCCGGGCCGGGTTACTAGGCAATCCTTCTGATGGTTTTTTTGGAAAAACGATAGCTATTTCGGTTAGAAATTTCGGTGCTTCCATCTCGTTATACGAATCTCCCGAGCTACACATTGAGTCGCAACCGCAGGATGTGAGCACATTCCGAAGTATTTTCCATTTGCGTGATTCAGTAAGTATGCTGGGTTATAATGGTGGGATTCCGCTGATAAAAGCCGGGATTAAAAAGTTCGGTGACTATTGCGAGGAAAAAGGCATTCGTTTGCCTAACCGTAACTTTACAGTTCGCTACCGCTCCTCCATTCCCCGTCAGGTAGGAATGTCCGGGTCCAGTGCCATTGTGGTCGCATTGTTCAGGGCGTTAATGCAGTTTTACAAGGTTGAAATCCCGATCGAGATTTTGCCCCAGCTCATCATGGTAACCGAAACCGAAGAGCTGGGCATTACTGCCGGCTTGCAGGACCGCGTGATCCAATGTTATGAAGGTTGTGTTTATATGGATTTTGACAAAACCATGATCGAACAAAAAGGCCATGGAAAATACGAACGTCTGAATCCTGAGCTGCTTCCTAAGCTGTACGTTGCCTACAATACTAACCTGAGCAAAGTTTCCGGCAAGGTACACAGCGACGTAAGGGCCAGATTCGACCGGGGCGAAAGTGATGTGATCGACGTATTGGGACAGATCGCAAAAAAAGCAGAAGACGGGCGAAGCGCATTGCTCGAAGGAAGATCCGACGACTTACATCAACTCATGAATGAAAATTTTGATTTGAGATGCCAGATCTACAATGTTCCCGATTCCAACAAAAGGCTGATCAATGCCGCACGGGCATGTGGCGCATCCGCCAAATTCGCAGGTTCCGGCGGAACGATCATTGGTATTTATCGCGATGATGATATGCTGAACCAGCTATTTGTACAACTGAAAAAGCACAATGCGAGGGTTATTAAGCCGTTTGTGGTTTAGAGCGATTGGCTGTTAGCCAAAAGCTAAAAATCCACCCAGTATCTATAAAAACATTAATCAAAAAAAGCCAATAGCTAACAGCTAATCGCTAAAAGCTAAACACTCAAAACATGATCCGTAAAGCCGTAATACCTGCTGCCGGGCTTGGTACCCGATTTTTACCGGCGACCAAATCGATGCCCAAAGAAATGCTTCCTATCATTGACATTCCTACCATTCAATATGTGGTTCAGGAAGCTGTCGATTCAGGAATTGAGGATATTTTGATTATTTCCGGAAAAGGCAAACGTGCGATTGAAGACCATTTTGACCGGAATGTTGAACTGGAAAGTCGTCTGGAAGAGAAGGAAGACTTAATGTGGTTCAATGAAATGCGCCGCCTGGCCGACATGGCTAATGTGCATTTTGTACGTCAGAAAGAAGCGAACGGGTTAGGAGACGCGATCTACTATGCACGTCATCACGTTGGTAATGAGCCTTTTGCTGTATTACTGGGTGACACCATTATGGATTCGGTAATACCGGTTACGCAGCAATTGATGGACACTTACGAGCAGTATGGCGGATCGGTGATCGCGGTGGAAGAAGTGCCAGCCAACAAGGTAAACCGCTACGGAATTGTGGGCGGGACTTCGCTGAGCGACACCATTCTTGAACTGACGACATTGGTTGAAAAACCCGCGCTCGATCTTGCCCCGTCTAACCTGGCGATCGCAGGCCGCTACATTCTAACTCCCGAAATCTTCAATACCATTGAACAAACGCCCAAGGGAAAGAACAACGAGATTCAGCTGACCGATTCATTGCTGTTGCTTTTGAAACGTGAAAATATTTACGCGCATCACATTGAAGGCAAACGTCACGACATTGGCGACAAGCTTGATTACCTGAAAACTACCGTTGAATTTGCATTAAAAAGAAAAGAATTTGCCGAGCCTTTCCGCAAATTCCTCATTGATATTTTGAATAAATAAAACCATAATATGTAAGCCATAGCTATTGTGTTGTGGCTTACATAATTATATCGTCAACTCAGATTTCAGTCTTTCTTGGGCTCATAATCGATTCTGACAATTCGCTTTCCATGCTCTCCTACCGGCCCGACAGAGACATTTTCTACATTCATGCTTTTCTCTTCAAGCTCCTTTTCAGCCCTTTTTTTGCCTTTTACTTTTTTTCCATTGAGGTAATAGGTCACACTATCATCAGGATAATTGAATGCATTAAAATACGGTGACACAACGACGTCCCTTTTTACTCTTACCCATTCGCCACCCACCGGACTCACGTAATCGACAGTTTCTCCCTTGTTACCTCTGATTTGATCATAAGTAGGAAAATGATCATCCTTCTTCTTAGTTTGGGCAAATGAAGTATTTTGCACAAAAACCAGGAGCATTAAACCTGACATAATCCCGGATAACTTTTTCATACTTAGACCGAATAGCATTAATTCCTGAACACCAATGATAATAAAAAATACAACGCTGCTGCTGATTTGCCTAATGCTGTTTACAAAAACAGGTATTGCGCAAAATTTCTACGTTTCTCCACAAGGTAACGACACGAATGCAGGTACGTTACAGCGGCCGTTGAAAACAGTTGACAAAGCGCTGTCACGGATCAATGCCCACAACGGTCCACAGGCCGCGATAATTCTCCGCGAGGGCAGCTATTACCTTGAAAAACCTATCCTCATTACCTCTGCATTAATCGAGGAAAAAGTACTCTCCATTCAGGCTTACCAGAAAGAAGAAGTAGTACTGAGCGCCGGAAGGTTGATCCAGCCACAATGGGAAAAACATGAAGGAAACGTCCTGAAAGCTAAAATTGAAAAAGCAGGATTCGAAATGCTTTTCGTCAATGGGCAGCAGTTGCCTATGGCACGCTATCCAAATTATGACGCGGATGCAAGAGTTTTCAATGGTACTGCCGAGGATGCCATCGCGCCAGCCCGGGTAGCAACCTGGAAAAATCCCGCGGGAGGATATGTACATGCATTACACCAGGGCGAGTGGGGAAGTTTTCATTACCGGATCAAAGGTGTAAAGAATAATGAGCCGGAGCTGGAAGGCGGCTGGCAAAATAACCGACCTTCTCCCCTGCATCCCAAACAACGTTTTGTAGAGAATATTTTTGAAGAGCTGGACGCGCCCGGCGAATGGTTTTACGATCATAGTACGCAAACGCTATATCTTTATCCGCCCAAAGGTGTGGATATAAAAACTGCCAGAATCGAGGTTTCAAATCTTAACCATATCATTGAACTAAGGGGTACTACTCAAAAACCATTGAAAAATGTCACGATCAAAGGCATTCGATTTGAGCATACAGAACGTACTATTATGGAACATTATGAGCCATTGTTGCGTAGCGACTGGATGATTTATCGCGGCGGAGCGGTCGTGATGGAGAACACTGAAAATTGCCAGATCAGAGATTCTGAGTTTACCAATCTGGGCGGCAATGCGGTGATGATCACAGGCTATAATGTCAAATCAGGTGTGACTGGTTCGCACATTCACCATATCGGGTCGAGCGCTATTTGTTTTGTAGGTGATTCTTCTGCCGTCCGTTCAGCAGCATTTGGTTACGAAAACTTTGTTCCTTTTGCTAAAATGGACAAAACACCGGGGCCGAAGAGTAACCATTACCCGCTGCAATGCTTCGCGGCAGACAACTTGATCCACAACATTGGCAAAATAGAAAAACAATGTACCGGTGTTCAGATCGAAATGGCTTCTGAAATCCATGTGAGCCATAATACGATCTACAAAGTTCCGCGTGCGGGGATCAACATTGGAGATGGCGCCTGGGGAGGACATTTGATCGAGTATAATGATGTATTTGAGACCGTACTAGAAACCGGCGATCACGGTGCATTCAATTCCTGGGGACGCGACCGTTTTTGGCATCCCAACCGGAAAACAATGGATAGTCTGGCGATGGCCCACCCGGAACTGATACTACTGGATGCGCAAAAACCTGTTGTGATCCGCAATAACCGTTTCCGCTGCGACCACGGCTGGGACATTGACCTCGACGACGGCAGCAGCAACTATCACATATATAATAATGTACTTCTGAGTGGCGGTTTGAAGTTTCGGGAGGGCTTTCAAAGAATTGCGGAGAACAACATTATGATCAATAACTCCTTTCATCCGCATGTCTGGTTTAAAAACAGCGGGGATATTTTTAGAAAAAATATCGTGATGCGGCCTTACTTTCCAATTTTGGTCAAAGACTGGGGCAAGGAAGTTGATTACAATCTTTTTCCAAATCAGGCGGATTTGACCATTGCGCGCTCCAATCACACGGATACGCACAGCAAGTTCGGAGATGCAGCATTTATTAATCCTGAAAAAGGAGATTACGGGGTCAAGAATTCCAGTCCGGCTTTGTCATTGGGCTTTAAAAATTTCCCGATGGATCAGTTTGGTGTTAGAATTGAGAAACTGAAAGTAATGGCCGCGAAAGTCGCTTTCCCGGTATTGTTAAATGCAGAACTTGAAAAAAATATGCAGGAAATGACCTGGCTGGGAGCCAAAATCCGGAATGTACAGGGACTGGGCGACCGTTCTGCATTCGGGCTTCCAGACGAAAAAGGAATTGTGATCGTGGATATTCCCGAAAGCAGCATTCTGGCCAAAAGCGGTCTTCAAAACAATGATGTGATCGTTCAGGCTAACAAAGAAAAGGCCGATAATGTAGTAAGGCTGGAAGCAATTCGCCAGCAGGTGAACTGGACGGGCCAAATGGACGTGGAGGTTTTAAGAAATCAGAAGAATGTTAAGCTGAAACTCAATTTGAAATAACATTAAAACATATTCGGCGTGTCGAGAATCGTGATCTTGACAGTGGAAATGGTGCTGCGTTGTTTTTTCAAAACGGTAAACTCGTAGTGTTTCGTTCTCATTTTCTCTCCCACAGCGGGAATCCTGCCAAATTTCCAGATCAGGTAACCGGCTAGCGTTTCGTACTCACCATTCTTGGCAATATCATGGAGCAGCTTGTCATTCAGGTCCGTAATCGAAGCTGAACCCTGAGCAGTATAGGTATTGTCACTTTCGTTCTTCACAATGGGCACCTCATTATCATATTCGTCCTGTATCTCCCCTACCAGCTCTTCCAGAATATCTTCCATAGTCACGATACCATCGACCCCGCCATATTCGTCTATAATGACAGCCATTTGCTGACGGTTTACCTGAAAATCACGCAGCAATGCGCCGATAGGCTTGGATTCATGAACTGTTGAAATGGGGCGGATCAGCTCGGAAAGAACAATTTCCTTACCCTGCCGCATTTTCAATAACAGGTCTTTCAAATGCAATACGCCGACAATCTGGTCCAATGTATCTTCATAAGCCGGAATTCTTGAAAACCCTTCTTCAATGATCTTTTCGAGTTTTGCTTCATTGAAATCATTGATATCAACCCCAACAACCTGCGTACGCGGGATCATGATCTGCTTCGCGATTCTTTCCGAAAAATTAAATGCATTCTTGATCAGGTCGTAATCCGCAGCTTCGATCATTCCGCTATCCTTCTGTTGCTGAACCAAATACCGCAGTTCGTCGCTGCTGTGAACCTCACTTCCGTGGGTCGGTGTAATGCCCACGCCTTTCAAAATAAAGTTCGCTATACCATTTAGCATCCACACAATCGGCCTGAATACCAGAAAAAAGCCGTGCAGCGGATACGATAAAAACAATGTAGTAGCCTCCGGTCGCTGGATCGCAATGGACTTTGGCGCCAATTCACCAAAAACGATATGCAATACAGTAATGATGGCAAAAGCGGCAGGCAACGCAATCTGATGTGCCAACTCGGGATCGAGCGAAATACCGACCAGCTCCATTCCACCGATGAGTATTTTGGAAACTACCGGCTCTCCTATCCAACCCAAACCCAGACTTGCCAGCGTAATACCAAATTGTGTAGCAGCCAGGTATCCGTCGAGATTAGCGACAATCTTTTTAGACAAAATGGCCATTTTATTTCCATCCTGTGCTTTTTGCTCCAACTGCGACGCTCTGATCTTGACGATAGCAAATTCAGCTGCGACAAAAAAACCATTAAGCAATACGAGCACTAATGTTATTAAAACCTGGATTAGCATTATTCTGTGGTAAGAGAGACTTATGGTTAATGTGAAAAGAACGTCTTATTCTAAATCTTCCTGTGACTTTTTATCTCCTTCTATCGGGCCTCTCATATGAATGATCAGGCCATTCAGGAAATTGCGTAAAAGCTGGTCACCACAAGGCTTATAATTTTCGTGCCCTTCCTTTCTGAACAAGGCTCCTAATTCACTGGCTGTAACCTTGAAGTCCACCAAAGCCAGAATATTGATGATTTCATCATTACGAAGGTGAAGCGCCACCCGAAGCTTTTTTAAAATGTCGTTATTAGTCATAGTTATTTTTACAAATGTCTCGCAAGTAGGTAATATCCGGCAAAATTTCAAAAAGGCTCTTTTAATCTTCTGCGAACCCTTTGTGGTGAATCGCCATACCATTTTTTAAACGAATGTATAAATGAGGCTGGCTCCGCATATCCTAAAATATAAGTTAGGCTTGATATAGAATATGGGTCATGTCTTATTAAAAATGAGCATATCTCTTTTTTCAAACCCTCAGTAATTTCCCTGTAAGTTAACTCTTCCTGCACTAATCTTCTCTGTAAAGTTCGGGGTGTCAAATACAATGCATCAGAAATGGACTGAATGTCAGGCAATTTCGGATCCGACATTGAAAGCATCGTAATCCGGACTTTGTTGGCAAAACTGTTTCCCGATCTTAATTGCTCAATCATTTTCAGATATTCCGGCACAAGCATATCCAAATGAAGGTGATTTCTGTCTTTTAGTGCCGCTTTTAGAATAGTTAATTCGAAGGAAACGGAAAAGTGCTGATCCAGAACCCAATCAGCCGGGTAACCACCGTGGAAATAGGGCGTTCCAATTCTAATATTTACATCTCGGCCGACCATCATTTTTAGTTCTCTTGATATTATTGTCAAACAATTCTCAACAATAATTCGGTTGATTGCTTCTTCCCGATTGTCAATGCTCAATTCTATTCTGGCTTCTTTTTCAGATATAACTGTCTTCGGTTGTACAATTGGCAAAGCTACTTCCAAATACGATCTTAAATAATGAAAGGCTTCCTCAACTGTAGCTGCTTGCAGCGAAATCCGGTAGATTATTCCAAGCAGTTTCAGCGAGATAAAATTGCCGCATTTGATTCCCAGGTATTCATCAGCTAGTTGCCGGTCTATTTCCTTCAAAATTTCGTAAAATTCTTCTTCCGTTACCACAGATTCTGGCTCGGTCAAATCTGTCGATGTCGAATCTGGTAATTTGGGGAAGATATCCGCAGCTACACCCCTTATCCTGGCGTAGTCAGTGAAATACCGAAGGTGTGAAGAAAGGATATTCATTTTGTCGTGAAATGTCAATTTAATTACTTTCTGCAAATATAGTTTTGTCAGGTAATCAAAATAACATTCCCATGACAACTTTAAAAAACGTCCTGATCATTAATGCATTGAGTTCCGGCGCCACTGGATTAATCCTCGCCACTTTCCCATCTTATATCGCCGGACTTTTCGGCGCTGCCCAGACCATGCCATTTGTCGCGGTTGGAGTTTTTCTGCTAATTTTTGCCGCAATCGTTTTCACACAAGGCCGCAAGAATCCACTTAGTACGGGTTGGATTAAATTAATTATTGTGCTGGATATTCTTTGGGTGGTTGAAAGTTTAATGATCATTGCCACAGAAATGTTTGGCTTAACTCCCCTTGGCTATTGCTTAATAGGGGCAGTCGCACTTTGGGTGGCATTGATGGCCTTTTTGCAGTTGAAGGGATTAAGGCAATTGAAGATCGCAGGTTAATCTTCCAGGCATCTGGTAAAAGTGTTGTGGCTGTTCGAATTTTCGGACAACCACGACACTTTTGATGTTAGATAGCATCCCGAAACTCATCGCATTTCTAATTTTTAGTAACTTACATCATTATGAAAAGTGGTCACGCGGATTTGCCGTTACATTATGGAAAGGTACCGATTTGGTTAGCACAACGGATGAGTGCGCTAGGCGGGGCGATCGTGGAATCCATTGTAATAGAATATGGCCGCAATGCTTTACTTCAAAAATTAAGCGATCCTTTCTGGTTTCAATCGTTGGGTTGTGTGCTGGGAATGGACTGGCATTCATCCGGAATCACTACATCTGTCATGGGTGCTTTGAAGGGTTCGGTAAATAAGAAATCTGCTGAACTTGGCATTTACATTTGTGGCGGTCGGGGCAAGTATTCGCGCCAGACGCCGGCGGAGTTAATGGTGATTGCAGAGAAAACCGGCCTGGACGGAAATTTGCTGGTGCATAATAGCCGTTTGTCTGCCAAGGTTGACAATACTGCGATTCAGGATGGCTTTCAGTTGTATCTGCATTCATTTGTTCTTTCCAAAGAAGGAGATTGGGCTGTGATCCAGCAGGGAATGAACACCAATGAGCGCCTGGCCAGACGTTACCACTGGCATTCACCCAGCATCAAATCATTTGTAGAAGAGCCTCATACATCCATTTACGGGCATAATCAGGGAAATATCTTAAATCTTACCGCCAAAGCCGCCGCACCTACCCGAATCGGGATTTTGGAACTGACCAAAGAAAATCCCAATCATATCATGCGGGAAATAACCAAACTCGTCATGCCCGGGCATCATGATCTACGAGCGGAAGATGTGAATCTGAAAAGGCTCGGCGCAGTTCTGGCGCTGGCACACGATAATCCGGTCAATGATATGGAATCGTTGCTGCTGCTGGAAGGAGTCGGGCCGCGTACCATTCAATCCCTGACTTTGGTAAGTGAAATTATCCATGGTACCCCTTCGCGGTTTTCAGATCCTGCACGGTTTTCTTTCGCACATGGCGGTAAGGACGGCCATCCTTTTCCGGTACCTATTACCGTTTATGACGAGTCGATCCTGACATTGGACAGGGCCATTCAAAAAGCAAAAATGGGTGATAAGGACAAATCGGAAGCACTGAAAAATCTATCCAAAGTGGCGGTTCAATTAGAAAAAGATTTCCAACCTAACAATCGTTTTAATGACATTGTACAGCAGGAAAGGGATAATTCCTGGAAATATGAGGGCAGGACTGTGAAAGGCAAAGCTAAAAAACCAAAAGGATTTGACGGTCAGCTGGAATTGTTTTAACAACTATATCGATTTTTCAACTTTTAAAAAACACCAACTTCCCTGAATTTCAGTAAATTTACCCTTACCTGCAAAACTCAATTATGATACTTCGTTCCCAGTCATCGGTAGTACCCAGTTCTTTCGAAGAATTTCTTCGTTGGGAAGCTGTTGATGGTTTTAAGTATGAATGGAATGACGGAGAAATCATCAGATTTGAGAAAATGAAGAAAAAGCATTTGTTTATCATTCGGAAGTTGCAACAGTTGTTTTTTCGAACCATTGCTTTTTCAAAAGGCGCTGCGCTGATTATGGAGCAAGATGTAATCCTCAGCGGGATTCAGATGCGCAGGCCAGATCTTGCTTTTTTCACCGGGTCACAAATTGATGATTCGGTCATTTCTGACAAAGAGCCCATTCCCGAATTTTTAATTGAGGTTATTTCTCCATCGGATGATGCGGAAAAAGTCGAAGAAAAACTAGCAGAGTATTTCCAGTCTACGGTTAAAGTTGTTTGGCACATTTATCCTGACAATGAGGTAGTTTATGTTTACACATCACGTAAAAACGTCAAAATCTGTACAGAAAATGATATTTGTTCTGCCTCTCCAGTCTTGCCCGATTTTGAGTTGACGGCCAAAGAGCTATTTTCTCTTAGCCCTTCGAATTAATTTTCACCAACCTACATTGCTATTTTCCCCGTTTACAGTAAAAAATCTTAGCATATGCCCTTTATTTTTTACTTACTTTAAATTTTGAACCAAGCCAAGAACATATCCGCATAAAAGCGTTACCCAATGATTTCCAAAAAACAATTTAAGAACCCCTTAATCCTTCTGGCCGCTACTGCTGTTGTGGTAGTATCCTGCATGAAAATGTCCCCGTCGGGCTCCACCGTGGGCTCCACTTCTAAAACCAACAGCAAAGCGCTGGTCGTGAAAGAAGACGCTGCAACCGGTAAAGCGCGGGCAAAAGAAATCCGTGAAAAAACGGTCGTGAAACTGGCCGACGGCTTGAAACTCGATCTATGGGCGTCAGACTCCCTGGCCCCTGATCCTGTCGCCATTGCTATGGATGATAAAGGCCGCGTGTACCTGAACCGAACAAACCGTCAGAAAAACTCTGAATTTGACATTCGCGGACACCGCAACTGGATGACCGCCTCTATTGGCTTGCAAACCGTTGAAGATCGTCGTGCTTTCTTGCACAGCACTTTTGCGCCGGAAAAAAGTAAAGAAAACAACTGGCTGAAAGACGTCAATGGCGACAAATCTCATGACTGGAAAGATCTTGCCGTCGAAAAAGACGAGGTATGGCGCATTGAAGACACCGATAATGATGGCATCGCTGATGTTTCAATTAGAATATTGGATGACTTTTTTGATGAGGTTTCCGATGTTGCCGGCGGTTTGCTGATCAGAGCGAAAGATGCATTTGTAACCATTGCTCCGGACGTTTGGAGATTACGAGATACGAATGGTGACGGCGTTTTGGATCAAAAAACTTCGATCAGCCACGGTTATGGCGTTCACATTGGTTTTAGCGGTCACGGTATGTCAAACCCCATTGAAGGTCCTGACGGAAAAATATATTGGAATATTGGTGACATTGGTGCCAATGTTACTACTGCCGAAGGTGTGAAACATGAATATCCTAATTCGGGAATTATCGGTCGCGCTAACCCGGACGGCAGCGATTTTGAAATTTTTGCACACGGATTGCGTAATACGCACGAGTTTGTTTTTGATGAATACGGCAACCTGATCAGTTCGGATAATGATGGTGACCATCCTGGCGAAAGCGAAAGATTGGTACACGTGGTGGAAGGTTCTGATGCTGGCTGGCGTTCGAACTGGCAGTATGGTAAGTACACCGATCCAAAAAACAACAGTTACAAGGTTTGGATGGATGAAAAGCTTTACAAACCACGTTGGGAAGGACAGGCTGCATACATTATCCCTCCTATCCAGAATTTTCACAATGGTCCTACGGGAATGCAATACAATCCCGGAACTGCATTGGGCTCTGCATGGAAAAACAAGTTTTTCCTGGTTGAATTTGTGGGTAACCCCGCACGTTCGCCGATCTGGTCGTTTGGTTTGAAACCCAAAGGAGCTTCTTTCGTTCTGGATGGTGAAAAAAATATTTTAACAGGTATCCTGCCTACAGGTATCCGTTTCGGACCGGATGGCGCGTTGTATGTGGCTGACTGGATCAATGGTTGGGATACAAAAAATTACGGTAGAGTGTGGAAACTGGACGTTACAGAAGAGAAAAACGACCTGAAAGCACTTCGTATCGAAACCAAAAGGCTGATGCAGCTTGACTACGAAAAGCAGGCAGACGACATGCTATTGACATTACTTTCCAACCAGGATATGCGTATTCGGCAGAAAGCGCAGTTTGAACTGGCTTCGAGAGGTGCCAAAGGTGCTCCGGTACTAAGCAAAGCGATTGCCCAAACCGGTAATCAGCTTGCACGTATCCACGGTATCTGGGGAGTGGGCCAGCTGGCGCGCCAGGATAAGGCCTACGCGAATGTGCTCATGACATTGCTGAAAGATTCTGACGAAGAAATTACGGTACAGGCTGCGAAAGTACTCGGAGACGCCCGGATCGCAGAATCAGGCCCGATGCTGATTCCAATGCTTTCAAGCAAAAACCCTCGTGTGCAGTTTTTTGCAGCACAGGCGCTGGGACGCGTTGGTTACAAAGAGGCAGTAACGCCGCTTTTGAATATGATCAAAGCTAACAATGATGAAGACGTTTATCTGAGGCACGCTGCTGTTTTGGCATTGTCTCGTATCGGAACTGCCGAGCCTATGCTTGCTTTGGCAAACAGCCCCGAAAAGTCACTTCGCATTGCGGCAGTCCTGGTACTACGCAAATTGAAGAGCGATAAAATCAGTGTCTTTTTACAAGATAAGGATGAGTACATTGTTACGGAAACAGCCCGCGCTATTAATGATGACCTCTCTATTACGGGTGCTCTTCCGGCCCTGGCAGCTACATTAAATGATAAAAGATTTACTTCTGAACCTCTGCTGCGCCGCTCAATCAACGCTGCGCTGCGTGTAGGGGGCGAGGCGCAACTGAATGATCTGATTGCATTTGCAAAAAGAAAAGATGTTGATAAAAACCTGAGAGCGGAAGCATTGGCAACACTAGGTACCTGGGCAAGTCCTTCGGTTATGGATCGTGTGGATGGTCGCTACCGCGGGCCAATGGAGCGTAATCCGGCGGTGGTTAAAAGTAAAATCCAGCCAATCATTAGTGATCTTTTACAAGACAATGATCCGGCTATATTAATCGCTGCGGCCCAAATGCTCACGAACCTGAATGTTTCAGAAAACAATGCAGCGCTTGCTAAAATATTGAACGACCACAAAGATCCAAAGGTAAGAGCGGCGATGTTGGCAGCATTGAATGAGCTGAAATACACCGATATGGAAACGGTCATGAAAAAAGGCATGAGCGATTCCGACGCCGACGTGCGGACTGCTGCATTGGGTATGGTAGGAAACGTGACCATGTCCAAAGAAGCGTTAACAGATATTTCTCAGACGATTTTCGATAAAGGCAGCGTACGGGAACAGCAACAAATGTTGCGCGTACTAGGCACATTACCTGTTGCCAAAACAGAAACGATCTTCACAGACCTGATTGGAAAAATGGTTGACAAAAAGCTTCCTAACAGTCTGGCGTTGGATTTAGGTGAAGCTGTTGACTCTACGAAATCAACTGCATTGATAGCTAAACTGGCTCCATTGAGATCACAAGGAACGACCGTCGCTGACTTCCAGGATGCGTTATTCGGTGGTAATGCTCAGCTTGGCCGTCGCTACTTCATGACCAACTCAGCCGCGGAATGCGTTCGTTGCCATGCTATCGGCGGTCAGGGCGGTGAGGTAGGGCCTTCGCTTTCCAATATCGGTAATGTACTTTCCCGCGAACAGATTTTGCAGGCATTAGTCGAGCCAAGCGCGCGGCTATCCCCAGGATTTGGAATGGTAATGTTGACATTGAAAGACGGAACCTCTGCCGCTGGTATATTGGCGCAGGAAAATGAACACGAACTGGTACTGAAAACCTCGGAAGCGGAACCATTAAAAATCGCCGTCGCACGAATCGCGAAACGGGAAAATGTACCCTCCAGCATGCCGCCCATGGGAACAATCATGTCGAAACGGGAGATCAGGGATGTTGTTGAGTTTTTATCCGGATTAAAAAAATAAAAATGACAGATCGAGCCCGGAATTTCTTCCGGGCTTTTTCATTTATTGCGCCAAAGCTTTTCTCTGAATATGAGACTATTTAACCGGCATGATTTTTAAAGTCATCAACGCTAAAAATGCTGAATGGAGTTAGATAAGAAGGAGGCGGAAATCGTGAATAAAGCGATACAGTCCTGGGAGGAAGATGCGAAGATTTCAAAGGAACTGGCAACTGAGCTGCGGAACAGCTACCAGTTACGGAATGCCAATGTCGACGCCATTGCGATCTACGCTTTGATCTCCGCCGTTTCTTGCGGATTACTGGCTTTCGGCGCACTCGTAATTGATGAAAAATGGATCGATGTCCTCAGAAAAAGATGGGGCTTTTCGGAGAACATTGTCGGCATAGGTTTCACATTCATTGCTGCCCTTTTTGTCTATCTCGCGAAAAGGCGGCAACGTAAAATTCCAACCACGCGTTTCAGCAACGAAGTTTACAACATTACCATCATTCTCACGGTCGGAATCGCCATTACTTACTGGACGAGGAGCTTGTTAAGTGACAATTCCAACTTTGCCATTCCGCTACTTATAGCGACTTTGGCTTACGGTATCATCGCCGTGTTGTTACGCTCGACATTGCTATGGACAATTGCGATCATGTCGCTGGCGGGTTGGTGGGGAGCGCAAACTTACTTTTGGTCAGATGGTGGTTTCCGTTTTCTGGGCATGAATTATCCGCTTAGAATGACATTGTTCAGTTTAGCTATTTGGGCATCTTCCTGGGTAATGAGCCGGATAAAACCATTGGAATTTTTGGCAGAGGTTACCTACGCCATTGGCTTACTATTATTTCTGATCGCAGCCTGGACATTATCCATTTTCGGGAACTACGACGACCTCACCGGCTGGCAAGGGCTGAAACAAAGCCATTTCTGGTACTGGGCACTGGGCTTCACCATTGTGCTGATACTAATGCTGGTTTACGCATTCCAAAACAAGCAGGACACATTACGTGATCTCTGTCTTGTTTTTTTCCTTTTAAACATCTACACCCGTTACTTCGAATACTTCTGGGACCGCACTAATAAAGGGATTTTCTTCGCGTTACTTGCTCTGTCATTTTGGTTTGTTGGGAAGAAGGCAGAGCAGTGGCGTAGTCGGCCTACGGCCTGAAATTACTATATCATCGGATAATATGCATGAATATTATGCATATTATCCGATATTTTGCTTTAATTTTATTCATAATATCATATAATATGTGTTCTTATTGTCCATAATATCCGATTATATGTATTATTTTCGTGCATATAGTTTAGAATATGTATTTCAGGAGATCATTTAACGAGTTACAACAGCACCTGACGGAGAAGCAGGCTACTGTGATTACGGGTATGAGGAGAGTTGGGAAATCCACGACCGTCAAACACCTGCTAACCCTTGTGCCTCATACCAATAAGCTATATCTCGATTTTGAACGCATTGAAAACCGGGTTTTATTCAATCAGGATTCCTATAATGATATCGAACGCGGGTTGAGCGCCCTGGGTTTACAGTTGGACCAACCCGCTGTGCTGGCTCTTGATGAAATACAGCTGGTACCCAATAGTACGAGTGTTATTAAAAGCCTGTACGACACCTACGGTATCAAATTCATAGTCACCGGTTCAAGTTCTTTTTATTTGAAAAATCATTTTTCAGAAAGTCTTTCAGGGAGAAAACAGATATTTGAAATGTTCCCGCTGGATTTTGAGGAATTTCTTGCTTTTAAGGGGTTAGATGTAGCAACATTGGAAAAAGAGCGGTTAAAGTCTTTTCTTCCAACGTTCTATGATCGCTGGAAAGGATACTATGAGGAATTTTTGCAGTTCGGAGGGTTTCCGGAAGTGGTACTAGCCGGTTCCGATGCGTCAAAAACCAATTATTTAAAAGATGTTCTGAATGCATACATTGAACTGGACATTAAATTATTGTCAGACTTCACAGTGAGCGACACACTTTACAAATTGATACAATTACTGGCGGCCAGAGTGGGTAGCCGAATAGATTATTCCAAAATAGCCAGCATCATTGGTATTAACAGAAACAAGATTAAAGACTACATGCACTTGCTGGAATACACCTATTTTATCCAGATTGTAAAACCTTTTACGAACGGAATTGATAAAGAATTAACCAAGCAGCCTAAGTTCTATTTTGCTGATACCGGGCTGCTGCAGATCCTCAGCAAAGTAAGTAGCGGAGCAATATTCGAAAATGCAATTGCTAACCAGCTAGGTAGAATAGGCTCGGTGAATTATTTTGAGAAAAGTTCAGGAACGGAAATAGATTTTATTTTAAACAGAGAAAAGGCCATTGAAGTGAAAGAAACCTGCACGCCGCAAGATTTATCCACATTAACTGAGCGGGCTAAAATTTTGCAGATCAATGATGTTGCATTGGTGGGTCGCCATCCCAACTCTGGCGGGTTCAAGGATTTCATATGGGGTGGAGCGGTGTATTAATGAAAGACACGATTTTTAAATTTTGATCAAAAAACGAATTCATTAACAATGAGCAACATACGACCGATCAGGCAAAATGAGATTGACCTGGTACATTTCCTGCTTGAAAAGCTAAACCTGAATCCTGAGGATTTTCCAATCAGTGAGCAAGTGGATGAATATGAGGGCGGCAAAATGGGCAGTATCAGCCTCGGCGGAGACGTGGACGGTTATGACGGAGACCTCATTCAAGTGGAATACATTGACACGGATGATACCCCTGTGGTGATCACATTAACCAAAGACCATCACAATCATTTACTAGATCTTGATTTCTGGAAAACGGATTTCTCCAAATTGATTGAATACCCCACTCCTGACAAGCTGATTTTTGGGGTAACCGAATAGACGTTGAGCACCCTACGCTTCCTCGTAATCCAGTTCCTTTCCGTAAGTTTCCTCCATCTTCCACAGGGATAAAAGCGCCAGTGTAAAACAGATCGCACCTACGATCGCGCCGGATTGAAGTACTCCTTTCTCAGGTTTCAGGAATTGGAACAATGGTAATGTCAGCAATACGGTCGCTCTCACATTATTGGCAACGGAAGTGGTAACTGTGGCTCTCAAGTTGGTACCGAATTGCTCGGCAGTGGTAGTCAGGAACATGGCAATGTAGCCAATAGAGAAGCCGAGCCATACATAGCAAATGTAAAGGGTGGTAGTGGAATTGATCCCGCCATACAAAAGCCACACAACTCCGGCCAATGTCATGCTCATCATTAAAAAAATCGCTTTTCGCCTTGATCGCAGCCATTGACTTAAAATTCCACTGAAAAAGTCACCCGTGACCACGCCTATGTATGTATATAGCACACATGTGCCCGCCTGCACGTCACCCGCGACACCCAACGCTTTGGCAAACTCGTTCCCAAATGTGGAATAAATCCCGATTACCATGTAAGTCGGGAGCCCGATACCCATACAACGAATGTAACGTACAAACCGCGACCAGCTCGTAAATATAGTCCACCATGGTACTGACTTTGCACCTCTTTTTTCAAGGCTTTTATTAAACACAATGGATTCCAAAACATTGATACGCAGCACCAGCAAAATCACTCCCATACCTCCGCCAATGAAGTAGGCAACCCGCCAGTCTGTAAGCTTCACGGCAAAAAAGGCGGCAATGGCACCTGCCAGTCCCACACTAGCCATTACAGAAGCGCCATATCCCCTCAGTTCTTTTGGAAGAATTTCGGCAATTAATGTGATCCCGGCACCCAGTTCGCCTGCCAGCCCGAGGCCAGCGATAAACCTTAAAAATGAATAAACCTCTACATTATTGGTAAAACCGCAGGCAATGTTGGCTATGGAGTATGTCAGGATGGAGCCGAACAGTACCGACCGCCGGCCCATTTTATCTCCCAGGATCCCCCACATAAACCCTCCTATCAGCAAGCCAGCTTGTTGCCAGTTATAAATATTCGCCCCGATCTGCGAGATCTCCTCTTCTGAAAGCCCGAGGTCTCTTAAACTCGGCACGCGCACAATGTTGAAAAGCAGCAGATCATACACATCCACAAAATAGCCCAGCGATGCGACGATCACGGGCAGCGTTAAAACAGCACTTAATTTAGGTTGAGCAGGAGTGGCAGCAATCATATTGTTAAAATAAATCAACAAAGGGTTAGGTTAATCTTCAAAAGTCTTCCTACGAAGCGATTTAGTGGTTGCATTACGTTGCTTGGACTGCAATCTTTCCAGCTTTGAAGACAATGTGGGCCGGGTGGCTTTGCGGCGTTTCTGAACAGTAAGTGCCTGACGGATAAGCTGATCGAATTTCGCAATCACTTTATCCTTATTGGCCAGCTGCGACCGCTCAGTCTGGTGGTATAATACCAGCACTTTGTCATTCGTTAACTTGCTGGATAACTTTTCAGTAAGGACCTGCTTTTGCTCATCAGTAAGTACTTGCGAGTTAATGACATCAAATCTCAGCTCTACTTTGGTTTCTACTTTATTGACATTTTGGCCTCCCGCACCACCGCTCCGGGCCGTCTGGAAAGCCAGTTCGTTATGCAGGATTTCAGGATTGATCATGATTCTTTTTAAAATTTTGTTAACACCTGTTAATGTCAGATTACGTCCTTAAACCTACATTAAAAAGTTATGTCCAATAAACGATTTTTAAAAACAGAAAACAATTTAATCATATAGTCATGAACACCATGCGTACACTTCGGATACTCGGCCTGTTCTTTTTAATGCTTTCCGGTGTTTCGGTTTATAATAAAACCCAGGCACAGCCGGGCGTTAGCATTTCCTTCCAGACATTCTACAATGACTTGGCCCCTTACGGAAGGTGGGTACGTAACCCGCAATTCGGATCAGTCTGGATTCCTGACGTTGCCAATGGTTTCCAGCCTTACTCCACCAATGGTTATTGGGAGGTAACGGAATATGGAAACACTTGGGTTTCGGATTACGACTGGGGCTGGGCTCCTTTTCACTATGGCCGGTGGTCCTATGACGACTATAATGGCTGGTTTTGGGTACCTGACTATGAATGGGGACCTGCCTGGGTAAACTGGCGTTCCGGTGGCGGATATTACGGATGGGCCCCTTTGGGACCTGGGGTCAATATCAATGTCTCTATCAACATTCCGTCATTCTGGTGGGTGTTTGTACCACAACGTTATATTACCAACCCACGCTGGAACAATTACTGTGCGCCACGGGGACGTGTAACGCATGTATATAATCAAACTGTGATCGTGAATAATTACTATCGCAGCAACAACCGCACCTATGTATACGGCCCGAGACGTGATGAAATCGAGCGAGTGACCAGGAGAAGCGTTCCGGTCCGTACCATAGATGCCAGCCCGAGAGGTCGCGGAAGAGTGATCGTTGCAGAGTCAGGTCGTGGCAATGACCGCTATGATTCCCGCGACAACGGACGAAGAGACGAGCCTAGCCGCCGTGGATCAGTGATAGATGCAGGTTCGGACCGTGGCAGAGGCAATGCTGATAACAATAGCAACCGCGAAAGAAACGACCGCAATAGCAATGGTCGGATCGGGGACAATTCGAACAGCGATGCCAGGAGGGATAATCCATCGAATGAACGTTCCCGCGACGCACAACGGAATTCCTCGGAAGAACGCGACAACAGCCGAATCAACCGTAACAGGGACGCAGAGTCGCCATCGCCTTCGGATAGCCGTAACAACAGATACGAAGCTCCCCGCCAACCTGACCGCAGCCGAGAATCGAGCGCCCCGACCTACGAGCCGGAAAGAAACAGCCGCTCAAACCGTTCGGCAGAACAGGTGAATCCAGGCCGGGACAGAGGTTCTTACGAAGCTCCGCGCCAACCCGAGCGCAGTAGAGAGTCAAGTGTACCGTCGGCTCCGCGGAATGAACGTGTGGAAAGAAGCGCACCTGAAAGAAGTCAGCCGGAATCGCGTGGTAACTCTCAAAACAACAGATCTTCGCAAGAAAGTCACGACAGAGGTGGTCGTGGAGCGAGCGAAAGAAGCAGCCGGTCACCGAGATAAATTCAGATTTTGATACAAAAGAACCCGGTAAGGATAGTAGTAATCCTTACCGGGTTCTTTTTGTTTGCAACACCTATATTTTTCCTGTTAAAACGCAGAAAAAAGCATTATTTTAGCTTAGTCCTAAACCGGTACATTGAATGGAAATACAGTTTGACATAGAATTTAAGGAGAGCGCACCTAAATACATGCAGATCATTAAATCGCTCTTGCAGGCGATTAGTAAGGGTAAATTGAAGAGAGGGGACAAAATTCCATCCATTAACCAGCTCAGTGAAGAATACCTGCTCTCGCGGGATACAGTTGAAAAAGCTTATAAACATTTGATCAAAGACGGTGTCCTGATTTCCGTCCGCGGAAAGGGTTATTTCATCAATCGCGTCGACATTGAGACTTCTCTGCGGATACTATTGGTCTTTAACAAGATCAGTAACTATAAAAAACAGATCTATAATGCCTTCGTCGAGAACATTGGCAGAAATGTGAATGTTGACCTGCACATTCATCATTCCAATACTAATATTTTCAAAAACCTGATTAAGAACAGTTTGGGCGAATATGATTACTACGTGATTATGCCCCACTTTTACGAAAAAGCCGAGGAAGCCATTGAAGTACTCAAAATGATCCCTCCGGAAAAACTGATTTTACTCGATAAGGACATTGAATTTAACAGCAAAAAACATTCTTCGGTCTTTCAGAATTTTGAAAAAGACATTGTTTCTGCATTGAATGAGGCGGTGGATCTATTGAAAGTTTACAAAAAACTAATCCTCATTTTCCCAACCATTATCCGTTACCCCAAAGAGATTATCAAAGGCTTCCGGATCTTTTGCATTCAGCACGAATTTGAGCATGAAATTATGTACGATTTTCATGAAAACAGTACGGCAGTAAAAGACACTGCCTATGTGGTAATTGAGGAAAATGACCTGGTAAACCTCATCAAAAGATGCAGAGAGCAGCAATTGACGATTGGAAAAGACATTGGAATTATTTCCTATAACGAAACACCGCTAAAAGAGATCCTACTGGACGGTATCACGACTATATCCACTGACCACGAGCAGATGGGAAAAACGGCGGCGGAACTGATCAGAGAAAACAGAAGGGCGATCATTAAAAATCCGTTTACGCTGATACGAAGGAAGTCGCTTTGAAAGAGTAGTTGTCACCCTGAGCGGAGTCGAAGTGCATTGCGCTGTGCATATGCACTTCGACTCCGCAGGAGGCTGACAACGTTATAGGCCGGTCGCTACCGTCACCTTACCACGCTCGTTCATTAATTCGGAGCGAACGCTGAGATTTCTGAATAAACCGATCGGATCAATGGCTCCTCCGCTCAATCGCATAGACTCGCGCACAAGCGGACGAACATCAGTCCGGAATGCATTTTGCAGGATTTGCTGAGCCAGAACGACATCATTTTGAATTCTTGCCTGTTCCAGTTTTTTGCGATCAACGATCAGGGCTTGCGCATAAGAAAGCAGGATTGCTTCTACGGATTGCAGCAAATCTTCCAGCGGATCTTTCACATTGTGGCTCGCATCGATCATCCAGGCGTACGTATCGCTCGCCCGGTTGGCACGTTTCATTCCTTCTACGAGCTCCACGAAGATCAGGAACAACATATATGGACGAATACTTCCAACGGTAAGGTCATCATCGCCATATTTGGAATCATTGAAGTGAAAACCAGCCAGGCGGCCTTCCATCATCAAAGTAGCCACGATCTGCTCAATGTTCGCATTTGGCAAATGATGCCCCAGATCTACTAATACGTCAGCTTTGGCCCCCAATTTTTGGCAAAATAATAAAGAACTGCCCCAATCCTGAATCACCGTAGAATAGAAATTCGGTTCGTAAGCTTTGTATTCCACGTATACTTTCCAGTCATCCGGCAATGCTGCATATATTTCCTGCAATGATTCCAATGTATTTTGGAAAGACTTCACAAAATTAGACTGACCGGGAAAGCAAGAGCCATCAGACAACCAGATCGACAATGCTTTTGAACCAAGGTCTTTCCCGTATTTGATCACTTCAATGTTGTGCTCAACAGCCTGCTTTCTCACTTTCGGGTCCACGTGCGACAGCGAACCGAATTTGTATGAATGCTCCTGATTTTTCTGGTCCTGAAAAGTATTGGAATTGACAGCATCAAATTTCAAATCCAGCGAAGTCGCCAGATTAATGATGGATTGTGCCTGCTCGGGTATATCCCAAGGAATGTGCAAAGAAATGGAGCCGCTCGATCGGTTCAATGCATGCAGAAGGCCTACGTCCTCTACTTTTTCTTCCAGTGAACGAGGTTCTCCACCGCCGGAAAACCTTCCAAAACGAGTCCCGCCTGTACCCAATGCCCAGCTTGGGATCGCTACCTGAAATGCTTCCAACGCTTTTACAACATCATTAGCATTAATTCCCTGCTCCCCTAACTGCTCCTTTATAAATATGAACTGATTGTTGTGCTTTGACAGCAGGCTGTCGTTATGTTGGTCGATCTTATATTGGTCTATTTTCATTTGGAAAGAGTTTGATATGAAAAAAGACTTGCCAGGTTTTGAAAACCCGGCAAGTCTTGAAACCTGGCAGGTCTTAAATTATCTTAGGAATGCAGCAGGAACACCACCATCCACATTGATCACGTTTCCGGTGCTTTTGTTCAGCAACCCACTAACAAAAATGTATACGCCATTTGCAATGTCTTCAGTATGGATTTCTGCATTCAGAACCGTTCTTTTAGCATAATAAGAAGGTAGTTCCTCTACTTTAATGCCGTAAGCTTTGGCTCTTCCAGCCGCCCAGCCGCTTTCCCAAATCTTACTTCCGGCGATTACAGCATCAGGGTTAACGACATTGACGCGGATTCTGTCCGGGCCAAGTTCAGCAGCCAACAAACGTGTCATGTGCTGCTGTGCAGCTTTGGCAGTTCCGTAAGCCACATTATTAGGACCTGAAACGATACCGTTTTTGCTGGCAATGTTAATAATATCACCACCTAATCCTTGCTGACGCATAATTGCAACTGACTCCTGCGAAACGAGGAACTGGCCTTTTACCAAAACATCCTGCAAAATATCCCAATCCTTAATGGTAGTCTCAGCAAGTGGTTTTGAAATCGACAAACCTGCGCAGTTCACAATAATGTCCACACCGCCGTATTTCAGCTTTGTAGTGTGCAATGCTGCTTTAATTTGTTCCGGATCAAGAACATTCGCAATGGTTGTTGAAGAAAAGTCTTTGCCAAACTTTGCGTCGAACTCCGCTTTGGTTTCTGCCAATGCTTTTTCGTCAATGTCTGAAATAACCACACAAGCACCTTCCTGCAATAGTTTTTGAG
This sequence comes from Dyadobacter sp., assembly GCF_039919315.1. Classification (GTDB taxonomy): domain Bacteria; phylum Bacteroidota; class Bacteroidia; order Cytophagales; family Spirosomataceae; genus Dyadobacter. The sequence continues at coordinate 1,526 of NZ_JBDSFX010000063.1, read as the reverse complement.
CAATGGCTTTTCCAATACCGCCTGAACCGCCGGTTACGAATGCTACTTTACGCGAAACCGACTTTTCTTTCGGCATACGCTGCAATTTAGCTTCTTCCAACAGCCAGTACTCAATGTCAAAAGCCTCTTGCTCAGGCAATGAAACGTAAGAAGAAATCGCTTCCGCGCCTTTCATTACATTGATTGCATTGATGTAAAATTCTGCGGCAACGCGGGCAGTTTGCTTGTCTTTTGCGAATGAGAACATCCCTACTCCCGGAAACAAAATGATCACAGGGTTCGGATCACGTACCGCCGGACTGTTGTCATGCTTGCAACGGTCGTAGTATGCTTGATAGTCGACGCGATATGCTTCGAATTGTGGTCTGATCTGATCCAGGATTTCCTGATCGCTACCGGCCAGTTTTTCAAAAGGAAGGTTCAGAACCAATGGACGGATTTTGGTGCGCAGGAAGTGGTCGGGGCAGCTGGTACCTAGCGGAGCCAGTTTGTCGAGATCGTGGCTGGCGATGAATTCGAGTACGCGGGCGTCATCGGTAAAGTGGCCAATCATCGCCTGCTTGTCGGAGGCCAGTCCACGCAGGTAAGGTGCCAGTTTTCCGGCAATTTCTGCGCGACGTTCCGGCGACTCACTTTCCAGGCGCTGTCCGCCGAATACCGGACGGTTTTTACCATAATTTTCATTCAAGTACTCCGACGCTTTTTCGATCGTGTCGAGCGTGTTGATGTACGATTCGTAGGCCGTATCTCCCCAGGTAAACAAACCGTGTCCACCCAAGACGATACCACGGATTCCCGGGTTTTCGGCCAATGCCTGTTCCAGCTGTAAACCCAGGTCAAAACCCGGACGCTGCCAGGGCACCCACGCCAGTTCTCCTTTAAATAACTCTTTCGTAATTGCCTCACCTTCTTTGGATGCGGCAATGGCGATCAATGCATCGGGGTGCAGGTGATCTATATGTTTGAATGGCAGCAGGCCATGCAATGGTGTATCAATAGAAGGGGCTTTCGATTTAAGATCGTAAATGCAATGATTGAAAAGCTCAACCATTTCATCTTCAAATTCCAGTCCACGGTATATACTTTTTAAGCTATGCAGCCTGTCAACGTACAATCCAGCCAGTCCGCTTCTCGTCAAAGTACCAATATCCCCACCGGAACCCTTGATCCACATTACTTCAACAGGATTGCCAGTCAGGGGGTCTTTTTCAATGGTTTTGCAGCTTGTATTGCCACCCGCATAATTTGTCAAACGGAGATCGGCCCCCAACAAATTGGAACGATATAAGAGAAGCGCCACCTGATCATCACCCAGAGAAGCGGCTTTCTCATCATCCCATAAATAGCTTACATACCTGTACTGGCTTACTTTAGAACTGCTCATATTTTTTTATTTTATTAATTAACGTGAATTCGGGTTAAGCGGCGGTTAGAAAAAGTTGGTTTGTTTTGACTTTTTGAATATTAAGTGACGGTTTTTTGGGAAAGAAGCAGTAAGCAACTAATGCGCCTAAAATGTTCATTAT
>NZ_JBDSFX010000062.1:0-7028 GCF_039919315.1 Dyadobacter sp. | reverse complement strand
GAGCCAGAACCCGCCGCCATTGTTATAATATGTTACTTTGATCGCATGCTTACCCGCTTTCAGTTCGACAGAACCTGTTTTTTCCTGCACACCATGGTTTCCGTCATTGTCCATCACCTGTTTCCCGTCGATGAACAGCTTGCTACCGTCGTCCGACTGAGTGTAAAACTGATATTTCCCATCTGTATCAATCTGGATAAACCCTTCAAATTGCAACGCAAAGCTCTCATTTCCTTTTTCCAGCAACTTGTTGATCTGATCCCTTTCCATGCCAAATTCAGCATGGTTCCAGGTTTTCCCTTTTTTCAATTGGCTAAAATCAGGCAGTTTCCGCAGATCATTACCCTGATAAAAAGTAGTAGTGACACCATTACCCTGTCCGCTTTTCACCAATCTAAAATAAGCAGTGGAAGCCAGACTTGGGTTACCTTTCTCATCAAAAGTTTTCGCTTTCACTACCGTCGTTTTATTGACCTCAAATGGCTCTTTGTAAATCAGCTGCGATAAAAGTGGATCAGAACCGTCTGTGGTGTAGCGGATTACTCCGTTTGCCACTTTCGATTCAATTTTCACCTTTGGTTTTTCATTCACATATAACCCTCCTGCTTGCTGGTACAAGTTGCGGTCGGGGAAAATTACCGGGGTTTCTACTGTCTTTTCGCCCAGCCATAAATTCTCCGGTTCATTCTGTCCTTCAAAAACAGGTTTCACCGGCCTGCCGATCCATGCATAAGGCTGCTGAACACCTAGCGCATAGGCAATGGTCGACGCCAGGTCGTAAGTATATACCTGCTGCTGAATGACATACCCCTTCTTGACACCTTTTCCATAAAAAATACCTGCTATCTCAGCTTCCTGAGGCGTAGCGCCGCCATGGCCATAACCTATCCCGCCATGATCTGCCCAGATAATGACCAATGTTTTGTCCATGATTCCCGCTTCCTTAATCCCGTCAATGATCCTGGTGATCAGCGAATCGGTTTTGGAAACAGATTGATAATATTCCTTCGATCCATGCCCACCGTGATGGCCCGCATGGTCTACATGGTCGAAATGCACGAAACCCAGTACTGGTTTTTTAGTTTTAATGTATTGGATAAAATCCGTGGCCGTCGAATCCTCGGTCGAAAAACGCTTGTCGTAATTCACTGAATTCTTCTGGAATAATCTCCCAAAACCATCCCAATGATACACAGTACCGATCTCAGCTTCCGGCTTTGCATGATGCAAAACACTGAAAATCGTAGGAAAACGACCATCTGCTTCACTCACGATCGGTGGCAAGGTATGATCGTCCATTTCCCAGTCGTTATTAATAATTCCGTGTTGCTCCGGCCCAGCCCCCATGATCATCGACGCCCAGTTCTGGCTACTGGCGGAGGTCAGGACAGTACGCACATTCCATTTTACGCTCCCGTTTTCAATGAGACTATGGATAAATGGCGTTTTGCCTTTTTTGATACCGTCGGGACTGAGACCGTCCACGCCGATAACGATCACATGCTCAATCCCGGATGGCTTTGTTTCCGGGTTTTGGGCGCACGCTGCCAGCGGCAGTAATGCCGCGGACAACATATACAATGCTTTTGAAAACATAGGAATAAGATTAGATTGGCCTTATAATGCTTGGTATGTCCCTCCAACCACTTCGTCACATAACCCGAATGATAATGTCATCCCGTTACCTCCGAGACCGTTGATAATGGTCACCCCGCTTTCCGGTCTGATGACAATTTCGGTTTTCCCGTTTGTCATTTTGGGATAGATCCCATGCCAGGTCTGGAAAACCTTCGGCGATTTGAACTGAGCAAACGTACCCAGGTAATCAAGGATCATTTTATTGATAAATTCCCTGTCGAAAGGATCGAAAGTGAGTGCATACTCGTGCGAGTCGCCTACTGTAATCTCACCTAATCCATTCTGTGAAGCCATGACGTGAATACCCCACTTCAAATGTTCGCTGTATTCGCTTTCGTATCTTGCTTTCAAACCCGGCAATGAAGCCGCGGCCTGAAATCCGTGGTAATGTATCAACGAAAGACCGCCACACAAGGCCGGACCGATTTTCCAATCGTCTGGCTGCGCTTCCAGTCTCAGCATTTGCAATTTGCATTTGGTGAGTGGTGCCGCTGAGAATTGTTCAGGATAAAGCGTCTCAAAATCCTGACCGCTACATACGAAAACCTCGTCCGCCGACCAGCTTTTGGCACCCGAATAAACATGCGGATATTCGACTTTCGAAATCGCGGTGTTCCAGATAAATTTGATCCGCCATTGTGATTCCAGGTAACCCGGTATTGCCGCAATCGCCTCTCTCGGATCCACGATCATTTCATCTTTCGACCACAACGAACCCAACAATTCTTTTCCGTTTACCGCAGGGGATTTTTCCAATGTTTCAACTGCATTGAGGACGCTCACCGGTCTGTACGGACTCACTTCCACAAACTGCTTGATCACTTCCAGCTCGTCCTGATGATATGCCATGTGCAGGCTACCACCTTCATAAGACCAGCATTTCGCGCCAGCCAGCGTCTCTTTCCATATACTTTTGGCATGTAAAGCCCGCTCATATAATTTCCCTTCCGGCTGTCCGATAGGCCATACCATCCCGAAATTGCGGATCGAAGCACCTATCGCTTTCGATGACCGCTCAATTACTGTAACCTGATAACCGCGTATTGCCAGCGCACGCGCAGTGGCAAGTCCAACGATTCCTGCTCCGATAACAATAGCAGATTTACTCATTATAAATACTTTGGAATGGGATGTCTATTAATTTTTTTGGGTAGCAAAGGCACTGCTCGCTGAAATAATGCTGAGTACGTCTGCAATATCGTCGATGATGTGGGTAGGCTTGTAGGGAAGCAATTGTTCACGCGTGAATGCGCCCGTCGTAACTGCTATCACATATTTACAACCCGCATTGATCCCTTCATTAATGTCCACCTCCGTATCTCCTACTTTCGCCACATTTTCAGCGGAAGTAATCCCCAGCTGTTTCATGATTTTCTGGATCATATCCGGGTAAGGACGGCCGTAAGGCACTTCATCGCTTGCTACCAGGTAGTCGATCTTGTCTTCCCAGCCCAGCCGATCGATAATCACATCAGCGATATCTCTGGAAAAACCGGTGTTCAATGCGATCTTCACCCCGTCCGCACGCAGGCTTGCAAAAGTCTCCTCTACATTGGGTAGCGGTGCTAACTCTTGCGTCGTACGATAGAAATCCAACATTCCGCTCACGAATTTCGCCTGAATGGCAGCTACAAGTTCGTCGGTTATTTTGCCCTTATCCGCTTCCCGCACTTCCAGCATCATCCTGATCGCCAACGGCTTTTCATAACCCATCAATGGATTTACGTCCTCAATAGCAATGCCGTAACCTTGCGATTTCATTGCCTGCTGAAACGCAATTCCTACATAATTTTTGTCCTCGACAGTGGTACCCGCCATATCAAAAACAACAAGTTCTGTTAACATCTTTGTGATTATAATTGGTGAACTAATATTAAACTTTATTCAGTTTGGATTTAGGAAATCAGATCGAATTTGAAAGTGCAAATGTAAAGCAATACTTAACTTACGAACTTCATTTCAGGTCAACATGCTGATTTGCAACCAAAAATATCTCCAAATCACTACACTCACAAGAACAAGTTAAGTAATATTGAAATAATTAGGGCATATTTTTCTCCAAAATGCAAAAATAGCACCTTATAAACGCGCAGATATTACCAGAATGTTAATTAATATTTAACTTTTAGAAATTAAGCGAACGCATCTCCCGTGTAGCGAGACTACACGGATTCATTGAAGAAGTAGATCACGAGCAGCAGCACCTCGTCGCCGTCGATGCATTTAGGATTGTGCAGTTCATTGGCATCAAAAAACATAGAATCGCCCTGATTGAGGACGTACTTATTTTTCCCGACAGTATACTCTACCGATCCTTGCAGCACGTATTTGAATTCAAATGCATTAGTGCGGACCATGGGGCGGCGCGCATCCTTTTCCAGCCGAAGCAGCACCACATCGATATGGTTGTCCTTAAACTGTTTGCTGAAAATGCGGTGGTAGTAAAATCCCTTGGCGTTTTCTTTCGTAAACGGCTGATACTCTTCCTTCCTTCTGATCAGCACGCTCTCGCCTGGCGCCGTCGAAATAATATCTTTGAAAAAAGCATTCAAATCAATGTCAAGTGCTTTGATCAGCCCCAGCATTACCGGTAAAGAAGGAATAGTACGGCTGTTTTCTATCTGAGACACAAGGCTTTTGGTAACACCGGCCTCATTTGCAATCTCCTGAAGGGTTACTCCCTTATTCTTTCTGACCTCTTTTAATTTATTACTGATCTGTAAAAGAATATCTTCCTGCATAGAGAATCGCCGTTTGTTATCAACTGAATTTAGCCTAATGAACGGGCAAGGTAAAGTATAATTTTATCTAAAAATATAAAATCTCCCGGTCCTGGGACCGGGAGATTGAAAAAAGTTAAAAACCAGAAGTCCCTAAATTCCGGTAACCGGATAATGACTCCCCTCACTTTTTACTTCACTTAACAACTTATTCATGGCTAATAGTACTGCTTTTTGAAAATTTGGGCCGAAACTCACCCTGGCCACACCCAGTTTCCGTAATACCTGAATATCAGACACTCCGGTCGTGGCCAGAATATTCACCGGCACTGATAACTCCTGCACCAAAGTGGCGATAGCATCTTCGTCTTTGACCAGAATTGGATAAACCGCATCCGCCCCGGCATCCACGTACGCTTTGCCTCTTTCAATACTTTGTTCCAGTCGAGCCTCCGGCTGCAAATCCGAATGTCGCAGGTAAACATCCGTTCTTGCATTAATAAATAATCTTACACCTTCTCTTTCCGCCACCCTGCGGATCAGACCGATTCTCTCAGCCTGAATTTCGATCGATAACAACCGATGCGTCCGCGGATCGCTATCCTCAATGTTGATCCCGGCAATACCAGTTCCGATCAGTTTGCGGATGTTCGTTTTCAATGTGGCGGCATCGGACGCGTAACCTGATTCAATGTCGGCAGTCACCGGTACGCTCACCGACTTTACGATTTGAGATAAAATACTCAATACCATCTCAAAAGGTACATTTTCTCCGTCATGATATCCGTTCGCACGAGCGATCGAAGCACTTGCCGTAGCCACAGCGCGATACCCTGTTTCTTCCAGCAATGTCGCTCCCGCTACGTCCCAGATATTAGGCAATACCAGCAGATCCTCGCTGTAATGCAGCTTTTTGAAGACATCGGCTTTCTCCGATGGCTTACTTTGGGTTAAAGGACTATTGAACATGTGATTCATCAATCAAGCGCTAAATGATCCGTGATCGCAATTCTGTTCCAGGCACTGATCGTGACCACCGCCATGACCACCGCTTTGGTGTAAGCTTCACCCAGCAATTCCACTGCCTTGTCGTACACTGCATCGCTAACTCCGTGATTGGCGATCAATGTGACCTCCTCCGTCAATGCTAAAATTGCTCTTTCTTCCTCAGTATAAAGCTGCGTTTCCTGCCATGCACTCAGCAGGTAGAGTTTCTGCTCGCTCACGCCCAGCTTTCGGGCGTCACGGGTATGCATGTTGATGCAATAGGCACAGCCATTAATCTGCGAAGCCCTGATCTTGATCAATTTATAATGTATTTTATCCAGGCCGCTTTCGGAAATATAGGCTTCCAGCTGGCGTATTGCGGCATACGCCCTGGGATCTACCTCTTTGGTTGAACTTCGATTTGACATCACTACGTGTTGTTTACTACGTTACCTTTTACAAAAATACTACAACACAGGACTACCATTTTGATCCATTTTGAATATTTTGAGTAGTCCAATGATGATCTCCGGGGATTTTTTTCGAATTAAAAAGCTGTTAACCTTTTAGAAATTTCGAGATACTTTTTGGCATACTTTATTTGAATTTTATAATTTTACGAAATGAGCAATTCAGAAAGCATTCAGGAATTCTATCGCCGCGTACCACAAGCCAATGCTTCCGGATTATCCCTCAATAATACGGGCGCAGGTCACTTCAATGTATTTGAAAGAAGCTCCTGCTTCAAAAAGACGCCTTTTAGTCGCAGGGATTTCTACAAGGTTTCGTTCATCATCGGCACAGGCAGGTTGCATTATGCCGATAAATGGATTGACATTGACCGGCCTGCATTGCTTTTTTCCAATCCAATGGTACCCTATTCCTGGGAAGCTATTTCCGAAGAGCAGCTTGGCTGGTTTTCGTTATTTACGGAAACTTTCGTCCATCCTGCTGAGCGGAAGGACTTTTTGCAGGATTCTCCATTGTTTAAGATCGGCGGCAATCCCGTGTTTTTTGTAGACGAGCAGCAGCAAAAAGACCTTTCTACGATCTTCAAAAAAATGATGGCAGAGATCGAGTCAGACTACACGCACAAGTATGAAATGTTGCGTAACTATCTGCACCTGATCATTCACGAGGCGATGAAAATGCAGCCTGCCGAAAGTTTTGAACGACAGATCAATGCGTCCAGCCGCATTACTTCGCTCTTTATGGAGTTACTGGAAAGGCAATTCCCGATTGATGCGCCAGAAAATGGTTTGAAATTGAAAACAGCGAATGATTTTGCAAAAAGCCTGTCGGTACATGCGAATCATTTGAACCGCTCGGTCAAAGAAATCACCGGCAAAACCACCACAGAGCACATTTCTGCCCGGATCACCCAGGAAGCTCAGGCATTATTGAACCATACCAACTGGAATGTGTCCGAAATTGCGTACAGTCTCGGCTTCGAATACCCCGCCTACTTCAATATTTTTTTCAAGAAACAGACCGGCCTTACTCCGGGTGGCCTGAGAAGCAGGGCTGTTTGATTATTATAAAGATCTGTTTGAAAACTATAAACCGTCAGATTGCCCTTGCATTTACTTTTGTATTGTTAGACTTGGTAAGTCTTGAAGACGGGGTCGCCCAGACGGGGTCGCCTAGACGGGGTCGCCTAGACGGGGTCGCCTAGACGGGGTC
>NZ_JBDSFX010000061.1:0-27809 GCF_039919315.1 Dyadobacter sp. | reverse complement strand
ATAATGAACATTTTAGGCGCATTAGTTGCTTACTGCTTCTTTCCCAAAAAACCGTCACTTAATATTCAAAAAGTCAAAACAAACCAACTTTTTCTAACCGCCGCTTAACCCGAATTCACGTTATTTAGTAACAAATAGGTTGAAATCACAAGCTGTTGAATAAAAAGAGCTTATGATGTCAGCCGGAAAGATAAATGGTAGCGTCTACCAGCCCGGTATGAGTAATTTACAAGAAATAAAAAAGCGTCGTACGTTCGCAATCATCAGTCACCCGGATGCGGGGAAAACTACGCTTACTGAAAAGCTGCTGCTTTTTGGAGGTGCGATCCAGACGGCCGGTGCGGTAAAATCCAATAAAATCAAGAAGACTGCAACCTCCGATTTTATGGAAATTGAGAAGCAGAGAGGTATTTCGGTCGCTACTTCGGTGATGACCTTTGAATATAAAGATCTGTTGATCAACATTCTGGATACACCTGGTCACAAGGATTTTGCCGAAGATACGTACCGGACATTAACTGCTGTGGATAGCGTTATTCTGGTGATTGACTGTGTGAAAGGGGTAGAGGAACAAACGGAGCGGTTAATGGAGGTTTGCCGAATGAGAAATACGCCGGTGATTGTTTTTATCAACAAGCTGGATAGGGAAGGTCAAAATCCATTCGAACTGCTGGATGAACTGGAAACAAAACTGAGCATTCGTGTTCGCCCGTTGACCTGGCCAATCAACATGGGTGCTAATTTTAAAGGGGTTTATAGCTTATATGAACAAATGCTGTATTTCTTTAAGATCAATAAAACTAAAATTGAAAGTGATGTCGCGAAAGTAAGTCTGCAAGACGAAAATCTGGCGGAATTACTGGGGGAGAAAGACGCTGAGCAGCTGACAGAGGATGTGGAACTGGTGGAAGGCGTTTACGATGTATTTTCAGAAGAGGCTTATCAGAAAGGGCAATTGGCGCCGGTATTTTTCGGAAGTGCCATCAATAACTTCGGTATTAAAGAGTTGCTGGATACATTCTGTGAAATCTCGCCTATTCCTCAGCCACGTCCTACCGATGTCCGCGAAGTATCACCTATGGAGCCAAAGTTCACTGGTTTTGTATTCAAAATCCACGCAAACCTGGACCCTCGTCACCGCGACCGTATTGCGTTTTTAAGAATTTGTTCGGGTAAATTTGAAAGAGGTAAGTTTTACAGACACGTTAGATTAGGCAAGGATGTAAGGTTTTCAAGCCCGTTTACATTCATGGCCTCGGATAAAAGTGTAATGGATGAAGGGTTCCCGGGCGATGTGGTAGGACTTTATGATACAGGTAGCTTCAAGATAGGGGATACATTGACGGAAGGTGAAATTCTTCAATTTTCGGGTATCCCGAGTTTCTCCCCGGAGATCTTCAAAGAACTGATCAATATGGATCCCATGAAATCCAAGCAGTTGGAAAAAGGGATTCAACAGCTTACGGATGAAGGAGTTGCGCAGTTATTTACATTGGATTTGGGTAACCGTAAAATCGTGGGAACGGTAGGAGAACTACAATTTGACGTAATTCAATACCGTTTGGAACATGAATATGGCGCCAAATGTCGATGGGTACCGATGAATACTTCCCGAGCTTGTTGGCTTACTGCGGACGAGAAACCTGCGATGGACCAGTTTATTCGCTTGAAAGGTAATCAGATCGCTTACGATAAGGACCGGAACCCGGTTTTTCTGGCGGAATCTGAATGGATGATCAGAATGAACAGGGAAAATAATCCGGCGATACATTTCCACTTTACTTCCGAGTTTAAGACAGAAATGGCTGTTTAAGTCACAATATAAGAAAAGGGTTGCCGTCAAATTTGATAGCAACCCTTTTCTTTGTTTTAGATTATTCCAGATCAATTTCTGGGGCCTCTTCCGCCGCCATTGGAACGACGATCTTCCAGCATGGTTTTGTATTTTTCCTGTTGCTCTACGGTCAGGATTTTAGCTAGTTCCGTATTGAATGTCTCCATAGACGCCCTCATTTGTGAGCGATCCTGAGTTTGCGCGTCCCTGAGTTCCTGCACTTTCTGAGCACGCGCGAGGCTGAGGTTATAAACCTGCTTTTGCTGATCTTCGGAAAGGGCAAGATTTTCGGTCAATGTTTTGGTCTGATTCTCAGCACGTTTTTCAGGAGTTGCATTCGCTTCCTGACGTTGTGCAAAAGTGGTCATGCTTACTAGTGCCAGTATGATGGCAAACAATGTTCTCTTCATGGTTAAGAAGTTTAAATACTGGGGTTAGAGTTAAAAAGCGTGGATAGGTTTAACAGGAACTAAAACTTTTTAATAGAGCATTTTGACAGCCAATGCCACTGCGATCGCACAAGTGTAACTCATCAGAGTCCCTACCAGCACATATTCGGATTTTTTGCTGATGTACGCCGGTGGAATTTCTCCTCCCGCAGTTTTATCATTATATCTCAAAAGGGACTTGGCAGCGATCAGAAAGCCAATTGCTGAGAACTGACTTACCAGGACGAATACAAAAATGAGGAGCCTTTCGGACATGCCTATCCAGCGTCCTGCATTGGCCAGGTTATCATTAATGTCCGGCGCGAGCTTGGTGAGCTCTTCCCGCCAGGGTTTTGTAAGAATTCCTACCAGAAATGAAATAGGAGAAAGCGATAGGAGGGCTCCCGACAATATCGCCAGCGTTTTTGGCGTGTAAAGCCAGGTTTTAAAGGTTTCGAAGCCAGCATCTAATTTGTTGGTGATGATCAAAGTGGCTATGATAATAGTGACCAAATGAGCGACCTGGTCTGCTATGAACCAGGTAAGTGTTCCTTTTTTATCAAATTTTATTTTGAAAATATCGATAATACCATGTGCTGCGCCTAGTAGTACGACCGGCAAAGGATTGTCCCATTGGCCCAGCAAAATATAGGAAATGGCAATGACGAGTAATACATGAAAATAGAGGTACTTGGAGCGGAAAGATTTCTTCTTTTTGTCGATTACCCACAAAGTCGGCTGCCAGTAGAAATCAACAAGGACATGCGCCAGAAGGAGCAGCAAAAATTCAGTCATGACTGTTTATCGTTTTGTGTATAGTGCTAAATGCTTTGGAAAGGTAGCCAAAAAATTTTCAATTGCCCACCATTTGGAAGCCGCAACCCGCTGGCTTGCTGCCGACTGGCTAATGTGCAGGCTTTCCGCTATCTGAGTGATGTTTTGGTTTTGAAGCAAAGCCACGATCACCTCGCTTTGGGCAGTGGTCCAATTCTCAATAACCGTTTCCAGTAGATCAAGAGTAGCATTTAATGGCTCTGACGGTACCGGCAGTGCAATACCAATCCGCGCTTTTTGCAGTCGGATATGATCAGCCAAATGTCCTGATAACCTGAATGCTTCCCCGTCGGATGTCCCGGCGCGGTCGGTAACCAGTTCCGTTTTACCAATACCGATGGCAATCCGCAGGTCGGTATGGGGCGAGTTCGAGCGCATGGCTGCTCTTGCAAGCACCGCCACATGCATGGCGTCATCAGCGTTTTTTAATACACCCTGAAAGCTGTCACCGCGGTAGATCTCAGGTTTCAAAGTCCATTTAACAACTGTGCTTTCACGCAATATTTTTATCAATTCTTCCAGCCATAAAGCGGCGTCTTCCCGGGCAAAACCGGTGGAATTCACCATGTCAGCAGTGATGACAGCCTGAAATCGTTTCATAACTATATAAGCTTTTTACCTTATAATCGGTAAATATAAGGTAAAAGCCTTATATTGGTTCGATATAAGTAAAAAACCTTATATCTTTACAAAAAAGAATGCACTAATTCTTCCCATTCTTCTTTTATTGATTTTGTAAATACCTCTGAACCAGCACGTTTGTACCAATACCCAGCATTCCATGTGTCTCCTTCAACGCGATGCAAATATGCATGTAAACGATCATAAGAGCGTGTGCCCTCGCTGCTTTGGGCAATGTCGTGAGCAGCTTCCCAATCGCCCTTTGCATCGTACCAAAGTGCTTTCAGAAGCACAGAGATGCCTTCCGGTGGTGCTGAGAGAGAAATAGATTCCTTAAACTGGTCGTAGGTCATGGAGAAATAATTAGAATAAAAAGTGGCACAAGATGCGAAAAAATAAAATGAACAGGAAAATTCTGTTGCCTAATTGTAACTTCTCCTGAATCTGAGGGCCCGGCCCTGACTTTTTAAATTTACTTGTATATTGTAATGCTGAATTGTCATTAAATTAACAATATATGTTTAAACAAATATCAACCTTACTCACCGGGCTAACCATCGGGATATGCTGTCAGGCGCAGGGGACGTTTCCGCAGAATGGAGCTTATGATGAACGGCCCGGGCGATATGCTTTCACGAATGCGACAATCGTAGTGGATTCCAAAACAACCATTACGGCCGGTACCATGCTTATTGAGAACGGGATCATCCGTGAGGTAAGCAAGCAAGTCAAAATACCTGCCGGGACGGTGGTGGTAGATTTGAAAGGAAAATACATTTATCCATCACTCATTGACCTGGACTCGGATTACGGGTTACCCGAGGTGAAGAGGGAAAGGGCAGCGGGCGGAAGACAAACACCTCAGATTGAGTCTAATAAAAAAGGAGCGTTCGGCTGGAATCAGGCCGTTCAGCCGGAAACGGATGCCAGTTTGTTATTTACACCCGATGCTAAAAAAGCAGAAGATCTGCGTAAAAACGGTTTCGGCACAGTGCTCATCCATGCGCATGACGGTATTGTAAGGGGGAATGGCGCATTGGTGACATTAACGGACGAACCTGCCAACAAGGCGCTATTGAATAAAAAGGCATCTGCACACTTTTCATTCAGCAAGGGATCATCTTCACAAACTTACCCCTCATCCACAATGGGCGTGGTGGCTTTGTTACGCCAGAATTACTACGACGCTGATTGGTATTCCAAAGCCGCCGATAAGGAAACGAACTTGTCTCTGGAAGCTTTCAACCAAATAAAAAGCCTGCCCTCTTTTTTTGAAACCAATGATAAATACAGCATCATGCGGGCTGACAAAGTGGGGGACGAGTTTGGTATTCAATATATTATACGAGGCGGCGGCGACGAATACCAGCGTATTAAGGAAATAAAAGCTACGAAAGCCACGCTGATATTACCTCTTCAATTTCCTGATGCTTATGACGTGAGTGATCCCTGGGATGCGGATGTGATCAGTATGTCGCAGCTGAAACATTGGGAGCTGGCGCCTAAAAATACTTCCGAAGTGGCCAAAGCAGATATACCTTTTGCACTCACCACTTCCGGTTTGAAAAACAAGGCTGACTTTTGGAAAAACCTAAAAACGGCCATTGAATATGGTTTGTCAAAGGAAAGAGCATTGGAAGCATTAACCACATTACCGGCGAGCCTGATCAAGGCAGAGGGGCAGGTAGGAAGCCTCAAAGCTGGGCTGCTTGCCAATTTTATCATCACGTCCGGGGACTTGTTTGGTAAGGATAATGTGATTTATGAAAACTGGATCCAGGGGAAAAAATTTGTCTTAGCCCCAATTAATGCGCCCGACATTCGTGGAACCTACTCATTATCTCTAAATAATCAGCCTGCCGGAAAAATACAGATTACCGGTTCTCCCGAGAAGCCAGAGTACAAAATTGTCATTCAGGATTCGATTAAAATCACTCCCAAGGCGATCCTATCCAATGAATTGCTGACATTGACTTACCAGAATAAACCCTCCGGAACAGTACGTCTAACAGGCTGGCTTACAGGAACCGGGCTGGCGGGGGAAGGTGTATTACCCGACGGATCGACCATTTCCTGGACTGCAATACTGTCAGAAAAATTCCAGCAAATAGCGGTAAAAGATTCTACTAACACGAAGCTCAAAGGAACCGGGCCGGTTGTGTATCCTTTTGTAGGATTTGGAAATGAAGAATTGCCCAAATCGGAGACAGTACTGTTCAAAAATGCGACAGTATGGACCAACGAAAAAGAAGGTATCCTTCAAAATTCCGACGTAATCGTGCAAAATGGTAAGATTACTAAAATCGGGAAAGGACTGGCGGCTCCCGCTGGCGCACGGACTGTCGACGGGACAGGCAAACACCTTACCAGCGGAATTATCGATGAGCATTCACACATAGCGCTGTTTACGATCAATGAAGGCGGGCAATCCAGCTCAGCGGAGGTGAGAATGAGCGATGTGATCAATCCTGACGATATTAACATTTACCGGCAGCTGGCGGGTGGCGTTACAGCTTCTCATTTGTTGCATGGTTCTGCCAATTCAATCGGTGGGCAAAGTGCTTTGATCAAGTTGAAATGGGGTGCCAGCCAGTCGGAAATGTTGTTGCCTGAGGTAAAGACAATCAAATTTGCATTGGGAGAAAATGTGAAACAGTCCAACTGGGGCGATATCGTACGGACTCGTTTTCCGCAAACCAGAATGGGTGTGGAGCAAGTATATTTTGATCACTTTATTCGTGCAAAAGAGTATTCCAATGCGTGGAAAAAATACAATGCGGCCTCCAAAAAGCAGCCGGGGATGGCTCCACGGCGCGATATTGAACTGGATGCCCTGGCGGAGATCCTGGACAATGAAAGGTTCATTACCTGTCACTCGTATGTTCAGTCGGAAATCAATATGCTGATGCATGTCGCCGATTCGCTGAAATTCAGAATCAACACATTTACCCATATTCTGGAAGGCTATAAACTAGCCGACGGAATGGCCAAAAGAGGAATTGGCGGTTCAACATTCGCTGATTGGTGGGCATATAAAATGGAAGTGAAAGAAGCGATTCCGTACAATGCAGCATTAATGTACCACGAAGGGGTCACAGTTGCGATCAATTCAGATGATGCGGAAATGGCACGGAGGCTGAATCAGGAAGCGGCGAAAACCGTGGAGTATGGCGGAGTACCTGAGGAAGATGCATGGAAAATGGTGACACTGAATCCAGCCAAATTACTGCATGTGGATCAACGGATGGGCAGCATTAAGGCTGGAAAGGACGCGGATCTGGTACTTTGGAATGCCAATCCATTGTCCGTGTATGCACGTCCGGAATTTACGATGGTAGAAGGTACCGTTTATTTTGACCGGAAAATGGATGAGGAAAAGCAAAAATCAATGGCAGTTGAACGTGAAAGGCTGATCCAGAAAATGCTGGGAGATAAAGCGGAGGGCAAACCTACCCAAAAGCCTCAGGCTACCCAACCGCGTATGTGGCATTGCGAGGATATCGTAGGTGTTCATACGGAGCATGAAGGAGCCAAGTGATTTTTCATTTCATTGATTTTCAATTAGATATTATGATAAAAAATAAATTAGTCCCGGTGCTTGGTTGCACATTGTTGCAATGCTTAGTCTTGATTTCCGGAGCAATTGCACAAAATCCGGCACCCGCAAAAGTCCAGTCGAAGCCAATAATCCTAACCGGCGCCACCATTCATATTGGGAATGGGCAAGTGATCGAAAATGGTGCCGTGGCATTTGATAAAGGAATTATTACTCAAATAGGCCCGGCCTGGATTATCAATGACAATGGATCGGAAGTGATTGATGTTAAAAAGAAACACATTTATCCAGGCATTATCTCGCTGAATACCACTGTTGGATTACAGGAAATTGCGTCCGTGAGAGCAACGCTGGATTTTGATGAAGTGGGGCAGATCAATCCGCATGTAAGGGCATTGGTCGCTTATAACACGGATTCCGAAGTGATCCCGACATTGCGGGGTAATGGTGTCCTGGTTTCGCAATCAGTGCCGCAGGGAGGCGCGATTTCGGGTTCTTCGTCTGTGTTTTACAGCGATGGCTGGAACTGGGAAGATGCGGTTTTGAAAAAGGATGATGGGATATGGCTTACCTGGCCACCGTTTTTGGCAAGCACATTCAACTACGATGATTTTACTGTTTCGGTTAAAAGAAATGAAAAACGTCAGGAAGTGCTGGATCTTTTTAAATCCACGTTTTCCGATGCAAAAGCGTATTCCGAAATTGCTAATCCAAGTCCGGTAAACTTGCGACTGGCAGCGATGAGGCCATTATTTGATGGTTCTGCGAATCTGTACATTCGTGCTGATTATGCCAAGGACATCATTGAGGCTATCAAATTTGCAAAGGAAGCGGGGGTTAAAAAGCTGGTAATAGTAGGAGGGGATGAGTCCTATAAAGTGACTGCATTTTTGAAAGAAAACAATGTCCCCGTGGTTCTGAATCCCACACATCGCTTGCCGGGCAGAGTCGATGAGCATGTATATATGCCTTACGAATTACCTGGGCTACTTCATAAGGCAGGTGTTAAAGTGGCAGTTACCTATGCAGACGAATGGTGGCGCACGCGTAACCTCGCTTTTCTGGCGGGTACTTCGTCGGGTTTTGGTAATGTTGCGCCAGAGGAAGCGCTGCAATTTATCACCAGGAATGCAGCGGAAATCGTAGGGGCGGACAAGGAAGTAGGGACCCTCGAAAAGGGTAAGCAAGCCTCACTGATCGTTTCCGAGGGAGATATTCTTGATATGCGGGGCAATGTCATCACGATGGTCTTCATCAAAGGCGGGAAGGTAGACCTGGATGATAAGCAAAAGCGGCTTTATGAGAAGTATAAAGGGAAGTATGGTAAGAAGTGAAACAAAAAATGCCGGGCGACCGGCATTTTTTGTTTTGATATGAAATAGATTCGCTCAATCTTCCCCAACCAAATAAATCCCATCCTCTGCAATTTTGATCAAGCCCTGCTTGTACAGCCCGCCGATCGCTTTTTTGAACGTCTTTTTGCTGATTTGTAATCTTTTGTAAATATCCTCGGGAGAACTGCTGTCGGAGATGTTGAGGAAACCGGCAGATTTTTTGATTTCGTCCAAAATCTGCTGAGCAGTGGGTTCAATGCTGTCATAACCAGTTTTTTGGAGGCTGATGTCCAGCTTATTTTCCTCCCGGATCTTTTTGACGTAACCTTTTAAGGAGTCGCCGGCTTTGAGATCACGGAAAACTTCATTGGCGTAAACCAGGCCCTTATGGTATTGATTTACTATCGCATTGTATCCCAAATCCGTTTTTTGCCAGATCAAAAGATCTACTTCGTCGCCTTCTTTGACAGTCAGTCGCTCGTTTTCGAGAAACCTGTCAATTTTGGTCGAAGCAATTAAACGCGACGATTTTTGATCCAGATAAAGGAAAACAACATGACTTTCGCCAATTTCCATAGGTCTGCTCTGCTCCCGAAAAGGAACAAAAAGATCCTTTATTAACCCCCAATCCAAAAAAGCACCATGTTCGGACACGTCCTTCACTTCAAGGAACGCAAATTCGTTACGAATGATTTTCGGGGTTTCAGTCGTTGCGACGGGGCGATCTTCGGAGTCGAGATAAACGAATACCTTAATGTTGTCGCCTACCTGCATTTCGTCGGTCAGGTATTGGTTGGGAAGCAGTACTTCTTCACCCTCCACGTCACTCAGAAACATTCCTACGCTGGTTACCCGCTCGATGGTCAGGTTGTTGTATTTTCCTATAAAAAGCATTATTCGAAGACAAAAGTTGTTTGCAAAGGTAATGTTTTCAGGCAGACATTTAGTCGTCGTCGCCGTTATCGCCCTTGCTATCCATATTTTGCTTTTCCTTAGAACGGTTTAACCGGTATGCGAAAGTGACCAGAAACTGACGTTGTCTGAACTGAAATTCGGACCGTGAGTAATAACCGGCATTTTCTACAATGCTTCTTCTTTTTTGTGAATTCAAGAGATCACGTACACTGGCTGTAACGGTACCGCGCCCTTTCAGAATGTCTTTTGAAAGTCCGAGGTCAATAAAATAGACCGACAGATCTTTTCCTTGCGTAGTTTTCTTTGGCGCCCTGTAATTGACAGAGGCTTGAAAATAGACAGATTTGAATAATGTTACTCGGGATGAAAAGCGGCTTGTCCAGGAGTAGGTGTCGCTTTTATAAAGTTTGTCATTGTAAAAACCTTCATTCATTGCCCTGAAAATATTGGCGTTTCCGGTGAGTTTCCACCAGGGAGCAGGATCGTAAGTCAGGTTGAATTCAAACCCGTACGAGTCGCCAGTCGATAAATTAATCGGAGTAATGGTCGTAAATCCGGTCGAGTCCACAGAGGTAATGTTCTCCACCACACCCAGCCGGTGCCGGTAATAAACGCTGGATAGGAATGTCCCCTTCTCCATATTCAGCAAATGCCCTGCTTCAAAAGAATGTGTGAATTCAGGATTAAGTAGTGGGTTACCTGACCTGAAAACGCGCGAATCACTGAAATTTGAAAATGGTAATAAATCACGAAAACCAGGTCGGCTCAACCGGTAGCTGTAACTGAGCTGTAAAGTCTGTGCATCTTCAATTTTGTAGGAGAGGTGTATGCTAGGGAATAGGTTAAAGTATTGTCTGTGATTGCGTTGTGAGGTTTTTTTTAGTTCTGTCAAAATATCAGAGTACTCACCTCGCAGGCCGACCTGAATGAAGACTTTGCCAAACTGGTTGCTAGCCATCAGGTAGGCAGCATGTATTTTTTCATCGTATGCCAGTTTGTTATCGTAGTTCGGAAGGATTACCCAATGCATTAGCTCATTTTGCTGATGCACTGAAAAATCATTGTCCAGCTGTCGAACGGAGCTTTTCAGTCCGGCTTCAATTTTGCCATTTTTGGAAAAAGGATGAATGTAGTCCAGCTGGCCCAAAAAGTTCCTTTCATCTTCCGTGTTGTACGATCGTTGTGCCACATTTACTGCACTGACGTCTGAAAATTCATTGTATTTGGCAGCCTCAGTTTCATCACTGAGAATGTATTTGGCATCGAATGACAGACTTTGCCCTTTTCTTTGAAAAGTTTTTTTGTAGTTAAATGCTGCCTCAATGTTGGTTCGCGGTTCTGTTTCGCGCTCCGTCCTGGTTACGGTTCTGGTCAGGACATTTTGATCATCGAAGTCGCGGTATTCGAGGTTTGATTGATTGTTGTTTTGAGATCTGCGGTAGGATAGCGTGGTCGTGAATGTATTGCTATTATTTAAAAAGTAATCCATTCCCACCATTACATTGTTCGAATATCCCGTTCGGTTACGCCTGGTAGTTTGTTCGTAAACGAAGCTGGTATCGGGACTACTGTACGTTTGCCTTGAATTACCCCGACCAGGTCCTTCGCGGTACATAAGGCCGTAGTTTGCTATAAGATTGACTTTTTTGCGTCTGTAATTCAGATTAAAAGAGCCACCATAATTGGAGGGGTGGCCCAATGTTCCCGTAAATGAGCCATTTAATCCATACCGGATATTCTTTTTCATAACAATATTCAGGATTCCTACTTCGCCTTCCGCGTCGTATCTGGAAGATGGATTGGTAATGATTTCAATGCTTTCAATCAGGTCACCGGGGATTTGTCTTAGCGCTTCCGCCGGGTTAAGTCCTATCATTCCCGATTGCTTCCCATCGATCAGTATCCTGACATTACCACTTCCGCGCAAGGCAACATTGCCCTCCACATCCACTGTTACCGACGGCATGTTGTTGAGAATGTCAGACGCATTACTGCCAATATTACTCAGGTCTTTGCCAACGTTAAAGACGCGTTTGTCGAGTTGAAGATCCATCTGACTTTTTTCGCCACGTACTACGAGTTCTTCTAAATTTCGCGCATTCGAAGTCATCGCAATGATCCCAATGTCTGTATCCTGACTGACTATGTTCACATTGGGGACAATTTTCTCATTGAGGGAGAGGAATGTTATTTTGAGAAAATATTTGCCCGGCACTGCGGGAATGGCAAACGAACCGTTTTCGTCGGAAGTAGAGCCGCCGATCAGTGTAGAATCTTTGAAGCTATAAAGTGCAATGTTAGCGAATGGTACCGGCTTTTTGTCTGCGTCCTGTAATTGGCCCTTGATGGAGTAATCCGGAGATTCGTCCTGCGCGAATGCTAGACCATTGATGAGCAATAATAAAAGGAAAAGCGGTAACAAATTTTTCATACTAATCAGGTTTATCGTAACGAAATACGGGCTTTCGAAACGATCGGGTTGAAAGTGTTGCGCGTGTTGGATTGGAAAATGCTGCGGAGGTTTAATGACTTTTTAATGTCAGGTAAAATAAAGCGCTAAAAACTTGTGCCACAAACCATTATTTGATTTTAACAAAACTATAAAAACAAAAAACGCCACCCTGATGAGAGTGGCGTTTGAAGGAAAATGTAGTATCTATTGCAATGTGTTGCTCAGTCTTTTCAATTCGATTTCGGCTGCTTTCGCCGCGTAGTTCAGGTTGATCATCCGGTAACCAGCATCTTCGAAGCTGCGTTGCGCCTCACGGACGTCGATAATGGTTGCCTGGATCAATTCAAAGCGCTGCAATGTGAGATTCAAAAGTTGCCTGCTCAGATCGTAATTCTGCTTCTGTGTTTCCAGCTGTTCCAATGAGCTCAGGTAGGTCTGGTACATTTTCACCGCGCCAGCATTGTAATCCCTGATGATCGAACTCTTCTGCAATTGAGCGTTGGTCGTGTTGATCTCTGCAACCTGCTGCTGCCGTTTGAAAGCCGAACCATTGTAGATCGGGATGGACAAGGTTAACCCGGCATTAGGCCCCAAAACCCGGTTGAGCAGCGTAAAACCCGCCGCCGTCTGGTTCCTGGAATAGTTGTAAGCTGTATTAAACCGCACCGTTGGATATCTCAATGCGGCAGTTTCACGAACAATGAGCTCATTGATCCGGATCTGGTGGTCAGCCGCCTTCACGTCAGCATTCAATGTAATGCGGTCGAGTATGGCATCCAGTTTGATATTGTTATCCACACTAATCGTATCATTGATCGACACTACTGATTTTGGATCTAATGTAAGTATTCGTAAAAGCTCAGTTTTAGCAACCTGAGCCACCATTTGCTGGTCAAGCAATGTTTGGTTCAATGTATTTAAATCGATCTGTGCCTGAAAAAGATCAGCATTATTGGCCATTCCGGCTTCTTTGCGGACTTTCAATATTTCCAACCGCTTTTCCGAAGCCTGAATGGAAGTTCGCACCGTGTTTACATAACTGAGCTGACGAACAACATCGTAGTAGCTCGTCATTACAAGGGCAATGGTGTTCTGGATCTGGGAGTTGAGTAGTTCGGAGCTTTGGTTTTGCAACTCTGCCAGGCGTTTTTTGGTTGATACCACTCTTTTTCCGTTGTAAAGCAATATCCCTACACTCAAACTGGCCTGGGTGTTGTTACCCGCCGCCGCATTCCGGTTGATCTCGGTACCATCGTTCAGTTTTTGGTTAACCTGCGTGATTTGCTCCGTGTTCGAAGCCGTGGCAGCTACTGTCGGTAATCCGCCGGCAACACCGTAATTATTGAGAATGGTATTAGATTCTACATTGTTTTTTGCAATTTCTATCTCGTAGCTGTTTTTTAAAGCAAGTGCAATGGCGTCGTCTAGTGTGATATTCAAACTATCGGCGACCTCTTTACAAAATGCATTACTGCCCAAAAGCAGGAACAGCAGAACTAGATTCTTTTTGTTAATCAAAATTAGGAGCGGGTTCATGCAAAAAACTGTGGTTGATTTTTTTATATAAATGAATGTCCTGAGTCAGGCTTATTGTCTCTTCAAATTTTAAACGCTAAGCTCCTGAGCCATTTTTTGCTCTTCGGTTACCTTGTGTTTTTTAGGAGAAATAAATGTATAAACAGCCGGAATAACGAACAATGTAAGGATCAGTGAGAACATTAACCCTCCCACGATCACAACACCGAGCGGTACACGGCTGGTGGCAGCCGCGCCGAGGCTCATCGCAATCGGTAATGCTCCAAATGCAGTGGCAAGACTGGTCATCAAAATGGGTCGCAAACGTTGCGTGGCAGATTCAACCGCAGCCGCCATCCTGCTCATTCCTTTCTCTCTTTTCTGGTTCGCGAACTCCACGATCAGGATACCGTTCTTGGTTACGAGCCCAATCAGCATGATCATCCCAATCTGCGAGAATATATTGATCGTGAGACCCATGAGATAAAGGCTGAGCAATGCACCGGCAAGTGCCAGCGGCACGGTGATCATGATAATGAATGGATCGGTGAAACTTTCGAACTGTCCTGCCAGTACCAGGTAAACCAGTAGCAGCGCCAATCCAAATGCAAAGCTGGTGTTCGAAGAGCTTTCTTCGAAGTCGCGTGATGAGCCGACCAATGAAGTCTGGAATGACTCGTCGAGCAGTTTTGTCGCGATTCTTCGCATGGCTGCTACACCGTCGCCAATTGTTTTTCCTTCCACGAGTGAAGCGGATACCGTCGCACTTTTGTATCTGTTGTAGTGATAAATCGTCGGAGGACCGCTTTCTTCCTTCATTTGCACAACGGCTGTCAGCGGAATGTTCTCGCCGCGATTGTTACGTACATACAATTTTGAAATATCAGCCGGTTTGTTACGCTCAGTACGCTCCACTTGCCCGATCACCTGGTACTGCTGCCCGTTCATGATAAAATAGGCAAGCCTTCTTCCACTGAATGCGGACTGGATCGCAGCAGCAACGTCAGTAGTCGATAATCCAAGATCTCTCGCCTTCAATCTGTCGATCGTCAGACGAATTTCAGGTTTATTGAATTTGAGGTTGACATCAACATTCTGGAACGTCGGGTCCTGACGGGCTTCTTCCAGGAATTTTGGTAGAATATCAAAAATCTTGTTGAAATCCAGGTTTTGTAAAACAAACTGAACAGGTAACCCACCTCTTGACCCCTGGCCGACAGAAATCGTCTGTTCCTGAGTCGCAAATATCCTCGCATCATTGAAACGCGATAGTTTTTTATTGATCTCCTGCGCAAGATCATTCTGGCTTTTCTTTCTCTCGCCTGCCGGTACCAGGCCTATACGGGCAGTACCACTGTTCACGCCGCCTCCACCAAAGCCAGGTGTCGCCGAAAATGTAAATGCTTTTTCGGGAATGGAATCGTTCAGGAAGTTAGACAGCTGGTCGGATATCTGCTGCATCTGATTGAAACTCGTACCCTCAGGCGCGGAGAGATTAAAACGGATACTATTCCGGTCTTCCATGGGCGCCAGCTCACTTTGAAGATTGGTGTAGGTAAACCAGATGATCACGCCACACGCGGCTACTACAACCCACGCAACCCACCGTGCCTTCATAAAACCCCGAAGTGTTCTGTTGTAGCCGTCTTCCATTCCTGTGAAAAATGGCTCGGTTTTGTTGTAAAACCAGCCATGGCCTGCGTCTTTGCGATTAAGAAATACATTCAGTACCGGTGTGATCGTCAGTGAAACAAAGGCTGAGATTAAAACGGCTGAGGCAACTACAATACCAAATTCTCTAAACAAACTACCTACAAAACCTTCCAGGAAGATCACTGGAAGAAATACAACGGCGAGTGTAAGAGACGTCGAAATAACGGCAAAAAAGATTTCGCGACTTCCTTCGAGCGCTGCCTGTCGGATGGGGAGCCCGCCTTCCAGCTTTCGAAATATGTTTTCGGTGACGACAATACCATCATCGACCACAAGTCCCGTTGCCAGTACAATTCCCAGCAGCGTCAATATGTTGATGGAATATCCAAACATGTACATGACGAAAAACGTCGCTACCAGGGAAATTGGAATATCAATCAGCGGGCGAATGGCCACAACGAAGCTTCTAAAGAAGAAAAGGATTACGATTACAACCAGAGAGAAAGCGATTAAAAGCGTTTCCTCTACTTCCAGGATGGATTGGCGAACAAGCCGGGTATTGTCAAGCAGCACATTGAATGTAATGTCCGATTTGTTTGATTTTTGAATCTCCGCCAGCCTTTTGTTAAACTCGTCAGAAATTTCGACATAGTTGGCGCCGGGTTGGGGGATAACAGCCAGCCCCACGGCATACATGCCATTGTATTTCCAGCTTTGTTCTTCGTTTTCAGGGCCGAGCTCAACTTTGGCTACATTGGCAAGGCGCACGATCCCGGCGGTATCATTCCTGATAACCAGGTCGCTAAATTCTTTCTCACTGGTAAGCCTGCCCATGGTTCTGATGGTAAGCTCCGTATTGTCGCCGTAGATCTTACCAGCCGGCATCTCCACGTTTTCGGCGCTCAGTGTTGAAGAAATATCATTGAATGAAACGCCATAGGCGCTCATTTTGTCCGAATCCAGCCAGATACGCATGGCATACCTTTTCTGTCCGAATATATTGATTGCACTTACGCCGTCAATGGTTTGTAGACTTTGCTGCAATACATTCTCAGCATATTCACTCAATTCCAATAAACCTTTTGAAGGACTTTGGACCGCGAGCAGCAAAATGAAATCACTATTCGCATCGGCTTTACTCACGACCGGCGGCGCGTCCACATCCTGCGGAAGGTTGCGTTGCGCCTGGCTTACCTTGTCGCGAACATCATTTGCGGCCCCTTCCAGATCGGCTTCCAGGTTAAATTCAACGGTAATGTTGCTGGATCCGATCTGGCTGGAAGAGCTGATACTTTTGATACCGGGTATACCATTGATACTCTTTTCGAGCGGCTCAGTGATCTGACTTTCAATGATATCGGCATTGGCACCGGTGTAGCTGGTGCGGACGTTGACAACCGGCGGGTCAATGGCCGGGTAGTCACGAAGCGATAGAAAATTATAGCCTACCACACCAAACAGGATGATGAGCAGGTTCATGACGACAGCCAGTACAGGCCTCTTCAGTGCTAATTCAGATATATTCATAGAACAGGTTTCAAAGGAATAGTCATTGTAACTCCAACTTACTTAGCAACTTTCAAGCTTTTTACGCTTCTCACTTTCACAGGAGCATCAGGACGGGCAAATAGTACACCCGAAACGACCACAGTATCTCCTACACTCAATCCACTCGTCACTTCCACCACATCCTCGCGCCTGTCGCCGGTCTCAATGGTCACGAACACGGCCTTGCCACCTTGCACGGTAACCGCCTTTTTGCCCTGAGCTTCGGGGATAATGCTGTTTGCAGGGATCAGGATACTGCTTTTATTTGAACTGGCATTTAAATATACTTTTGCAAAAGAACCCGGGCTGGTAGAGCCGGAATTCAGCGTCGCACGAACCGTTATATTTCGGGTCGTTTGGTTAACCTGCGGTTCGAGGGCAATAATGCGGGCAGTTTCTCTTTTACCGGAATTTTGGTCTAACAGTACTTCCACATTTGAGCCTTTGGAAACATATTTCTGGTAACTCTCCGGAACCGTGAAATCAATTCGCAAATTGGAAAGCTGCTGCATGGTTGCTATCACACTATTTGATGAAACATAGGAGCCTGCACTTACTTTTCTCAATCCAATCACACCGGTAAATGGCGCTTTCACAACCGTTTTGTCGATCAAAGCTTGGGTATAGGCCATATCGGCCTTTAATGTATTCACCTGGTTTACGGCCACATCATAATCTGCCTGGTTGATACCATTTACCGCAACAAGCTGTTTCATTCGTTTTTCAGTGGTCTCGGCCAGTTCCAGTTGGATTTTAGACCTGTTCAACTGCGCCATGAGATCGGCACTGTTGATTTTGGCTATAATAGTACCCTTTTGAACTGTTTTTCCTTCCGGGACATCCAGAAACGTGAGTAAGCCGCTAACTTCTGGCCGGAGTTCGGCATATTCATTGGCAACAATGGTACCGTTAACCTCTACTTTGTCACTGACACTTTCAGATTTGGCAATGATGACGTCAACGATGGTTGGGCCGCCGCCGCCTTTTTGTTGAAAAGTATCTTTTTTATCACCGCATGAGAGCGTGATGAAGAGCGTACCCGTGATGAGAAGATGTGAGAAAGGCTTATTTAATTTTAATAATACGTCTGGGCATACAGACTTCATGATAGAATTCATACGCAGGTGATATTCCGGGGCTTAAAGGTTTAGGGGTCTTTGAGATTATCAGACTCCAATAAGAGACTTTTTCAAAATTATATATAATCTCAAACCGATTAGACTTTTTTATACTATAAAAGTTTAATCCGTAAAAATATTTTTTAAAAAGCCTGTGCTATCACTTTGAGCAAGGTGTCGCATTTCATTTCGGTTTCCTCCCATTCACGTTCTGGGTCAGAGTCTTCCGTAATGCCTGCACCAGCAAAAAAAGTGGCTTTTCCGTCTTTAAATCGCACCGTTCTCAGGTTAACAAACAGATTGGTGTCGCCGCTAACTTGTACTGGGCCGAGAAAACCACTGTAAAAAGAACGGTCGTATCCTTCTATTTCTGATAAAAAGGTAAGACTGGGTAGTTTTGGAACACCGCACACCGCTGATGTAGGATGCAGCAGTTTTAACATGACAGATGCCAGCTCGGGAAAGCGGAGAGACAATGTGTCAACTTCAAAATCAGTGCGCAAATGGTACAAATTGCCTGCCAGCACGGTTTTTGGGCCGGTTTCGCTGTATTCCCGCAAACGAATTTTTTTGAAACATTCGACAATGTAGCGGCTAACCAATGCCTGTTCCTCGATTTCCTTTTCTCCCCAGCGAATGTCGTACTTAGGTATCAGCTCGCCAGATGCATTGCGGGCATTCTGCGTTCCTGCCAGGGACATGGTTTTAAAAACACCATTTGAATTCTGCTGAACCAGCACTTCCGGGCTTGCTCCAAGCCACAGTTCGTTTTGTTCGGGAAGGTTCACCAGCGATACAAATGCATGTGGATAAACTTTTACCAGTTTGCAAAATGCTTTTGCTGGCTGAAAATGCTCCGTATAATTTAAATCTTTGGTACGGGAAAGGACTACTTTCTTGAACTGGTTCTGCCTGATTGCGGAAACTGCCAGTTCCACGGTACGTTCAAACCGTGTTTTGGAGTCGGGATCATCAATGGCAGCAACAAGCAAAGTCTGATCATTGGATTCAGCTACTTTCTCGTTTGCCAATGTGTCAGCGAGCTCTACCAGCCTGCGGACTTCTGTATGTTCTTCGCCGAGTAAATTATCAACGTTCCTGACCTGGTTATCTTCCGAAAATGTCAGAATAATGTCACCTTCCAGCAGCATCACATCCTGATTTTCATCCCAATGAAAAGTACTTATGATGAAACCCGGAGACAGTTTTTCAAGATCCGGCTGGCATTTACGGATGCCGTCCTGCACGGATATCAGCAGCTTGATTTCATTCTGATGAGGGAGGCGCCATAGCGCTGAAGGAAACCCAAGTTTTTTTGACGCTTCCCAGATTTCCTGAACCTGCAGTCCTTCAAATATGGAAAGTTTGGTGTCGGTTTGAACTGAAAACATTTACTGAAATAAAATTTATAACGTTAGGTTAATTGACCTGCGAATTAAAGTTAGCGGTCGGCATTCACAATAGCAACTGTCAACCTGCTCACACAAACTAGTTTATTTTGCTCATTGGTGATTTTAATATCCCAAATGTGCGTGGTTCTTCCCAAATGAATGGGTGTTACTTTTCCGTATACATATCCTTCCTTAGCCGGCCTGAGATGATTCGCATTGATTTCCAGGCCTACTGCTACTTTGGTCGGGTCAGAAATACAGAGAAAGGATGCAATGCTGCCCAGCGTTTCTGCCAGTACTACTGATGCTCCGCCATGCAATATGCCAAAAGGCTGGTGCGTGCGCTTGTCGACGGGCATTCGCGCTGTGACATAGTCAGTTCCGATTTCTGTAAATTCTATTCCGAGGTGGTGGGCAATTGTATTCTCGCTAAAAGAATGTAGTTGGTCAAGTGAAACTGTTTTAGTGAACATATCTAAAAAATGTATAAATTTGTATCGGCTCTGTTGGGTAAAAACAAGGTATTTGCAAAATTAATATTTAAATAGTACTATTACATTGAAAAGAAAATCTATATACCTCATTCGCCACGGTGAAACAGATTTTAATCGCAGGGGCGTTGTTCAGGGAAGCGGTGTTGACTCCTTGCTTAATGAATGGGGCGAAGCCCAGGCCGCTGCGTTTTTTAGTGCTTACCAACATGTCCCTTTTGACAAAATTTATACTTCTGATTTAAAGCGAACACAGCAAACAGTCCGTGGGTTCATCAAGCTCGGCATACCACACGAAAGTTACGCCGGACTGAATGAAATCTCCTGGGGAGTTCGCGAAGGCAGAGAGCCGAATACCGGTGACAACAACTATTACCGTGAGTTGGTGATGGCGTGGAAAGATGGCCGCGTAGAGCTTGCGGCGGAAGAAGGAGAGAGTCCTATCCAGGTACGCGACCGTCAAATTCCGGTGATTGACACTATTTTATCCCGTCCTCACGAACGAAATATCCTCATTGCCATGCATGGCCGTGCTATGCGTGTTTTGTTAACTACGCTTTTCAAGCAGCCATTGATCAAGATGGACGACTACGAGCATAGTAACTTATGCCTGTACAAGATCAACTACTCTTACGACACTCAAAAATTTGAGTTGGAGGTTTCCAACGACATCACCCATTTACTTTCTCTCGAAATTCCGCAAACATTATAACAAACCGTTTGTGTAGATTCGTCTCCATTGGTGTATTTGTGCGCACAGTTAGGTAGCGCATCGATACATTTGCGACTTATCATAGGGAATTCAGCGTAACAAAAACTTCATGTCCAAAAAAAGGACTTATTGGACTCTACAAATTCTGGGTTGGACATTATTGATTATGTTCGAATATGTGCCTTATGCCCTGGAATTTGGCTTTGAAGTGGGCGTCTTTTACACTGCGCTGGCTAATATTCTACTAGGTATCTGCCTTACCCACGTTTATAGGCTCGTAATCAGGAAATGGAATTGGTCGTCATTACCGCTGCCCCGATTAGCGCTGCGGGTGATTAGTTCGGTGTTATTGCTTGGCCTCATCATGACCATGGTAAACCAGCCCATGGACCGTCAGGTGCTGCAAGAGAATCTTCTAAACCAGCCGCTGGTGTTTTGGGGATATTACGCCAACTGGTGCAAAAACCTGCTGGCCTGGATCTTGTCATACACGGTTTACCATTATATAGAGCAAACGAGACTTGCCGGTTACGAGAAGATTATGCTGAAAATGTCGATGCGAGAAGCGGAGGCCAAAGTGTTGCGCTCGCAACTGAACCCACATTTTACATTCAATGCATTGAACAGCATTCGTGCCCTTGTATTTGAAGATCCGGCTAAGGCGCAACTTAGCATTACGCAGCTTTCCAATATTTTAAGAAATTCTTTACTGGCCGACCGACGAAAAACGGTCGATTTGCAGGAAGAATTAAGGACAGTTGAAGACTACCTCGAACTGGAAAAGGTCAGGTATGAAGATCGTTTACGCTACACCATTACCACCAATTCTCAGGCGATTTACTGGCAGATCCCGCCTATGATGCTGCAAACCCTGGTTGAAAACGGCATCAAGCACGGCGTTTCGAAGGAAATAGGAGGTGGGTTTATTGAGGTAAAATCAGAAATTATCAATGAGCTGCTCGTTATCACCATTTTCAACTCAGGAAATCTCGGTACTACGGAATCGGGAGGAGTGGGGCTAAAAAATACAGCAGAACGCCTATCTATCTTATATGGTAAGGGAGCTACATTCAGGATCTTTCAGGAAAAAGAAAATGTAGTTTGCTCAGAAGTAAAAATACCAATGTTGTCGGAGGGAGTCATGATGGTGGGAGCGGAGACCGGGGCAGGCAACTGAAAACCAATCTAATTTCAATTACTTTTATTAATAATTCCTAACTGATCCGCCATGAGGACTTTAATTGTAGACGACGAGCGCCTTGCCCGTAATGAGTTAAAAAGGTTACTGGAACCCTATACCAAAATTGAAATTGTAGCCGAGGCTGCGAATGCAGAGGAAGCATTGAAGTTAATAGAGGAATTGCAACCTGAGCTGCTTTTTCTCGATATACAAATGCCCGGCAAGAATGGTTTTGAACTCCTTTCCTCCATTGAAGGAAAAAGTCCCGAAGTAATCTTTACCACTGCCTATGACGAGTATGCCATTAAGGCATTCGAATACAACGCGTTGGATTACTTACTCAAACCAATTGATACCGAGCGCCTTAAAGAAACCATTCACCGGATTGAGGAAAACCAAGCCCAGCCTGAATCCCCTGCGCATACCCATGAGCGTGCAGAGAAGGTTTTAGGGGAAAATGATCAGGTTTTTGTCAAAGACGGAGAAAAATGCTGGTTTGTAAAATTGGGTAAAATCCGCCTCTTTGAATCAATGGGTAACTATGTGCGTCTGCATTTCGACGATCAGAAACCATTGGTACTGAAATCTTTAAACAACCTGGAAGAAAAGCTGGACCCTAACACTTATTTCCGCGCTAACCGCAAGCATATCATTAATTTGCATTGGATAGAGAAAATCGAACCGTGGTTTAGCGGCGGGTTGTTGGTTACCTTGCAGGGAGGTGATAAAATCGAGATATCGCGCCGTCAGGCTATCCGGTTTAAAGAATTAATGAGCTTGTAATCTAACATTTATGCGCGTTTTCAGCATTTTAACAATTATGTCAGGGGTTATATTTCTGGCAGGTTGTAATTTATCGGGTAAGAAGGAAGTGACGGGCGAGGAAAACACGCTGACACATGGGAATTTGGTAGTCCGTGAATTCGGGAGTTGCGATACGACCAAAAACCAGGGTGTTTCTGTTTCAGTAAGCCTGTGGGAACTCACGGATTCGAGCAAAGTTGCTGAGACGATCAATGGTATCCTTACTGAAAAAAGCATTGAACGTATTAATTCGTATTCAGATTCAGCAAGCATTGCTGCTAATCCTGGCGCAAAAAATAGCGTAAAGGACGCCTTTGTCGTATTTCAAAAAAATTACAACGACTTCAAAAAAGAATTTGCTGACGCGCCGGGCTGCTGGCGGGTTGAATTGGCAGGAGATACGGTAATAGCGACTCAAAAATGGCTCTTTTATCAGCTCGACCATTACGCATTTACCGGTGGTGCACACCCGAACAGTTTCCGGTCTTACCATGCATTTGATGGCAAAACCGGAGAAGAGAAGCAAATGAAGACGTTCGTCGCAGATTCAGTTGCCTTTCTGAAACTCGTTGAAGGAAGTTTCAGAAAGGAGGAAAAGTTGGCTGACACTACTAATCTGGAAGAAGTAGGCTACTTTTTGTCAAATCATCAATTTTTTGTGCCTGCCAATTATGTGTTTACCAGGGATGGAATCCTGTTTTACTATAATCCCTACGAAATAGCCGCATACGCTCGCGGAGCCATCCAGTTTACCATTCCTTACTCCGAATTAAAAGGTATTGTGAAGAAGGAAGATATCCTGTAATCAGATTTCGCCTTCATCCATAAAACTATAATAGCCGTCATCGGTGAAGATCATATGATCCAAAACAGGCAGGTCCAGCAATTGGCCTGCCTCTTTTATTTGAGCGGTAAGAAGTTTGTCAAAAGGACTCGGAATAAGTTGCCCGGAAGGATGATTATGGACCAGAATAATAGAACTCGCCAGATTATCGATCGCCAGTTTGAAGATCATTTTAATGTCTGCCACCGTTCCCGAAACGCCTCCCACGCTAACCTGATGGGCACGCATCACATCATTAGCCCGGTTCAATAGCAATATCCAGAATTCCTCATGCGCTTTGTCGAGCAAGTACTGCTTCATTTCCTCGTAAACGGACGCAGAACCTTTGATCTTTCGTTTTCGGCTTGGAATGATGTCATTTCGACGCCGTCCCAGTTCCAATGCCGCCAAAATGGTAATAGCTTTGGCTTTACCTATTCCTTTGTACTTGACAAGATCCTTGACGCCCAATTTGGCGAGTTCATTGATATTATTGCCAGCAGATGCCATGATGATTTTGGCAAGGTCCACTGCTGACATGTCCATCGAGCCAGAGCCTATCAGGATTGCAATCAATTCGGCATCGGAGAGCGCTGAGCGCCCTTTTCTTACCAGCTTTTCTCTGGGGCGATCTTCTTCACTCCAGTTTAAAATTTTTCTTGGATTTTCGTAACCTTTAATTGCCATTTGTAATGAATGCTAAGCTGTTTATACTTAGACGTGGCAAATGGAAAAAGGTAACAACATTATTGTCCCAATTCGGTCAGAGCGGCCCGGGCTTTGTTATCAATGCTGTTTTTGTATTCATGTTTTTTATAGGACATTGCTTTTTTAAAATAGAGAGAGGCCTTTTTATTGTTACGGTTTTCCATCAAAATGTATCCAATCTGCAATGCCGAGGATGCTCCAAAGCCTGCGGAAGAACTTTCGGCTAACTGAATGGCACGTTCGTAGTACGGGACAGATTTCTCTTCCTGCCCCAATTTTTGTAATATCCTTCCTTTGCGATAATTGAATTCCGCTTTTTCCGGGACAGTGGTAAAGGATTTTTCACTAACGGCCTGAATAAAGTCTAAAGCAGTGTCCAGATAACCCCCGTCAGTGGCATATCTTGCCTTGTAAAGTACCTTTTGCTGATGACCGATTTTTCCTGCCAGATACTCCGCCGCAATTCTTTCGGCAAACTGATCCGCTTCAACGATTGTACTTCCTTTTACGGCTATTTTTTTGATAAAGACACTGGCTTCCTGGTCTTTTCCGTCTAGCCATCGGCACATGAAAAGTTTGAGATTGGTGTCTTTCAAGTAATTAAATCCGCCATAATTTTTTTGAAATAATATATAATGTTCAAAAGCATGGTCATAATCGCCTTTTTGGATTGCAATCTCACCTCGCAGGTATTCGAGAAAAGGAAAATCAATGTACATGGAACCGTAAGGGGCCTGGTCCAGGTAATGGGATGCCTCTTCACTTTTCCCTTCCTTCATTAACACAGTCGTTGCGAAAAAATGGAGCAAAAGGTTATCGGGCTGCTCTTTTGGCCAAAGCCGGATCCTGGATTGCTGTGCAAAAGATAATTTCAGTGTGTAAGCATGCAGTAGCAGATCGATCAACTCTGCTTCCTGCCGGAAAAACGGTTCTTCTTTCTGAACTACTCTCAATTCATGAATGCCCATCGCAATGTTTCCTTTCAGGCCCAGGATTTTGGCAACCCAGAGGTAATTCTCCGGTATCGAGCCAATCAAAACATGCAATAATCCCAGTGATTTTTGGGTAGGGAGGAAGTCAGGGAATTTTTTCTGATTTTCTTCGAGCAGTCGGTAGGCTTTGATGATTTCCCAGGACCCACTGAGTTCATTCCCGTATTTTAGTTTTGCAAACGCCCAGTGCATTCTGATTTCTGCCTGGAAAAATCGTTTATAGGGCGAGTTATCCGAGAGCTTACCAATGCTTGCCAGTCGCTGATCTTCTTTTTGGGAAAGCAATTTATAGGCAGCTTTATCCTCTGAAATCAACAGGTAATGCAGGTCTGCGTAATTGTCGAGATAGGGAATGAACGCATTCGCAGGTTGCTGGTTGCGTTCTGCATCAATGAGCTGCCTGGCTACGGGCAATCTTAACTTCTGAATTTCGAAATAGGCTTTTTGTAACCGGGGAGAGAAAACTACGTCATTTTGAATGTCTTCGGCCAATGCCTGACATGTAATCAACAGCATGATTACCGTTACTCCCGGCAGAAAGTAACAGGTTTCTTTACAATAGCTGCGAAATTTTTCCCACTTCATTTTGGCCGAAACATAAAAAAAGGTTGTCTGAAAAGACAACCTTTTAGGTAACTATTTGAAATCTGTTATCTGCGTTGGTGAACAGGTTCAACACTCTCAACATCAGCAAGAATACGACCGCAGTGTTCGCAAACAATCAGTTTTTTGCGTTCACGAATGTCAGCCTGACGTTGTGGTGGAACAATGCTGAAACATCCTCCGCAAGCGCCGCGGGAAACATGTACCACGGCTAGACCATTCATTGAGTTGTCACGTATTTTTTGATACGATTTCAACAGGCGATCTTCAATTTTCTTAATGTGTTTTTCTCTTTCTGCGATCAATGCTTTCTCTTCTGATTCGCTTTCGCTGGTAATTACGGAAAGTTCGCCTTTTTTCGCTTTCAGATCTTCATTTCTTTCGTTTAGAACCGATTCTGCGCGGTTAGCGTCATCTTCGACTAAACGGATACGCGCCTTGGCTTCGTTAATTTTCTTGTCAGCCAGTTGCATATCCAGCTCCTGTAGTTCTATTTCTTTGGTGATTGCGTCATACTCGCGGTTATTGCGAACATTCATTTGCTGATCTTTGTATTTTTTGATCAGCTTTTCACCTTCCTTCTGGGCATTTTTGAAATTATCAATCTCAGAATTCAGGTTGGCAATTTCACTTTTAAATTTTCCTAAACGTGTTTCGAAGCCAATAATTTCATCTTCCAGGTCCCGGACTTCCTCAGGAAGATCTCCACGCGTTTTTAGTATTTCGTCAAGATTTGAATCAATTTCCTGTAATTTCAGGAGAGAGTCTAATTTTTGTGCGATTGTGTTTTCCATGTATGTCTTTTATGGACTTGTTTCAATGCGTAATAAGTGAAGGTAGTCAGCCGTGAATTTTCAACAGATAATCAGAGAAATAAGTTGATGAAATTACTTTCTAAACAAAATATCTAACCGGATTGGTATTGACTTCTGACAAACAGAGTGCAAAATTACTAAATTTTCCCGATAAATAGTTATACAGTAAATTTTTAGTGAATACTTCGCTTTCATAGTGGCCAATATCACAGATCATGATCCTGTTTTCGGCATCGAAAAACTCGTGGTACTTATAATCTGCGGTGACGAAAACATCCGCCTGAGCCCGTATTGCGTCTTGCAACAAAAAGCTTCCGGCCCCGCCACAGATGGCGACGCGTTGGATTGATTTTGAAACTGGTTCTGTATGTTTAACAACTCCTGCATTCATTTGCTTTTTGAGAAAACCGAGGAAGTCCTCAGTCGGCATTGGATTAGCAAGGTCACCCACTGCCCCGGCGCCTACTTCCTGATTTTCATTTTCTAGTGCAGTCAGATAGTATGCGACTTCCTCATAAGGGTGCGTTTTTTTTAATGTGCTAACGATTTTCGATTCCAGGTAGGAAGGAAACATTACTTCTGCGCGATGTTCTCTTACCTCTTCCAGTTGACCTTTGGATCCGACAACAGGATTCGCTGAATCTCCTGGTAAAAATGTTCCTGTTCCCTCAGTTCGAAAGCCGCATTGCTCGTAGTTGCCAATATTTCCCGCACCAGCGGTGAAAAGGGCATCAAGTACTTTCTGTGTGTTTTCGATAGGTACAAAAAATGCAAGCTTGGTAAGCCATTGTTTCTTCGGCACCAACACTTTCAGATTTTGTAAGCCCAGTCGGTTTCCGATTTGCCAGTTTACGCCTTTGGTAACGTGGTCTAGGTTGGTATGCGTCGCGTAAATAGCCACATCGTTTTTAATGGCTTTTATTACTGTACGTTCCACATAATTTTTACCATTTAGCTTTTTAAGGCCTTTGAAAATAATGGGATGGTGGGCTACAATGAGGTTGCAATTCTTTTCAATGGCTTCTTCGATCACTTGTTCGGTTACATCCAGGGTGAAAAGCACTCCGGTTATTTTCGTATTTGATGAGCCTACCAGCAATCCTGCATTATCATAGCTTTCCTGGTAGTCAAGCGGGGCAAGTTTTTCAAGTTCGTGGATTACGTCTTTTATAGATGTCATTTTGTATCAGCTACAACTATTTCATTTTCAGAATACTTCCATTTTTGTCATTATCGTTTTACAAATAAAATAACTAAATTGGTGTCTAAGGTATTGCAATCGAAAATAATAATAGTAGTTTTGCACCACGTTTTACAGAAACGTCCTGTGAAATGAATTGGTTTGGTAGTTCAGTTGGTTAGAATACATGCCTGTCACGCATGGGGTCGCGGGTTCGAGTCCCGTCCAGACCGCCACTAAGTAAGTCAAAATTAGTTAAAAGCCTGCAAATCAAACATTTGCAGGCTTTTTTTTATTGCTCC
>NZ_JBDSFX010000060.1:0-3375 GCF_039919315.1 Dyadobacter sp. | reverse complement strand
GGGTTAAGAACAAAAGATATGAGTGAATATAGTCATCGGGATATAGAAAAAAAGTGGCAGGATTACTGGCAAAGCAACGGTACTTTCCAGGTTTCCAACGAATCCGCTTTGCCTAAGTATTATGTGTTGGATATGTTTCCGTATCCTTCGGGGGCCGGGCTGCATGTTGGCCATCCACTAGGGTACATCGCCTCGGATATTTATTCCCGCTATAAAAGGTTAAAGGGGTTCAATGTGCTGCACCCGATGGGATTCGACAGCTTCGGCCTTCCTGCCGAGCAGTACGCGATCCAAACCGGCCAGCACCCTGCTATCACTACCGAGCAGAACATTACCCGCTACATTGAGCAGCTGAAAAACCTGGGCCTTAGCTATGATTGGAGCCGGGAAGTGCGTACATCCGATCCTGATTATTACAAATGGACACAATGGATTTTTGCGGAATTGTTCAACAGCTGGTATAACAACGATACCGACCAGGCTGAATCCATTGATACGCTTACTGAAAAATTCAGCAAGGAAGGAAACCAAAAGGTCAATGCACCCCGTGATGAAGATACGCCGGTGTTTTCGGCTGAGGAGTGGAATGCATGGTCGGAAGAGGAGCAATATAAATTGACATTGAAATACCGGCTGACCTACGTTGCGGATGCGACCGTCAACTGGTGCCCGGGCCTTGGTTCGGTGCTTTCGAATGATGAAGTGAAGGACGGCGTTTCCGAACGTGGCGGATTTCCTGTTATTCAAAAACTGATGCGTCAATGGATGATGCGCATTACCGCTTACGCGCAACGCTTGCTGGACGGCCTGGATACTGTGGAATGGACTGATTCATTGAAAGAGCAGCAACGCAACTGGATCGGAAGGTCAGTAGGTGCGCTGGTGAAATTCGCGATTGACGGGCAGGAGGGAAATATAGAAGTTTTTACCACCCGAGTGGACACGATTTACGGGGTGACGTTCATGGTCATCGCGCCGGAACACGAGCTTGTGGATGTGATTACTACGCCTGAGCAGCGCGCGGACATTGATGCGTACATTGCAATGACGCAGAAGAAATCGGAGCGCGACCGGATGTCGGACGTGAAAACGGTTTCAGGAGCATTCACGGGTGCATTTGCCATTAATCCTTTCAATGGTGAGAAAGTGCCGGTTTACAT
The DNA here is from genome assembly GCF_039919315.1 of Dyadobacter sp. Classification (GTDB taxonomy): domain Bacteria; phylum Bacteroidota; class Bacteroidia; order Cytophagales; family Spirosomataceae; genus Dyadobacter. The sequence goes on along the minus strand of NZ_JBDSFX010000060.1, from coordinate 2,215 downwards.
TGCAGACTATGTATTGGCAGGTTACGGAACGGGCGCTGTAATGGCGGTACCATCAGGCGACCAGCGTGACTGGAATTTTGCAAAGCATTTCAATCTGCCTATCATACCGATCCTGGATTCTCAAAAAGAAACCGAAACCCAGGCGGATTCGACCAAGGAAGGACATTATATCAATTCAGGGATAATCAATGGTTTGACATTCCATGAGGCAAATAAGGTACTGGTTCAGTGGCTGGAAGAAAAAGGTATTGGTAAAGGAAAGATCAACTACCGTTTGCGTGACGCGGTTTTCAGCCGTCAGCGTTACTGGGGTGAGCCGGTTCCGGTTTATTATAAAAATGACAGTACCGGTCAACCATTGCCTTATTTATTAGAGGAAAGTGAGTTGCCGCTGAATTTGCCGGAGGTTGATAAATATTTGCCAACCGAAAACGGAGAGCCACCTTTGGGACGCGCGCAGGATTGGGCACACGGCTCAGGAAATGGTTACGAATTGAGCACTATGCCGGGCTGGGCTGGCAGCAGCTGGTACTGGTACCGCTATATGGATCCTAAAAACACAGAAGAATTTGCGTCGAAAGATGCGATCGAATACTGGCGCGATGTGGATCTGTACATTGGTGGAACGGAACATGCTACAGGCCACTTGTTGTACAGTCGTTTTTGGAACAAGTTTCTGAAAGACAGAGGATTTGTGCCCGAGGAGGAGCCTTTCAAGAAATTGATCAACCAGGGAATGATCCAGGGACGGAGCAATTTTGTGTACCGGTTAAAAGGGGATGATTATAGCAAACCGGTTTTTGTAAGCGCGGGATTGCGGTCGCAGTATGAAGTGTCTGCATTGCACGTAGATGTGAATATTGTGGAGAATGATGTGCTGGATGTGGCTAAATTCAAAGCAACACGACTGGACATTGCTGGTGAAAATGCGGAGTTTATCCTGGAAGACGGGAAGTATATATGTGGCGTGGAGGTGGAGAAAATGTCCAAATCCAAATTCAATGTTGTGAATCCCGACGATATTGTTGAAAGGTACGGAGCGGATACATTGCGGTTGTACGAGATGTTTTTAGGCCCGTTGGATCAGGCAAAGCCCTGGAATACCAATGGAATTGACGGCGCTTATCGCTTTATCAGGAAGCTGTGGCGGTTGTTTTACAATGACGCGGGACAATGGATTGTAAAGGACGTTCCTGCTAAGCCGGAGGAATTGAAAATCCTGCATAAGACGATCAAGAAGATTGAAGAGGACATTGAAAGCTTCTCATTCAACACGGCAGTCAGTGCATTCATGGTTTGTGTGAACGAACTGGGAAGTCTGAGATGCCAGAGCCGGGCTGTATTGCAGGAGCTGATCATATTAGTTTCTTCCTACGCACCGCACATTTCGGAGGAACTTTGGGATGCATTGGGCAACGAGAAAGGGATGGTTTCCAAAGCCGCATTCCCGAAATGGGAGCGGCAATATGTGGTGGACGCCGTTTTCGAATACCCGATCCAGATCAATGGAAAAGTAAGGGCTTCGTTGTCGTTTCCATTGGATACACCTGCTTCTGAGATTGAAAAAGAGGTACTTGCAGATGAAACCGTTCTGCGGTGGATGGAAGGTAACCCGGCCAAAAAAGTGATCGTGGTGCCAAAGCGTATCGTTAACGTGGTTATATAGTCGATTTCAACGACAGGACATAAAAAAGGAGACATTGCAGGTCAGCGCAATGTCTCCTTTTGTGCTTTTGAAGCAGTTACTTGATGGTAATCTCGCGCTCAGTTTGTTTCACGGTCAGTTCAAATGCTTTGGTTATTGTTTCACCATTGCTTGAAATGTCCAATGTGTAGCTTCCAAGCGGAAGGTCACTTACATCCATTGCTTTTCTGAACTTATCCACTTTTTTGCCTATCACTTCGCGGTACACTACATTTCCTTTGTTGTCTGAAAGTAAAATGACGGTATTGGCATTGGTGTACTTGTCGACACTGATGTGGATACGACCGGTTTTTGAAACAAAGATCCCGGTAGCGAAACCATTTACTTTTTTAGATTCTTTGTCTTCTGCGAAAGTATTGAAGGCGAAAGATGCAGTAAGAACAGCGGTTAATGCGATTGCTTTTATGAAAGTTTTCATGGCTATATGTTTTTTTAATGTTGGCAGTTGTTGTTCTGATTGAACATGACAAATATATATGCTATGCTAGGTACTATGTTATACAAAGTACA
>NZ_JBDSFX010000059.1:0-26164 GCF_039919315.1 Dyadobacter sp. | reverse complement strand
GCTTTAATGTCGAACGTAGTCGAAGGATCCTTCGACTACGCTCGACATTAAAAAAACTCAGGATGACAAATAGTTACTTCGCAGCTTTCATCTCCTCATCCAATTTCTTACTCAGCGTTTCGCAAACGCCTTCGATGGCATCAGCCATCACGCGGTCATTGGTAGCGGTCAGTAGTGTATCGGCGATACCGCTCATGAGTTCAATGTAAAAACGCTTCATTTCGAATACTTCCATATCCTTGGTCCAAAGGTCAATTTTCAATGTACCTCTGTGGTAATGGTCCCAAACTGCGATCGCAATAGCCCTGGTATCGTTTATGCCCTCATTTGGATTATCGGTTGCATTCCAGAAAATTTTCTCCGGTATATTTTTATCGTCTAGTTCAACGGTGAAATGTATTTCTGATTTTTTCATAGAAGGTGTTAATTTTTAGCAAAAGTAAGCATTTGGTGTTTACCAAAGTGATTGAAAGTTACTTTCCGGCCTGACTGAAAACCTTTTTCAACAGGTCGCTTACCCTTGCCACGGGGTCTTCACGAATCTTTTTCTCCTCCTGAGCGATCAGAACATACAGACCGTCAATGGTTTTCTGAGTAGCATATTCTTTCAGGTTCGGGTTTACTTTCTTGACCAATGGAATCTGATTGTAGGTATTAACAATATCGGTATAGTACTCCGTTGCCCTGTTCAGGTTCAGGGTACTATCCACCACAGGGAAGAATGTCTTGAAAAGGTCCTCATTTGTCGTCTTTTTAAGGTACTGGGTTGCCGCGTCATCCTGACCTTTCAAAATTCCGAGCGCGTCGGGCACGGTCATGGAAGTAATGGCTTTAACGAAAATAGGTTTTGATTTTTTTGCAGCATCCTCCGCAGCACGGTTCAGCGATAATGTGAATTTATCCACCTCTGCTCCCAGCCCCATCTTGCGCAATGTTTCGGCCACCTTCTGCGCCTCAGGCGGTACTGCGATTTTAATCAGCTCATTTTTGAAAAATCCATCGACCTTCGAAGCCTCAGCAGAACCATTACTGATACCCACGTTCAATGCTTCTTTCAACCCCTGAACGATTTCACCTTCATTCAGTCCGCCGCCTGAGCCTCCTACCTTGTCGAGTACCTTTCCCAAATTAAACTGGGCCTGTGAAGCGCCGCTATATAAGAGCCAAAATAACGTTATAGCTAAGATTTTGTGTTTCATTGCAATTGGGTTTGTTAATTTTCACTAAGGTTCAAACGTACTCAATAACGATTAATTTTACTTATTTTTGGGAAAATAACGGTCTCATTCAACCTATTTTACATTATGGTTCCCACTACCCGGGCTGAAATAATAACCATCGGCGATGAAATTCTTTTTGGACAAATTACTGACACCAACACGCAATGGATTGGCACTCAACTTACTGATATCGGGATTCGTCCGGTGCGTAAAACATCGGTCGGCGATAACCGTCAGGACATTCTCGATGCGTTTGCGGAAGCCAGCAAGCGGGTCAATGTAATTATAGTTACCGGCGGCCTCGGCCCGACCAGGGATGATATTACCAAACATACATTTTGCGAATATTTTGGAACAGAATTAGAAATCAATCAGGAGGCTCTTGCATTGGTGACCGAATTCTTTGCTAAAAGAGGACGTGCCATGAGCGAACTGAACATTCAACAGGCAGCTCTCCCAAAAAACTGTACCTACATTCCTAACTTATGGGGAACAGCCCCAGGCATGTGGTTTGAAAAAGACGACGTTATTTACGTTTCCCTTCCCGGGGTACCTTATGAAATGAAGAGCCTGATGGAATTCGAGATCCTTCCAAGGCTAAAAGCAAGGTTTGCTAGGCAGATTATTCAACATAAATCAGTGCGTACCATCGGAATCGGCGAATCGTTTTTGGCTGAAAAAATTGCCCCCTGGGAAGATGCCCTTCCCGAGCATATCAAACTGGCCTATCTTCCTCATTTCGGGCAAGTAAGGCTCAGACTGACAGGCACAGGAACGGATCAGGAGCTACTCGATAGTCAATTACAGGAACAGGTATCGCTACTGCTGCCGATGATTGAAGAACACGTTTTCGGTTATGATACGGATGAACTGGAAGCGGTGATCGGTATGTTGCTTAAAAATAGTAACGCCACCATTGGTACAGCAGAAAGCTGCACCGGCGGTTTTTTGGCTAATCAAATTACAAGCGTTCCGGGATCGTCCGCTTATTTTGAAGGTTCCGTGGTCAGTTACAGTAATAGCGTGAAAATGAATGTGCTGGGCGTATCACGCGAAACGCTTGAAGAATTTGGCGCAGTGAGCGAACAAACGGCCCGTGAAATGGCAGAAGGCGCACGCAGGGTTTTGAATACGACTTTTGCCGTATCTACGACAGGTATTGCAGGTCCTGACGGCGGTACCCCGGAAAAACCGGTAGGGACAGTTTGGATCGCCTGTGCAACACCTGACGAAACATTTACGCAGCTACTGACATTGAGAAACAATAGAAAAATCAACATAGAACTAACATCTTCCTACGCTCTCAATCTTTTGAGAAAAACCATCCTCAAAGCCAATCTGGCGGTGAAGGGCTGAAAAAGATTTTAATACAGGCAACGGACCAATAGTGTCGTTGCCGATGAAAAAGATCAGTATGAAAATAGTAGAAATGGTAATGCCTCCAATGGGCGAAAGTATTCTGGAATGTACTGTCCTTCACCTTCTTGCAAAAATAGGTGATACCGTACGGATTGACGATTCGATATTGGAGGTTGCTACCGACAAAGTGGATACAGAAGTGCCCTGCCCTTACTCAGGCGTTCTTACTGAATGGCTTGTAAAGGAAAATGATGTGGTGGCAATCGGCAGCGCTGTGGCACATATCCAGGTTGAAGACAGTGAGGTTACGATTACACCGCCGATCCTGCAACCTGTGCTGGAAAAAGTGGCGGATGTAGCAACAACATCGATTGCCGCAACGTCGGTTGCCGCAACAGCTTCCTATCTGGAAAAAGATTTCGAGGAAGCGGTCAGCCGGAAAAACGATCCTGCATTGGAACACGCCCGTAACAATGGAGAAGCCAATACATTTTACTCTCCGCTGGTGCTGAGCATTGCCCGCCAAGAGCATATCAGCGCAAACGAACTGGGCGCTATTCCGGGTACAGGGGCTGAAAACCGGGTTACCAAAAACGATATCATTTCTTTTATAAATAACCGTTCGAAGAAAGCAGACGTACCAACGCCAGTGGCTACTTCCCTGAACGGCAGCAATGAGATCATTGAAATGGACCGGATGCGCAAGATGATTTCGCAGCGCATGATCGAGTCCAGGAAAATTTCAGCCCACGTCACCTCTTTTATTGAGGCCGATATGACCCCGGTTGTTAAATGGAGAGAGCTGGTTAAAAACGAATTCCGAAAGAAAACGAGTGATAGCATCACATTCACGCCGATTCTGATCGAAGCGGTTGTCAAAGCGATCCAAGATTATCCGATGATCAATATCTCGGTGGAAGGCGATAAAATCATTAAAAAGAAAGACATTAACATTGGTATGGCTGTGGCTCTGCCGGACGGCAACCTGATCGTACCCGTTATCCACCATGCAGATCAATACGACCTGGCAGGATTGGCGAAAAAAGTGAATGACCTGGCCAAACGGGCAAGAGAAAATAAGCTGAAAGCAGATGACCTGGCCGGCGGTACTTATACGGTTTCTAACATTGGTGCATTTGGCAATCTGATGGGCACACCGATCATTGTGCAGCCCCAGGTGGCTATTATGGCCTTTGGCGCAATCAAGAAAAAACCAGCGGTGATCGAGGCCCCACAGGGCGACCTGATTGGCATCCGAAGCATGATGTTTATCTCTCATTCTTACGATCACCGGGTAGTGGATGGCTCGCTGGGCGGGCTTTTCCTGAAACGTGTTAATGATTATCTGGAAAATTTCGACGTTCACAGAACCATTATCTGATGCTGAGACTAACTTTGGATATGGATGACGTTCTGGCAGATACCCACAGTAGGTTGGTAGAGATCATTTTGAATGATTTTTCAACCACCCTGACTGAGAAAGACCTGCATTCCAAAGCTCTGAGAGAATTATTGCATCCAAAACAACTGTCCAAACTCCATAAGGTCATTGATACACCGGGTTTTTTTGCGGACATCAAGGTCAAGGAAGGTGCGGAAGAAACAGTCTATAAATTGTCGCGGTTTTACGAGCTGTTTGTCGCCACTGCCTGTATGGAATTTCCCAATTCATTCAAGGACAAGTTTGACTGGCTGCACAAATATTTTCCTTTCATCCCGTGGACCAATATCGTTTTCTGCGGTTACAAGAGCATTATTCAGTCTGACTATCTGATCGATGACCACGTCCGTAATCTGGTCGCATTTAAAGGTGAGGGCATTCTGTTCACTGCTCCTCATAACCTGAAAAACACTTCTTACAAACGAGTTTCTAACTGGAAAGAAGTGTCCGAATTATTCCTGCACGCCGTATGAAATTACTATTGATCGAGGATGAACCGAAAACGTTGCAATCCATTAAACAAGGACTGGAAGAAAACGGTTATGAAGTGGACATTGCCTATGACGGACTCATTGGGCGCCAACTTGCCAGAAACAACACCTACCAGCTGATCATCAGCGACATTATCATACCGGGAATTAATGGTATTGAGCTTTGCCGTGAAATACGTACCTGGGGTGACGAGACGCCCATTTTAATGCTTACTGCACTGGGGACAACGGACGACAAGGTTACCGGACTGGATGCCGGAGCTGACGACTATCTGGTAAAACCATTTGAGTTCAAGGAGTTGCTCGCGCGGGTACGTGCGCTGACCAAAAGAGGAACGACGGTATCGCATACTGCCCAGGTTTTGCGGTTCTCCGATCTGGAAGTATCATTGGATGCCAAAACCGTACATCGCTCGGGTAACAAGATCAATCTGACGGCGAGAGAGTTTAACCTGCTGGTGTACCTGATCCGTAATCAGGGAAGGGTTATTTCCAAAGTTGAGATCGCCGAGCAGGTTTGGGACATTGGTTTTGATACAGGTACCAATGTGATTGAGGTTTATGTGAATTACCTTCGTAAAAAGATCGATAAGGACTATCCTGTGAAATTGATCCATACCCAGTTTGGAATGGGTTATGTGCTTAAAATCGAATAAGATATGCAGATACGCACCCGACTTACGGTTCAGTTCTCCTTGCTGGTAAGCGGTATTCTTTTGATTACTTTTTTTGCAATCTACTTTTTCTCCTATTACAACGTCAGAGAAGATTTTTATGACCGCCTGCGTTCCAAGGCGAAGTCGCAGGCCGAATTGCTGCTGAAAGTACAGGTCCCGCTTATCAATTCAGAGGTACTGAAAGCACTGGATGAGACGAATCGTGACCTGATCTATGATGAAAATATCTTCATTTTTGATGAAAAAAATCGCCTGATTTACAGTAATACGGCCTCTCAATCCAAAGCTTTACATGTTTCCAATTATTGGCTTGACGAGATCCGGAAAGCCGGGCAGATCAGGTACAATGATGGTGATTACAAAGTAGTCGGCCTTTATTACAAATATCCTTTCAACCGGGCTGTAGTGATGCTAGGTGCCAAGGATTTGTACGGGCAGGCCAACCTATCCAACCTGAGCACGCTGCTTACCGTCCTGTTTTTCATTGTAACGATCATTGTGGCGCTCGTGGGATGGATTTTTTCCAAAAGAGCACTGCGTCCTATATCTAAGGTAATGAACGCGGTGGAAGGCATTTTACCACAAAAACTGGATACACGACTGGATGTACCCAACCAGAAAGACGAGATAGGACGATTGACGACCACATTCAATAAGTTGCTGGACCGGATCGAGACTGCTTTTCAAATGCAAAAAATATTTGTGGCCAATGTATCCCACGAGCTCAAAAACCCACTGACCAAAATGCGTTCGCAATTGGAAGTGAGCATGCTCAAAGAAAGGAATGCGGCTGAGTATCAGCTGACGATACGGTCGGTGCTGGAAGACATTCACGAACTGGCGCAGTTATCAAACACTTTGCTGGAACTCGCAAAAGTAAGCGAGGATCAGCGCGATCTGCTCACAGAAACAATACGGGTGGACGATCTGCTGCTGGACTGCAGACTAAGCCTGGCAGAGGCAAATCCTACCTACAACATCCTGCTCAAATTTGACGAACTGCCCGAAGATGATACCTGGCTGGAATTACCCGGTAACACTACTTTGCTTAAAACAGCATTTTTGAACCTGATGGACAATGCCTGCAAATTTTCAGACGACAATACAGTCAACGTCAGCCTTCAATCATCGCGCAGCCAGCTCATACTTGGTTTCTCCGATTATGGAAAAGGCATACCGAAGGAGGATCAGGGGCTTGTTTTTCAACCGTTTTACAGAAGTGTAAATACGGCTAACATCAAAGGTTACGGTATCGGACTTTCTTTGGTGGAGCGGATCGTTAAGCTTCACAATGGAAATGTCTCCATTAATTCCAATCAGCCGAAAGGGACGACGTTTCGGGTAACTTTTATGCGTCTCTAAGCAAATTCTAACTTATTATTAACGCCATTCTAAGTATTCCTTGATTTATTTGTATTGTCCTAAGAGAAAGTACTTCTAAGGCATTGAAAAGGATTTCATTTTTTGTGGTGTTAATAAGCAAACTTGGCAGGTGTTTCTCACACCTGCCAAAGTTTTTTTTGTGGGGTATCGGTAAAAGAAAAAGCCCTTCGACTACGCTCAGGGTGACAGCTTTGTCACCCTGAGCGTAGTCGAAGGGCTCATCCCAAACTATACCTTAGCTCTTCTTTCGGATTTCAATAATCTTCAACTTATTCAGCATTTTGATCACCGGGTAAGTCGGGTCAACTTCGTACCATCTTGATCCGAAATTGATTGAATTTGGTTTCTTGTGGTGATTATTCTGAAACAATTCACCCATCATCAGGAAGTCGAATATCAGCGAGTTCTTTGATTTGTCATCATTATCAAAGTTCTGATAGCCATATTTATGACCACTCCAGTTGACGATCGCTCCGTGGATCGGGCCCATCAGGAAATGTACAGGCAAAAGGAAGAAAAATGCCCAATGCATGTCCAGATAAATGTAAGCAAGGATATAAAACGCGGTGTATAACAAAGCCCAACCCGAACGTGAAAGCCATGAATCACCAAGCTTCTCAATGAACCTCCATTCCGGGTAATTTCTTTCGAATTGAGATTCAATTGCCCTCTTACGGCTCAACACCGCATTATAAATATTCTTGGTTTCCCACATCATTGTAAATACGTTCTTAGTATGGTGCGGGGAGTGCGGATCCTTTTCAGTATCACTAAAAGCATGATGCATGCGGTGCAAAATCGCGTAAGCTCTCGGACTCAAATATGACGAACCTTGGGAAAGATATGTTAGCAGGTAGAAAAAACGCTCCCATGGTTTGCTCATAATGAACATCTTATGGGCAGAGTAGCGATGCAGAAAAAAGGTTTGACAGAAAAGGGACAAATACCAATGTACAACAAAAACGGCAAGAACTATATACATGGAAACGGGTGGAATTTTTAATGTATTTTACTTTGTACAAAAGTAAGGGTAACAGGTTAGAAAACCGAAATTTGAAAAACTAAATTTGGAATATATTTATAAATCTGTTTTCAGAATTCTGTAAAAAAACACTGTTATACTTACAAAATCATAAACGCGTAGCTCAACAGATTTGCACCCATTTGCAGCGCTTTTCTACGCATTTCTTCCGGGTCGTTGTAGACACTCTGGTCTTCCCAGCCATTACCGAGATCGGTTTCGTAGCTGTAATAGCACACCAGCCTGCCCTGCCAGATCAGCCCGAAACCCTGGGGTTGCTTACCATCATGCTCGTGAACTTTGGGCAAGCCTTCGGGAAAGTTATACTTCACACGATATACCTGGTGGTCGTAAGGAAGCTCAACGAAAGTTAATTCCGGAAATACTTTCTTCATTTCCCTGCGGATAAACTGATCCAGGCCGTAATTATCGTCGACATGCAAAAATCCGCCTGAGAGCAGGTAATTGCGCAGGTTCTGCGCCTCTGCATCGCTAAAAACCACGTTTCCGTGACCAGTCATATGCACAAACGGATAAGCGAAAATGTCAGGGCTTCCTACCTCCACCACATCCTCGGTGGGATTGATATTCATTTTCAGTTCCGCATTGCAAAATTTGATCAGATTTGGCAAGGATGTCTTATTGGCATACCAGTCGCCGCCACCACCATATTTCAGCTTGGCGATTTTCAGAGAGGACTGACCATTAACAACTTGAAACCCGCAAATCAAAACAAGGAGGCAAGCAAACCGGTAATGAACGATAGATCGGGGCATGGGATTCGTTATTTAAATGTTTTGTGCCAGGTTGATGGCATGACAGCCGGTCACAGCAGCCGTTTCGGTTCTTAGCCTCGTCGGTCCAAGCGATACAGTCGTAAAACCATGTTCTAAGGCCAATGCAACTTCCTTTTCGCTAAAATCACCTTCCGGGCCAATTAACAATGAGGTGCTGCTATCTTTTTTAACCTTACTAAAAACGTGTTCCACCCTGTTCTGGTCCGGGACGTAAGCTATCAGTTTGACAGCTTCGGTCGTGTTTTTAATAAACGGTTCGTATTTGTTATTTACTGTAATAAGTGGCAAATAATATTGCTGGGACTGTTTCATCGCCGATGCCGCTATCCTGTTAAGCCTGCTAAGATTTACAACCCGGTTCACAGTTTCAGGATTAGTGTGTTCGGTGATCAGAAAATCGATCCGCTCCACCCCAATTTCGGTCATTTTTTCTACCATCCATTCATTTCTTTCCGCCTTGCGTGTAGGGGCTACCGCAATGTGCACTGCAAAGGCGCGACGCTCCATCGTCACCGATTCCACCACCTCGTATCCTACCCTCCTGCCCTGGACATTCAAAACACATTTCTGTAAAAGTCCCCTGCCATTTGTGACATGAATAATGTCTCCCGAGCCCAACCTCAAAACCTTATAACTGTGCCTGGCCTCTTCTTCATCCAATTCAAAAAGTTTTGGGTCAGGCTGATAAAATAAATGCATTTCTTAATAATATAGTAATATAAAAATCGGCAATCGCTTTTTCAAAAATATAGAATAATTCCGCAATTGTGCAGAAAGCCGAATATATTATAAGTTCAGTTAATGATCCGAGGGTTAACAATCCCATTTATTGCATTTTATCGCGATTCAAGGTCTTTTAGATCACATTTTGCACCTATTGACCGGTATTTTACAGAAATTATTCAATAATGGACAATTTTCAAATCTCACTTCATTTATAAGAATAATACATTTTTTACTGACAATACTACCACGAACACAATATTATTCTGTATAAGGTTAATTTTTCTTAGGTTTTATTTCTTGGAAATACATTTTTGCATTAATATTGTGCCGTTATAATTATTCGTCACCACTTTATCTAGTACTATTATGTCAAAATCCAAGCTGGAATATATTTGGTTGGATGGCTACAAGCCGACCCAAAGTTTACGTAGCAAAACCAAAATTGAAAGCGATTTTAGTGGAAAATTGGAAGATTGCAGCAACTGGTCATTTGATGGTTCATCCACCGAACAAGCGCTTGGCGGTTCTTCTGACTGTTTATTGAAACCTGTTTACATTATTCCTGATCCATTGCGCAGAGATGCATATCTTGTAATGTGTGAAGTTCTTAATGCTGATGGAACTGCTCACGTATCAAACGGACGGGCTACAATTGAAGATGATGATAATGATTTCTGGTTCGGCTTCGAACAGGAATATTTCCTTTGGGACACTGAAACAAATAAACCACTTGGCTTTCCGGCTAATGGTTACCCAGCACCACAAGGACCATACTATTGCTCAGTAGGCGCGCAAAACGCATACGGCCGCGAAATTATTGAAGAGCACCTTGACGCTTGTCTTGACGCTGGTTTGAATGTAGAAGGTATCAATGCTGAGGTTGCAGCAGGACAATGGGAATTCCAGATCTTCGCCAAAGGTGCGAAAGAAGCTGGTGACCAGATCTGGCTTGGACGTTACCTGCTTGAAAGAATCGGTGAAAAATATGGTGTTGCAATCAACTGGCATTGCAAGCCTCTTGGAGATCTTGACTGGAATGGAAGCGGAATGCATGCTAACTTCTCAAACACTGCTTTGAGAACTGCTGGCAGCAAAGAAGTTTTCGACAAGGTTTGCGAATCTTTCCGTCCGGTAGTAAAAGAACACATCGAAGTTTACGGTGCTGATAACCACCTTCGTTTGACTGGAAAGCATGAAACTGCTTCCATCCACGATTTCAGCTACGGTGTTTCTGACCGTGGTGCATCGATCCGTATCCCTGTTCTTGTTCCTCAAAAAGGATGGAGCGGATACTTGGAAGATCGTCGTCCAAACTCTGCAGCTGATCCTTACAAAGTGGCAGCTCGTATTATCAAGACTGTTAAAACTGCTCTATAATCGCAGACCAATATAAAAAGTCAACAAAAAAACCACCTTCCGGTGGTTTTTTTGTTTGTGAGGATTTCAATCCTGCTCTTCGCTTCCTGTAAAGGAATAAAGTGTCGCGTCTAGCTGGATTCTGCCTGCATTGAACCGAAGGATGAAATCGTTGATCGTCTTTTCATTGATCTCGGTTTTGTTCAAACCTACTTCCAGTCCAATGCCGTATTCGAACTCGTCATCAATTTCGATGTGCTCACGGACGGTAATTTCTTCGTTTTCCTCAATTTCCTCAATAAATTCCGTCAGTAGCATCTCAGCTTCCTCCTCCTCTTCTGGGTTGATTTTATAGTTTTCAGGGCGCTCGTCCTGAGAAATGTAGTTTGGAATCTCCTTTTTCAACCTTTCCAGCGCAGCATCGTATACCAGCGTGGAATGGTGCAACCTCAATGTATAGATCAAGGCATCGTAGATCACTTCCTTCTCTTTGAAATATCCAACGAACTGAACATGAGCATGTTCATTATTTTCATCTTCCTCTTCGCCTTCTTCCAATTCGTCTTCAACATAAGTAAAGTTCAATCGCTCTGCTTTACATTCTTTTTTAAGCTGGGCAATTTCTTCTGGATCAAATCCCGGATTCATAATCTTCTATTATTTAATTATTAGCGTTATGTGCAAATTTATTCTAAAAATAACATTTCGCGATATTTTGCCAAAGGCCAATCTTCATCATCGATCAATAATTCCAGCTTATCGACATGGTAACGGATCTCGTCAAAGTATCCTTTTACGTCGGAGCCATAATGTTTTGCCCTCTCGTATAGGTTCTCAATGTTGTTTGCAGTTTTACGGCTCTCCGTCATTTCATGTACCAGTCGTTTGATGACGACAATGTGAGTGGAAATATCCTTGATGATTTCCTTGATCGGTTCTGCTTCTTCCAGCATTTCCAGGTCCGTCAGCGCCCGGGCTGTCTGCGCAAGCTTGAACTGGTACTTTACCACTGTCGAAACAATGTGGTTAAGCGCCAGGTCACCGATCACACGGGATTCGATCTGTAATTTCTTAACGTAATTTTCGAGTTCAATTTCATATCGCGCATGTAGCTCCCGCGATGTCAACACGCCCATTTTCTCAAAAGCGGTAATGGTACGGTCGGTGGTGTAGGCGTACAAAGCATCATAGGTTTCCCGGATATTGCTCAGTCCACGGGTTTTGGCCATTTCTATCCATTCATCAGAATAGCCATTTCCTTCAAAAAGAATGTTCTTCGATTCGGTAAAGTACCTTTTCAGAATTTCGACCGTCGCTACTTTTTTCTCTTCTCCCGCAGCCAGCCTTTCGTCCATTTCCTTTTTGAATTCCATCAGCTGATTGGCCACAATGGTATTCAAAACGATCATCGGCGAAGCGCTGTTCTGCGAGCTTCCCACGGCCCTGTATTCAAATTTGTTACCTGTAAAACAGAATGGCGAAGTTCTGTTACGATCTGTATTGTCTCTTTGCAAATTAGGTATCCGAGTGATTCCCAGCTTGTAATAGAAATTCTCTCCTTTTTCCAGCGTGATTTCACCCTTATTGACAAGCTCTTCCAGCATACTAGTAAGATCCTTGCCAAGAAACACCGATACAATAGACGGAGGCGCCTCATTGGCACCCAGCCTATGCTCATTACCCGCCGAAGAAATGGAGGCCCTCAGTAAGTCCGCATGGTCATGAACGGCTTTTACTACATTCATCAAAAACGTAAGGAACCGCAGATTCTCTTTTGGCTTGGAAGTAGGTGCCAGAAGATTGATCCCCGTATCCGTCGACAGTGACCAGTTATTATGCTTTCCACTTCCGTTAATACCAGCAAAAGGTTTTTCATGAAACAAAACCTGGAAATTATGCTTATCACCTATTTTTTGCATCAGGTCCATCAGCAATGCATTATGGTCAATGGCCAGGTTAACCTCTTCAAAAGTCGGGGCGCATTCAAACTGACCGGGTGCTACCTCATTATGTCTGGTGCGGACTGGTATGCCTAGTTTTAATGCTTCAAATTCAAAGTCTACCATGAATGCATTCACCCGTGGCGAAATGGAGCCGAAGTAATGGTCGTCCAACTGCTGACCACGTGCCGGACTATGGCCAAACACCGTACGGCCAGCCATCAGTAAATCTGGTCTGGCATAATACAATGCCTTGTCTACCAGAAAATATTCCTGCTCAATGCCCAGCGTCGGGGTTACTTTATCGACATCTCTGTTAAAAAACTGGCAAACGCCGGTAGCAGCTTTGTCGAGCATCACCAGCGAGCGCAACAACGGAGCCTTATAGTCGAGCGCCTCACCCGTGTAGGAAATGAAAACAGATGGAATACAGAGCGTCTTCCCTCCGGCCCCGTTATCCATTAAAAAAGCCGGTGAGCTCGGGTCCCAGCCAGTATAACCCCTGGCCTCGAAAGTCGCACGTAAACCGCCGCTTGGAAACGAGGAAGCGTCTGGTTCCTGCTGAACAAGCGCGCTTCCTTTAAATTTTTCAACAGCCTTTCCGTCAATGGTAAGGTCAAAAAATGAGTCATGCTTTTCGGCAGTAGTACCTGTAAGTGGCTGAAACCAGTGCGTATAATGCGTTGCTCCTTTGGAAATAGCCCAGGATTTCATAGCAGCCGACACCTCGTCAGCTACCTCGCGGTCAATCGTCGAGCCGGAGCGGATCGCATTTGAAACCTTTGTGTACGCCTCGGCGGAAAGCAAGGTTTTCATGACGTCATCACTAAAAGTATTGCTACCATATAAGTCAGCTACTCTTTCTGTGGGAGGGGTTAATACAGGGGCTACCCGGCCTTGCGCAATCTCAAAAGCCTTAGAACGAAAAGTCATTTATATATTGATTTATATTAATTCTCCCCAAAATTATTTATTTAAGAACACGATCAACAATTCTTGCCGACATTTTCATTTTAAATAACCTCATATGACTATCTGTTAGCCCATTTTTCGGAACTTTGTGAATTGTTCCAAGACATCAATGCGCAAAAGATTAGAATTTCTTGCCTTATATGGGCTGAGCTGGGTACTGTTTTTTCAGTTTTTCCGTGTTCTTTTTCTCGTATACCATTATAAAAAGACGATTGAGCTGCCACCATCGCTGTGGGTTAGCAGTGCCAGGCATGGACTGCAAATGGACATTTCTTTCGCTTCCTACATTCTTGTTATTCCAACGTTACTACTGATTTTCACCGCTAGTAAGTGGAAATGGTACGGCAGGACAATGTCGGTATATAGTCTCATTATCTCCTTTTTTATCACGCTCCTCACCGTTACCGATCTTGAACTCTTTAAGGCCTGGGGCTTCCGGATCGATGGTACTTCGCTGCATTATCTCGAAACGCCGGTAGAAGCCTGGGCTTCCATGGGAGCGGCGCCGGTGTTTCCACTTTTGCTTCTTTTGGGAGCCTTGTTTTACTTGGTTTACAGGATACTGAAAACCATTGTTCAGAGAACGACAGGGTCATTTACTAAAATGAGGTATGGCTTTACCATTCCTGTTTTTCTTGTTTTAACAGGCAGTCTGATCATACCCATTCGCGGGGGGCTTCAGCTGGCGCCTATGAATGAGAGTGCGGTGTTTTTCAGTGACAAAAGTTTTGCCAATTATGCCGCGGTGAATGTTCCGTGGAATTATATGAGCTCGCTTATCAGTTCGAGTTACTCCAAAAAAAATCCGTTTGTCTACTACGAAGAAAAACAAGCTGACCAAATGGTGGCGTCTCTTTACAAGCAAACAGGCGTGACCGAGCAGCTGATCGATACGACTGGGAAAGTAAATGTGGTTGTGATTATTTGGGAAAGCTTTACGGCGAAGGTAACGGCGGAACTGGGTGGTGTGAAAAATGTGACGCCAGAGTTTGAAAAACTTTCAAAAGAAGGAATACTTTTTACCAATGTATATGCCAGTGGCAACCGGAGCGACAAAGGTATGGTGGCGATCCTGAGCGGCTACCCGGCACAACCCACTAACTCCATCATTAAAATCCCTAAAAAAACCATTTCGCTACCCTCGCTGCCTCGGGAATTTCACAAAAACGGATGGCACACCTCATTTTACTATGGCGGCGAAACCGAGTTTGCGAACATGAAATCCTACTTTCTCCAACAAGGATTTGACAAGATCATTGACAAAAATGATTTCGATGCAGCCGACATGAACTCGAAATGGGGAGCGCATGACCATATCGTACTAAACCGGTTCCTGAGTGACTTGAATACACAAAAGCAGCCATTTTTTAGTACATTATTTACATTGAGCAGTCACGAACCTTTCGAAGTTCCCGTCAAAACGGTCATTGAAGGTACAGATCCCGAACATTTGTTTTTGAATGCGCATCATTATACCGACGCCTCCATCGGAGATTTTATAGCCAAGGCCAAAACGAAACCCTGGTGGAAAAAAACACTATTGATCATTATCGCAGACCACGGGCATCCGCTTCCCGAAACGCAGAAGGAAAAACCGGCCGAATTTCACATTCCAATGCTTTGGCTCGGCGGCGTACTTAAAATGAAGAATGTAAGGATCGACAGCCTGGCTTCGCAAACTGATCTGGCGGCGACGTTGTTGAATCAGGTACATCTACCATCGCAGGCATTCACGTGGAGTAACGATATTTTCAGGAAAAACCGGACTGCCTTTGCTTATTTTGCCTTTAACAATGGCCTGGGCTGGATGAAACCAGACGGATTTCTGGTACGGGACAATATTGGAGGAAATATCATTGAAAGAAAAGGAACATTGAATGCAAAAGAGGAAGAGCGGGGGAAAGCTTATTTGCAGGCATCGTTCACGGATTATTTGAAAAGGTGAGTGTTAGCGGTTAGCGGTTAGCTTTTAGCGGTTAGCTGAGACAAGGTCTAATAGCTAAGGGCTAAGGGCTAATAGCTAATGGCTAATAGCTAATAGCTAATAGCTAATGGCTAATAGCTAATAGCTAGTGGCCAATAGCTAAAAGTTGTATTTTTGCAGCATATTCAAAAACAAATGAAAAAAGTCGCTTTTTATACATTAGGGTGTAAACTGAATTATTCTGAGACATCGTCCATTGGAAGGATGTTTGAGCAAAAAGGATATTCGAAAGTTGAATTCAATGAAACGCCTGATATTTTTATTATCAATACCTGCTCGGTCACTGAGAATGCGGACAAAAAATGCCGCAAAATCGTCCGGGAAGCACAAAAGATCAATGCAGACGGTTACGTGGCGATCATTGGCTGCTATGCGCAATTGAAGCCAAAAGAAATTTCAGAGATCCCAGGCGTGGACGCCGTACTAGGAGCTGCGGAGAAATTCAGACTGGTGGAACTGATTGATACATTTGAAAAAACACCACTCGGACAACCTGCAAAGGTGATCGCTTCTCACATTGACAATGCGGTTGAATACCATACCTCCTACTCGCTCAATGATCGTACGCGTACATTCCTGAAAGTGCAGGACGGATGCGACTATCCCTGCTCCTACTGCACCATTCCGCTGGCGAGAGGTAAAAGCCGATCGGATACGATAGAAAATATTGTTAAGGCGGCCAGGGAAATTGCGGCCAGAGACGTGAAGGAAATCGTTTTGACTGGTGTGAATATCGGTGATTTCGGTTTGCAAAATGGAGAGAGGAAGGAAACATTTCTGGACCTGGTGAAATCGCTCGACGAAGTGGAAGGAATTCTCAGGTTCCGGATCTCTTCCATTGAGCCTAATTTGCTCACGGACGAGATCATCGAATTTGTAGCGCAGTCCAAACGCTTCGCGCAGCATTTTCACATTCCATTGCAATCAGGTTCCAATAAGGTGCTCGGGCTGATGAAGCGCCGTTATAAACGTGAGCTTTACACCGAGCGCGTCGCGAAGATCAAATCATTAATGCCTGACTGCTGTATCGGCGTAGACGTGATCGTGGGACACCCCGGCGAAACACGCGAGCTTTTTGAAGAAAGTTATAATTTCCTCAATGAGCTGGATATTTCCTACCTGCACGTTTTCACCTACTCAGAGCGGGAAAACACCGCTGCGTTAGAGATCAGGCCCATTGTTCAGAAAGGTGAAAGAGCGGAAAGATCGAAAATGCTGCATATTCTGTCTGAAAAGAAAAAACGGTTCTTTTACGAACAACAGGTTGGTAAGCAGGCAGTGGTACTCTTTGAAGACGAGATACAGAACGGCCAGATGCTCGGGTTTACCGGGAACTACGTTCGCGTAGCGGTGAAATACGACCCTTTGCTGATCAACGAAACCAAAGAGGTCGTTTACGATCATATTAATGACCAGGGATTAATGGAAGTCACGGAAATAGAGGAGGTATTAGCGCATTGAATGTTGTTAGTAGTCATTAACTGTCATTAATAGTCATTGGTAGTCATTAATTGACAACACCTGACAATAAATGACAATGCTTGACAAAAAAGGAGAGAGCCAGGAAACATTTCCTGGCTCTCTCCTTTTTAATTAATATAACGTCGAGTAAATTAAGCCTCAACAAGGAACTCATCATGTTGGCTGACATCAAGACCAGCTTTTTCATCTTGCTCAGAAACACGTAGCGGCAAGATAAGGTCTGTAATTTTCAGCAATAACAGTGAACCACCGAATGCGAAAACAGATACACCTACCAGCGCAATGACGTGATTGATGAACAAAGTTGTTTCACCAAAAGCAAGACCTTGATCAGTTACCAAGGCGTTTACACCGCTTGTGGCGAACACGCCTGTCATCAACATACCAACCATACCACCTACACCGTGGCAAGGGAATACGTCAAGTGTATCATCCAAAGTAGAACGTGTACGAAGGTGAGCAACATAGTTACTGATTACAGCAGCAATGGTACCAATGAAAAGAGACGCAGGAACCGTTACGAAACCAGCAGCAGGCGTGATGGCAACCAAACCTACAACCGCACCGATACAGAAACCAAGCGCAGAAACTTTTTTACCTCTTGCTACATCGAAAAGTACCCATGACAAACCAGCAGCACCAGCGGCCGTGTTAGTAGTTGCGAAAGCAGAAACGGCCAAAGGACCAGCAGCCAATGCGGAACCGGCGTTGAAACCGAACCATCCGAACCAAAGTAAACCTGTTCCCAAAAGAACGAAAGGTATGTTTGCAGGAGGCAATACGTGATCTTCCATCAAAGATTTACGTCTTTTCAGGTAAAGAGCACCAGCCAATGCAGCCCAGCCAGCAGACATGTGAACAACCGTACCACCGGCAAAGTCAAGCACACCCATTTTGAAAAGGATACCATCAGCATGCCATGTCATGTGGGCCAATGGAGCGTAAATGAAGATACAGAAAAGGATAATGAACAAAACGTAAGAACGGAAGTTAACACGCTCAGCCATAGAACCAGTTACCAATGCAGGAGTGATAACCGCGAATTTCATTTGGAACATTGCGAACAAAGCGAAAGGAATAGTACCCCAAACCGGTCCGTCCAATACACCTTTGAACATAAAGTGAGTAGTTGGGTTTCCGATAAAACCACCAATGTCGTCACCAAATGCAATACTGAATCCTACAACAACCCATAACACGCTGATCACACCCATTGCAATGAAGCTTTGAAGCATGGTGGAAATAACATTCTTGTTGTTAACCATTCCTCCGTAGAAATAAGCAAGACCGGGAGTCATGAGTAACACAAGCGCGGAAGATACAAGCAGCCACGCGGTGTCACCAGAGTCTACACCTTCGGTGACAATCTGTGTCGGTACGTTGGGTACAAAGGCACCGAGGATACTGATTACCAGTAAAATAATCAGTGGGATGAAATTACGTTTTTCCATTGTAGTTAATTGTTATTATAGATTAAGAAGGTATTTGTAATATAATTAGAATTTGTAAATAAATGCTAGTCCGAAAGTAGTCTGGCTGTTCTTAGTCCAGGCGCCATCTGAATCCTGGAATTGTTGTTCCTCACCAGCTCCTGAAACCTTTGGATAAGCATCCAGGCGGAATTCTGGTTTAACAAGGATGTGTCCGTCGGCAAGGCTAATGTTACCGGTTAAAGTAACTGAGTTAACCTTGGTTCCCATGCCTGCGCGGGTCAGCAATCCACGTACACCATTGTCATTATTGAAATATTCGTAACGGGCACCGATTCCGAAGTTGTCGGTTAAAGCTGTGTTTGCATAAACGGCTACACCACTCCAAGACTCTGAATCAGTAGGTCCACCGTATCCCTGATAATCTCCTTTCTGGCTTCCGTATGCAGCATTTAGTCCAAGCAGGAATTTCTCAGTAATCTGGAAACTGGTAGTCAAATCAAAAACCTGGTAAAATCCGTCTGGCTGTTTACCAAGACTGTCTGTGTTGGCTTCATTACTTCCAATGTAGTTCAGGTACACGTTCCAGTTTTCAACCGGTTTGAAATACAACTGGGAAATAATTCCTTTTGCGCGGTTGTTATCACCTAGTCCATCCACATTGTTGACAACACCTACCATTAAAGATGCTTTGTCAGAAAACGCGTAGGTTGCTTTCAAACCAGCGTGGTAGAAAGGTCCGTTGTTAAACAGGTTCGAAAGTGAGTAGTTAAAGTTGGCTGGGGCATCGATTACCTCATAACCAATGTTGGTTCCGAACTGACCGGCAGTCATCGAGAACTTGTCTGTAAATTTATACGTAAAGTAAGCTTGTTTGATAGCCAGTGCCGTGTTGAACAATGAGTTACCATAGTTACCCAGGTTGGCATTGGGACCGAAGGTCAAGTCTACTACGGCTTCTGATTTTGCATTGGTGTAAACCACTTTTGTTTGAACCAAACCCAAGGAGAACTGCCCTGATCTTTGATCAAATACCCGCGCGTTGGTTGCGCCCATGTTTGATCTTGATGCTGGCTTGTTGAAGTTAGCCATGTAGTAAGAATCGAGGTAACCTGAAAAAGCAAATGCGCCCTGCGCCTCCTCTTCTACTTCTGCCACAATTATTGTATCTGCCTTAACTGCCTTTTTGTCTTCGCCTGACTTTGCAAAACCCAAAAACGGAACCATCAAAGATAATACTGTACAATAGACTTTTTTCATAATTATATTCTGTTTAAGTTAATATTACTCTCCGGCTGTATTACTGGATCAAATATTGTACTTAAATTATATTTATCAAATATAAACAGTTGATTTTATATTAAAAAATACAATTATCATGATTTTTTACATTTTTTTATCGTTTTATAAACATAAAATGACCAAAATTGACATTTTACCATGAAAATTTATATTCTGTATAATTACCAATAAACAAAATTTTATAAATAGTCATCATTTATAATTATTAAGAAATTTTATTATTATAATGACATTTTCAGACCTTAGGGCACAAAAAAGCCCCGCTTTCGGCGGGGCGCTTCCAGCGGGGCTTTAATATCTTCTTGGTCAACACGCTTTATTCACCGTGCATCCATGCTTTTTTAGCAAGCAGTGTTTCCTCCTCCTCTTCATGATCAGGATCAGGAACACAGCAATCTACCGGACAAACAGCCGCACATTGCGGTTCTTCGTGGAAGCCAACGCACTCTGTACACTTATCACTAACTATATAGTAAAATTCGTCAGAGACGGGGGATTGCTTTTCTTTACCACTTACTACGGTGCCATCGCCAAAATCCACTTCGTCCAGACTGGTTCCATCGCTCCAAGTCCATTCTACACCTCCCTCATAAATTGCTGTATTGGGGCACTCTGGCTCGCACGCCCCACAATTTATGCATTCATCGGTTATCATTATAGCCATAGTCGCCGGATTGTTTATATTTGTTGCTATTCTTCTGTTTAGAGTAACAAATATAACTATTTATAGTTTCCCAGCAATCAGAAAAATAAAAACGCCACGCGCAATAAAACTATTTAGAGTTTCACTAGAATGATATCAAGAATTAAGAGAATAAACGCATTTATAACGCTTGGAAAATTCATCACAGACACTACGAATGAGGAGCTGATAGCAGATTGGATAGACGCCGCAAAAAGCAAGAATAACTGGTTTACGCGCGGTAATGTGGCTATGTCCTTACGTGCAATCGCAACATTATATCTGAATGAGGAGCAACTGACCGCCTGGGCAGCGCGATATCCTGAACCTGCGTCTTCTCAAAAAATCGGTGTGGTGATGGCTGGTAACATCCCTGCTGTGGGTTTTCATGATGCATTATCGGTATTGATCAGTGGGCATACATTACTGGTCAAACCCAGCTCAGATGACGAAATGCTGATCCGCGCGCTTTTAAATGCGTTGACTAACATTGAACCTGATTTCAAAAAATACATTCATTTCGTAGAGCGCCTGAATGCATCCGACGCCTATATAGCGACCGGAAGTGATAATACTGCCCGGTACTTCCATTATTATTTTGCCAAAAAACCCAATATAATCCGCAAAAACCGTACATCGGTTGCAGTTCTGACAGGGAATGAAAGTACCGCGGAACTCAAAGGCTTGGGAAAGGATATTTTTCAATATTATGGCCTGGGATGCCGCAATGTGTCGAAGATATATGTACCTGACGGATATGATTTTACCAAGTTGTACGAATCCGTGGAGGACATGTCAGGCGATTATCTGAACCACCACAAATACTTCAATAATTACGAGTACAACAAATCCATTTTTCTTGTCAACCGGGTACCGCATTTTGACAATGGTTTTCTGCTGATCACCGAAAGCAAGTCACTTGTATCAGCAATCAGTGTGCTTCATTACGAAAAATATGTCTCTCTCAGGGAAGTAGAAGCGCTAATCGCAGAAGACGAAGACAAAATTCAATGTGTTGTCGGCATTGATGAGGTCAATATTCCTGGGATCCTTGCTCCCGGTAGCGCACAGCAGCCTGGCCTCTCGGATTACGCCGACTCAGTGGATACCATGGCTTTTCTATCTGCCTTGTAATTATTCCAAGGTGCTGGCCGACACCCATTCAAAAAAAACCGGCAGCACCGCGGACCACGTTTCCTGATTATGATAGCCATCGGGCACTTCCAGATAAAAAACATCCTTGTTCCATACATAACCTTTCCGTTCCAGTTCAGCGATGCATTCCAATGTGTCCTGAATGGAGTCGATCACGCCGTCACCATCGCGATCGTCGGATTCATCAAGGCTGCCGCATTGAAACCAGAATTTAAGGCCAGGTTTTGCAGCAGCCTTTTCAATTTGTCGGTGCATGATCCGGTCAGAGTCATTATAACCCTCATTCAGCGCTTTTTGCCTCCACCACAATGCCCCGGAGAATACGCCTGCCGCTGAAAATACTTCGGGGTGGCTCCACACCATATCCAGCGCCATTAAACCTCCGAGAGAAAAGCCTGCATAGATCATGTTCGTCATTTTGATATTGTAATGACTTTTCAAAAATGGTAGCAGCTCATGCAGCACGAATTTGGTGGTGTCTGCCGCTTTGTTTCCCCTGCCCGCGTAATCCGGCTGGATTGCAGTTCCATATTCATAGATCCTATCGTGGTCAGCATGTATTCCGGCTACCAGAAATGCCTTATCCGGGTCATTTCCCAGCTGTTTTTCCAATGATGCAACTATGTCGAGCATTTCAAAATCCTGGCCATCATTAAACAACAGCAATGGATAGCTGTGTGTCGGATCATAATAAGCGGGAAGCAGCACAGAAATCGTCACTTCTCTGTTCAGAAAAGCAGAATGAAAGTATTGGATGGATGATAAAATCTGCGAACCGGAAGAATTCAAACTCACTTGCCTGGGAATAATAAGGGAATTAAAACCTGCAAGGTATTAATTTGCTTCCGATGATTTGTTTTGTATATTTCATTTATCAAATAATAAACACCCGCCATTTGGAAGAGAAGCATATCAAATACTACTCTCATCATCTCGAAAGGGATGTTGACATGCTTGTCTACGGCAGCTGGGGCTACCCCATCCTACTTTTCCCGACCACACTCGGACGTTATTACCAGGCCAAAGATATGGGCCTCATCGAGTCGGTGCGCGGGTTGGTGGACTCCGGAAAATACAAAATCTACTGTGTCGATTCCATCGATGCTGAATCGTGGTATGCCAAGCATCTCAACCCACAGTACCGGGTTTTGAACCATATGCAGTACGACAAATTTCTGAGCAATGAGCTCGCACCGTATATCAGGCACCAATGTAATGTAGGCAAAATCGGGGTTGCCGGTTGTAGTTTCGGAGGTTTTCATGCCGCCAACTTCGCTTTCAAACATCCCGACCAGGTTGCCTACATGGTCAGTATGAGTGGTGCTTTTGACATCCGCAGCTTTACAGACGGCTTTTATGATGACACCGTTTACTTTAATAACCCGATCGATTTCATGCCCAACGAACAAGGCTGGCGCTACGGTCACATGAAAATCGTGCTCGGCACCTCGGATTGGGATATTTGCCTGGAAAGCAACATGAAGATGTCCGGTATCCTGAGTGCCAACGGTATCGATCATTGGCTGGATATCCGCGGCTGGGAGAAGCACGACTGGCCGCTTTGGAATAAAATGTTCCCTGATTACCTGTCCAGGATCCTGTAAGAATTAAGTCAAAACAAAACAGAAACCAGAATTATGAAAAAAATAGGAATTTTGTTTGGAATGGAAAACACTTTTCCAAACGCATTTATTGAGAGAGTCAACAGCAAAGGCGAAAGCGGCATCATAGCAGAGGCAGTAACGATTGACAAAGTCGTTCAGGCTGCGCCGACCGAGTACGCGGTCATTATCGACCGTATCTCTCAGGATGTACCGTTTTACAGGGCCTTTCTTAAAAATGCGGCCGCATCTGGCACCGCAGTGATCAACAATCCTTTCTGGTGGAGCGCCGACGAGAAATTCTTCAACAATGCATTAGCAGAGAAAATCGGGGTACCGGTCCCTAAAACCGTATTGTTGCCTTCCAAGCAACGCCCCGAGAATACTTCCGAAACCTCATTCCGTAACCTGGCTTTTCCAATGGCCTGGGAAGAGATATTTCAGTACATTGGTTTCCCCGCCTATATGAAGCCACATGATGGCGGTGGCTGGAAAAGCGTTTACAAAGTGGTTAATCCGCAGGATATGTGGCATAAACACGAAGAAACGGGCCAGCTCGTGATGATGTTGCAGGAGGAAATTGAGTTTGAAGACTATTTCCGTTGCTACTGTATCGGGCAAAAAGATGTACTCATTATGCCTTACGAGCCGCGCAATCCGCATCATTTAAGGTATGCTACTGAAATGAAAACCACAGGTGAGGACAGGGAAAAATTGCTCGAAACGATCAGAGATTATACTTTGAAACTGAATGTAGCATTGGGCTACGACTTTAATACTGTTGAATTCGCCGTACGTGACGGCATTCCTATCGCTATCGACTTTTGCAACCCAGCACCCGACGCTGATATTTATTCCGTAGGGCCCGATAACTTCGAATGGGTAGTGGAAGCAGCAGCCAATATGGCCATTGAGCGCGCCAAAAATCAGGTTCCCGGCCAGACTAACCTTACCTGGGGAACATTTATCAAAGACGCTGTCAGCATTCCAGCTCCTGCGGTGATACCGGCGGCGACAGAACCGGCGGCTGGCCGACCAGCGGCTGGCGATCCAGTCCCAGCGGCAGCGACTGCACCCTCCGATACAGCCAAAGAGGTCAAAGTGAAGGCTGTTGCTCCTAAAAAAGCTGCAAAACCTGTTACCGCGAAAACACCGGAGCCGGTGGCAGAGCCGGAACCCAAAATACCAACCAACAAGGCGGCGGTTACCAAAGCGCCAGCCAAGAATTCCAAGATCAAGAAATCATAACATTGTCTCACTATAGTTTTTGATATGGCCACTTTCACACTCGGAATTGAAGAGGAATTTCAAACCATAGATCCGGTTACCCGCAATTTGCGGTCACACATGTCCAAGCTTGTGGAGGATGGAAAAATAACATTGAAGGAGCGCGTTAAAGCGGAGATGCACCAGGCTGTTGTGGAAGTAGGTACCAACATTTGCCACAACATTCAGGAGGCGCGTGAAGAGGTCACATATCTGAGGAAAATGATACTGGACCTGGCTGAAAAACAGAATTTGCAGGTCGCAGCCGCTGGCACCCACCCTTTCGCCGACTGGGTGGAGCAGCTGATCACACCGGACCCCAGGTATGATGAGATCATTGATGAAATGCGGGATGTAGCACGTGGTAACCTGATTTTTGGTCTGCACGTGCACGTCGGAATCGAGACGCGTAATGAAGGGATTCAGATCATGAACGCAGTACGGTACTTTCTCCCGCACATTTACGCACTTTCTACTAACTCACCGTTCTGGTGCGGACGTAATACGGGCTTTAAATCGTACAGGTCAAAGGTTTTTGATAAATTTCCAAGAACTGGTATTCCTGATTTCTTTTCCAGTGCATCGGAATATGATGAGTATGTCAGTCTCCTGGTCAAGACCAAATGCATTGATAATGGTAAAAAAATCTGGTGGGACATTCGCGTTCACCCGTTTTTTAACACCATTGAGTTCCGCATGTGCGACGTGCCGATGCGTACGGACGAAACCATTTGCCTTGCAGCAATCATGCAGGCATTGGTCGCCAAAATCCATAAGCTACACCGCATGAACCTCAGTTTCCGTCCCTATCACCGGATGCTGATCAACGAAAACAAATGGCGCGCAGCCCGTTATGGAATTCACGGAAAACTCATTGATTTTGGTAAGCAGGAAGAGGTGGAATACAAAATTCTTGTTGTGGAACTACTCGAATTTATCGACGATGTCGTGGACGAATTGGGTAGCAGAAAAGAAATCGATTACATTCACCAGATTATGGAAATGGGCACCGGCGCGGACAGGCAACTCGCTGTATTCGAGGAAACCGGCAGTTTAAACGCGGTAGTGGACTACATTGTAGCCGAAACCAAAATCGGTCTGGATTAAGCAGAAAATAGCACAGGTTTTTTTGTAAAAACCGAACTATTAGTCATAAACGTTGTTGTACTTTTTACCCAATTCTTAAAAAAATTTAAAAGATAAAGCTGATTGCTAAAACTGTCAGTACTACCAAGATGACCAATCACAACAGACATTTCCGGATCGCAATTCTGGACATGTACAACGGGCTTGATAATGAAGGGATGCGTTGTATCAAGAAAATTATTAATGCATTTGGAGAGAATGAGGGTGTGCCCGTTTCGTACACGATTTTTGATGTGAGACAAAAGCTGGAAGTTCCCGGGATGGAATTCGACGCTTACATTTCAACTGGCGGCCCTGGCAACCCTTCCCCCGTGGGAGAGGTTTGGGAAAAGAAGTTTTTCGGCTTTTTGGATCAGGTTCTTCAGTTTAATGCCAAACGACAGAACCGTACCAAAAAGCACTTATTCCTGATCTGCCATTCTTTTCAAATGGCCTGCATTCACTGGCAACTCGCTGGTGTGAGCAAGAGGAGAAAAACTTCATTTGGTACATTTCCGGTATATAAAACCTCTCAAGGGCATAAAGATCCATTAATAAATACACTCAGCGACCCTTTCTGGATTGTTGATTCGAGGGATTTTCAGGTTACCCAGCCCAACCAATTTATGCTGGACAACATGGGCGCCAAATTACTTTGTCTTGAAAAAATACGTCCGCATGTCCCTCTTGAAAGAGCGGTGATGGCCATCAGGTTTGCGAATGAAATTGTGGGAACCCAGTTCCACCCAGAGGC
>NZ_JBDSFX010000058.1:0-99220 GCF_039919315.1 Dyadobacter sp. | reverse complement strand
TCAGTAACTGTACCAATGAAGTCAGATAGTTGCTCTGTGCGTCCAGCAGGCTATTTTCGGATTGAATGACATCGGTCAGCGATACGGTACCCTCTTTAAATTGCAGCTGGATCTGTTTGTAAACCCGTTCTGCCAGCGCTACCTGATCTTTCTTGGCGTTAATGTTCCTTTGCTCTACCCCAAACTTGTTTCGCGCATTGGCTTCCTCCATTTGAATCGACTCTTTCACCTGTCGCAGCTGCACATTCAGCTTCTCCTTATCGATCTGGTTCTGGCTTCTTTTAGCCCGTCTGGCAAGTCCGTCGAAAACACTCCAGTTCAGTTGCAAACCCGCCCGGTAACCCGGCACATCCTGAAAAGTAGAGTTCTCCCCGGCTTTGGCATAAAAAGCCATATTGGCCACTCCATAAGCATTTACGGTTGGAATAATGCCCGACTTAATGTTCTTGTCCTGCAACTCATTCAGATCTCTTTGTTTCTGCAAAAGTGCCACATCTGTACGCCTTGTTTCGTCAAATCCGTCCCTACCAGGCAGCGCAACACCACTAACGCTAATAGCTATACGCATTGAATCCGATTGCGGTGTACCAGTATAGTATTTCAACAAATTAACCAGCTGACTATAATTGTCTTTCAATGTAGCCAGCTGGGTTTCTGTTGTAGTCCTGTTGATGATAATGCGGTCTACGTCCACT
The DNA here is from genome assembly GCF_039919315.1 of Dyadobacter sp. Taxonomy (GTDB): domain Bacteria; phylum Bacteroidota; class Bacteroidia; order Cytophagales; family Spirosomataceae; genus Dyadobacter. Next base: position 98,525 of record NZ_JBDSFX010000058.1, on the reverse strand, counting down.
CTCTGGCCTAATTTATTCTGATAGAGGAGGTTTGAAACTTTGTATAGGCGGTCCAGAGAAATGAGGTTACTGTCCAGAAAAGCCATTTGTTGTACGACGGTAACAAGGTTGTAATAAGCGTCCGTCACATTGTAGGCAACATCTTCTTTCGTCTTCACCGTACTTAATGAAGTTAGCTCACGATTCAGGTTGGCAGCTTTCAATGCGTACCTAACCGACGGATTGTAAAGATTCTGAGTCACTTGCGCCGTGGTCGACAAATTATACGGAAGACCGAACGCCAATGTGCTGTAAGATCCTTCCGGTCCGCCAAATGCGCTGGCTGGTACTACCTGGCCGGGAATCTTGAAATATCTCTTATAGTCACCGGATACGTTCACACTTGGCAAAAGGGCCGATTTCACTTCGTCAATTTTAGCATTGGTTTTCAGTTCGTCGAGTCGTGCAGATTGTATGCTGAAATCGTTTTTCATGGCCAGGTCAAGCAACTGGCTCAGATTGTAGTCCTGCGCATGCAGGCTTTGCGTCGCTAAAAGGCATAGCACGGCCAGTAAATGAAATTTGAATTTCATAGCAATGGGTCAAATAAATGTTTATTTTAAATGGTTGTTTAAACCGAGGGCAAAAAAAATCGCTATTATCCGATCACCAAATAATTGCAGATCATCTCTTTAACGTGTTCTTTTTGCGCCTCTGCATGAACATTAAATTCCTCTTCTGTCAGATTGAAAAGCTTTTTATGAATGTGCTTTCCTAAAAATATGAACTCTACATTACACTTAATAAGCGGTAAGATACTTTCGAGGTGCATAGGCCGTAATGTTCCGTTTGCTACCCCTTCCTCCAATTGCTGTGTGAAATAGGTATTCCGCATCTGATGAAAAAACGTCATGTCGGGAAACAAACGCTCCGGTTCTTTATGGATTTCATTGACAATGAAGATGACCAGGTCCGGTTCCTTTTTCATCATTTTAAAATCATTCTCAATCATTTCCGAGATTTTCGCCTTCACGTCAATCTTTTTGTTCAGAATATCAATGGTACTTTGAAAATACTCACTCAGAATGTCCCTGAAAATTTCCAGAAAAAGCTTCTCCTTGCTCCGGAAATAATAATTGGTCAATGCAATGTTCATATCGGCCTCCCGTGCAATGTCACGAGAAGTAGTTCCGTCAAAACCTTTTTTCAGAAAAACCCGTTTCGCCGCTTCCTTGATCTTATCCTCACTTTTTTCTGCTATGCACTTCACCTTGTTACCGATTAGGTTTGTTTAAATATCCAAAACAGGTGTTTCAGACTTAACGATTCAAAGGTTGGAAATAATTTTCAAAAGCACAAGCGTTTTAAATGAATAATTTAAACAACCATTTAAAATGCATATTTAAGCCTAGAAAATATTGACTTTATACAATTGCGCGCAGCCAATTGCATCAGTGCCTTTGACCTGCGTTCTCCTGAGATTGAATGGCCGTAATCATGACGGTATTAAAGATATCTTCCACCGTACAGCCACGGCTCAAATCATTAATAGGCTTGTTAAGTCCCTGTAACATAGGACCAATCGCCAACGCGCCAGTTTCGCGTTGCAATGCCTTGTAAGTGTTATTTCCTGTGTTCAGATCCGGAAAAATAAACACGCTGGCCCTGCCCGACACGTCAGGATTTGACAATTTCTGACTTCCTACAATCGGATCAACCGCAGCGTCGTACTGGATTGGCCCGTCAATTTTAATGTCCGGCCGCTTCTTTCTTACCAAAGCCGTGGCTTCCCGCACCCTTTCCACATCCTCGCCCTCACCGGATAGGCCCGATGAGTAGGACAGCATTGCGATGCGAGGCTCAATACCAAACAACTTACTGCTCTCTGCGGACGAGATCGCTATTTCCGCTAGTTCCTCCGCAGTCGGATTCGGATTGACCGCGCAATCTCCAAAGACGCTTACCCGTTCGGGGAAACACATAAAAAACACGGATGAAACGAGCGAAACCCCGGGTTTTGTTTTGATGAATTGCAACGCAGGCCGGATCGTATGCTGCGTGGTATGCACGGCTCCCGATACCATTCCGTCTGCATGGCCCTTGTACACCATCATTGTCCCGAAGTATGAAACATCCGTCATCAGGTCGCGGGCCATTTCTTCGTTCACATTTTTGGATTTTCGAAGCTCGTACAAAGTTTCCACATACGAATCATAGTTTTCGGAAGTAGCCGGGTCCACAATCCTGATTGCGTTGAGATCCAGGTTCAATCCGAGTCTTTTGAGCGAAGCAGCTATTTCGACGGGGTTTCCGAGCAGCGTCAGGTTTACAATATTCTGGCTGATCAACCGGGCCGCTGCCTTTAATATCCGGTCATCGTTACCCTCGGGCAACACAACGTGCTTTTTCTCGCTTTTCGCCCATTTCACGAGTTGGTACTGGAACATATGCGGGGTAATACCCTCCGACCTGAACGTGATGATCTTGTCGTCCAGCATTTTCATATCCACGTACTTCTCAAAAATATCAATGGCGAGCGTGATCTTCTTCTTGTTATCAGCCGAAATCCTAGAATGTATCGCCCCCACTCTCGTCGTGGTTTCAAAGGTTCCTTTTTGCACTGAAATCACCGGCACGATCGTTTGAAGACCTTCGATTAACCTTACAATGGGCTCCTCAGGCTCAGTTCCCGCAGTAAGCAAGATACCTGCCACTTTCGGATAATTAGCGGAGAGATTCGCCTGCAACGCACCAATGATGATGTCCCCACGATCACCAGGGGTGATGATCAGTACATTTTCTTTAATGTGATTCAAAAAATTCGGGAGCATCATGGCGCCCGTCACGAAATGGTCTACCTGGCTGGAAAGAAGGTTTTCACCGAAAAGAACCTTTGCGTCGAGTGCATCGGCAATCTCCTTCATCGTGGGGCTTTGCAGATTTTTGTCCCACGGAATGACCGTCAGCATGATATCTTCGGGTAACTGCATCCGCAGCAACGCTTGCACATCATCGACCTGCTCGGGTTTTACGCGGTTCGCGATGATACCCAGCACCTGCACCTCGCGGGACTCAAAATTGCGGAGTACATTCAGCGCGGAACTGATGATCTGCGTTGTGGACTTGTTTTCCCCATTGATGATCGTCAAAACGGGTGCTCCGAGATTCTTGGCGATAGCAGCATTGGTTTCAAACTCAAATGCTACCCCTTCCCCCAGAAAGTCACTCCCCTCGATGACCGTGAAATCATAAGCCTCTTCCAGTTTTTTGAATTTACCAATGATCGTGTTGATCATATCGCGCCAGTTCTCCGAGTCTGTCTGCTCCAACACCTCCTGCCTGCTGAACGCGTACGTATCCTCATAGGCGATCGGGAGAGAAAAATGGTTAAGGATCGCTTCAATGTGCTTATCCTTTGTACCGGGAGCCAGCTGGGAAATGATAGGTTTGAAAAAACCTATCTTTTTGGTTTTGGCAAGAAGCATATTCACCAGCCCCAGCGCGATCACCGATTTGCCGGCATAAGGCTCCGCGGAAGCTATAAAAATCGTTTTCGTCATAACCAGCTTTCAGTTAACCTGCATTTATTCAAGCATATTCCAGTCGGCAATGCGTTCGTCCTGCTTTTCCACCAGCCACACGCGACTGCCGGGGAAATGTTTCAGATAGGCTTTACTTTTATCAATTCCCGCTACGCTGAATGCCGTCGCCAATGCATCCGCAACTGTTCCGTCGGCTGATATAACCGTGGTCCGCACATGGAACAGCAAGCCTATACCTGTCTGTGGATCAACGATATGTGAGTATTTTATACCTTTGTATTCCATAAATCGGTAGGTAGGGCCGGACGTGGCCAGGGCTACATTCGAAAGTTCCATCGTTTTGAGTGAATCGCTGCCGTTGGAAATCGTAATGTTCCAGCCTTTCGTACCCGGAGGTGGATTGGTGAGCACTATTTTCCCGCCGGCGTCCATCATGGCAGACGTAATGCCCATATTTTTCAACACTTTAATGGCTTCCTCAGCAGCATATCCCTTTCCTAACCCTCCAATATCCAGCCGCATACCTTTTTGAGTCAGTAAAATGCGCTGTTTCGACTTGTCCATTTGCATTTTGGAATAACCCGTCTTTTGCAAAGCGTCCCGAATTTCGTCCTGCGACGGAAAAATTCCTTTCCGGGTTGCGTGTCTCCACATCTGAACGACCGGCCCTAGTGTAGCATCAAAAGCCCCGTCTGTTTTCTTGCTAATATCCTGGGAAACAGCAAGAATATCGAAGAGATCCTTGCTCACAGAAACCCATTTGCCACTACCCGACTGGGCCGAAAGCATGTTGATCTCACTGCCATCACGGTAGTCACTTAAAATCTCATTCAGTTTTTCAATTCTTTCAAATGCACGCTTAGCAGCAAGGTTGGCCAGTGAGTCGCCGGAGGCGTAAAACACCAGTTTAAAAGGCGACCCCATCATTCCTTTTTCAAAACTATAACGCACTTCCTGCCCATAGGTGTGGATTGAAAACAGGCATATCAGAATGGTAAGTTTCAGGGAGTTTAAAATAGCATTCATGTGGTAACGGAAGAAAACAGGGCTGAAAATTACTTCATTTTGCCCAATTACAGCCAGCAAAGTAAATTATGTTTTGAAATAGACAAGGCTATAAAAAGCAGCGAGGGTACGGATTGTGAATCCGTACCCTCGTATATCATTTTGATTTTCAGCAGAATATTATCCGTAATAGTCTAAGAGATTGTTCGGGTCAGCGTGATGATGCTGTGAACCCATTGCATCCTTCAACATACCCACTCCGATAAACGGAAGAGATACAATCGTTGAAATGATCATTGCCACAAACAGTATGGTTGCAAACAATAGCTTTCCGGAATAATATATGATGTTTGACAGGAAGTTCATAGTCGTACAGTTTATATGATATTTTTCATTGACAAAATTAAACAAATTCCCGTGCCAGACAAGAAAATATGGTGATTTAATTATATATTTAGATGATTTTCAGACAAAGACCTGTCATTTTCCTTGTTTAAGTAGTTGCATTTCTATGGTACGATAGTATAATTTTTCAATAATTATATTTATAGCAGAATTTATTCTACACATACACCACACACGAAGATTTAAATGAATCAAATCCTGATCACCATTCTTCGGCTCCTATTCGGATCCGTCCTCGCGATAGCCACCATTGTCACCACCACCATCCTCTCTCCCTTCGTTTTGACCCTCTGGATCTGGAAAAAATTAACGGATTTCACCTCCAAAAAATGAAGCGCAGGTTTCCATACTTTATATATTGCATTGGAACCGTCACTGACATTCACTCTTATGAAAAGAAGCACTTTTATACGACTAAGCTCGCTGGCCAGCTCGTCTTTTTTTGCCATTCCATTTGCTCATTCCAAATCAAAAACTGGGATTAACCGTGCATATCTCCCGGAAGCCGCAGCAGACCTGTCGGAAATGAGTGTGGCCAGCCTGCAGAAAAAAATGCAGTCAGGTGAGCTGACATCCAGGGCTATAACCAGCTATTATCTGGAACAAATCGGCAAACTGGATAAGCAGGGGCCGAAATTGAATGCTGTCATTGAGCTAAACCCGGACGCATTGAGCATTGCCGATGCATTGGATAAGGAAAGAAAAGCCGGAAAAATGAGAGGGGCTATGCACGGTATCCCCGTTTTGATCAAAGATAATATCGACACGGCTGACAAAATGCAAACCACTGCCGGTTCGCTGGCATTGGTGGGTAACATAGCTAGTCAGGATGCATTCGTTGTAAAAAAACTGAGAGAGGCCGGCGCGGTCATATTAGGTAAGACTAATCTGACTGAATGGGCCAACTTCCGCTCTACCCGGGCATCCAGCGGATGGAGCAGCCGGGGCGGACAAACGCGGAATCCCTATATACTAGACCGTTCACCATGTGGTTCCAGTTCGGGATCGGGTGCGGCTGTGGCTGCAAACCTATGCGCAGTGGCCGTGGGAACCGAAACAAACGGATCCATCGCATGTCCGGCATCCATGAATGGCGTGGTGGGTATTAAGCCTACGGTTGGGCTCGTGAGCAGGTCGGGCATCATCCCTATTTCTAAAACACAGGATACAGCCGGCCCATTCGGAAGAACTGTCGCCGATGCAGCAGCATTACTCGGCGCGATGATCGGAAACGATCCCGCTGACCCCGCCAGGCACGTTGCTACTACGCCGGTTCCTGCTGATTATACCAAATTCCTGGATTCCGGTGCATTGAAAGGCAAAAGGATCGGTGTGGAAAAAAGCATGCTCAAAGTGCACGAAGGCATTGATTCACTTTTGGCAAAAGCATTAAGTCAGATGAAAGATGCGGGGGCGGTGATCGTGGAAGTGGAATATATGAAAACGCAGTCGCTGGACGGCGCTGAATCTGCATTGCTGCAATTTGAATTCAAGGATGGTGTGAACAATTATCTGTCCCATTCCAATGCGAAGATCAAATCGCTGGAAGGCCTGATCGCGTTTAATAAGGCGAATGAATCTAAAACCATGCCCTATTTTAAACAGGAATTGTTTGAAACCTCTCAGGCCAAAGGTGATTTGAACAGCGAAGCATATCGGAATGCTTTGAAAAAAATAACCGGCGTCGCAGACTCGCTCAATAAAAAGTTCGAGGACGACAAACTCGACGCACTTTGCGGCCCCGCCACCGGCGCTTCCTGGTGTATCGACCTGGTTAATGGTGATTTTTGGACGGGTTACGGCGCTTACGGACCAGCTGCCATTTCCGGATTCCCCTCCATTACGCTTCCAATGGGCAATGTCGACGAATTACCAGTTGGGCTATCATTCCTTGGAAAAGCCTACGACGAGCCCGGACTGATCGGCATCGCCTATGCTTATGAGCAAGTTTCAAAAAATCGCGTAGCTCCAAAATTCATTGAAACCGTCGGTAAAAAGTAGCTTGGCTGACGCTATCTTGCCAGATAAACCTCGTAAAAGGAGCCTTTCTGTCCCAAAAACTGATTGGCTTCCTGCTGCGAATAAATCACTTTGCCCATTTGGTAAAAATCCTCGTACTGACTGTAAGGATAAGGCGTAAACTTTACCTGATCGGGAAACAATGCATGCGTGATCAGGTTCTCTTTCAGCGCCCGCGTAATGTGCGAAACCGGCACAATAAGGCCAAGAAGCAGAAATAAGACCACAGGATATGCCATTTTCATCTTATACCAGTCCGGCCGCTCTTTGATCCAGACTGAAAAACGATGGAGAATAAATAGTGAAAGCAGAGTCAGTACCGGTGTACTCCCGCGCAAAAACCAGTCATTCCATTTCCCCATCCTGACCAGTGATATCATGATCAGCAGCGCAAATAATGCGTGAATGAACCAGCTGAACGAGCTTTTGTGCAGATTAAGCAACAATACAATTCCGTATAGCACCAGCAGATCAACCACCACTCCGAAAAAATAATGGAAAGCAATCTCATTCAATGGCTTAAACTGCCAGATAAAACCGGCCACTACTGAATTTTTCCCCGACAAAAAATAAAAGAATGTGGGTATGAAAAGCAGGCCGGGGACCATTATGTCCATCATTGCCCTGGGTTTGAGGAAGTATCGCAAATCCTTATGGTAACGGAACAGCACCAGGATACCGAAAATAATCACAAAAACAATGGATGGGAATATGCCCCAAATGAAAATGGCAGTTACCGCGATGAAGCTTTTCTCAGGCCTTTTCGTGTAAACGTAATCGTGAAATAAAATACAGGAAACAATAATGATCGGGATGAGCTGGTTGGGTGCCCATTGAGTTTGGTACAATACCGGCCAAATTTCTGTAAAAAACGGTGGTACATGGTAATTGAGACCTATTGCGCGCAGCAAAAGCACTTTGGTAATGTGCCCTACCCCGCCGAGTGACAGGAAAAATATCAGCGCCAGGTAATTTTTGCTCGTAAAAATAAAAATCCAGCTAAGTCCGATAAACAACCCGATCGATGCCCAAATGTAAAGCGCGATCCCGGACAATTCGCCCAGGCCTTTTGAGATCAATGCTGGTACGAGGAAAAACCCGAAATAATGGCAGGCATAGCGCCCATTTTCTTTGAATAAAACCGGCCAGGATTGGTTGTATAATGTATAGTATTTGGAATTGTGTGCCCAGAAATCAAAAGCCTGAAAGCAAAAACCGCCAATTCCGGAAAATGCAATGATGAGCAGGGATATAAAGGAAATCTGAACTATTTGCTTGGTTTCCAGATCGGTTTTGAGTGTTTTTCCACGTTCATAACTTTGGATAAACATAAAAATTAATCCGGCAACTAATAAGATAGATATGGGCAACCTGAACCAGCCGAGCGAAAAAATAATGTTCGGCAGAAGCAGATATCCTAAACTTAAATTACGCAGTAGAGTTGTTTTCATTTAAAGATGCGGCCATTTAATGATTGGTTTTTAATTGATGAGGACGGAGTTAAAATCTAACAAAAATAACGGATTGATTGATTATCAAATGTTAAGACGAAAACATATTTCCGAGGGTTGGAAAATGGATATGGATTTTTTCAGATTAAAACCGATCTGGGAGGGTTTTTGAGGCGTATATCAAGCTAAAAAGACTCCTATGAAATTAATCAGCATGATTCTTCTGACATGGCTTTTTAATGACAGCAAGATTCCCAACTCCACGGTGGACAAACTCGACGTGGCACACTATTCAGGAACCTGGTACTCACTCGCTTCTATTCCGACTACATACGATAAGGGCAGCAGGGAAACCACGGGAAAATATAACTGGAATAACACAGGCGGCTATTTTGATGTGGTAACCTCCTACAAAAAGCCCGGCAGCGAAGAGATTTTCTCCATTCATTCCAAAGTCTATAAAAACGCGGATCAGGGCGCAAGGATGAAATGCCAGTTTATGTGGCCATTCAAACTGGATTACTGGGTGATCGAGCTCGCATCCGATTATTCCTACGCAGTGGTAGGCCACCCTGAGCATAAGCTGCTGTTTATCATGAGCCGTAAAAAAAACATGGACAAGAAGCTTTATTCAGAGATTGTTGCTCGATGCCGCGAACGTGGCTATGACGTCGCCAGGCTCACTTCACAACGTCATGATCAATAATTAAAAACCAGGTTTCAGTATCCTGCAAGGCTTCTGTTCTTTTACTTCCAAAGTAAAAAGTACCTTCATGGACAGAAGAAATTTTGTAAAAAACAGCACGCTTACCCTTTGCGCATGGCCCGTCGCTCATTTGTCTGGAATTTTCCCTACAAAAATCAATGACGATAAAATGCCTCCCTGGCTACTGGCACTTGTAGCCCAGAATGATAAAGGAGTAGAATCGCTGAGGAAATATCAGGTCAAAGATGTGCAGGGCGAAATATATGGTGGATTGAAGGATGGATTCGACATTCTCAATCCGCACAGTACGGCTGCTTTGGTGCAATGGGGCGCGTGTGCATTGTTTTCTCCTTCTTCTAAATTTTACCAGTCTGCCGAATTGCTGGCGGATATGAACCTGGCCACGCTGTACCTCATCCGTACCCAGCACGCCGACGGTACTATTGACCTCCTATCGACCAATTTCCATTCAACGCCTGATACCGGTTTCATTGTCAAACGGCTCGCAATGGCCTACACTTTGGTTGAAAAATCCGGGATGCAGGGATCGCAGAAGTTTTTGTCAAATCTCAAAACCTTTTTGATCCGCGCAGGAAATGCGCTAAGTGTTGGTGGAATTCACACGCCCAATCACCGATGGGTAGTTTCTGCTGCATTGACCAAGCTAAATGAACTCTGGCCAGATCCCAAATACGTCGCGCGGGCTGAGCAATGGCTCGGCGAACACATTGATATTGACAAAGATGGGCAGTACAATGAAAAAAGTACATTCATTTACTCTTCGCTGACGGATCGGTTGCTGATAACGGTTTCAAAAGGTTTGAAAAAACCGGAGTTGTTGGACGATGTGCGTAAAAACCTGGATATGACCTTATACTACGTCCACCCTAATGCTGAAATTGTGACTGATGCATCGGGACGGCAGGACAAGGCGATCATTGGCACGCTGGAAAATTACTATTATCCGTACCGGTACCTGGCCATTAAAGATCAGAACGGAACTTATGCTGCCATGTGCCTCCTGATTGAAAAAACAGCGGGCCCGAAAACCGGTGCTTTTTTGGACTACTTTCTGACGGACCCTACTTTATGGGCCGAGCTTCCGGCAGCCAAAGACTTGCCTGTTGATTATGTCAAAACATTTCCAAATTCGGGGCTTGTGCGAATCCGAAGAAATCAATGGGATAGCACGTTGATCGCCAATAATCCGGTTTGGTTTACTTTTATGAGAGGTAATGCGGTGTTGCAGGGCGTGCGTTTTGCCTCTTCGTTTTTTGGGAAAGGACAATTTCAAACAGAAAAACTAGTACAAAACGGTAATACCTGGGAATTGACCCAAAACCTGGAAGGCCCTTATTTTCAACCCATTGCCAAAGACGCTATCGCCGCTGACGGCGATTGGGAGAAAATGCCGAAGACAACCCGCCCTCAAAGCGAGGTTCAGAAACTCGAAACCAGAATCCTGGTCCGGGAAACCACGGAAGGTATGGAAATCGAGATCACATCGAATGGTACCGAACGCGTTCCGGCAGCATTGGAACTGATTTTCAGGCCGGGTGGTGAATTAAAAGGTGCTACCAAAATTGAGAACACCAAAGATTCGTGGCTGCTCAAAGAGGAAACAGGCAGCTACCGCTTTGGGGACGATACTGTTTCATTTGGCCCTGGCCTTGCACTGCACAAAAACATTGCATTGCGCGGCGCATTACCTGCAATGGAAGCTCCTACCGTATATCTGACAGGCTTCACCCCATTCCGGCACACGATCCGTTTTCATTAATATCAAACAGATATTGCCTGCAATGCTTTGACCACTTTGTCTATATCATTCAAAGTGTTATAAATGTGCGCCGACATTCGAATGCCGCCCGTTGGCGCGGCTGCAATGCCGTGTGCTTCGTAAAGCTTTTTAGAAAGCTCTGCCGGTTTCTTGCCAGCGAAACTAATGATAGTAACCCCTCCGCTGAGTTCAGTGGGCAATGGTGTTACAAAAGTTGCGCCTGGAACTTTGGCTTTGATTTGGTCTTTGAGGTAGGTATTTAATTGAACCACACGGTTTTCAATATTCTTTTTACCAATGGTCTGGTGAAAATTCACGGTCTCCGCAATCCCTGCCAATGTGGTCTCATTGCGCTGTCCCAGCATGCAATATTTTTCGTCGACTGTCAATGCGCCTTCTTTCCAGCCAGCGCTGATAATGTTCGGCCATAAACTGTCGGCACTTTCCTTTTTCACATACAGAATGCCATTTTCCAGCGGCCCCATAAACCATTTGTGCGTGCTCCCGGTGTAAAAATCACATCCGAGATCTTTCAGGTTTAGGTCAAGAAAACCAAATGATTGCGCACCATCGACGAGACTCAGCACGTTTTTTTCTGCTGCCAGCATGCACAATTCCTTTGCCGGAAGCGCTATTCCGCTGGTATTGGAAATGTGGGAAAAGCCTAGCAGCTTGGTACGCGGCGTGATCGCATCGCGAAATGGTTTGATCAGATCTTCTATCCATTGCGGATCGGCCGGTACACTTATTTTTTTAACGGTAAAACCATATCGCTTCGCCCGCTGCTCCCACGCACTGGCGTTCGAGGGATGATTTTGGTCCCATAGCAGCACCTCATCGCCCGGTTTCAGATCCAGGCCATTGACGATAATGTTGTTGCTTTCCGAAGTATTTCTGGTAATGCCGATTTCCTCCTTTCCTACTCCTGTGAATCCTGCCAAAACCTGTAATGCCTTCTTTCGTTTCTCTGAAAACTGCTCGCGATATTGGAACGACACATCTTTTCCCAGCCCATCGAGCATCTTTTTAACCTGATCATTGACTGCTGTCGGCGGCGGACAGAGATTTGCCGCATTCAGCATAATGAGGTTGGAAGGAACAGCAAACTGCTTTTGGATTTGCTCCCAGTACTTTTCGTCGGGTGCGCTACCCCCATTAGGTGCCATAAGCTGCACATGACCTTCGTTTGCAAACGCGGGCAATGCAATGGCGGCGAGCGATCCGGCTCCCAGCCGTTTCAGGAAATGCCGTCTTTCATACTGTATTGAGGTTTCTGTTTTCATAGGAGTAACTGGAGTGTTATGAGCATTAGTTTCTGTCAAGCCATTCTAAAATGTAGTCGGCATCTTCGGTCCAGGTAGGTTGTCCTAAAACGTAGTGGTTGCGGCCGGGGAATTCTTTGTATTCAAGTACAGAACCATTGGCTTTGTACGCCTTGAAGTTCCGGGTGTTCAATGAGGCAGGGATAATGTTGTCTTTATCACCGGAAGTGAGCAACAATGGTACGTGAGGTTTTGCAAAATCAACTTTCGCAGCTGAACCCAATCCGCCTCTCGCTACTGTTTTCGATTCCGGGATCGTATTTTCCTCCCAGGATTTTTTCTGATCTGCCAGGGACATTCCATTCGTAAATGCATACTGCCAGTCTGCCAGTGACATCAGATAGGTTTTTTTCAATGATGTAAACAAACCCAGCACTTTATAACCTGCTCTTAAAAATGAAAACTCGTAAGGGATCACGCCTTGTGGAGGCACCGAGTGAATGGCTACTGCGGCGGCGGCCAAATCTCTGTTTACCAAAATTTGCGTAATCAATCCGCCCAGCGAGTGACCGATAATGATCGGTTTGTCAGGAAGCGCTTTTACAAAATTAGCATAGTGATCGACCAGCTCTGATAATGTCAATGCAGCGAGGTCAGTATCATTGGGTTGTCTGTTTCTCAACTCCGCTGCCGGTGCATCTTTGAATGGCCAGGCCGGTGCGTAAGTAGTGTATCCTTTTGCTTCAAAATAGGCTTTCCATGGATCCCAACCACTGTTACTTACAAATGCGCCCGTTACAAATACGATGGTTTTTGTGTTACTGCTTTTCATGATTTCTATCGTTTAAAAATGAATTTTGTTTTTGTTAAGTGCTTTGAACATGACAAAATTCAGCAGTATCGGAGACAATAAAATTAACCTCGGTTAAGATCGTCACTTACCCATCATTCTTTTTCGGATACGGCTCAATGATGGCGCCTGTATGCCTAGATAGGATGCAATGTGGTACAATGGAACGTTGTTAAAAATGTTAGGATGTTTCTGGATCAGATCAAGGTAGCGTTCTTCCGGCGTGTGGAACATTAGGTCTTCGGCCCGCGTCATGGCTACATTAAAGGCAGTTTCAGCTACCAATCGGCCGAACCTTTCCCATTGATGCGACTTTTGATACAGTTCTTTCAGATGATTGATGTGAATGTACAGAATGGTCGAGTCCATCATGGACTCAGTGTAATAATTGCAGGGAGTTTGGGTAACGAAGCTTTTATAGGAAACCACCACCTGATTTTTAGAAAAGAAAAATACATTCTTCTCCTCGGCGGTATCATCATTGATATAATAGGTTCTGAAAACCCCGTCCAGAATGAATCCAAGGTGTTTGCAGACATTTTTGTACTCATTGTAGAACTCGCCTTTTCCATATTCTTTCCGTTGCCAATAAGGTAATGACAATGCAAAAGCCTCCTCTCCGATGTCCGCAAAATTGTTTACAGCGTAACCAAGTATATCTATTTCAGTCATGAAGAAGGGAGTTTAGAAACGCATATTCCAAAAATAACCAGATATGGCATTATTCCCTCATGAATTGACCTGCCGCACCACAAAACATTCAAAAAATGATAATACTGATTTGAATGTTACAGATTTTGGGCTAAAAAACTCGTTTACAGCATGATAAATCCAATTTTAATTCATTAAATTTGGTAACCTCTCCCCCTACTTTACAGCTCTCGACTTCTAAACTTTACCAGTATGCTGAAAAGGGTTACACTACTGCTTTTGCTACTTACGTCCGGTGTTTGTTACGCAAATCAGATCCTTATTCCGATGGATCAGGCGCAGACGAACCACCTGAAGGCGTACGGCCTTGCCTATATGTTGCTCAAAGGGGATATCGAGGTTGAATGGCTGCTCAATTATCGCGGCGGCAGCTTCAAGGTTCAGTATGCCAAATCCATCGAAAACGAATGTAAGCTGCGGGCGATCTCCTATGAGGTACTGTCAGAGGCGGCCAGCCAGCAGATTGTGAGCCAGATCAGTAGTCCAGACGTGAACATGGATGTGGTGAAGCTATTTAAAGCGGCCAAAATCGCGGTTTATTCGCCCATCAAGATCAGTCCGGCCGAGTTTGAGAATACAGATGCGGTTTTGTTGGTTTTAAAGTATGCTGAAATTCCTTTCGAGGTCATTTATGACGAAGAAATTCTGAAAGGCGAGCTTCCGAAATACGATTGGCTGCATTTGCATCACGAAGATTTCACCGGTCAATTTGGTAAAAACCTGCGCCGCACGACACAAACGGACATTAAAGCCCAGGAAGCGATCGCTAGCCGGTTTGGCTACGCGAAGGTTTCTAAAATGAAGCTGGCGGTTGCGAAGTCTATCAAGGAATTCTGCGCAGGAGGAGGATTTCTATTCGCCATGTGCTCCGGTGCAGAAACATTTGACATTGCGCTGGCAGCAGAAGGTCTCGACATCGTGGATAACCTCGACGGCGATGGTATAGACCCGGACGCACAATCCAAACTGGATTTCGACAAGACTTTCGCCTTTTACAATTTCAAATTGCAACTCGACGATTACGAGGGAATGAATTTCTCCGATATCAACTCCTCTGCGGGTAGGTTCCGCGGCTGGGGTGAAAATGATGCCTACTTCTCGCTTTTCGATTTTTCAGCCAAATGGGACGTCATACCTGCCATGCTGGTGCAAAATCATGAACATCTGGTTCGGGAGTTTTTTGGCCAAACGACTGCCTTTTCAAAATATACTGTCAAGCCTAGCGTCCTGGTCATGGGTACCAGCAGTTCATCGGATCGCTACATTTACGGTGAGCTTGGCCGGGGACAATGGACATTCTACGGCGGTCACGACCCGGAAGGCCGCGGCGGCGGCGGCCGCAGAATGCCAACTGACCTGAATTTATATCCCAATTCACCAGGTTACCGGCTGATTTTGAATAATGTGCTGTTTCCCTCGGCGAGGAAGAAGAAGCGGAAAACGTAAATCAAGACTTTCATTTTACTCTTTTGTCGATTTTCGGTAGCTTTACCTGAAGCAGCAACACTATGCAGACTACAATCAGGGATATCAATCAACTGGATCTCAACGGGACCTACACCTACGCCGACTATCTAATGTGGCGTCTGGAAGAACGTCTGGAATTGATTAAAGGGAAGATTTTCAAAATGTCTCCCGCACCAAATGTGCGTCATCAAAAAATTTCCGGAAAATTGCATTTGGAGATGGGCATGTTTTTCAAAAATCATTACTGCCAGGTTTTCTATGCTCCTTTTGATGTAAGGTTGCACGAGAAAAATAGTCAGTCATCAGATACCAAAATTTACACAGTAGTCCAGCCGGATCTTTGCGTGATCTGCGACGAAGGAAAACTAGATGAAAAAGGGTGTTTGGGCGCCCCTGATTTGATTGTTGAGATACTTTCCCCAGGTAACTCTCGCAAAGAAATGGATATTAAATTCGAACTATACGAGGAATCGGGAGTAAGAGAGTATTGGCTCGTCGAACCAGCGGAAAATGCTGTATTTGCTTATGTATTAAATGAATCCGGCACTTATATAGGTCTTAAACCAGCCATTAACATATTACAGTCTGCCATTTTCCCAGATCTCAAAATTGATCTTGAACAGATATTTAAGTAACTATCCCATTCAAGCCAATTCCATTTCCATTTTAATATCTGCACGTTTAAAGTTCGTACCTCCCAGCGGTACTTCCACAAAACCCAGCTTTTTATACAGGTTAATGCCCGCCGCCGAGCCTTTTCTATTTGAATAAAGAATTACCTTTTTCGCACCAAGGTCCGCAGCTTTCTGAATGACTGCATGACCAAGCAAATCGCCAAGTTTTTTGCCTCGCATGGTTTTAGAAACAGTCATTTTGCTCATTTCCACCACTCCTTCGCCGCTCCATTTCAGTGCGCAGGTACCCACTGGCTCATCGTTATACAAAGCCATTAATATTGCTCCTCCGTCTTTGAGGTAGTATTTTTCAGGATCTGAAAGTGTTTTTTCGTCTTCCGGTTCCACTTCGTAGGTCTCCGAGATCCATGCATAATTGAGATCGTAGAATGCTTGTGCGTGCTCAGGTTTGTAATCGATAATGCTCACTGCTGAATCAGTTTCCTCCTGCGTCAAACGAAGATAGCGATCAAGAAAGCCCTCTTTGTTCAGTTGATACTCTGTCTCATCCATAGCTAGTAACAGGTTATTTGCATTGTTTGTAATTTCTTCGGCAGTTTTTCTCATCTTTTCCCAAACCGGCTGCATCTTACTCACCAGTTTTTGGGCCTTGGCAGTTAATCGCACCATTCTCTTCCGCTCGTCCTTTGAATCCTTGAAAGATTCTACCAGACCTTCCTTTTCCAGTTCTTTCAACAAACTAATCGTGGACGGATGCGCGTAACCGATTTCCTCTGAGAGTTCGATAATGCTAAGTGATGTTTTTACATGCAAAGCATAGATTACAGGAAACCATTTTGGCTCAAAGTCAATCTGGTTGGCCTGATAAATCAAAATTCCCTCCTTCCGAAACTGATCACTCAAACGCTGTAAACGCGTAGAAATGGCCAGTCCTCCCAGTTCATTAAAGATATTCATTGCATCCATTTAAATTAATGTTCAATTATACGTAGTTGACTACTTAAATACAAATGAAAGAACTATTTTGCCTTAAAATCTTTACTATTTCAAATAATTAACGATCAGATTCCCTGCTCTCCCCGAAGCTCCCGGGCCGCCTACCAGCTCTTGCAAAGTTGCATAATCACGAAGCTGAGCAGCATGTTTTGTCCCGCCAGGAATAATTTGTGTCAATTCCTCTACCAGCAATTTCTCGTTCAAATAGTCCTGGATTAATTCTCTGACAGCCTCTTTTTCAAGGATCAGGTTTACCAATGAAATGTAGGGAACGCGGATAAGACGCTTGGCGACGGCATAGGAAAAGCCGCTCGTTTTGTAACAAACTACCTCGGGTACATTGAAAAGCGCCGTTTCCAAAGTGGCGGTACCGGAAGTGACCAGTGCGGCCGTGGCTACTGAAAGTAAGTCGTACGTACTTTCGTAAACGATGGTAGCCCGCTCCGAGGAGCTATATTGTTCGTATAAGGTAGCTGGCAGATTACTAACTCCTGCTATGACAAACTGATGATCAGGAAAATGGGGTTGAACAGTCAGCATTAAATCCAGCATGCCCGTGATTTCCTGTTTCCGGCTTCCGGGAAGCAATGCAATGATCGGCCTTTCGTCAAGTTTGTTTTTCTTTTTAAACTCAGGGTCAGGTTGGAAAGCCGCAATCGCGTCCATTAGCGGATTACCTACGTAATCCACTTTGTAATCATACTTTTTGTAAAAATCGATTTCAAACGGAAAGATCACGAACATGTGATCTACATTCGTTTTGATCTTCCATGCCCGTTTCTGGTTCCAGGCCCACACTTTTGGAGAAATGTAATAGAATACTTTCAGCCCTTTTTCTTTGGCAAACGACGCAATGCGAAGGTTAAAACCCGGATAATCAATGAGTACCAGGGCATCCGGCTGGTAAGCAA
Source organism: Dyadobacter sp. (assembly GCF_039919315.1). Classification (GTDB taxonomy): domain Bacteria; phylum Bacteroidota; class Bacteroidia; order Cytophagales; family Spirosomataceae; genus Dyadobacter. Next base: position 80,806 of record NZ_JBDSFX010000058.1, on the reverse strand, counting down.
GGATATCCGCCTTGCATTTTTTCAGAAATCCGGAAATCTTGTGCAGATTGAGCGCTACTTCCAGGAAACCCATGAAAGCAGTATCCTTGTAATGTGTGACCAGGTCCAGCCCCTCCGCCTCCATCATATCACCGCCCCATCCCCTGAACTGGGCTTCCGGGTCATTTTCTCTAATCCCTTTGATCAGGTTAGAGCCATGCAAATCTCCCGAACGCTCGCCAGCAATGAGGTAGTATTTCATTTTTTGAGGTGTTGACTTTTAGCGATTAGCTTTTAGCTGCTAGCGTTTATTCTCCGTAGTATTCTACGAAGTTCTTAGGAGTTTCAACGAGTTTGATGTAATGTAGTTTTGCATTCGGAGCCGCGTCAGAAACTGCGGGAGCGAGAATATTCCAAATTTCCATTACGAAAATTTCGCAGGAAGCCATTTTACCCTGCATAAAATCTACATCGAGGTTCAGGTTTTTGTGGTCAACCTTATCTACCACCTCATTTTTAATGATATCTCCGAGTACTTTTAAATCGATCACAAAACCTGTGTCGGCATCCGGTTTTCCTTTTACCGTAACAATCAGCTCAAAATTATGCCCGTGCCAGTTGTTATTGGCGCATGGGCCAAAAACTTCCTGGTTTTTCTCTTCTGACCAAGCCGGGTTAAAAAGCCGGTGGGCCGCATTGAAATGCTCTTTTCTGGTGACGTAAATCATAAATTTTCTTCGCACTTATTAAATAGGACACAAAATTACATCTTGTATCCGTAGTTTTGCAGTTAAACAAGCGGATAACTAAAAAAAATCCTATTTCAGAATAAAATTTAAGAGTAGATTACACATCATGTATGCTCTTATCTGGCATTCTTTTTACAGTTTAACATATAATCTCTCCCATGATTATCGTAACAGGTGCAGCCGGATTCATTGGCAGCGGACTTATTAGCCGCCTCAATCAAGATGGTTTTCAAAACATTATTGCAGTCGATGATTTTTCAAAAATTGATAAGGCGGAAAATCTGGAAGGAAAAACGATCAAGGAAAAAGTAGAAAGGGATTCTCTTTTTGAATGGCTTGACCAGAACAACAGGGACGTTGAATTCATTTTTCACATTGGCGCCCGGACAGACACTACCGAGTTCGACAAACAAATATTTGATGAACTGAACGTCAACTATTCCAAACAAATCTGGGAAAAGTGCGTAGCCTACCAGATTCCACTCGTATATGCCTCTTCCGCTGCTACTTACGGCCTGGGCGAACACGGATATGATGATAATGAGTCTACACTATCGCAGCTCAAACCATTGAACCCGTACGGCGATTCTAAAAATGAATTTGACATTTGGGCATTGCAACAGGAAAAGAAGCCTTTTTTCTGGGCAGGACTGAAATTCTTCAACGTATACGGGCCTAATGAATATCATAAAGGAAGAATGGCTTCGGTTATTTTCCATGCCTACAACCAGATCAAGGCGACGGAGAAAATGAAGCTTTTCCGGTCACACAATCCTGATTTCCAGGACGGAGAACAAATGCGTGATTTCATTTATGTGAAAGATCTGATCGATGTGTGTATCTTCTTCATGCACCACCGCAAGAACTCGGGGATCTATAATCTGGGCAGCGGCCGCGCGAGAACATTCAAAGATTTGGTAACCAATACATTCACTTCCATGGATAAAACACCGGATATTTCATTTATTGATACCCCGGTAGACATTCGTGATAAGTACCAGTATTTTACACAAGCTAACATGAGCAAACTTCGTTCCATAGGCTACACCCGTCCATTTACCTCACTCGAAGACGGTGTGGCTGATTACGTGAAAAACTACCTGAGTTCAAGCGCATACCTATAATATTTTTTATTTTTCAAAACCCCTGATACAGACTGAGACCAGCTCAATCCGTAACAGGGGTTTTGCTTGTCATGACGGATTTGTCCGCAATTTTCCGTATTTTTGACCCTCTGATTAAACTCAATCCCACTTCTCTGTGTTACAATAACTACGAAACACAGTGTGATACAAATACGACTATGAGCAAAGAAGATGAATTGTTGGAGGAAATCACCAGTTCGGAATACAAATACGGCTTTGTAACTGATATTGAAGCAGATGAGGCCCCAATGGGGTTGAATGATGATATCGTAAGGTTCATTTCAGCCAAAAAAAATGAACCGGAATGGATGTTGGCGTGGCGTTTGAAAGCTTACCATTTGTGGCTTACCATGGCTGAACCCAAATGGCCGAACGTACATTATCCAAAAATCGATTTTCAGGCAATCAAATATTATTCGGCGCCTAAAAAGAAAAAACAAGTTGATAGTCTGGATGACATTGATCCGGAATTGCGTGATACATTCGAGCGTCTGGGAATTTCCCTGAACGAACAAAAAAGACTTTCAGGTGTTTCTATTGCAGTGGATGCTGTCATGGATTCGGAATCAGTTTTCACTACTTTCAAGGAATCCCTGAAAGAAAAAGGCATCATTTTCTGCGCGATCAGTGAAGCAATCCGCGAACATCCGGAACTGGTAAAAAAATACCTAGGATCGGTTGTTCCCCCAAAAGATAACTATTACGCCGCGCTGAACTCCGCAGTGTTTTCTGACGGTTCGTTTGTATACATTCCAAAAGGCGTTCGTTGCCCGATGGAGCTTTCGACTTACTTCCGTATCAATGCAGCGGGAACCGGCCAATTTGAGCGTACATTGATTATCGGTGATGCCGATAGCCACGTGAGTTATCTGGAAGGCTGCACCGCGCCGATGCGTGACGAAAACCAGTTGCATGCTGCTGTCGTTGAGATTTTTGCGCATGAAAATGCGAATGTTAAATATTCGACGGTACAAAACTGGTATCCTGGTGATAAAGAAGGTAAAGGCGGGATTTACAATTTCGTAACCAAACGCGGTATTTGTGACGGCAATGGCTCCAAAATTTCCTGGACACAAGTGGAGACCGGATCTGCCATTACCTGGAAATACCCTTCGGTCATCCTGAAAGGTGATAACTCCATCGGAGAATTCTATTCAGTTGCTGTAACCAATAACATGCAGCAAGCCGACACCGGTACTAAAATGATCCATATCGGGAAAAATACCAAAAGCCGTATCGTTTCCAAAGGTATCTCTGCCGGAAAGAGCCAGAACTCATACAGAGGCCTGGTACAGGTTTTCAAGAAAGCCGACAAGGCGAGAAACTTCTCCCAATGCGATTCTCTTTTGCTGGGCGACAAATGCGGCGCGCATACTTTTCCATACATTGAAGTAAGCAATCCTTCGGCCACGGTCGAGCACGAGGCGACCACTTCGAAAATCGGCGAAGATATTCTTTTTTACTGCAACCAGCGAGGTATCCCAACGGAACAGGCGGTTGCGCTGATCGTTAACGGATATGCGAAAGAGGTACTGAACCAGCTTCCAATGGAATTTGCCGTAGAAGCGCAAAAGTTACTGGAAATCAGTCTGGAAGGCAGCGTTGGTTGAAAAAACTGCGGGTACTTTTTACAAGCTTATATTACAGAAGCCTTTGATTCGTCAAAGGCTTTTTGTATTTTATTGATTCTAAATTATGTCCCACCGACTATAACCCTTCATGACCCACGTTCCACAACTAATCATTGACCTTTCTTTAATACTCTCGATGGCGGGTATCATTACCCTCATTTTCAAGAAATTGAAACAGCCCATCGTGCTGGGATACATATTGGCCGGATTACTCGTTGGACCTAATTTTCATTTGTTTCCTACCATCACCGACATCAAAACCATTGAGATATGGGCGGAGATCGGTGTGATATTTCTGCTCTTCAACCTAGGCCTCGAATTCAGTTTCAAAAAGCTGGTCAAAGTCGGGAATACTGCCGCTATTACCGGTCTTTTCGAAGTCACGATGATGCTGGTAACGGGTTTCACAACCGGGCAGTTATTGGGATGGAGCAAAACGGACAGCCTCTTTCTTGGCGGGATTATAGCCATTTCATCGACAACCATTATCTTCCGTGCATTCGACGAACTGGGCATTAAAACACAAAAATTCACAAGGGTTGTACTCGGTATCCTCGTGATTGAAGACCTTACCGCCGTTTTGCTGATGGTATTGCTGTCCACGTTATCGATCAGCCAGCAGTTTGCCGGGTATGAGTTGCTTCAATCTATATTAAAACTCTTCTTTTTTCTTACGATCTGGTTTCTGGGAGGGATTTTCGTCTTTCCGACATTACTCCGGCGCTACCGGAAACTGATGAATGACGAAAGCGTATTGATCACGTCGGTTGCACTTTGTTTCGGAATGGTATTTTTCGTTACAAAAGCCGGTTTCTCTGCGGCCCTGGGTGCATTTATCATGGGCTCCATTCTCGCGGAGACCACGCATGCGGAAAAAATCGAACACTTACTCAAACCCGTCAAAGACCTATTTGGTGCGGTGTTCTTCATCTCGGTAGGAATGTTGATCAATCCGGGGCTATTGCTGGACTACGCCATTCCGACTGCTATTTTGGTATTAGTCGTGATCATTGGCAAAACCACTTTTGTAACAATGGGTGCCGTCATTTCTGGCCAGCCATTGAGGAAATCATTGCAATCGGGAATGAGCCTTTCCCAAATCGGAGAATTTTCTTTCATCATCGCCAATCTCGGTTTATCCCTAAAAGTAACAAGCGGATTTCTCTATCCTATCGCTGTGGGAGTATCTGTGATCACGACTTTCGCGACGCCCTACATGATGAAAGCCTCAGAGCCACTATATGAATGGCTCGACAAGCGGTTACCGGAGAAATGGCGGCTCTATCTGAACCGGTACAGCACCAGTACGGAAACCATCGCGCAAACTACACATTGGAAGGAAATATTGCAATCCTATGCGCAGACCGTCATCCTGAACTCCGTAGTGGTCATAGGAATCATCCTGGCAGCGTCACGTCAGCTAGCGGGGCAGCTTCATACTTTCATTCCCGAGACATTCCTTACCAACTCTGTACTCTTTGGTATTACCTTTCTTTTGATATCCCCGTTTCTGTGGGCGCTGATCTTCAAAAGGTCAAACCGAAAGGCTTATTCATTCATTTGGCTCAGCCGAAAGTACAGTCGCGGGCCATTGTTACTGCTTGAATTGTCCCGGGTGCTGATCGCCATTGTGCTCACAGGATTTCTGTTAAATTCATTTTTCGATACACCCACGGCCCTGAGCGTTGCGGGAGGAATTATGGTGTTGGGTTTTGCGATTTTCTATCAAAGACTTCAACAGTTTTATAGCCGGATTGAAGACCGGTTTTTACAAAATTTGAATGCAAGACAACTGGAAGGCAGCGGTAAGTCTAAGAAAATATTGCTTCCCTGGGATGCACATTTCGCTTTCCTGGAAGTGAGCGCAGATTCCTCATTAATTGGCAAGACTTTGCAGGAGTTGAAGATCCGGGAGAATTTCGGGATTAATGTGGTCCTGATCGAACGTGGTAGCAAAACCATTCACTTGCCGCGACCCACAGAAGTGCTCTATCCCTGCGACCGCATTGAAGTCATTGGCACGGATGATCAGCTCGATATTTTCCGCGGGCACGTGGAGGTGAGTACCAACGGGGACGTGTATATGGCACACGAGGACAGCATTGTACTCGAACGCGTGGAAGTGAGAAACGAATATAACATCCGCGGAAAAACCATTCGTAACAGCCAGATCCGTGAGAAAACGCATGGTATGATCGTAGGCCTGGAACGAAATGGCGAGCGTATCCTTAATCCCGATTCATCCATGCTCATTGAAAATCAGGATGTGCTGTGGATCGCAGGCGACCGCGATCTGATCAAGGAATTTATGGATAACAAAACTGCCAATAGTGATGAGGAAATTCCGGCTGTTATTTGAGCAAACCTTGCAACCCACCAGTATGTACAGCCACAATGGTTGAACCTGCTTTGAAATATCCTTTTTCAATCTGATCAAACAATCCGTAGAACATTTTGGCTGTATAAACCTGTTCAAGCTGAATATCAAACCGGCTTTTAAAATTGTCCATAAAATCGGTAAGCTGGGTATTCCATTTGGCATAGCCGCCAAAGTGGTATGTTGTGAAGAGTTTCAGGTTCCCTTTCTGTTCAGAATGTACCAGCAGGTCGTGGATATCGGTTTCGAGAAATTCGCCTCCTTTCAACGCAGAGAATGCAACTACATTGGCCCCGGCAGAAAGTAGTCCGGCGGCGGTACCGCCCGTACCAGCTGCAACCGCGAAAAAATCCGGTGAAGTTCCCAGCTGCTCCTGCACTTCGGTTACCATTTCGGCAACGCCTTTCAATCCAAGTCCCGAGGTACCGCCTTCAGGGATCAAAAAAGGATGATCCAGTTTTTGTACAAGTTCATATAAATAGGATAGTGAGTTTCTCTGCTTATATTCTTCCCTCGAAACAAATCGAAGCTTCATATTTTGTTCTCTACAAAATTGCAACGTTGGTGTTTCATTCTCAGCAAACTCCTCTCCTCTTACCACACCTATTGTCTCAAAACCCATTGCATTACCCGCGGCTGCTGTGGCATACAGGTGATTGGAATAAGCCCCGCCGAATGTGAGAATAGTCTTTTGCTGCGTCGATTTTGCTTCCTGCAAATTATATTTCAGTTTCCTCCATTTATTACCGGAAACAATGGGATGAATGAGGTCGTCCCTTTTAATGTATACTTTTACTTGTGCTTTGTCAAAGATCGGATCCGAAATTTCGAGCAGAGGCGTAGGTAAGGCAGGATGAAGTAAATCCATCAATTTTAATAATTTTGTTTTTAGTAAATATAGAATGAAAATGTCCGACGATAATATCGAATTTACCTCCGAAGAAGATGATTTATTTGAACATTACCGAATCGTCGCGGATAAAGGTCAGGGTCTGGTAAGGCTCGACAAATATCTGAACCTTCATGTGGCCAATGCTTCCCGGACAAAAATACAAAACGGAATTGAAGCAGAAGCTGTAAAAGTTAACGGACTGCCTACAAAAGCGAGCTACAAAGTCAAGCCGCTGGATGTGATTACACTTTCTCTTCCCGAACCGCCGCGGGACACCGAAATTATCCCGGAAAATATCCCGCTGGATATCGTTTACGAAGACGAAGTTTTGCTGATCGTAAACAAACCCACCGGAATGGTCGTACATCCGGCATACGGCAATTGGACCGGCACCTTGATCAATGCATTGGTATACCATTTTCAGCAGCTCCCTACCGGCAGGAACGGTGAAGGGAGGCCCGGCCTCGTCCACCGGATCGATAAGGATACCTCAGGACTGCTGGTGATTGCCAAGACCGAATTTGCCATGTCATTCCTGGCCAAACAGTTTTCTGATCATACTATTGAGAGAACCTATAATGCATTGATCTGGGGAGAACCAAAAGAAGAGAAAGGCACCATTACCGGCAACGTTGGAAGGAGCGTCCGTGACCGGCGCGTGATGGATATCTTTCCGGATGGCAGCCAGGGAAAGCATGCCGTTACACATTATGAGCTTATCAAACCACTGCGTTATGTTTCGTTGATCAAGTGTAATCTGGAAACTGGCCGAACACATCAGATCCGCGCACACATGAAGTATATCGGGCACCCGATCTTCAACGATACTACTTACGGAGGCGATAAAATCCTGCGTGGAATTTCGAATGGAAGTTATAAAGCAATGGTTGAAAATTGTTTCAGTATGCTGCCTGGGCAGACACTACACGCCAAATCACTGGGGTTTATCCATCCTACTACCAGGCAATGGATTCAGTTTGACACTGAATTACCTGAAAACTTCCAGGCGATTATAGAAAAGTGGGAAAACTATGTAAACTATTAGTAGGAAATAGTATATTTTAAGTTTGTAAGTATTTTAAAGATAAAAACCGAACTATGAATGTCTCAACCCGGCAAGGAACAATAGAGGATATACCTGCCATTTTTGAATTGGTAAAAGAGTTGGCGATTTATGAGAGAGCTTTAAATCAGGTCACGAACAATGTCGAAAAAATGACCCGTGACTATCATGAAAAGCTGTACGATTTTTTTATCGCCGAGTCCGATTCGAAGATCATAGGCCTATCCCTTTATTACTACCGGTACTCTACCTGGAAGGGAAAGAGATTGTACATGGAAGATATTATTGTGACGGAATCAATGCGGGGAAATGGCATTGGAAAGATCCTGTTTGACGCCACTGTAGCAGCTGCCAAACAAACCGGATGTACCGGTATGCTTTGGCAGGTACTGGATTGGAATACGTCGGCAGTTGGTTTTTACCGTAAATACGGCACTAATTTCGACAATGAATGGATTAACTGCAGCCTGGATTTTTAGGCTAACAGGTCGGGCCTTCTCTCCCGGGTTCGTTGCAGAGATTGCTCATAACGCCACTCTTCGATTTTAGCTTCGTGTCCCGACATGAGAATGTCAGGCACCTTGCTTCCCTCATAATCCGCAGGCCTGGTGTATACCGGCGGCGCGAGCAAGTTGTCTTGAAATGAATCGGTTAATGCAGATGTTTCATCATTGAGCACACCCGGTAGTAATCGTATAATCGCGTCGGACAGCACCGCAGCAGCCAGTTCGCCACCCGAGAGCACATAATCACCGATACTGACCTCTTTAGTCACAAAAAGATCCCTGACGCGCTGGTCGACACCTTTATAATGTCCGCAAAGCATGATCAGGTTGCCTTTTAGTGATAATTGATTCACCATTCTTTGCTGCATCAGCTCACCGTCCGGCGTCAGGTATATCACTTCGTCGTAATGCCTTTCAGCTTGCAATTTCCTGATACAGGCCGCGATGGGCTCGATCTGAAGCACCATTCCTGCGCCGCCGCCAAATGCGTAATCGTCAATCGTGCGGTGCTTATTGACCGAATAGTCTCTAATATCATGTACTAACACCTCTACAAAGCCACCCTGCTGTGCGCGTTTCAGGATTGAATGTGCAAAAAAGCTGTCCAGCAGGTTAGGGACACAGGTTAAAATATCAATCCGCATCGTCGGGGATGTTTTCAGCGTCAGAGGTATTATCCAGATAAACTTCCAGCAATCCTTCGGGCAAATTGACCAGCAGGTGCTTTTGTTCTTTATCAGCTTTTAAAACAATGTCCTCCGCAGTAGGGATCAGGATTTCTACACCCTGGTAGTCCATCGCGATCAGATCCTGTCCGTTGAGAGAATATACTTCGCGAACAATGCCCAATTCACCCTGATTTTGGTCAATCACTGTAAAACCTTTGATCTCGTGGTAGTAAAATTCCTCTTCACTCAGTTCTTCCAGTTCATCCAGAGACAGGTAAAGTGAGCTTCCGACAAGCGCCTGCGCTTTTTCAATGGTATTCACATCTTCGAAAGTCACGATCGCATTCGCCTGTTTTTGAAGATTAAAATTACTGATGAAGTAAGGAACCAGTTCTCCTTTTATTTCCACGAAAACAGCGTCCAATTCGTCGTAATCTTCCGGATAATCTACATCCAAAAATATTACCACATTCCCGTTCGTCCCGTGCGTGCGAACGATGTAACCCAGCAAGTAAGAATTATCGTGTGTCACCGATTCTTAGTTTAATTTGTCTTTAAATAAATATGAGTCTGCACGGAAAACCGACAGACTCATATTTGACATTGTCTTTGAAATACTTATGAAGCAGCTTCGTCTTTCTTAACTTCTTCTTCAGCTGCAGGAGCAGGAGTTTCAGCAACAGGCTCTTCTACCGTTTCAGCTACCGGAGCAGCTTCTCCTACTGCAGGAGTTTCCGCAACAGGCTCTTCTACTACTGTTTCGGCTACCGGAGCAGCTTCTTCAACCGCAGGAGTTTCTGCAACAGGCTCTTCTACTACTGTTTCAGCTACCGGAGCAACTTCTTCAACCGCAGGAGTTTCTTCTACAACAGCTGCTGTTTCTTCAGCAACGGTTTCCTCTTCCACAACAGGAACTACTTCTTCAACAACTTCCTCAACAGGAGGCGCGTTTTTCTTAGCAATAGCTTCTGCACGGGTCTGATTCACTTTGCGTTCAGCTTCCAGCTTAGCACTTCTCTCAGTTTCTTTCTTTTGAGACAATGAATCAGCAGCGGTAGCTTTACGATCTGTTTTAGATCCTTTCCACTCTTCAAAACGTGCATCAGCAACTTCCTGAGTAATTGCACCTTTGATCACGCCCACTTGCAAGTGTTTTTTAAGCATTACACCTTCATGTTGCAAAATAGAACGGGCTGTATCCGTTGGCTGAGCTCCTTTAAGCAACCAGTCAACGGCCTTATCTGCTTCCAAAACAATGAAAGCCGGGTTGGTACCTGGATTATAGATACCAATTTTTTCGATGAAGCGACCATCACGTGGTGCTCTGGCATCTGCGATTACGATATCATAAATCGCTTTTTTCTTGCGTCCACGACGCGCTAACCTAATTTTAACTGCCATTATTGAATTTGTTATGTTGGGAACTCGTCCCTCGTTTAAACAGGGTGCAAAGGTAATCTAAATTCTCGGTTTATTAAATAGTTAGGCGCAAAAAAGGGGAGATACTAAGTACCTCCCCTTTAAAATGTTTGATAACTACTAGCGGCGGAAACCAGCCGGGTAAGTAGAGCGGATGGTGTTATTTGGAAGAATCTTGATCTCAACACGACGGTTAGACTGTAATCCTTCAACTGTTGTATTTTCTGAAATCGGGCGATATTCACCATAGTACTCTACAATGATACGGCTTGGATCCGTTAAGCCTCCACGAACCAGGAATCTCTTGGCTGCGTCAACACGACGACGTGAAAGTGATACGTTGTAGCTGTCAGACGCACGAGCATCTGTGTGACCAACCAGAACAATGCGGCAGTTCGTACGCATGTTCAACAATTCAACCACTTTGGCTAATGTTTCTTTCGAAGGATTGCGGATGATCGCTTTGTCAGTATCAAATTCGATGTTGCTGAATAGCGCTTCGCATTCGTCTTTCGGCAGGTTATTTTTGATAGCGTCTCTAATAATTTTATCAAGATCCATTGCTACACCGCCACCCGAAACGACGCTTCCGATTGGCGTATTAGCTTCTTTGTCAAAAAGGTCAGCAACGCCGTCACCATCAGAATCCGTGTAAAGACGTGGGTCAACTGCCTTTGGCATATTTGCTTTTGCAATCGAATCCGCATCATCCATAGTAGGATTGTATGGAACTGGAATCAACGCCTGTGGATTAGCCCAACGAAGGTGGTAACGTCCGCTGCCTGCATCATACTTGCCTTTTTTCGCCATCACCGCATTTTTGCCCAATTTGTAGGTCAATGCGATGGTCGCCAATCCGTAAGCGTCATTGTTTGATTCTCCTTTCGCAAACGTCCAGATTCCTTGTTGGGTAGTGTAATCACTCAATCCACCAACCGTAGCATCCAATTTCTCGGTATTTACGAAGTTGTGTGTGTAGTCGATACCCAAATCAAACCGTGGAGTCAACTCATAGTGTACTGACAGCCCTGTCGGCATAACCCATTCCCGGGTATAAGTAGAACCATTACGTTCCCATTTACCAGCTGTTTTCGAGCTACCGTCGGTATTGGTTGAGAAGCTTGCTGTTAAACCTTTGGTCACGTTGGTATAGTCAACGTCTGTGTGGTAGTAGATGATACCAGCTCCCAAATGTGCATCAACTTTCCATCTGCGCATTTTTTTGTATCCAAAAAGGAGACGGTTAAGATTGGCTGTACCGTCCAAAGTCACCTGCACGAATGAAGGGCTGTTGAAGGTAGCATTATAAGTATCGTTGGATAGTGAACTGATGTGTCCGTTTTTAGAACCTTGGAGGCGGCCATTGTATCCAACAATCTGAACTCCGAAAATGGGTGATAATTGCTTATTTACGGAAAGCCCCCATGCGCCGGTTAATTTTTCATTGTCTCCGCGTTTCCAGCCGCTGTATTGAGTCAAATCTCCGAAGAATTTGGTTATCCCGCCGTAGCCTGTGATGGACCAGGTGTTCATTTTATTGGGTCCTTCATACGTCCGGTTTTGAGCAAACGTATTGAAACTCAGTAGGGAAAAACAAATTAAAGTAACGTAAAGATTCTTTTTATTCATGGGAAACACCAGTTATGTGATTCAATATTCACTATTTAATTAACTAAAAATCAGAAAAAGGATAAGCCTATAAGCCGGGTTCTGTTTCCTTCATTGAAACTCAATAAAAGACTCCTACCATTTATCCAGGATTCCGGTCGCCCGAAACCTCTAACGATCTACCCGTGTCATTGTTCCGAAGAACGGGGACGAGTAACCCCACTTCATAACACCTATTTGATCTTTCAGCCCGTAAGGTTTACCCTGCCTCACCGGTTGCCCGGGGAGCGGTGGGCTCTTACTCCACCATTTCACCCTTACCTTCACATATAAAAAACATGCCAAGGCGGTATCATTTCTGTGGCACTTGCTGTCAACCGGTCGTCTCCATCCGGTTGCCTTCCCGTTAGGAAGTACGGTACTCTTTGCTGCCCGGACTTTCCTCCTCGGCCAAATACCGCGGCGGTAGGACAGCTTATTCCTTTCCTCTGACCACAAAGCTAAGAAATACTTTCTTTCGATCAGCAGTCAATATACCACAAAAAGTAAAAAAATATGGTAGCGACACTGATTATTGTACAAATTTTCTTTTAAATTCCTTTCAATCCGCCTACTTTCAAATTGACCTTTCCGTGCGCAAATACAACAGAATAAAGGTGTTTCGGGGTCAGGTAAACTTTATCCGGCGTGATATCTGAAAGCGTTCCTTTGATCACAACTCCCTCTGTGACTTTATAGTTACTTAATGCTTTCTGAATGGTTTTCTTAGCTTCGGTGATCTGGTCGCCCACAGGAAAAACCATTTTTTTCTCCATCATTCTGCTGAACTGTCCCTGCATTAACCACCCCGCCGTGCGGACAATACTATTTCGTGTGTCCAGGTCGTAATCTAATCCTTTCAGTGACAGCTGCTGAGTCACAGGATCGTAGTAAGGTATGCCTTTCAGATAAATAAAGCCGTTTATATTACCTTTCAGGCCAGCCTTAATTACCATTCGGTCATTTTGCCCATACATCTCAATGGAGGTTACCTCCACATTGTACTGCCCACCCAGGAATGAAAACTTCTCGCCCGCAAACTTTGCCGTAGCGAGCCGGGCCGCATCTTCGTAGGACACCAGACTGATCAGACCAACTTTAAAGTCTTCATCGACTTTGTCAACAATTTGCAAATCAGGCAGTTTATATACAGCCGGTATTGCAGGCTTGGTCGCTGAGGTGATCGTTTGCGTGTATCCCTGGATCCCTATTACCGAACGAAGGACATTGTTTTTGGCCAAAAGCGGCGTCATCACGATAGCAGTAGGGACGATCACCAGCCAGGTATCAAACTCTTTGGCGAGCATAACCGGCTGACGTGCAATACCCCACGCAAGCTCCACATTCTTTTTGAGTTCAAGGTTACTGGCAACCTGTTCGTCAATCGCCTCCGTGATTTTATCGAAGTTCTTGTTCAGCAGGCGACTCGCCATGCTCTTAATGGGAATGTTAATTCCTGCTACTTTAATGTTTGGGTCTGAAATCCAGTCATAACTATCCACATAAGTTTGCGATTTGATCTGCCAATTGGGTGAAATACCTATTTTCGAAATAAGGCGTATTTTGATCGAAAACTCGGTATCCTTGTATCCCGACATGGTTATTCCGAGCGGACTGATCTTGTAACCTGCACTTACCCAAATTTTTAAAGGAACTTCAAACAAAAATGAAGAATCAATCGCTACAACCCGTATCGGACTAATTTTCCAAACTTTGGCTTTCAGGTTGTCCTGCCCGTCATCTTCGTAGCTGTTGTCTTCATAAATCAGCCCCTTAATTTTCGCATTGATCTGATTTTCAATCTCCGACACTGGTATTTCCACCGGCACATTCAGTGAGGACAAATGCTTTTCATTCTGGATTTCCTTATCGGAATACTTATATTCTTCCATAGGTGCCTGGGGAGAGGTTTTTTTGGGAGTACATTGCCATTGGCCGCAAATAATGATTGCTAATACCAATGGATACAAGCACTTAACGAGTCTGCTATTTGATTTTAACGAGGGTTGCACCGTATCCGAATTTTTCTTTTTGAGCGTCTTTAAAATATTGAACATGCTGATTTTTGCCCAGCCGGCGGTGAAGTTCATTTTTCAGGGCTCCGCTTCCGGCACCATGAATAAAAGTTATTTCCTCCATCCCGTTCGCTATCGCCATTTCCAGGCTGCTTTCAAACGTTTCTAACTGTGTTTTTAATATAGCATCATTCGAAAGCCGGGACGAATCCTGCGTCAGTTTGCCAATGTGCAGATCCACAACCTGTTCCGGCTTTTCCAATATCGCTTGCTCCGGCTTCGGACCTCCCAACATACTGGCCCTCAGACTTTCCGAAAGATTTTCGGCTGCATTCACCGGCTCCTTTTTAAGGCTTTCATCATCCAGCTGGTACACAAATGCTTCCCTATCCAACACCGGCGCCTTGCCCTTATTTTTATAAAAAGACTGGGCGCGACATTTGATTTTTCGGGTCAATGGCTGTGGCAACAAGTGATTTCCCTCTCTGAAATACAGCAGTTTAAGTTCAAATACCGGCCAGCTTTCAAAATCTTTCAATTGCACTTCCGTCAGCTTTTGTGACGTCCGTGGTTGCAGCACCCCTGCTCCCAGCCCGGCGCTCACCTGCTCAGTGAGCGAAACGGCTGTAAATGGTAAAATCCAGTCGGTATTGTTAATGACATGCAATGTCAAAGCACGGTCATTAATCGAAACGAAAGCGATATAAATCCCTTTTTCTGCAAACGGGGCCTGTCTCGAAACAATGATATCGCTCTGAGAACCAATCTTTTTAGAATCCTGGGGTTTCACAAGCCGCTGTGACTCGATCGGGGAAATGGTTACGATCTCATTACGAAGTACCGGAATCCTGAAACCGTCTTCTATTTCAATTTCAACAATATTGCCGGGCAAAAAAGCATAAATAACGCCTTCTTCGCGACCATGTACCAATCTTACTTTATCTCCAATATTCATAAATTCACTTTGTTAAACTATCCTTCTCAGTCCTGCTGCCACTATATTTCTTTCCAAAAGAATGTTGTCAAAAATAGAATGGTTTAAAATCAACCCCTTTTTTGCTGAAAACCAGCGCAGGCGCCGGAATTTTAAGGGAGTTGGCTAAAAACCCTATTGTACGAACAAACTTACTCTTGCTTTTGATCTTCGTCAGGTCAATATCCAGTGATAAATAATATTGACGATAAGGGCGGTAACCCATTTCTATACTTTTGCCACGCTCCGCTGAAACCATGTTCTGAATTCCGTAACCCACTGAAAAACAGAGCCACACCGGCCAGTTACCACCTTTAAAAAATGATCTCGGACTCGCTGATAACCAGTAAGTTTGCCCGTTATAATCTTTCAACCAACTTTCATAACGATTACTCCCCAGTAACTCCGGCCTCACCTTGGATAATGATGTGTAATGAAAGGAATACTTAGGTTGAATGCGCACTTCATCCCATAAAGCCACCTGCCCCAAATACAGTACCGAGCCGGTAATGTTAGCGATCATATCTCCCGGAGAAAAACCGTAATCGGGTGAAAAGCCGTCCAGAATTTCAATGGGTGTCTGGAAAATAATTCCGGAGATCGCGCCGTACACAAGCATCTGTCTTTTTGAAATACCCGTTTTTTTATAAATAGCAGCCGTATGACGTGCGATCTGGTATGATGTGTAAACGTGCCCCATTTTGTCCATTTGGAGCCACTCACCCGTGTCGTCTTTGATGGTGAAGTTGGTAAGCTTGTTTTTATACCATGACTTGCTCAGCCCATAAATGCTACCCAGATACAATGCCGACTGCGCAGCAAATATCCCCCGAAGCATTTTGTAGTTAGGATGGACGTGTGAAGTTGAATCTTTCGTTGTAGGCCAAACTTGTGCTGAATCTGGCTGGGCAAACAGGTTATTACTTTGAGCGAGACCCAGTATCAGGAGAAATTGAACCAAAAATACCGACAATGGATTACTGAAAACTCGTTTTTTACTAATATCCACCATGGTATTTTCTTAATCCCCACTCTGTTCCAAGTAGCAAAACCAGCAGGAAAAACAACCATTTGAGGTAAATCAGTTCTACCATATCTTCGGAACTGTCGAGCCGGTCGGCAGGACGATTGTCTTTCAATTTTTGAATAAAACCTGCAAATGACGCCGGGGTAATAAATGATCCGCCGGAACGTGCGGCCAATTCACGAAGCATGCCAAAATCAGCAGTGGTATTGTTCAATTCCACATCTACATTTCTGATTACAAACTGTCCGCTCGCCTTTTCCTGACCATTCCGCAACGCAGCAGAAGCCGAATAGCGGTACACGCCTTCCAACAGCCCACTCACATTAAACCGTGGCGACTCTTTGGTATGGGTATATGTGAATTGCTTAGTCCGTCCCTTTTCGTCGGTCACGTCCAGTTTCACTTCCTGGCCGTAAATCGGTTCATAAATGTCATTGTAAATCTCGGTCTGGAAAACTACCTGCTCGCCGCCCTCGAATTCGTTCCTAACCGGATAAACCCTGAACTTCCGCTTGTCTTCCCGAACAGAAAGTACCTGAATCAGCTTTTGGAACAAGTTATCAACCACTTCCTGCTTGTTAGTCTGAGCAAATTCCTCCTGCCTCCACTGCCATATTCCTTCTCCCGCGAGTACGGCGATTTTCTGTTCCCCGCTGGTATTAAGCACCAGTAAAGGTTTGTTGGTATTTAATGTCCCCACTTTTTGGTACAAAATGGTCTCCGTACCCGACGACACATTGTATTCCCCGAATGGTACCGATAATGGCGGCAGGCGTTCGAGTAATTTAAGACTTTCTGTATCGAAATTAAGTTGTTGAAATGACGGGTTAAATCTTGCCGTAACCTTGTCAACCTGACTATTAGCCGCGTTGATCATCAATGACCGGTTCAGTGAATTGGCTAGCGGTACTGCCGACTGGTTTCCCAGAATGTAAAATGCAGGCGTTTTGGATTCAACGAATTTTCGGACCTGGGCATTGCCCAGCCCCAGCAAATTGGGTATTTGGTGCAAAATAACGAGGTCGTAAGGCTTGGTACTGGCAGGCGGCGTATTGGAGATCGAAAGAATGTTGACATCCAATTCATAATTATCATTGGCCTCGATCAGGCTTCTGATACTTTTAATGTCCGGATGTGGCGCCAGAGCCATCAGCAATATCTTTTGTCTGCCGTCGATGATATCAATGTAAATATCCTTGCGGTTGTTCCGACCCGAGGTTTCGCCGGCCACCGCACCCAGTTCGAGTATGTAATGCTGCACACCTTTTTGCGTAGATGATGCCTTGAAATCAAATGCCTTAAAAAAGGTAGGCTTATCAATCAGGACATTCTGGCTTTCGATCACGCGACCATTCTGTTTCAATGAAATCGTAGTCGCTTTTCCTGCCAGACCATTCGCTACAATCTCGGCGCGGATCGGAAATTCATTGCCCCGGTAAGCTATGCGGTTACTGATCACATCCTTGATCCGGATGTCAAGATCGGGCACAGAATCGCCCACTGCTAATGTATTGACGCGAAAAGGATAACGATTATACGAAGGAGAGATTCCCTGGTTGACGATCCCGTCAGAGAGCAAAACTACGTCTGTCAGATTGCGGCCTTCAAAGTTGCCCTTCACATTTTGTAACATTCCCGACAGGTCAGTCTTATTTCCATTGAAACTGACAGAATCAGCATTCTCAGGTTTAGCAGTTTTATCCAGTGTTTGGAAACTTATTTCAAATCCCGAGGCAACGAGGTCCGCAGACGCATCCGCGATTTGCTTCATTAAATCCTGACCATACTTCCCTACCGACTCAGAATTATCGATTGCAAAAACGATTTTAGCTTTATCAACCGAAGTTTCAGTCTTTCGGATCAGCGGGCTCAACAGCAAAAAACAGATCAGCGAAACGGTAATCCCGCGAAATGCAGCCAGAATGTTGTTCAGCCTCTTTCCCCAGGAGGCTTCCGGCTGATAAAGAAAAAATGCATAGGCTGCCCCTGCTATCAAGCAGAAAATGATAAACCAATAAGGGGTTTGAAAAATCAGTTCGGACCGCATGTCTTTAAATATCAATAGCTGGCAACGTTACAATATACAATGAAACTGCCAGCTATTCACTAACGAAGAAAGAGACTAGGTTAACATACCACCGTCGACCTGAATAACCTGTCCGGTGATGTAACGCGACAAATCAGATGCCAGGAAAACGCAGGCATCAGCCACTTCTTCCGGTTGTCCGCCTCTCTTCATGGGTATGGATTGTTTCCAATCATCCACCGCTTTGGAGTCCACGGCGTCCGTCATTTCTGTTTCTATGAAGCCTGGCGCTACCGCATTGGAGCGAATGTTCCGTGAGCCTAGTTCAAGTGCAATGGATTTGGTAAAACCGATGATACCCGCTTTGGAAGCCGCATAATTGGATTGCCCTGCATTGCCACGGATACCTACTACCGACGTGATATTGATGATTGAACCAATTCTGGCTCGGATCATGCTTTTGGTAGCGGCTTTGGTAAGGTTAAAAACCGATTTCAGGTTAATGTTAATGACAGTATCCCATTGTTCCTCACTCATGCGCATCAGCAGACCGTCACGCGTGACACCGGCATTGTTGATCAGCACGTCAAGTTTACCAAAATCAGCGATCACATCCGTTACCAGCTGATCAGCGGCCTGAAAATCAGAAGCATCTGAGCGATAACCTTTTGCTCTCACTCCAAAGGATTCCAGTTCTTTGGTAAGGGCCTCTCCTTTTTCAACGCTTGAAAGATACGTAAATGCCACATCAGCACCTTCCTCAGCCAACCGCAATGCGATAGAGCGGCCAATGCCTCTTGAAGCCCCTGTTACCAATGCAACCTTGTTTTCTACTATTTTCATAAATGGGTAAAAATCTGTCAAAATATATACTGCCGGCAAAAATAGGATATTGACCAGAGACCGGCAAAAAAACAGAGTACAGAAACTTGTAGTGGTACTTTATTCTGAAAAGAAGTAATATTGACAAACTCTACTATCACAATCACTTAATTAACACCAACATGAACACTATTACTGCACAAAAAACCTCTGGTGCGTTTATCGCGGCTTCTTGGATTGCATTGGGCGTTGGAATGCTCGGTTTCATCATAGGACTATGGAGGTCCGAAATGTTGCTAAGCGAAAAAGGCTATTATTTTACCGTTTTAATGTACGGCTTATTTGCAGCCGTATCCGTTCAAAAAAGCGTTCGGGACCGCCTGGAAGGTATACCCGTCACGAACATCTATTACGGCATCAGCTGGTTTTCAACGATCCTGGCGATCGTACTTTTAGCGGTCGGGCTATGGAATGCGACATTGCTTCCAAGTGAAAAAGGGTTCTATGCTTTTGCTTATTTACTTGGCATATTTGGCGCCATTGCCGTGCAGAAAAACACCCGGGATTCACAAATTTTTGAATCTCCCGGCAATTAATCCAAACCTTAAAGACTTGAATGCTGTTCATCCATTACGCTTCATTTTTTCAAAAAACATATTGTAATGGCAGAATCAAATAAAGTCGCCCTCATTACCGGCGGCTCCAAAGGAATCGGGTACGGCATAGCAGAGGTACTTATCGGCGAAGGAATATTTGTCGCGATCACCAGCCGGTCACAGGAAAGTGCTGACCGGGCCGCTGTCTCGCTCAATAAAATTAAGGATGGCTACGCGATCGGAATTGCGTCGGATGTAAGAGATCTAAAATCGCAGGAAGCTGCCGTTGAGCAGGTGATTTCCAAATGGGGGCACCTCGATTATTTCATAGCCAATGCAGGCGTAGGACATTTCGCCCCTATCCAGGAGCTGACCGCCGAGCAATGGAATGAAACGATCGACATTAACCTGACGGGTGTATTTTTCAGCGCGAAAGCATCGTTAGCGGCTCTTACCGAGTCCAAGGGTTATTTTATCAACATTTCTAGCCTTGCCGGGACCAATTTCTTCCCGAACGGCACTGCTTACAATGCAAGTAAATTTGGCCTGGTCGGCTTCTCGCAAGCCATGATGATGGACGTGCGAAGTGCGGGTATCAAGGTGACCACGATCATGCCTGGCTCGGTAGCAACGGAATTCAGCAATCACCAGCCTTCGGAAAAAGATGCGTGGAAAATCCAGCCGGAAGACATTGGCCAGATCGTTTCTGACCTCATCAAGTTACCCGCCCGGACATTACCCAGCAAGATCGAAGTAAGGCCATCCGTCCCCAAATAACCCGTCACTTCAGTGGCGGGTAGCACCGCACCCGTCGCTAAACCTTATACCATTTCGGGAACATGTAATAAGTCAGCACCAGCAAAACCCCGCCGATCAGTAACAGCGGGGTTTTATATAATATCAAAATAGTGACACCAACGAAGCCAAACAGGATCGTTTGCATGGAATCTTCCAGCAATCCTTCTTTTTTGTAAAAAAATGAATGGAGGACGGTCAGCACCGATAGTCCCAGCCCAAACAACTGCGATATTTCAAAAAAAGTGAGTGCGCCATTCCGTATCACGGCCAAAGTTTCGGGTAGTATAATGATCGCGTGCAGCGCCAAAACTCTGCCAAACCGTTGCAGATTCGAAACCGGCAACGTCCTCCCCCACAGCCACACCTGGCTCTCCCATCTGTAAAGCTCATAGGAAATCCCAAGGTTCAGCGAGTAAGCCAGTAACAAGCCCACCGCCGGAAGCCGCAGATCATAAGCATCGGTAGTGTAATAGAGCATCGTTCCCGTCGCTACCAGAATAGCCCCCGCTTTCCCTGCCAGTAATGTCACTCCCCGCTCCCTGAAAAGCCATTCAATAGACCAGTATGTCCAGTTGCCCGGTCGTGGAAAGGGCCAGTGGAAAATTAGTTTGCTGTTTTTAGCGACATATAATCTGGGATTCCTGATCCGCCATTCTGCAGCAATCATAATGAATGCAATCATGACCAGGTACAATGGCAACACGAACCCCAGCCGCCCGGAGATGTGGTCTTGAATTGAAATGGAAATCAGGTAAACTCCGTAATAGAGGATGGGTTGCAGGAAACCGAGAGACATCAGCAAAAATCTTAAAAAGCGCCTCGATAGCACCCATAGCCTTGTATGGTACACAAATGTATATTCGGGCTGCTTCCAAAGCCGGGTCAAAAATTGCACACATAATAAGGTATACGCCAGCCAGATCGCACACAGGTACACGATGCCGTAGGTACCCGTGAGGAAAAAGACCGCAAACGCATGGTGCTCCGCTCCGCTCAAAAACCCGAACAAAATTCCCATTAAAACGAAGAACAGTCCCGCCCTTTGACTGAAAAACGCCGTCACCGTCGAAAGCATCAATGTTTTCATGGTACCGGAAATTCGACGAGTGTTTTGTTCATTAATGCAAAAGTTTGCGTCACCTCTAAGCCCTCCTGCTGAAAAGTCTGATGTGAGGATAGCAAAAACGTCACACCGGCGCCATAGTAAGTTTTGATCAGCTCAAATAATGCGGCGCGCGCTTCCAGATCAATGGTAATGAGCGGTTCGTCGAGGATAATGACCGAGGGCTTGCCAAGAAAAGCGACGGCCAGCGATACTTTTTTCACCATTCCACTGGAACAGCTACCGAAAGTATTGTTCAAATACTGAATACCCAATGCGTTGATCAACTTTTCGGCTTGACCGGCAGGACTTCTTTTTGCTTCCGCTACAAATGCAATGAGGTCTGCCGGAGTTAGAAATGAGGGGTATAAGGGTTCCGCTTCTCCAAGATTAAGCCCAAGCCTGTAATCAACCGGGTCTTTCCGCAGATCGTAGTGGTTATTAAGCAGAACTGTGCCCTGGTAAGGCAACATTCCGGCGAGCGTCCGGAAAAGGGTGGATTTACCCGCACCATTCTCGCCTTGGATCCAGTAAATACCGTGACCGATCTGAAAAGATGGTATCGCCAGAATTTCCTGATCACCATATCGCTGATGAAGGTCATGAATTTCAAGAACCATCTTAGAATGCTATGTTATTTAAATGACTGGACTGCTTCATACCTGATAACCAAACTCATCTTTCAAACACTGTAACGCTACCGACTCTTCATATTGGTATAGCTCCTTATTAAATAGCGCTTCATGTCCCGCGTTTTTGAGACTAACCCAACTATGAATGGCATACGGTTCATAATCGAAATGGGTAAAGGTATGTCCCGCATTATTAAGCATATAAAACCACTCCACGCCCGTATCAATGCGGTTATGAACCCCAATCGGCGTGGCTTTGCCGAATGGTACAGTGGCTGGCCGCGCATATTTCATGTTCACCATGGCGACATATTCATTCAGACGGCATTCGGGCAGCGGCCAGATTTTGTCCGCCTTCATTACATCTGCATACTTGTGGCTTCGCGGGCCGGGAAATTGGTTCGACAAATTCATGATTTCCTGGTAATCGGGACGATAAGTCGTATAGTTTTTACCATCGCACATGTTAGCCGAAAAAGCAGGACAATTCCAGCATTGCCCGATCTTCCCGATACCGGTATGTTCGCCAATATTGCGCAGATATTCCCCCACCAGATCACCGGTGAAATAAACGTCATTATGGAGTAGCAGGAGATAATCTTTATCGGTTTTTTCCCAGCCATACTGGTACCTGATCGATTGCCGGTAAGGTCTGAACTTTTGAAATGACGAATGCACTTTGTTGTACCAAAACCAGAAAAAAGGTTTGTAATGAATGAGTTGGCTACCGATATGATCGTAAATAAACTGAAAATCAACCGGTTCAGGCTGCTTTCTTTCTTCAACAAAATAAATTTTATCAATCCATTGTCCTGAATGCTTTAACAGGGAAAACAAGGTAACTGCGGTCTGGTACGGTTTTCCGTAAGCCGAAATCGCCACGTCTACACTGAATTTGGAAGGAACTATCATGAGTATTGCTAAGAAATAATTCAATGACCATGTCGGGTGGTCAATTTAAGTATTAAATAAAACATTCTGATACTCAATCCTCCAAAGACAGACAATCTGTTTCCCTATTTTACTATCCGTCAAAATATTACTATTTTCATTTGCCACGTTACATAGTAAATGTATATTTGAAGAATTTTTAATTTAAGAAAAGATATTTTTAAAATTTTATAATTATTCATCCATGAAATCCAACCGTAGGTCCTTTCTGCGCTTATCAGCAATTGCGCTGCCCTTTTCCAGGGTGAATACGTTATTCGCCAAAAACGCTGTCAATAAGCCACTTGTCATCTCTACCTGGGACAGCGGCCAGATCGCGAACGGCGCAGCCTGGCCGCTATTGGAAAAGGGTGGTACTGCCTTAGACGCAGTGGAGCAAGCTGCTATCGCCATTGAAAACGACATCAATTGCTGCGTAGGACTGGGCGGCAATCCCGACCGCGATGGTTATGTGACCCTGGACGCGTGCCTTATGGATGATAAAGCGAATTGTGGTTCGGTAGCATTTCTGGAAAGGATCAAACATCCCATTTCGGTTGCAAGAAAGCTCATGGAAACCACGCCTCACGTATTTCTGGCAGGCGTGGGTGCACAACAGTTTGCTCTTGCCAATGGCTTCAAACTTGAATCAGCCAAACTTTCTCCCGACGCTGAAAAAGCATATAAAGAATGGCTTAAAAAAGCGGAGTATAAGCCGGTTATCAACATTGAACATCAGCAGTCCCACCCGAAAGGACACGGCCCATTTGCACCTGAAAGGCTGGAAGATGGCTCTTTTAACCATGATACGATGGGTACACTGGCACTGGACGCGCAGGGAAATCTGTCGGGAATGTGTACGACCAGCGGTATGGGCTTCAAAATGCGTGGCCGGGTTGGCGACTCCCCTATCATTGGCGCGGGGCTTTTTGTGGATAATGAAATAGGCGCGGCCACCTCGTCAGGGCAGGGTGAAGAAGTGATCAGGGTCTGCGGAACGCACCTGGTAGTTGAGTTTATGCGCTCCGGGCTGTCTCCGGAAGAGGCTTGTAAAAAAGCAGTAGAACGCATTGTAAAACCTAATCCCGAACGTGCCAAAACCTTCCAGGTTGGCTTTATCGCGGTCAACAAACAGGGCCAGGTGGGTGCATATTCGGTTCAGCCGGGTTTCAACTATACCGTTACCGAAAAAGGCGGTAAAGGAGTCGTAATCAATGCAAAAAGTCATTTTGCCTGAAATAGTCGTAAGGCTCGGTCATCTCGTTTTATTTAATCAAAAATGAATTTAAAATCCACCATTTTTCTTCTGGCCGGTCTGCTATCGGCCGGTTTTGCTGATGCACAACAGCATTCCGAACAAGACCATTCCAAATACATCGCCCCTACCGACCCGCTCGTACAGCAGAAATTGAGTAAATGGCAGGATGTAAAATTCGGTCTCCTTATGCACTGGGGAACGTATAGCCAGTGGGGAATTGTAGAATCATGGTCGCTGTGCCCGGAAGATGAAGGCTGGTGTGAGCGAAGAGGACCGCATTCGCATGATTGGTTTGAGTACAAAAAAGCTTATGAAGACATTGCCAAGACATTTAATCCGGTCAAATTCAACCCGGAAAGATGGGCGCAGGCAGCCAAAGGTGCAGGCATGAAATATGTGGTTTTCACAACGAAACACCACGACGGATTTTCGATGTTCGATTCCAAATACACTGATTACAAAATCACAAATACGCCTTTCAAATCGAATCCTAAAAGCAATGTGACCAAGGAAGTGCTGGCGGCTTTCCGCAACCAGGGATTCATGACGGGTACCTATTTCTCTAAACCCGACTGGCATACCGACTCCTACTGGTGGCCATACTTCCCACCGAAAGACCGCAATGTGTCCTATGACCCGAAAAAGCGGCCTGAACTGTGGAATAAGTTCAAGGACTTTACCTACAACCAGATCGAAGAACTGATGTCCGATTACGGTTCCGTGGACATTCTCTGGCTGGACGGCGGCTGGGTTCGCCCATTCAGCTCTATTGATCCCAATATCAGCTGGCAGAAAAGCATACCTTATGACCAGGACATTGACATGGCGCGCATCGCTAAAATGGCAAGATCACATCAGCCGGGCCTGCTCGTAGTGGACCGTACCGTGACCGGAGAATTTGAAAATTACGTGACGCCCGAGCAATCCATTCCCGATCATTATATGTCGATCCCCTGGGAGTCGTGCATGACGATGGGGGATTCCTGGTCTTACATTCCCAAAGAAAACTTCAAATCCACCCAAAAACTGGTTCATACCCTTATTGACATTGTTGCCAAAGGTGGTAACCTGCTCTTGAATGTAGCGCCCGGCCCAGACGGTGAATGGCACGAAGAGGCATACCAGCGCCTGGAAGAAATGGGTAAATGGATGAATGTGAATGGTGAAGGCATTTATGAAACCAAACCTTTGGCACCTTACCGCAAAGGCAAATGGGCGTATACCAAAAAAGGAGCAACCACTTATGCTTTCTACCTTGCGGAGACGGGAGAAAAGCTACCTGCTACATTGAAACCCGAAGGTCTTCCCCTTGCCGCTAATGCCAAAATTCACTTTGCAGGAAACAAAAAGACATTAAAAGTGAAGGAAGGGGCCATTGAAGTTCCGGCAAAAACGATTGCGGAAGTTGGCCAGCAGCCGGCTTATTTGTTTGTGATCAACTAGGACCTGGGAGGAAAGGATTGGTACATTTTACCTCGGGTAAGGATTCGTAGCAAAGTAACGTCTGGATGAATACACTCGATGCCAATTCGCCACTCGCCAATGCGTATCCGATAATAATTTTCGCCGCTTTTCTGACCTTCCATTTTTTTGTAATCAAGACCGGCAGATTCCAGATTCTGGGCAGCTTCCAGTTTTTCTATCACATCAAAAACTCGCCTTTGAATATCCAGAGGTGTACTTTTCAAATCTTTTTTAAACCTTTTAACATACTGAACTACCATCCCATTTCTTTCTTCAAATCAGAAACAGGGTATCGGGGTTCATTACTTTCAGCCCGCATGAGTTCGAGGAAAAAGAAATCTTCCAGCTTTTCGTTTTGTATAATGTCCAATATCTTTTTCATTTCCGCCTCAGTCCAGCTTCCACGTTGCTTTTTGACGCTGAATGTCGGCGCCGGAATACCTATCTGTTCCGCTAGAAAAGCATTTTTATAGCCAGACTTGTTGATCAGGGTTCCCATATTTTTTTTCAATTCCATATAGTTTTCCACGATGTTGAACATGACCTAAATTTATCTGAACGTTGAAGATGATTTCAAATTTACCAATTAAAATTAAGGTTTTTGTTATGGAAAAATAACCAACCATGCAGTCTGTTCCAGATTGGGAATTTAAGACAACATACTTCACAAAAATTAGTGAACTGAATCAAAAAAACCGATCTTCACTTTTCAATAATACAAAGACTTACTACTTAATGTCACATACAAAATGATCAAACCCGTAGCCGCTCTTCTTCTCCTTATGGCATTGAATACTTTCGCGCAAACCCCTCCCAAACCTTACGGCGCATTCCCCGCACCCAGGCAGGTAGCATGGCACGAAACGGAGGTTTATGGCCTTATTCACTTCACACCTACTACTTTTGAAAACAAAGAATGGGGATATGGCGATGCGGATCCGAAGACATTCAATCCCAGCAACTTTAATGCAGAGCAAATCATATTGGCTGCCAAAGCGGGCGGACTGAGAGGCATCGTATTGGTCGCGAAACACCACGACGGATTTGCACTCTGGCCTACCAAAACGACCGAATATAACATTTCAAAAAGCCCGTTCCGCGACGGAAAAGGTGATTTGGTAAAAGAAGTAGCCGACGCGGCTAGAAAACACGGACTCAAATTCGGTGTATATTGCTCTCCCTGGGACCGTAATAATGCCAAGTACGGCACGCCCGAATACCTGGCCATTTACCGCGAACAATTGAAAGAATTGTATAGCAATTATGGCGAACTGTTTATGTCATGGCACGACGGCGCAAACGGAGGCGACGGCTACTACGGCGGTGCCAAAGAAAAACGCTCCATTGACAACACGACCTACTATCAATGGGACTCGACCTGGACTAACCTGACCCGCAAATTACAGCCAACAGCCAACATTTTCAGCGATATCGGCTGGGACGTGCGATGGGCAGGCAATGAAGACGGAAGCGTGAACGAGACTTCCTGGGCCACATTGACTCCGAAACCTTCGGAAGGCCAAAATGTAGCAGTTCCGGGCCAGGCCAATGCTACTGAAAACCCGGGCGGTACCCGAAACGGAAAGTTCTGGATTCCTGCCGAATGTGACGTACCATTGCGGAAAGGCTGGTTTTACCACGCTAATGAAAAACCAAAAACGCCTGAAAAGCTCTTTGACCTGTATATGAAAAGTGTTGGTCGCGGCGCGGCACTAGACCTGGGCCTCGCCCCCGACACCCGTGGGCAGCTTCACGACGACGACGTGGCCGCTCTGAAATCATTTGGTGAGCACGTCAGGCAAACATTCACTACCAACCTTGCCGGAAAAGGAGGTTCAAAAGCAGTGAATGTGCGTGGTTACAATTCAGTTTACAGCGCCAAAAACATCCTCGACGGACGGCCGGAAACTTACTGGGCGACAGATGAAGATTTCAAAACACCCGAAGTAACTATTGACTTTAGCCAGCCAATCACATTCGATATTATCAGTATTCAGGAATTCATTAAACTAGGCCAGCGGATCGAAGAATTTGCGGTAGACGCATGGCAGGGAACTGAATGGAAGGAAATCCATAAAGGTACCAGCATTGGCGCCAAGAGACTCGTCAAACTGGAAGCTCCGATCACCTCGGCCAAAGTGAGATTACGGATTACAAAGTCACCTGTAAGCGTGGCGATCAGCGAATTCGGCCTTTATAAAGACTCCGAATAGTAGATTAAATGTCAGTATTTTATCATGAAAGTCCTGCTGGAAAAGAAAAATTCCCGGCGGGACTTTTTCTTTGTCCGACCAATACTTTTCACGCGCGTAAACTGTCTTTGGTAAAATAAAACAATAAAATTTTGTTATTCCAATAATCTACCAAACAGTATTTTATTAATGGGAGTCATTACCTATTTTTGATCATAACGGTCATTTTCCCCGTTTCACTGCTCTTGGCTCAGTTCACAAAACATACTGATGATGCTGTACTTTGGAACTGTTTCCGGAATGGTGATGAGGATGCGTACACGGAGCTGGCTAGGCGCTACTATCGCCCGCTGGCGCAGTACGGGAGACGATTTACACCCAATATGCAGGTAGTCGAAGACGCTCTGCAGGATCTGCTGGTACATCTCTGGCTACACCGGGAATCCCTCAATGAGACACCATCGGTCAGGTTCTATCTTCTCAAATCATTCAGGAACAGGATCCTGAAAACCATTAAGCCGCTGGCCGAAGAAGTGGAGCTGACCAACCATTTCGATGACCTGAATGCTGAATTTTCACGCGAGGATTCCATGATCCAGGGTGAAAATGACCTGGCACTAAAAAAGCAGGTCAGGAATGTGATGAACCAGCTTCCGTCGCGCCAGCAGGAAGTGATTTACCTTCGTTTTTTTCAAAATCTCAAACCGGAAGAAATTGCCGGTCTTCTCTCCATCAATCCGCAGTCTGTCAGTAATCTTATCCAGCGGGCACTCCATAACCTGCGTGAAATCTGGACCTCCGCCTCCTCATATTCTCTTTTCTTTTATTCATTTTACCAAATTTTATATTAACATTTCAATAAATTAAAAAATATTCTGCCCCAAGCGAGTATTCGACCGATATAAACGGATAATGTTAAAAAACAGCACTCTATCCGCTATGAATCACTCGTTCACCACATCACTTCAACAACTCTTAGCAAACCCCGGATTTATTCAGTGGGCCAGAGGTGAAAAACCGGAAGATGATATCATTTGGAAAGAATGGGCGGGCCTGAATGAGGAGCGGACAAAACTCGTTGAAAAAGGCCGCGAACTGGTGATCGCCGTCGAGTCCGAAAATCAGGACCTGACCGACGAACATATTGAGAATAAGATCGGTCAGGCGCTTCGCATTGCCCAACAAAAAGAGCTGCTTAAAAAGACCAGGCAGCTCACTTCGATCCGTCCATTGTTTGCTTCCGGCTGGAATGTAGCAGCATCGTTGTTCATCATACTCGGATTGGGTTTTGCGCTTTTCCGCATTTATAAAAACAATAAGCAAAAGCTCGCACCGTCAGTGGCAGTGTCCCAGGAAAAACCCGAAACCATCACTGAGGTTGTCAATCACGACCAGGCGCTCAAATATGTGCAATTACCCGACGGCAGCTCCGTAGTACTGCACAAGAATAGTAGTGTGAAGTTCCCCAAACAGTTTGCAGCCTCCAAAAGAGCAGTTTTTCTGTCTGGCGAAGCCTTTTTTGAAGTTACCAAAAATCCGGAGCAACCGTTTTTTGTATATGCCAATGAACTCGTGGCCAAAGTACACGGCACCAGTTTCAGTGTGAAAGCCGGGGCCGACGACGAGCAGGTGATCGTAGCGGTGAAGACCGGTAAAGTTTCGGTATTTACCCAAAAAGATGCCAAAGCAAAACAGTATACGGACGATAAAGAACTGACGGCACTCATTCTGACTCCTAATCAGCAGGCTACATTCGAAAGAAACCACGATCGTCTGTTCCGCACTACGTTGAGCACAGCCATACTACTCAATATTCCGATTGAAAATCAGGAATTCACTTATTCTGAAACGCCTGCGGAGACCGTTTTCGAAGGATTGAGCAAAGCATACGGTGTTGATATTGAATTCAATAAAGAAATCATGTCCCAGTGCAGCATTACCGCTACTTTGGGTGATGAGCCACTTGAAAACAAGTTGAAATGGATCTGTACCATTCTTGAAGCTGAGTACGAGATCACACCAACCAAAATAACGATCAAGGGAAATCCATGCAGATAACTATTCACCTAAACCAAACCCTATTTGACTAAAAACAACAAAAGGTGAACGATGCGTCAACATCATTCACCTTGTATGTAAACCCCCACTCTATGCTGGCGCTAAGATGATCCCCGGACTGGAAGTCCTGACGGGATACTGGGAATTATTTTGCTGATTTTTTATAACCTACAAAACAAACAAAAGTATGAAAAAAACCTTTTACCGGCAGAATTACCTGCTCAAAATTATGAGAATCAGCCTCATACAAATGATGATGATCGTCGGGTTCACACAGCTGTCCTTCGCCTTCGATGGTTTCGGACAAGAAGTGTTGAACCGCAGGGTTACGATCAACATTAAGGAACAAAAAATCGAAGCAGCTTTAAACCAGATCGGTAAACTTTCAGGTGTGAATTTCATGTACAGCCCTGAACTGATCCGGTCACAACGCAAAGTAACTTTCAGCGCGAAAGAAGAGAAGCTGGAAGCTATACTGGATAATTTTCTTACGCCTTTGCAGGTCACGTACGAGGTCTCCGGCAAACAGATCCTTTTGAAAAGGGCGTCTGTGAAATCATCAACCCCGGCTCCTGAGAGCAATGGTTCAGCGATTAAAACCATTCAGTCCATCGATATCCCTGTAAAAGGAAAAGTAGTGGATGCTACCGGCGGTACTGTTCCGGGCGCAACAATAGTATTGAAAGGAAGCTCGTCGGTGGGTACTACCACGGACGCGGATGGCGCTTTTTCACTGACGGTCCCTGATGGCAGTACGACGTTGGTGGTGTCGTCTATCGGCTTTCTGACTCAGGAAATTGACATTACCAACAAATCAATGGTGGATGTTACATTACAATCCGATGTGAAAGCATTGAGCGAGGTAGTGGTGACAGGTTATTCGTCTCAATCCAAGAGAGATATTACCGGCGCGGTAAGTACCGTGGACGCTACCGAACTGACCAAAGTGGCTGCGCCCAACGTTGCCCAGCAGTTGCAGGGACGTGTGGCCGGGGTTACTGTTACCTCCAATAACTCGCCTGGCGGTGAGGCTACCGTACGTATCCGTGGTTTTGGAACGATCAATAACAATGATCCTTTGTATGTGATCGACGGTGTGCCGACCAAAGGTGGATTGAACAGCATTAACCCGAACAACATTGAGTCGATGCAGGTGTTAAAAGATGCTTCCTCGGCTTCTATTTACGGTTCGAGAGCGGCGAATGGTGTGATCATTATCACTACCAAGAAAGGAAAAGCAGGTGCTCCGAAATTCACATTTAATTCACGAGCGGGCCTGCAAACTGGCAAAGTTGACCTCGACCTGATCAAAGATCCGCAGCAATTCGGTGATCTGCTTTGGACACAGCGGAAAAATGCAGGCGTACTCACCAATGGTAACCCGTCGCATCAGCAGTATGGCAATGGCGCCAATGCAGTGGTACCTGATTACATTCTGGCCGGATCCAGCTACGGATTGTCAGAAGGAGATCCGAAAGTGAACCCTTCGCTGTACAATTACAACCGGGCCGGTTTTTACCAGATCGTCAAAGCAAATAAAGAAGGTACCGATTGGCACAAGGAAATCCTGCGCCCGGCTGCGATCCAGGAGTATAATGTGGGTGCACAAGGTGGAACAGAAAGTGGGAGGTATGCAATCGCATTTAACTACTTCAAGCAGGACGGTGTACTAATTCACACTTCTTTTAACCGCTATTCATTGCGTTCCAATACTGAATTCTCGTTCAAGAAACGCATCAGGATCGGCGAGAATTTGGAAGTAAGTTATACTGAAAATAAGGGCTACTATAACAATAACGGCACTTCCAGCTCAGCCAATAACCAGGATGGAAACCCGATCGGAAATGGCTATCGTATTCCTTCTATCATTCCTGTGTACGATATTATGGGCAATTTCGCTGCTACCAGAGCGGCGGGACTTGGACCTGCCACCAACCCTGTGGCGCAGCTTTGGAGAACCAGAAAAAACCAGACTAACAACTTCCGCGCATTCGGTAATGCATATCTGGAAGTGGATATCCTGAAAGATCTGACTGCAAAATCAAGCATTGGTATTGACATTACCGCCGCCAACCGCGTAGGTTATACCCTGCTGGATCTGGAAGAAGCAGAAATTGAAGCGGCCAATGCGCTGACCAATGCTAATGCTTACGACATCAACTGGACGTGGTCGAATACATTGAATTACAACAAAACACTGGGCAACATTCACAAGCTGGGCGTGCTTTTAGGAACGGAAGCGATCAAAGGAACAGGTCGAGACTTTTCAGCCACGCGTACTACATTCTTCTCGGAAGATCCTCAGTACATGTTCCTTAACTCAGGTACGGCGGGAATCAACAATACAGGTGCTGGCTACGAATGGGCGCTTTTCTCCATTTTTGGAAAAATCAATTACTCATTAATGGACCGCTACCTGCTGGAAGCTACGGTACGTCGCGATGGTTCTTCCAGATTTGGGCAAAACAACCGGTACGGTACGTTCCCTGCATTCAGTGCGGGATGGAGACTTTCGGAAGAAGCATTCCTGAAACCGGTTTCATGGATTGATGACTTGAAAATAAGAGCTGGCTGGGGCCAGACCGGTAACCAGGAAATTGGAAATTACAATGGATTCAGCACCTACCGTTCAAGCCTGAGCCTTTCTTCTTATGCTATCGATGGCTCTAACAACGCCGTGCAGTCTGGATTCGACACGGATGCATTCGGAAATCCTGATGCTAAATGGGAGACTACCACGCAGACCAACATTGGCTTGGACGCAACCTTCCTGAAAGGAGTGTTCGGTCTGAACCTGGATTTGTATAACAGAACGACCTCCGATATGCTTTATCAGGTGAGCTTGCCTGCTACTCAGGGTGTTGCTACCATTCCTTTTGTCAATGTCGGAGAAATGAACAACAAGGGAATTGACCTTGGGATTGACTTTAACAACAAAGCATTGAATGGTGACCTTACCTATTCGGTAGGCGTTAATTTCTCGACTTACAAAAACGAGGTTAAAAAGCTGAACAGCAGCACTTCCGCTGTACTACTTGGGCCTGCGATCCGCAGCTATACCTGGACACGTTCGGTTGCCGGAATGCCTTTATACTCATTCTACGGCTTGCAGATCGATGGCATTTACCAGAATCAGGGCGATGTGGATAGTGGTCCAAAATATCCTGGTTACGCTGCAATTGGTAAATACAAATACCACGATACCGACGGCGATGGTACCATTACCGACAACGACCGCAAGTTCCTGGGCAACCCACACCCTGATTTTACCTATGGTATCAACCTGAATGTGGGTTACAAAAACTTCGACCTCTCGGCATTCTTTCAGGGTGTGAAGGGTAACCAGATCATTAATATGGTAAAACGCTGGGTTGATTTCAACAACCAGGCTGGTAACAGAAGTCTTCGCATGCTGAACGATTCCTGGACTCCTCAAAATCCCGATGCAGCATTGCCAATCCTGGATGCTAACGATAGCCGCAGCCAGCAGCCATCGAGCTACTTCATTGAAGACGGTTCGTATTTCAGAATGAAGAACCTGACGCTGGGCTACACATTGCCTACCTCAATGCTGTCAAAAATCGGTTTCGAAAGCGCACGAGTTTACCTACAGGCGCAAAACCTTTTCACGATCACCAAGTACAGCGGCATCGATCCTGAGGTTACGTCGGTTGGCTCCACTCCGGGAAGCACGGTACTTGGGGTAGACCAGGGAAATTATCCTAATTCCAAAATGTACCAGATCGGTATCAATTTCGGATTCTAAAAACGGGTATAATCAAAAAATCACTTATCTGAGAATTATAAGTTTATAGATATGAAAAAGAGAGTATTGGTATTAACAGCATTGGTTTGCGCGGGGATGATGACGTCATGCGGCGACAGCTTCCTGGAAACCACACCGCTCGGCGTGGGAAATGAGCAATCACTTTCGAATAAAAATGGCGTCAATGCAGTTTTGATCGGCGCATACAGTTTGCTGGATGGCGTTGGTTCCGGCCCCGTCAATACATCGTCTGTCAGCAACTGGATCTACGGTTCCATCGCTTCGGACGATGCCTACAAAGGCAGCGACGTAGGTGATCAGGCGCAGATCACGACCATTGAACGCTACATTCCGCAGGCTGATATTGGTGCTTATAACGACAAATGGGTGGCGGTGTACGACGGTGTTTCCCGGTCCAACAACACCATTAAACTGATCGGGCTTGCTACCGACATGACCGAAGCCGAGAAAGCGCAGGCATTGGGCGAAGCCCGCTTTTTGAGAGCGTGGTACCATTTTGAAGCCAAAAAGCTTTGGAATATGGTCCCTTACGTGGATGAAACCGTAACGGATTACATCAACTTGCCAAACGATAAGGACATCTGGCCAAACATCGAGGCAGATTTTCAGTTTGCAATCGACAACCTGGCGGCCACCAAAGCGCAGGTAGGCCGCGCGAGCAAATGGACGGCCAAGGCAGCTTTGGCCAAAGTACATATGTATCAGGCTGATTACACTGCGGCGAAACCACTTTTGGATGACATTATTAAAAATGGCCCTTTTGCATTGGTAGCCAGCTTTCACGACAATTTCAGGATCTTGACTGAGAACAACAGCGAATCGATCTTTGAAGTACAAATGTCGGTAGGTGATGGTGGTAGTGGCCAAAACGGAAGCTGGGGTGATAATTACAACTTTCCTTACGGCTCGGCTCCCGGTGGCTGCTGCGGATTTTACCAGCCTACTCAAAACCTGGTCAATGCATTTAAAACGGATGCCGCAGGTTTGCCGTTACTGGATACATTCAATGATGTAGATGTAAAAAATGACGAAGGTCTTGCCTCAACAGATGCATTTGCTCCTTATGAAGGAACATTGGATCCAAGATTGGACTGGACAGTTGGCCGCAGAGGTTTGCCATTCCTGAACTGGGGCACACATCCAGGTAAGAACTGGATCAGAGACCAGAGCTTCGGTGGGCCTTATACGTTCAAGAAGTTTTTTGCTTACAGTGGTGAAAACGCAGGTGCTGAATCGCCTCGTGCCAATGCCAACAACTACCGCGCGATCCGTCTTGCCGATATTCTTCTCATGCGTGCAGAAGTTGCCGTAGAAGAAAGTGACTTGGCTACCGCGCTCAGCATTGTCAATCAGATCCGGAATCGTGCTGCTAATGTGGTGGTAATGGGTGCGGATGGCAAGCCTGCTGCCAACTATCTAGTGAAACCTTATACTGCTTTTGCAACACAGGAATATGCAAGAAAAGCGGTTCGTTTCGAACGTCGCGTGGAACTCGCCATGGAAGGTCACCGTCATTTTGACCTTGTTCGCTGGGGCGTTGCTGACGTTGTTTTGAATGCCTATTTGACCAAAGAAAGCAAAAAGAGAACCTATCTGACCGGGGCTAGCTTCGTGAAAGGTAAAAGCGAGTATTTCCCGATTCCGCAGGCGCAAATTGACATTATGGGATCAAATGTATTGAAGCAAAATCAGTAGCATTCAATCCTAAGCTCCTATTTAATTATATTCCGTAGTTAATAAAGTGCGATTTCTCTGGATTCGCACTTTTTTATGCCACGAATGCACTAATAGGCACGAATGCATTAGTGTGCATTCGCGGCCGCCGCTGCGGTGTATTCGTGGCATAAAATCATTTATAGTAATGATTCTTACACCGCATAATAAACAATATATTTCCCTCAACACGATAAACCAATCTGTGCTCATCTGTAATTCTTCTGGACCAGCATCCAGACAAATTAGCGCGCAACATTTCCGGCTTTCCTTTTCCTTCGAAGGGAGTTTTCAGGCATTCCTTGACCAGCTCGATAATTCGTTTAACGATGTTTTGTCTACCATTTGCCATTCAACATATTGTTCCCAGGCATCAGGGTACCACGAACGCGTCAATGCTCAATAAGATCTCGCTGAATAAAGACGCTTCTGTTATTTTCGAAGTCGTCCATGGCTTGGAGAAGGCGCTCCCTGTCAATAGGGCTGCTCAATAATGATTTCGGCATTGAGCGATAATTATCGCGTCGTTTTCAACTTTGTAAACAAGACGATGCTCATCAGTTATTCGTCGCGACCAATACCCAGCATAGTTTGAGCGCAGTAACTCGGGCTTTCCCTTTCCTTCAAAGGGGTCCGAAGACATTCTTTAATTAGCTCATTGATTTTCTTTACGACACTTCTGTCGATACCCTGCCACTCCAAATACTCCTTCCAAGCATTGGCTTGCCAAACGAGCATCAAAGCTCAATCAAATCATGATAAACAAGATTTCTTCCGTTTTCAATGTCGTCCATGGCTTGCAGAAGCCTTTCCCGGTTGACGGAATTACTCATCAAATAATCCGTAGTATTCATCTCGACAGATTTCCCTTTCTGAGTTTTCCGGCTCAAAAAGTTAAGAATGATCCGCTTTTCTCTCTCTGTCGCCAAAGCTAATCGTAGCATAATGAATATTTTATATGTTAGTATGTGTCATGAATTGAGTACTGTATTTCAAATGATAAGAAAAATTTCAAAAAGCACCACTCCGCCGCGACGACCCGCGCACGATCAGTTCCGTATTCAAAATTTTCCTTTCGTGCAGGTTCAGATCCTCCGAATCAACGAGTTGCAGGATCCATTCTGCTGTGGTCCGACCGATTTCCAGGGTGGGCTGCCGGACTGTGGTGAGCCCGGGACCAATGTAGGCGGACTCGGGATTGTCGCTGAATCCCACTACCCCCAGTTCGTCAGGAATACTGATACCCTTTTCCTTTGCAATGAGCATAATTTCAATGGCAGAGGAATCATTGACAGCAAAAACCGCGTCCGGGCGATCGGCGAGATCCAACAGGTATTGACCGTAGATTCTCGCCTTTTGCTGCGTCAGCATTCCCTGAATGATCATGTGGTCGTCAATGCTTTTCCCATGCTTCTCCATGGCTGCCCTGTATCCCCTCAGTCGTTCCTGGCTCACCTGCAGTGTAAGCGGTCCCCCAAGGTGGGCGATTCGTTCGTATCCGTTCAATATCAAATGCTCCACAGCCAAAAACGACGCTTCAAAGTCGTTCACTACTACCTTCGGGACATCAATTTCTTCGCATACCCGATTAAACATGATCAGGGGTATTCCCCTTTTTTCAAAAACACTGAGGTGGTCAAAATTATTGGTTTCCTGCGTCAGCGAGATCAGCAGGCCGTCGATCCGGTTCGCGAGCATTGCTTTCGTATTCGAGATCTCCACCTGGTACGATTCATTACTCTGCATGATCGTAAGGTTATAGCCCGCCTTGGTCAGAATGTCGTGGGCACCGATAATGACATTGGGGAAAAACGGGTTATGAAATTCCGGAACGATCATTCCAATTGTGTTCGTTTTGCTTTTTACCAGATTGTAGGCAAGCTGGTTGGGCTGGTAGTCTAGTTGCGTTGCTTTATCCAGTACCGCCTGGCGCGTGTCCGGGCTGATGTCCGCGTGGCCGTGCAATGCGCGCGAAACCGTGGAATTGGAAACCCCAAGTGATTTGGCAATGTCGATGATGGTGGTTTGGTGCCGCTTTTTCCGAACCAATGATTGGGATGAGTCATCTTTTTCGGAACAGGTAAAATAGTAATTGCAAGGTTTGCAGAGGTACCGTTGCTTTCCTCTTACGTAACCTGCCTTCATTATCCCATCCACTTCTCCACATTTCACACACTTGATCATTTCAATTGTATTATTTATATAAACAGACAACAAAACTCCCTTTTAGGCATAGTCAGCAATCAGTTTACAAAAATATAAAATTCTCATATTAAAAATACATAAAACCATATATCGGTAACGTCTCCGCAAACGTTACCGATATTTTTTGTTATAATTCTTGAATTATTAGGCTTTAAATAGTCTTGATTCCGGCTCATCGAGCCATTATCTTCAAGTAAATGTGTCATTTTGAAGCGCAGAAACCACATTGGAATTGCACTGCTGAAAAAATTTATCAGTTATCAAATGCTCTAAAAATTGTATTATTCCATTTAACCCGATAGTTGATCAAACCCTAATTTTTTATCTATATGAAGAAAAAAATACATTATTTATTCTTGCTTCTGGGAATGTGCCTCGGAACAACGTCGTATGTTTTTGCCCAGGGTCAAACCGTGACCGGAAAGGTCATCGATGAAAAAGGCGAAGGAATCCCGGGAGCAAGTGTCACTGTAAAAGGAACACAGGTAGGAACGCTTACGACCGCAGAAGGCACCTACTCGCTGGAAGCACCAGGAAGCGGCACATTGGTATTTTCTTTTGTTGGCTATTTGAAAGAAGAAGTAGCGATCAGCAACCGCACAGCTGTAAATATATCCCTCAAAACCGACACCAAAGCACTTGAAGAGGTGGTGGTAGTAGGTTACGGAACGCAGCGCAAGGTGGAAACCACGGGTTCCATCGCGTCCGTAAAAGCATCAGACCTTGTTCAAACCCCGGTTGCAAATATCGCGCAAGGCTTACAGGCACGTGTCGCAGGGGTGCAGATCAACCAAAACTCGGGCGCACCGGGTGGAAACATCAGCGTCCGGATCAGGGGAACAAACTCGATCAACGGATCTTCCGAACCTTTATATGTGATCGACGGAATTCAGATTTCCAATGGCGGCGGCATCACCGATGTGAGCCCACTTTCGACCATTAACCCTAATGACATTGAATCCGTTGAAGTCCTCAAAGACGCTTCTGCTTCTGCAATCTACGGAGCAAGAGCCGCCAATGGTGTAGTACTGATCACGACCAAAAGAGGTAAAAACGGTGTGACGCGCGTCACATTCGATAGCTACTATGGCACTCAAAAAGTTAATAAAACATTGGATGTACTGAATGCATCCGAGTTTGCACAACTGGAAAATGAGGTTTTCAAAAACACCTACTACCCCGACCCTGCGTCACTTGGCGAGGGTGTAAACTGGCAGAGCTATATTTTCCGCAAAGCACCGATCCAAAATCACCAGCTTTCCATTAATGGTGGAAACGAAAAGACGCAGCTAGCCATGTCTCTCAACTATTTTGACCAGGAGGGAACATTCATCGGTTCGGGTTTCAAACGCTACTCTTACCGCCTCAACCTGGATCACCGTCTTAGTAAATCCATAAAAATAGGTACCAGTATTTTGGGAAGTTATTCGGTCAATGATGGCATTCAGACCGGTGGAGAGAACATTGGTGACGGTGGAGCAGTTCTTTCGTCGGTACTCGGTGCAGCGATCGGTGCACCTCCGACATTGAAACCATATCGCGAAGACGGCTCTATCTTTCCATTTGGCGAACAGGCCGGAGGTCAGTACCGGGAAGTGGTAAACCCGCTCAATTTTGCGGCTGCTTTGAATAAAAGGGACATTAAGAGAACGCTGGCCAACCTTTACGGTGAAGTCAATCTGACACAAGGCCTTACGTACCGCGCTTCCTTTAACATCGATCAGCGGGGCGAATTATACGATGGCTACTCACCGAGGTCAATTATCAATAAAAGCGACCTGAATGATAACTCAGGCTCGGCTTCCAAAGCCAATGCTAACTACCTGGCCCTGCTACACGAAAGTATCCTGACTTACAGTACCAGTCTTGGTAAAAACCACACATTCAAAGCCACAGCGGTATTTGGTACGCAGTTGGAGCAGGCCAATTCTAACGCAATGAATGCATCCGGCTTCCCGAATGATGCTACGCAAAACGAGGCAATGCAGCTGGCATTAACCCGTACCGTGAGCAGCGGCAGAAGCAGCCAGCGTCTGGATTCTTACATGGCGCGTGTCAATTATGGTTTCAAAGACAAATTCTTCCTGGATCTGACAGCCCGAGCCGATGGTTCCAGCAAGTTCGGTGCGAATCACAAATACGGTATCTTCCCTGCCGTTTCCGCAGCCTATCGCTTGGTAGAGGAGCCGTTTATGAAAGACCTATCCTGGCTGTCCGACCTGAAATTGCGGGGTAGCTTTGGGATTACGGGTAATGCGGGAGGGATCAACCCCTACCAGTCACTTTCCACCGCAGCAGCTACCGGCAGCGACTACATGCTCAACCACACTTACACGACGGGTATTAATCCGACCGGTATCGCCAACCCTGATCTTCGCTGGGAGCGCTCGGTACAAAGCAATATTGGACTGGATATCAGCTTGCTGAATAACCGGGTAAGCATCATCGCAGATGTTTATCGTAAAAAAACTGATGATCTGTTATATGTCAAAACACTTCCATTGAGTGCTGGTTATGGCTCAATCACAGGTAATTATGCCTCATTGGAAAATAAAGGTCTCGAACTTGCGGTGAATGCCCGTATCCTGAACGGTGCCCTCAAATGGGATGTATCTGCCAATGCAACCATTAACCGGAATAAGGTACTGGACTTGGATGGAGGCGTAACCAATGAGCGCTTCGTGACGACCTACACGGTGTTGAAAGTAGGCCAGCCGCTGGGAATGTTTAAAACTTACGTTTTCGACGGTGTTAACCAGACTGGCGATGCTATTCTTCCGGGTTATGACGGCCGTTTGGGTGGACATAAAATCAAGGACGTAACCGGCGACGGCCTGATCTCGGCAGCTGACCAGATGATCGTAGGTAATCCAAATCCAAAATTCATCTACGGTTTTTCTACCAATCTGGCTTTCAAAGGCTTTGACCTGGGCATCTTTATCTCCGGATCGCAGGGCAATGACATTTACAATGCAAGCAGGTTATCCTTCGAAAATCCGCTTGGTCAGCGCAATTTGCTGAAAGGTGTGGTAAACCGCTGGTCTCCTACCAACCCGAGCAACCAGTATGTAAGCGGCGCGCAGGGCGGAAGGTTACCAATCTCAAACTATGTGGTGGAAGACGGTTCTTACATGCGCTGCAAAAACCTGACACTCGGCTATACCTTGCCCAAAATCAAACGGGTACAGGGGATAAGACTGTATGTGAGTGCGAATAACCTGTTCACGATCACCGATTACAGCGGGTATGATCCTGAGGTAAACACCTATGCCGGTTCCAACACGGTTATTGGCGTCGACAACTTCGTGTACCCGCAATCGAGATCATTCCTTGGCGGAATTCAGGTAACATTCTAAAACCCTCAACGCTGACTTCTTAGCATTCAAAATATGAAAAAGACATTCAAAATAACCGCAAGCTTATGTACCCTGGCAGCGTCCATGATGTTGCCATCCTGCGAGTTGAACGAGACCATTTACTCGTCCATTTACACGGAAAATTTCTATAAAACTGCCTCCGATGCTGAAAAAGGGCTCGTAGCAGTTTACGGAGCACTGGGAAGCCTGAGTGGTGGCCCGGCGCTTACCCTCATCGCCGATTTCAGCGACGACCAGACTTACCCACGCGGCGTGGTGGGGAGAAACACATTGACATTGTTTACCTATGATGTCAACTACACTACCCAGAAAAGCAACAGCCGGGTGAATGAGTCGCCCCAGCAGATCTGGCAGGCTTGTTACATCGGAATTGAAAAGGCCAATTGGGTCATTGCCAAGGTTCCTGATGCTACGATGGACGAAAACCGCAAGAAGCAGATTCTCGGCGAAGCGTACTTTTTGCGCGCTTTTTACCACTGGTTTTTGACTAAAAATTTCGGCGATATTCCGGTAAAGATCACGCCTAGCTATACCGAAGAAGAAGCATTGACAGCCAAAAGCCCAAGGGCAGATGTTTACAAGCAGATATACAGCGACCTGGACCAGGCTTCGGCAGCAGGGCTTTCGTCGTATCCGGCAGTAGAAAAAGGTCGTCCGTCCAAAGAAGTCGTGAGCGCATTGTACGCCAAGGCAGCATTATACAATGAAGACTGGGCGAAAGCTTTGGAAAAAGCAAAAGAAGTGATTAACTCCAACAAGTACTCATTAATGGCTGATGTACAGGATGTTTACAAATACGACAAAGAAGACGCGGCGCGGATTGAAAATATGTGGGCATATGAGGTTGATCCTGTATCTCCCGGACTGGGCCACCAGTTGGTAGGTCTTTGCGGACCTTCGGGAAGCGCTGCTCCTGCTTACGCACGGACTTCGTTTGGCTCCATGTTTGCCTACCAGGCGTTTTTCAACTCTTTCGATCCGACCGATAAGCGCAGGACATTGCTGGATACCAATTACATTGACAAAACAGGGAAAACGGTTCCTCAAAAAAGCATTACGCCCATTACTACTCAGGGCGTTTTGATCAAAAAATACCAGGACCCGGTTTCTACCATTGGCCTGATCCCGAACATTCCTATTTTGAGATTACCTGATGTGTACCTGATTGCTGCTGAGGCAGAAGCACGTATCAATGGAGCTACAACCGTCGCTTATGAGTATGTGAATGCGGTGCGTAAACGCGCTGGCCTTGCCAACTTAAAAACCGGCCTGACAAAAGACGCCTTCATCGACGCAGTCTTGCAAGAGCGCGCGTGGGAATTTTTTGCAGAAGGCGACCGCTGGTATGACCTTACGCGCACCGGCAAGTTCCTAACTGTGATCCCGAAAGCGGTGAACAGTGTATATCCGGTTCGCAATGTTACTGCCAAGAACAAATACTTCCCGATCCCGCAGGATGAGATCAATGCCAATGCCAAACTGGAACAGAACCCGGATTGGAAGTAATGGTGAATTTTGAATGAATGAATTTCAGGCAAAACCCCGTCCGGGCTTGCTGTTTCCAGAAAAACGATATCAATTTATCCGCCGAGCCCCAGCGGGGCTCCCTGTTTATAAATGGTCAAAACGCTTCTTTTATTGATGATGCTTACACTTTTCAATGCTCCAACTTGGGGAATTGAAAGGATCCGTGAATTCACGATTGTCGAGAACGATACGCTGACCTACACATTGAAACTCGCGCTGGATGAAAACGGGAAGCCGCAGTATTTTTTCAGAAACATCTTCACACCGGTTTGCTACACCAATGAATGCAAACCGGTGCATATTAATTTCTACTGGGACCTGCTCGGCAATTATGTACGCTACGATCTACCTAAAAATAAGGTGCTGACCAAAGTTGATCATGACGAATTTAAAGAGGAAGACTACCAGAAGTTGCAGGACATTCTGGCCCAGCCCAACTCAATTTTCGCCGATCTTAAAATGGAGGACCTGATCGTAAAAGGTACCGAAAGCCTTACTGATTCGGTAGATGCCAAAGCAGGTGCGACATTGAAAACCATTAAAAATCAGGTGATCGACGGGGCAGTGTACACCTGCTACACATTATGGCACATTGCTTACGGCAAAGCGGTTCCGGAAATACAAAAAATTATAGAAGGCTATGCCAACGAAAACCTGTTACACCAGTTTCTGACCAGTACCAATCACAATTATCAATACTGGGCAATGGCCAAAGTGACGGATAAAAATGGTGTAGTTCAAAAACCCTTCGAAAACGACATTAAAAAGGTTATTGGCGGGAAAAATATTTTTACTGCCAGGTATGCGCTGCAACATACCGACAGCCAGTTTTTCACCGGTGAACAAAAGCAAAAATGGCTTTGGGAAATATTCCAAACCTCATCCTACGCCTTACAAATTGCAATTTTGAAGAAACTGACTACTATTCCCTTAACCCCATCATTAAAAAACAACCTAACCACGGCCAGCTCCTCATCCAACGAGGAACAGGCCAAACTAA
Source organism: Dyadobacter sp. (assembly GCF_039919315.1). Classification (GTDB taxonomy): domain Bacteria; phylum Bacteroidota; class Bacteroidia; order Cytophagales; family Spirosomataceae; genus Dyadobacter. Next base: position 37,228 of record NZ_JBDSFX010000058.1, on the reverse strand, counting down.
TCAACGCCATACTCGCCAAACAATGAAAAAAACATCCTTTCATATCGGATCATCATCCCCGACCGCGATCCCCAACGCCAACGCCAACGCCAACCCAGGGCTTAAGCCCTGGGCTAGGGCCGACATCGGCATCGGCGCATGCATGCATACACCATCCGGACGGCGTACCACATCATCATCCATACAGACCAACCCCGACGCCAACCCAGGGCTTAAGCCCTGGGCTAGGGCCGACATCCGCATGCACGCATGCACGCATGCACCATCCGGGCGTACCACATCATCATCCATACCGACCAACCCCAACCCCAACCCCAACCCAGGGCTTAAGCCCTGGGCTAGCGCCGACATCGACATCCACATGCACGCATGCACGCATACACCATCCGGGCGGCGTATCACATCATCATCCATACCGCCCATGGCCAACGCCAACCCAGGGCTTAAGCCCTGGGCTAGGGCGATGGCCATGGCCACCGCGCTCCTGATCCTACTATCGGTCCACGCCTCAGCCCAAAACCACGTCTTCGTGGAAACCGAATCCTTTGAAAACAAAGGTGGCTGGGTAATCGACCAGCAATCGTTTGTAGTGATGGGCTCGTCGTACCTCATGGCGCACGGAATGGGCAGGCCAGTGAAAGATGCGACTACCACTGTGAAATTTCCTAAAAAAGGAAAATACCACATGTGGGTACGCACGAAAGACTGGGCGCCATTCCCAAAAGGGCCGGGCAAATTCGAGATTAAACTGGACGGCAGGGCTGTCAGTCAGGTCTTCGGTTCCAGTGGATCCGATGAATGGAAATGGTACGACGGCGGCGAGACGGAGGTCAAAAGTGATCAGTTGAGTCTGACATTAAAAGACCTGACTGGTTTCAATGGTCGCTGCGATGCGATCCTTTTTACGGACGATTTGAAATTCACACCTCCAAATAAGCTGGAAGAACTCACCACATTCCGCAAAAAACTACTGAACCTTACCGAGAAACCTGCCGACGCTGGCGACTTTGATATGGTAGTAGTGGGCGGCGGTATCGCAGGAACCTGCGCAGCGATTTCAGCTTCACGCATGGGACTGAAAGTGGCTTTGATACAGGATAGGCCTGTTTTAGGAGGAAATAACAGCTCGGAGATCAGGGTACATTTAATGGGTGATGTAGATAAAAACCATTATCCTAAACTAGGAAGGATCGTAAGAGAAATGGACAATGGCGACCCGGGAAATGGTAACCCTGATGCCAAAGAATACGGCGACGCAAGGAAAATTGCGATCGTAAAAGCGGAGAAAAACATTTCCCTTTTCCTGAATACCCACGTTTATAAAGTGGAGAAAGAAAACGATATCATTACCGCGGTCGTAGGCCGGGATATTGCTACTAATAAAGAATTACGGTTCGCCGGATCGTTCTTTTCGGATTGTACCGGCGACGGAACGATCGGTTACCTGGCTGGTGCTGAGTTCAGAATGGGCCGTGAGAGCAAAGCTGAAACCGGTGAATCACTAGCAGCCGAAAAAGCCGATGATTTTACATTAGGTACCTCTAATTTGTGGGCTTCTCTGGACAGAGACACCGTTTCCTCTTTTCCCGAAACACCCTGGGCCATGCAGTTTTCCGACGAGTACCACATTGATGAGCCCAAAGCTGACTGGCAGTGGGAAACGGGTTTTGGAAACTTCAACACCATCACCGACGCCGAAAAGATCCGCGACCATAACCTGCGGGCCATTTACGGAAACTGGTCTTACCTCAAAAAGAACAAGCCGGCGAAATATGCCAAAAAGGAACTGGCCTGGGTCGCTTATATTGGCGGAAAACGCGAGTCGAGACGTATTATCGGTGACCATATTCTGAACCAGATGGACATTCAGGAAGGTAAATTATACCCGGACGGCTCGGTGACTGCAACCTGGACCATTGATCTCCATTTCCCCGACGCGAAAAACAGTCAGTACTTTGAGGGACAAGAGTTTTTTGCGGGTACCAAACACATTAAGGTTGCACCCTACACAATTCCCTATCGCTGCTTATATTCGAAAAATATTCAAAATCTGTTTGTTGCAGGACGGAATATCAGCACCACCCATGTGACTTTCGGAAGCACCCGTGTTATGCGCACTTGTGGCATGATGGGCGAGGTTGTTGGTTTTGCAGCATATCTGTCAACCAAATACAAAACGACTCCGCGTGGGGTTTACCAGGATCACCTGCCCGAATTAATGGGCATTTTGAAAGGTGAAACTTTGGCCCCGCAGCCGTAGTGACTTTTGTTTAAACCAATGATAATGAATCGATTTTCGGCAGTAGTTTATTTCGTAATGTCCTGGACGCTGCCTGATTTTTCCAGGGCAGCAACTTTGGAAACTCCAATGGTTTCCATCAGCGGAGAGGCGCAAGGTACCACTTACCATATCAAGTACTTTGACGAGCAAAACCGCAATTTCAAAGTTGAGATCGATTCCATCCTCAAAGAATTTGACAAATCGCTATCCAATTATCGGACCGACTCCGAGATCGTCGAGTTTAACAAATCCAGCTCATTGACATTCCGGCTACCCTATTTTTATCCGGTTTTGAAAAAATCAGAAGAAATATTCAAGGAAACAAACGGCGCTTTCGACCCGACCATTATGCCGCTGGTGGAAGCGTATGGATTTGGACCGAAAAAGAAGATCGATCCTGAGAATGCCAATGTAGATTCGCTATTGCAATTGATTGGTTTTCAAAATATTCAGTTTGACAAGAACTCAGTAAGCAAAAAAAAACCTCATATCCGGCTGGATTTCAACGGCATTGCCCAAGGTTACTCGGTTGACATTATTAGCCATTTTCTTGAAAACAAAAATATAACCCGGTTTATGGTCGAGATCGGTGGCGAGGTCGTTTGCAAAGGGAAAAAGAACGACAGGCAGTACTGGGTTGCAGGAATAGAAAACCCACTGGTTCCGGGCACATTGCATTCATCCATTGTCCTCGCCGACCGCGCGATGACAACCGCTGGTAACTACCGAAATCATTTCAAGAAAAACGGGCAGGTTTTCAATCATATTATCAATCCCAAAACCGGTTCAATGGAGCAAAGTTCGGTGCTGAGTGTGACGGTAATTGCCAAAGATGCGATCACGGCGGACGGCTATGATACCGCGTTTTTTGTGATGGGTTTAAACGGCATCAAAAGCTTTTTGGCCAAGAGAAAAGATATTGATGTATACGTGCTATACACAAACAACCAAGGCAAAATGGAGGCTTTTGTGACCGACGGAATCAAGAATTTTATTAAAGAAATATCCAATTAAATGAGACTTTTCCTAACCCTTTTCCTGACTGTTATTTTGCTGAGCAGCGTATTTGCCCAGCAAAAATTTTCTAATGCACTTTCCAATGACCACATTCAGATTCATTGGCAAGAAGAAAAAGGCAGTTGGCGGATTTATAAAATTTTGGTAAAAAAAGATGGAAAATGGGTAGAAGGACTGAAACCGTCGGGCGAGTACACCTTACTTTATTCCGAAACCAAACCGTCCGCCGAGCCCAAAGAAACATTTGAAAAAATCACAGGCGGCAAGTTTCCGGAAGACAACTACCATTATCAGGAGGTGCAATGGAAAGAGAGCACGACGGAGGTCTCATTGAATACCGCAGGCGAGGCACTTCATTTTCTGCCTCATTCATTGCTGATCAAAAAAGATGAGCTGGAATTCAAAAAAGAGACAGAAGTAGCTACGGTGGTTGCCAGCTGGAAACTCGATCCGAATTTCCCGGGTGATGTGCTGGTAACCATGACATTGACACCCAAAAAGAAAGGCTACTTTTCACTGGCCTCGCCTACATTAGCCTCTGTTCCTACTGAACAAATGGCTTGGACATCGGTACCTGGCTATTTTCAGAGCAACTTTTTACAGAAAAACTTCGCACTCTCCTACGCATACGGACACGGCGCACCCGCTCGCCCAGTCATTTACCGTGAACGTTGTGCGACCACGCTGAGCCCGCTGGTGAGTACTAAAAACGGTATCACATTGTCTGTCATACCTGAGCCGGGGCTGGCGAGGGATCCCTGGGCAAAAGAAAAACTCACGCAAACAGACTGGTTTTTGGGCTTATCGCACATGAACCGTAAAGCGCAGCTTTCCCCTACCCTTTACTTCCCGGTTTTAGGAGAGCCAAAGTCAGAGCGCAATGTGGGCGAAACGATCAGCTACTCATTCAGGTACAGCCTCATTGCCGGCGACTGGTTCCAGGCTGTGAAGCATGCTGCCAATGATATTTACAAATTCCACGAAACGCTGGCACTCCGGCAAAGCAAGCAATCGCTGACCGACCGTATTGAAAAAATGCATCATTACCTTACTGATCCTGCGACCTCACTTTGGAACATTGAAGAATTTGAGGAAAAAAAGATCGGCGCGCAATCCTATCTTGGCGGGGTCGTCGGTTCCAATAAGGACGCGATGAAAAACGCGGATTACGGCGCGATGTGGATGCTGGCCAATGCTACTAATGATCCTGAACTGAGAGAAAAAGTGTTGCCTCCAGCCCTGAATTTCAAGCTGGTGCAGCAGGATACTGCAAAAGGATTTTTCGATGGCGCAATAGAAGGTCAATACTATTTGGCCAAAAGCAAAAAATTCGTCGAAGAATGGGGTGAAGTGGTGGAGCCTATCGCGCTGACTTACTACGTGTTACTGGACATGGGTAATATGCTCCTGTTTGCGCCGGATAATGCTGAACTCAAAAACAGGCTGCGGTTAGGCGCCGATAAATTGCTAAACTGGCAGCGCACAGATGGCAGTTGGGCGGTAGCTTACGATCGCAAAACAGAGCAGGAAATCTTCAAGGACATTAAGGATGTAAGGCCTACTTTTTACGGAATGATTGTCGCCTACCGCCTTTTAAAAGATGAAAAATACCTGAAAGCTGCTCAAAAAGGTGCGGACTGGTTTATCAAAAATGCAGTGGAAACCGGCGCGTTTCTGGGTGTTTGCGGCGATGCACGTTATGCCCCGGACTTCGCAACTGGCCAATCGGCGCAGGCTTTGCTGGATCTGTATGATTTTACCAAAAACAAAAAATACCAGCAGGCCGCCATTACCTGCGCGAAATTCTACACCACGTCCATTTATACGCATCCCATTGCGAACCAAAACCCTAAAACAGTAAATGGCACCAACCGTGAAGATTGGGAAATCAGTCAGAGTGGTTTGAGCTTTGAGCACGGAGGGATTTTTGGCTCTGCGACGCGTCTTGGCCCTATTCAGCTGGCTAGCCACGCAGGCATGTTCATACGGATGCATCAACTCACAGGAGAACAAATATTCGCCGATATGGCACGCTCAGCGGCAATTGGCCGGCATGCATTTGTGGACAGCAAAACGAGCGTCGCATCGTACTATTGGGCTGCGATGAACAAGGGCGCCGGACCTTATCCCCATCACGCGTGGTGGCAAATCGGCTGGATTACCGATTATTTGCTTTCGGAAGTGGCGTTGCGGTCAGGTGGAAAAGTTGAGTTCCCGAGAGGTTTTGTTACCCCAAAAGTAGGCCCGCACCAAACCTATGGCTTCGAGGCCGGGAAAGTGTATGGCGAAAAGGCAAACCTGGTCATCCGTGAAGGATTTGTAGCAGCTATTCAACCAACAGTAGACTGTATTTTGGCTGAGAATAACTCTAAAAATGAAGCTTACGTTATCCTGCTAAACAACCGTTCCCAACCTTCCGATGGCAAGCTAACATTCAATGCAGAAAAATGGGCTGCCGGCAAAAAGATCAAAAATATTGTCAAAACTGCTTCGGGTGAAGCTGTCAATGCTCCTTCCTATCAGCTGCCGGGATTTGGAATGGAAGTGTATACTGTGCGGTTTGAATAGGTTTTTAGTAAAAAAATAGAGCGTAATTTTTCAAAAAAATGATTCGCATTAGAATAGGCATATTCATTCTGTTCAGTGTTTTTACCAGCCAAATTGCTTTGGCAGGCGGAATAAAAATGCCCTGGTTTTTTGGTGATAATATGGTTTTGCAACGTCAAAAACCCATTCAATTGTGGGGCACAGCGACGCCAAAATCTTCATTTATCATTGACTTTAATGGTGAAAAGAAAAAGGTAAAAACCGAAGCAAGCGGTAATTGGGAAGTGACTTTTCCTGCCCGGGAAGCAGGCGGACCGTATGCTATCAATGTCGTTTCCGACAGTTCATTTTCTTTCCAAAACGTAATGATCGGGGATGTCTGGCTATGCTCCGGGCAATCGAATATGGAGTGGCCGGTGAGCAAAGTTTTTAATGCTTCCTACGAACTCAAAAATGCCGACCTGCCGCAAATCCGGTCGTTTACCGTCGCGAGAGAGATCAGCACAAATCCGCAAAGCAATACTACCAAAGCACTCTGGCAAACCTGTACGCCTGACAATGCAGCTTCGTTTTCGGCGGTTGCTTACTTTTTTGCAAGAGAAATTTACAAAACACAACACATTCCCATCGGTATCATCCACACTTCCTGGGGAGGCACCTTCATTGAGCCGTGGATCGGGCTGCAAAACATGAGCGAGCATGCTGATTTTAAAAAACTGGCAGACCAATTCAATGCTAAATACAAGGGTAACAACTCACTTGAACTGAGCCAGCAGGCCTATGCGACAGATTCACAAAAGTGGATGGAAAATTTGCAGAAAAGCGACAGTGGCTTTGTTGAAAAATGGTATTCACCAGCATATCAGCCCAAAAACTGGAAAAAGCTGATCGCTCCCGACTATTGGGAAAATCATGGTCTCCCCGATTTTGACGGGGTTGTTTGGTTGCGCAAAGAAGTGAATGTGCCTGCGTCAATGGCAGGTAAACCGCTGCTTTTGAATGTGGAGACGTTGAAGGATTACGACATTACTTACTTCAACGGAACCGAAATTGCGCGTGGAACATGGCAGCCGGGCCGAAGGATTTATACCATTCCAAAAGAATCGGTTAAGGAAGGTAAAAACCTTATTTCTATCAGACTTGAAAACTTGTCGGGCTTGGGAGGTTTTACAAGTCGGGACGCTACCCAATTATGGCTAAAAGAATTGGCAGAATCTGAAAATCCATTGATCATTCCATTATCCGGCGAGTGGCTTTTTAAAAGCAGCTTGCCACTTAGTTCATACCCTGCCAAACCAGTTGATCCGTCTGAAAATCGTAAAAATCTGTCGGTCATTTACAATGCAATGATCGCCCCATTTGCGGATTTGGGGCTTAAAGGATTTCTGTGGTACCAAGGTGAGGCGAATGCTTCCGACGCTGCCAAATACAAAAAGTTACTTCCACTGCTGATTTCCGATTGGCGAAAACAATTCAATCAGGGTGAGCTACCCTTTATCATTGCGCAGCTGGCAAGCTTTGGAGCGCTGACTTCAAATCCCGTCGAATCAAACTGGGCCGAATTACGCGAGGCGCAAATGGCGACATTGGCCGTTCCGCAAATCGGACTGGCAGTTACCATTGATTTAGGAAATCCATACGACGTACATCCGATTTATAAACAGCAGGTGGGCGAACGAATGGCAGCCGAGGCCCGACGCATTTGTTACGGCGAAAACGGTCTGCAAACCTCTCCATTGTACGAATCCATGCAAATTGAAGGCAACAAAATCCGTTTGAAATTCAAGTATGCGAGTAATGGGTTGAAGCCAAAAGAAGGCGCTTTGAAAGGATTTGCGATCGCCGGAGAAGACAACAAATTTGTTTGGGCAAAAACAAAAATTGAAGGAGGCGAGGTGATCGTTTGGCAGGATGGTATCGATAATCCAAAAAGCGTGCGTTACGCCTGGGCAGGCAGTCCGGTGGAAAGCAATGGGGCCAATCTTTACAACCAGGCAGGCTACCCCGCCTCCCCTTTCAGAACCGATAAGCCTTAAAAACCAGTCGTTCGAAAACTGGATGTATGAATTCACTAATAGTTCATTACTAAACCCAAATATGAATACCACCATTGATACCGTTGTCATTCTCGTCTTTTCCGCATTCGTGATGGGCATTGGGATGTTATTTGCGAGAACCGGAAGGAATTTAAAGTCATTCTTTGCGGGAGGAGAAGCCGTGCCCTGGTTCATCGGCGGATTGTCACTTTTCATGAGCTTTTTCTCGGCCGGTACATTCGTTGCATGGGGCTCCATTGCCTACAAACACGGCTGGGTAGCGATCACGATTCAATGGACGATGTGCATAGGAGCACTGATAACAGCACTTTATCTGGCTCCGCGATGGAAGCGGACCGGCGCACTGACAGCCGCCGAATTCATCCGTGAACGTTTGGGGTTGCCGGTTCAAAAGACCTACATTTTCATTTTTACACTGGTTTCTATTTTTATCAAAGGCTCTGTGCTGTATCCGGTTGCGAGGCTTGTCAGCGCTTCACTGGATCTGCCGCTGGTGCCTTGCACCATTGGCTTGGGACTGTTTATGATTGCCTACACGGCTGTCGGTGGGTTGTGGGCGGTGATGGTGACCGACATTTTGCAGTTTGTGGTTTTATCGGCGGCGGTATTCATTTTACTGCCACTTTCATTCGAAAGAGTCGGTGGCTGGGAGGGGTTCACGCAACGCGTACCTGATGACTTTTTCAACCTTTTGAATGGGGAATATACCATTGGTTTCGTCGCCGCATTTGTCATTTATCACATTTGCTACATTGGTGGTAACTGGACAATGGTGCAGCGCTATACCAGTGTGGATAGTGAAAAATCCGCCAAAAAAGTGGCTTTTCTCTTCGCCGGACTATACCTCATCAGCCCGGTGATCTGGATGTTTCCTCCAATGATTTATAAAGCCATTAATCCTTCACTAACGGGCCTGGATACGGAGAATGCGTATTTGATGATCTGCAAACTGGTACTGCCTCCGGGTCTGCTCGGGCTCATGCTCACCGGCATGTATTTTTCCACGTCCGCCAGTGCCAATACTGCTCTGAATGTGGTCTCAGCAGTGTTTACCAATGATATTTATAAAGGAATGGTGAACCCGACGGCTACTGACAAGCAGCTGATACGGGTGGCGCGAGGCTCCTCCTGGGTATTCGGATTGGGCATGATTGGAATTGCATTAATTGTACCGGCTGCGGGTGGGATCGTGGAGGTAGTACTCAGCATTTCAGCTATTTCAGGCGGGCCATTACTCGCTCCACCGATCTGGGCTTTGTTTTCAAAACGGCTGACCAGCACAGTGACGTTATGGGTTACGGGCGTTGGTCTCACTGTCAATTTATTCTTTAAAATACTGGCTCCGCTGCTGCTGGATTTCAAGCTGTCTCGGGGAATAGAAACTATTGTTGGTGTGGGATTACCACTGCTGCTTTTACTGGCGTATGAACTCTGGGCCCGCTCGAAAGATCTCACTGCCAATGAGTATCGTGAATACCTGGTATCCAAAGAACAAAAAAGGATCAATGCATTGGAAGTGAATGCGGAGGAGACATTGGAGATCAAACGTCAGAACCGGTTTGGTTTGCAGGTAATTGCCGGCGCGTTGCTTTTCACGGCGGTGATGCTGTTTATTCTGAGTGTTTTGACGACATCGGGTGCAGTGATTACGGCTGGTGTGGCGACGGTGGTTTTATTTTCCGCATTGATTCCGTTTTTGGCGTCTCGGAAGGTGGAGGTGATTGGGGAATAAAACCAGGTAAACAGCATTGGCAGCTAAAAATGCCGTAGGCATGAAACATTTTCAGGATGCAAAAAATATTATCCCATAAAACCCTTATAATGAAACATTTACACAATACCATATTAACAATCATTCTATTATTATCAGGCCTGACCACCTTCGCCCAATTCAAAATCCGCGAACCCAATGCGATCCCTCTCCACGGCGAATGGCTGTTTGCCCTTGACCCGGCGGAAACGGGTGTTACCGGCAAATGGTACACCAACAAAACCGCCGAAAGCGGGCGGATGGATAAGGTGGTGGTGCCACATTGCTTCTCGTCGGATCCGCGGTATGCTGGTTACACGGGCACAGTCTGGTATTTGAAGCAGTTTCCCCTGAAACCAGTATCTGGCAAAAGGGTTATCCTGCATTTTGATGCTGCCTATTACAAAACACATATTTGGCTAAACGGCCAAAAAGTCGGCGAACACGAGGGCGGCTATACTCCATTCGGTTTCGACGTGACGGACTTTTTGAAAGATGGCGATAACCTCCTGGCCGTTTCGGTGAACAATAATACGTGGAAGGCCGGCACGATTCCCGGTGCAAAAGACAATGGTCAGATTAATGACCCTTTTATGGGCTGGCTTAATTACGGCGGGTTGATCAGGCCGGTATACTTTACGATTGAGCCGGAAGTTTATGCCGAAAACATCAAAATAGACGCATTGCCTGATCTCACGAAAGGTACCGCTACCATTAAAACAAAACTCAGAATCCGTAACGCTTCCAAATCCAACGCAGCTCCGAAAATTGGATATCATGTAATTTTCAATGGTAAATCAATTCCGCTGACCTGGAAAACGAAGTCACAAAACATTACAGCGGGCCAAACATTCAATGCAGAGGCAGAAGCAACCTTTACCGCAGCGCAGGTAAAGCTTTGGGACCTGGATAACCCTCAATTATATCAACTCAAAGCCTTCGTCGGAGAAGATTCCATTGCTGCCAATTTCGGGATCAGAAAGGTGGAAGTGAAAAATGCCCAACTGCTTTTGAATGGCAAAGCCATGAAACTCGGTGGCGGCAATCGCGTGGTAGATTATCCCGGACTGGGTTCTGTGGAGCCTGACTGGCTGGTCGAGAAGGATTTCAAGTTGATGAAAGAGGCAGGTATGGAGTTTCAGCGACTCACCCACTACACGCCTTCCGAGTATTTTTACGACCTGGCTGACCGCCATGGCATGCTGATCATTACAGAAGCTGGTAACTGGCAACTCACTCCTAATCAAATGGATAATGATTCGATGCGCAAGAAATTCCGTTCCCAGTTTGTCGAAATGGCTGAAAGGGATTGGAATCACCCGAGTGTGATCGCTTATAGTGTGGGCAACGAGTACTCGTCGGATCTGCCTGCTGGCCAGCGCTGGACGAAAGATATGATTGCATTTGCAAAGGAAATTGATCCGACGAGGCTATACACATTCGCTTCGATGCGACTGAATGCGATGCAAAAGAAGCCGGAAGACGAGGCGAGCCAGTATGTGGATTTCGTATCAACCAATACGTACGGAAACCATGCAAAAGTGTTTGATCACATTCATAGTCTTTATCCGGACAAACCCATACTTGTAAGTGAATGGGGAACCCGCGCGGATACCAAAGATGAGGCATTTCAGGCACAGCATATTAGCGACATGATCGCCGAAGTACGAAAACGGCCATATATAGCAGGCACTTCCTGGTGGACATACAATGACTACCAAAGTCGCTATCATAACACGAATGCCAACGGATATCGTCCCTGGGGAATTGTTGGACCAGACCGCTCCTACCGTCCGGCTTATGCAGTTCACCAGAAAGAATTATCGCCGGTAACCGTTGAAAAAGTGAGTTTCACAAAAGGAGATCAAGGGGAACATCAGCTGGTACTGCGTATTACTTCCCGTGCCGATTTTCCTTCCCGCACGATCAAGGGATATGTCCTTCAAACTGAAAAGACCAGCATCAATCTTCCTGAAATGAATCCGGGAGAGAGCAAGGAAATCACAATTCCGGTTCGAGGTTTTGAAAAAACGGAACATATAACAATCTCTAAACCCACAGGATTTATCACCAACGAGGTCGACATTGACCTGAAATAAAATAAAACAGATTTAAAATTCACTCCGGCACGCCGGACACTGAAATGGCGATTTTAATGAACTGACCAATGATAAAAGAAGAATCAACACACAAAAGACAACCAAAAACAATAGCATTATCGGCCGATCTGGTGATTGTGGGAGGTGGATTAACCGGTACCTGCGCCGCGGTAACGGCAGCACGGGCAGGTGTAAAAGTAATCCTGGTGCAGGATAGGCCGGTTCTGGGAGGCAATTGTTCCAGCGAAGTCCGGCTATGGATACTCGGCGCTACTTCGCACATGGGCAATAACAATCGTTGGGCGAGGGAAGGCGGTGTGATCGACGAGATCATGCTGGATAATATTCACCGGAATCCAGACGGTAACCCGCTGATTTTTGACATTGTACTGCTGGAAAAAGTAGTGGAGGAGGCCAACATTACGCTGCTTTTGAATACGGCGGTTTATGATCTGGACAAGAAGAGCGGGTCGGAAAATGATGCTATTGAAACTATATACGCCTTTTGCAGTCAGAATAGCACCAAATATGTGCTATCAGCCCCCCTTTTTTGTGATTCATCGGGTGACGGAATTGTGGGCTTCCTGGCAGGCGCAGCATTCAGGATGGGTGCTGAATCAATGGAGGAGTTTGGTGAAAAATTCGCGCCGGACAAGGCTTATGGTGAGTTGCTTGGACATTCTATGTATTTCTATTCCAAAGACATAGACCGTCCGGTTAAGTTCACGCCGCCGTCTTTTGCGTTGCAGGACATTACCGACATTCCGCGTTACAAAACTTTCAGTCCCAAAGACTTTGGCTGCCGGCTATGGTGGCTGGAATACGGAGGCAGGTTGGATACGGTTCACGATACTGAAAAAATCAAATGGGAGCTCTGGAAGGTTGTTTATGGTGCGTGGAACTACATTAAAAACTCTGGTGAATTTCCCGAAGCGGAAAATATGACATTGGAATGGGTCGGTACCATCCCCGGAAAGCGGGAAAGCCGCCGGTTTGAAGGTGATTATCTGATCAAACAGCAGGACATTGTCGAACAAAAAACATTTGACGACACCGTTGCATTCGGCGGATGGAGTCTTGATCTGCATCCTGCCGACGGTGTTTACAGTGATCAGTCTGGCTGTAATCAATGGCATAGCAAGGGGGTTTACAGCATTCCTTATCGTTGTTTTTACAGTAAAAATATTAGTAACCTCTTCATTGCGGGCAGGATCATCAGCGCTACACACGTAGCGTTTGCATCTACGCGGGTAATGGCCACGAGCGCTACCGGCGGACAGGCGGTGGCTGTGGCGGCGGCTGTTGCTAAAAAATACAATTGCACACCGAGAGAAGTGGGTGAACTGCACTTGGAAGAACTGCAACGGGAACTATGGCGTTCGGGTCAATATTTACCGCAGACTACAATTTCAGATCCTGATAATCTGGTTGAAAAAGCGAACATTGCCGCATCTTCCAGTCTGCAACTCCGGGAATTAAAAGTCTCCAATCACTGGGCGACCATTGAACATTCCGTGGCCCAAATGCTGCCAGTGCATGGAAAAATGCCTGCTGTCACGGTTTGGGTAGAGGCTTTGCAACATACAACCCTGGATGTAGAACTCCGCAAAAGCAGCAAGGCATTCAACCACACGCCTGACGTCACTTTGGAAAAAAGGACTTTTGAATTGGCTCCCGGCAAACATGAAATTCAGCTGGACTGGATGAAAGTTTTCAATGAGCAATGTTACGCTTTTGTGTGTTTGATGAAAAATGAAAATATCAGGATCCAGTATAGCGACACACGGGTAACGGGCCTGCTAACAGTTTTCAATGCAACCAATCCCGCTGTCTCCAACTATGGCAAGCAAGAGTCTGAGGAAGATTTGGGCGTAGATACATTTGAATTCTGGTGCCCGCAGCGTCGGCCGGAAGGACGTAATCTGGCGCTACTTTTAAGCGAACCAATCGATCTTTTTTCCCCTGAAAACATACAAAATGGCCTGCATCGCCCCATTGCCGGCCCTAATGCATGGGTTGCAGGATTGGACGATCAAAATCCGGAACTGACTATTGAATGGAGCGAGCCGACCAATGTTTCTACCATTGAACTGATCTTTGATACCGACTTCGACCACCCGATGGAGAATGTCATTTATGTACACCCGGAGACTGTCATGCCGTTTTGCGCAGCTAACATTGAAATTTTTAATGATAGGGATGAACTCGTTGGCAGCATTAAAGACAATCATCAGACAAAAAGGACCGTAAATGTCCAACAGCCAACGTCAACGCGTTATTTGAAATTTAAAGTAATCAATTCTAATGCTAATGTTCCTGCTTCACTCTTCGAAATCCGTGCCTATGCTTGACTTGTCTCGTACTTTCTTCTTTGAAAATTAACAATTAGGTCTTAAATTTGCCATCCTCGTAGCAAACTATTGTTTGCTATTTTGTTGACTGTTTACTCTATAATAATAGTATACTACATAGACTTTGAAGGAAGCAGCGGACTTTACACCCTCATCTGATGCCACGAACGACTGGGAATCTTTGCATGTAGCTTACATTGCAAGTGGTGATCCTGAGGAAGATCGGCGTTTGGCTGCTCTTGCGAGGGAAAAGGGACAGGTAGTTTTTTTAAGAGATTTGCCGGAAGAATCAGATTTCCGCTTCAATACCAGTAAAGAAACGAGTGACGCGGCACCGAAGACCTGGAATACACCTCGGAATAGTACAAAAACCCCGCTAACCTGGGAGACCATTCAGCAAAAGATATGGGCAGCGACTATTCGCAAACGTACCGGAACGGAAGTCGCAGTCAACATTTTCTCAGCGATAGCATTAATGATCGTGGGACACCTGCTGTTCACATTCTTCACCTACGACCGCCTCACTGTTCTCTGGAACGATCTTGAACTGAACGAAAACTTCTTTTACTACGTACTCGGCGGTTTCGTTGCGCAAATGATCGACGGAGCTTTGGGTATGGCATACGGCGTAACTGCTGCTACTTTTTTGCTGACATTGGGGGTACCACCCTCCGCAGTAAGCGCGAGCGTTCATACTTCCGAGATATTTACCAGTGGGGTTTCCGGTTACATGCACCTCAAATTTGGGAATGTAAACAGTAAGCTCTTCAAGAAAATTCTATTCCCTGGCGTACTAGGTGCGATTGCCGGAGCTTACTTACTCTCGTCCTTTGAAAAATATATTTATATAATTAAGCCTTTGGTGGCAGTGTATACGCTGATTCTGGGAATTCTTATTATTCAGAAAGCGTTAAAGAAGCGAGTTGAAAAAAGGCCTATGACCAAAATAGGCTGGCTGGCACTGGCGGGCGGAACCCTGGATTCAATCGGTGGCGGTGGATGGGGACCTATTGTTACTTCAACATTGATTGCAAGAGGACGTCATCCGAAATACACGATCGGCTCGGTGAACCTGGCCGAATTTTTTGTCTCGCTGGCGAGCTCGGTTACATTCATCAGCATCATCGGCTTTTCACATTGGCAGGTGGTTTTAGGTTTAATACTAGGTGGTATGGTAGCCGCTCCGATCGCCGCGAACCTTTCAAGAAGATTACCTATTAAAACAATGATGATCATGGTTGGTACCATTGTAGTGATTGTGAGTTTGAGGATTATTTATATGGTTTTGAGTGATTTGTAGGTATGGTTTGGCTAGTAGCTGTTAGCGATTAGCTTTTAGCTTTTAGCTGCATTCGACCTGATAGTAACATTGAAAATTGATTTAAGTAAATAATAAAAAAGGCTAACAGTTAACAGTTAGCAGTTAATAGCTGCATTTTACCTGATAACAACATTGAATTGATTTAAGTAAATAATAAAAAAAGGCTAACAGCTAACAGCTAGTGGCCAAAAGCTAAAAATGAAAAAGCAAACCAAAGCGATACGTACCCAGACACCGAAAACAAAGTATCGTGAGCATTCCACTCCTCTGTTTTTGACCAGTAGCTTCACTTTTGAAAGCGCCGAGCAGGGAAAAGCACTTTTTGAAGAAACAGAAGACGGAAACATTTACAGCCGTTTTTCCAATCCTACTGTTCAGGAATTTGTGGACAAGGTTTGTCTTCTGGAAGACTGTGAAGATGGCGTTGCTACTGCGACGGGAATGGCGGCAGTGTTTGCGAGTATGGCTGCTTTGCTCAAAACCGGAGATCACATTATCGCCAGTCGGGCATTGTTCGGATCTGCTCATCAGGTGATTACACAAATTTTGAGCAAATGGGGCATAACTCATACTTACCTGGACGCGGATGCCAGCGAGGGTGACTGGGAAGCTGCGGTGCAACCTAATTCAAGAATGGTTTACCTCGAAACGCCATCCAATCCGGGGCTTGATCTGGTAGATCTTGCAATGGTGGGAAGGCTTTGCAAAAAGCATAATTTAATCTTTAATGTTGATAACTGCTTTGCTTCACCGGCTTTACAAACACCGGCGGATTTTGGTGCTGACCTTGTCCTGCATTCGGCAACGAAATTTATGGATGGCCAGGGCCGTGTTTTGGGCGGAGTTGTTGTTGGTAAAAAAGAATATATCAAAGAGTTACGGTTTTTCTGTCGTCAGACGGGCCCGTCTATGTCACCATTTAATGCCTGGGTTTTGACTAAAAGTCTTGAAACACTGGGCCTGAGAATGGACAGACATTGTGAAAACGCATTGAAGCTTGCACTGGCTTTGGAAAAACATCCGGACGTGAAATCTGTGAGATACCCTTTCCTTGAATCGCATCCGCAACATGAGCTGGCCAAACAGCAAATGTCAGCCGGTGGCGCTATTGTTACTATTGACCTGGAAGGTGGTTTTGAGCGTGTTTCCGCATTTATGGACGCACTGGAAATCGCTTCACTATCATCAAATCTTGGTGATACCAGAACCATTGTAACAAACCCAAATACAACTACACACGCGAAACTAAAACCTGAGGAGAAAAAAGCTTTGGGCATTACCGAAGGTTTGATCCGTATTTCGGTTGGTTTGGAAGACATTGAGGATTTGATCGAAGATTTCGCCAACGCCGTGGAGGTGTCTGTGAAAAGTGATATATTAGATTGATTGAAACTTAAACAAATACATACATGCACACAACAACGATTGAGATTCCTGAGCAGTTTGAAAGAGAGAAAATCTTGCTGTCAATTGCAGGTCAGCTTTATGCAAAAGAAATTCTTTCGTTGAGACAAGCGGCTGATTTAGCAGGCGTAAGTTTGAACAAATTCATTATCAGCGAATTACCAGCAGACAATCCATTGCGAATGCTTGTTCCAGAGGGTGAAGATCTTACTACTGAGGAAGGCGTACAAAAACATATAGAAAGAACTGGATATACCGGTCTGAATAAAGAAAAGCTTGACGCTTTGAGAGACACCCTTGCAATAGAAGAGCCTCTTGAACTTTTGCTTTCGCAATTAACTAAATGAAATATGTACTTGATACAAACGTCATTCTGGCTTATTTACGAAAACACCCGGTTTGGGATAAAATAGAAGGGCCTTTTGGAATATTTGAAACAGGAACAGTTGTATATCTACCGGCAATCATAGGGGGAGAGCTAAGATCTATTGCTATTCAAAATAACTGGGGATATACTAGGACGGTAAAACTGCAAATATTGATAAAAGAATTTGTGCCGGTAACGAACCTCTACGCTGATCTTGTTGAGCGTTACGCAGAAATTGACGCATTTAGTCAAGGCAGATTGCAGGAAAAACAATTGAAAGATTCAGCCAGAAACATGGGTAAAAATGACTTGTGGATTGCTGCGACTGCGAGTGTTTTAAATGCAACATTAATAACAACGGACAGGGACTTTGATCATTTGAATGAGGAATTTTTGAATGTTGCCCGTTTTGATTTGATATAATAAACACCATGAACGAGACCATATTATCTTCTTTAAACGCGGCCATCGAAGGCAAAAGTGAAATAGAATCGCTGGCAATACTGGCGGACCTGTTCCCTGGCGAAATTGTATTTTCAACGAGTTTGGGTTATGAAGACCAGGTTATTTCTGATCTTATTTTAAAGAACAGTATCGACATCAGTATTTTCACATTGGATACCGGAAGGCTTTTCAGTGAAACATATATGACGCTGCAAAAAACGAACAACCGGTATGATACCAAAATAAAAGTCTACTACCCGCAGACGCCAGCAGTAGAAGAACTGGTAAGCACAAAAGGCCCATTGAGTTTTTACGAATCGGTGGAAAACAGAAAGGAATGCTGCTTTATCCGTAAGGTGGAACCGCTGAACCGCGCATTGAAAGGTGCGAAGATTTGGGTGACCGGTATCCGGGCAGAACAGTCGGGAAATCGTCATGATATGCCAAGGCTTGAATGGGACGAAGCACATCAGCTGGTGAAGTTCCACCCTATCCTTGACTGGTCATTTGAAGAAGTAAAAAATTATGTAAAGTCCAATGGCATTCCTTATAACCCGTTGCATGATAAAGGTTTTGTGAGCATTGGCTGCGCACCCTGCACCCGTGCGATACAGGAAGGTGAGGATTTCAGGGCCGGCCGCTGGTGGTGGGAAGACGAATCGAAAAAGGAATGTGGTTTACATGCGAAGTAGCTCTTAGGCAACAGCTTTTAGCTATGAGCTTTTAGCTTTTCGTTTCTGCTTCAAAATATAATAAAAGCTAACAGCTAACCGCTAAAAGCTCATTAGCAACATCAATCTCGAAAGAAAAATAATAACTATGTCAATTTCAGTTAAAGAGGCCTCCGATATTGATAGTCGTGAGTTAGGTAACGAACGAAGAACTCCGGATTATCTGGATCAACTGGAAGCCGAGGCCATTTACATTATGCGTGAAGTGGCTGGCCAATTTGAGCGCCCTGCCTTGTTATTTTCTGGTGGAAAAGACTCGATCACGCTGGTTCGTCTGGCGCAAAAAGCCTTTGCTCCCGGCAAAATCCCTTTTCCTTTGGTTCATATCGATACCGGACACAATTTTATTGAAGCGATCGAATACCGCGATGAATTGGCTGAAAAAACCGATTCGAAACTGATCGTGAGATATGTGGAAGATACCATTAAAGCCAAAGGCCTGAAAGAACAGACAGGAAAGAATGCAAGCCGTAACTGGTTGCAGACCTTTACTTTATTAGATACTATTGAGGAGTTCGAGTTCGATGCCTGCATAGGTGGCGCACGCCGGGATGAGGAAAAAGCACGTGCAAAAGAGCGGATATTCTCTTTCCGCGATGAATTTGGTCAATGGGACCCGAAACGTCAGCGCCCTGAGCTTTGGAACCTGTTTAACGGAAGAATTCAGAAAGGCGAAAACGTACGTGTATTCCCGATCTCGAACTGGACCGAGCTGGACGTATGGGCTTACCTGAAAAGAGAAGGCATTACGCTTCCTTCCATTTACTTCGCACACGAGCGTGAATTGATCTTGAGAGATGGAAAGTTGCTGAACAATACACCTGTTATTGAAACAGATCCTGATGATCAGATCGTAACTCGTCAGGTTCGTTTCCGGACGGTGGGTGATATGACCTGTACCGCAGCCGTAGAATCCAGTGCTGCAACCCTGGACGAAGTGATCGCAGAAATCACCGTGTCACGGATCAGCGAACGAGGCGAAACCCGGATCGACGACCAGCAAACGGAAGCAGCCATGGAAGACCGTAAAAAAGGAGGATATTTTTAAGCCCCCCTTCGGCTACGCTCAGGGTGACATTCAGTCATTGACTCATTCAATCATTCAAAATTGTTAAGGTGGATTTATTAAGATTTATTACAGCAGGTTCCGTAGATGACGGAAAAAGTACGTTGATCGGACGCTTGCTTTACGATACAAAAAACATTCTGGCGGATCAGATGGAGGCTATTGAGCGTGCCAGCAAAACCCGCAATACAGGTGAAATTGATCTTGCATTGCTAACCGACGGCCTTCGTTCGGAACGCGAGCAGGGGATTACCATTGACGTTGCGTACAAATATTTTCAAACACCAAACCGTAAGTTTATCAGTATCGATGCGCCGGGGCATATTCAATACACCCGAAACATGGTTACCGGTGCTTCCAATGCCGATTTGGCGATTATTCTGGTGGATGCGCGTCACGGTGTAGTGGAGCAAACCCGCAGACATTCGCTGATCGCCTCGATGCTGGGCATTCCCCACGTGATTGTGGCTATTAATAAAATGGACCTGGTTGGTAACTCAGAAGATGCGTTTTTAGAAATCGCAAAATCGTACGAGGAGTTAGCTAAAAAGCTCAATATCAAAGACCTGACCATTATTCCAGTAAGCGCTTTGAACGGCGACAACATTGTAGACAGATCGGTCAATATGAGCTGGTATACGGGCGAAACGTTGCTTTCTGTTTTGGAAACTGTGAATGTATTGAAAGATCAGAATCTGGAAGACGGACGTTTCTCTGTTCAATATGTGATCCGTCCTCAAACTGAGGAATTGCACGATTACCGTGGCTATGCAGGCCGGGTACAGAGCGGAAGTTTCAAAAAGGGTGATCTGGTCAAAGTATTACCTTCTGAAACGGAGTCAAAAATCGCTAAAATTGAATTCGGCGGAAACGAAATGGAGGAGGCGTCTGTTCTAGAATCGGTAACAATTTTGCTGGAAGACGACGTTGACATCAGCCGCGGAGATATCATTGTTTCTTTGAATAGTTCCCCGGTTGTGAGTCAGGATATAGAGGCGCTGGTGTGCTGGATGGACGACAAAAAGACATTGAAACCAGGTAACAAATACGTACTGCAACACGGCACAGCAAGATCCCGCTGTTCAGTCCGTGACATTGAATACCAGATTGATATCAATTCATACGAAAAACTGGACGAGGTTGAAAGCCTGAAACTGAACGATGTCGCAAGAATTGTTTTGAGAACCGCCCAACCCATTGCCTACGACCCTTATCAGAAAAACCGCGCAAACGGCGCCGCTATTCTGATCGACGAAACATCGAATGTTACCGTTGGGGCTTGTATGATTGAGTGAAATTGTCATCCTGAGCGTCGTACATAGCACTTCGACTATCGCTGCAGTCATCTGACTGCTATGCAAAATGTGTGACAATAAAATATACTATTCCGATAGACGATTAGATTACAAGAAATACCATCATGAGCGAAATAATCATTTCTGACAAAGTATCCGCCGTTGCAAAGCGTGATATCATTGATTTAAACAGTAAAATCAATGCCTTTAACTCAGGTGAAACGCCGGAAGAAGCATTCCGTAAGTTTCGTCTGACACGTGGCGTGTACGGTCAGCGCCAGCCAGGCGTGCAAATGATCCGTATTAAACTTCCCTATGGACGCATTACCGCAGACCAGCTCGTGCGCATTGCCGATACGTCCGACAAATTTGCAACCGGTAACCTGCATGCTACCACGCGCCAGGATATCCAGTTGCACTTTGTAAAGCTTTCGGACTCGCCTCAACTGTGGGCGGACCTGGAAGATGCGGGTATAACATTAAAAGAAGCCTGTGGAAATACCATCAGGAACGTCACGGCATCTTCCATAGCGGGTATTGACCCAGACGAACCTTTTGATGTAACACCCATCACGCATTCGATATTCACTTATTTCCTTCGCAATCCTATCAATCAGGATATGGGACGGAAGTTTAAAATAGCTGTTTCATCTTCCGAAAAAGACTCTGCGCTCGCGTTTATTCACGATGTGGGTCTGATCGCCAAAATGGGCATGAATGCGGCTGGTGAATCAGTAAAAGGTTTCAAAGTGTTAATAGGCGGAGGATTAGGCGCGCAGCCTTTCTCAGCCCAAACTGCATTTGAATTCCTGGAAGAAAAAGACGTAATACCATTCATTGAAGCATTGCTTCGTGTTTTCGACCGTTACGGAGAACGCGTAAGACGCCACAAGGCCCGGATGAAATTCCTGTTGAATGACATGGGGCTGGAAGGTATGATGGCTAAGGTGGAAGAAGAACGTACCGCTGTTAAAAACAAAGTCTTCACGATTCCTGAGGATCTGTTTGGTACCAATGAGATTGAATCAATCAATCATGCGCCGCGTCCTTCATTGAGCGAGGTCGAGATTTTGAAAATTGCTGCGGAAAGCATCGATGCTTCCCAGCTGGATACTTTCACAAAATGGCTTCGTACCAATACATTTGAACAAAAACAAAAAGGCTGGCATGCAGTTCAATTACGGGTTCTCTTGGGCGATATGCGCTCTGATACTGCCCGTACATTGGCTGACATTGTACGCCAATATGCTGCCGATGACATTCGTGTGACGGTGAATCAAGGATACATTCTTCGCTTTGTTAAAGGTGAAGATCTGGTAGCGATCTATCATGAACTGGCAAAATTAGGACTTGTAAATCCTGGTTTCGACAGCACGATGGACATTACTACCTGCCCCGGAACTGACACTTGTAACCTGGCGATTTCCAGCAGCTACGGGATTACACGCGTACTGGAAGATGTAATGCGTGACGAATATCCTGAAATGATTTACAATCAGGACATTAAAATCAAGATCAGCGGCTGCATGAATGGTTGCGGCCAGCATAATGCATCCAACATTGGTTTCCACGGCAGTTCTATCAAAAATGGCAAGCTGGTACTTCCTGCTTTGCAAGTGCTGCTGGGCGGTGGTTTTTCAGGTGATGGCATTGGTTTGATTGGCGATAAGGTGATCAAAGTTCCTACCAAACGTGGACCGGAAGTATTGCGTACGCTTTTCAATGATTTTGAAACGAATGCATACGATGGTGAATATTACAACCAATACTACCAGCGCCAGACGAAGAATTATTTCTTCCAGCTGCTGAAACCGATCGCAGACCTCTCTACGGTACAGGATGATGACTACCGCGACTGGGACCACGACGAATTGTTCAAAACCGAGATCGGAGTAGGAGAATGCGCGAGTGTGCTGGTGGATCTTGTGGCTACGACCATTACCGAAGGACAGGAAAAACTAAATCTTGCCAAAGAAAACTTCGACTCAGGCATTTGGGCTGACGCGATATACCATGCTTATAATGTACTGATCACCGGTGCAAAAGGCCTGTTAATGACCAAAGATGTGACTACTAACACACAGTACGGCATTATCAACGACTTTGAAACGCATTTCGGCCAGGAGTTCAAATACGAAACACCTTCGGAATTCACATTGACAGACAAAGCAGAAACTCCATTCCGCTCACTGGCTTTCAGTATCAACAAGTTTGAGCCGACAGAAGCGTTCGCGACTTACTTCCTGAGTACAGCCGAGCAGTTCCTGGATTTCGTCCGCAACACAAGAGAGTCACAATTAATGGAAACCGGAGAGCCCGTTTTGCAGGAATTGTCATTTGGAAAAGATAGTTAATATATGGCCGCCGGCAATCGGCTTTCGGCAGTCGGCTCTTAAAGTTTGACTGCCGACAGCCGACGGCCGAAGTCTCTAAAATATGAAACTGACACTAATTGGTGCAGGTCCGGGAGATCCGGACCTGATCACTTTGAAAGGGATCAAAGCTTTGAAAAAAGCGAAAGTCGTGCTCTACGATTCCCTTGCCCACCCCTCACTTTTGGATTATTGCCCGGAAGATTGCGTTAAAATCCTTGTCGGAAAACGATTTGGAAAAACCAGTTGCGGACAGGATGATATCAATGAACTCATTGTTGAAAAAGCACGTCAATACGGCGAAGTGGTGCGGCTGAAAGGCGGCGACTCGTTTATTTTCGGACGTGGCTATGAAGAAATCATGTTTGCCGCAGAGTATGGCATCGAATCGGAAGTAATTCCGGGCATTTCGAGTAGCTATGCTGTACCGGCACTGGCAGGCATTCCTCTGACTTCAAGAGGCGTCAGTGAAAGTTTCTGGGTCATTACCGGCACTACGAAAGAGCATCAGTTATCCAAAGATCTTTATCTGGCAGCGCAATCTTCGGCTACGGTTGTGGTTTTAATGGGACTTCACAAACTGGAAGAAATCGTGGCGATGTATTCTGGGTTGGACAAAATGGACGAGCCTATCACGATTATTCAGAACGGGACGCTTGAAAATCAGAAACTGGTTACGGGCAAGATCAGCAACATTGTGCCACTTTCGAAAGTAAGCGAAATGGCGTCTCCGGCCATTATTGTCATAGGAAAAGTAGCAGCGCTACCTGATCTGTCTTATGATAAAGTTCACGAAATGATGCAGAAGCAAACTGGTGTAAATGGATTTGCAGATTAGAGCAGGCCTAGGACCCAGTGCAGGTCGATCACATTACCTTTACCTTTAAATTCCAGGAAATAGATAATGCCGGCTAGTACCACGTAGCTGATGAACAGCCATTTCTTCTTCATTTCGTACTGATCGTGGTGATGGAAATAATCGTAAACCATCGAAGCAGTGAATCCAAAGATCATGAATACGAAAGATAACAACCCGCAGTCCTGTCTATAATGCAAATAGGGATGCAGAGCAGGAGCGCCGAGTACCAGATACATCAGCCACATTCCAAACCCCACCCGGTACAGGTACATGCTCAGGCGGCGGTCGTTCTTGATGTCAAATAATCCTTCCAGCACGTTCTTACGTATGTTTTGAAACAGTGAATCTACCAAAAATCAAAATCAAATGCTAACATTTTACAAACACATATTATATACGTAGTTTTGTCAAATTTGCATAAATGAAGCGCATTATTGCCCAAATTCTGTTTTCAGTACTGAACCAAATTTCCCGCCTTTCCTGGAAAAATGCCTTCCGGCTTTCTGATTTTCTCTGCTGGATGCTTTTCGGAGTTTTTGGATACCGTAAAAAAGTAATCTGGCAAAACCTGAAAAACAGTTTTCCCGAGAAAAGCGATGCTGAGCTCCAACGCATTGCCAAAGATTTTTACCTCCATTTCACGGATCTCATCGTCGAAACTATCAAGTTCCGTACTGCCAGCCCGGAATGTGTCCGCGAGCGGCTGCAGGGTGATATTAGCATCATGGATGACTTTTATGACAACAAGACTAACATCATCTATCTAATGGGCCACCGGGGCAACTGGGAGCTCGCTAATCTGTTCTCGTCGCTTTGCTTTACGCATGAATGCATCGTGGTATACAGGCCGCTTCAAAACCAGGCTTCCGATCAGTGGTTTCTGGATCTGAGAACACGGTTCGGTGCGAAGCTTGTTCCCATGGACGGCATTTTTAAAGAGTTGCAAAAACCGCGGGAAAAACCCTACGTGGTCGTGCTGGCCAATGATCAGTCGCCAAACCCCAAAACAGCGTTCTGGACGAGGTTTTTGCACCAGGATACAGGCGTTTTCCGTGGCGTGGAAACCATTGCCCGGCGGTATAACCTGACGGTACTATACGCTGATTTCAGCAAAGTGGCAGACAAGCGGGGATACTATCATGTTGACATCTCAACCATTACTAGCAAGCCTAAGGAAGTCCGCAACAACGAAATACTGGAAAGGCAGATCCGTATACTCGAACAGAACATTAACACGCAGCCACATAACTGGCTGTGGAGCCACCGCCGTTGGAAGCACAAACGCCCTGAATGCCTCAAACCTGAGCAAATATTGATATAGAAGTGCCTGTGAGGAACTATTTCTTTTGCATAATGGGTTTGTTTTTGCAGAAGAATTTACTCGATGAAGACGCTCCCTATCAGACTGCTATTGGTTATCCTGACGGCAATTTCACGGCTTTCATGGAAAAAATTATATAAGCTCTCGGACGTTTTCCGCTTCCTCATATTCGACCTCGGACATTACCGTAGAAATGTGATCCTTACCAATCTTCGCAACAGTTTCCCATCTTACGACTCCAATACGATCGAGTCGATAGCACGGGATTACTACCGGAACTTTACCGATATCGTTTTTGAGACCATTAAATTAAGATCTATTTCCAGGAATGATCTGCTGAAAAGATTTGACCTGGAAACGTCGATCCTGGACTACTATTCCGGAAAACAGCAGAGTTTGGTGGTGTTGGCGGGGCATCTTGGAAATTGGGAAATGCTCAACTTGTTTGCTTCTGCCAAATTATCCTACCAAATTGTGGTCGTTTATCACGAACTGGCCAATGATATTTTCGAAGACTGGTTCAAGAAAGTGCGTACCCGGTTCGGTACTGAAATGGTGCCAATGCGGGAAGCGATGAGCCGCGCACTGGCCCCCGCCGAAAAACCATTCCTGTTTGTGCTGATCAATGACCAGTCGCCGGTACCGCAGAAAGCATACTGGACGCGGTTTTTGAATCAGGATACGGGAATTTTCAGAGGTGCCGAATTGATTGCGAAAAGATTAAATGCACCGGTTTTGTACATGGGCATACTCAGAGATGATTTTAAAAGAGGTTTTTATAAGGCCTATTTCAAACTGATAACCGAAAATCCTAAACAAGAACCTGCTAACCATATTCTTCAAAGCCAGATTGAATACCTGGAAGAAGACATTAAACGACAACCTGATAACTGGTTGTGGAGCCACCGCCGCTGGAAGCATACCCGGCCGCAGCACCTCCTGCCTTATCCGAAAAGTCAAGAACTAAAAGTGAATAAACCGGTCAAATTCTTAATTCTGCGTTTTTCTTCCATTGGCGACATCGTGCTGACGACGCCGGTCGTAAGGTGCCTGAAACAACAAATGCCGGATGCTGAGATTCACTATTTCACGAAAAGCAAGTTTGAGTTTATCCTGAAAGACAATCCTTACATTGATAAGGTCTGGCTCCTGGAAAAAAATACCAGCGAACTGCTTTCCATTCTCAAAAAAGAGAAATTCAACTACATTATAGACCTGCACAGGAACATCCGGACATTACGGATCAAACTCGCGCTGGGTGTGCCGTCTTTCAGTTTTGAAAAACTGAACATGCAGAAATTCCTCCTGACCCAATTCAAGATCAATTATCTGCCCGACGTACACATTGTCGATCGCTGCATGGATACTTTGAAATCGCTTGGGATAACCAATGATAACAGGGGTCTCGACTATTTTATTCCATATAAAGACAATGTAGAACTTGCCTGGTTACCTCAGAGCCACCAGAATGGCTTTGTGGCCTATGCGATAGGCGGGCAGCATGGCACCAAGAAACTTCCCGTCCTAAGAATGATCGAGCTTTGCAGAAAGATCAATTTCCCTATGGTTTTGCTAGGCGGGAAAGAAGATTTTGAGGCGGGTGAAGAAGTTCGAAAAGCACTGGGCGACACATTGATACTGAACTCCTGTGGACAATACAGTTTCAATCAGTCGGCGTCGCTGATTCAGAAGTCGCTGATCGTATTTTCACACGATACGGGTTTAATGCACGTAGCGGCAGCTTTTAAGAAAAAAGTGTATTCGATCTGGGGCAATACTGTACCGACTTTTGGAATGTATCCTTATAAGACCGCATTCGAAATTCTAGAAAACAAAAATTTGGAATGCAGGCCGTGTTCCAAAATCGGGTACAAGGAATGTCCAAAAAAGCATTTCAAGTGTATGAACGACATCTCTTTCGACTTTCCTATTAAAGAACTACCATTGGCAAATTAGTGTTGCCTTTCCTACTATATATAAGGTTAATCCACAATCTCTGATCAATGACAAAAAAGGTAAACATAGGTCTGGTGCAAATGAGCTGTACCGATGATGTTGATGCTAATTTTCAAAAAGCTGTTACTAAAATCCGTGAAGCTGCTCGAAAAGGCGCGAATGTGATCTGTCTTCAGGAGCTTTTCAAATCACTATATTTTTGTGACGTAGAAGACCACGCCAACTTCGCGCTTGCCGAAGCGATCCCCGGCCCTACTACTGATACATTGGGCGCTCTCGCCAAGGAGCTGCACGTGGTGATCATTGCTTCACTGTTTGAGAAAAGGGCACACGGCCTTTATCACAACACCACCGCCGTCCTGGACGCCGACGGTGCTTACCTCGGAAAATATCGCAAAATGCACATTCCCGATGATCCCGGATACTATGAAAAATTCTATTTCACGCCGGGCGACGCACCAACGGGCGATTCCCAGGAACAGGGTGATACGACCGGTTACCGGATATTCGAAACAAAATTTGCTAAAATCGGTGTATTGATATGCTGGGACCAGTGGTATCCCGAAGCAGCAAGAATTACCAGTTTGATGGGCGCTGAAATATTATTTTATCCTACTGCCATCGGTTGGGACACGAATGAGCAGGACCAGTTGATCAATGAGGAGCAATACGGTGCGTGGCAAACTATCCAGCGTGGGCATGCTGTTGCGAATGGTGTGTATGTAGTATCCGTCAACCGGGTGGGACGCGAGGCCGAACAGCAGTTTTGGGGAGGTTCTTTTGTGTGTAATCCGCAGGGAAGGTTACTTTTCCTGGCCCCGCACGAGGGAGAAGTAACACATGTTCAGGAGCTTGATCTTGAAAAACTGGATCATTACCGTACTACCTGGCCGTTTTTGAGAGACCGGAGAATTGATTCCTATAAGCCTATCTTGAAGCGATACATTGATTAGAGCTGCTAACAAAATATAAATATTCTTAGTTTTCTAAAAAGAGGGCTCCCTAAACGGGGGCCCTTTTATTTTTTTGCCATTTAGACGAAATTAGGTTAATAAATCATCGTTTGTAACCTAAATTTTATTTAAAATTCATTTTTTACGTATATAAATATCTCAATTTTAGATCATTAATTGCAATCTATCTAAAATCAAGTCTACACACTCCATAGAGATCTCGCAGAAACAGGAAATTTGAAACTAATTATAAAATTATTACTAAAACATTTTATAATAATTTTAAATGACCAATTATTATTGCAAAAAACTTCAATTTTTAGATTTATTCTCTTGCATTTTTTGACATTGTCAGTATATTTGAAATGTCATTAAACGAATGACCGAACTTCTAATCCGAAGATATATTCCAGCCGCACATGAATATATCTGACCGTATTGGGAGGAACATTGTGAAAATCCAAAGGTTCGTCTTACGACCTTTTGGCACGTTCCACCTCAATACAATATAATTTTTTTAATACTGGTTTCTCGACACCGTGGACAAACAAATTTGTCGGAGTCTGGTTTTTTTGCCCAGTCTAAAACTTCTACCACTGTTTGTCCTCGATTAAAGAGGGTATTGCTTTCCGGAAAAGCAGTTTTGCAAGCTTATGGCTGTGTTGTTATGTCCACGCGAAAGTGTGTGCGGCGCACGGCAACGTGGACACCACACAGCCATAACTTTTTTCTTCCCAAATACAACCTAACAACAATTTAACCCTAGTTCCCCATGCGTAAAGTTCTACTCTTATTATTATGGGTCTGTCTGTGTTCTCCGGCTGCTTTCGCGCAAGTGCGTCAGTTGAGCGGTAAAATATCAGCTGCCGACGATGGTCTTGGATTAGCTGGTGCTTCTGTTATTTACAAGGGTACCAACGTCGGTACCAATGCAGACGCGGATGGAAAATTTAGCTTTTCAGTACCAGGCGATGGTGTCCTGGTTGTCTCGTATGTTGGATTTTTAATCAAAGAGATTGCAATCGGCAATCAAACTCAGTTTGACATCAAATTAGATGCAGATACACGTCAGCTTGCCGAGGTGGTAGTAACCGCTTTTGGTATTGAGCGTGAGAAAAAAGCACTAGGCTATACAGTACAGGAAGTAAAAGGAAGTGCATTAACAGAGTCACGCTCTACCAACGTGGCCAATGCATTGTCCGGAAAAATCGCAGGTGTGAGAGTACAGGCAAACGGTGGCCCGGGTAGTGGATCTACGATCCAGATCAGGGGCTCGTCCTCCGTTTCCGGAAACAACCAGCCATTGATCGTTATCGACGGTGTACCTATGGAACAAACTGCCAACAAAACACTCGGAGGAGGAATTTCGGAAGTTAACCCGGACAACATCAAGGAAATGTCTGTTTTGAAAGGACCTAACGCTGCCGCCCTATATGGATCGCGCGCTGCCAACGGTGTTATTCTGATCACGACCAAAAATGGTCAGGGTACCAAAGGTTTAGGCGTTGAAATCAACTCGAACATTACATTTGAACGTCCCTGGATCAAGCCAGATTTCCAAAACACTTATGGTGGTGGAAATGGTTACAGGACATGGTACAACGACGGATGGAGCTCCTCCATTACCGACGCTGCGCAGATCGCACAATACAGGGCGGTTTACGACGGAAGATATCCGCTTGCCGGATCAGCAGGAACAGATGAAAGCTGGGGAGCTCCAATGGACGGGCGTCTCGTGAGACAGTGGTGGACTGGTGACGATGTTGCACCACTGACTCCTCAGCCTAACAACTGGGACGAGTACTGGGATACCGGCCGCACGATCACCAACAGCGTTGCGCTATCAGGTGGTAACGACAAAGGCTATTTCCGTTTAGGATTGAGCCGGGTGGACCAGAAAGGGATCATGTACTACAATGATTTCCACCGCAACAACTTCCGCATCAACTCAGGATACAATCTTACCAAAAATATCAGCATTACATTGTCCGGTGAATACATCAAATCCGGCTCTGATAACCGTAGCTACTCCGGCGGCCAGGAATTTATCTGGTCACACCGTTCTGTTTCATGGGATCAATTGCGTGACTATGAAAAATACACGGACGTGCACAACCAAAAAGTGGGCGATACTGATCCACCAAACTGGCAGCATACATTTTTTACCAACCCTTATTTTTCACAAAAAAGACTACCGTCTGGCAATGAGAAAGACAGGTTGCTAGGGAACATTGCATTGAATTACAAAATTCTGCCTTCATTGACCTTAATGCTGCGCAGCGGAACCGACTATTGGAGCGATACCCGTATCAATGTTACCAACTTCCTACGTGTTCGTAACGGTACACGTACCCCGGGCCGTTTCAACGAAGAAGTATTGCGCAGCCAGGAAACGAACTCGGATTTCATGCTGACTTACAACAAAAGCCTAAGCACAGATTTCAGCCTGAACGTTCAGGTGGGTGGAATTCAGCGTAAAAATTATTACAAAAGAAATTACTTCGCTGTGGGTGAAATGGTTGTAGACGGCTTGTATAATGCAGGAAACTCTGTACCAAGCGCCAATACCATTGAAAGTTTGATTCAGGAGTCAGAAACACAAAGCCTTTTCGGAACTGCTAATTTCTCATGGAGAAACGCACTTTTCCTTGACCTTACTGCAAGAAATGACTGGTCAAGTACATTGCCGTCCAATGCACGCTCCTACTTCTACCCTTCTGCATCTGTGAGTGCGGTGGTTACAGAGTTGTTTGACCTGAAAAGCAATGTCTTGACATTCGGAAAACTGCGTGCGAGCTATGCACAGGTTGGAAATGACGCAAGTCCTTATCAATTGGCCCAGACCTTCACATCAAGTGGTTCATGGAATGGCTCGGTTCCCAAGTTTTCTGAAAATATCCAGATCGCCAATTCCGACTTGAAACCTGAAATCACAACAGGTCTTGAAGTAGGTGCGGACCTGCGCTTCCTCAAAGGAAAAATTGGTTTGGATGTTACCTACTACGAGCAAACTACCAAAGACCAGATCCTGGGCGTTGAAATCTCCAAAGCCAGCGGCTACAACACAAGGATCCTGAATGCAGGAAAGATCACTAACAAAGGTGTCGAGGTTACTATTTCAGGAACACCGATCAAGTTGTCGAATGGTTTCAGCTGGGATGTATCTTTAAATTATGCACGTAACCGTAACAAGGTAATCGAGCTTGCCGAAGGATTAACTACTTACACCCTTGCTACCCAGAGAGGTATGAGCTCTGAGGCCCGGGTAGGAGAAACATACGGAACATTCTACGGCGTTGGTTTCCAAAAATCCCCGGACGGACAGGTTGTTTACGGTGCGAATGGATTGCCGGTGACAGTGTCCAACCAAAAGCTGGGCAGTGTTCAGCCAGACTGGATCGGTGGTATGCAGAACACATTGAATTTCAAAGGGTTCTCATTGAGCGCATTGGTTGATGTTCGCATCGGCGGAGACATTTACGACGAAGGAACTGGTACTGCCCGCTGGACTGGCCAATACGCAGAAACTGCCCTAGGCCGTGAAGAAGGGGTGATTGGAAAAGGTGTACGTGAACAAACTGCTGCTGACGGAACCAAATCTTTCGTACCCAATGACATCATCGTTACTGCCAACCAGCTTTATGGTTACAGCAACCCACGTAACTACCACGAGTCGGCGATTTTCGATGCGAGCTATGTAAAACTTCGTGAATTGTCGCTGGGTTACAACTTTTCTCCTTCGTTCCTGAAAAGAATCAAAATTCAGTCCGCTAAACTTTCAGTGGTAGGACGCAATGTGTGGATGATCTTCAAAAACACACCACATATCGATCCTGAAATTGATGCAAAAGGAGGAAATGGACAAGGATTTGGTTACGGAGAACTTCCAAGTTCACGCAGCGTAGGTATGAACCTGTCGTTGTCATTCTGATCCAGCTAACCTAATTAACGGACCTTAAAGAACTTCGAAATGAAAAAGATATTTAATCATAAAACCGTTTGGATGACAGCATTAGCGGGGATTCTGACTGCAACCAGCTGTACCAAAGATTTTGATGAAATGAATACGAGTCCAAACAGCCCGACGGCTATCGGACCTCAGTACCTGCTTCCAACCGGGATCGAAACGGCGATCGATCGCTACTGGGGACATCGGACCCGTTTCGAGCGTATCAACATTGATGCGGCCGAACTGTACGTACAGCATCTGACCCGGAATATTTATTCCAATGAAGGCGATGACTACACGGTTTCACCTGCATTGGTTGCGAACAACTGGAAAGGCTTTTACAATGACTCTCAGCTGAATTTCCAGCGCATTATCCTGCAAACAGGCGAAGGCTCTGCAACGCCCAACCCTAACTACGAAGGCGTAGCATTGGTGATGCGTACCTGGGTTTTCTCATTGCTGACCGATTTATATGGTGCGATTCCTTACACAGATGCCATCAAAGGAACAGCTGATACTCCTGTTTACACGCCCAAATACGACCCAATGGACGTGGTATATGCAGGTATGCTGAACGACCTAAAAATGGCCAATGAAAAATTGACCGTAGGTGGTCCGGCTGTCGCAGGGGATATCCTGTACTCCGGCGACATTTTGAAATGGAAAAAATTCGCGAATTCATTGCGTCTGCGTCTTGCGAACCGTCAGGCAGCCAAGAAATCAGCTGAATCCAAAGCGATCATGGCTGAGATCCTAGGCGACGCGGCCAAGTTTCCGATCTTCACCAGCAATGCTGACAATGCACAACTGAACTGCACGCTCGTACTTCCAAGCAACAATGAATGGAACCAGGTAATGAAGCAGGACGGACGTACCGACTGGAATATCAGCAAAACGCTGGCTGACAAAATGAATGCACTGGACGACAGCCGCATTACGGTTTACGCCAATGCAAACAAGGATGGCAAATACGAAGGACATGCAAACGGACTACCTGACGCCATTGCCACTTCCTACCTAGCCACCAGCGCGACCATTGGAAATGCATTCACCAAGCCGGAAGCGCCGGAAGTGATCATGACTTTTGCTGAATTGAACTTTATTCTTGCCGAAGCTGCACTGGATGGTGATATCACTATCGGAACAGCTAAAACTTACTTTGAAACTGGCGTGGCAGCATCGTTCGCGCAATATGGCCTGACGCCTTCGACATCATTCCTGACGAAACTCGGCGCGGTAACCCGTGAAAAAGTATTGGAACAAAAATGGGTCGCTCTTTTCGCTCAGGGTGTAGAAGCCTGGATCGAATGGCGCAGAACAGGATTGCCTGTTTTCCCAGCTCCTGATCCACGTGCAGTATTACAGAACGGCGGTATACTGCCAACCCGTTTCCCTTATCCTAACTCAGAGTATTCGTTGAATGCTGAGGCAGTGAAAGCAGGAGAAGGATTGAACGGTGGGCCTAATGATATGAAAACCAAATTGTGGTGGGCTGAAAAGTAATGTTCGCAATCATTTCAATTTTATTCAAGAATCCGAGATTATGAAAAATATCAAAACATACTTTCCCGCGTTTTGCCTCGCGCTAACCCTATCGCTGGGCCTGGTATCCTGCAAAGAAGAAGATCCGTTTCTGGACAATGATGTTGCACCGGTACTGGTAGATATCGTGGGAGCTGCTTTCGGCGCGCCAATTGCCAGCGAACCAACCGTTGCTTACAAAGCAACTGATGCCAAACTGACACTTTCGGCCAGGCTGCTTGAACTGGATAAGACCAACATTCTGGATCATACCAAAGGCATTGACTCTATTCCCGTACCAAACGTTGCGATCAAAATTACATTACGCACCGGTACCGTTCTTGGCGAAGTAACATCGAATGCACAAGGATTGGTAACCATCGATAAAACATGGGCAGAACTGGGTGTTGCAGCCCCAAAGGCAGGGTCGGTCACCAAGATCTCCTGGACTGGAAGCTACAAGGGAATCGCGTTCACAAGATTTTCGCAAGTACAAGCTAACTAATTGAAAAACAGGCCAACTATTGACCATAGTTGGCTTGTTTATTTGTAAATTGTATCAATACATTACCCAATAATATTTATCGTCACGTACTTACTAAACATTTGAAAAATGAATCAAAAAATTGACCGTCGGAATCTGTTAAAATCCGGTT
Source organism: Dyadobacter sp. (assembly GCF_039919315.1). GTDB lineage: Bacteria > Bacteroidota > Bacteroidia > Cytophagales > Spirosomataceae > Dyadobacter. The sequence goes on along the minus strand of NZ_JBDSFX010000058.1, from coordinate 2,911 downwards.
TAATGGCAATCGGAGGTATGACCTTAGCACCGCACCTGAGCATGGGAGCTTTCTCAAACTCACCACTACCATTAGATCCTGAAAGCCGCATTTACCGCAGCCCAATGGTAAGAGAACACTTTTTACCTGCTGATTTTAAAGCGCCCAAGATTATCGCAAAACTGAATGCTAACGAAAACCCTTACGGACCACCAATGTCTGCACAAAAAGCAGTAGCGGAGTCTGTGAAATACGGTAACCGTTATGCATGGAAAGAAATGTATGACCTGATTGATAAAATTGCGAAAAAAGAAGGTGTAACTGCCGATCATATTATGATGGGCCCTGGTTCGTCTGACCTTTTGGAAAAAGTAGCTCTGGTAACATTCATGAAAGGCACAGGAAACATCGTTTCTGCTGACCCTTGCTATATGTCACTGGTACAGGTTGCCAAATCTGTAGGTGCAACCTGGAAGCCTGTTCCGTGTACTGCCGACTGGTCACATGACTTGAAGGCAATGGAAGCTGCTATCGACAGCGAAACTAAACTGGTTTACGTTTGTAACCCGAACAACCCAACCGGAGCGATCACAAAAGGACAGGATCTGCTGGATTTCTGCTCACGCGTTTCGGAGAAAGTTCCTGTTTTTGTAGACGAAGCTTACATTGAACTAGCTGTTGGTGCTGACACTCAGAGCATGATTTCTCTTCTTACTCAGAAGAAAAACGTAATCGTTGCCCGTACTTTCTCTAAAATCATGGGAATGGCTGGTATCCGTGTGGGTTATATGGTTGCTCTTCCATCTTACCTGGAAACCATCAACAAGATCACCCGCGGTGGAATGGGGATCTCTTATACTTCCATTTTCGCAGCATCTGCCAGCCTGGATGACAAAGAGTTCCAAGGTACTACACGTAAACTGAACCACGAGGCGAAACTATATCTCTACGAAAACCTGGACAAAATGGGTTATAAATACATTCCATCGTTCACCAACTTCGTACTATTCCCGATCAGCATTTCAGGTAAGGAATTACTTACTAAAATGACTGCAAAAGGTGTGGCCGTACGCTCATTTGATATCCAAAACAAACCATGGTGCCGCGTAAGTCTCGGTACAATGGACGAAATGAAAGCCTTCGTCGGCGCACTGGGGCAGCTGAGCTAGGTCCGTTGTCACACTAAGCAAGCCCCTTGTCACACTGAGCGGAGTCGAAGTGCATTTTCCTTCTACTCCGCTCAGGATGACAAACTATTTTCACTCCTATTAATAAAATTCCCCGGAAGTACTACCCTCTTTAAACATCTTCATGATACCCATTGACCATTCAAATATTTTTTGATTATGAGTGATGCATTGCAAAAAACCATAACACTATTGCTGTTGATTTCTCTGGGTCTGCTTCTCAAAAGCAAATTCAAGAGTAAGGATCAGACGAACGGTATCAAGGAAATTATTTTATCCGTTGCATTGCCGTCTACGATCTTCATTTCGTTGATGAAGATTGATATTGACTCTTCCATGATCATTATCCCACTGGTGACCCTGGTTTTTAACTTCTTAATGTTCTTCTCCGCGCCGCTTGCTTTTGCATTGTTTGGGATTGAAAAAAACAGCCCTACCGGCAGAACACTGATGATGCTGATTCCTTCGCTAGCGCCAGGATTATCGTGCTTTCCCTTTATTGCTGAGTTTCTGGGTGAAAAAAGCCTTGCTATCGCTGCCCTTGCGGATGTAGGTAACAAGTTTTTTGTCCTCATTTCATTGTACATTCTCGCGATGAACATGTTCCTCAAAAACAGCGATGATAAGGAGACTAAAATGGGCGGAAAGCTGAAAAGTCTTTTTGCCAGTATGTTTCAGGAACCCATTAATATTCTGATTTTTCTGGCGATCATTCTCCTAAGCCTCGGCATTAATTACAAAACGCTTCCATCGGTTGTTTTGGATCTTTTTGACAAGACCAGTGCGATGATGACACCGCTCGTATTACTTTTTATCGGCCTGGCCGTGCAGCTAAAGGAAGGCAAGAAGCGTATCGTTGCAAGTATACTGTTCTTCCGGGCAGGCAGTACCATGCTCATCAGCGCGGGAATGATATACGTGCTGAACATCAATGATTTATCAATGATTCTTTTAGCAATTGTGATCCCTTTGAGCGCTGCTAGTTTCTGGCCGCTGGCACATATTTCTGCTTTCAACCTCAGGGAAGAAGCCAAATCGCTACCCAAAGAAAAGAGAACATTTGACCTGGAACTGGCCGTGTTGCTGCTGGCATTCTCACTGCCATTTTCAACTATCCTGATCCTGGCGATATTGTCATCCGGAGCCTTTTTTGCTCACACTTCCACTTTGGTAACTGCCGGATTGATATTAATTTGCCTGGGCGCTGTGCCCAATGCTTTGAGTAAGGTGTTTGTTAAAATGTCCAAAGCATGATTTTGAAGAATAAACAACCATTTATGCATAAGATCATCATCACTTCTTTTCTTTCATTTTTTTCATTGAATTTATTGGCCCAGTCGGAAAACGCTGTCGATAGCAACATTAAATCGGAAGAAACGATTAAGGTCTCTAAGAAAAAGAAACGGTACAAATATTTTTCAGGAAGCGCGCCGGTCACCATGGCCGACGGAAGTGTAAAACCGATTGCTGATGTGAAGGTTGGGGAGCACGTTAAGACCTGCAAGAATGGGAAAAGTACAAGTACCCAGGTCATGCAGATCGACATTTACAACCAGCCTAACTCTACATTGACGGCCATTTACTTACGTCCAGCCGAAAATGACAAACCCGATTCGCAGATAGTCCCTGCCCTGCTCCTGGAAGCGACCCCGCATCACCTGGTTCAGACCAAAAGAGGTAAAAAAAGAATGAACAAGCTGTCCAAGAAAGACATTCTCTATCATTATGAACCTTCGACGGGCATT